>NZ_NWTI01000001.1:207500-699868 GCF_002531575.1 Bradyrhizobium sp. Y36 | reverse complement strand
ATTGATTGTCGACGGTGTCCAGGCTCTCGCTGGTCTCCGTCAAAAACTCCCGCAACAGATCATCCATGAAAACAGGCCTTCATACAGGAAGGGCGCGCACGAGGTGTGATGCGCCATTTCGGAATGGTGCCAGCTTCACCGCAAAGCGTTTAATATTGGTTGAGTATGTGCAAAAGAACGGAGCCAACAAAGAGATAAGGCGCTCCGGACAAGCCGAAGCGCCTCGTAAAGAATAGATTAAGACGCCGGGCGCGGCGCGCTGTTTACGAAGCGGTAACCGTGATGGCTTCGCCTTCCGGCGCAAGCTTCACGGTGAGCCCGCAGGCCTCTGCCAACAGCCGGGTATAATAAGGCTGGATCGCGTGCGCATCCGCGGCAGGCCCGCGCTCGCCGCTCAGCAGCTCGGAGATGTTCTGCGGCAGGCGCGCATTGTGTCCGGTCGCGGTGATGCGAAAGCTCATCGTCTCGCCCTCGCCGATCGGGTCGACCGTCAGCATACCGCCGCGCGGGATCGTGTGCTGGGACACGACCAGCATGTTGAGCAGCAGCTTGACGCGATTCTTCGGCAGCAGCAGCCGCGGCAGATTCCAGGTGATCGAGCACTTGCCGTCCTCGATGTGGCCCTTCGCCATGGTCTGGGCGTCACCGAGATCGATCTGCGCGCCCGAGGAGCCGGCCGCGCCGAAGGCGAGACGGCAGAACTGGAGCCGGGCGGAGGCGGTCTTGGCGCTCTTGCGAATCAGGTCGAGCGCGAACTCGCGGTCTTCCGGCTTGGGATCGTCGTCGAGCACTTCGAGCCCGTTGACGATGGCGCCGACAGGGCTGATGAGATCGTGGCAGACCCGCGAGCACAGCAGTGCCGCGAGTTCGAGCATATCGGGAGCAGTAGCGGTCGCGGGCGACGAGGCGTCAGACATATAAAGGGGTCCTGGAGGGTTCCTGGAATTGCACGGCGCCGGACGCCGCGAATCACGCATGCTTGACGGATGCCGTGGGTTCTAACATTCGCCAGCCCGCGGCAGCTAGCTTGCGATCATGGCGAGGTGGTCATAAGCCCAATTGAATCGTTCGGGCGCGAATCAGTCGAGAAGGACGAATTGCCGATGATTGAGGCATCCAGGTGAAGCGGATCATCGACGGGGCGGCGGCGGCCGGCCTGATGGAGCCCTTGACGGCGCTGGTGGTGAAGGCGGGCGAGGCGATCCTTGCCGTCAACCGCGCGGCGATGCGGGTCGACGGCAAGCAGGACGGCTCGCCGGTCACCGAGGCGGACCTTGCCGCCGACCGCATCATCGCCGAGGGCCTGGCACAGCTCGCGGGCGACATCCCGACGCTCTCGGAAGAACGGGCCCAGCTCGCCTCCCCGCCCTTCGAGGACAGCTTCTTCCTGATCGATCCGCTCGACGGCACCAAGGAGTTCGTCGCCGGCCGCGACGAATTCACGGTCAATCTCGCCCTCGTGACATCGGGCGTGCCGCTGCTCGGCATCGTCAGCGCGCCCGCGCTCGGCCTGCTCTGGCGCGGCATCGTCGGCCGCGGCGCCGAGCGCGTGAGGTTTGACGGCGCAACCATCGGCGCGGCCGAGCCGATCCGCACCCGCAAGCTGCCGGCGCGCGGCGCGCCCTGGATCGCGGCGGTGAGCCGCTCGCATGGCGATCCCCGGAGCGAGGCGTTCATCGACGACAGGCCCAATGCCGTCCGAAAGACCTGCGGCTCCGCGGTGAAATTCGGCCGGATCGCGGAAGGCAGCGCCGACATCTACCCCCGCTTCGGGCCCACCTGTGAATGGGATGTCGGGGCCGGCTCGGCGGTGGTGACGGCGGCCGGCGGCCGGGTCACCGACGGCAAGGGCGGCGAGCTCCGCTTCGGCGAGCGCCACGCGAGCGGCTTCATCATTCCGGAGTTCATCGCCTGGGGCGACCCGCAGGCGGCAAGCCTCTGAAAGCCGCTACTGACCGAGCTGCTCCAGAAGCGCCGGCCAGCGCTTGCCGACTTCATAAAGGAACCGGTCGGGATCGGCGGCGAAGGCATCGCGATTGGCTTCCCGGCTGAACAAGTAAAGCCGCTGGGCCACGATCGCGAAGAAACGGGGATTGCCGGCGACGGTCACGCCGCGGGCGATATCAGCGGGGTCGTAGCCGCCGAACTGCGGCCCATAGACCTCGGGATGCGCCAGGAAGGAGGCCCGGTTGCCCTCGTTGCGGAAGCGCCAGACCGCGCCCCAGAGGTTGGCCTCGAACTCCGCCGTGCCCTGCACCGCCCGGCCATCGACGAAATAGGCGACGGGATCGAAGCCCTCGATGGCGACGCCGGTGAAGCGGTTGACGACGACACGTTCGGTGGTGGCGGCCTGCGCCGGCATCCCCGCAGCAGCCAGCCATATGCCCGACAGCAGGCACAGGAGGAGGCCGATCAAGGCAATTCCGGGGCGCAAAGGGCTATCTTCCTGCCGTTGTGCCGTCATAGTTGCTGCGGATAACATCCGAGTCGAGGGGACATCCGGCGCAACCTAGGACCGTGCCTGTTGGCGTCAGGTTAAGGAAGCAACCGGATTCGGTACCAGGGGTTCTTTTATGACTTTCGCATCACGCCTTGCTGCGCTCGCGCTTGCCGCGATGGTCGGCTGGATCGTGCCGGCCTCGGCCCAGCAGGCGCCGCCGCCCAATCTGCCGCCGCCGCAGCGGACCCCGACGCCCAATACCTACGGGCCGGACGAGCTCGTCGGCGCCGGGCACCGCTTCTTCGGCAACGTCTCGCGCGGCCTCGCCTCCATCATCGAGAAGGCGATCAGCCAATGGGGCCTGCCCAACGGTTACATCCTGGGTGAGGAAGGTTCCGGCGCGTTCGTCGCCGGCCTGCGCTATGGCGAAGGCACGCTCTACACCAAGAACGCCGGCGACCTCAGGGTCTACTGGCAAGGCCCCTCGCTCGGCTTCGACTGGGGCGGCGACGGCGCGCGCACCATGACGCTGGTCTACAATCTGCCCGCCACCAACGCGATCTACCAGCGCTTCGCCGGTCTCGACGGCTCGGCCTACATCATCGGCGGCTTCGGCATGACGGCGCTCACCGCCAACAACATCGTGCTGGTGCCGATCCGCTCGGGCCTGGGCTTACGGCTGGGCGCCAATATCGGCTATCTCAAATACACGCCGCGTGCGACCTGGAACCCATTCTAGGCTCCGCCCTCCATCCAGCGACGGATCAAGGTTAACGATAGAGCGGGGCTGGCTTTTTGCCGGCCCGCCATGGCATGGTCGTTGGTGAATTTTTCCTTAAGCTTGGGAGTTCTGGCCCATGGTCGAACCGATCATGTACCTGGCGATCGGTTTCCTGCTTTCGATGCTGTGCGGGCTCGCCATCGTGCCGCTGGTGCATAACCGCGCCGTGCGCCTGACCACGCGCCGGCTCGAGGCCGCAACGCCGCTGTCGATGGCGGAGATCCAGGCCGACAAGGACCAGCTCCGCGCCGAATTCGCCATGTCGGCGCGGCGGCTCGAGATGAGCGTCGACCAGCTCAAGAACAAGACCACGAGCCAGCTCGCCGAACTCGGCAAGAAGAGCGACGCCATCAATCGCATGAAGATCGAGCTCGGCGAGAAGAACGCCACGATCTTCGCGCTGGAGGCGCGCGAGAAGGCGGTGAAGGAGCAGCTCCGCGCCACCGAAGAGGAATTCAACGCCAAGACGGAAGCCCTGCGCGCCGCCGAGAACGCGCTGAAGGACAAGCAGAACGAGCTTGGGAAGATCAACACCGAGCTGTCCGACCGCTCGCTGATGGCGGAGAGCCGCCAGGTCGAGCTGGTCGCGGTGCGCGCGCAGATCGAGGAATTGAAGAACCGCGTCGGCGATGCCGAGAAGGAATTTGCCGCGACGCAGGCGCGGCTTGCGCAGGAGCGCACCGAATCCGAGACCGCCTCGCGCGAGCTCGGCGATGCCCGCGGCCGGGTCGAGAATCTCAGCCAGCGCGTCACCGAGCTCGATCGCCAGCTGCTGCTGCAGGTCAAGGAAGCCGAGATGCTGTCCGGCCGCGTCGCCGACCTCGAGGGACGGCTCGCCACGCAGGGCAAGCTGCTGGCCGAGCGCGAGTACGAGAACAACCAGCTGCGCCAGGCCAATGAAGGCGCCGAGCGCACCGTCAAGGAGCTGCGCGTCGAGATCGCTGGCCTCAGCGGCGGCAAATCGTCGGCTGCGGTGGAGGGCTTGCGCGCGGAAAAGACCGCGCTGGAGGAGCAGCTCCGCGCCGCCCGCGACGAGCGCGCCAAACTGCAGCGCGACCTCAACGCGATCCAGCAGCAGGCCGAGAGCTCGTGGGCGACCGAGCGGATGGAGAACGCGCTGCTGCGCGAGCGCATCAACGACATCGCCGCCGAGGTGGCGAAGCTCGCCATGCAGCTCGAGGGCCCGAACTCGCCGATCGAAGCGCTGCTCGCGGCCGAGGCCGGCCAGCCGCCGAAGCCGGCGCCCCGCCCGGCCAACGGCGCCGCGACCAACGGCACGCCGAGCCTGCCCGAGGGTGGTGGAACGCTGGCCGAGCGGATCCGGGCGCTGCAGGCCCACGCCTCACGCGCCCGCCAGCAGGGCGCGTAAGCGCCCCGAAACCCGGCTTCCGCTGCGAATTCCGTGACTGAAGCGAGGTTTTCGCACCCTCCGGCGCCTGAAAACTTGACACCTCAAGCCCGCACTTCTAAATCGCGGGCTCCAATGCGTCGGCCGGCCAAACAGGTCCGGCCGTCTGCATGATGGTCCCGGGCGCATAGCTCAGCGGGAGAGCGTTCCCTTCACACGGGAGAGGTCCAAGGTTCGATCCCTTGTGCGCCCACCACGCTTCGCCAAACGGCTTCGCGTGGCGCAGCCGCATCCCATCATGGCGAAGGGTGTCCGGCGCTCGAAGAGCGTCAACGGACTGGGACGTCTTGCTCCCGCTCCGGTAAAATTGCGAAAACAACCCCATGCACAGTAGCCGACGACAGTCGGATCAAGGGGTTACGCGTTTCCGAATTCGCATGTTTGGGGCGACCTTGCCGCGGCGGGCACCGTAGAGTGCGCCCTGAGATATCCGAGGAGAACCGCATGGCGACCATCTTCATCACCGGCAGCACCGATGGACTCGGCCGGGCGGCGGCGCGATCGCTGCTCGATCAGGGACACCGCGTGGTGCTGCACGCGCGAGCGGCCGATCGTGCCGACGCGCTCGGCGAGCTGAGGTTGCATGCCCTGGGGGTCGTGGTCGGCGATCTCAGCAGCGCCGCCGAGACGAAGCATATCGCCGAACAGGTCAACGCCATCGGGCGCATGGACGCGGTCATCCACAATGCCGGCGTCTACACGCGTCCCGGCCGCGGCGCGACTCGGGAAGGCCATGCCGAGACCCTCGCCATCAACACGCTTGCACCCTACATGCTGACGGCGCTGATCGAGCGGCCCGATCGATTGGTGTATCTCAGCAGCGGATTGCACCGGGGCGGCGAAGGCTCGCTCGACGATCTCGACTGGATCAGGCGCCCCTGGGATTCGGGCAAGGCCTATGCCGAGAGCAAGCTGCAAATGGTCGCGCTGGCCTTCGCACTGGCGCGGCGCTGGCCCAAGGTCCTGAGCAACGCCGTCGATCCCGGCTGGGTGCGCACGAGGATGGGCGGCGCGGGCGCGCCGGTCGATATCGACACCGGACAACGCACGCAAACCTGGCTTGCGGCGAGCGCGGATCCCGCGGCCCTGGTCAGCGGGCGCTATTGGCATCATCTCGCGCAGCAGCAGCCGGCCAGCGAGGCGGCCGATCCGAAATTTCAGGACGCACTCATCGGCAAGTTGGGCGAGCTGACGGGCGTCGAGCTGCCGGAGGCGTAACGCGCAGTGCCGGAGCAGGCGTCATGCCGCCCGCTCTGACCGCCAGGCCGTGTAGAGACCGGCGAGGGTTCCGATTGCAACCAGCGCGGCGGCCAGCAGCACCTGCAATTGCCCATCGTCGGTGGGGCCGACGGACGACACCAGCCTGGTCACGATGACGAACAGAATGCCGACGGCGGCCGCGGCGCCGACGCAGAGATAAGCGAGCTCCCGCGTCAAATTGCGGCCGAGTAGTCCGAGCGCGGTGAAATACATCGCGCAGGCGTTGGGATGAACGAACAGGGCAATGCGCGCGTAGGCGCCGTAGGCGTCGAACAGCGACTCGCATCGGCGCAGGGCCGCCTTCGAGGCCACCCGCTGCAGGAACGGCCGGAAGAAACGGGCCTGTGCGTAGCTGAGAACGGCGCCCAGGATGATGGCGAGCCAGGCCGCGATGACGACGGAGCCATCCACGGACTTCGGGCTGAGCGCCACCGACATCAGGATGAGCGCGGTGCCGGGAAAATAGCCGAAATACGGGAAGACCGCCTCCAGCAGCACGCAGACGAACATGAAGGCCGGAAACCAGGCCGACCCGGTTGCGCCCTGGACGATCGCGTTGAGGTCGAACAGAGCCGTCCTGTACAGGACGAGGTACATGCACATGGCCAGCAGGGCCAGCGCGTAGAACGGCAACGCTCCCGACAAAAACCGTCTCATTCAACCATCGCGCTTCATTTGGCGGAGACGACGGCCTCGCGCTGTTTGCCGATCATGCATTAGGCGAACGGGATTGCCGCTGTCGAGAGCGCGCTTTGCCACGCGACCGGCGCATCGCCCCGCGCATCCTACCCGATCGAGAGGATCTCGACCTCCTGCGCACCGGAGCCCACGACGTCGCCGACGGCTTTCCCCATCAGCGACCGCGCGACCGGCGCGACGAACGAGATCGTCCCCGCCTTCGGGTCGGCTTCGTCCTCGCCGACGATGCGATAGGTCTGCACGCGGCCGTCAGCGCGGCTGAAGGTCACGGTGCTGCCGAAGGCGACGACGTCGCTGCCGACGGGATCGGGAACGACCTGGGCGGTGCGCAGGCGTTCCGTGAGATAGCGGGCGTCGCGCAGCGGCACGGCCGATTGCCGGCGCTTCTCGTTGACGTCCTCGATGGCTTGCGCGCCTTCATAGGCCTCGCGCGCCTGCTGAAGCTGCGTCTGCAAGGCCTGCAGGCCGGCCTCCGTCACGAGGTTGGGATGCGGCGAGATCGGGCGATCCGGCAACAGCGTCTCGGACGCGGTTTCGGCGCTTTCTTCCTTGGTAAAGGCGACGCTCAATTCGAAAATCCTGTCGAACTCTTCGGGGTGGCGACGCCAGGCGTCGCCGATTGACCCGGATTATATCTCAAGTTCGACGAAACGACGGAGCTTGAAGACGAGGTCCGGCATGGCCTGGCGGAACCGGGTGGCGTTCTGGAAGCTGGTCGAGAACGGCGCGAAGGTGAGCATGGCGTTCCAGTGCCGGTAGCCATAGACCGTCACCGAGACGCCGGTGGCCGGAAAATCCTCCAGCTTGCGCAGCTCGCCCAGCACGAGATCGGCGATCGCCTCGGCCGGCAGCAGCTGTTTGCCATCCCGTGTCGTGACGATTTTTGCAGGCTGCTCGACCGGCTCCGCGGCGACCGATGCCGCGGCAGGCGTCTCCTCCGGCTCGATCGATTTCGGCTCGGCAGCGGGCGCCGCATCCGCTTCCGCTCCGTTCGACGGCACGGTCGGCGGTCCTTCGGTGAGCGGCGGCGGTGCAACACTGTCTGCGCGCTTGTTGCCTCCAAGGATGCTGCTGATCATGGCCACGAGGCCAGCATCCTTCACGTCGTCGCTCATCATTCCCCCCGGGATTCGGCCTACTCTAGCATTGCGCTCGCAGACCGCCACCAGGGATGTGGAGCCGCCGGGCGGAGGCGGTTCGTCGCAGGCTGTTCGGCCTGCGTCATTCGTCGACGGGCGGTTGGTCGAAGGCACCAGCGGCGCGAAGCCGATCACTCCACGTCGCGATGCGGGTCCGCTACTGCTTCTCGAACGGAATATATTGCTGGTACTGCTTGGGCACCGAGCTGCGGTAGCGCGCCGGCACGGTGCCGGAGTCGACGGAATGATCGATCTCCTGCTGCCGCGTCATCTTTTTCTTCGCCGGCTTCTTCGACGCGCTCTTCTTGGAGTCCGCCGGCTGGCCGGACGTGTCGCTGGTCGCAGCCGGCGCCGTCGTTGCGGCCGGCGCGGCGGTTGTCGCCGCAGGCGCCGTGGTCGCACCGGCTGCCGGTGCGCTCTGCGCCGGCGCGAGCGATGTTTGGGCGAGAAGCGCCAGCGCTGCTGTCGCAGCCAGCAGATATGACCTATGCATCAGAACCTCCAAAAATGACCTGACCCGAATGAGGAAAGCGCGAGCCTTGCGGGGAGCCGCGCGGGCAAGTTCGATCACGATAGGCGAAAGGCCCGTCTCGAACTGTGGCCGAGATCACATTGCTCGCCGCGGCTTGGCGCATCATAGACGCATGTCGAACGCAATGCCCACTGCGGACACCAAGACAAGTACGACAAAGTGTCGGGCAAATCCCGGAACCTGCAGGTCGAGCTGTGTGTTCCCTCATTCACCTCGCTTCCCACTCTTCTCGAATGGAGACTGAAATGCGTCGCACCATCCTCACCCTCGCCTCGTTCGCGGCCCTGATGGGCGCGATGGCCCCGGCGGCCCAGGCCCACCCCGCCAACGACAGATATTGCCTGCAAGGCCGCATGTGGGGCTATCCCGGCAACTGCCAGTTCGCGAGCTATCAGCAGTGCCAGGCCACCGCCTCCGGCACGTCGGCCTATTGCGGCATCAACCCGCGCTACGCCTATTCGCAGCAGCGCTACTACTGACGACGTTGTGCGGCGTGCGCGCATCGCGCGCGCCGCCACGTTTTCACGTGCAGACGATCCGCCGCGCCGACGGCGCGGCGAACTCATGGGCGACGCTAGTCGCGCAGCGTGATCTCGAAATTGAACCGGACCTGCATCACCGGACCGATTTCGTCTCGAACCTCGATTGCCATGTGTCGCTTCGAAAGCGGATGAGAGCCGCGCACCGCGTCCCGGGCCATATCCGCCAACGACTTCGCGGCTTCCTCCTGGACGGCCGGAAGACTGGAAAACTCCAGACCCTCTTCGTCGGGAAACAGCTCGTCCTCGTCACGCAGATCGAAGTAATAGATCGGCATCGCAAGCGCTCACAGACCGTAGGCGGGAGCGCGCGTCTCTCTCGGCCACCGGATGCCTACAGCTGGGTGATGGCCGGTGATCGGAGGCAACCGGAACGACGTCGGAAGGTTGCTCACGAATTCGGGCATTCAGACGAACAAAAACGCCGCCCGCTTAAATGAAGCGCAGGCGGCGGTTGACCAGCCCCGGGAGGGAGATCGTAAAATCCCGATATAGATCTGTCTCCACGTGGAGAGCGAAGGTTCACCGCATCGGGCAAGAGCCACTCAGGAAGGCGCCTGAAGTCCCGGCGAAGTCAGCCACTTGTTGACTTCTCCGGCCACATCGATCTGCCGCGCCTTGCGCAGAAGCTCGTTGCGGCGGACGCCAAGAGGCATTCCCTTGGCCTGCGTGCGGAGATTGATGGCCTCTTGCGCGAGGCGAAATTCGAGAGTGGACGAGTGTCCTGACGTCTGTCGCGCCATGCTTGATGCTCCGCTGCGGGGTTGAGCGGGAGCGCGACTTGCGTCCACACCACCGATAGTTGCTAAGGGCCGCTCGGTGGTGACGCGACAGTGCGCCTTTGTCCGGCGGATGGCCAGCGCTTTGTTTCGGTTCCCGGCAGGAACCATTCTGAGATCATGGCCGAGCGTGAGCCGCTCGCCGAGTCTCGGTCATGCGGCGCGCTCTGCGAGCAAGCGTGGCTTGAGCGCATCTATTGGTGCGGCTGCTCCCTGAGCAAGAGATCGATCGCACGCCGAACAGCGGCAACGGCCTCCGCTCGATTGAAGGCGATTCCCGTTCTGGGAGAGCGGCCAAGTCGTTCAAACGACCATTTCCAGCCCACCGGATTGATGGTCTGGACCACCGAGTATTCAATCCCCTGATGTTCGTGCGCCATCGTCACCCCATGTCGAATCCATCCTGAGCAGCATCCGCTGGCGGAGCAGCCGACCTCTGGCTTCTTCCTTGGTCATCTTGTCGAGCTATGAAGCAGACGAAATTCAGCAACCGCGGCAGATATTCTTCAGCTTTGCGGCGGTGCGGGCTTCTTCCGCGAGGAAGGGGTCCTTGTATCCCGACGACGGACCGTGACCGCTCTCGGCAGGTTTCCCGGGTTTGGGTGGAAATGCGGCGTCGTAACAGGACAGCCGTGCACTCGTGCTCTCGATCGCCCGGCAGTTCGGTTCCGCGGCGGATGCGGCTGGCGCTAACGCACCCAGTGCCGATGCAAGCAAGAGCGCAAACGTCCATGCGGCGGGTCGCACTGTCTTCATGCCGAGTGTCCCATCGCTACCTGCCTTTGCTCGCCCAGGCCGGCTTCTCGCCGGTCCAGGCTGGAAGAGAATCCCATTCAGACCAGCGCATCCGGCGCTCCTCATCTCCGACTTTCACGAAGACAAAGGGTGCATCGTCGCGGCCTGTTTTGGAGCCGACGAAGATCGCCGGAACTCCATAAGCGTCCCTGATGATTGCGGTGTTTGCCATGTCGGGCTCCCGTTTGGCTTGAACTGGCCCGCCCCGGGTTGCAGTTCGCACGCTGAATGAACTTGCCCCTACAGGAGGGCCGCAACCGCGATCATGAGAACGATGAAGACCGGCACCAATATCGGCGGTACGAGCCATTCACGAATTTCGAATTTTGCGGGATCTGACATTTGACCGCCTTGGCTTGGGCTAAGGCGGGAGCGCGAAGCTCTCAGTCACCGATAACAGCCACGAAGCGCGCGGTGATGCTTGCTGTGTAACAGTGTTCTCGCCAATTGGCGAGATCAATCTCGAACCGGTCGGCGCTTAACCGCCGGGGCAAGCGCGCTACACGATTTCATCGGTCCACACCTTGAAGCTGATCAGCGTGTTGGGTCCGAACGTCTGGGTGATCGGAACATCCGCCGCGTCGCGGCCTTGCGCGATCAGGACGCGGCCAATTCGCGGCGTGTTGTTGCGCGCATCGAAGGTGTACCAGCGACCGTCAAGATAGACTTCGAACCAGCCTGCAAAGTCCCCGGGAGCGTGGGGCGGAGGGATGCCGATGTCGCCGAGATATCCCGTGCAATAGCGCGCCGGAATGTTCATGCAACGGCAGAATGCGATGGCAAGATGAGCATAGTCGCGGCAAACGCCTTTGCCCTCGTTGAATGCTTCCCACGCCGTCATGGTGGCTCGCGCGTGCTCGTAGCCGAACGCGATGTGATGGTGCACGAAATCGCAGATCGCCTGGACCCGCGGCCACCCCGGCGCCGCCTTCTCGAACAGCTTCCACGCGATGTCCGAAAGTCGATCGGTCTCGCAGTAGCGGCTGCCGAGCAGATAGACGATCGTATCGGGCGGAAGATCCTCCACCGCGTATTGCGAAGCTGAAGGGGCGATCACGTCAGGCAACCCGCCATCGCGCAGGATGCCGTTGGCGGAAAGGCGCATGCGGCCCGCGGGCGCAACCAACCGACTGCACCAGTTTCCGAAGCCGTCGCGGTAGGGCGAGATCGGCACGGAGGGCTCGGTCGTGAGGTGGTCCGGCACGACGATGTCGGATGCCCGGGTGAAATGCGTTCCGACCACCGCAATCAATGGCGTCGCTTGCGGGAAGTCGTAAATCATCTCGAAGCCGACACGTATCTTCATGCTTGGGCCCGACTCCAACTGCACCGGCGCGAACCGGCCGCGCGGACGACGCGGGCCGGCAACGGCCCCGGCGGCTCGCTACTTCGAGGTAGAGGCTTCCTTCAAAGCGGAGGCCTCCTTGGTGATGGCGGCGATCGAGCTGCCAGACTTGCGGACGACGCTGGCGAATTGCTTGTCCGACAGATTGAGCCGCTTGCGCAGGACCTTGACCAGCACTTTATCTCTCAAATCCAACGAATTGCGGAAAAAGGTCGGCTTGTGTCTGAGCATGTGGTCTTCTCGCGATGAAGGGATGAAGCAGATCGCGACCGGGCGGGCGTTACGCCGCTCCGGCCGCGATGGCGACTGTCCCGCTGCGAGCGAAGATTCGGTCTCCGTGAGGCCAACATTTCCCGAGCATCAACGTTCCGCCGCTTCCGGAATTAACCCGGCGTCGGCGCTGCAGGAGAGCCGGCCGCGCGTCCGCAAAGGCGTGATCGGCAGTCGGCGCCGGCGGGCCAGGCGAGCGACCGCGGCTTTGTCATCGAATCCGACGGCTGGAAGCAGACGCCCCTATGGCCCCGCCCTGAGCCCGATCTCCCCGAGCCGCGCCGCGAACCAGCTTGACAGCGGATCATCGACGGCGCCGCTGACATAGACCTCCGACATCGTCACCCGGTCCTTGTCCATCACCAGCAGCACGCCGATCCAATAGGGAAACCAGACGTTCACGTCGGTCAGCGCCCGCAGCTTGTGCTGATCGTGCTCCAGCGGCGTGTGATTGCTCGCCTTGCGGATCTCCACGGTGAGCAGATTGTTCGGGATCTCGCGCTGATGCACGACGACGTCGGGGTAGATCGACTTTCCCAGATGATCGTCGGTCGAGATGATGGTGCCGTGCGGCAGATGCAGCGTGCGTTCGCCGAGCCGGTCGTAATTGCAGTCGACCGACCAGCCGGAGAACTGCTTCTCCAGATGCACGGCGAAGCGGTGCGTGACCGTGCGCTCGCCGATGTCCTTCTCGAACAGAAAGCCTTCGTGGGCGTAGAAGTCCCGGACAGCCGCGATCACCTTGTTCAGCTCGGTCTGCATCGTGCCTCCGGGCTCATCACACGGACCTAGTTCGGTGTCGTCCCGGCGAAAGCCGGGACCCATAACCACAGGGGGTGGTTTTAGCGCGGGTTGGTAACTCCGAGTCTTCGCAAAACTATTGCTGCGGCGTATGGGTCCCGGCGTTCGCCGGGACGACGTGGGGAGAGATCCTACATCTGGACTTCGATCAGCCGCGGGCCGGGCTCGGCGACGGCCTCGGCCAGCGCCTTGTTGAACTCGTCGGCATTGGTGACCGCGCGGCCGGGCACGCCCATGCCCTTGGCCAGCGCCACGAAGTCGAGCGTCGGACGATCGAGCCGGAGCATGTCGTTGGCGCGCTGGCCGGGTTCGCCGGCGCCGACATTGTCGAACTCGCCGCGCAGGATCTGGTAGATGCGGTTGGCGAACACGATGGTGACGATGTCGAGATTCTCGCGCGCCTGGGTCCACAGCGACTGGATCGTGTACATCGCGCTGCCGTCGCCGACCATGGTGATGACCTTGCGGTCCGGGCAGGCGATCGCAGCACCAATCGACAGCGGCGTGGAGAAGCCGATCGAGCCGCCCATGTTCTGCAGCCAGTCATGGGGAGCCGCCGCCGCGGTCGGCGGGAAGAAGCCGCGACCGGTCGTCAGGGACTCATCGACCATGATCGCGTTCTCGGGGATCGCACATGCGATCGCCTGCGCGATCGAGGCGAAAGTCAGCGCGCCGGTCGGCTTGATCAGTTCCTGCACCGCCTGCGGCTTGACGTCCTTGGCGCTGGCCTTCACCGCGCCGGCAAGCGCTTCGAGCGCTGCGACCGAATTCTCGCCCCAGGAGGTCATGCGATGCACGTCGCAACCCTCCGGCTTGAGCATGCTCGGCTTGTTCGGATAGGCGAAGAACGCCACGGGATCGTCGGACTCGACCAGCACGATGTGGCGGAACTTGGCCAGCATCGGCAGCGCGTTCTCGATCACGTAATGGATGCGGTCGATCGAGTAGCGGCCGCGGCCGCGCGCCATCCTGGGGCGGAAGGTCGGGCCCATCACGGTGCAGCCGGTCTTGGCGGCGATGCGCTCGGCGAGCGCGAGACCCTGCTCGCTCAGGGCGCTGCCGGTCATCAGCAAGAGCGTGCCCTCGCCGTCGCCGTGCAGGATCTTTGCGGCCTGCTCGACCGCCTGCGGCGAGTAGCTCGCGCGCTGCTGCTCGGCCGGCACCTCGGCGATGCCGTCGGCCTCGTTCCAGGCGGTGTCGGCAGGCAGGATCAGGGTCGCGATCTGCCCCGGCGCGCTCCTGGCGGCGGCGATCGCCGCGGCGCCGTCGGCGGCAACCGACTTGGAATTCGGCGAGGTCCGGACCCAGGACGACATCGGCCGGGCCAGGCCCTCGATGTCGGAGGTGAGCGGCGCGTTGTAGTCGATGTGGTAGACGGCATGCTGGCCGACGATGTTGACGATGCCGGAATTGGCCTTCTTGGCGTTGTGCAGGTTGGCAAGGCCGTTGGCGAGACCCGGGCCGAGATGCAGCAGGGTCGAGGCCGGCGTGCCCTTCATGCGGTAATAGCCGTCGGCGGCGCCGGTCACCACGCCCTCGAACAGGCCGAGCACGCAGCGCATGCCCGGCACACGATCAAGGGCTGCGACAAAATGCATCTCGGAGGTGCCTGGGTTGGTGAAGCAGACATCCACCCCACCCTTGACCATCGTCCGTACCAGGCTTTCCGCACCGTTCATCCCAAGCTCCGCAGCATGTCCAGATATTCGCTCGGTCAATCATTGTTCGCGCGTTCCGTCAAAGCAAGAGCCGCCATCGCGGCCCTGCCCCGCGCCGCGGCGCGCCGGCTGGGGGCAGGCCGGCATGGTTGCCGATTTGATAACGCCGGTCCGGAACGAGGTCCTCACGGGGCCGTGGCTTGCGGAAAGCCTGCAAATATGGCCTGTGGCCTTTGTTGAATCGATTTTTTCTGGGGGAGACAATGATCCGGTTTTTTGCCGCGCCGATTGCCGCCATCGCACTGCTGTCGGCCACCGCAGGCGGCGCGCTCGCGGAGGAATTCGACTCGCGCGACATCATGGGCGGCGGCCCGAACTTCTTCCGTTCCGGCGCCAATCCGATCCCCCGCACCACCGTCATGTACAACGGCAACTACGCCCCCGGCACGATCGTGGTGAACACCAGCGAGCGGCGCCTGTATCTGGTGCTCCAGAATGGCCAGGCGCTGCGCTACGGCATCGGCGTCGGCCGCGACGGCTTCCGCTGGGGCGGGGTGCACAGGATCACCGCCAAGAAGGAATGGCCGGACTGGACGCCTCCGTCGCAGATGCTGGCGCGCCGGCCCGATCTGCCGCGGCACATGAAGGGCGGCATCGACAATCCGCTCGGCGCGCGCGCCATGTATCTGGGCTCGACGCTGTACCGCATCCATGGCTCCAACGAGCCGGAGACGATCGGCCAGGCGGTCTCCTCGGGCTGCTTCCGCATGACGAATGACGACGTCAGCGATCTCTATAGCCGCGTCGGGGTCGGCACCACGGTGGTGGTGCTGAACAACTGACCCTGGCAGGCTTCCGTAGGGTGGGCAAAGGCGCACTTGCGCCGTGCCCACCATGTCTGTCGACCGTAAAAGATACGTGGGCACGCTTCCGCCGTCGCTCTTCGAGCTATGGCGGACAAGTCGCTTTGCCCACCCTACGATACTACGGCCCTGTAGCGCTCTTGCGACAGACAACGCCGGGAACTCGCAGACCGCGTGAATCTGCGGTCTTGTGCGCGCGACGTGAATACGGCAGCGTCGTGCGACGATGAGCGCATTCGCCCCGCCCTCGCTTGCCTTCCGCTCCGCCCTGCTGACGTTCGCAGCGCTCGCCCTTGCGCCTGACGTCGCGGTCACGGCCGTCGCGGGCGAATTGCCCGCGATCTCCTCGCGCCAGCGGGCCGAGAAGAAGAGCTTCAGCGACGGCGAGATCGTCGACGGCTTCTTGAAGACGGCGTTCGGCGCCGAATATCATCTCGCCGGCCGCGTCGACCGCATCCGCAAGTTCGACGGACCGGTGCGCGTCTACGCCGAGAGCGACCGCGCCGATCGCAAGGCGCAGCTGGCCAAGGTCGTGGCCGACATCGGCAAGCGCGTGCAGCATCTCGACATCGCCATGATCGACACCAACGAAGCGGCGAATGTGCGCGTGAAGCTGGTGCGCGACCGCGATCTGTTCCGCACCATCTCGAGCTTCTACGGCGCGGAGAAGGCGCGCGAGATCCGCTCCTCGCTCGACCCGCAATGCCTGTCCGGCTTCCGCAAGAACGACAATTTCGAGATCGAGCATTCCGACGTCATCCTCACCGTCGACAACGGCGATTTCACATTTCTCGACTGCGCCTATGAGGAGCTGCTGCAATCGCTCGGGCCGATCAACGACACCGCGAGCGTGCCCTGGACCATGTTCAACGACAACGTCTCGATGGGCTATTTCGACGTCTACGATCAGTACATCCTCAATCTCTTGTACGATCCCCGCATCAAGGCGGGCATGACCGTGGCCGAGGTCAAGGCGGTGCTGCCCACCGTGCTCGCCGACGTGCGGACGTGGGTGAAGCAGGTGAATGATCTGAAGGAGTGAGGTGCTCTTACCCTCCCCTGGAGGGGGAGGGTCGGCTCGCATTTGAGCGCAGCGAAAATGTGAGACGGGGTGGGGTGATCTATCCTCACGTTGACTGCCCGAGTGGAGAGATCACCCCACCCCGATCGCGCTGCGCGCGATCGACCCTCCCCCTCCAGGGGAGGGTAAGCGCCACCTCCGCCTACTGCACCAGATCGGCCACCGTCGTCGCGGCTTTCAGGCCCGTGCCGGTCAGCACCGCCACCGTGGTCTCGTTCGCCTTGATCGATCCAGCCGCAGACAGCTTGTCCAGTGCCGCCGCCGCGCCGGCGCTGGTCGGCTCGGCGAACAGGCCCTGGCGCGCGAGGCGGCGCAAGGCGGCGACGATCTCGTCCTCGGCAAGCGCGATCGTGCCGCCGCCGCTCTCGCGCAAGGCGGCGATGATCTCGCGCAGGCGCAGCGGATGCTTGATGGCGGTGCCCTCCGCGATGGTCTTGCTCACCTCGCGCACCACGGGCGTATCGACGCCCGCCTGAAAGCTGGCATCGATCGGCGAGCAGTTGAGCGGCTGTGCCGCGAACAGCCGGGGCAGTTTTGCGATCTGGCCGGCTTTCAACAGCTCGCGGAAGCCGAAGGCGCAGCCGAGCAGGCTCGAGCCGGCGCCGACGGGAACGATGACGTTGTCGGGCGCGCGAAAGCCGAGATCCTCCCAGATCTCATAGGCCAGCGATTTGGTGCCTTCGAGGAAGAACGGCTGCCAATTATGGCTGGCATAGAACGTCTGGCTCGACTGGCGGATAGCCTCGGCCTCGGACTCCTCGCGCGGGCCTTCGACGAGTTGCACCGTCGCGCCATAGGCGCGCACCTGCGCGATCTTGGCCGGCGAGGTCGAGGCGGGCGCAAGAATCTTCACGCGCATGCCGCCGGCGGCGCCCAGCCCTGCCATCGACGAACCGCCATTGCCGGAGGAGTCTTCGAGAATGGCATCGACCCCGATCTGGCGCAGGAAGGACAGCATCACGGCCGAGCCGCGGTCCTTGAAGCTGCCGGTCGGGTTGAACCATTCCAGCTTGAAATGCGGGCGCAGATCGCCCCAGTTCTGCTGGACCAGCGGCGTGCAGCCCGTGCCAAGCGAAATCGGATCCTTGATCTCGACCGGCAGCGCCGCGCGGTAGCGCCACAGCGACCGCGTGCTGGTGTCGACATCGTCGCGCGAGATCCCCGCTCCCGGCGTCACCAGCAGCGGCGTGCGCTCGTCCGAGCACCAGCGCGGCTGGTCGAGCGGGTAGAGCTTTCCGTTGCGGGGATCGATGTAGCTGGCAGGCATGGGGGTCTCCGGGACAGGACCGATCCGGTCGATATGTCCGAATATGCAGGTTTTATCCAGTCACCTGTTTGGACCGCAGACGGGCCGCCGGCCCCTTCAAAAATCCAAATGATTACATAGATATACGGCCTGTTGTGGCGCCTTTCGCCGGACCAGGCGAGCGTGGGAGCGGGCCTTCGGGCCGACCCCACGATTAACTTGTCTGTCGTCGCCGGCGGCTACAATATGTTTGATTGAGCTTGCGTCGCCGACGTTCCGAGGGTGGTGCCGCAAGCGAGCCAGGCCCGTCCGAGCGGCGGGCCGTTGGCTTTTTGGGAGCCTGGACATGAGCCGCGCGAACCGTACCGACCACATCCGCCTCACCTCGCATCCGGAGCCGGGCCGCAAGTCCGCCTTCCCGATCCATTGGGGCGCGGCCGACGCACGCGCGCGCGGACCGATCATCGGCACGGTGTCACGCGCGGGCGATCGCAACGTGATCGGCAGCCATGGCGGCTCCTATGCGATGTACCGCGCGCTCGCGGTGTCCGCCGGCGCGCTCGATCCGATTCGCAGGCCCGATCTCACCAACACGTTTCCGGCGGCCACCATCGGCCCGTTCGAGCAATGGCGCGATCCCGCCAAGATCGTCGCGCTCGATCCCTGGGGGCATCTGGTCGCGGAGAATTTCGGCAAGGAGATCGCCGAAGGCTCCGACATCCGCCCGAGCATCGCGGTGACGCGCGCGCGGCTGGACCTGCCGGAGATCCGCGAGGCGCTCGCCGCAAAACGGCTGCGCGCCGACGGCGAGGTCGTGCATGCCAATGGCAGCGTCTCCGTGGTGAAGATCGCGATCGACCCGGTCTGGTACCTGCCCGGCCTCGCGGCGCGCTTCGGCACCGGCGAGACCGAGCTGCGGCGCACGCTGTTCGAGCAGACCGCCGGCATGTTCCCCGAGCTCGTGACCCGGCCGGACATGAAGGTGTTCCTGCCGCCGATCGGCGGCACCACGGTCTACATGTTCGGCGACGTGACCAAGCTGCCCGACCATCGCACCAGGATCACCTGCCGCGTGCATGACGAGTGCAACGGCTCCGACGTGTTCGGCTCCGACATCTGCACCTGCCGGCCCTATCTGATCCACGGCATCGAGGAATCCGCGCGCGGCGCGCAGGAGGGCGGGCTCGGGCTCGTGGTCTATAACCGCAAGGAAGGCCGCGCGCTCGGCGAAGTGACAAAGTTCCTGGTCTACAATGCGCGCAAGCGCCAGGAGGACGGCGATGCGGCCGCCGCCTATTTCGAGCGCACCGAATGCGTCGCCGGCGTGCAGGATGCCCGCTTCCAGCAGCTCATGCCGGATACGATCCACTGGCTGGGCCTGAAGCGCATCGACCGCTTCCTGTCGATGAGCGACATGAAATACGACGCGCTGACCTCGCAAGGCATCGACATCGTCGAGCGCGTGCCGATCCCGCTCGAGCTGATCCCGGCCGACGCCCATGTCGAGATCGCCGCCAAGAAGGCTGCCGGCTATTACTCGTCCGACATCGCACCGGAAAAGGACGTGAACGGCGTGGTCGGACGTTCGCTGGAAAAATACTGATCGCGCAATGGCGGATGCTTTGGAACAACAGGCCCGCTCCCTGCTCAGCGCAGGAGCGGTTCGCGCGCGCGCCGGCGAGATGCTTCGGATCGGCCTTGCCGGCGGGCTCAACCACTTCACGATCGATCTCGACCGCATGGATGGCGTGGCCGAGGCCGTGCTCGCGGTGACGCGAAAAGCCTATCCGGCGCTGGACGTGCCTTTCCACGCGCGGTGGCGGCATTTTGTCATTGGCGGCGTCGACCGCTGGGCAGGCCTTGCAAATGCGCTGCCGTGGCCGGAACGCGCCGCGCGGGCGCGCGCGGAGTTCGACCTTGCCATCGTCAGCGTGCTGCTCGATGCCGGCGCGGGCGCAGCCTGGCGATATCGCGACGCCGCGACGGGCGAGAGCATCGGCCGGTCCGAGGGGCTTGCCATCGCGAGCCTCGAGATGTTTGCGAGCGGTCTTTTCTCCGGCGATGCCAGCTCGCCATTCAGAGCCGATGCGACGGCGCTTGCAAACCTGCCGCTCGCCTCCCTCGCCTCGGCCTTCCAGGTGAGCGACGCCAATCCGCTGCTCGGGCTCGACGGGCGCACCGATCTGCTGCGATGTCTGGGCAAGCAGGTCTCGAAGCGCGCGGAGGTGTTCGGCCTGCGTGACACGCCGCGGCCGGGCGGGCTGTTCGATTACATTGCGGCGCAAGCGAATGGCGGCGCCATCGCCGCGCCCGCGATCCTGTCGGCCGTGCTGAACCAGCTCGGGCCGATCTGGCCGTCGCGGCTCGAACTCGCCGGCGTCCCGCTCGGCGATTGCTGGCGGCATCCGGCGATCACAGCAGACGACGCAACGGCGGGCCTCGTGCCGCTGCACAAGCTGTCGCAATGGCTGAGCTATTCGCTGATCGAGCCGCTGCAGCGCGCCGGCTTCGAAGTCACCGACATCGACGGGCTGACCGGGCTCGCCGAATACCGCAATGGCGGCCTGTTCGTCGATCACGAGGTGCTGCGCCTGCGCGATGCCGCGGATGCCGAACGCGCGCATGCCGTGGATTCGCTGCTCGTCGTGGAATGGCGCGCGCTGACGGTGGCGCTGCTGGATCGTCTGGCTGAACTGGTTCGCGCAAAACTCGGCCGCACGCCCGAGACATTGCCGCTCGCCAGCGTCCTGGAAGGCGGCAGCTGGGCCGCCGGCCGCGCCATTGCCTTTGCGCGCAGGCCCGATGGTTCGCCGCCGCTGAAAGTGATCAGCGACGGCACGGTGTTCTAAAACCTCTCCCCTTGTGGAAGAGGGTGGCTTCGCGACAGCGAAGCCGGGTGAGGGGTTCTCTCCGCGAGCCCGTCTCTCAATGGAGTTCGCGGAGACGACCCCTCATCCGGCGCCGTAGCCGAAGCTAAGCTTCGGCGTTCTTAAGAACGGCGGCCTGAGGCCGCCTATGCCACCTTCTCCCGCAAGTGGAGAAGAAAGAAAGGTTTCTCATCATGGAAGGCGTCACGATCGTCGATCATCCGCTGGTGCAGCACAAGCTGACGCTGGTGCGGGACAAGTCCATCTCGACAAAATCGTTCAGGGAGCTGATCAAGGAGATCGGCATGCTGCTCTGCTACGAGGTGACGCGCGATCTGCCGCTCGCGGACACCGTGATCGAGACGCCGCTGGCGACGATGCACTCGGCCAAGATCGCCGGCAAGAAGCTGGTGTTCGTGCCGATGCTGCGCGCCGGCACCACCTTCGTCGACGGCATGATGGATCTGGTGCCGACCGCGCGTGTCGCCCATATCGGGCTCTACCGCGAGCCGCACAGCTTTGCCGCCGTCGAATATTTCTTCAAATCGCCCTCCGACCTCAGCGAGCGCCTCGCGATCGTGGTGACGCCCGTGGTTGCGACCGCCAACACGGCGGTGGCCGCCATCGACCGGCTGAAGGAGCGTGGCGCAAAGGACATCCGCCTCGCCTGCCTGATCGCGGCTCCGGAAGGACTCGAACGTCTGCGCGGCCTGCATCCGGACGTGCCGATCTGGACCGCGGCCGTGGACGAAGGTCTCGACGAGACCGGCTTCATCGTGCCCGGCCTCGGCGATGCCGGCGACCGCGCCTACGGGACGCGGTAGAAGCTCGGCGGGGTCTGAGCGCGCGCCTCGTCCTTCGAGACGACCGCTCCGCGGTCTCCTCAGGATGAGGCTGAGTGACAGTCTTGCCTGTGAAGACTGATACCACGCACTCAATCCTCATCCTGAGGAGCCCGCAAAGCGGGCGTCTCGAAGGATGGCCGCGTGCGCACTACCCGCCACGCACGGCTTCAGATCTTCCCGCTGCCGCAGATCAGCTTCAGCGACTGCCACTCCTTGTCCGTCAGCAGCGGAGGGCCGCTCGCGGGGCGGTCTTCCCTGGTCATGCGGGCGAGACGGTCTTCGGTGAGCGGGTGGCTGGCGAGGATCGTCGTGAGCGTCGAGCCGCCTTCCTTGCCGGTGATGCGGTACATCAGCTCAAAAGCGGGCTTCGGCGAGCGGCCGAGCTTGTGCATGACCTCGATCGCGAAGGTGTCTGCGGCGGTCTCGGCCTCGCGCGAATACGACGCCTCGACCACGCTGCGCGAGGCGAAGATCACGGCGGATGAGCCGGTGACGTCGCCGAACAACAGGCCGATCAGGAACGAGGTGCCCCCGTTGTAGATCAGGCCGCGCATGTTGTCGTAATGCTTGAGATGGCCGAGCTCGTGGGCGAGGATGCCGGCGAGCTCGTCGGGGTTTTGCGCCTTGTCGAGCAGGCCCCTCAGCACATAGACCTTGCCGCCGGGCAGCGCGAACGCATTCGGCACCGCGGTCGGCAGCACGCCGGCCGTCATGGCATCGTCGTCGAGGCCGGCGGCATCGCGCAGGCGGTTGACGAGCTTGGTGAACGCAGCCTTGCCGGCAGGATCTTCGCACGCCTTGCCGCCGAAAATGGCCTTGACCTGGACTTCGGAGGCATCCCCGATACGCCGCTCGATCGGCTTCGGCACCAGCGGCGCGAGACGGTCGGCGGCGAGCGGCACGCCGAACAAGACAACGCAAACGATGGAAACGGTGGCAGCGACCGACCAGCCGACGATCTTGGCGACGCCGCGGCGCGAGGTCCGGTGCTCGTCGAGCCGCACGCAGCGGGCGGTCACGTCGGCCGCCAGCACCGCGTCGCGAATCTCGAGCCGCGCCAATGGCGGCGCGGTGGTGCAGGCCAGCCGCAAGAGCCCCGGCGGACTGTCGGCACGGCGGATGTCGGCATAGGCCCAGCGAACCGGCGCCCCGCCCTCCTCAGCGATCTCGAGCGCATCACCGAACGTCAGCGTCACCTGCCGCCGGCGGCTCGACGTCCCGTCGAAGAAGATGGTTGGCTTGGTGGATTGCGCCGGCGCCTCGGCAAATACATCACTCACAACTCAGAATCCCGCAACATCGAGCCCATCGGCAAAACCTTCGCCGAGTGCGCTGGCAAGCTCGCCGCTGCCGCGCACATCCGCCGCGGCGGCGATGTTTTGCACCTCGACGGTTTCCAGCACCTTGGCCCAGAGATCGCGCTGGAGATAGACGCGCATCACGATATTGACCGCAAGCGCCAGCGCGAAATAGCCGATCACCATCATCACCACCATCGGGATACTCTTGGCGGCATTGTCGGAGCCGAACATCTGATCGGCCGGAACGCCGCTCAGCTGGACGAGCAGCAAGGCGCCGCCACCCATATAGGCCGAGAAGGCCATCGTGAGCAGCATCCACCAGCCGATCACCTTCCAGTACAGGCCGTAGAAGGCGTCATGAGGCAGGTTGGAGGACAGGCTGACGCCGCCGATGCGGATGCCGTCGAGCCACCAGCGCCACTCGCGCGCCTTGAACTCGGCATAGAAGAACGGCGCCAGCGGGAAGATGAAGAGCGCGATCGGGCTGAGCAGCCACAGCCACCAGGCGCGCTTGAAGAAGGTCCAGCCGTCGCCTTCGAAATCGCCTGAGAGATCGCCGTAATGGCTGTGCTGCATCTTGTAGCGTTCGAGCGCGGCCTCGCGCCACGGCAGTGCCAGGCCGAGCGTCAGAAGCACGAGCAGGCCCCACGCCATAGCGCGGAACGAATAGGCCCAGCCGGAGCCGTCCATCCAGAACCGGACCCCGCGCCAGACCGTGCGCGTCAACCGGTAACGTCGCGCGCGAAAGATCGCGAACTGGCCGAAGGCATAGAAGCCGAGAAACAGCGGCGTCGAGGCAAAGCCCTGCCAGCGCTCGAACTCGATGCCAACAAGGAAGTAGGCGAGGTAGATCGGCACCAGGATCGCGAGCGCGAACAGGAAGCCGACCAGGAGCTCCTTGGCCCGGCCGGTATATTCGGCCGCATCGCCGTCGATCGCGGTGTTCGCCCACAGATGCCGGCGGATGTCGGTGACGAGCCAGAACCGGTAGAAGCCGAAGGTGACGAGCTCCAGCATGGCACCCTTGGTGACCATTTTCCGGAATTCGGAGCGGTTGCCGGAAAAATCGACCCGCGTGGGCGGCAGCGGCGGCGGAATCGGCTCGGAGCCGATCGGGGTCCATTGCATGTCGTTCACGGCGGCAACCTCGGGATGCGGTCTTGATCCGGTCAAACTATAGATCAGAGATTAGTCGGTCCCCAAGATGGCGGGGTTCGATTTACCTCGATTCCAGACGGTTTCTGGCACGATTTCACGACAAACGGTGTGCGGGGGATCACGCTGTGAGGTCGGTAGCCCGGATGGAGCCAACGGGTCGGCGCAAAGCGCCGCCCGATGACAGGCTCCGCGCAATCCGGGACAGTATCGATTGCGGCTCGACCCCCGGATTACGCTTGCGCTCCATCCGGGCTACGCATTCCCCTCTCGCAAGGGCCGGATGTGGCAAAACTCTCCCTTGCTCCGGCGCAGACAACCGGCTGTAATTGCAAATCAAATACCGCAGCGCAGAATTCAACGAGAACGCGCGGTTGATGCCAGGGAGAGCGGTCATGCATGGGACCATCGAGAACGCGGCCAAGCTCGACGCGTTGCGCGCACGCGCCAATTCACTGCCTCTGGAGCAATTCGATCCGGGCGACCCCGAGTTGTTCAGGACCGATACGTTCTGGCCGTATTTCGATCGGCTGCGCCGCGAAGATCCCGTGCACTATTGCAAGGACTCGATGTTCGGGCCGTACTGGTCGGTGACGCGCTACAACGACATCATGGAGATCGAGACCAACCACGCCGTGTTCTCCTCGGCCTCCTCGCTCGGCGGCATCACGATCCGCGACATCGATCCGGATCTGCGCCGCGAGAGCTTCATTTCGATGGACCCGCCGCGGCACGCCGCCCAGCGCAAGACCGTCGCACCGATGTTCACGCCGACGCATCTGGACAACCTCGCGCTCAACATCCGCAAGCGCTCGGCCGAGTGCCTGGACAATCTGCCGCGCGGCGAGGTGTTCGACTGGGTCGACCGCGTCTCGATCGAGCTGACCACGCAGATGCTGGCGGTGCTGTTCGACTTCCCCTGGGAAGACCGCCGCAAGCTGACGCGCTGGTCGGACATCGCCACCACGATTCCCGGGCCTGACGGCCTCGTCGCGACCGAGGACGAGCGCCAGGCCGAGCTTGCGGAATGCGCCGGCTATTTCGCGCGCCTCTGGAAGGAACGCATCGCGCAGCCGCCGAAGAGCGACCTGCTCTCGATGATGGCGCACGGCGCTGCCACGCGCGACATGGACGCGAAGAACTTCCTCGGCAATCTCGTGCTTTTGATCGTGGGCGGCAACGACACCACGCGCAACACCATGTCGGGCTCGCTCCACGCGCTGAGCCAGCATCCGGAGCAATATCGCAAGCTGCGCGAGAACCCGGCCCTGCTCGACAGCTTCGTGCCCGAGGTGATCCGCTGGCAGACGCCATTGGCGCATATGCGGCGCACCGCGCTCAGCGATTTCGAGTTCCGCGGCAAGCAGATCAAGAAGGGTGACAAGGTCGTGATGTGGTACGTCTCGGGCAACCGCGACGAGGAGGCGATCGAGAAGCCCTACGAATTCATCATTGACCGCGCCCGCCCGCGCACGCATCTGTCCTTCGGCTTCGGCATTCACCGCTGCGTCGGTCTGCGGCTTGCCGAACTCCAGCTCAAGATTATCTGGGAAGAGATCCTGAGGCGGTTCGACCATATCGAAGTCGTCGGCGAACCCAAGCGGGTCTATTCGAGCTTCGTGAAGGGTTTGGAAGAGCTGCCGGTGAAGATCGCGGCGTAGATCAACTGCCTCTCCCCGCCTGCGGGGAGAGGCAAAGAAGAGAACCAACTGGAGCCACCACGATGAACATTCAAGCGCCGGTGAAGGTGGACAAGGCCGAACGCATGCGCAGGGCCCGCGAGGAGGCCTATGCGACGCCGCTGTCGCAATTCCACCCCGGCGCGCCCCGGCTGTTCCAGGACGACACGCTGTGGCCCTGGTTCGAGCGGCTTCGCAACGAAGAGCCGGTGCACTATTGCACCAACGCGCCAATCGAGCCGTACTGGTCGGTGGTGAAGTACAACGACATCATGCATGTCGACACCAACCACGGCACCTTCTCCTCGGACTCCACGCTCGGCGGCATCTCGATCCGCGACGTGCCGGAAGGCTACGACTATCCGAGCTTCATCGCGATGGACCAGCCCAGGCATTCGTCGCAGCGCAAGACGGTGTCGCCGATGTTCACGCCGACCCATCTGGACGAGCTGGCAAAGCTGATCCGCCAGCGCTCGCAGACCGTGCTCGACAATCTGCCGCGCAACGAGACCTTCAATTTCGTCGAGCGCGTCTCGATCGAGCTGACGACGCAGATGCTGGCCACCCTGTTCGATTTCCCCTGGGAGGAGCGGCGCAAGCTGACGCGCTGGTCCGACGTTTCCACCGCGCTGCCCAAGAGCGGCATCGTCGCCTCCGCCGAAGAGCGCCGCCGCGAGATGGACGAGTGCTACGCCTATATGTCGAAGCTCTGGAACGAGCGCGTCAACTCCGCACCCCGCAACGACCTGTTGTCGCTGATGGCCCATAACGACGCCACGCGCCACATGGACCCCGACAATCTCATGGGCAACATCATCCTGCTCATCGTCGGCGGCAACGACACCACGCGCAACACCATGACCGGCTCGGTGCTGGCGCTGAACGAGAACCCCGAGCAATACGACAAGCTCCGCGCCAATCCGGAGCTGATCGATTCCATGGTGCCCGAGGTGATCCGCTGGCAGACGCCGCTCGCGCACATGCGGCGCACGGCGCTTGCCGACACCGAGATCGGCGGCAAGCAGATCAAGAAGGGCGATCGCGTCGTGATGTGGTACGTCTCCGGCAACCGCGACGACGAGATGTTCGACAAGCCCAACGAGTTCATCATCGACCGGCCGCGCCCGCGCACCCACCTCTCCTTCGGCTTCGGCATCCACCGCTGCGTCGGCATGCGCCTCGCCGAGCTGCAATTGCGGATCGTCTGGGAGGAGATGCTGAAGCGTTTCGACCGCATCGAGGTGGTCGGTGAGCCCAAGCGGATCTATTCCAGCTTCATCAAGGGCTACGAGACGCTGCCGGTGAGGATTCCGGGGTAGGCTGCGCTGCCGCCACTGTCTCGGGCAAACCACCAATCTCGCTGTCATGCCCCGCGAAGGCGGGGCATCCAGTACGCCGCGGCGGATGTGGTGTGAGCGAACTCTCCATCGCCGGCCTCTGGAATACTGGATCGCCCGCCTTCGCGGGCGATGACAGCGGAGTATGACGCGCACAGCTATAAAATTCGGGCATGACAGCTCGCGCCAGATGCGAAGGCACGGCGGCGGCCGGCTGTTCTACCACACGGCATCTAACTCAATTTGATGTCCCACACGCCGTCCCTGCGGCAGGCGGCGACCTCCTCGCGCAAAAGTGCCGTGACGGCCAGCGAGGCCGTCGAGACCGGGCGGTCGATCGGAGAAGCGAAAATGAGCTCGCGCGACATCGGCTTCGAGACGACGGCGGTCTCCAGCCGTCCGTCCGCGACCTCGCCGTGGACCGACGACGGCGGCAGCAATGCGAAGCCGAGGCCCTCCTCGACCAGGCTGGTCAGCACGCGGAACGAATCCGCTTCGAGCTGGACGTTGAGCTTGATCTTGCGCTGGGCGGCCGCATGCTCGATCAGCGCGCGGAGACCGTGCGAGTGAGAGGGCAGCACCAGCCGCTGCCGCAGCAGCCAGCCGATATCGACGCTCTTCCTGCGCGCAAGGCCGCAGCCGCGCGGACCGACCGCGACGATGTTGTCCCGCCCCAGGCTCTGCACGTTGAGATGCAGGTCGGCGGAGCGACCGTAGAGGATGGCGAGATCCATCTCGCCGCGATGCAGCCATTCGACCAGGTGGCCGCTGTAGCTCTCGACGATGCGCAGCGAGATGCCGGGAAATTTTTCGACGCAGCGCCGCGCAAAGCGCGCCGACAGCACGCAGCTCACGGTCGGAACCAGGCCGAGCACGACCTGCCCGGACGGCGGTCCCTGGGACGACTGGATGTCGTCGCGGATCTGGTCGATCTGCCGCACGATGCCGGAGGTGCGCGCGAGCAGGAGCCGCCCGGCCTCGGTCAGCACCATGCCGCGGCCGTTGCGGGTGAAGAGCTCGGCGCGCAGCTCGTGTTCCAGCAGCTTGATCTGCCTGGAGAGCGCCGGCTGCGCCACGCGCAGCGTGTCGGAGGCCTTGCTCAGACTGCCGAGCTCCGCCACGCAACTGAAGGTCCTGAGCTGCCGGAAATCCATGCTTGCCAATCCTGGAAGGCTACTCCATACGCTATAACAAATGAGCATAGGGGGCGGGCGTTGTTTTCACAACGCCTGAGGATCGGCCGGCGTTATCTTAACTGCCGCTGAGAACTGGAAACGCCATGAGTGAAGAACACCACATCGAAGATTATGCCGACATTCGCGACGCCGTCGCCAAGCTGTGCGCGCAGTTCCCCGGCGAATACTGGCGCAAGCTCGATCGCGAGATGGCCTACCCCAAGGCCTTCGTCGATGCGTTGACGCAGGCCGGCTATCTCTCGGTGCTGATCCCCGAGGAATATGGCGGCGCCGGGCTGAAACTGTCGGCCGCGGCTGCGATCCTGGAAGAGATCCAGCGCGCCGGCTGCAACGGCGGCGGCTGCCACGCCCAGATGTACACGATGGGCACGGTGCTGCGGCACGGCAATGCCGAGCAGAAGGCGAAATACCTGCCGAAGATCGCCAGCGGTGAATTGCGCCTGCAGGCGTTCGGCGTCACCGAGCCGACCAGCGGCACCGACACCTCTTCGCTGAAGACCTTCGCGCGCAAGGACGGCAACGACAGCTACATCGTAAACGGCCAGAAGATCTGGACCAGCCGCGCCGAGCATTCCGACCTGATGGTGCTGCTGGCGCGCACCACGCCGAAGGAGCAGGTCAAGAAGCGCACCGACGGCCTCTCCGTCTTCATCGTCGACATGCGCGAGGCCAAGAACAACGGCCTCGAGATCCGCCCGATCCGCACCATGATGAACCACGCCACCACCGAAGTGTTCTTTACCGACATGAAGGTGCCGGCGGAAAACCTGATCGGCGAGGAAGGCAAGGGTTTCCGCTACATCCTCTCCGGCATGAATGCCGAGCGCATCCTGATCGCCGCGGAATGCGTCGGCGACGCCAAATGGTTCATTGCGAAGGCGACGAACTACGCCAAGGAGCGCAGCGTGTTCGGCCGCCCGATCGGCCAGAACCAGGGCATTCAGTTTCCGATCGCGAAAGCCTACGCCTCGATGCGCGCGGCCGAGCTGATGGTGAAGGAAGCGACCCGCAAGTACGAGGCCGGGCTCGACTGCGGCGCCGAGGCCAACATGGCCAAGATGCTGGCGGCGGATGCATCCTGGGAGGCGGCCAACGCCTGCATCCAGACCCATGGCGGCTTCGGCTTTGCCGAGGAATACGACGTCGAGCGCAAGTTCCGCGAGACGCGGCTCTACCAGGTGGCGCCGATCTCGACCAACCTGGTGCTCTCCTTCGTCGCCGAGCATGTGCTCGGCATGCCGCGCTCGTACTGAGGCCGCCATCATGGGAGCACTTGACGGGATCAGGGTGATTGCGGTCGAGCAGGCGGTGGCGGCGCCGTTCTGTTCCTCGCGGCTGGCGGATGCCGGTGCCGAGGTGATCAAGATCGAGCGGCCCGAGGGCGATTTCGCCCGCGGCTATGACGCGGCGGCCAAGGGCCAGAGCAGCTATTTCGTCTGGCTCAACCGCGGCAAGCAATCCGCGGTGGTCGATCTCACGACCAAGGAAGGTCGCGCCGAGCTGGAGCAGCTGATCGCCAGCGCCGACGTGCTGATCCAGAACCTCAAGCCGGGCTCGATGGACAAGCTCGGCTTTTCGCGCGAGCGGCTGCTGAGGGACTATCCGAAGCTGATCTCCTGCACCATCACCGGCTACGGCGACGAGGGCCCCTACGCGCATCGCAAGGCCTATGACCTCTTGATCCAGGCCGAGAGCGGCCTTGCCTCGATCACCGGCAATCCCGACGGCGCCTCGCGTGTCGGCATGTCGATCGTGGACGTTGCGACCGGCGCCACCGCGCATGCGGCGATCCTGGAGGCGCTGATCGCGCGCGGACGCACCGGCAAGGGCGCCGACATCCGCATCTCCATGTTCGACGTGATGGCGGACTGGTGCACCGTGCCGCTGCTCAATTCGGAAGCCGGCAATCCGCCCAAGCGCATGGGCCTGCGCCATCCCTCGATCGCGCCCTATGGCGTCTTCACCTCGAAGGACGGCAAGGACATCCTGATCTCGATCCAGAGCGAGCGGGAGTGGAAGACGCTGTGCGCGAAGGTGCTGGATCAGCCCGACCTGCCCGCCGATCCCCGCGTCGCCAACATGGTCGAGCGCGTGCGCAACCGCGACTTCACCGACACGACGGTGGCGGACATCTTCGGCAGGATGACGCGCGACGAGCTGCTGAAGCGGCTGTCGGACGCCGACATCGCCTTTGCCGAGGTCAACACCATGGCCGACCTCACCAACCATCCGCATCTGCGCCGCATCGAGGTGGACACGCCGCAGGGACGTGTCAGCTATCCCGCGCCGGCGCCGATCATCGTCGGCGAGACCCGCACCTACGGCGCGGTGCCGGCGATCGGCGAAAAGCCAACGAAGAAGTAAAAGAGCGAGGCGTCATGACCGAGAAGCTCGACATCGATCATCTCAGGCAATGGATCGGCCGCAGCACCGAGGCCACCGACATCGTCACCGCGCAGCTCGTCATGGGCCTGCGCGCGACGCTGTTCCAGGAGGTCGGCGAGCCCAAAAAGGGCGACGCCGCGCCGTTCACGGTGCATTGGTGCCTGGCGCAGCCGGTGTTTCCGATGTCGATGCTCGGCCCCGACGGCCACCCCACCCGCGGCGGCTTCCTGCCGCCGGTGCCGCTGCCGCGCCGCATGTGGGCCGGCGGCGAGATCGAATTCCTGCAGCCGCTGCAGGTTGGCGATGAATCGACGCGGACCTCGCGCATCGCCGACGTGCAGGTGAAGACGGGCTCGACCGGCACGCTGTGCTTCGTCTCGGTCGAGCACAGCATCTCCTCGCCGCGCGGCACCGCCATCCGCGAGCGCCAGGACATCGTCTATCGCGAGATGACGAGCAGCGCGCCCGCCAGCGCCAAGGCCCCGCCTCCGCCGCCGACTGCGCAGCACCGCGAGACGCACGTGTCCGATCCCGTGCTGCTGTTCCGCTATTCCGCGCTGACCTTCAACGGCCACCGCATCCATTACGACCGCGACTACGTCACCAAGGTCGAGGGCTATCCCGGCCTGATCTTCCACGGCCCGCTGCAGGCCGCGCTGATCATCGAGATGGCAGCCAAGCTGCGCGGCGGCAGGGCGCCGAAGAAGTTCACCTATCGCGGCCTGCAACCGCTGTTCGAGGGCACGGAGTTCTCGATCAACGCCAACGAGACCGAGGCGGGCATGGAGCTGTGGACCGCGAATGCGGAGGGACAGCCGACGATGAAGGGGACGGCGGTGTGGTGAGCAACCGCGCTCTCCCCGTCATTGCGAGCGTAGCGGCGATGTAAGAACGTAGACCCTCACCCTGAGGAGCCGCGCAGCGGCGTCTCGAAGGTCGAGGCCACCAGCCGGGCCTTCATCCTTCGAGACGCGCGAAGACGCGCTCCTCAGGATGAGGAATTTGAAGGGGACGGAAACCATGGCCAAGAACGGCAAGAGCGGCAGCAAGTCCGTCACCGTCAAGCAGGCGACGCTCGACCTCTTGCGCTCCTTCGGCATCGACAGGGTCTTTGGCAATCCCGGCTCGACCGAGCTGCCGTTTCTCTCTGACTGGCCCGACGATATCGACTATGTGCTGGCGCTGCAGGAGGCCAGTGCGGTCGGCATGGCCGACGGCTATGCGCAGGCAACGCGCAACGCCGGCTTCGTCAATCTGCATTCGGCGGCCGGCGTCGGCAATGCGCTCGGCAACATCTACACCGCGCATCGCAACCAGACGCCGCTCGTCATCACTGCGGGCCAGCAGGCCCGCTCGATCCTGCCGCTACAGGCGTTCCTCTATGCCGAGCGCGCCTCGGAATTCCCGCGGCCTTACGTCAAATACAGCGTCGAGCCGGCACGCCCCGAGGACGTGCCGGCCGCCATCGCGCGCGCCTACTACACCGCGATGCAGCCGCCGTGCGGGCCGACCTTCGTCTCGATCCCGATCGACGACTGGGCGCATGCCTGTGCACCGGTGGAGGCGCGCAAGGTCAGCCGCGAGATCGGACCTGAGCTTGAGCCGATGAAGGCCCTGGTTGCCGCGCTCGCGAGCGCAAAACACCCTGCCCTCGTGGTCGGCCCCGGCGTCGACCGCGCCGGCGCGGTCGACCTGATGGTGCGCGTGGCGGAGAAGGCCAGGGCCAGCGTCTGGGTCAGCCCGTTCTCGGCGCGCTGCTCGTTCCCCGAGCGCCATCCGCAGTTCGCGGGCTTCCTGCACGCTTCGCCGGCCCAGCTCTCCGATGCGCTGCGCGAGCACGATCTCGTCGTCGTCATCGGCGCGCCGGTGTTCACCTTCCACGTCGAAGGCCATGCCGCGATCTTCGACGGCGGCGCGACGATCTTCCAGATCACAGAAGATGCGGATGCCGCTGCAGTGACGCCATCAGGCACCAGCATCATCGCCACCATGAAGCCGGCCCTGAGCCTGCTGCTCGAGCTGCTGCCGGAGAGCAAGCGCGCCGCACCGAAGGGCCGCACGCTGCCGCCGGCGCCGCAGACCGCCGATCCGCTGCCGGTCGAATTCCTGCTGCATTCGCTGTCGCAGGCGATGCCGGAGGGCGCCTCGCTGGTCGAGGAAGTGCCGTCGCACCGCCCGGCGATGCAGAAATTCATGCCGATGCGCGGCCAGGATTCATTCTACACCATGGCGAGCGGCGGCCTCGGCTACTCCTTGCCGGCCGCCGTCGGCATGGCGCTCGGCAAGCCGAACAGCCGCACCGTGTGCCTGATCGGCGACGGCTCTGCGATGTATTCGATCCAGGCGCTGTGGACCGCAGCCCAACGCAAGCTGCCGCTGACCATCGTCGTTATCAACAATTCCGGCTACGGCGCGATGCGCTCGTTCAGCCAGGTGATGCAGGTGCGGAACGTGCCGGGGCTCGAATTGCCGGGCATCGATTTCGTCCGGCTGGCCGAAGGCATGGGCTGCCACGCGGTGCGGGTGAGCAAGGCGGCGGAGCTGGGCGAGGCCCTGAAGCGCGGCATGGCGCATGCAGGCACCAGCCTCGTCGAGGTCGTCGTGGATTCGGCGGTGCCGGTGCTGTACGGGCAGAAGCATTGAACGGCCGTAGTCCGGATGGAGCGGAGCGTAATCCGGGGCCCGCTCGCTTGAGGCACGATTCCCGGATTGCGCTCCGCTCCATCCGGGCTACGACACTGGCAGTCTTCGCCAAATCTCGCCGTGTGGCTATGGGTCCCCGCCTTCGCGGGGACGACACTGAGTTTGTTGCACCACCGCGCAACTACGACGCCAAAAATCCCCCGTCGGCCGCGAGCACGTGTCCGACCACATACGATGACGCGTCCGACGACAGCCACACCACAGCCTCCGCCACCTCCTCCGGGCTGCCCATCCGCCGCAGCGGCAGGCCGGCGCTGACCGTTGCGACGTCGCCGACGCCGGCACGCAGCATCATGTCGGTGACGACGCGGCCGGGCGCGACGGCATTGATGCGGATACCGCGCGGGGCGTTCTCCATCGCCGCCGAGCGGGTCAGCGAAATCGCGGCGGCCTTGGACGCGGAATAGAGCGAGAAGCCGGGATTGGGATTGCGCATGCCGCTGACCGAGGCATTGACGACGATGCTGCCGCGCCCCTGCGCGAGCATGACGGGCAATTGGTGACGCAGGCACAGGAACAGCGCGCGGACATTGGTGTCGAACACGCTGTCGTAGACCTCAAGGCCCTGCTCTTCCAGCGGCGCGCGGCGCTCCTGGAAGCCGGCATTGTTGAAGGCAACATCGAGCCGGCCGCAACGTTCGACGGCGGTGCCGACGAGGCGTGCGACCTCGTCCTCGCGCGTGATGTCAGTCCGAAGCGCGATCGCCTCCGTGCCGAGCGCGCGGCACGAGGCGACAGTCGCCTCGATCTCGGCCTCGCGCCGGCCCGCAACCAGGATTGTCCCGGCGCCCTCGGACGCCATCCGCAGCGCGGTGGCGCGGCCGATGCCGCTGCCGCCGCCGGTGACCAGGCAGACCTTGCCCCTCATCCGCATCCCCGTCGGCAAAGCTTCGCTCATCGTCCACTCCAAAACGCTTGCGCGCGCCGCTCTGCGCATATAGTTGTATGATACAACTATATGCCGGGAGTCAAGATGGCCGAGCTTGCATTGATCGACGACATCCGCGCTGCCTCGCGCCTGATGGTGCGCGAGCTCGGCTTCATGGATGCGACGGTCGCAGCCTCGGATTATCCGCCCTCGGCCGTGCACACCATTCTGGAGATCGGCATCCGCGGTCCGATGACCTCGGGCGAGCTCGGCGACTTCCTGCGGCTGGAAAAATCCAGCGTCAGCCGCCTGGTGCGCAAGCTGATCGACTGTGGCGAGCTCAGGGAGACGCCCGATGAGGCGGATGCACGCAGCAAGAAACTGTCGTTGACGGCAAAGGGCCGGCGCACACTGGAGGCGCTGCACGCGTTCGGCCGCCAGCAGGTGCGCGGCGCGCTGGCGGCGTTGACGGACGCCGAGCAGCGCAAGGTACGCGAGGGGATGATGCTCTATGCAAGGGCGCTGCGGGCGAGCCGGATGGAGGAAGACGTGGAGTTGGTGGTGTGACCTCACCCTGGGTGTCATCGCCCGCGAAGGCGCGATCCAGTACTCCGAGGCGGTTGTGATTGAATCGAGAGGCCGCAGCGTACTGGATGCCCCGCCTTCGCGGGGCATGACAGCGTCAATCGGAGCGACGATCTCCCCCTCACTTCCCGAAATCCTCCCGCATCTTGGCCTGGATCTTGGCCATGCCGCCGATCCAGCGGTCGTAGTTCTCGGTCTTCTTGCGCATGTAGCCGAGCACCTGGGGGTGCGGCAGGATCAGGAACGTCTCCTGCTCGAGGCCGGCGAGCACGTCTTTCGCCACCTGCTCCGGCGTGAGATCGCCATCGCCGGATTGCGGGCCCTTGGGGATCGAGCGCAGCATGTTGGTGTCGACGCCCTGCGGGCAGAGGATCGAGACCCTGATGTTGTGCGCCTTGTGCGAGATCGCGAGATTCTCGGCAAAGCCGACCGCGGCGTGCTTGGTGGTGGAATAAGCGGGGCTGCCGACCTGCGACAACAGGCCCGCGGCCGAAATCGTGTTGAGGAAATAGCCGCCGCCACGCGCCTTCATGCGGGGCACGAGATGCCGCGCCGCATAGACATGCGCCATGACGTGGATCGCCCAGCTGCGCTGCCACGGCTCGTCGGAGGCGCCGCCGGCGTTTTCCGACATCGGATCGAAGCCGCCGCCGATGCCGGCGTTTGAGCAAAAGAGATCAATGGGTCCGAACTGGCGCTCGGTCTCCTCGATCACATGCGAAATGTCCTTTTCCTGCGCGACGTCGCATTTGAACGCCGCCCCGTCCACCATGGCGGCGACCGCCCTGGCATTGCCGGCGTCCATGTCCGCGACGACGACCTTGGCCGCGCCCGCCGCGTGAAAGGCCTCGCACAGCGCCTTGCCGATGCCGTTAGCGCCGCCCGTGACGACCACGACCTTGCCGGTCACCTGCATGCGACGTCTCCTCTTGTCTTATACCGCTTGTCGGCCGCTTCGCCCGTCCGGGCGTCGCGGGTCCTGCTCAGCTCAACACGAGGTCGAGCACCGCGGTATAATGGCACGCCGCGCCGGCCAAGACAAAGCCGTGCCAGATCGCATTCTGGAAGCGCAGCCGCCGCCATGCGTGAAAAATCACGCCAAAACTGTAGAGCAGGCCGCCGGCGAGGATGAGGCCCAGCACCAGTGCCGGCAATGCCTTGACCACGGCGTCGTAGAGCATCACGCCGCTCCAGCCCATCGCGAGATAAATACCGACCGAGACGCGGTCGAAGCGGCCGGGGCAGAACAGCTTCAGCACGATGCCGAGCACGGCGACGCACCAGACGCCGGCGAGCAGCACCAGCGCGAACACGCTGTCCTTCACCTCGAGGATGAACGGCGTGTAGGTCGCGGCGATCAACAGATAGATCGCCGAATGGTCGAACCGCCGCAGCAGCCATTTGGCCGGAGACACCGGCCAGAGGTTATAGGTCGCCGACAGCACCAGCATCGAGAGCAGCCCGGCGACGTAGATCGAGACGCCGACGATGTCGGTCGCATCGGCATAGATCGCCGTCAGCACCACCAGGACGGTCGCGGCGACGATGCCGGACAGCACGCCGATCGCGTGGATGATGCCGTCGGCGATGAGCTCGGCACGGTCATAATCCCAGCCGATCGCGTCGGCGGCGGCATGCACGGAATTCGATGCAAACTGTTTCAGTTGGAAGACGGTCATGGCAATCCGCAAGTTGTGGTAATGCCCTCTTCTATGGGTAGCTCAAGATCGGCGCGTCGTTCAAACGGGGGATTTCCCTGCAAAGGCGGTGGAAGTATGGAGCTTGATTTTCCCCACGCAATTGCCACTTTTGTGAACGGACACACATCCCGCCCGCCCCGGATCCACTAACGTTCATATGGCATTCAGTTTCCAGGACATGGTCGAAGAAGCGCGGCTGTCCGCGCAGGCGCTGATCGACTATGGCGAGCACTTCTTCAACCCGACGGTACGGCTCGGGGTCACGGGCCTGTCGCGGGCCGGCAAGACCGTGTTCATCACCGCGCTGATCCACGGCCTCACGCGCGGCGGCCGGTTTCCGGTATTCGACGCCTATGCCGCGGGGCGGATCGCGCGGGCGCATCTGGCGCCGCAGCCCGACGATGCCGTGCCGCGGTTCGCCTATGAGAGCCATTTGCGCGCGCTGGTCGAGGAGCGGCATTGGCCGAGCTCGACCGTCGACATCAGCGAGCTCAGGCTCGTCATCGACTATCAGCGCCCGAACGGCGCCGACCGCACGCTGACGCTCGACATCGTCGACTATCCCGGCGAGTGGCTGCTCGACCTGCCGCTGCTGCAGAAGAGTTTTGAGCAATGGTCGGCGGAAAGCCTTGCGCTGTCGCGCGAGGTCCCGCGCGCGCATCTTGCGAGCGAATGGCACGCGCATCTTGCGACGCTCAAGCCCGAAGCGCGCGAGGACGAGCAGGCGACGCTGACCGCGGCAAAGCTCTTCACCGATTATCTGCGCGCCTGCCGTGACGAACGTTTCGCGATGAGCCTGCTGCCGCCCGGCCGTTTCCTGATGCCCGGCAATCTCGCGGGCTCGCCGGCGCTGACCTTCGCGCCGCTCGACGTGCCCGCTGGCAGGCAGGCGCCGGATGGATCGCTGTGGGCGATGATGGTGCGCCGCTTCGAGGCCTACAAGGACGTCGTGGTGCGGCCGTTCTTCCGCGATCATTTTGCCCGGCTCGATCGCCAGATCGTGCTGGCCGACGCGCTCGCCGCGTTCAACTCCGGCCCCGAGGCGCTGCACGATCTCGAAGCCGCGCTGGCCGGCATCCTCGATTGCTTCAACATCGGCCGCAGCACAATCCTCTCCAGCCTGTTCCGGCCGCGCATCGACCGCATCCTGTTCGCAGCGACCAAGGCGGACCATCTGCACCATTCCAGCCACGACCGGCTCGAGGCCGTGCTGCGCCGCGCCGTCTCCGGCGCAGTCGCGCGCGCGGAAAATACCGGCGCCGCCATCGACGTGGTGGCGCTCGCCGCGGTGCGCGCCACACGGGAAGCGCAGGTCGCGCACGGCCGCGACAAACTGCCGTCGATCCTGGGAACACCCGCCGCGGGCGAAAGCGCCGGCGGCGAGTTCTTCGACGGCAACACGGAAGTGGCGACGTTTCCCGGCGATCTTCCGCTCGATCCCGAGCCGCTGTTCAACGGCACGGGCGCGTTCGAGGGGCTCTCGACCCAGGCTGCCGAGAAGAGCGACTTCCGCTTCCTGCGCTTCCGTCCGCCCAAACTCGAGCGCGAGGGAACGAATGAGCCGACGTTGCCTCACATCCGCCTCGACCGTGCCTTGCAGTTCCTGATCGGAGACAAGCTCGCATGAACGACCGATCGAAGCCACGGCGGCCGGCGACGTTCCGGCTCGACGATCCCGGCGTCGTCGTCACCGAAGCCGACGAAACCAGCCGGCTCGGCCGCGCCACCATCCAAATCACGCCGGAGCATGACCCGCAGGCGCTGCCGGTGCCGATCGCAGCCGCGCTGCCCGCGCGCCGCGGCTTTCCCTGGGGCACGCTGTTCTGGTCGGGGCTTGCCGGGCTGACGCTGCTCGGCACCGGGCTCGGCGTGGTCCGCCTGATCGAGGATCTGTTCGCGCGCAGCGAAACCCTCGGCTTCGTCGGTGTCGCCTTCGCTGCCGTCACCGCGCTGGCGCTCGCGGTCGTGATCGGCCGCGAGGCGTTCGGGCTCGCGCGCCTCGCGACCATCGAGAAACTGCATGCGCGCGCGGCGGCCGTGCTTGCCAGCGACGACCGCAAGGAGAGCCGCGCCATCGTGCAGGATCTGCTTGAGATCGCGCACCAGAACCCGCAGCTCGCGCGCGCCCGCGCCGCGCTGGAGAGCCACACCGGCGAGATCATCGACGGCGCCGACATGATCCGGCTCGCCGAGCGCGAACTGATGTCGCCGCTGGATGCCGAAGCGCGGCGTCTGGTGTCCTCCGCCGCGCAAAAGGTTTCGATCGTGACCGCGGTGAGCCCGCGCGCGGCGATCGACGTGTTGTTCGTGTTCGTCGCCGCCCTGCGCCTGATCCGCCAGCTCGCCTATCTCTATGGCGGCCGCCCCGGCGCGCTCGGCATGATCCGCCTGCTCCGCCACGTCATCGCCCATCTCGCCATCACCGGCGGCATGGCCGCGAGCGACAGCCTGGTGCAGCAGATGCTCGGCCACGGCATCGCGGCGAAGCTGTCGCAACGGCTGGGTGAAGGCGTGCTGAACGGGCTGCTGACGGCCCGGCTGGGCCTCGCCGCGATCGACGTCACGAGGCCGCTGCCGTTCGCCGCGTTGCCGCCGCCGAAATTGTCGGACCTGGCGACGGATCTGCTGCGGAAGAAGGACGAGGAGGAGTAGCGGTTCTTCCTTACCCTCCCCTGGAGGCGGAGGGTCGGCTCGCAGCGCGCCAGCGATGCGAGACGGGGTGGGGTGTCTCTCCTCCTTGAACGCTGCCCGAGCGGAGAGATCACCCCACCCCGCTCGCGCTGCGCGCGATCGACCCTCCCCCTCCAGGGGGGTGAAGGGACGCCGTGCTAGCCGAAGAAGCGCTTTTCAAATTCGCCCGCCAGCACCTTCCACCAAAACAGCGGCGAGTCCTTCGGCGGCGACAGCTCGGGGGTCCAGCCGGTGAGCTTCTCGATCGCATAGGTATCCGAGCGAACGCCGCGCCAGCTTCGTTCGACTTCGCCGAGCGGCTCGCGCTTGGCAGGAATGGTCTCCCACAGCGACGAACGATCGTCCGGCTCGCGCCCGACATAGATGCCGGCATGGCCCCTGATCTTGTCCATGCCGGGATCGCGGAAATCCTGGAAGCGGCCGCGCTCGTTGATCTCGATGACGGGCACGCGGCCGCGGAACAGCCAGCGCATCATCGCGTAGGTGCGGTAGTCCGTGGTGGCGATCCAGGTCGCGCCGGTCTCATCGAGCGCCGCCTGCGCGCGCGCGGCGACCTCCTCATAGCCGGCCTCGGCGCCGATCGGATCGATCTTGCCAAGCAGATTGAAGGGCGCAGCGACATAATAGAGGAACACGATGACGACGAAGGCGAGGCCCGAACCGACGGCGGTCTTGGCCCAGAACACCGACGATCTCAGCATGCGCGCCGACCAATCCTCCTTCATCATGGCCGCGAGGTTGACGGCGGCTGCAGCAAAGCCGACCGGCCACATGAACATCGGCCAGGTGTCGCCGACCCGGAGCGTGGTCGATTTCACCAGGAAATACAGGAACGGCAGCAGCACCGCGGTCGACAACAGGATCGCGACGGGCTCGCGCGTGCGGTAGCCCCGCCAGGCCGTCAGCACGAGGCCTGTCAGCACCACCGGCAGCATGACGAAGCCGACCAGGCCGAACTGCAGGCCGATGAAGTCGCCGAGGGTGCGGAACGAGATGCCGTAATTGGCGGTGGCGCGCACGCCCTGGAAGCGGAACGAGGCCCAGTCGTGCTGCGCATTCCAGATCAGCACCGGCGAGAACACGGCGATTGCGACCAGCACCGCGAGATAAGGATACGAGCTGCGCAGCCAGCGCCAGCGCCAATCCGGCACCAGCAGAAAGGCCGCAACCGCCGGCGCGAACATCACCGCGGTGAATTTCGACAGCATCGAGAGGCCGGCGAACAGCCCGGCCGCCAGCCACCAGCGTCCGTCGCCGCTTTGCGCCAGCCGCACCAGCGACCACATCATCGCCACCGCAAACGGGATCATGGCGACATCGGGCGCGACCTTGGCCATCAGCAGGCCGTAATAGAGCGCGGCCTCCGGCATCAGCACCGCGAGCACCACCGCGCGCACATCATGGGTAAGACGGCGGACGATGTCGGCCAGCAGCAGCTGCGTCACCAGCATCGCGACGATGCCGCCGAGGCGCACCCCGAGCGGGGTGTCGCCGAGGATCGCGGTTCCCAGGCGGATCAACCAGGCGATAGCAGGGGGGTGATCGAGGAAGCTGAGCGCGCCCTCCTTCGACCAGGTCCAATAATAGGCCTCGTCGGTGCGCAACTCGATCGCGGAAGCATAGACGATGCGCAACAGCGTCATCGCGGCGATGATCGCCACGGCAACAAGGATGAGACGGCGTTCGGTGCCGTCCGGCTTCGCAGAACTATCGGGAGCGATCGTCACGGCCGCGCTTTTCGCCAACCTGGAAGGGGGAGTCAATGCGGTGCGCCAACACCAGTGTCGTCCCGGGCAAGCGAAGCGCGACCCGGGACCCAGGCACAGGGAGGGGTTTGGGGCGACCTGGTCACTCCAAGTCTTCGCCAAATGTCTTCCTGTGGTGATAGGTCCCGGATCGGCGCGCGCCTGAGGGCGCGCTTGTCCGGGACGACGGCAGAGGTTGACCGTGACATCGTGGGCACTGCGCACCGGCGCGCGCCTTTGCCGACCCTACGGTTTGGTAACCTTGCCGCGCATGTGATCCCGCCGGCTGTCCACATCGGGAATTAACCGCTACGCTGGCTGTTCTTCTTCGTGAACTGATACAATCGAATCATGGCCTCCGCTCCTGCACACATGTCCGAACTCGTCCGCGCGACCAGCGTGCGGCAGGTGCGGCTGGTCTGCGGCCTGATCCTGTTCTCCTACGTGATCAGCCATTTCCTCAACCATGCGCTCGGCAATATCTCGGTCGAGGCCATGGAGGCCGGGGTCTACTATCACACCGCGTTCTGGCAGTTCCTGCCGGTCGCGATCGTGTTCTACAGCGCCGCGCTCACCCATATGGGGCTCGGCATCTACGCGCTGTATCAGCGCCGCCAGTTCCGCTGGCGGACGATCGAGCCGCTGCAGCTCGTGCTGGGCCTCAGCATCCCCGCACTGGTCATGGCGCACGTGGTCGGGGTGCGGCTCGGCTATACCCTCTACGGTCATCAGAAGCTCTATCCGCAGGAGCTGTATCTGTTCTTCGTCGCCGCGCCCGGACGGCTGTGGCAGATGACGATCCTGCTGCTGGTCGCCTGGGTGCATGGCTGCATCGGCATCTTCTTCTGGCTGCGCCTCAAGCCGTTCTTCGTGCGCGCCGCGCCCTATCTGCTCGCTGCCGCCGTGCTGGTCCCGACGCTGTCGCTGCTCGGCATCTACCAGGGCGGTCGGAACGTCGCATTCGAAGCCGATGACGGCGAATGGCGCACGCACAATCTCACCCGTCGTCAGGTCGGCACCACGGCCGAGGCCGCGACGCTCGATCGCATCACCGGCGCGTTCACCGTCACCTATTTCGGGCTGCTGGGTCTGGCGCTGGCAGCGCGCGGCATGCGGGCCTGGCGCGAACGGCGCGGCGGCATGATCGCGCTGTCCTACGGCAACGGCAAGACGGTGCGGGTCCCCAAGGGCCTCTCCGTGCTGGAAGCGAGCCTGCGGCACAATCTGCCCCATGCTAGCGTCTGCGGCGGCCGCGCCCGCTGCTCGACCTGCCGCATCCGCGTCATCGGCGATCATGCCGTCCTGCCCGAGCCGTCGCAGCGCGAGGCCTTCGTGCTGACCCGCGTCGGCACCAACGATCCCTCGATCAGGCTGGCCTGCCAGCTGCGGCCGACCTCCGACCTCTCCTTCTTCCAGCTCTTCACGCCGCAGGCATCGTCGGCGAGCGCACACGCCTCGGCGCCGGCCAGCATCGGCCAGGAGCGCTATCTCGTCAGCCTGTTCGTGGACATGCGCGGCTCGACGCAGCTCGCCGAGAAGCGGCTGCCGTTCGACACCGTCTTCATCGTCAACCGCTTCCTCGGCGCGGTGTCGCAGGCCGTGATCGAGAATGGCGGCCAGCCGAACCAGTTCGTCGGCGACGGCATGCTGGCGCTGTTCGGGCTCACCGCCGATCCGCAAATCGCCTGTCGGCAGGCGCTGAAGGCGGCGAGCGGCATCGCCACCCATATCGACGAGCTGAACCAGCTCCTGAGCCACGATCTTCGCCAGCCGATCCGCTTCGGCATCGGCATTCACGGCGGCGAGGTCATCATCGGCGACATCGGCTATCGCGATCACATCGTCTTCACGGCGCTGGGCGATGCCGTCAACGTCGCCGCCCGCCTGCAGGACATGACCAAGACGCTGACCTGCGAGGCGATCGTCTCGGACGAGATCCGCAGCACGGCGGGCCTTGCCGACGATGCGCTGCCGCAACAGGAAGTCCCGATCCGCGGCCGCGACGAGCCGATGGCCGTGCGCGTGGTGGCAGACGCGCGGGAGCTGGCGGCGCTGGTGGATCGCAGGGAGCGCGTCGCGGCCTGATGTTCGCCTCTCCCCGCAAGCGGGGCGAGGGAGGACACCGCCGCCGCAGAGAGAACCTGGCCGCATGCATGCTCATGTAACACCGGCCTGCTGCAACGCAGCGGCATGGGCCTGCTGCGAAAGCACGAATTGACTTCGTCGAGATCGTTGCGACAGATGAGCGCGGGTCGGCGGTGATGACCGCAGGTCCGACGAAAAGCTCCCGGGAGGGGACCAGATGTTCGATCGACGCGACCTGCTCAAAGGAGCGGGCTTCGCCGCACTTGCGGCCACGCTGAATTCCACCAGGGCCTTGGCACTCGACACCGTCACGCTCCCGTTCGCCAATGGCGAACGGCCGCTGGTGAAATATCCGCAGAAGCGGCCGATGATCGGCCTCACCAGCCGGCCGCCGCAGCTCGAGACGCCGTTTGCGATCTTCAACGACGGCCCGATCACGCCAAACAACGCGTTCTTCGTGCGCTATCACCTCTCCGACCTGCCCTACAATCTCGACCCCGACAAGTTCACGCTCGAGGTCAAGGGCAAGGTCGACAAGCCGCTGAAGCTGTCGTTGAAGGACATCAGAAAGATGAAGGCGACGGAGATCGTCGCCGTCGCACAGTGCTCCGGCAACAGCCGCGGCTTCTTCGAGCCGCGCGTCGCCGGCGGCCAGCTCGCCAACGGCGCCATGGGCTGCGCGCGCTGGCGCGGCGTGCCGCTGAAGGCGGTGCTGGAGATGGCCGGCGTGCAGAGCGGCGCCAAGCAGGTCACGTTCAACGGCATGGACGGCCCTGTCAGCGACAAGACGCCTGACTTCGTCAAGGCGCTCGACATCGCGCACGCCAGCGACGGCGAGGTGATGCTGGCCTATGGCATGAACGGCGAGGATTTGCCGTTCCTCAACGGCTTTCCGCTGCGCCTGATCGTGCCCGGCTATTACGGCACCTACTGGGTCAAGCACCTCAACGAGATCACCGTCATCGACAATGTCTATGACGGCTTCTGGATGAAGTCGGCCTACCGCATCCCCGATACGCCCGACAATTCGATCGAGCCCGGCACCACGCCGAAGGCGACCATCCCGATCAACCGCTTGACCATCCGTTCCTTCATCACCAGCGTCCCTGACGGCGCCAAGCTCAAGGCCGGCCGCACGACGCTGCGCGGCATCGCCTTCGACGGCGGCAAGGGCATTCGGGAGGTCCAGGTCTCCACCGACGGCGGCAAGACCTGGGTCAGCGCCAAGCTCGGCAAGGATCTCGGCAAATACGCCTTCCGCGAATGGAAGCTGCCGGTGAAGCTCGCGGCGGGCAATGTCGAGCTCAAGGTGCGCGCCACCGGCAATGGCGGTGAGACGCAGCCGGACACGCCGCGCTGGAACCCGGCGGGTTATTTGCGCAACGTCGTCGAAACCGTTCGCGTCAGCGTGGCCTGAGGGAGAATGATCGTGCAGCGCACCGTTCTCCTCGCCATCACGCTTGCCCTCGCCACCGGCCTTGCGACCGTGACCGCGGCGCCCGTCAACTACCAGCTTCCGGACGAGGTCGCTGCGTTCAAGCCGGGCCCCGATCTCGAGGTCGTCAAGGGCAATTGCAGCGCCTGCCACTCGGCCGACTACATCAAGACGCAGCCGCCGATGAAGGACAAGAAAGGCTTCTGGCAGGCCGAGGTGACCAAGATGATCAAGGTCTATGGCGCGCCGATCAACGATGCCGATGTCGGCAAGATCGTCGATTATCTGGCCGCGACCTATTGACGGACGGGCATCGCGCTCGCTTACCCTCCCCTGGAGGGGGAGGGTCGCTACGCATGAAGCGCAGCGCAATGCGTAGCGGGGTGGGGTGACAGTCTCTCCGCCTCGAACGCTGCCCGTGTTGAGAGATCACCCCACCCCGCTCGCGCTGCGCGCGATCGACCACGGGCGAGCTACGCTCGTCCCGGACCCCTCCAGCGGAGGGTAAGGAAGAACGACGAGTCGATCTTTTCTCCGCAGTAGATCCGACGCGCTCCGGCCATTTGACCGCGAAACGGGCAAAACCGGCAAAAGCGCCGCGAAGTTGAGCGGAATTCGGCGAAATGCCGATGTGGTTTGAGCTACCAAGCCCGCCACATTCCGCGTATCCTGTTAGGACCGAACCGGCCGGTTGGCGGGGACTGGCGGTTCGAGATCTCGGAGGAAGACCCGCGGAGAAGTCGTGATGGCTAAAGGTACGGTCAAGTGGTTCAACCCGACGAAGGGTTATGGATTTATCCAGCCTGCGTCGGGGGGCAAGGATGTGTTCGTGCATATCTCGGCAGTGCAGAAGGCCGGTTTGTCCACGCTCAACGAGGGACAGACGGTGGAATACGAAGAGATCGCAAACCGGGGCAAAACCTCCGCAGAGAACCTCAAAGTTTAAGCCCGCCAGCCTTTTGCTGCCTCCCGGATCATCTCCGGGAGCGGGCCAAGAAAATTTCAGAAGACGGCCAGTGCATTCGACGACAGGCGTTGCGACTGCACAAGGATAGCTATTTTTCCTGAAAAACCGCTCGTTCGACGCCACAGCAATGACAATCGCGACGGCATTTCGTCAGCCCACCGGCAACGGTGCGTCGCGTTTGATCTCCTCCATCACCGCATAGGTCCGCGTCTCGCGCACGCCCGGCATCGCCAGCAGGGTCTCGCCGAGAAAGCGTCGATACGCCGCCATGTCGGCCAGCCGCGCCTTCACAAGATAGTCGAAGCCGCCGGCAACCATGTGACACTCCAGAACTTCGGGCGCGAGCTTCACCGCGCGCGCAAACCGCTCGAAATTATCGGGCGTGGTCTTGTCGAGCAGCACCTCGACGAACACCAGAAGACCGAGGCCCAGCCGATGCGGATTGAGCCGCGCGCCATAGCCCTCGACAAAACCCTCGCGCTGCAGGCGCTTCAGCCGCTCCCCGATCGAGGTCGGCGACAGCCCGATCCGCTCGGCGAGCTCGACATTGGCGATTCGCCCGTCTTCCTGAAGAATCGAGAGGATTTTCCGGTCGATTCGATCGAGTTCCATATTCTGTACGGCCATTAGGCTTCAGATCTTCATTTTCTAAGGCAAATCGATTAGATTGTCTATCGAACTACGGTCAAGCGGGCCTTATCCTGGATTTCAGACACAGGACACGCCAATGCCGAACATCCCGCCGCCCTTCACCGCCCCCTACGCCCCTGACGATGCCGAGATCGCCGCGCGCCTGTTGCCGGCCTCGGATCTGACCCCGCCGCAGGAGGCGCGGATCGACCGGACCGCAACCCGGCTGATCGAGGCCATCCGCAAGCGCGACGACCGGCTCGCAGGAAACCTTGGCGGCGTCGAGGACATGCTGCGGGAATTCGCGCTCTCGACCAAGGAGGGGCTCGCGCTGATGGTGCTGGCCGAGGCGCTGCTGCGCGTGCCGGATGCCCGCACCGCCGACCAGTTCATCGAGGACAAGCTCGGCGAAGGCGACTTCATCCACCACGAGACCAAGTCCACCGCGTTCCTGGTCAATGCCTCGGCGTGGGCGCTCGGTCTCTCTGCCCGTGTGATTCAGCCCGGCGAGACGCCCGACGGCACCATCGGACGCCTCGTGAAGCGGCTCGGCGCGCCGGCCGTGCGCACCGCGACGCGCCAGGCGATGCGGCTGATGGGCAATCATTTCGTGCTGGGCGAGACCATCGAGCAGGCGCTGGAACGGGGTAAGCCCCGCTCCGGTCAGAAGGCGCGCTATTCCTTCGACATGCTCGGCGAAGGCGCGCGTACGGCGGCGGATGCCAAGCGCTATTTCGATGCCTATGCCAGTGCGATCGAGACCATCGGCAAGGCTGCGGAGAGCAATCCCCTCCCCGACCGGCCCGGCATCTCCGTCAAGCTCTCGGCGCTGCATCCCCGCTTCGAGGCGATCAGCCGCGAGCGGGTGATGGCCGAGCTGGTGCCGCTCTTGCTGGACCTCGCGCAGCGCGCCAAGGCCCACGACCTCAACTTCACCGTCGATGCCGAGGAAGCCGACCGGCTGGAGCTGTCGCTCGACGTGATCGCGGCAACGCTCGCCGATCCCTCGCTTGCCGGCTGGGACGGATTTGGCCTCGCGATCCAGGCCTATCAGAAGCGCGCGAGCGCGGTGATCGACTATGTCGACGAACTCGCCCGCGCGCACGACCGCAAGCTGATGGTGCGCCTCGTCAAGGGCGCCTATTGGGACACCGAGATCAAGCGCGCGCAGGAGCGCGGGCTCGACGGCTATCCCGTGTTCACGCGCAAGGCGATGACGGATCTCAACTACGTCGCCTGCGCGACGAAGCTGCTGGCCTTGCGGCCGCGCATCTTCCCGCAATTCGCGACCCACAATGCGCTGACGATCGCGACCGTGCTGGAGCTTGCAGCCGATGGCGGCGGCTTCGAGTTCCAGCGCCTGCACGGCATGGGCGAAGCGCTGTACGAGCAATTGGCGAAAGATCATCCTGACATCGCCTACCGCACCTATGCGCCGGTCGGCAGCCATCGCGATCTGCTCGCCTATCTGGTGCGGCGTCTGCTGGAGAACGGCGCCAATTCCTCCTTCGTGGCGCAGGCCGCCGATTATCGCGTGCCGGTGCCCGCGCTGTTGCAGCGTCCGGCGGATGCGATCGTGCGGCCGCAAGCGGCGGCGCATCCCAAAATTCCCCTGCCGGGCGATCTGTTCGCGCCAGAGCGGCGCAATTCGCGCGGTGTCGAGTTCGGCGCACGCGAAGCGCTCGGCCGATTGCTGACCGGCGTGAAGGCCGAAGCCGCGGATCTCGAGCCCATCGCAGACGCAACGCCGGAGCAGGCCAATGCGGCCGTGGCAGCAAGCCGTGCCGGTTTCGCCGCCTGGAGCCGGACGCCGGCCGGAGCACGTGCGGCGGCGCTGGAGCAGGCCGCGCATCTGCTGGAGAGCCGCAGCGCCCGCTTCATCGCGCTGCTGCAAGCCGAGGGCGGCAAGACGCTCGACGATGCGCTGTCGGAGCTGCGCGAAGCCGCCGATTTCTGCCGCTATTATGCCGCGCAGGGCCGCAAGCTGTTCGGCAGCGAGGCCGCAATGCCGGGCCCGACCGGCGAGAGCAATGCGCTTGGCCTGCGCGGCCGCGGCGTCTTTGTCGCGATCTCGCCATGGAATTTTCCGCTGGCGATCTTTCTGGGACAGGTCACCGCGGCGCTGATGGCCGGCAATGGCGTGGTCGCAAAGCCCGCCGAGCAGACGCCGCGCATCGCGCGCGAAGCCGTCGCACTGCTGCATGAGGCCGGCATTCCCAGAAGCGCGCTGCATCTCGTCACCGGCGACGGTCGCATCGGCGCTGCGCTGACCGCGCATGCGGACGTCGCGGGGGTCGTCTTCACCGGCTCGACCGAGGTGGCGCGCTTGATCAACCGGACGCTTGCCGCCAAGGACGGGCCGATCGTGCCGCTGATCGCCGAGACCGGCGGCATCAACGCGATGATCGCCGATGCCACCGCGCTGCCCGAGCAGGTCGCCGACGACGTCGTCACCTCGGCCTTCCGCTCCGCCGGCCAGCGCTGCTCGGCGCTGCGGCTTTTGTTCGTGCAGGAGGACGTCGCCGACCGCATGATCGAGATGATCGCGGGCGCGGCGCGCGAGCTGAGAATCGGCGATCCCTCCGACGTCGCGACCCATGTCGGCCCGGTCATCGACCGGGAGGCCAAGCAGCGGCTCGATGCGCATGTCGCGCGGATGAAGACCGCGGCGAAGCTGCATTTTGCCGGCGCCGCGCCGGACGGCTGCTTCGTCGCGCCGCACATCTTCGAGCTCAGGGACGCCGGCCAGCTCACCGAGGAAGTGTTCGGCCCGATCCTGCATGTCGTGCGCTACCGCGCCGAAAACCTCGAGCGCGTGTTGCAGGCGATCGAGCGCACCGGCTACGGCCTCACCCTCGGAGTCCACTCCCGCATCGACGACACCATCGAGGGCATCATCGACCGCATGCAGGTCGGCAACATCTACGTCAACCGCAACATGATCGGCGCCGTGGTCGGCGTGCAGCCGTTCGGCGGCAATGGCCTGTCCGGAACCGGCCCGAAGGCTGGCGGCCCGCACTACCTCGCCCGGTTTGCGACCGAGCAGACGGTGACGATCAATACGGCCGCAGCCGGCGGCAACGCGGCGCTGCTTGCGGGGGAGGAGTGAGGCCCTGCGCCGGGCGCCGTTGCATCCCGCGGAAACATCGGTCTAATTGCTCCCATCAGTTGCCCGCGCCAATTCCAGCGCGCGGGAAACGACAAGAGCTAAGGGAGCGACGTCGCGATGGATAAGGGCATTTTTGCCGGCCTGAAGGTTCTGGACTGCGCGAGCTTCATCGCAGCGCCCGCGGCCGCGACCGTGCTGTCGGATTTCGGCGCCGATGTCATCAAGATCGAGCCGCCCGGGGCCGGCGATCCCTACCGCAATCTGCCGAACCTGCCGGGCTATCCCACCGGCGAGCACAATTTCGCCTGGCTGCTGGAAGCGCGCAACAAGAAGAGCATCGCGCTCGACCTCGCCAAGCCCGAGGCGCAGGCCGTGCTCTACAAGCTGGTGAAGGAAGCCGACGTCTTCATCACCAACATGCCGCCGCCGGTGCGCGCCAAGCTCGGCATCACCTATGACCATCTCGCTCATCTCAACGACCGGCTGATCTACGCGTCCTTCACCGGCTATGGCGAAAAGGGCGAGGAAGCCAACAAGCCCGGTTTCGACAGCAACGCCTATTGGGCACGCTCCGGCCTGATGGACCTGGTCCGCGCCGACACCGACACGACCCCAGCCCGCTCGGTCGCCGGCATGGGCGACCATCCCTGCGCCATGGCGTTCTACGGTGCCATCGTCACCGCGCTGTATCAGCGCGAGAAGACCGGCAAGGGCTCGCATGTCGCCTCCAACCTGATGGCCAACGGGGTGTGGGCCGCGAGCGTGCTGGCGCAGGCCAAGCTCTGCGGCGCCAAGTTCGGCGAGCGCCGCCCGCGCGAGCGCGCGCTCAATGCGGTCGCCAATCACTACCAGTGCAGGGACGGCCGCTGGCTGATCCTGTCGCTCCTGAACGAGGAGAAGCAGTTTCCGACGCTGGCCAAGTGCCTCGGACGCGAGGACCTGATCAACGACCCGCGCTTCGCCACCAAAGCGGACCGGCACGCCCGCTCGGTGGAGCTGATCAAGATCCTGGACGAGACCTTCGCCACCCGGGATCTCGCCGAATGGCGCAGGATTCTCGACGGCAGCGGCCTCGTGTTCGGTGTCGTCGCCATTCTGGACGACATTCCGAACGACAAGCAGATGCTCGACAACGAAGTGCTGGTGCCGTTCGAGAACGACACCATGCTCACCATCAACAGCCCGATCTGGATCGACGGCGCCAAGAAGGTCCAGCCGCGCAAGCCGCCCGCGGTCGGCGAGCACAGTGACGAGATTTTGCGCGGGGCGGGATACGACGAGGCGGCGATCAAACAGCTGCGGGGGTCGGGCGCGGTGGGTTAGGAGCGCGCCTCACACCCCGCCGTCATCCCGGGCGCGCAAAGCGCTGGTCCGGGCAGCGGAGACGCATTGCTGGATTGCTTCGCTGGGCTCGCAATGATGACGCCAGACGATGTAGCTTCATCGCCAACGTCCCGTCCCGCGAGGTCTCATGCCCAACTACCGCCTGCACTACTTCCCCGAATCCGGCAACAGCTACAAGCTGGCGCTGATGCTGACGCTTTGCGGTGAGAGGTTCGAGCCGGTCTGGACCGATTTCGGCGGCGGCGTCACGCGCACGGCGGAGTGGCGCAAGGCCGTCAACGAGATGGGCGAGATTCCCGTGCTCGAGGTCGACGGCGTGAAGATGACGCAGACCGCGCCGCTGCTGCTCAAGCTCGCCGAGCAGTACGGCCGCTTCGGCGCCGAGACCGAGGATGAAAAGTTCGAGCTGCTGCGCTGGCTGTTCTGGGACAACCACAAGCTCACCGGCTACATGGCGACTTATCGCTTCATGCGCGCCTTCACCGAGAAGAACGACCCGCAGGTGTTGAAGCATTTCCGTCGCCGGCTCGAGGACTTTCTCGGCATTCTCGACGGGCATCTCCAGCACAACGCCTTCGCGATCGGCGCGAAGGCGACGGTCGCCGACATCTCGATGATGGCCTATCTGCACTATCCCAGCGACGAGCACGGCTTCGATTTCCGAACGAGCCATCCCGCCGTTCACGCCTGGCTGGGCCGGATGGCCGCGCTGCCCGGCTGGAAGCCGGCCTATGAATTGCTGCCGGGTAAGCGGATGACCAACTACGCGAAGTGAGGCTACTTCAACGACAGCCAGCCGAGCGTGAACAAGATCCCGCCGATAATGACGGCCATCGCGACCGCCCAGATGCTGACGCGGGTGCTGCCAAGGACCTGCTTGGCTTCCTCATTGCGCGCGATCTCGCGATTGCGCTCCTTGTTGGCTTCGCTGGTGTCCGTCATGGGTCATCCAAATCGCTTGTAGGCTCAACGCGTCTTGATGAAGCACATGCCGATGCGGCGTGAGGCCGCGGCGGCCTGACAGGTGAGACCGTTAGCACAGTTCCATGACGTAAAACTCTTGTCCGGCGTTCCCGATCCCTCGTCCGGCAAAGAACAATGCGCGCCCCAGCCGTCCTGGTACTCGCTTCCGGCTAGCTCGCTTCTGCCGCGGGTCTGCGGCCGGCTGGCAAATCCGCGAGAAAAATCAGGACGTTTGCCTGCGGCAAACGCGGTCAGGATGTCACGGCGGCGGAGCTGGTCGCCGAGGAAGTGCGGCGAAGCCGGCACGATGGTCGAATTGGACGGCTTGTCCGCCAGCCAGTCGACACCGGGGAAATGGAAGCCGCCGATGCCGCGGGTCTGGTGGCAGCCGGCGCAGGTCACGTCGTTGAGGCGGCGCTGGAATCCCGCGACCGAGCGGATGTTCATCATGTCCCCGCGCGCGGCGGCCCGCTTCAGCGCGCCGACCACGTCCTGATCGGTGAAGACCGGCCCGCCGCCCTCGCCTTTTCCCTCGCCTTGCATCATGCCGAACGCCGGCTGGGCTGGGGAGGCATCGAGGCCGGCGGGTGTCGGCACCACCGCGGCCCTCGCCAAAAACTTCTCCGGGACCAGCACCGTGCCGCGATCGAACTCGCGCAGGTTTTCGGGTGCGAGCAGCCAGTCCCTGAAATCGCGCCGAAGCCCATCGTCGGCGAGGATGCGGTCGCGGTCGATCTGGTTCTCCAGCACCGCTTCCGCGAACGTCTTCGTGGCCGCGTCGTACTTGAACACCTTGAGCAGATAGTCGGAGCGGAAGTCGTGCAACGCCGATTTCGCTGCGACCGATATCTGGATGTTGGTCTCGATGCGATCGAGCATCGCGTCGTCGCGACCGCCGATCAGCTCCTGCCAGTTGCCGTTGTCGAGCCAGCGGCGCGCAATCTCGGCGCAGCTGATCGGCTTGCCGTTCGCGTCTGTCTGGCGTGCATCGCGCGCCTTCATCACCAGATTGAACGTCATCGGCAGCCGCGACGCGGACTTGCCGCCGTCGAAGCGCGCCAGACGATAGATCAGCCGGATCTCGCCGCAGGATTCCTCGCCGACATAAGCGCGGTCCATGCGGTTGACGATGCCGGCGAGCACGAAACGGGTGTCGGGGGAATTCAGGTTGGCCCGATCGAACAGCTGCACGTCAAAGCCTTCGCCGACGCCGATGGTCTCGGTGGGCCAGGCTGCCTTCTGCCGCGCAATGTAGCGGTCGAACTCCGCGTCGATCGCCGGCGGAATGTCCTTGAGTTGCGGCAGCGACGCGAACAGCCGGTCGGTGGTCAGCCGGCCATCGGCCTCACGCTCCGGCGCCACCAGGCGCGAGATCGCGAGGACATCGCCTTCGTCGAGCTTGCGCAACAGATCGGGATCGGTGATGGCCGTGCCGCGCGTCAGCTGCGCGGTCTCCGCCGCCGACAGCGAGGCGGCGCCGCCGAACAGCAGGGCGGCAGCAATGAGAATTCGCAACGCGCGGTTCATGCCTGAGGTAACACCGCGCGGGCACGCCTATTCAAGCAAAAAGGCGCTTCACGGTGTGGTGAAGCGCCTCTTCGAAATCCGGATATCGAACGCTCAGCGCGCGGTGATCAGCCCCTTGCTGGTGACGACGACCCAGCGGCCGTCCTGGCGGCGGATCGCGTCGACACGGCCAACGCCGGGGATGGGATCGCCGGGATAGACCTCATAGAGGCCGTCACGGCCCTCGATCAGCGCACCGCCATTGGCAGCGTTGCGCAGCCGCCAGCCCTCGATCGTCGGCATGCGGCCGACCTCGGTCTTGGGGGCGGCGGCCACTGGGGCCGACGCGGCAGCGGTTGCAACCTGCTGGGCAGGCGCAATCGAGCCGGTGGTCTCCTTCGCGGGCGCTGCCGCGGCGGCCTGCGCGGGAGCGGCCGGCGGCGTGGCGCGGAGCTTGTCGACGGTCTCGGACAGTTTTGCGATCCGGGCCATCGGCTCGGCCTGCGCCTTCTCGAGCTTGTCGAGGCGGTCATTGGCCCGATTGAACTGGCCGACACCGGTCTTCGTGCTGTGCTCGACATTGGCCTTCAGCGCGACGAGATCGGCATCGATCCGCGCGACCGAGGCATCGAGCGCACTGGTGTCGGCGACCTGCACCGGCGCCTGGGCCGGGCTTGCGAAGTGCATCATGCCGGCGGTTGCGAGCGCGCCGCTGATCGCACCGACGCTGGCGGCAATCGCCACCACCGCGGCCATGGCCGAGAGGCGGCGCTTGCTGCCGGCCTCGCGCGGTTCATCCGCCTTCACATGCGGGGCGAAATCCTCGCGGTCCCAAGTGCCGTTACGCGACCGGTCCGAGGGCGCCATGACGATAAGCTTGCCGGGCTTTGCTTCGGCCGTGGCTTCGGCTTTGGGCTCAGCCTTGGCTTCGATTTTCGGGACCTCGATCTTCGGCGGCTCGATCTTCACCGGATCGGGCTTGGGCGGCGCCTCGTGGTCAGGCGCGATCGAGGGGGCATCGATCGCAGCAGCCTCGACAGCCTGCGGCGCGGTCGTCCCGGCTTCGACGACGCTCTTATCCTGGGCAGCCTGCTCAGCCATGGGTTCGCTCACAGTTCAAATACTCCGCTCTGGATTGACCTTTTGGTAACTTTCATTGCTTGCGAAATCCTTACCTTGGGACCCGCTTACCGAAATTTTAGGGAGTTATCCGGGGCCGAATTGAGCCGGGAAGGTGGAACCGGTGTGGCGGGCGTGAAACAATTTGTAATCGGGACAAGATGAACGGCGGCGGAATGGGCCTCGTCATTGCGCGCGCAGCGACTTGTCCGCCGAAGCCTTTGGCGAAGGCGAAAGCAATCCAGGATCTTTCCGCAGACGCAGCCGGGATTGCTTCGTCGCAACGGCTCCTCGCAATGACGGCAGAGGCAACTCACCCCACATCACAGTCCGTCACATCACCACGGGCGCATCCGGCAGCTCGTTCGCATGCGGGCCCTGCGGCGGGAAATGCCGTGCCAGCTCGCGCGACACCGCTTCGATGCCGGCGATGACGCCGCGCTCGAACTGGTTTGACCTGAACTCCGCCTCCATCGCGCGGCAGATGCTCTCCCAGCCTGCGGCCCCCACCTTCGCGTCGATGCCGCGATCGGCGATGATCTCGACGTCGCGGTCGGCGAGCAGGAGATAGATCAGGACACCGTTATTGTGTGCGGTGTCCCAGATGCGCAGGTGCGAGAACACGTCGAGTGCGCGCGCCCGCGCCGGCTGGTTGCTGAACAGGGGGCGACCGTCGAGCGCGCCCTCGACGACGAAGCGGACCTGGCCGGAATGGCTGGCTTCGCCACGCGCGATGGCCTGTTCGATGCGAGCGAGCACGGCTTGCGGAAAGATCTGCTTCGCCCGCCAATGATGCTGCACCAGATGTCTGGCAATGCGCTTGATGCCCATGACCGCTACCAGCTCCCCGAGGCGCCGCCGCCGCCAAAACTGCCGCCACCGCCACTGAAGCTGCCGCTGTCGCTGCTGCTCGACGATCCGCTGCTCCAGCCACCCGACGAAGAGCCGCTCGACCAGGTGCCGCCGCGCGAGCGGCCCGTGCCCGGCGTGATCGCCGAAAACAGATCGGCGACGAATCCGATGATGAAGCCGAGGCCGCCCAGCGCGAGGGCGAGCCCGAACGAGCCGAGAATGAACCAGGTCAGCGTCGCGATGATGCCCCCTGTCGCCAGCGATCCGAGCAGCCGTCCCAGCATGGCGCGGATGGCGCCGCCGATGCCCACCGAGACGAACAGCGTGACGATGAACAGCGGAGCGAGATCGTCGAGACTGCCGAAATTCACGGTCGGAGAGGGAACCGGTAGCGGCTCGCCGTCGATCACCTTGATGATGCGATCGACGCCGTCAGCGATGCCGCCGGCGAAATCGCCGCTCCTGAATTTGGGCGTGATGATTTCGTCGATGATCCGCCGCGCGGTGACGTCGGTGAGCGCGCCTTCCAGGCCATAGCCGACCTCGATGCGCAAATGCCGGTCGTTCTTGGCAACCACCAGGATCGCGCCGTCGTCGATCTTCTTGCGGCCGATCTTCCAGGCCTCCGCGACGCGGATCGAGAACTGCTCGATCGTCTCCGGTAGCGTGGTCGGCACGATCAGAACGGCGATCTGGCTACCCTTGCGCGTCTCGAAGTCGCGCAGCTTTTGCGACAGCGAGGCGATGTCGCTGCTGGAGAGCGTGCCGGTCTGATCGACGACGCGGCCGGTGAGCTCTGGCACGGCGACGTCGGCGGAGGCGGGGAACGCGAGGGTGAGGAAGAGTGCGAATACGATAATCGCACGCCACACATTCGCTGTCATCGCCCGCGAAGGCAGGCGATCCAGTATTCCAGAGGCCGCAGTGCTTGAGCCGTGAAGCCGCGGCGTACTGGATTCCCCGCCTGCGCGGGGAATGACAGTGGTGGGTGGGGTTTGGCGCATTCGCAAGACGGCGCGCGCTTACTTCGACGGCGCAGGCGCCGGATTGAAATCGACCTTCGGCGCAGTCGAGATCTCCTTCTCGTTTGCGACCGAGAAGTTCGGCTTCTCCTTGTAGCCGAACATCATCGCCGTGAGGTTGCTGGGGAAGGAGCGGATGGTGACGTTATAGTCCTGCACCGACTTGATGTAGCGGTTGCGCGCCACGGTGATGCGATTCTCGGTGCCCTCGAGCTGCGACATCAGATCCTTGAACAAGGCGTCGGACTTGAGCTGCGGATAGTTTTCAGTCACCACCAGGAGCCGCGACAGCGCGCTCGAGAGCTCGCCCTGGGCCGCCTGGAACTTCTGGAAGGCGGCCGGATCGTTCAGCACCTCGGGCGTTGCCTGGATGCTGCCGACCTTGGCGCGCGCATTGGTGACGCCGAGCAGCACGTCTTTCTCCTGCTGGGCAAAACCCTTCACCGAGTTGACGAGGTTGGGCACGAGATCGGCCCGGCGCTGATACTGGTTCACGACCTCGGACCAGTTCGCCTTGATCTGCTCGTCCTCGCTCTGGATCGCGTTGTAGCCGCAATTGGTGAGGCTCAGCGAGGCCAGCGCCGCCAGCACGGTCAGGATCTTGCGCATCTCATTTCTCCCGGTGGAATCCGGCGCAAACTACCAGATGGGACCCGCAAGACGCCAGCTTCAGAATGTCATTCCGGGGCGATGCGCAGCATCGAACCCGGAATCTCGAGATTCGGGGTTCGCTTCGCGCCCCGGAATGACGGCGACAAACAGTTGCGCACCGCTGCCCCAGCCGGCTGACGCAAGCCTCTTGCCTATCCCTGACCGACATAGTCAACTCGAGGAAACAATAAGACAGAGTACCGGGGGGAACGCGATGACCTCGTTCGAGACCATCCTCGTGGAGCGGCCCGAGCCTGACATCACCCGGGTCGTGATGAACCGGCCCGAGGCGCGCAACGCACAGAACCTGCAGATGACCTACGACCTCAACGCCGCCTTCGACGCGGCGGTGCAGGACGATGCGGTCAAGGTCATCATCCTTGCCGGTAACGGCCCGCATTTCTCCTCGGGCCATGATCTTCGCCCCGGCGGCAAGAACGCGGCCGGCGTCGATTTCCCGCCGATCGGAAATTGGGGCGGCTTTGCGGAAGCCAACGCGCACGGCCGCTTCGCGCGCGAGCAGGAAATTTATCTCCAGATCACGCGGCGCTGGCGCAATCTGGCAAAGCCGACCATCGCCGAAGTCCATGGCAAATGCATCGCGGGCGGCTTGATGCTGGCCTGGGCCTGCGACCTCATCGTCGCCAGCGACGATGCGCAATTCTGCGACCCCGTCGTCACCATGGGCGTTTGCGGCGTCGAATGGTTCGTGCATCCCTGGGAGCTCGGCCCGCGCAAGGCCAAGGAGCTGCTGTTCACCGCCGACAGCTGGAGCGCGCAGGAGGCGCACCAGCTCGGCATGGTCAATCAGGTCGTGCCGCGCGCGGAACTATCGTCGCGCGTGCTGGAGCTGGCGCGCCGGATCGCGACAAAGCCGTCCTTCGCGCTGAAGATGACCAAGGAGGCGGTGAACCGCTCGGTCGACGTGATGGGCCAGCCCGCCGCGATCGACCAGGCCTTTGCGCTGCATCAGCTCTGTCACGCCCACAATCTTCAGGAGTTCGGCATGGTGGTCGATCCATCCGGACTGCATCCCTCCGTGCGCAAGCCGCCGGCGGCCGCGGAGTAGAACCATGGACCTCAATCTCAGTGACGAGCAGAAACTGCTGCGCGAGAGCGCGGAGCGTTTCGTGGCCGGCAGCTACAATGCCGATCATCGCCGCAAGATGGCGAACGATCCGCTCGGCTTCAGCCCTGCGGTGTGGAAGCAGTTTGCCGAGCTCGGCTGGCTGGCGCTGCCCATTCCCGAGGAGTTCGACGGGCTCGGCGGCGGCGCGGTCGAGATCGGCATCCTGATGGAAGCGTTCGGCCGCGGACTGGTGTCGGAGCCCTATGTCGCGACCGTGGTGCTTGGAGCGGCGCTGGTCGACAGATGCGGCAGCAAGGAGCAGAAGCAGGCGCGCCTGCCGAAGGTCGCGGACGGCACGTTGAAGCTCGCCTTCGCGCATTCCGAGCGCGCGGCACGCTTCGATCTCGCCAAGGTCGCGACATCGGCGACGAAGACGGCGCAGGGCTGGCGCCTGTCCGGCAGCAAGATCGCGGTGCTCGACGGCCACGCCGCCGATGAGATCATCGTCTCCGCGCTTATCCACGACCATCACGGGCCTTCGGGGCGGATCGGCCTGTTCGTGGTCCCGGCGACCGCGCCGGGCCTCGCGATCTCAGACTACGCGCGCCTGGGCGGCGGGCGCGCCTGCAACATTGAACTCTCGGACGTGCATCTGCCCGAGGATGCGCTGCTCGGGGACGGTCACGACGTGCTGCCTGCGATCGAATGGGCCGTCGACCGTGCCATGGCCGCGCTCGGCGCGGAGGCCGTCGGCATCATGCAGACGCTGCTCGACACGACGCTCGACTACACCAAGATCAGAAAACAGTTCGGCCGGCCACTCTCGGCCAACCAGGTGATCCGCCACCGCCTCGCCGACATGGCGATGCAGGTGGACGAGGCGCGCTCGATGGCGCTGCGGGCTGCACTGAAGGCGGACAGCCCGCCGACCGAGCGGGCTCGGGCCGCGTCAGGCGCGAAGGCCAAGATCGGCAAATGCGCCCGCTTCGTCGGCGAGCAGTCGATCCAGCTTCACGGCGGCATGGGCGTCACCGAGGAGCTCGAAGTCGGCGCCTATTTCAAGCGCCTCGTCGCCTTCGACACGCTGTTCGGCGGCAGCGCGCATCACTATGCCCGCCATGCCGAGCTTGGCCGCAAAGCCTGACACCGGGAGAGCCTCATGGACCTCAATTTCAATGCCGAGGAGCGCGCCTTCCAGAGCGAGGTGCGCGGCTTCATTGCCAAAAATCTCACCGAGGAGATGAAGCGCGCGACCGCGCTGACGCCGTCGGTGTTCTCCGACCCCGACATCGGCATGGCCTGGCAACGCGCGCTGCATGCCAATGGCTGGGGCGCGCCGGGCTGGCCGGTCGAGCATGGCGGCCCGGCGTGGACGCCGGCGCAGCGCTGGATCTTCGAGACCGAATGCGCGCGGGCCGGCGTGCCCAATGTGAACGTGATGGGCGTGAAGATGGTCGGGCCCGTCATCATAGGTTTCGGCAGTCCCGAGCAGAAGAACTTCTATCTGCCGCGAATCCTCTCCGGCGAGGATTATTGGTGCCAGGGCTATTCCGAGCCGGGCTCCGGCTCCGATCTCTCCTCGCTGAAGACGCGCGCGGTGCGCGACGGCGACGACTACATCATCAACGGCACCAAGATCTGGACCACGCATGCCCATCACGCCAACCGCATGTTCGCGCTGGTGCGCACCAGTGACGGGCCGCGGCAGCAGGACGGCATCAGCTTCATCCTGATCGACATGAAGACGCCGGGCATCACGACGCGCCCGATCCTCACCATCGGCGGCGATCACGAGGTCAACCAGGTGTTCTTCGACGACGTCCGCGTGCCCGTCGCCAACCGCGTTGGTGAGGAAGGCAAGGGCTGGACCTACGGCAAATATCTGCTCGAGTTCGAGCGCGGCTCCGGCATCGCCTCGGCCAAGCTCCGCGAGGGGCTGAAGGCGATCTCCGATCTCGCCGAATCCGATCTGACCGGCCGCGCCATCGACAGTCCCGATATCGCCTCGCGCATCTCCGAGGTCGAGGTCGACATCGACGCGCTGGAGATGACCGAGCTGCGCGTGCTCTCGGCGCTGCAGACGGGTCAAAATCCCGGCGCGGTCTCGTCGATCCTGAAGCTGCGCAACAGCGAGATCCGCCAGGCCGTGACGCGCCTCGGCGTCGACGTGATCGGCCACGACGCCCTCGCCGTCGAGCCGATGCGCCCGCTCTACAAGCTCAACCACGAGCCGGCCATCCCTGAGGAGATGCTGACGGTGGTGCCGGAATATCTCAACGGCCGTGCCTACACGATCTTCGGCGGCACCTCGGAGATCCAGCGCGATATCATCGCGAAGATGATGCTGGGGATTTGAGTCTTGTAGCCCGGATGGAGCACAGCGCAATCCGGGACGGTGTTTCCGCGAGGCAGCGGCCCCGGATTTCGCTGCGCTCCATCCGGGCTACCGCGCCGAGCAATTAGCTCGCCTTCGCGTCCCGGATCGCCTGCCAGATCTTCTGCGGCGTCAGCGGGGTGTTCAGCTGGGTGATGCCGAGTTCGGCGAGCGCATCCATCACGCCGTTGGTGACGCAAGGAGGGCCGCCGATGGCGCCGGATTCGCCGCAGCCCTTGGCGCCGAGCGGGTTGGTGCGGCAGGGCGCGGAATCGTCCAGCGTCACCACGATCGGCGGCACGTCGTCGGCGCGCGGGATGCAATAGTCCTGGTAGCTCGCGGTCAGCAGCTGGCCGTCGGCATCGTAGGACACGCCCTCATACAGCGCCTGGCCGATGCCCTGCGCGACGCCGCCATGGATCTGGCCGGTGACGAGCATCGGGTTCACGGCCACGCCAACGTCGTCGACGGTGGTGTAGCGCACGACCTTGGAGACGCCGGTCTCCGGGTCGATCTCGACCTCGCAGATATGCGTGCCGTTCGGCCAGCTCGGGCCGTCCACCTCGCCTTCGGAATCGACGCTGAGCTTGGCGCCGCCTTCCTTCTCGGCGAGATCGAACAGGCTGATGCGGCGGTCGGTGCCGACCACGGTCAGCATGCCGCCCTGGTACTCGATGTCCTCGACCGAGGTCTCCAGCACGTTCGCCGCCTTCTCGCGCGCCTTCTGGATCAGATCATTGGAGGAGACCGCGACCGCCGTGCCGCCGACGAACAGCGAGCGCGAGCCGACGCTGCCGAAGCCCATGGCCAGATCGGTGTCGCCCTGGACCACGTCGATCTTGTCCATGGCAATGCCGAGCGTGTCGGAGATCATCTGGGTGTACGTGGTCTGCAGCCCCTGCCCCATCGCCATGGTGCCGGAATGCAGCACGACGCGCCCTTGCGAGGTCGCGTGCAGGCTGACCTTCTCGGTGTGGGCACGGCCGCCGGTCCATTCGATGTAGGAGGTGAGACCGCGGCCGTAGAGCAGGCCCTTCTTCTTCGCCGCCTTCTTGCGCGCGGCAAAGCCGTCCCAGTCGGCGAGCTTCACGGCGCGGTCGAGCATGTGCGCGAAGGCGCCGGAATCGTAGACCTGGCCGGCCGCATTGGTGTAGGGCAGCTGCGCCGGCTTGATGTAGTTGGCTTTCCGGATCGCGCGCGGATCCATGCCGATCTTGCGGGCCGCCGCGTCGAACAGGCGCTCGACGATGAAGACCGCCTCGGGGCGGCCGGCGCCGCGATAGGCCCCGACCGGCGCGGTGTGCGTCATCACCGACTGCACCTCGAAATGCACCAGGGGCAGATCATAGACGCCGGTCTGCACGAACGGTCCGAGCACCAGCGGGATGATGTTCGCCGCACCCGAGGAATAGGCGCCGGTGCAGCCGATCGACTTGACGCGATAGGCCAGCACCTTGCCCTTCTCGTCGAGCGCGAAGGAGGCGGTCGAGGTGAGATCGCGGCCATGGGTGCCGCCGACGAACTCGTCGGTGCGGTCGCCGCGCCAGCGGATCTTCTTGTTCAGCTTGGTCGCGGCGTAAGCGACGATGCCGTCCTCGGGATAGAGGTTGGTCTTCTGGCCAAACCCGCCGCCGATGTCGCCGACCAGCACGCGCACGCTGTCCTTCGGGCGCTTCAGCACGGCCTCCGCCAGCACGTCGCGGGTCGAGGCCGGGGTCTGCGACTGCACGTGCAGCAGGAGACGGCCGGTCTTCTTGTCGATCTCGGCAATGGTCGAGCGCGGCTCCATCGCCGACGGCACGAGGCGCTGGCTGACAATGTCGAGCTCGACCGTGTGCGCGGCCTTGGCGAAGGCTTCGTCCGCCTTGGCGGCGTCGCCGTAAGACATCGCGCCGACGATGTTGTCGGGCGCCTCCGGCCACACCACGGGCGCGCCGGGCTTCACGGCCTCGACGGGATCGACCACCGCGGGCTGCACGTCGTATTCGATCACGATCGCTTCAGCCGCGCTCTGGGCCTCCGCGCGCGTGGCGGCCACGACGGCCGCCACGGCCTCGCCGGCATAGCGCACGATCTCGTGGGCGAGCAGCCGGCGCGGCGGCACGGTCATCGGCTTGCCGTCGGGGCGCTTGAAGATGCTCAGCGTCGGGATGCTGCCGATGTCGTCCTTGACGAGGTCCGCTCCGGTGTAGATCGCGGTGACACCGGGCATCGACGCCGCGGCGCTGGTGTCGATCGAGACGATCTTCGCATGCGCATGCGGCGAGCGCAGCACGTGCAACCACAGCGCGCCGTCGGCCGGCTTGTCGTCGATGAATTGCCCCTTCCCGGTCAGCAGCCGCTGGTCTTCCAAACGCTTGACGGGCTGCCCCGCTCCGAAACGCAAATTGCCGGGAAGAATATTCATTCCGTGGGATCCTCAGGGTCTTTTCGAAACTGCGGGCAGCCTTTTAGCGGATCGACCTTGGGCTTGCCAGCCACGGTTTTGGGCGGGATATGCACGGATTCGGCATGCCGCCCGTCAAATCCGCGATTTCGTAGGGTGGGCAAAGGCGCATTTGCGCCGTGCCCACGATCTTTTAGACGTCGAGAAAAGTCGTGGGCACGCTTCGCTTTGCCCACCCTACGGAAGCTACGCCAGCTCCCCCAGCGCCGCTTCCACCACCTTGCGCGCCTCGGCCGTCAGCGGGGCCTGCGGCGGGATGGGGTCGCCGACGTCGTAGCCCTGGATCGACAGCCCCGCCTTGATGCAGGCGGCGAGATTGAAGCGGGCGAAGGCTTCGTTGATGCGCCAGAGCCGGCGCTGCAGCGCCATGGCCTCGTCCCAGCGGCCTGCCTTGCCGAGCTCGTAGAGCGCGACACTCTGGCGCGGGATGATGCAGGCAGGTCCCGCCATCCAGCCCAGCCCGCCGATCAGCATCACCGCGGCCGGGATGTGGGCGGAGGCCGAGAACACGCGCAAGGAATCGCCGCAGCGATTCATGATCGAGAGCAGCCGGCCGGTGTTGGTCGAGGCGTCCTTGATGTAGCCGATGCGCGGATGCTCGGCGAGGCGCGCGATGACGTCGAGGGTGAGATCGGAGCGCTGGAATTGCGGATTGGTGTAGATGACGACGGGAATATCGACGGCATCGGCGATGGCGCGGAAGTAGGATTCGACCTGGGCATCGGCGAGTGGGAAATAGGCCTCCAGGATCGCCAGGATGCCGTTGGCACCACAGTTCTGATAGGCCTTCGCCTGCGCCACCGCATCCGCCGTCGAGGTGGAGGCGACGCCCGCGACGACAGGCACGCGGCCCTTCGCGGCCTCGATCGTGGTCTGCACGATCGCGGTGCGTTGCGCGGCATTGAGATAGGCGAACTCGCCGGTCGAGCCCAGCGGCGTCAGCCCGTGCACGCCGGCGCCGATCAGATCGTCGCAGAGCTTTGCGAGCACGTTCGTTCGCACCGCGCCGTCGGCATCGACGGGCGAGACGAGATAGGGAAAGACGCCGTGGAATTCGGTCATGTCGATGAGGACCCCGGAGCGCTGGTTCGCGTCTGAGGGGTCTTAGCAACGCTCGCGCCTGCGATCAAATCCGGAGCAGCCGAACCCGCGTGCCCCAGGGATCGACGGCCTCCACGCCATTGGCGAGCGCCGTCACCTGCGCGCCGCCCTTGCGCAGGCGCTGCTCCTGGGCGGCGAGGATGTCAGGCTTTTCCGTCACCAGCGAAAACCAGGCGAGGCCCGTCATCTGATCGTCGCGCTGGCCGGCGCCCTGGCTCTGCCACACGTTCATGCCGAGGTGGTGATGGTAGCGGCCCGACGACAGGAACGCCGCGCCGTTGCGGCTGCGGGTGGGATCGAGACCGATCGCGCCATGATAGAAGCTGCCGGCCTGCGCGAGATCGCCGACGCGCAGATGCATGTGGCCGATGCGCAGGCCCTCCGGCGCCCCGGCATAATCGGGCACGCGCGTATTGGTCAGCGACAGCAGGTCGGGGATGTTGAGCTCGTCCGTTGCCATCTTCACGCTGCCCTCGCTCCACTGCCATTGCGAGGGATCGCGATCGGCATAGACCTCGATGCCGTTGCCTTCGGGATCGTCGAGATACACGGATTCGCTGACGAGGTGATCGGCGAAGCCCGACAGCTTCACGCGATGCGAAGCGGCGTGGACCAGCCAGCGCGCGAGGTCCTTGCGGGTCGGCATCAGGAACGCCGTGTGATAGAGGCCGGCGGAATTGCGCGGCTCGATCGCCGCATCGGGCCGCGCCTCAAGCACCAGCAGGGTGACGCCTGACGTGCCGAGCTTCGCCGCATTCGCCGAACGTTCCATCACGGTGAGGCCGATGACGTCGCGGTAGTAGCCGGCGACCGCATCGAGGTTCTTCACCCGCAGCGTCACCATGCCGACCCGCATCGGCGTGCGGCTGGCATAGGTCGGCCCGCCCCCCTGCGGCACGCCCTCGGCTCGCGCCGCAGCCGCGGCCGCCATCGCGAGCGACGTCGCGCCGGCGAGGTGGAGCAGAGTGCGGCGGGTGAGGTCGATGGTCATCGGTCGAGGCTCGCTGAAATCCGTGGGGCCATGGAGGCGCAATTTCGGGATAGCTACACGTTCCCGTGAGGCACTCCCAATCACATGTTCGTCGGCCGTGGTCCTCCGGGGCGTGGTCCGGTCCTGACCACCCGGCCAGTTTCGCAATCGCCCGCGACATCCCAGATTGAGGGCAACATCAGGAGCACGCCATGACTGATCTTAGCCCCCTGTCCTCACTCTCGTCCGCCCTCGCGGACCTTGTGGCGCGCGCCGCGCCCGCTGTCGTCTCCGTGCATTCGCATCGCTCCCGCGCGACCGGCTTTGCCTGGAAAAGCGGCCTGATCGTCACCGCCGACGAGGCGCTGGCCGACGAGGGCGAGGTCGAGCTCGGCTTGCCCGACGGCAGCAGGTCCGCCGCCACGATCGTGGGCCGCGACCACACCACCGATATCGCGCTGCTGCGCGCCGACGTCGCGACGGCCCCGGTCAAGCTCGCCGCGACCGTCCCGCCGCTGGGCGCATTGGCGATCGTGATCGCCACCAATCGCGAGACGCCGAGCGCGGCACTGGGGATGGTGTCGGCGTCCGGCCAGGGCTGGCGCTCCCTGCGCGGCGGCGAGATCGATGCGCGGATCGAGCTCGATGTGCGCCTGCGTGCCGCCCAGCAGGGCGGCCTTGCACTCGATGCATCCGGCGATGCCTTCGGCATGGCCGTGCTCGGCCCGCGGCGCGTGCTGGTGATCCCGACCGCGACGATCGAGCGCGTCGCAGCGCAGCTCGAGACGCGCGGCCGCATCGCGCGCGGCTATCTCGGCCTCGGGCTGCAGCCGGTGCGGCTCGACGACGGCGTCGGCGCGATGGTGATGAATGTCGACAAGGCCGGGCCCTCGGCCGCGGCCGGCATCCGCCAGGGCGACGTGATCGTCGCGGTCAACGACCAGAAGCTCTCCGGCGTGCGCGCGCTGTCGAGAACGCTGGGTCCTGCAAGCGTCGGCGCGGTGGTCGACGTGGCGGTGCGCCGCGGCGGCGAGCCGGTCAGCTTCAAGGTCACGGTCGGCGAGAGGCCGGAGGCGTGAGCGCGGACAACACACCGGACATCGTGCTGTCGCTGGAGGTCGACGATCCCGCGCTGGCCGATCGCCTGGCGGCCCTGCTCGGCAATATCGCCGGGCTGCGACTTGCTAGTCCCGGCGAGCAGGCCGCCGCGACGATCGTCGCGCGCGATCCGCGCGTCATGCCCGACGACATCGCGCTGACCCAGCGCGAGCTCGACGTGCTGGCGCTGATGGCCGAGGGCGCCTCCAACAAGATGATCGCGCGCCGGCTCGGCATCTCCGTGCACACCGTCAAATTCCATGTCGGCTCGCTGCTCGACAAGCTCGACGCCACCGGTCGCACCGACGCGGTGGCGCATGCCGCGCGCCGCGGCGTGATCGAGCTATGATGAAGCGGGGAAGCTGAGCTCGACGGTCAGGCCGGGTGCATTGTCACGCAGCGCGATCTCGGCGCCATGAAGGCGTGCCACCGCGGCGACCAGGCTGAGGCCGAGACCATTGCCCGGCGTGTAGCGGCTCTGCTCGAGCCGGTAGAAGCGCTTGAAGACGTGATCGCGCTGCTCGGGCGGAATGCCGGGACCGTCGTCGGTGATCGCGATCACCGCACCGCCGCCGATGCCGCGGCAGGTCACGGTCACCTGCCCGCCCTTGCAGCCGTGCTTGATCGCATTGTCGACGAGATTGGCGATGGCATCGAACAGCAGGTCGCGGTCGCCCGTGATCGGCACCTCGCGGGCGCCGGCGAGGCTGAGGCGGGTCGCGACCTCTTCGGCGGCGGCGTCGTAGAGCTCGACCACCTCGCCGGCGATTTCGGTCAGGTTCAGCGCGCGGAAGGCGCCGGTGCGGGCGCGGGTCTCGATCTCCGAGATCCGCGTGATCGAGGCGAACATGCCGAGCACGGCATCGAGATCGGCGATGGTGTCGCCGATCAGCGCGGCATCGGCCTCGCTGTTGCGGGGTGCGTGATAGGCCTTCTCCAGCCGGCCGCGCATCCGCGTCAGCGGCGTGCGCAGATCGTGGGCGACGTTGTCGCTGACCTGCTTGACCTCGCCCATCAGCGTCTCGATGCGGTCGAGCATCTGGTTGAGGTTCTCGGCGACGCGGTCCCACTCGTCGTTGCTGCCGCGCAAGGGGATGCGCTGGTCGAGGCCGGACAGCATGATGGCGCGGCTGGTGGCGTTGATCTGCTCGATCCGCCCCACCGTGCGCCGCGTCACCAGCACGGCCGCGAGGCCCGCGAGCACCAGCAGCAGCACGGCGACCGCGGCCATTGCGAGTTCGATCGTGCCGGTGAAGCCATCGTGATCGACAACGGTGCCGAGCCGGCTCTCCACATAGGCCAGCGTGCCGAAATAGACATAGGCCATGATCGCCGAGACGATCAGGCCGAAGGCCGCGATCGCGATCAACGCCAGGCGGAAGGTCGAGGAGCGGAGCGTCTTAGCCAGGAGCACGGAGGCAATATCCGATGCCGCGGATGGTGTGGATCAACGGATAGGCCTGGGCATCGTCAACCTTGCGGCGGACGCGACCGACATAGACGTCGATGATGTTGGTGGAGGGATCGAAATGCAGGTCCCAGACGTGCTGGAGCAGCATCGCGCGGGAGACGACGCGGCCCTCGTTGCGGACGAGATATTCGAGCAGCTGAAACTCGCGCGGCAGCAGCGGGATCTTGCGGCCGCGGCGGCTGGCGTTGCGCGCGATCAGGTCGATGGCGAGATCGCCGACCCGCAGCAGCGTCTCCTTGGCGATGGTCTCGCTGCGGCGGCCGAGCGCCTCCAGGCGCGCCAGCAGCTCGGTGAACGAAAACGGCTTGACCAGATAATCGTCGCCGCCGGCACGCAAGCCGCGCACGCGGTCGTCGACCTCGCCGAGCGCGGAAATGATCAGGAACGGCGCGGCGACGCCCTCGTCGCGCAACTGCCGCATCACGCTGATGCCGTCGATGTCGGGCAGCATGCGGTCGATCGTGATCACGGCATAGTCGCGCGCGGCGCCGTGGCTCAGGGCTTCACGACCGCTCGCTGCGAGATCGACGTCGTAGCCGGAGGTCGTCAATTCCTCCACGAGCTGGCCTGCGGTTTCCGGATCGTCCTCGACGACCAGGATGCGACGGTGACCTCCGGTCATGCAAAACTCCGCGCGACGATCGCCACCAGACTATCCCGTTCCGGGGCTGGACGGAACTGCCCGGTGGCGACCGCGACAATGGTGCGGTACGGCGATGCGTCTACCAATAGTCTCCGCACACATTGACCCATTGCCATCCATAGGGCGTCCAGCTCCTGCGCCAGCAGCCGTCGTTGTAGCCGGCGTAGAAATAGGGCGCGCCGAACACGGCGAAACGGCGGAAATGATGATGATGGAAGGCGCCGTGATGGCCGTGCCAGCTTGCGCCGGCGAAGCGCGGCCCGATCGCGGCATGCGCGAAGCGAGCGCCCCCGAAGGCGGGGCCACCGACATGGGCGAAGCGCGCGCCGCCCATCCCGCCGACGTGCATGCCGCTAAAGCCGCCGGCGCGCATCCCGCCGCCACCGAAATGACCACCGCCACCGAAATGGCCACCGCCGCCAAAGCCGCCGCCACGGGCAAGCGCGGGTGAAGCGAGCGCCATCATCGCTGCGAGCGCGGCCGCGGTGACGCCCTTGAGAAGCCAGTTGTTCATCGAAGCATCCTCCTCGTGCGGCGGTCGTCCCGCCGCGCAAGGAGGATCAGATGAGAGGGACGCACCTTCAACTTACAAACACGCCAGATTCTGACGCGGGTGTTAGGGAGGACTCCGCTCCCTCACTCCCTCTCCCCGTTCTCACGGGGAGAGGGTGGGGTGAGGGGCTGCTTCCGCGAATTCAATTTGAGTCGATGAGTGGCGCAAGGAGTCGGACAGACCGTTGATTTGGTCGCCCTCGTGCCCTGCCCCTCACCCGGATCGCTGACGCGATCCGACCTCTCCCCGCAGAAGGGCGGGGAGAGGTTAAGAATCACACCCTCTTCCCGCCGCTCTTCTCGGCCGCGCGGCGCAGCGCTTCGGCAAGCGCGCCACCGCCGCCGGACGACGAGTCCTGCTTGCGCGGAGCCGACGACGTCATGCGGGCCGGGTTGCGCTGGTTGTTGTCGCGCTGCATGCCCGGAGCATCCTTCTTGGCGCCGACCTCGTCGTCGAGCCGCAGGGTCAGCGAGATGCGCTTGCGGGCAACCTCGAAGTCCAGCACCTTCACCTTGACGATGTCGCCGGGCTTCACCACCTCGCGCGGGTCCTTGATGTAGTTCCTGGACATCGCCGAGATGTGCACGAGGCCGTCCTGGTGCACGCCGATGTCGACGAAGGCGCCGAAGGCGGCGACGTTGGTCACGGTGCCCTCGAGGATCATGCCCTTCTGCAGATGCTTGATCTCCTCGACGCCCTCCTTGAACACGGCGGCCTTGAACGCAGGGCGCGGGTCGCGGCCGGGCTTTTCCAATTCCTTCAAGATGTCGGTGACGGTCGGCAGACCGAAGGTCTCGTCGACGAAATCCTTCGGCTTCAAGGTGCGCACGATCTCGCTGGAGCCGATCAACGCCTTGATGTCGCTCTTGGTCGCCGCGAGGATGCGGCGCACCACCGGATAGGCTTCCGGATGCACGCCGGAGGCGTCGAGCGGGTCCTCGCCGCCGAGGATGCGCAAAAAGCCCGCGCACTGCTCGAACGCCTTCGGCCCCAAGCGCGGCACGTCCTTCAGCGCCTTGCGCGACTTGAACGGGCCGTTGGCGTCACGGTGCGCGACGATGCTCTGCGCCAGACCCGAGCCGACGCCCGACACGCGCGCGAGCAGCGGTGCCGAGGCGGTGTTGACGTCGACGCCGACCGCGTTCACGCAGTCTTCGACCACGGCATCGAGCGACTTTGCGAGCTTGGCCTGGCCGAGATCGTGCTGATACTGGCCGACGCCGATCGCCTTGGGCTCGATCTTGACGAGCTCAGCGAGCGGATCCTGTAGGCGGCGGGCGATCGACACGGCGCCGCGCAGGGTGACGTCGAGGCCGGGCAGTTCCTCCGAGGCGAAGGCCGAGGCCGAATAGACCGACGCGCCGGCTTCGGACACGACGATCTTGGACATCTTCAGCTCGGCGAGGCCCTTGACCAGCTCGGTCGCGAGCTTGTCGGTCTCGCGCGAGGCGGTGCCGTTGCCGATCGCGATCAGCTCGACCTTGTGCTTCATCGCGAGGCGGCCGAGCGTTGCGAGCGACTCGTTCCATTGCCGCTGCGGCTCGTGCGGATAAATCGCGGTGGTGTCGACCACCTTGCCGGTGGCGTCGATCACCGCGACCTTGACGCCGGTGCGGTAGCCGGGATCGAGACCCATGGTGACGCGGGTGCCGGCCGGCGCCGCCAGCAGGAGGTCGCGCAAATTGGAGGCGAACACGCGCACGGCCTCGGTCTCGGCCGCATTCCACAGCCGCATGCGCAGGTCGATGTTCAGATGCACCTGGATCTTGGTGCGCCAGGCCCAGCGCACGGTGTCGACCAGCCAGCGGTCGCCGGGGCGCTTGAGGTCGGCGATGCCGAACCGCTTCATGATCTTCAGCTCATAGGCGCCCGGCACGCCGGCGGGCGGCGCTTCCTCGGCCTGGATCTGCAGGTCGAGGATCTCTTCCTTCTCGCCGCGGAACATCGCGAGGATGCGGTGCGAGGGCAATTTCGTCAGCGGCTCGGAGAAATCGAAATAGTCGGCGAATTTCTCGCCCTCGGTCTTCTTGCCCTCGCGCACCTTGGAGGCCATGCGCGCATTGGTCCACACGTCCTCGCGCAACGCACCAATCAAATCGGCGTCCTCGTCGAAGCGCTCGACCAGAATGGCGCGGGCGCCATCGAGCGCGGCAGCGGCATCGGCGACACCCTTCTCGGCATTGATGAAGGCTTCCGCCACCACCTTCGGGTCGTTGCCGGGTTCGGCCATCAGCTGGTTGGCGAGCGGCTCGAGGCCGGCTTCCTTGGCGACCTCCGCCTTGGTGCGGCGCTTTGGCTTGAACGGCAGATAAATGTCTTCCAGGCGCGCCTTGCTGTCGGCCGCCATGATCGAGGCCTCCAGCGCGGCATCGAGCTTGCCCTGCTCGCGGACTGATTCGAGGATGGCCTTGCGGCGGTCTTCAAGCTCACGCAGGTAGACCAGGCGCTCCTCAAGGGTGCGCAATTGCGCGTCGTCGAGCGCACCGGTCGCTTCCTTGCGGTAGCGGGCGATGAAGGGAACCGTGGCGCCGCCATCGAGCAGCGTCACCGCCGCCTCGACCTGCTCCGCCCGTACCCCAAGCTCCTGCGCAATTTTCTGGTTGATATTTGCCACGCGAGATTTCCTCTATCCAAGCCCGCTATGCGGTGGCGAACCACCAGCCACGGGACGCCGCTTATGGACCAACCCGGGTTGATTCATCAAGGTGCGGCGGAGCATCGTCGACAGAGGATTTTTTGTCGAGATGATGCGATCTCGCCACATTCGTGGGGAGGACACGCGGGTTCGTGCGGAGAATTTGGCGCCCACGCTCTCTCCCCGACATTGCGAGCGCAGGCGATGACAGCGAGTGTTTGCGGCAGACGCGGTGCCGTAGGGTGGGCCAAGGCGCACTTGCGCCGTGCCCACGATCTCTCTCCATAAGCAACAAGAGCGTGGGCACGCTGCGCTTTGCCCACCCTACGAGATCGGAGGTTGTGACTCGCAGACATGCCTTCTCCTCCTCGCGGCACTTGCGCCCGAGTTTTGCTCTCGTCTTCGCGCCCTCGACAGAAAGGGCGCAGGGAAGGCCGGGTGCCGGCTGGCACCCGCAAGACTCCCGTGCAAGAGTGATGCACACGCAAGGCACAGGAACGTACAGGGCAGCCAGACATCCGGCCTTCCCTGCGCGATGTTTGACGGCGTATGGCGCGCTCTCCCCGGAGACGAATTCCTGCTTGCCTCCGTCACCTCGCGGATTGACGGCGCGCTTTGCCCGGTCGGGCTCGGCGCACCTCCGCAAGGCTTGGCTGTAGCAACGACAGCCAGGACCACGCGCTTTGGCCGTACGCTTCAGCGCCGCTCGTCCGCACGAAGCCAGGACCTCACGGGGTTCATCCCGCCCTGCTCCCGCCTCTCGTGCACGGCGCCGTCTGCGTCCACCGCTCCCCGATCCGCGGCTCGTTGCGACGTACGACCGCCCCTTATCCCGGATCAGGATGGCCGACACATACGCCGAAACCGAATTTCGGTAAAGCGGAATATATTTACGGACGTCGATTGACCCAGCGCTGGCGTGTTTTGACCGTCGGGCAACGCAAGGGGTTGTGGCCAGCCTCGTAGCCTTGTAGCCCGGGTGAGCGGAAGCGGCACCCGGGATCGGCTCGGCAAGAACGAAGGTCCCATATCTCGCTCCGCTCATCCGGCCTACGATCGAAACATCCGGGGCCGCCTCCCGACCCCTCCGCCCCGCGCAACCCTGCCCTTCGTGCCGGCTCAGTTGATTCAGGCGGTCCCTTGCGAAAAAGGTGGCGCCGCGATCTGAGGGGATTTGACTTCATGACTTTGCCGATGAGCTGGACTGAATGGGCGCAGCACGATGGCGTCGCGCTGGCGGGACGCGTCCGCAAGGGCGAGCTGACCGCGAAGGAGCTCGCGCGCCAAGCCGCCGCCGGCGTCGCCAAGGTCAATCCGGCGCTGTCGGGCGTGGTCGAGCTGTTCGAGGACGTGATCGCCGACCCCGCCAAGGACGGCGCCAACCTCGCAGGTCCCTTCGCCGGCCTGCCCTTCCTGATGAAGGATCTCGGGCCGACCATGAAGGGCCGGCTGCAGGAGATGGGCTCGCTGTTGATGCGCGGCAACCGCGCGGCGGCCGATACCTTCCTCACCGGCAAGTTCCGCCAGGCGGGGCTCAATCTGATCGGACGCACCACGACGCCGGAATTCGGCGTGTGCTCGTCGGCCGACAATCCCGCCGTCTACGTCACGCGCAATCCCTGGAATACCGATTACACCACCTGTGGCTCGTCGGCGGGCAGCGCGGCGATGGTCGCCGCCGGCGTGGTGCCGATCGCGCATGCCACCGACGGCGGCGGCTCGATCCGCATTCCCGCCGGCGTCAACGGCAATATCGGATTGAAGGTCTCGCGCGGCGTGTTCTCGCTCGCGCCCCACATGTCCGACCTCACCGGCCTCGTCTCGATCCAGGGTTGCCAGTCGCGCAGCGTGCGCGACACCGCCGCCTTCGTCGATCACGCCCGCGGGCCGGCACCCGGCGAATTCATGCCGTTCTGGACCACGGCGCAGCCTTATTCGGAGATGATCAAGCGCGATCCGGGCAAGCTGCGCGTCGCGTTGTCCCACACCTGGGGCGACTACACCGCGACGCCTGAGCTCGCAGCCGAGCTGGAGAAGACCGGCCGCTTCCTCGAAGGCCTCGGCCATCACGTCGACTACGCGCTGCCCGAGCTCGATTTCCGCGCCGCCTTCGAGGCACAGACGATGTGCTACATCTCGAACTTCGCAGTGGTGATCTCCAACATGCTCGCCGCGCGCGGGCTCACGAGCCCGCCGGAAGATTTGATCGAGCCCATGAACATCCGGATCTGGGAAGCCGGCCGCCACACCACCTTTGCCGAGCGCGCGAAGATGCAGGGCGTGTTCAACACCACCTCGCGCGGTTTCGGCGCCTTCTTCGAGCAGTGGGACGTGATCCTGACGCCGATCACCGCGCTGCCGACGCCGAAGGTCGGCACGAGGGAATATCTCACCATCTCCGACAATCCCGACGTGCTCGACTGGTTCGGCAATCTCTGGCGCTTCTTCGCCTTCACGCCGCTCGCCAATCTCTGCGGCATGCCGGCGATCTCGATGCCGATGGCGAGCCAGGACCACGGCCTGCCGCTCGGCATCCAGGCCATCGCCAAGCAGGCCAATGACGGCCTCCTGCTGCAACTCGCCGCCCAGATCGAGCGCGCGCTCGACGGCAAGTGGAACGGCGGCGCTACCGCGAAGGTGCATGTGACCAAGGCGTGAGCCGCCGCCTCCTCCTCTAGCCCTTGTCCTTGGCTCTCGCTTGCGCGATGGCCTTGTCCACGCGCCAGCGCGAGATGTCTTGCTCGGCGAGGAAGCGCACCGCGGGGCTTCGCGTCTCCGGGAACAGGGCGACAAGTGCATCGGCGCCGGTCACGGCGGGATTGCCGATCTGCTGGGCATGCATCGCGGCCCGGCGGTCGACGCGCTGGAATGCAGGGGTAGGCGCCGCAGTCCCGGTCTCGACCACAATGCGAGCGAGCTCCTTGTCGAGATAGTCGGTCAAGCTTTGCCTGAGCGCGCCGAGATCGGCGTTGCAGGCCTGCAGGAGCGGCGCGGCATCCCCGTCTTCGGTCAACGCCAGCAGAAGGTGTTCCAGCGTTGCAAACTGATGCTGGCGCCGGTCGGCAAGATCGAGCGCCCGGCGGCGCGTGGCAATATAAGCCGGAGCGGATGGACGAGACGACACGTCGAGCAAGGCATCGATCTTCTGAAGCCGCGTCACGGGATCGAGAATTGCCAGCAGCTCGTACTTGTCCTTGACCGATAGCTTCATCCGCGTCGCCATCGTATCGGCGATTTGTCCGTTGTCGCGCATCTGGTCGAGAAGCAACCAAACGTCCGGCATGAGCAGGCCGTGGGCCGCTGCGTAATCCTCGAAGAGCCGGATCGTCCGGCGGACCAGGTCGGGCGCGTCTGCAGACTCGCTCTCGGGCAATTCGAAGGCCTCGGACCGGTAGCCGCCGCTCGTCGCTGCGAAACTGCGCAGCCCGACGCGGCGGGCTCCGCGCGTCAGCACCCTGATCGAGCCGTCGGAGAGCCGTTCGAGCTCGACCAATTGAGCGAGCAAACCGACCTCGTAGACGTCGGCAAATTGCGGTTCATCGACGGCTGCGTCGCGCTGAATCGCACAGACGATCTCCCGTGGGCCCTCGAACGCATGGTTGAGGGCGAGCACGGTATTCTCGCGTCCGACGAACAGCGGAAAACTAGCGCCTGGAAACGGCACGAAATCGCGCAACGGGACCGCCGGATAGACCGCGGTCGAACTCTTCAGCCTGACGATCGGTGCACTTGCCTCGCGGCGCCCGTTTTGAAGCATTGCCGACAGCGTGTTCCAGTCGGCAACGCCGAACATTCTCGACACCAACTCGAGGCTTTCGCTGTGACTGATGGTGACGGCTTTGGTGGTCAGGGATTCGCGCAGGGTCTGCGCCATAGCCTTGGCATCGCGAAAATCGCGCATCGGTTCGTCCTCTGCATGAGCGATCCAGGTGTGTCAGGCGGTTGCGTTGCTGACCCGGTCGCTCGGGCAAAGGGGGGCCGATGAAGGCTCGATACGTTCACCATTCCACAGAGGGTGCAACCGGCAGGTCGTATCAACCTGCACGGAAGGTGGCGCAAAGATAAATCGCTGTCAATTGCGATCTCAATTCTTCACCGCCGGAATCTCCTCCGCCACCGGCTGCTTCTGACCCTGCTGGTACATCGCCAGCGCCTTGTCGAGGGCTTCGCGCAACGCCAGCGCGGCGGCGACGCTGCAGCGCAGATGCGCGGTCTGGACCACGTCGACCCGGACGGCGGCGCCGACCGGCATCAGCAAGTTCGCGGCGAGCTCGATCTGGATCGCGCCGTTGTGATGGCCGAAGCAGGAAGCGCCATCGAAATAGATGATCGGCGCCCGCTCCGAGCTGGAGCTCGAAATGATGACGGGCCCCTGATTGGCGGCGGGCGTTTCGGGGTCGGCCATGGGCGCTCCTTGCAGTTCGGCGTACGAAGCGCCCACCATCGGCGCTTCGGCCTGCTCTGTCGAGGCCAAACCGGCCCGCGCGGGACCATCCGGGGTTTTGCGCGGCGCCCGACTGGTCTAGAACCGTCTCATGAACACCATCCCGACCACGCTGCCGTTCGAGGAACTCGCCGAGGCGATCAAGGGCCGCCGCTCCGATTACGGCCATATCAGCGGGCTCCAGCTCGACCGCTTCGCGCCCGCCGAGGCCTGGTCCAGCCTGCCCTACCGGCCCGTCTTCGTCGGAGACACCGAGACCGGCGTGCTACATGGCGGCGTCGTCACCGCGATGCTGGACGAGAGCTGCGGCATGGCGGTGCAGCTGGCGCTCGACGGCACGCGCGCGATCGCGACTCTCGACTTGCGCATCGACTACCAGAAGCCGGCGACGCCCGGCCTCGACATCAAGGCGCATTCGGTCTGCTACCGCACCACGCGCTCGATCGCCTTCGTGCGCTCCACCGCCTATCAGGAATCCGAGGACGATCCGGTCGCGACCGCGACCGCCTGCTTCATGATCGGCGCCAACCGCACCAACATGCTGGCCGACCGCCGGATGGATGCACGCAGCATCCCGGTGCTGGAGGCGCCGGAGGATCCGGATGGGCCGTTCGCACGCAGCCCGTTCGCGCGCGCGCTCGGCATCCGGGTCAACGACGACGGCACGCTGACGATGCCGTTCTCGCCGCAAATCATCGGCAACCCGATCCTGCCCGCGATCCACGGCGGCATGACCGGCGCCTTCCTGGAGACCACGGCCGTCATCGGCGTCGCGCGCGAGCTCGGCACCGCCGCGCCGCCCAAGCCGATCGGACTCACCGTCAACTATTTGCGTTCAGGCCGCGCGCTCGACACCTTCGCCAACGTCTCGATCGTGAAGCAGGGCCGGCGCATCGTCGCCTTCGAGGCGCGCGCCTGGCAGGACGATGCGGCCAAGCCGATTGCCACCGCCTTCGGCCATTTCATGCTGCGCCCGACGCCGGGAAGTGACGAGGAATAGGCGCATTTTGACTTGACGGCCGCGGTTCCGGCCACAACGATAGCGCGTTCCCGCGAGAGGTATTGGATTGCGGCATCCGCTCGACATCGTCGCCATGTTCGCCGCGCTCTGGCTGCTGGCCTCGATGATGCTCGACGCATTGACGCCGAAGGAGCTGACGGCGGTCATGATCGCCGTCGCGATCGGCCCCGCGATCGTCATCACCGCCGTGTTCTATTACCTGCGCTGTCCGCGAACCGACTTCGCGGTGATCTTCGCAGCGCTCTGGCTGATCTCGGACATCGCGATCGCCTTCGTCTCACCGACGCAGCTGCCGCATTTCCTGATCGCGCTCGGCTTCGTGCCGGCGTTGGTGATCGGCAGCGTGCTGCACTGGCAGCGCTTCCAGCGCCGCCACGAGCAACTGCCCGCGCCATCGGCGAAGCGCAGCTAGAGCGCGATGAGATCAGGACGAATCGTCATCGCGCCATAGCTTGTCGCTTGCGCATGATCTTCTCGGAAAACCGCTTCGCACTTTTCCGGATCATGCTTTAGCGCGGCAAGAGATTCGTCTTCGCAAGGTCCAGCACCTCGTCGCCGCGGCCGTTCATCACCGCGCGCAGCACCCAGAGGCTGAAGCCCTTGACCTGCTCGGCGGTGATGGTCGGCGGCATCGACAGCTCCTGCTTGGCGGTGACGACGTCGAGCAATGCCGGACCGTCATGGGCGAGCATCTCCTTGACCGCACCGGGCAGCTCGCCGGGGTCCTCGACGCGCTTGGCGAAGATGCCCATCGCGCGCGCCATCGCCGCGAAGTCGGGATTGTTCAGGTCGACATTGGTGTCGACGAAGCCCGCGGCCTTCATCTCCAGCGCGACGAAGCCGAGCACGCCGTTGTTGAAGACGACCACCTTCACAGGCAGCTTCTCCTGCGTCAGCGTGATGAGATCGCCCATCAGCATGGTGAAGCCGCCGTCGCCGGACAGCGAGATCACCTGGCGGCCGGGCTGGGCAGCCTGCGCGCCGATCGCCTGCGGCATCGCGTTGGCCATCGAGCCGTGCACGAAGGAGCCGATCAGCCGGCGGCGGCCGTTCATGCCGAGATAGCGCGCGGCCCACACCGTGGGCGTGCCGACATCGGCGGTGAAGACCGCATCGTCGCTGGCATGATCGCTGATGACCTTGGCGAGATATTGCGGATGGATCGGTTTGCTGCCGGGCGTGCCCTTCGCCAGCGAGTCCAGGCCCTCGCGCGCCTTCCTGTAATGCGCGACGGCGTCGTCGAGATGGTTGCGCTGCGTCTTCGCTTTCAGGAGCGGCAACAGCGCCTCGATGGTCAGCTTGACGTCGCCGACGAGGCCGAGATCGATCTTGGCGCGCCGTCCGAGATTTTCAGGGCGGATGTCGATCTGTGCGATCTTCGCATCGACAGGGAAGAACTGCTTGTAGGGAAAGTCGGTGCCGAGCATCACCAGCGTGTCGCAGGCGTGCATGGCGGCATAGCCCGAGGAGAAGCCGATGAAGCCGGTCATGCCGACGTCGTAGGGGTTGTCGTATTCGACATGCTCCTTGCCGCCGAGCGCATGCACGATCGGGCTCTTCAGCGTCTCGGCGAGCTGCATCAGGGGCGTGTGCGCGCCGGCGCAGCCGCGGCCGCAGAACAGGGTGATCCGCTCGGCGCCGTTGAGGAGATCGGCCAGCGCCTGCAGCTCGCCGGCCTGCGGCAGCACCCTCGGCGCCGCCACGTTGAGGCCGCGCGTCGTCGACAGTGCGCGCTTCGGCGGGCTGCGGAAGGCGACGTCACCGGGCATGGCGACGACGGCGACGCCGCGCAGGCCCACCGCGGCGCGGATCGCGTTCTCCAGCACGAAGGGAAGCTGGCTCGGATCGGAGACCAGCTCGCAATAATGGCTGCATTCGCGGAACAGGTTCTGCGGATGGGTCTCCTGGAAATAGCCGCCGCCGATCTCCGCGGTCGGGATCTGCGCGGCGATCGCCAGCACGGGGACGCGGCTGCGATGCGCGTCGAACAGGCCGTTGATCAGATGCAGGTTGCCGGGGCCGCAGGAGCCGGCGCACACCGCTAGGCTGCCGGTCATCTCGGCTTCGCCGGCGGCTGCGAAGGCGGCGACCTCCTCGTGGCGGACATGGACCCATTCGATCGTGCCGCGGCGGCGCAGCGCCTCGGTCAGGGCGTTCAGGCTGTCGCCGACGATGCCGTAGATGCGCTTGACGCCGGCCTGTTCGAGCGTTTCCACGAACAGATCGGCCACGTTGTTGATCGCCATGTCGGTCTCCTGCTGCGCCGGTCACACACTACACGATGCATAGACGTCGGCATCGCGGCAATATGAGGTACAATGGGCGATACGGCGTTCACGGCTTGTTTATGAGCGGCTCAGTCTTTCGCAATCGCCCGATCGTAGGCCGTGACGGTCGCCTTCGCGCGGCCGGCGACATCGGCGGCGCTCATGCCGGGCTTGTAGAGGCTGGAGCCGAGCCCGAACGCGGTGACGCCGCCCTTGATGTACTCGGCAAAGTTCTGATCGGAGACGCCGCCGACCGCGGCGATCATCACGCCGGCCGGCAGCACGGCGCGGATCGCGGCAATGCCGGAGGCGCCGAGCACACTCGCGGGAAAGAATTTCAGGCCCGATGCGCCGGATCGCGCGGCGAGCAGCGCCTCGGTCGGCGAGAACACGCCGGGCAACGTGACCATGGCGTATTGATGCGCACGCACGAGCACCTGCGTATCCACATTCGGCGAGACCATCAGCTTGCCGCCGACGTCATTGAGACGATCGACATCCGCCGTGGTCAGCACCGTGCCGGCGCCGATCAGCACGCCTGAGGGCGCGAGCTTGACGGCCGTTGCGATGGAGCGGAACGGATCGGGCGAGTTGAGGGGAATCTCGATCGCGGTCATGCCGGCCTCGATCAGGACGCCGACGATGGCCTCGGCCTCCTCGGGCTTGACGCCGCGCAGGATCGCGACCAGCGGACGCTTCATCGGCGGAAAGGCAACGCTCATCGCAAGGATCCTTCTAGTTCGTCCAGATCGCGGCAGCCGCCATCGACAGGCCGCGGCGGACGGTTTCATCCGCATCGACCGGTTGCACGGTGACCGACAGCGCGTCGAAAGCGTGACGGTACAGCACGGCAAGCCGGCCCGATGCGATCAGCGCGACGCCTGCTTTCGGCACAACGCCGGAGAGCCCGGCCGCGAGTTCCACGCCGATCAACGTGCCCGACAGCGCCTCGCGCGCCGCCGCCGGCGTGCCGCCGAACAGCAGCTGGCGCGAGCGCGCCGTGAACAGGAGATTGGCGGCGAAGGCCGGTGCGTCATAGGCGGCCTTAACCGCGGCCTTGAAGCTTGCGACGTCCTCGGCCTCGCCGGCGCCCGCGATCGCGAGCGACAGGATGGTCTCGCGCGAGACCACGCTGAACAGCTCGCCGGTCATGAAGGTGGAGAAGCGTTCGACGATGCCGTCCTCCACCCGCACCCATTTCGAATGCGTGCCGGGCATGCAGACCAGCGCCTCGCCCGGGGCCTCGAGGCCGAGCGCGCCGAGCAGCTGTGTTTCCTCGCCGCGCATGACGTCCGGCGCGCTTTTGTCGCGCTGCGCGATGCCGGGCAGGATGCGGATGTCGCGCGCCTCGCCGGGCACGCGCACGGCCTGTTTCAGGACGGCCGCGAGCGGCGCCGGCGTGTCGACATAGCCGGCTTCGATCCAGCCGGTCCTGGCGCCGGCCATGCCGCAGACGAGAACCGGCAGATGATCCGGCGCGTCGACCGCCGCAAGGTGCGATCGCAGCACTGCGGGGAAGCCGGTCTTGGCCGCCGCCAGCATGCCCTCGTCGCTGCGGCGCTCGGCCAGCACCTTGCCGGCACGATCGACCAGCCACAGGCGAAAGCTGCTGGTGCCCCAGTCCACCGCGACATAAGCGGGTTCGGTCATTCGAAACTGTCCTCGTCTCACCGCCGGGACACCGTCTCGCGACAATGAGACGACGTCTTGCGGGTCTGTGCCGGGATACCGGCTATTGTGCGGGCAAACCAGCCCTTTCTCGTCGATTTCAAGCCGCCCCGCACTGGCACACCGCTTGCTGAAGCGCTGGCACAGCGCTTGCTGAAGCGCTTGCACAGCGCTTGCTGAAGCTTGGCTGCTCAACTCCGTCAACGCGCGACAAGACGCGTCAACATCAGATGAGGAAACCCATGGAGATCGGCTATTTCACGATGCCTTCGCATCCGCCGGAGTGCGGCCTGAAGGAAGGAAACGACTGGGACCTGCAGGTCATGCGCTGGCTCGACGAGCTCGGCTATCAGGAGGCCTGGGTCGGCGAGCACCACACCGCGCCCTGGGAACCCAATCCCACGCCCGACCTTCTGATCGCGCAGGCCTTGATGCAGACCAAGAAGCTTCGCATCGGGCCGGGCGGCTTCCTCTTGCCCTATCACCACCCCGCCGAGCTCGCCAACCGCGTCGCGATGCTCGACCATCTCTCCGAGGGCAGGCTCAATTTCGGCGTGGCGGCCAGCGGCCTGCCGAGCGACTGGGCGATGTTCAACGTCGACGGCATGAGCGGCCAGAACCGCGACATGACGCGCGAGGCGCTGGAGATCATCCTGAAGCTGTGGACCGAACCCGCCCCGTTCACCCACAAGGGCAAGTTCTGGACGGTGACCAAGCCGGACACGATGTTCGATTTCCTCAAGCCGCACATCAAACCGCTGCAGGCGCCGCATCCGCCGATCGGCGTGGCCGGGCTGTCGAAGAACTCGGACACGCTGAAGCTCGCCGGCGAGCGCGGCTTCATTCCGATGAGCCTCAACCTCAACCCGGCCTATGTCTCGAGCCACTGGGACTCCGTCGAGATCGGCGCGGCCAAGACCGGTCGCAAGCCGAACCGCGCGGACTGGCGGCTGGTGCGCGAAGTCTTCGTCGCCGACACCGACGAAGAAGCATGGAAGCTCTCGACCGGCGACATGATGGGCCGGATGATGGGCGAGTACTTCCTGCCGCTGCTCGGCCATTTCGGCTTCAAGGACTATCTCAAGCACGCACCCGACGTGCCCGACAGCGACGTCACCGTCGAATATTGCGCCAAGCGGAACTGGATCGTCGGCTCGCCCGCGACCGTCGCCGAGAAGATCGAGAAGATCTACGACGAGGTCGGCGGCTTCGGCGTGCTGCTGGTGTTCGGCTTCGACTACAAGCACAAGGCCGAGGCCTGGCATCACTCGCTCTCGCTCTTGAAGAACGAGGTGATGCCGCGCGTTGCGCATCTCGGCTCCGCGAAGAAGGCGGCTTGACGCATCGCGGGTGCGGCGCGAATCTGCCGCACCCGCTTCCATTTCGGAGATTTCCGCGTGACGGTCGACGCCAGTCCTCTGGACGCAAAGGATTTCAAGCAGGCGATGCGCCAATGCGCCGGCGCCGTGGCGCTGGTCACGGTCGGCGCCGAGCACGGCAAGCGCACCGGGCTGACGGTGACCTCGGCCTGCTCGCTGTCGGACAAGCCGCCCTCACTGATCGTCTGCGTCAACCGCAATGCCAGCGCACATGCGCGCATCCGCGAGGAAGGCGCGTTCGCGATCAACTTCCTGCACGAGGATCACGCGCTGCTGGCGCTCACCTTCAGCGGCCAGAAGGGCGTCAACGGCGACGACCGCTTTGCCTTCGGCCAGTGGACGCGCGGCGTGACCGGTGCACCGGTTCTGACGGACGCCGTCGCCGCCTTCGATTGCGTGCTGGCGCAGGAGTTCGAGACGACGACGCATTCGATCTTCGTCGGCGAGGTGCGCAGCGTGTCGCACGGCGCGGAAGCGACCCCGCTGATCTATCTCCGCAGCAGCTTCCACACGCCGCGCGAGATGCGCGGCACCGTCACGGTTGGCGATCTCGACTCGCGGCATCTGAGCTGGAGCGATTTTTCGTAAGGCGGCGACTTTGTAGGGTGGGCAAAGGCGCACTTGCGCCGTGCCCACGATCTCTCTCGATGGCAAAAATACGTGGGCACGCTCCGCTTTGCCCAGCCTACGATATCAGTGGTCGCGGCAGAGACCTCTAACCTCTCTTGCCGCATGCCGTCGACACTACTGCGCCGTCTCGATCTTCAGCTGCTTGATCTTCCGGTACAGCGTCGCGCGGCTCAGCTTCAATGCGCGGGCTGCCTCGGTCACGCGGCCGCCGTGCTTGCGCAGGGCCTCGACGATGGTGGCGCGCTCGGCTGCTTCGAGGTCGGGCTCGGTCCGCCCGCCGAACGGCGGCAGATCCAGATCCGCATCGGTGATGACGCCGTTCTCCGCCGTGCAGCCGGCGAGCCGCAGCATGTGGCGAAGCTGGCGCATGTTGCCCGGGAAGGAGTACGCCGCAAGCTGCGCCCAGGCCTGCTCGGAAAGCCGGCAGCCCGGCGCTTCCTCGCGCGCAATCTGGCGGATGATATCGTCCCGGTCGGCACGCTCGCGCAAGGCCGGCAGCCGCACCTCCAGGCCGCGCAGGCGGAAATAGAGATCGGCGCGGAAGGCGCCCTCTTCCGCCATGCGGCCGAGGTCGCGGTGGGTGGCGCTGATCAGGCGGATGTCGACGACGACGGGCTTGAGCGCGCCGAGCGGCCAGACCTCGCGGTTCTCCAAGACGCGCAGCAGCCGGGTTTGCAGCGCGATCGGCATGTCGCCGATCTCGTCCAGGAACAGCGTGCCGCCATGGGCCTGCACGATCAGGCCCTTCGAGCCGTCGCGCCGCGCGCCGGTGAAGGCGCCGGCCTCGTAGCCGAACAGTTCGGCGTCGATCAGGCTCTCGGGCATCGCCGCGCAATTCAGCGCGACATAATCGTTCCGCGCGCGGTTGCTGGCGGCATGGATGGCACGCGCGAACACGTCCTTGCCGACGCCGGTCTCGCCCTGCAGCAGCAGCGGCAGATCGTGATCGATGACGGCGGCGAGCCGCTTCACGCTCTTGACCATGCCGGGATCGCGGCCGGCGAGCCGATGCAACGCATCGAAGCGACCGACAGGCGCATCGCGGCGCGGCGTCACCGGGCGCGCGGAGGACCGTGGGCGCAGCGGCGGCGCGACATGACCCTGGCCCAACGCACCGCCATCGGCGCGGCGCAGCTCGACGACATCGTCCGCGCCGCGCATACCCCGATGGTCGAGCTCGACGTAGCGCGACAGATCGATGCCGGATGCGATCGTGCCATCGGTGAGCCCCAGCAATGCGCGCGCCGAGCGGCAGGCGCCGACGATGCGCCGGTCGTCGTCATAGGCGATCAGCCCGCCGCCATCATCGCCGGGCACGCGTGCGATCCAGGCCTTTCGGAAATGATCGCGGAAGATCGCGTCCTCGATGCGACGCGTCGCCTCCATCGTGACTGCGAGCGCCAGCTGATGCGCCGTGCGGCTGAGATCGGCGCGGCACGAGGTGATGTTCACCGCGCCGGCGATGCGCCCGGCGGGATCGAACAGCGGCGCCACCGCACAGGAGAAGATGCCCCATTGCTCGCGGAAATGCTCGTCGCGGTGCACCAGGATCGGTTTCTCTTCGGCAAGCGCGGTGCCGAGCCCGTTGGTGCCCTCGCAGCTTTCCGAGAAATTCGAGCCGGTATAGACGCCCCATTGCAGGAACACGTCGGCATCGGAGGCGCCCGGCAACCAGCTCAGCAGCGCCGTCGCACTGGGGTCGGCGAGGTTGACGCAATAGCCGGCCTCGCGCAGCACCCGCGCGAGGTTCTCGAGCTCCGGCGTCGCCAGCCGGATCAGCCGCTCCATCGGCTCGGCGGCATGCCGGACCTCAGCCTCGGTAAAGGTCTGCGGCGGCCCCTGCCGGGCCGGATCGAGCTTGTGATTGACCAGGCACCGCCGCCAGGAATTGGCGATCCGCGACGAGGCATCGACGTCAGCCACATGATTGGCGACGGACAAGACACGGGCGACATGGTTCGGGGCCGAAAGGCTGGCCATCGCGGACGTCTCCACCCTGTATTATTGTGCAAAGTCTGGCACTGCGGATAGAGATGTCAATCGGGAACCCCCCGTCATTCCGGGGCGGCTCGAAGAGCCGAACCCGGAATCTCGAGATTCCGGGTTCGATGCTTCGCATCGCCCCCGAATGACGGCTGAAGCTATAGCGCAACGCAATCAGGTTTGCTGCACTGCCCTCACCACGTGTCGATACACGGCCGCTTCTTCTCCGTCCGCGCCGGCGGCTTGGGCACTGAGCGGAGGCCCGCCATGATCCAGCGCCGCGTCTCGGCGGGGTCGATGACGTTGTCGATCTCGAACACCGAGGCGATCGAGACGGCCTTGCCGTTGGCGTAGAGCTCGGCGACCTTGTTGCGGTAATAGGTCTCGCGCTCCTCGGGGTCGGCGATCGCCTCCATCTCCTTGCGGAAACCGAGCCGGACGTAACCCTCCAGGCCCATGCCGCCGAACTCGCCGGTCGGCCAGGCCGCGGTGAAGAACGAGGCGTGGAAGCCGCCACCGATCATCGACTGCGCGCCGAGACCATAGCCCTTGCGCAGCACGATGCCGAACAGGGGCACGGTGAGGCTGGCCCCCGTCACGAACATGCGCGCGACGTGGCGCACGATCGCGGTCTTCTCGGCTTCGGGGCCGACCATGAAGCCGGGCGTGTCGCAGAGCGAGACGACGGGTAAGTCGAACGCATCGCAGAGCTGGAGGAAGCGCGCAGCCTTGTCGCCGGCATCGGCGTCGATGGCGCCGCCGAGATGGCGCGGATTGTTGGCGATCAGGCCGAACGGCTTTCCTTCGATGCGGATCAGCGCGGTGATCATGCCGACGCCGTAGTCGCGGCGCAGCTCGAGCACGCTGTCCTTGTCGGCGACGAGGTCGATCACGCTCCGGATGTCGTAGACGCGCAGGCGGTTCTCGGGGATGGCGCGGCGCAGCAGGCGCTGGTCGGCGGCCTGCCACTCCGTCACCGCGCCCTGGAAATAGGACAGGTATTTTTGCGCGACGGATGTCGCCTCTTCCTCGTCCTCGACCAGGATGTCGATGACGCCGTTCGGGGACTGGAACGAAACAGGGCCGACCTCGGCGGGGTGATAGACGCCGAGCCCGCCGCCCTCGATCATGGCGGGGCCGCCCATGCCGATCGAGGCGTTCTTGGTGGCGATGATGACGTCGCAGCAGCCGAGCATCGCGGCGTTGCCGGCGAAGCAATAGCCGGAGACGACGCCCACGACCGGGACGAGACCGGAGAGCCGTGCGAACTGCACGAAGGACGGACCGTCGAGGCCGGTCATGCCGAGCCGGTCGGTGTCGCCGGGCCGGCCGCCGCCGCCCTCGGCGTAGAACACCAGCGGCACGCGCCAGTCTTCCGCCAGCGTCAGCATGCGGTCGATCTTCTTGTGGTTCATGTGGCCCTGCGTGCCCGCGAGCACGGTGTAGTCGTAGGCCACGACGATGCAGCGGGCGCCCTCGGGGCCGAACTTCTCGCCGTTCACCGTGGCGACGCCCATGACGAGGCCGTCGGCCGGGGTGTTCTTGACGAGGTCGTCGAGCTTGCGCCTGCGCCGCTGCGCCGCGATCGCGAGGCTGCCATATTCCATGAACGAGCCGTCGTCGACGAGCTGGGCGACGTTCTCGCGCGCAGTGCGCTGGTTGGTGTTGCGGCGGCGTTCGACCGAGGCCGGGCGGTTCGCATCCAGCGTGTTGGCCTGGCGCGCGATCAGCTCGGCAAGATCAGGGCGGATGTGGTCGAGATCGATATCGGCTTCCGCCGCCGCGCTGTCGGCGGCGACGTCGAGCGGCTCGAGATACATGATCGGCTCGCCATGGAGCAGCGTGACGCCGTCGCCAGCCGCCAGCTTCATGACGCGGCCGCCCTGCTCGGCCATGACCAGATGCTCCATCTTCATGGACTCGATCACGGCAAGCTGCTGGCCCGGGCGTACGATCTCGCCCTCCCTGACCTGGATGGTGACGATGGTGCCCTGCAAGGGCGCCGCGACCATCACCGTGCCCTCGGGCACGATCTGTGCGACGTGAGCCTCGGTGCCGTGAGCACCACCGTGCTCGGTCGCGGCGAAGTAGAGCGGCTTTGCGGCACCATCAGCCGCTTCCACGAGCTTGCCGATATGGCGATCGATGAAGTCGGTCGCGATGCGGTTGATCCTAAAATCGGGATGCGCCAGCACCGCCTGCAGGAAGGCGATGTTGGTGATGACCCCGTCGATGCGGAACTCGCGCAAGGCGCGCGAGGCTTTTGCGACCACGTCATGCCAGGCCTCGCCCGGCGTGTGCACGATGACTTTTGCGAGCAGCGAGTCGAAGGCCGCGCTGGTCTTGTAGCCGGCGTAACCAAAGCTATCGACGCGAACGCCGGGACCTGACGGCGGCTCGAACACGGCGAGCACGCCGCCGGTCGGATGCGTGGCACCCGTCTCGTCCAGCGTCTCCATGTTGACGCGCAGCTGCATCGCATAGCCGCGCGGCTTCGGGATCGATCCCTGCGCGAGGCCCAGCGAAGCCAGCGTGCTGCCCGTAGCGACCGCGAGCTGGGCGCGGACGAGATCGAGGCCGAGCACCTCCTCGGTCACGGTGTGCTCGACCTGCAGCCGCGGATTGGCCTCGATGAAGGCAAAGGTGTCCTCGGCGGTGCCGTCGACCAGGAATTCGAAGGTGCCGAGATTGTCGTAAGAGGCGGCCGTCGCAAGCTGCTTCGCGGCCTCGATGATGCGGCCGCGCAGGGGATCGCTCAGCGACGGGCTCGGGGCGACCTCGACCAGCTTCTGATGCCGGCGCTGGATGGTGCATTCGCGTTCCCAGAGATGGGTGATCGCGCCGTGATGATCGCCGATGATCTGCACCTCGATGTGCCGTGCCTGGCGGATCAGCCGCTCGGCATAGACGCCGTCGAAGCCGAACGCCGCCTTGGCCTCGGACTGGCAGCGCGCATAGGCCTCCGCGAGATCCGACGCGTTCTCGACGACGCGCATGCCGCGGCCGCCGCCGCCGGCCATCGCCTTGATGACGATGGCCGCATTGCTGCCGAGCGAGGCGAAGAACGCCGAGATCTCTTCCAGCGACGACGGCCCGCTGGTGCCGGCGATGATCGGCACGCCACAGCGCTTTGCGAGCTGACGTGCGGCCACCTTGTCGCCGAACAGTTCGAGCGCGGCCGGCTTCGGGCCGACGAAAGTGAGGCCCGCGTCGGCGCAGGCCCTTGCGAAAGCCGCGTTCTCGCTGAGGAAGCCATAGCCGGGATGCACGGCATCGCAGCCGGCCGACTTCGCCGCCTTCACCACCGCCTCGATGTCGAGATAGGCCCGGGCGCCGCGGCCGGGGATTTCGACGGCGTCATCGGCCACGCGCACATGCAGCGACAACGCATCGTCGGCAGGATGGATCGCGACCGTCGCGATGCCGGCGTCGGCCGCAGCACGTGCGATGCGGATGGCGATCTCGCCGCGATTGGCGATCAGGAGCTTCTTGAACGACATCGTATCTCTCAACTAAACGGCAGCAGGACTATTTGGATCGAGATCCTGCTTCTTCACCTTGCCCGTCGCCGTCAGCGGCAGGGCATCGATCATACGCACTTCCGGGACCTTGTAGACGGCCATGCGTTCGGCGCACCAGGCGCGCAACTCGTCCGCGGAGATGGTGCCGACCGCCTCCGGCTTGAGCTGAATGTAGGCCACCGGCACCTGCCCCTTGTCCGGATCGTCGCGTCCGACCACGCCCGAGCCGAGCACCTTCGGGTGCTGGCCGAGCAGCGCCTCGATCTCCGGCGGAAACACGCTCATGCCCTTGACCTTCAGCATCTCCTTGCGGCGGCCGAGGAAGTGCAGGAAACCGTCCTTGTCGATGGTGCCGATGTCGCCGGTACGCAGCCAACCGTCGATCAGCGACTCCGCGGTCGCCTCGGGCTTGTTCCAATAGCTCTTGAGAAGCGAGGGCGTGCGCACGCGGATCTCGCCTTCGGCGCCGAGCGGCAGCAGCGCGCCGGTCTCGAAATCGGTGATCTTGAACTCGGCGCCGGGGACCGGCAGGCCGACGAAGATCGGCTGGTTGTTGAGATCGAAATCGTCGTCCTGGAAGCCCGCCGTGAACGTGTTCGAGGTGTGGGTCTCGGTCATGCCCCACGCCGCCTCCATCAGGATCGTCCCGGTGAGATCCTTCCAGCGCCTGCGATAGTCGGCGTTGAGCTTCTTGACGAAGGAGACCACGCGGACCTGCTTCAACGACGACAGGTCGAACTCGCGCCAGCGCGGATGGTCCATCAGCTCGACCGCGCCGTCGACCGGCATCGCGGTGATGGTGACCTTGTACCTGTCGATCGCGGCCATCGCGCCGACGGCGTCCCAGCGCGCCAACAGAACCAGCGTGCCGCCCGAGAACAGCGGGAAGATCAGACCGAAATTCTCGCCGGCGATCCAGAATTCCGGGAAGAACGACAGGAACACGCTGCTCTCGTCCGAAAGCACCGAGATGCCGTAATTGGCCGCGGCCGTGTAGACCATGTCGCGATGGGTGTGGACGCAGCCCTTGGGCATGCCGGTGGTGCCGCCGGTGTAGTTCAGCGCAGCGACGTCATCGAGCCCGGGCGGCGGCAGCGGCAAAGGTGCAGGCAGCGCGGCGAGCGCCGGCAACAGATCGGTCGCACCTGCGACCGCGACGCGCGGCGTGCGGATCGAGTCGGGCGTTGGGAATGCGGGCACTGCGGGCACGACATCGGCAAAGCTGGTGACGATGACCTCGCGCAGCTTCACCTCGCCCCTCACCTGCTCGACGACGGGGATGAGCTGGTCGAGCGCCACGATCACCTCGGCCTGGGTGTCGTTGAGCTCGTAGGACAGCTCGAAGGCGCGCGACAGCGGACTGACCGGGACATGGACCGCGCCGAGCTTCAAGATGCCGAAGAACACGATGTGGAATTGCGGGCAGTTCGGCAGGAAGACGGCAACGCGATCGCCCTTGCGCACGCCCTTGGCGGCCAGCAGCGCCGCGAAGCGGTCGCTCTGCTGGTCGAGCTCCGCGTAGGTCGTGACGTGACCGTAGAAGATCACCGCGGGACGTGTGGGGCTCCGCTTCGCCCAGGCGCGCAGATATTCCGTCAAGGGAACTTCGCCGTGCAGATAATTCGGCGCGCGCGGCACGCCCTGCGGCCAGGCCTTGTCCCACAGGCCGCGCAAGGTGGCGAGGTAGCTGTTCTCGTCGAGGCCCGCGGTCATGACGTCTTTCCCGTGCTGCTTTTCTTGTCGCGACGGCGCGCAATGTGGCGTCGCGCGACGTCGTTACACGTCGAGCACGGCAGAGGTCATGTCAAGGAAAACAGTTTTCCGCATCACGGCCGATGCCGCGACGCGGAAATAGTTCGCCGGCAGCGCTTTGCGTTACGCCGCGCGCACGCCGGCGACGAAGGCGCTGACCTCGGTTTCGAGCGATTGCAGCTTCTGCGTCAGGCGACCGCTCGATTGCAGCACGAGGCCGGCGGCCTGGCCGGTTTCGGCCGTGGCGTCGGTGACGCCGGAGATGTTCTGCGAGACCTGGTCGGTGCCGGACGCGGCTTCCTGCACGCTGTGTGCGATCGCCTGCGTCGCCGCGCCCTGCTCCTCGACCGCGGCGGCGATCGACGAGGAGATCTCGTTGACCTCCATGATGGTGGCGCGGATGCTCTCGATGTTGCCGACCACCTGATTGGTCTCGGCCTGGATCGCGGTGATCTGCGCGCCGATCTCGTCGGTCGCCTTCGCGGTCTGGCTCGCCAGCGACTTCACTTCGCTCGCGACCACCGCAAAGCCCTTGCCGGCCTCGCCCGCGCGCGCCGCCTCGATGGTGGCGTTGAGCGCGAGCAGATTGGTCTGCGAGGCGATCTGGTTGATGAGGTCGATGACCTCGCCGATCTTGTGCGCGGCCGCGGCAAGGCCCTGCACGGTGTCGTTGGTGCGCTGACCGTCGGCGGCGGCCTTGTCGGCCACGGAAGCCGCCTGCGCGACGCGCTGGCTGATCTCCGAGATCGAGGACGACAGCTCGCCTGCGGCGGAGGCCACCGTCTGCACGTTGGTCGATGCCTGTTGGCAGGCCGTGGCCACGAAGCTCGCGCGGTCGCTCGCCCTGTTCGCGGTCTCCGACATGCCCTGCGCGGCCTGCTGCATCGCGCGTGCTTCGTTGAAGACGTCGCGAACCACCGCCTGGACGCTCGCCTCGAACTTGCCGGCGAGATCGGCCATCGTCTTGCGCTTCTCCCCGTCGGCCCGCTGCTTCAGCTCCTGCTGCTCGGCATGCATGCGGCCCACGGCCGAGGCATTGTCCTTGAACACGGCGAGCGCCTTGGCCAGCGCGCCGACCTCGCTGCTGCGATCGGTGTAGGGCACCTCGAAAGCGCTGTCGCCGGCGGCGAGGCGCTCGGTCAGCGCAGTGATCGTCGCCAGCGGCCGGGTGACGCCGCGGCCGATCAGGAAGGAGGCACCGAGGACCAGCACCAGCACGGCCAGACAGACGTAGCCGAACGTCATCGCGTTCTGGCGGAACACGGCGTCGACGTCGTCGAGATAGATGCCGGTGCCGATGATCCAGCCCCAGGGCGCAAAGCCCTTCACATAGGAGATTTTCCCGACCGGCTGGTCGAAGCCGGGCTTCGGCCAGAGATAGCCGTAGAAGCCCGCGCCCTGCTTCTTGACGACGTCGACGAACCCCATGAACAACGCGTTGCCGGCAGGGTCCTTCATCCCGGACAGATCCTTGCCGTCGAGCTCGGGCTTGATCGGATGCATGACCATCCTGGGGGTCATGTCGTTGATCCAGAAATACTCGACCTTGTCGTAGCGCAGGCTCTTGATCTCGGCCATCGCGGCGGCCTGAGCCTGTTCGCGCGGCAGTTTCCCGTCGCTTTCGAGCTTCTGGTAATGGGCGAGAATGCCGTAGCCGACGTCGACCATGTGCTGCGTCTTGGCCTGGCGGTCGGCGACCATCTGGGCGCGGAGCGTCGAAAGCGCGATCGGCACGAGGGCGATCATGCCGAGCAGGCTGATGCCGACAATAAGAACCAGCTTGAAACTGATGCGGGAGAAAATCATCGGGGCTCGCGAAATTGGCGGTACGGATATGCCAATTTATCCCGACCTCCTTAGCAAAGCTTTAAGCATTCCGGTTCCCGGAATTTCGCCTCCGTCAGGCCGCGCGGACGGAGGTGAGGAAGGAGCTGACCTTCTGCTTCAGGCTTGCGCTGTCGGTGGCGAGCGAGCGCGCCGCGGACAGCACTTGGGACGATGCGGCCCCCGTCTCCGTGGCCCCGCGCTGCACGTCGGCGACGCCCGCCGACACCTGCTGCGTTCCGTGCGCCGCCTGCTGGACGTTGCGCGAAATCTCCTGGGTCGCGGTGCCCTGTTCCTCGACCGCTGCGGCGATCGCGGAGGCGATCTCCGAGAGGCCGCCGATGGTGTCGCCGATCTCCTTGATCGCCGCGACGGACTCGCCGGTCGCCGCCTGCATGCCGCTGACCTGCTCGCCGATCTCGCCGGTGGCCTTGGCGGTCTGCTCGGCCAGCAGCTTCACCTCCGAGGCGACCACCGCGAAGCCGCGGCCGGCTTCGCCCGCGCGTGCGGCCTCGATGGTGGCATTGAGCGCGAGGAGATTGGTCTGCGCCGCGATGCCGTTGATGAGTGCGACGATGTCGCCGATGCTGCTGGCGGCCCGCGCCAGCTCGTTGACCCGCTCGTTGGTCTTGTGCGCCTGCGCGACGGCCTCGCCGGCCATGCGGGCCGAGGTCTGCACCTGCCGGCTGATCTCGGTGATCGAGGAGCTGAGCTCCTCGGTCGCGGCTGCGACGGACTGGACGTTGGTCGAAGCCTCGCCGGAAGCCGCGGTCACCGTCTTCGCAAGGTCTTGCGACCTGTCGGCGGTCGAGGTCAGGGTGCCCGCGGAACTCTCGAGGTTGCCGGCGGCTTGCGAAACCGTCTCGATGATCGTGCCGACGGCCTGCTCGAAATCGTCGGCGAGGCGGTACATGTCCTGCTTGCGCTGGGCCGCGGTGTCCGACCGCAGCTTTTCCTGCTCGGTCCGCAGCTTCTCGCTCTCGGCCATGCGGTCGCGGAAATAGGTCGTGGCGCGCGCCATCTGGCCGACTTCGTCGGCTCGCTTGGCTTCGGGCAAATCGATCGACAGATCACCGTCGGCCAGCGCCTGCATCGCGGCGCTGACGCCGCGGATGCTGCGGCTGACGGCGAAGCCGACGAGGCCGACGAGCCCGATCGCGGGAAGCGCGAGCAGCGCGATGATGCCGACGATCTTCCAGACCATGGCCATGAAGTCGGTCCAGATGTCGTCGACGAACACGCCGGTTCCGATGAAGATCTTCCACGGCGCAAAAGCCTTGACGTAGGACAGCTTTACCGCGGTCTTCGGATCGTCCTGCCGCAGCGGCCAATCATAGGCGTAGGTGCCCTCGTTGTGCTTGCGCACGATGTCGAGCAGAGCCGGAATGACCGGCACGCCGTTGCTGTCCTTGATGCCGGAGACGTCCTTGCCCATCAGCTTGGGGCTGGGATGAGCGAAACCGATCTGGTCGAAGGTGTGAGCGAACAGATATTCATCGCCGGAATAGCGGATCTTGAGCAGCGCGTCCTTGAAGCGCGCCTGCGCCTCCTCGCGCGGCAGCTGGCCCGCCACGGCCGCCGCCTCGAACTTTTCCGCAAGGCTGTAGCCGGCGTCGACCATGGCCTTCAGGACGTTGACCCGATCCTGATACATCCGCTGGTACATCGACCACAGCGCGATACCGGTGACGCAGCAGATCGCCACCGCCATCGCGATGACGGCACTCAGGAGCTTGGTACGGATCGAGATCTGGTTCAGCACAATCGTTCTCTCTGGAGGCGGGGGCGCAGCAACCGCGAGCGCCGCGTGCAATCAATGTCTGAAAGCGATTCGACCATCGCCCGAATGGATCTGGTATGCCCTGATCGGCTTAAGGCGTCGTAAATCGAAACCCGCGATGCCCGTGCCTTAGCGGGGTCCGCGGCAACATGGTACGGTTTGAACGATTCAAGAGTGGAGTCTTTCAACGAAGCCGCTGCCCCCGTGCAATTCTAGAAGACCTCGATATCGCGCCTGGATGCGTTGACTTGGAATGCGCTCTGGCCGAACGATCGGCAAAGATCAGAAGCGGCGTGCGCGCTGCAGACGCCAGAGGCTCCATGCATCAATCGAGACATCACGGGTCGCTCGACCTGCCGGCGCTGAGCGCCGCCGAGCGGCTCTTCATCTGGGGATTCCGGGCCAAGGCGCGCAGCGGAGGCGCGGTGCCGACTGCCGCCGATATCCAGGACGTGTACGATCATTTCCGCGTGGGCGATGCCGTGCTGTCGTTGGAATCCATCATCGAGATCTTCGCCTGCACGGCCCACACCGCCATCGAGGTGCACTGCCCGACCTGTCCGCGCATGTCGGACAGCGAGCGCGAAATCCTGCACGCCATCGCCGCGGCACAGCAGGACCGCATCGACATCGCGCGCGAACGCTTCGAGAGCTGGCTGCCGCCGGTCGGCGCCGATTGGGCGCTCGCGCCGGTGCGCGGGCTCGCGACGATCTTCCGCATGGCCGGCCTGATCCTGCCCGACCGGCAAGTGAGGGCTATCCAACGGGACCGCACCATGGCGATGAAGAGCTGGCTGGTCGGCAGCCCGACACTGCACTGACGAGATGGTCATGACCCCCGATATCTGCGGAGCCGTGGCAACTTCCGAGGCCGGCGCCGCGCGGCTCTGCCCGCTGCGGGCCGCGCTTGCGGCGCATCCCTGCATCGAGAGCTGCGACGAGTTCTGCCGCGTCGCGCTGTCGCTATTCCGCTTCATCGGCGCGGCCTATACGACCGGCGCGTCCGACTGCTGGGAAGCGGCGTATCGTTTTGCCGACGAGACGCCGGGCATTTCCGACAGCCCGTTGCTGGTGGCCCGCGCTGCCGCGCTGGTCAGGATCCTGCGCAGCGGCCGGCCCTGCGAGCCGTGCTTCATGCCGCCGTCGTGCCGGCGCCTGTCGAAGGACGAGGCGGAGTTGATGCAATTGCTGACGGTCGCGCGCCGCAACCGGCCGGGCGAGCTCGAATCCATCGTCGGCCAGTTCGTCGGCTCCGGCAAGGTAGCTGCTGCGACACGAGCCGTGAACGCGCTCGCGCTGTGCTGAGAGCTGTTGTTTGCGCATGATCTTTCCGGAAAGCCGCTTCACACTTTTCCGGATCATGCGCTCCCCCCCTTCCTGCCGAGCACGAGATCGATCGTGTGCGCGGCGATCTTGCGCAATTGCGGCTCGTCGCCAAAGGCACGTTCGAGCACGGCGAGGCCGCGCGTCACCGTGATGATGTGCAGCGCTGCGGCTGCGGCATTGCCGTCGAACTCACCCCGCGCCGCGCCCGCCGCCAGATTGTCCTGAACCAATGCGGTGATGCGCGAGATCAGGCCAGCAAAAGCCTGGCGCGCCTCTTCATCCAGCCCCTCGCCTTCGGCCGCGCCAAGCTCCATCAGGCCGCGCGTGGTCGGACATCCCCGCGGCGGCGTGCCCGCACGGAAATTGGTGATGGTGAGATCGAAGAACGCGGTGAGGCGCTTGCGCAGGGAGCCCGTGCCGAGCGCCCTTTGCAGGGCGAGCAGATAGTCGCCCGCATAGCGTTCATAGGCCTGCAGAAACAGGGCCTCCTTGCTGCCGAAGGCGTTGTAGAGGCTGCCGCGCTGCACCCCGGCGTCGCGCGCGATGTCGGACAGCGAGGTGCCGCGCACCCCGTTGCGCCAGAACTGGTCGAACGCGATGCGCAGGACCTCGTCGTGATCGAATTCGCGCGGCCTCAAGCCCGGCTCCTCAAGGTATTTGACATCGTGTCAAGAACATGCTTTCTCGACTTCGTGTCAAAAACCAGATGGGATTGATAGTCCGTTCCGTCAACCGGACGAACCGGCGAGGCGACCTGCGCCGCCGGATCGAACCCGCATGCAAAGGGATCCGCTCATGCCTCTGCTTCACATCGCGATGCGCGCCGGCAAGTCCGAGGCCTACCGGCAGGCGATTCTGGACGGCCTCTATCACGCCATGCGCGCGGCGCTCGACGTGCCCGAGGACGACGCGTTCATGTCCATCACCGAGCACGCGCCGGCGAACTTCCGCTGCGGCACCGGTTACGGCGTCGCGCGCAGCGACGACGCATTGCTGATCCAGATCACCGTGTTCGCCTCGCGCACGCCTGAGCAGAAGAAGGCGCTGTATCGCCAGATTGCGGATCGTCTCGGCGCAAATCCGGGCATCCGGCGTGAAGACGTGTTCGTCAACGTGCTCGACGCGCCCAAGGAGAACTGGTCGGTCGGAAACGGCGTCGCGCAGTTCGCGTGAGCCTGGCGGATCTGCCGATCCCCTCTTGAGAATTGCCGGCCGGAAGGGTCTGATAGCTGCGGGAGCAAACGCGACCCCATGCAGCCCCGGGAGCTGAACGGCATCACCATGTCGGTCGAGCAATTGTGGAGCCTGCCGGAAACGGCGCTGGTCGGTACCCACGCGGAAGCACGGCGCCGAGCCGGAGGGGGAATGAGATGACGGCATTGCGGGGGAGCTGCCTGTGCGGCGAAGTCGCCTTCGAGATCGAGGGTCCGTTCGACCGCTTCCTTAACTGCCATTGCTCGCGCTGCCGCAAGGCGACCGGGAGCGCGCATGCCTGCGAGGTGATCGTGAAAGCCGGGGCACTGCGCTGGCTGCGCGGAGAAACATCCGTGCGACGCTTCGACCTGCCGAACGCGCGCAGCTTTGCCACCGCGTTCTGCGGGACTTGCGGCAGCCCGCCGCACCTCACGCGCAGCGGGCGCGAGGCGATCATCCATGCCGGCGCGTTCGACCAGCCGCTGGGCGCCGCGCCCGAGCGGCACGTGCAATGGGCGTCACGCGCGGATTGGTATGTGCATGGGAATGAGCTGCCGACCGAAGACTGAAGCCCGGCACGACCGGCATCCCCCCAATATCGGGTCGGAAAGTCCTGTTTCAACCCCTCGTACGTGTGCATCACCCGTGCTATTCTTGGTTCATGGAGGAGCCTCGGAAGCTTTCGTTACAGAAGACGCCAATCAAGATCGACTTGCAGTTGGACGCCCCGATCTGGACACCTCCACGACAGGCCCTGTGGCAGCGCATCGCGCAGCATGATTTCGAACCCGACACACCGCTGAACTTCACGCGCCGGCTCGCGCGCGATCACGGCTGGCGCCTCGAGGAGGCCCGGGCGGCCGTCGATGCCTATCGGCGCTTCTGCTTTCTCGCCGTCGTCTCGCCGACGCCGGTGACGCCAAGCGAGTTGGTCGACGAAGTCTGGCACCAGCACCTGATCTATTCACGCGACTATTGGACCATCTGGTGCGGCGAGGCGCTCCAGGCACCGCTGCATCACGACCCCACGCCGGGCGGACCAGAGGCCCAGATGATCTATCGCCGGCAATATGCCGAGACGCTGGCACTGCACGAGCAATTCTTCGGGCCGCCGGACTCTGAGTTGTGGCCGGCCACCCATCTCCGCTTCGGGCGTCCGCGCTATCACGTAACGGACCGGAGCAATTGGCTGGTCGTCCCGAGACCGATGTCCTGGATCCGACGTCTCTCCAAAAGGTGAACCGATGGTATGGAATCCCTTCAACTGGACTGCCGGCCCTTTCATCACCCTCTATCTGGCTCTTGCCTTCACTACCTTCTGGCTGAGCTTCCGCCTCAAGTCGGAGATCGGTCCGAGCGCGCAAGCGAGCGGCCGGCTCGGCATCCTCGAATTGGCCTATCTCGCCGGCGGCGCCAAAAGGCTCGGTGACGCCGTGCTGTTCAGGCTCACCTCCGAAAACGGCGCCATCATCGAGCCCGACGGCCGCAACATCACCGTCGTCGACCAGGTCCCGCTGGCGAGCCTGATCGGCAAACCGCCGCGGATGCAGCTTCAGCCCGACATGACACGGCAGCAATTCCAGACGGCGATCCAGCCGATCGTCGAGCGCATCCAGGAGCGCCTGCAACGGTCCGGCTATTGCCCGAGCCGCGAGCAGATGGCGTCCTTCCGCAAGACGGTCCTGCCCTTCGTCGGACTGCTGATGGTGTTTGGCCTCACCAAGGCCGTGGTCGGCGCATCGCGGCATCATCCGGTGGATTTTCTGCTGTTCCTGATCCTGGTGACCGCAGTTGCCGGTCTCGTGCTGGCGACGACGCCCCGACGCACGCGGGCCGGCACCAATGTCCTCGAGAGCTATCAGGCTTCACATGAGCGCGCGTCGCGTGCGCCGCTCGACCACGAGCTGCTCCTCGCCGTCGCGCTGACCGGCGCTGTCGTGCTGACGGGGACCGCCCATGCCTCCGTCTATAGCGCGTCGCAGACGATGAGCAGCGGCGACAGTGGCGGCGGGGGTTGCGGAGGTGGCGGCGGCGGAGGTGGCGGCGGATGCGGCGGCTGCAGCTGAACGATACGCCGTAGCCGGACCGAGGGCATACGAGACCGATCTCGATCCAGTGCCCGCCTCAGCCGGTCGCAACGCACGCGTCCATGATCGCGTCGAGCTCGGCCTTCGAGAGCACACCGAGCTCGGCGATGAAGACAATGCGCGATCGCGGCACGCCCGCGGCCGATGCATCGCCAGGCGCCAGCGTGGCGCGGCCGGCGGCGAATTGAAACACCATCTGGCGGCCGGGCTGCTCGACCGTCTCGAACAGGCCTTTGGCGCGTGCAAGTTTTGGTGCCAGCCTGCCGATCGCCTGCTGCAGACGCGGTAGCGAAAGCGGCTGCTCCGAGGTCCAGCTCAGCGTCTCGAAGCGGTCCTCTGCCGGGCGTTTTGGCCCCGGTGCGCGCGGCACGGGTTCGCGCGCAACATGCGCGGGAAACAGCAGCGCCGACGGAATTGCGCCGTGCTTGGCATCGACCACCACGGCAGGGACGCGTTGCGCGCGAATGGCCTCGCGCATCCGCACGCTTGCGCCCTCGTCCGCGAGATCGAGCTTGCTGAGCGCGACGATGTCGGCGACGCGGAGCTGCGAACGATGCAGCGCGTCATCCAGCGCGGACGGCGGTGTCGCCGCGTCCATCACGCAGAGCACCGTCTCCAGCGGCGCCTCGCGCAGGATCACAGGGTCCATCAGATTGCGCACGATGTCGGCGGGATCGGCGACGCCGCTGGTCTCGATGACGATGTACTCCGGCTTCGGATCGCGCCGCAGCAGGGTCGACAGCGTGCGCAGAAGATCGCCCTCGAGCGAGCAGCAGATGCAGCCATTGGCCAGGCTGACCACGCCGTCGCTGGCGCCCGCGATCAGCTCCGCGTCGATGTTGATGGCGCCGAAATCGTTGACGATTGCGGCGATGCGGCGTCCTTGCGCATGCGCCAGCAGATGGTTCACGACCGTGGTCTTGCCCGCCCCCAAAAAGCCCGTGACCAGCAGAATGGGGACCGGCATGGGTCAGCTCTCTGGGTCAGCTCTCGACGACGGGACGGCGCACCGGTTTTCCCGGCCGCGCGGCGACGTCGAGAATGCCGTCGGTGATCAACGGCTGGCCGCTGACGACGAGATGCCGCACGCCTTCGGACGGACGGTTCATCTTCGTGAAGGTGGCTCGGTCCGAGAGTTTCTCGTAGTCGAACACGACGATGTCGGCATCGGCGTCTTTCGCCAGCCGGCCCTTGGCGCGCATCGCTGGCGTGCTCTGCGACAGGATCTCCGCCGGGATCAGCGCGCATTTGCGCACGCCTTCCAGCAGCGACACCGTCTTGCGCTCGCGCACCCATTCGCGGATGAACTTGGTGAAGCAGCCGGCCGAGCGCGGATGCGAGGTGGCATCATCGGGCAGCGGCCAGGCATCGCCGGTGTAGGTCTTGCCATCCGACGTCGTCCACGGCATCGCGTCGGAGGCGATGGCGCCGCCGGGATAGAGCACCGACAGGTCGAGCAGGTCGCGGTGATGCGCATTGTGCTCGGTGTCGAGGATATGCCAGAGCACCAGCGAGGACGGCTCGTCGGCCTGCGCCTTCAAGAGCTCCTCGCGGTCGTGGAAGCGGTAGCCGTCGGTGACGCGCTGCACGGAATCGTAGCCGGTGCCGTTGCGCTCGACGAATTCGGGATCACTGAAGAAGGCCGCGGCCAGCACGGTCGAGCCGGTGCCGTAAGGATAGGCCTCGACCGTGATGGGCAGGCCCTGTGCTTGCGCCTTTTCGATCAACGCACGGCAGCGCGCGATGTCGGTCTTGCTCGACGAGTTGAAATGGCAGATGTGCATATGTGCGCCGGTGGCGCCGGCATAGCCGATCAGGCGGATATAGGCTTCCACCGCGCTTTCGGGGTCGATGCGCGACATGAAGGCGACATGGGTGAAGGTCGGCACGTCCTTGGCCGCAGCGAGCTGACACACCGCGGTCAGCTCCTGCACGCCCGCGCCCGGCGCGTAGGCATTGAGGATGCCGATGCCGATGCCGCCTTCGTTGAGGCCGCGCGAGAGCCGATCCAGAATGCCTGAGACCTCCGCATCGGTTGCGACATTGTCCATCCAGCGCCGGTCGCGCATGGCATTGCCGAACGCTTCCAGCGAGCTCTCGGCATTGGAGCCGGTCATCGCGCCGATGCGCGCAAACGCCCAGTTGGTGGCGGCGCCGTAGTTCAGCACGCGGCCCTTCCGCGCCTGCCGCTCGTACCAGGACCCGACCGGCAGCACGCCGGCTTCGAGATCGAGCGTGGTCGTGACGCCGTCGAACGCCTGCATGCGGTCGGCCGGGATCGACTGGCCGTGCGCGTGCAGGTCGATGAAGCCGGGCGCAACCACGAGGCCGGTGGCATCGATCACCCGCTCGGCGCCGCCGAGCGACGAGCCGACCGCGGCGATCCTGCCGTCCAGCACCGCCACGTCGCCGATGGCATCCATGCCGCTCGCAGGATCCACCACCCGGCCGCCAGAGATCACCAAGCCGCTCATATCGTCGCTCCTTCCACCTCGAATTCGCATCAAGGCAGATTTCGGAACAGACCACCACCTCCACGGAAGCCGACGCAGCATGCTCACCAGGAAGATCATTTGGCAGGTAATCGCAGACAAGCGCGCACATCCTCGCGGCATGAATGCCCGAGTGATGCTTTTCGTCACACCCTCTCGAAGGAAAGGATGCAGGGAAGGCCGGGCGCCGGCTGGCACCCGTGAAGACCCCCGTGCTGAACGAATGCACACGCAATGCACAGGGGAGACACAGGGCAGCCGAAACCCGGCCTTCCCTGCGCGATGTCTGACGGCCTATGCCGCGCTCTCCCGGGAGCCGACCTTTCCTTTGGCCCCCCTCGCCATTCGAATTGACGATGCCGTTCGCTCGGTTGAGCTCACCCGCATCTTCGAACAGCTTGACCGTGGCAACGACGGCCAGGACCACACGGTTTCGCCTTACGCAAGCAGCGCCGTTCGTCTTCGCGGATCACGCGCGCTCACGAGGTTCTCTCGCCCTGCACGCGCAAGCTCCGCCTTTAACGCCGCCCGCGTCCACCGCAACTCCCAGCCCGCGTTCGAAACGACGTACGACCGCCCCATTGATGGGCCGGGATGGCCACCACATACGACAAATCCGAAATTCGGTAAAGTGGAATATTTTTGCGAACGGGGGTTGACAGCACGTTGCGCTGTTTCGCCCAGCATTGGAGGCCCATCCGCGCGCCGGCCGATGCTGCTCTTCGACTCGGTCGTTCCTGAGCGCCAGCGACACAATGCCGTGGGCATGACCGCGCAACACAGCTCCGCCGTCTTCTCGCCTGCATTGTCATTCAGTGAGCCAGACGGGGCGGCGTTGTGGTGGGCAAAGTTCCCAAAGGTTCCGTGTGATCGTCCGATCTCCTCTGCAACGCGACTCCCGCCATGCTGTTTCGCGCCGCGCCGTCCTCGGCGGACTTCTGTCGGCGGGAAGCGCCGTTGCGCTCGGCGGATGCGCCGGCCTGGGCGCGACCGGCGCGCGCTATGATGCATCGTCACTCTCGGCCGATCCCACAGTGCTCGTCGCCACCACGCGCAAGCCGGTGAGTGGCGGTCGCGCCAAACCCTGGTTCGGGCCGGAGCGCGCGTCCAGCATGACGCTGGCGCGGGCCAAGCTGGTGGCTCCGGACGAGAGCCGCCTGTCGCTCGCTTCGGTTGGAATAGGCGATTGGCGTCTCGATCGGATCGAACCGGTGCCGGCCGACGCCGGCGATCTCGCTGCGCAGACCGGCGAAGGCGACGTGCTGATCTACGTGCACGGCTTCAAGCAGACGTTCGAGACCGCGGTGCTGGATGCAGCCCACCTCTCGGACGGGATCAGGTTCCGCGGCCGGACCCTGGTGTTCTCCTGGCCTTCCAAGGCCGGACTGTTCGACTATGCCTATGACCGCGACAGCGCGATGTGGTCGCGCGACGATTTCGAGCGCGTGCTCTCTGCGCTGGTGTCGGCACCCAGCGCCGGCCGCGTGCACATCGTTGCGCACAGCATGGGAACCATGCTGACGCTCGAAAGCCTGCGCCAGCTCTATGCGAAATACGGCGATACGGTCACGGGCAAGATCGGCGCGGTGGTGTTCGCCGCGCCCGACATCGACATGGACGTGTTCTCCTCGGCGATCCAGCGCATCGGTCCGCTCGCCGGCAAGATCACCGTGATCGCTTCGACCAACGATCGCGCGCTGGCGCTGTCGGGGCAGCTCGCCGGCGGCATGACGCGGGTCGGCGCAGCCGAGAAGGCCGCCATCGCAAGGCTCGGCGTGCGCGTGGTCGATGCCTCAGCTGAAGGCTGGGGCATCATCAACCACGACCTGTTCCTGTCGAACGCGGAGGTGCAGAAGGTGATCCGGCGGTCGATTGATGGGACGACGGCGTGAGGGGGAGCGTGCGACATTGGTTTGATGCACCGTGATCAATGACGCCGAAGCGAACGCCAACTACGACGGTAGTTGTCGCTCGGCGATGATCCGCACAGGCGGAAAGACGACGCAGTCCGCGACGTCGAACAGTACGTCAATGCTGCGATCGAACGCGCGTGCAAAGGCCTTCGCGTCATCGCGCCGTTCCTCGGCAACGGCCGTGCCGAGCGTGCAATGCGGCGTCCAGGCACCGGGCCGGTAATGCGGACGGCAATGCGCGGGATCGATGGCCGCGCTGATGGCGCCGTGGATGCGAACCAGGGTGGCGTCGACCTCCGGCTCCGCCCACAGAACGAGCGGAGCGCCCTCGAACCAGCGAATTCGTTTGAACGCGATCCGCAGCTGGGTTTCGCCCGCAATGGCTGCCTGCATCACGTCCCACGCGGTCTTCTCCTCGATCGCGGGCGTGTCGTAGATGGCAAATGTAAAATGCGGCCGGTAGCCGAGGGCCCGCATCGAGGGCTCGACCTCGAACGCGGCCACCTGATCCCACAGCCGCTCGATTTCGCCGGCCGAAGCATCGTCGGCCCGGATATTGATCGCCAATGCCACAGGCTCACCCCAGGGATGGAACAATCAAGTGGAGATCAGGGGAAGAGCTGGCTTCATGGCGCTCCCTAGGGGAATCGAACCCCTGTTTCAGCCTTGAGAGGGCCGCGTCCTAACCGCTAGACGAAGGGAGCGTGCGGGACAGGACATAGCCGCGAATTTTGCCCACGGCAAGCCTCGATCGGGTGCGAAAGTCCCGGATATTCTCGATGGGTGCGGGTCAGGCTTAACGGCGCGGCGGCCTTTCAGGCGCGCGCGTCCCGCAAAGACGCCGGGAACACTCACGGCGTCTTCAGTTTCTCGATCGCGGCGGCCCCAGCGGCAGGCTCGAACCGGAACAAGCCCGCGCCGGCGAAAGAGGCCTTGAAGGGCGATGACGAGCGGATCTGCTCGCCGCTGCTGCCCGCGATGGCCTGGTTGAGCAGATCCTGAACGGGGGCGCCGCCACGCCGGGTGCCGACGCCGAAATAATAGGTCTTGCCGGCCTCGATCGGGACTTCGATCTCGTAATCCGCGATCGACAGCTTCATGTGAGTGGCGATCTTGATGAGACCCGGCGGCCGATCGACGGCGAAGAATGTCCCCATGTCGACCTTTCCGGCGGACTTGCCGTCGATCAGTATCTCAGTGGAGGCGGCGAGCCCGCCCACCGCGCCCAAAATGCCCTTCTCGCGCAGGAAAAAGAGCCGCGCGTTCCGCGACCCCACCGGCTTGGCCTGTGCAGCGGCGCGCTTCGCCGGCGCCGCGAGTCCAGCCTGTTTGGCGGGGGCTGCGGGCTGCCCGGCCGGCTCTGCAAGCGCCGCAAATCCAGCACAACCGAGCGATCCGACGACGAATGTCATCGCAACCACGAGTGACTTGATATGCCCCATTCCCAGTCCCGACCCAACGTCCCCTCGCAAAAGCTAAATCAGAAGTTGCGTGGCAAGACAATGTGGACCGGGCACGATCCCCAGATCGCGCCGCCTTAAGGCTCGTTGGCGAATTTCAGCCGTCCGGACGGCTTCAGGGTGCGGGCATCGAAAGTGCGGATCTCGATAACCCCGCCCAAATCCAGCGTGACGACGAGGCGGTCGCCGGCAACCCCGGTGGAGACGATTTTGGCGCCCTTGGGCAGGGTGGCGGTGACGTCGCCAGCGGTCTCGACCGCCCTTCCCTCCGACTTGAAAAGGCGGTAGCCCACCGCGATCAGCACGGCGCAGACAGCCAGCGCCGTGGTCAACCCCGCGATCAGCATCATCCGCCGCACCCGCGCGAACAGCGCGGCCTGCTCGGGGGTCGGTTCGGGAACAGCGGTGTCAGACGTCGTCATGGAAAGCCCGGGTTCAGCGCAGAGGTTAGAGGTCGTGGTCGAGGGCGACGAGGGCTCGGCCCGGCTCGACCGCGTGCTGGCGGCGCGCCTGCCGGACCTGTCGCGATCAAGGCTCAAAGCCCTGATCCTGGCGGGCGCGGTGAGCCTGAAGGCCACCCCCGTCCGCGACCCCGCTTATCACGTCGCATCCGGCGATACGATCACAATCGAGGTGCCGGAGGCGGCGCCCGCCGAGCCCAAGGGCGAGAAGATCGCCCTCGATATCGTGTTCGAGGACGACGACATCGTCGTTCTCAACAAGCCGAAGGGGCTGGTGGTGCACCCCGCCGCCGGCCACGAGACGGGGACGCTGGTGAACGCACTGATCGCCCATTGCGGCGCCTCGCTCTCGGGCATCGGCGGGGTGCGCCGGCCCGGCATCGTGCACCGGCTCGACAAGGACACGACCGGGCTGATGGTGGTCGCCAAGAACGACATGGCCCACGCCTCGCTGTCGGCGCAGTTCGCCGACCACGGCCGCACCGGCGAGATGCGGCGCGGCTACATGGCCTTTGCCTGGGGCGTGCCCGGCCGGCATCGTGGCACCGTCGACGCGCCGATCGACCGTCACCCGCATGCGCGCGAGAAGATGGCGGTGCGCCAGGGTGGCCGCGAGGCGGTGACGCATTGGGAAATCCTGGAGAGCTTTACGGGGCGCGACGGCAAGCCCATCGCAACGTTGCTCGCTTGCGAGCTCGAGACCGGACGCACCCACCAGATCCGGGTCCATCTCGCCCATATCGGCCACCCCCTGATGGGCGATGCGGTCTATGGCCCGCATTTCAAGACCAAGGCGAACCAGCTTGGGCCCGAGTCGCAGGCCGCCCTCGCCGCACTCGGACGGCAGGCCTTACACGCTTACCTGCTGGTATTGGAGCACCCGAGAACCGGAGAATTACTCCACTGGGAGGCGCCTTTGCCGGAGGATTTGCTTCTCCTGCAGAGCGCTCTCAAAGCGGCGCTATGACGCAGGGCCCTTGAGAAAAGCGTTACATTACAAAAAGTTATAGCTGCCACACGGGGACGTGACGTCAGCAATCCTTCCCTTTTCGACCCCCGATGGGGTATATTGCGCCTGCGTTGGAAATGACCGACGCGGAACATCGCAGCCCGACCGGCTTTGACACAGCGGTCGTCTGCCTGGCCCGCCGCTATCGGGGGCCTGAACCTTTGGAGGGCGCACAATGGCCCGTACCGCTGCTTTGCCGGTCCTCAATGGAGAATCCGGCCTATCTCGCTACCTCGCCGAGATCCGCAAGTTCCCGATGCTGGAACCCCAGCAGGAATACATGCTCGCCAAGCGTTGGCGCGAGCATGACGATCGCGACGCGGCGCACCAACTCGTCACCAGCCATCTCCGGCTCGTCGCCAAGATCGCCATGGGCTATCGCGGCTACGGCTTGCCGATCTCCGAGGTCGTCTCGGAAGGCAATGTCGGCCTGATGCAGGCGGTGAAGCGTTTCGAACCCGAGAAGGGATTCCGTCTCGCCACCTACGCCATGTGGTGGATCAAGGCGTCGATTCAAGAGTACATCCTGCGTTCCTGGTCGCTCGTGAAGATGGGCACCACCGCGAACCAGAAGAAGCTGTTCTTCAACCTGCGCAAGGCGAAGAGCAAGATCAACGCGCTGGACGAAGGCGATCTGCGCCCCGACCAGGTGAAGATCATTGCCAAGCGCCTCGGCGTCACGGACCAGGACGTGATCGACATGAACCGCCGCCTCGGCGGCGACGCGTCGCTCAACGCACCGATCCGCGACGACGGCGAAGCCGGCGAATGGCAGGACTGGCTGGTCGACAATACGCCCAACCAGGAAGCCATGCTGGCCGAGCACGAGGAATATGACGAACGCCGCGACGCCCTCAACGGCGCCATGGGCGTGCTCAACCCGCGCGAACGCCGCATCTTCGAGGCGCGCCGCCTCGCCGATGAGCCGATGACGCTGGAAGACCTTGCCGCCGAGTTCGGCGTGTCGCGCGAGCGCGTCCGCCAGATCGAGGTCCGCGCCTTCGAGAAGGTGCAGTCCGCGGTCAAGGGCACGATCGCAAGGGCCGAGCAGGCCGCGCTGGAAGCCGCGCACTAAAGCGAGGCTTCGCCGCGACGAGAGATTGGCGGATCGAAAAAGACGGAAAGCCGGCGGCAACGCCGGCTTTTTTGTTTGGGTGGGCGAAGCTGTGGTCGAACAAGGCACAGCGGCAACCCCACCCTCGGTGTCATGCCCCGCGCAGGCGGGGCATCCAGTACGCCGCAGCGCTAATGGCATCAGCGAGATCTTCAACGCAGGTCTCTGGAATACTGGATCGCCCGGTCGAGCCGGGCGATGACAGTTGCCGGGGCGTTCTCAGTACCGGCCGCTCGACAGCGCTCAATAAAACGCCCGGAAATAATCCGCGAGCGATTCCGGCTCGACCTGATCCTCCAGCTGCGCCGGCGTCTCGTCGAGCAATGCGCTGGCCTGCGTCTTGTAGTCGGCGGAGACGATGTCGGGCTGGTCCGCGCCGCGGCTGAGCATGCCGCGATAGGCCGCATAAGCAGCCTGCGAGCCGATGAAGACGCAGACGCAATGAAGCGGCTCGGCGTAGAGATAGCGGATGTCGCCGCCGTTGCGGTGCATCACGAAGCGATGCGGCGGCAGCGCGCGCAACGCCTTCTGGCCCGCCGCATCGTTGGCAAGCTGCACGCGGAAGCCGGCGGAGGCGAGGTAAAAGCTGTTCTTGTCGAGGAAGGGTTTGCTCGGCATCTCCAGCGCCACCAGCAGCGACGTACAAAGCGACAGTACGATCGCCGGCATAACGCCGAACGCGCGCAAGCCGCGCGGCAACGCGTGACGAAGCCCGACGCATGCCGTGTTGCCGAATGAGACAGCCATCACATTCCCCTCCCCCTCGCTGCCGTAGAACGAGCTTGCCTTGAACCCGCGCGTCCGGTCAACCGACCCACGATGACCGAACCGACAGCATCGATTGGACGAACACCATGTCGATCATCCTGCAATCCACCGTCGGCGGCTTCTCGGCCCAGTTCATGCGCAAGCTGCCGCTGGTCGAGCAGGCGATGCGCGAGCATGGGCTGGAGCCATGCGAGTTCGTGATCTCCAAGGACTATGCGTCGACCGCGAGCTATCCGATCATGGGTCCGTTCTTCTACAGCTACAGCGTGTTCTTCGGCGACGAGACATTCACCGTCACCGAGCCGAACGACATGGTGTTCCTGGACTACTTCCTCAAACGCGTGCTGGCCGCGGACCAGCCGCCGGAATTGCCGCAGCGGCCGGGATTGATGCGACGGTTCTTCGGCTGGATGGCGCAGGCGTTGTGACGCCCTTCGCCTACTCCCCCCACATCCGCGCCAGCGTCGCCAGCCAGCAGCCTTCGCAATAGCGCGCGTCCTTGTAGTCGATCCAGTTGTGGGCATAGACGCGGTCGAGCGGGATGTCGTAGCGCGCGCGCAGCACCTTCACGAGGGTCTTCCACGCCGCGACCTGCGCGTCGGTCGGACCGGTCGTCACGTCAGGATAATTGCCGGCGAACTCGACGCCGATCGAATTGTCGCGCACCACTTGGCGGTAGGTCGCGCTGTTGTCGATGTACTTGTTGTCGTTGCGGTTGGCGCCGTCGCCATGGGTCGGCACCAGGTTTTCGGCGACCGCCCAATAGACCGTGCCGTCGGTCTCGACCCACACCGTGACGCCGCGCCGGGTCGGCTTCTTCGCCTGCTCCGCCGCACCGCCGCGCGCCGAGCCGGCCGGTCCCTCGGTCTGGTGCACGATGACGTTGCGCCAGGGATTTGCATTGCGGACATCGCCCCAGGGGGCAAGCCAGACGATCTTCAAGCCGGGAATGTCGGGCGTGCCCGAGGCGCGCGCGAGCGTCGTCAGGTCAGCGGCGGCGGCAGCGGCGGGTGAGATCAGAACGAGGGCGGCGAGAACGGCCGCGAGCAGGCGAGAGATCATCAGGCAGGTCCCGTTACGGCCCCTGATGTAGCACGGCCTCACGCGAATGTGCGCTGGCTCAGGTCCGTCAGGTCGGGCGACAGCGGCGGCACCGGATCGTAGACGGCGAAGTCGTTCTTGCCGTTCTTCTTGGCGGCATAGAGGGCGTTATCGGCATTGGCCAGCAGGCGATCCGGGAAGGCGCCGATGCCGGCATCCCATTGGGCGACGCCGATCGAGATCGCGATCGGGATGTCGCTGCCGGTGCAGGCCTCGGCATCCTGGCGGCAGACCTCGAGCACGCGGCGGGCGATCGCGGCGGCCTCGCGCAAGGACGAGGACGGCAGCACGACGCAGAACTCGTCGCCGCCGGTGCGGGCGAGCATGTCGCCGGGCCGCAGCCGCGTCTGCGCCATCAGCGTGAAGTGCTGAAGGCAGGCGTCGCCGGCGGCATGGCCGTGGGTGTCGTTGATGGTCTTGAAGCCGTCGAGATCGATCACCAGCAGCGAGAACGGTGCGCCGCTGCGCTCCGAGCGGGCGCACTCCTCGGTCAGGCGCTGCAACAGATGCCGCCGGTTGGCGACGCCGGTGAGATCGTCGAGCAGTGCGAGATCGGCAACCTCGCCGCGCAGGCGGTCCATCGCCATCAGCAGGAAGCCGAAATTGAGCGTCATCGACAGGAACAGCAGCCCCAGCACCATGACGGCATGGGTCTGGCCGCCGGCCTTCGCCGACAGATCGTAACCGAGCAGATTGCCGGCGGTGCGCACCATCAGGATCGCGATGATGGCGAGGATGACGATGCCGGACAGGCGCGCGCCCGGGCTGGCGCGGCCTTCGGGCGGCCACAGCAACAAACGCAGCGCCAGCACCAGCGGCAGGGCCTGACCGAGCGTGTAGCTGAGCATGCGCAGCTGCATGTGCTCGAAGCCGACCATGAAGAGAACGACGCCGCCGAGGCTCAGGCTGCCCGCGATACTCATCAGGCGCCAGGAGACCGGCCGGTCGTAGAAGCGCTGAATGCCCATGGCGGCAAGGCAACTGGCGGCGATGACGCCGGCAGCGCCGAGCAGAAGCGGCAAGGGAGAGGCAACGAACAGACGGATCAGCGCCGTCATCGCCCCGATCGCGCCGACGAAGGACGAGGCCATCCAGAACCGAGCGGCGGCGAATTTCGGATAGGACCGCGTCACGTAGGCCCAGATCACGCCGAGCGCCAGGAAGTTGACGACGAAGACGGTCCACAAGGTCGATACGTTCAGCATGACACGTGCAGCACGCGCAGCCTCGCGCCCCCCGTCCCTGGTAGCCGTCCGTCCATGACTCGTCCCCGTTTTCTTGCGGAGACGATGCGCCGGTTGCGCTTAATGGAGTCTCACTGCGATCGTCGAAAGTTCCCCTTTGGTTTTGGATTCATGAACGGCGCGCGGCCGTTGGCGGATCGTTAAGCGTGTCCGCGGCGATGACGAGGCGGCGCGTCGATGCGGATTCGCGGACCAAAATCACCCGAAAACGCATCTGAGCTGTGGATAACGCGATGACACGGATGTGACAGCGCGGGGCAGAAAGCTGCGAATCTGCTGATCTGATCGTCGAGGATGTTGCGAGGCTGGCCCTCCGCCGAGCATCCCTCGTGTCGCGTTCCACCATTAACCCTTAAGAGGATCCTATGGCTAAGAAAGCGAAGAAGGCGGCGAAGAAGAAGGCGAAGAAGGCCAAGAAGGCGAAGAAGAAGTAACGAGGCTTCTTTTTCTTTGCCCGGGTGGAGCCTCGCTCCGCCCGGGCGTCGGGAAGAGAGTTGAGAGGCAGCGGGCGCAAGGCCCGCTTTTTTATTGGCCGGCGCCCGGCTCTCCCTCGCCCGAGCGCACGCCTCGTCCGTCGAGACGACCGCTTCGCGGTCTCCTCGGGGTGAGGCCGAGCAGCATCGTTGCTCGTCGAGAACGGGTGCCGCGTACGCGGTCCTCATCCTGAAGGCCTGCCAACGGCGGGCGTCTCGAAGGATGGCCACAGGTGAGAAGAAGCTACCGCTCCGCGAAGGCCAGCTTGGCGCCGAGCGCGGCGAAGCCGGCCGCGAAGCTGCGGCGCAGCCAGGCCATGACGCGCGGACGGGAGATGACACGCTCGCGCACCGAGGCGGCGCAGAGGCCGTAGACGACGAACACCGCAAAGGTCATCGCCATGAAGGCGCCGCTCAATTCCAGCATGCGCGCCAGCACATGGGCCTCGTCCGCCGCGATGAACAGCGGCAGGAAGGCGAGGAAGAAGATCGACAGCTTCGGATTGAGGATGTTGATCAGAAAGCCGGTGACGATGACGCGGCCGCTCGAACGCTCGCGGATGTTGCCCTCGACCGAAAGCGCCCCGCTCTCGCGCAGCGCCTGCCAGGACATGTAGAGCAGATAGGCGACGCCGCCCCATTTCAGCGCGGCGAAGGCCAGCGCGCTGGTGTGCAGCACGGCGGCAAGCCCCAGCATCGCCGCAACCATGTGCGGCACGATCCCGAGCGTGCAGCCGAAGGCGGCGGCAACGCTGGCGCGCGAGCCGCGCGTCAGCGCGGCGGCCAGGGTGTAGAGCACGCCGGTGCCGGGCGAGGCGACGACGATGAGCGAGGTGAGCAGGAAGGACCAGGACATGGGCGGACCTTATCAGCCCGCCTCGCGGCCGGAAAGCCGGGCGGTCACCCTGAGAGCTTGTGACCCCATGAGTTGGGAGCAAGCTCTTAGGATGACAGATTGGGAGCGGACCTGCTTGGCAACAAAGCGAAGCCTTGTCTCAGGAAAGCCTTGCCTCGAGGAAGCCTTGCCTCAGGACAACTGCGCGAGCTCGGCCTCGCGGAGCACGTCGAGCGGCGCCCAGGGCTTGGCCCAGAATTTCGCACCCGCGGGCAAGGGCTGCATCAACGGGCGGCCGGAAGTGACGACGACGTCGAGCCTGGGATTGCGATCCTTGGCGACGTGGGCAAGCTCGACCCCGTTCATGCGGCCGGCAAGCTGCACGTCGGTCAGCATCAGGCAGAGGGCGCTGGCGTTCTTGTCGAGCACGCGTTCGGCGGCCTCGGCGCTTTCGCACTGGATGACCTGATAGCCGCTCTCTTCCAGCAGGAGACAAAGCATCTCTCGCTGCATGACGTCGTCCTCGACGATCGGTGCAGTCGCGCGGAATGGTTGTGCTTGTCCCATCAGCGTCTCCCAATGATTGCTCGCGTCACGTATGTTAAGGGGCCAGTTCGCCTGCGGTTCGGTTCCATTCTGAAAAAATGTAAAGCATAGTTCCCGGATCAGAGGCTTGACGGGGGACATCATGACTGCGATTCGCGGCGCCGCCGCCATCACGGGAGCTGCCAGCGGCATCGGCCGCGCGCTGGCCATCGAGCTCGCGCAGCGCGGCTGCGATCTGGCGCTGGCCGATCGCGACGAGGCCGGGCTGAAGACGCTGGCCGCCGAGATCGGGGCGGCGCGCAAGGTCAGCGTCCACCGGGTCGACGTCGGCAGCGCCGACGACATCGCGCAGTTCGCGCGCGAGGCGACCTCCGCACATCCCGCACTCGGCATCGTCATCAACAATGCCGGCGTCGCGCTGATGGGCTCGTTCGAGGAGATCGACCAGGCGCAGATGGACTGGCTGTTCGACATCAATTTCTGGGGCGTGGTGCACGGCACGCGCGCCTTCCTGCCGCATCTGAAGACGTTGAGCGAGGCGCACATCGTCAACCTCTCCTCGATCTTCGGCATCATCGCGCCGCCGGGACAATCGGCCTATGCGGCGGCGAAGTTCGCCGTGCGCGGCTTTTCAGAGAGCGTGCGGCATGAGCTCAGCGTGGCGGGCAGCCCGGTGAAGCTGTCGGTGGTGCATCCCGGCGGTGTCGCCACCGCGATCGCGCGCAACTCCCGCACCGGCGTCGGCGTCACCGACAATGCGCGTCGCGCGCAGTCGATCGAGCGGTTCGAGAACGCGGCGAAGACCACGCCGAAAGCCGCCGCGCTGCGCATCATCAGGGGCATCGAAAAGAACGAGCCGCGCATCCTGATCGGCAACGACGCCCGCTTCATGGACCTGTTGCAGCGCTTCCGCCCGGGGACATATTGGGCGCCGCTGCAGCGGAAGCTGGAGAAGATGGCGAAGGGGACGTAGTCGACGCGATGGCGTTGCCTCGCCCTCCGCTGTCGTAGGGTGGACAAAGCGAAGCGTGCCCACCACCCGTCAGCCATTTCAAAGATAACGTCGGCACGGCGCTATTGCGCCTTCCACCCTGCGAGCTGTCGCTTCCCCACCGCTGTCATGCCCCGGCTTGACCGGGGCATCCAGTACGCCGCGGCGTCTCGGCTCCATCACGGCTGTCTCTGGGATACTGGATCGCCCGGTCGAGTCGGGCGATGACACCGATCATGTGGCTCCTCACTGCCCCGCCAGGCGGTCCGCGAAATTGGCGATGCCTTGCCGCAGGGTGGGCAAAGCGGAGCGTGCCCGCGCATCTTGTGTCATCGAAAGAGAACGTGGGCACAGCGCTTTGCGCCTTCCACCCTGCGAGCTGTCGACTCCCCACCGCTGTCATGCCTCGGCTTGACCGGGGCATCCAGTACGCCGCGGCGTCTCGGCTCCATCACGGCTGTCTCTGGGATACTGGATCGCCCGGTCGAGTCGGGCGATGACACCGATCATGTGGCTCCTCACTGCCCCGCCAGGCGGTCCGCGAAATTGGCGATGCCTTCGCCGCAGGGTGGGCAAAGCGGAGCGTGCCCGCTCATCTTGTGTCATCGAAAGATAACGTGGGCACGGCGCTTTGCGCCTTTGCCCACCCTACGAGCTGTCGCCTCCCCACCGCTGTCATGCCCCGGCTTGACCGGGGCATCCAGTACGCCGCGGCGTCTCGGCTCCATCACGGCTGTCTCTGGGATACTGGATCGCCCGATCGAGCCGGGCGATGACACCCAGTCCGAGGCTCGAGCGCTCCGCCCCACTCGTCGTACGGAGTCACTGCCCCGCGAGACGATCCGCGAAATAGCCGATGGTCTTGCGATACACCACCGCCCTGTTCCACTCGCGCATCGCCTCGAAATTGGCGGTGCCTTCGCCGTAGGGCTGGCCCATCTTGAAGCCGTTGGTGTGGAGCAGGTTCGCGGTCGAGGCGAGCACGTCGGGCACGCTGTGGCGGAGGTCGACATGGCCGTCGCCGTCGAAGTCGACGCCGTACTTGATGTAGGACGACGGCAGGAACTGGGTCTGGCCGATCTCGCCGGCGAAGGCGCCGATGAGGTCGCGCAGCGGCAGGTCGCCGCGCTGCACGATCTTCAGCGCGGCGAGCAGCTCGCCCTGGAACAGATCGGTGCGGCGGCAATCATGCGCCAGCGTCGCCAGCGTGCGGACCACCGGCATCTTGCCGATGTCGCCCTTGCCGAAATCGCTCTCCAGGCCCCAGATCGCGACCAGGATGTAACGCGGCACGCCGAACTGCTGCTCGATGCGCGAGAGCAGCGCGGCGTGGCGCTGCAACAGCGCGCGGCCGCCATTGATCCGGCCGGGGCCGACGCGGGTCGAGACGTACTGCTCGAAGCTCTTGTTGAAGGTGTGGCGCTGGCGGCGGTCGAAAGCAAGCACGGCGCCATCCGGGGTCACGCCGCTGAGCGCCGCATTGGTCACTCCAGCCGAGACGCCGGCCGCCTGGGCCTCCTGCGCCATGGTGGCGACGAACGCGTTGAAGTCGCCGCCGCAGCGCGCGGCCTGCGCCGACCCGCCGGCCAGACACAGGACGGACACGGCGGCGAGAAGCAGTCTCAGCATGTGGAGCAATCCCTTGAAGGAAAATCGTGGCGCGAAGCAGCGCGCGGATCATGCCCGGGAAAGCCGCGAGCGTCAAAGCACCGGGTTTCAAAGCACACGGCTTGATCCGCATCAAACCGTCTCACGCCCTGCTTCCTACATTGAAAGCGAACAGGAGAGCCGCCCAGGAGACGCGTCCATGACCGGAATTACCTTGACCGCCGAGCAGATCCGCAATGCCCCCGCAGCGGTGCGGCAATGGATCGAGCAGGAGGTGATCACTGCGCTCGGCCTTGAGCCCCGTGCGCCCGTGACGATCCCGCCCCAGGCCTCCCACCTCGTCGCCTGCAGCGTGGAGGACGTCGCCGGCGTGCTCGAGCACATCAGGGGCGTGCTTCCGGCCGTGAACGTGCTGCTCGAGCTCGGCCGTCCCGGCATCAGCTTCGGCCAGCCCGCGGTGATGACGTTCCGCCTGATGGATATCCTGCATCACACCCGCCTGCCCGACATCGGCGGGGTCATCACGTGCCTGGAGATGATCAACCAGGCGCTGACGGAGGTGAAGAAGGACCCCTCCGTTCGGTTCTGCGGCTTCGACAATGAAGGCCACTGCCTGATCGCACCGCAGACGCAAGCGAGCATCGCAGCGCTGTGGCAGACCATGATGGAGCGGCAGCAGGCGGCGCAGCAGCGTGCGGCCGTCGGCCGGGCCGCGCCAGCCGCGTGAGGTGAGGCGGCGCGAGTTCCGGGACAATCGGATCGGGAATGATGCGTCGGTTAGAACCGGCAGGACGGCGCGCGAGACTAACGTCTTGCGCCCCCGTCCCCCGCAACCGACAGAGAATGCCGATGTCCGCGCCGCAGACCATCCCGGGAATGCTCGTCCTTGCCGCCCTGCTCTGCCTGCCCGCAATCCCCACCTCCGCGCAGACGCGCGACGTGGCGGGCGCGCGCGACTATCCCGGCATCGGCCGGTTCGCCGGCAGCGTCGTCACCGGCTATGTGGTGAAGGATTTCGACGCGGCGCGGATGCAGGCCGCAAGCTTCAGGGACGGCCAGCCGACCGATGCGCGGCGGCTCGAAGGCCGTATCGTCCGCATCGCCTATCGCACCAGCCCCGGCCCCTCGATCCTAGAGGTGTCGCGCAATTTCGAGACGCAGCTTGCCAAGGCCGGCTTCGAGACCTTGCTGGCCTGCGACACCGACGTCTGCGGCGGCATTCCCTTCACCGAGAGCATCGAGGCGCTGCCGATGCCGCAGATGTGGGTCGACGGTTTCAACTACCGCTACGTCGCCGGCCGCAAGGTCGAGGGCGGACGCGAGACCTATGCCAGCGTCATCGTCAGCCAGAACAACCAGGACGTCACCGCGCAGGTCACCGTCGCCGAGGTCGGCGCCATCGCGAACAAGATGGTCGACGCCGCGGCGATGGCGAAGGGCCTCGGGGAGACCGGCCATATCGCGCTCTACGGCGTCTATTTCGACACCGACAAGGCGGTGCTGAAGCCGGAAAGCCGCCCGACACTGGAGCAGATCGCAAAACTGCTCGCGAGCCAGCCGCAGCTCAGCGTGTTCATCGTCGGTCACACCGACAGCCAGGGCGCCTATGAGTACAATCTCGATCTGTCGAAGCGCCGCGCGGAAGCGGTCGCGGCCGAGCTTGTGAAGAGTTTCCGGATCGTGCCGACACGCCTGCGCACCGCCGGCGTCGGCTTGCTGGCGCCGGTCGGCTCCAACGCGACGGATGCGGGGCGCGCACTGAACCGGCGGGTGGAACTGGTGGCGCCGTGAAACATCGTGTGCGAGTTTGATGCGGGTCAATATCGCGGCACGGACGACGTGAGATGGATGGCTGCGGACATCCTCTCTCTCGTCATTCCCGGGCGCGACAAAGTCCGAGGCAACCGGCCATGCCCGACCATCAGAACAAGCCGACCCGCGCTTTGCTCCGCATCCCGCTGTTCCGCCTGCTCGCCATCAACCTTGCGATCGGCGCCTGTGCGGCGACGATTCTCGTCGGCGGCCTGCTCTGGCTCAATCCCGGACATCTGCGCGAATTGATCTTCGCCGACACTTCGCCCGGCATCGCGCTCGCACTGCTGCTGGCGTCCTTCCTCATCACCTTCGGCTCGGCCGCGATGGGCAGCGCGATCATGGCGCAGGGGCGCAAGGAGGACGGTGGCAAAGGCGGCGGCAAGGACAGCGGACGGGGATCGCGACTCGCCGTGCAGGAGGTGGCGCAGCGCACGCACACGCGTTGAGATATGCGCTGCGACAATGGAGCCGCCCTTGCGCGCGTGGGATCACAGTATCTGCACGCAGGCGGGAAGATATGCAGACTGATGCGCCCTTCCGCACGACGCGCGTCACGCGCTGCGTTGCGCGGGCCTCGCGAACATGAACAAAGTGGTTCGATAATCCAAACAATTACTTCGACGCGTGCGAGAACCGGATATCGCAACCAGCGCATATCTGATGCGCTCGCTGCGACACCAGCGCGCCACGATTTGCCTTGCCATCGCAGGGCGTCTTCTATAGCCTTCTATTTTAGGTTGTCGCCCCGCCAGCCCCGGGCGACACTGAAGACCAAAATAAACGGCGGGCTCCGAGCCCGCCGTTTATTGAGGCAGGGTGTTTTGGCGCCCCGCAGCCCGTTTCCGCAGCCCATTCAATCAGCCGCATCGTGCTCCGCCCGACCGCAGCCAAGGTCGATCGCCGCCAAAGTCATTTGACTGCGGCGCTCCAATCGACGAAAAGCCGGCCATGGCCAAGAAACCCGGAACCAATCCCAAAGGCGAATTTGCCTTCTTCAACGTCGTCTATGAAGACGATTCCCAACGCTCCAACCGCCGCGTCCCCTCCGAGCTGCTCGGCGGCCTCGACGGCGACGAACCCGCGCGCAACTTCATCATGGAGCAGGACCGCGAGATCGCCGAAAAGAGCGGCCGCCCGGCGCTGGAGATCAAGCGGCTCGAGCGGGTCGGGGCGAAGAAGAAGTAGCGGCCACCGCCGCCAACGCGGGCATGGCCGGAGCCGTCTTGCTCGGCCCACGCCGAACCCGCGGTTTGTTGATCAGGCTCACCAGCGTGTAGCTGATGATCAGCAGCAGGAACCACGCACCGAACTTGGCGGGCGAGACCATCGCCCAACCGTGCTGCTGGGACGGATAGAGCCATGTCCGCGTGAAGGTGCCGATATTCTCGGCGAACCAGATGAACGCCGTCACCAGCATAAGTCCGAGCAGCAGCGGCATCGAACGGTCATCGTTCCAGACTCTGAAATAGACCGTCGTGCGCGCGAACAACAGCGCGGCTGCGCCGAACAGAACGAGACGCAGGTCCGGCACATAGTGATGGCTGAAGAAGTTGACGTAGATTGCCACGCTCAGCGCCACCAGCGCCCAGCGCGGTGGATGCCGCTCGAAACGGAAATCGAATAGGCGCCACACGCGGCAGAGATAGCTGCCGATGCATGAATACATGAAGCCGGTGAACAACGGCACGCCGGCGATCCTGAAGAAGCTCGGGTCGGGGTAGATCCAGGAGCCGACCGACGTTTTGAAGATCTCCATCGCCGTGCCGACGACGTGATAGATCAGGATGATTTTCGCCTCGTCCAGCGTCTCCAGCCGCGTCGCGAGCAGCATGATCTGGACCACGATCATGCAGAGAAACAGGAAGTCGTATCGGGCCAGCGGCGCTGCTGCCGGATAGTAGCGCCAGGTCGCGATCATCAGCGCAACCGCGATGCCGCCGAACAGACAGGCCCAGCCCTGCTTGATACCGAAGCGAAGGAATTCATAGGCAAACGCCGTCGCTCGGCGGCGGGCCATGAAGCGACCGAGCCGCCGTTCGCCGACGATGAAGCGACGCAGGGGCGGCCAGATCGCGGCGGCGCTCGGCGGCGTGACGCCGGGTGCAGACGCTTCGGACAGAGGTGGTTGATCGGAGGCATGAAACACGGTCGAGATATGGCGGTGGAGCGCGGTCAAAGCATGACGTTTTCATGCAAGGTTTGAGCAGACCAAACAATGTGGCGGGAACAGCCTGCCTATGAAGCAACGGCTGCTTGCGTGGGGACGCAGGCCTCTCCGCCCGTCATTGCGAGCGCAGCGAGGCAATCCAGAATCCCTCCGCTGAGACGGACTGGATTGCTCCGCTGCGCTCGCAATGACGGAGAGAACGGGATCGAAACAAAAACGGCGGGCTTTCGGCCCGCCGTTTTGCTCTGGATTGGTATTTGCGCTCAGTTGTCGAGGAACGACCGCAGCTTCCGGCTCCTTGACGGATGCTTCAGCTTCCGCAGCGCCTTCGCCTCGATCTGACGGATACGCTCGCGCGTCACGCTGAACTGCTGGCCGACTTCTTCCAGCGTGTGGTCGGTGTTCATGCCGATGCCGAAGCGCATGCGCAGCACGCGCTCTTCGCGCGGGGTGAGCGAGGCGAGGACGCGCGTGGTGGTCTCGCGCAGGTTGGACTGGATCGCGGCGTCGATCGGCAGGATCGCGTTCTTGTCCTCGATGAAATCGCCGAGATGCGAATCCTCTTCGTCACCGACGGGCGTTTCCAGCGACAGCGGCTCCTTGGCGATCTTCAGGACCTTGCGGACCTTCTCCAAGGGCATGCCGAGCTTCTCGGCGAGTTCTTCCGGGGTCGGCTCGCGGCCGATCTCGTTGAGCATCTGCCGGGACGTGCGCACGATCTTGTTGATCGTCTCGATCATGTGCACGGGGATGCGGATGGTGCGGGCCTGGTCCGCAATCGAGCGCGTGATCGCCTGCCGGATCCACCACGTGGCGTAGGTCGAGAACTTGTAGCCGCGGCGATACTCGAACTTGTCGACCGCCTTCATCAGGCCGATGTTGCCTTCCTGGATCAGGTCGAGGAACTGCAGGCCGCGGTTGGTGTACTTCTTCGCGATCGAGATCACGAGACGGAGGTTGGCTTCCACCATCTCCTTCTTGGCCTGGCGGGCTTCGCGCTCGCCCTTCTGCACGGAGTGCACAATCTTGCGGAACTCGATGATCTCGAGGCCCGTGAGCGCGGCGAGCTGATGCACCTCGTGACGGAGGTCCTTGATGCGGTCCTTCTCGTGGTGGACGAAGTTCTTCCAGCCCTTGGCGGACAGCTTCGAGACACGGTTGAGCCAGCGCGGATCGAGCTCCGAGCCGGTGTAGTTGCGCAGGAAGTCCTCGCGCGCGACGCCGTGGCTGTCGGCGAGGCGCATCAGGCGGCCCTCATGCGAGACGAGGCGCTTGTTGATGTCGTAGAGCTGCTCGACCAGTGAATCGATACGCGCCTGGTTGAGGCGCAGCGACTTCACCTCGACGATGATCTCGTCCTTGAGCTTGCGGTACTTGCGCTCCTGGTGCGGCGACAGCGAGGGACCGTGCGAGGTGCTCTCGAGCTGGTTCTGGATGTCCTGCTCTTGCAGCTTGCGCAGCTTCTTGTAGCTCTCGGCGATCTTGTCGAAGATCTCGACGACCTTCGGCTTGAGCTCGGCCTCGATCGCCGCAAGCGACATCTGGTTCTCGAACTCGTCGTCCTCGTCCATGTCGGCTTCGGCCGCGGACTCGGCGGGATCCTTCTCGGCTTCGCCACCGGCGGGCGCCGCGCGGAACGGGGTCGGCGCCGGAGGCGCCGCGGGCGGGGCGACATGCGCGGGCGCGCCGGCGGCAGCGGCAGGCTGGCCGCCCTCGGCGGAGGCTTCACCGTTCTCGCCGGTGGGACCTGCGATCATCGCATTGTTCATGCCGCCCTTGGCGTCGGGGCCGGCATAGGTGGCTTCGAGATCGATGATGTCGCGAAGGAAGATCTTTCCTTCGTTCAGTTCGTCGCGCCAGATGATGATGGCCTGGAAGGTCAGCGGGCTTTCGCAGAGGCCCGCGATCATCGCCTCGCGGCCGGCCTCGATGCGCTTGGCGATCGCGATTTCGCCTTCGCGGGACAACAGCTCGACCGTGCCCATCTCGCGCAGATACATGCGCACGGGATCGTCGGTGCGCTCGCCCGGCTCGCTCTTCTTGACCTCGGTGACGGCCTTCTGGGTGACCTCGACGAGCTCGTTGTCGGTCTCGTCCTCGCCCTCGTCCTTCTCCTCCTCGCCTTCGCTATCGTCGGCTTCGGTGACGTTGATGCCCATGTCCGAGAGCATCGACATGATGTCCTCGATCTGTTCGGGCGAGGTCTGGTCGGACGGCAAGACTTCGTTGAGCTGATCGAAGGTCACGAAGCCGCGCTTCTTGGCCTGCTTGATCATCTTCTTCACCGCCGCGTCGGACAGATCGAGCAACGGCGAGGGCGCGTCCTGGGAATCCTTCTCCGGAGCATCCGCTGCCTTGTCGTCTTTTTCCTTGTCCTTCGCCTGCAGCGTCTTTGCCTTGGTGGCCATCCATTGCTCCTAAACGCGCTTCATGCGAGGCGCTTCGCCGCGCCTGCCTGAATTCACATGAACCTGTTGCCCGACGCTCTCGCTTCGGCAGTTCTCGACACGGAAAGGGCGGCGCACATGTCTCTCGCCACCCCCAACTCTCTCTCGCCGGAATTGCCTAACGCTTCGTCAGCCTCTTTGTCGCAGCGGATGCAGGTGTAGTGCCAACAGCGATTGCGCGGATTCATTCCTGACGCGTCTGTTCTGCCTGCGGCCGCCTCTGGGCCAAAGTGCTACAAGACCGTTAAGCCTCGATTAACCCTGTTTTGTCGCCAAACCTTGGATTTGGCGAGTCTTTTAGCGGTTCCGACTTCGGCCGTCCGCATGATTCTTTCATCACACGCTCTTCTGGAACCGGCCCGACAGCTCGCCAAAACCCTCGATCAGGGCCTCGGTGCCATCGACCTCGGCCAGCCGAGCCTTGATATCACGCAGCCACGTCCAGTCGGCCTCGCTTGGGTTGTCCCCCAAGGCCAGCTCGGCATCCTTCAGCTCTCTAAGTAGTGAATGGTATTGGCGATGCAAGGCAACCAGCTGATGCCAGGTGGCAAGAACGTCGTCCCGCGCCGCGCCCTCGCGTGCGCCAAACACCGCGGCGGTCGTGATGCCGTTCTCAACCCTTTGAAGAACCTGCGAAAATCCTCCCTTTTCGAGATCGCCGCGCATCTTCTCGGCCTGCTCCTCGGGGTCAGGCGAATGGTGATGGTCGTTGGCGAAGGCGGCGATGATGCCGGCCCGGAGCTTGTGGGCCTCGGGATGGGCAAGCTCCAGCGCCGCGACCTCCTCGAGGTGGTCATGCAGCAGCCAGGGGTGGTTGATCAGGCATTGCAGGATCAGGGCCTCCCGGCGGGAGATGGCGCTGCGCTGGCCTTTCATGATCGGACTGGCCGCCAGCTGGGGACTGGCTGCCTGATAGGGGCCTGACGGTAACGGGGTGGGGCCAGGCGGTCCGCGGCGCCCGCCGCCAAATCCGCCGCCAAATCTCTGGCCGCCGAATCGATTCGCGCCTCCCCCGCCGCCAGCCTGGAATGGGCGGCCGCCACCGCCCTGGCCCTGGCGGAAATTGCCACGGCCGCCGAAGCCGCCGCGCCCGCCTTCGGGGGCGAAGGTGCGCTGCAGCCGCTCGACGAATTCGTCGCGGTAATAGCGCCGCACCACCTCGTCGCGGATGCCGTTCGTCAGCTCCTTGATGCGCGCCTCCAGCGCGGCGCGGCGCTCGGGCGTGGCAAAGTTGCCGCCTTCGAGCTCGCGCGACCAGATCATGTCGGCGAGCGGACGGGCAGCACCGATCACCTCCTCGATCGCGCCGCGCCCGCCGGAGCGGGCGAGATCGTCGGGGTCCTGCCCTTCCGGCAGCAGCGCGATACGAAGACTCTTGCCGGGCGCAAGGAACGGCAGCGCGAGATCGGCGGCACGATACGCCGCCTTCTGGCCGGCACGGTCGCCGTCGAAGCAGAGGATCGGCTCGTCCGCCATCTTCCAGAGCAGCCCGAGCTGGCTTTCGGTGAGCGCGGTGCCGAGCGGCGCCACAGTGCCGGGAAAGCCTGCGGTGACCATCGCGATGACGTCGACATAGCCTTCGACCACGATCAGCGCGCTGCCGTCATGGGTGGCTTTGCGCGCGGTCTGGTGGTTGTAGAGATTGTCGCCCTTGTGGAAGAGCGGCGTCTCCGGCGAGTTCAGGTACTTTGCCGGAACGTCCTTCTCCAGCGCGCGCCCGCCGAAGGCGATGACGCGGCCGCGCAAATCCGTGATCGGAAACATCACGCGGTCGCGGAAGCGGTCGTACGGCACGGGGATGTCGTCGCCGCCGATCAACAGGCCGGTCTCGACCATGTCCTGGACGGAAACGCCGAGCTTGCCGAGATGCTCCTTCAACGCGAAGCGATCGGGCGAGGCGTAGCCGAGACGGAACTGCAACTGCGTCGCCGGCGAGATCGCCCGGTCGGCGAGATAGCCGCGCGCTTTCGCGCCCACGCGCGAGGCCAGCGTCTCCGCGAAATAGGTCGCGGCGAGATCCATGACGTCGTGCAGCGTGCGGCGCCGCTGCTCCTGCCGCGCCGCATCCGGCGTCACCGCGGGCAGCGCCAGGCCCGCCATGCTGGCGAGCCGCTCGACGGCTTCCGCGAACGGCAGGCCGTCGGTCTCCATCACGAAATTGATGATGTCGCCGTGCTTGCCGGAGGAGAAGTCGTGGTAAAAACCCTTCTGGTCGTTGACGTAGAAGGACGGGGTCTTCTCCTGCTGGAACGGCGACAGCCCCTTCCACTCCCGCCCCGCCTTCTTCAGCTTGACGCGCTTGCCCACGACTTCGGAGACCGAAAGCCGGGCACGAAGCTCGTCGAGGAACTGGGGCGTGAAGCGCATGGGCTGATTTCTGGGCTGAGTCGGGCGTTATGGCCAACCGGATAGGCATATAGGGACGGCCCCGGGAAATACGAAGCATGTGTGGCTTCTCCCGGCTATTCACAGGCGAAAGTTTCGACGGAGAGCTTGAACCGCGCCCGGTTCCACGCTTCCATAGGTCATGTTCAGGACATTTCGGGGCGGCCAGAGCGGGGGCTGGCGGGTGACCTCGATTGCACCGGTGACGGGCGAGCCCCTGCCCTTCATGCCGGCGCTATCGGTCACCGACAGCGAGGCCATCGCATTACCGCTGGTGCCCTCGCGCAACGCCTGGCGGCTGGTCGGCGTGGCCAGCAGCCTGCGCTACACCGAGCGAGCCGAGAAGGAGCAACTGGTGGCCGTGCAGGCCGGGCTCGGCCGGATGGAGGCAACCAGCGCGGCGCTGATCCCGATCCGCAAGTCGCAGGCCTGGTGGGACCTGACCCAGGAGGAGCGCCGCAGGATCTTCGAGGACAAGTCGCACCACATCGCGAGCAGTCTTCGCTTCCTGCCTGCGATCGCGCGCCAGCTCTATCACTGCCGCGACCTCGGCGAGCCCTTCGATTTCCTCACCTGGTTCGAATTCGCCCCCGCGCACGCCTCGCTCTTCGAGGAGCTGGTGGGGGAATTGCGGCGGACCGAGGAGTGGAGCTACGTCGAGCGCGAAGTCGACGTGCGCGTGGTGAAGGAAGTGCTGTCGGCCTAATGGTCGAGAAAGCGCCCGGACTCGATGCGCGGCAGGTCGGTGACGGGCCAGTTGTAGACATAGGTCCACGCCTTCTCGACGCTGCCGTCAGTGCGCGTCACGTCGACCAGCCGGCGCAGATACTCGGTCGGCTCGGCAAATCCCTCGCCGCACGCCTCGTACATGTCGAGCTCGCCCAGCAGCTCGTCCGGCACGCGCATCTGAAAGAGCTCGCCATGGACGATGTCGGTGGCGGCCTTCGACAGCAGCAATCCCGGATAATGCTTCACCAGGACGAGCCGGCCGCGGCAGGTCGCTTCACCCAGAAAATCCGCGTGCCCCGCGAGCAGCCGCGCCATCGGATGGTCGAAGCCGCGCATCAGGGTGCCGTAGACGAAGAGGCGATCGGAGGTCATGCTGTTCTAACGTTGCGACGTCGGTGCAATCAGGTTACTCGGTTTAGACAATTTATTGTTTCATAGGCAATCAGGATGGACCTGCACATAGCCGAGACGGCCGATCAACTGCTCGGCGAGGGCGATATTCCGCCCGTCCACGAGGTGAATGCGGCAGGCACATCGCCCTTCCTGCTCACCTCCGATCATTACGGGCGGGCGCTGCCGCGCGCGCTCGGCGATCTCGGCATCCCGGAAAGCGAGCTCGTCAGGCACATCGGCTGGGACATCGGCATTGCCGGCGTCGCCGACCGGCTGGCCAAAATGCTCGACGCGCATCTGATCGCGCAGCACTATTCGCGGCTCGTGATCGACTGCAACCGCCCGCCCGTGGCGGCAAGCTCGATCCCCGTCATCTCCGAAGCCACCGCGATCCCGCGCAACGAAGGGATTTCGGACAGGGAGCGCGAGGCGCGGCGCCGCGAGATCTTCGAGCCCTATCATGACCGCATCGATGCCGCGATCGAGGCCCGTCAGAACGACAAGCGGCCGACGGTGCTGGTGTCGCTGCACAGCTTCACGCCCGTCTATGCCGGCGTCGCGCGGCCCTGGCACATCGGCGCGCTGTACAACCGCGACACCGTGCTGCCGCATCTGCTGCTGAAGCATCTGCGGGGCGAAGGCGATCTCGTCGTCGGCGACAACGAGCCCTATGCCGTGAGCGATCTCACCGACTACACCATTCCCGTGCACGGCGAAGGGCGCGGCCTCGTCAACACCGGCATCGAGATCCGGCAGGACCTGATCGCGGACCAGGCCGGCCAGCAGCAATGGGCCGAACGGCTGGCAAGGATCCTCGGCGAGATCGAGGTGGCGCTGCGGACCGAGCTGCCGGTCGACTAGCCGCCGCGCGTTGCGACGAACAGCGCGAGCGCGGCGAAGATCGCAGCGATGCCCCACAGCACCCACGCCATGCGCCCGTCGGCGCGGGCGTCGAGCGTCGCCTCCGCCGGATTGTCGGGATTGACGCGCACCTCGACGGTGGCGCCGTCCTGGTAGCGCGACATCAGCTTTTTCAGCATCTCGTCGGAGGCGTCAGGCGTTTCCGCCGCGACGCGCGCGCATTCGTTGGTGTAGCTGATGTTCTGATAGCGATAGGTGTAGGTCACCCGCTTGCCGAACATCTCGAGGCCGCGCGCCGCGGCCGCCTCGCTGGCCTCGTGATACTCCTCGACGCCCGACAGCTTGATCGTGCCCGGCACGACCGGCCAGCGCGTCGCCATCGACGCCTGCCGCCGCACCGCCCAGGCCATCAACGCGATGACGAGGCCGAACGCGCCAAAGGCGACGACGAGGCCGGCAAGATCGGGACGGCCGATGTGATGGGCGAGATATTGGTAGCTCTGGTTGAGGCCGAACACCGAGCCGAGGATGATGGCGAGCACGATCGCCGTGCCGATGCCGAGGCAGCCCCACAGGCCCTTGGGCAGATCGCGCTCGAGCACGGCCTGATCGGGGTGGCGCGGATTGTAATAGACGGTGACGATGCTGCCGGCCGGATATTTTGCCAGCTTCTCGGCGACCTGGAAATTGCCGAGGTCCTCGCCGATCGAGATGCGATTGCAACGCAGCTTGCGGCCGCCGACGGAATATTCGTAAGTGACGTTCGCGAAATTGCGGCTCTCGGTGCGGTAGCCGTCCTCGCGCTCGTCGTCGGACACCTTGACCTCGCGCACCTCGGCCACTGAGGTGACGACCTTGCCCGCGGCTTGCGGCCAGCCTCGCGCCTCGCGCACCTGCCAGGTCTTGACGATCGCGGCAATCAGGATGAGCGCGAGCGGCGCGAGCAGCATCGCGTAAACCAGCGGCGGTAAATTCGGCACGGCAAGAATCCTTCGTCGGCGGCAATGCCCGATTGGACGCTGTGCCGCCGCGAAGGGTTCAAGCCGGTCCGGCTCGGCCTCGAGGTTATTTCGCCCGGGTCAGCGCCAGCCAGATGCCGCCGCCGATCATGAAGCCGCCGGAGATGCGCGACATCATCCGGGTGCGGCGGGCCGAGAAGAACTTTCGCGCGCGGCCGGCGGCGATGGCATAGAGCGCGTCCGTCATCACGGCGGTGACCATGAAGGTCGCGCCGAGCAGCGCGACCTGCGGAAAGTGCGGCTGGTTCATGTCCATGAACTGCGGAATGAACGCGCCGAAGAACACCAGCACCTTCGGGTTCGACAGCAGCACCAAAAACCCTTGCAGGAAGAAGCCGCCGCGCGGCGGCGGTGGCGGCGAGTCCACCTCGACTCCCTCGACCGGCGCCCAGATCAATTTGATGCCGAGCCAGACCAGATAAGCGGCGCCGGCAAAGCGCACCCAGTCGAACCAATAGCCCATGGTCGCCATCAGCGAGGTCAGGCCGATCGCGACGATGCCGATCACGATGGCGAGACCCGCCTGCGCACCGGCCACGTTGGTGAGCGCCGCACGCGTGCCGTGGCGCAGGCCGTTGGCGATGACGAGCGTGACGATCGGCCCCGGCAGCAGCGCCAGCGCGATGCAGGCGGCGAGGAAGGCGAAATAGGCTTGCATGGACATCATGGGGAGGACTCGGCTGAAGGCGATTTGGAGGTATTAATGCATGGGACGGGCGAGCTGGGAAGTGAGATGAGCAAAAGGTGCGCGCTCAAACGGCAGTGTCATCCTCCGCGGAAGCGGGGGATCCAGTACGCCGCAGCTTCTCCGTATCCCATGAGTGTCTCTGGAATACTGGATCCCCCGCCTTCGCGGGGGATGACAGCCGAGAATGTGGAAGCAATGGACCCACATCGAGACAGACATCGCCCCGCACCTTATCGTCAGTTCTTCGGCAGGCCGGCGGCCGCGCGCGCCGCCCCGGTCAATTCGAGGATGTGCAGGCCGGTATTGGCGCGATCGACGATGTAGATGAAGCCGCGATCGTCGGTCTCGACATTGTTGGTCTGGATCGCGACCTTGCAACGCTCGCCGCCCTCGATCGGGATGCAGCGCTTGTCGGTCGCCTGCGTGATCGACGGAATGAAATAGCCGACTTCCTTCGGATGATAGGGATCGCGGATGTCGAGCGCGCGCACGCCGGCATTGAAGAAGGCGATGAAGGCCATCTTCTTGTAATAGACCGGCGCCATGCTCTCGTTGGACGAATGCGCGCCGAAGCGGCCGCCGCGCTGGCAGAACTGCCCGCTCGCTTCCGGCACGGTGAAGCTCGAGATCATCATCGGCCGCGTCTCGGTGGTGACGTCGGCGAACCACACCATCTGCCTGGCCTCGCCGCATTCGTTGAGGATCGCCTCGTCCACGATCATCACGATGTCGCGGGTCTTGCCGTCCTTGTCCTCGGAAAACTCGGCGATCGGCATGTCGAGCATCGGAAACGTCGTGTGCGCGCCGTTGAAGGCGGACATCGGCAAGCGCGCGATTTCGGGATAGCGCAGATTCTCCGGCGTCGGCTCCTTCGGTCCGCTCAGGAGCTTGTCGCGATCGACGATCTGCAGGATGCCGCCCTTGTTGGTGCCGTAGCCGAAATAGACGCGGTTGCCATCGGGGCCGGTCGAGATCGGCCCGTGCAGTTCGGTCGGCACCGCGCCGGTCGAACCGGGCTCCTGGCCCGGCAGACCGAAGTCACGGATCTTCTGCGGACGCGCGGGATCGGAGAGATCGTACACTTGCGTCATGCGCCGCGTGCGCCAGTCCGGCGCACCCGAGACGAGATAGGCAATGCCGGTGTTGCATTCCCACCAGCTCTTGTGCGTGTCCTTCAAGCCGGCGATGCGGGTGATGAGCACGGGGCTCGCGGGATCGCTGACGTTCCAGATCTCATGCGCCTCGCTGCCGAAGGTCCTGAGCATGTAGACCGCATTGGGATCGCCCTTCGGCAGCGATTTGCCGTCGCAGACCCGCACCATCTGCGCGCCGCCGGATTCGTACTTGCCCTCCTGCCCCGGCAGGTGCCGCAGATATTTCGGCCGCGCGGGATCGGTGACGTCGACGATCGAGGTTCCGTTCGGCTCGGCCTTGCCGGTCATCGGATTGACGGGAGCGGGCACGTCGTCGGTGCCGCCGTGGTGGCCGATATAGGCGATCCAGCGATCGCCCTGGTGATGGATGGTCGGCTGATACGCGCTGCGGGCCTGCAGATCATTGCTGCCGACGAGCTTCATGTTGGACGCTTCGGGCGGCGCGCCGATGGTTTGCTTCTGGGCGTGAACGGCGGTGCTGCACGCGAAAAGAACGAGGGCGGCAGCAAGTGAAACGCGACGGAGCATCAACGTCCTCCCGGAACCAATCTGTGCTGGCTGAGCCTCGACGCTAACACAGCCGAACGCGCGTGCCCAACACATCATCTTGACATGCAACCATTTGGTTGCCTATTATCGCGGCCATGGATGAGGTCTTCAAAGCGCTCGCCGATGCATCACGACGCTCGCTGCTCGACAGGCTTCACGCCAGGAACGGCCAGACGCTGAACGAACTCTGCGAGGGCCTCGCGATGACGCGGCAGGCCGTCACCAAGCACCTTGTGATCCTGGAAGAGGCCAACCTCGTCACGACCATCAAGCATGGCCGCGAGAAGCTGCACTACCTCAATCCGGTGCCGATCCATCAGATCGGCGAGCGCTGGATCAGGAAATTCGAGCGCGGCAAGCTCGCCGCGCTCGGCGAGTTGAAACGTCAGTTGGAGAAGCGCGATGAGTAAGCCTGAGTTCGTCTACGTCACCTACATCGAGACCACGCCGGACAAGCTATGGGAGGCACTGACGTCGAGCGAGTTCACGAGGCAATACTGGTTTGGCGCCGAAGTCCGCTCGGACTGGAAGCTCGGCTCGTCGTTTGCACTGCTGCTCGACGGCGAGGTCACCGATTCCGGCGAAATCCTGGAATCCGATCCGCCGCGGCGACTGTCCTACAGCTTCAAGCACCACAAGTTCGAGGAGCTCCGCGGCGAGCCGATCTCGCGCGTCGTCTTCACCATCGAACCGTTCGGCTCGCTCGTGCGTTTGACCGTGCTGCATGACGGCTTCGCCGAGGGCGGAAAGTATCTTGGCGCTGTCTCCAATGGCTGGCCGGCGATCCTGTCCGGGCTGAAGAGCCTGCTGGAAAGAGACCAGGTGATCGCCATCCCGCGCGCAGCTCTCAACAAGGGATTCGACGCAAAATGAAGCTCGATCAATTCAAGCCGCTGACCGTCTACACCATCTACATCGCCTCGACGCCGGAGAAGGTGTGGGACGCCCTGACCTCGGCCGAGTTCAGCAGGCAATATTTCTTCGGCAACACCGTGGAGGTCGAGCCTCGCCTTGGCGGCGCGTTCATCGTGCGCACGCCGGACGGCGCGATGCACATCAGCGGCGAGGTTCTCGCTTACGATCCGCCGCGAAAGCTCGCGGTCACGTTCAACGTGAACTGGCCTGAGCTGATCGAGAAATTGGGGCCGACCCTCGTGACCTACGAGATCGAACAGGCCGGTGATGCGGTCCGGCTCACGATGAGCGAGGGCCACGACCGGCCGCTCAGCGACGACATCCTCGCCGGTGGCCGCTCGGGCTGGCCCGCGATCCTGTCGAGCCTCAAGAGCCTGCTGGAAACCGGCAAGCCCCTGGCGGTGAAGATGGGCCCGCCGCAGCGCATGCTGGACGCGCTGAAGGCGATGGGGATCAAGACGCCGTAGGCGAGACCGGGTCTGCATCCGCGAACTCGGAATCATAGGGTGGGCAAAGGCGCACTTGCGCCGTGCCCACGGTCGAGCCGATATCGCAACAGGCGCGTGGGCACGCTTCGCTTTGCCCACCCTGCGGCACTGTCGTCCCGGGACGCGCGAAGCCCCGCCTTCGCGGGGGCGACGACCTCACACCGGCGCCACCAGCCGCCGATAAAGATGCCAGGTCGCGTGTCCCAGCACCGGCAGCGTCACGATCAGGCCGAGAAAATAGGGCAGCGCCGACACGATCAGCAGCATCACGATGACGGCGGCCCAGCCGATCATCGGCAACGGGCTGGTGACGACCGCGCGCACGCTCGTCACCATCGCCGTGACGAAATCGACCTCGCGATCGAGCAGCAGCGGAAACGACACCACGGTCAGCGAGAACAGGATCAGCGACAGCACGGCCCCGACCGCATTTCCGATGCCGAGGAACAGCAGGCCCTCATTGGTCGTCAGCACCACCGTCATGAATTCCTGCAGACTGGAGAAGGAGGCGTGCAAGCCGAGCAGCAGCGCGATCAGGAGCCGCACCTGGTACATCCAGACCACGAACACGAACAGCGTGACGAATGCCATCCAGCCGATCTCGCTGCGCGAGCGCACCGCCGACCAGATCGCACCGAAGGACACCGGCTCGCCGCGCTCGCGGCGGCGGCTGACCTCGTAGAGGCCGATCGCCACGAACGGTCCGATCAGCGCAAAGCCTGCCGCGAGGGGGTAGACGAGATAGACCATGCCGAAGGCGGTCAGGCACAGCATGATCGCGATGCCGCCGGCCGCGTAGAGCGCGCCGAAGCAGAGCCCGTAAAGCGGCACCGCCTGGAAATCGCGCAAGCCTTCGACCAGTGCCTCGGCGATGTCAGTCGTCGCGACTGGACGCACCACCGGATCGACCTTGCCCGAGATGGACATCAGCTTCCTCCGCAGATTGGCGCGATCTTTCGTCGCGCGCATGCTGCGATATTAGCGCCGCCGCGCGCGGGCGCAACTTGCTGCCGCCTGCGCGAACAGGAGTGGCGAGGCGACAATGCTCGCGATGGGAAATCTTTAGGGTTTGGTGCGATTTTCGCGCCGATGGCTATGGACGAGGCAGATGATCGTGCCGCAAATTGTACCTCCGAGCACCCTCGCCTGAGCGGATCGCCCACCGATGAGCCTGCGTACCCGGTTACTGATCCTCGTCATCGCGGCCATGCTCGTGCCGGCGTTCCTGGTCGGGCTGCGCTTCGTGCAGAACCGGACCAGCGAGATCGACGCGGCGCTGGCCAACCTGGCTGCGTCCGCCGACGACATCGCCAGCGATCTGGACGAGAAGATCCAGGGCACCGCCCAGCTTCACTACGGGCTCGCCCGAGCCCGCGACCTCGACACGCGCGACAGGGCGGCGTGCTCGGCGTTTCTGTCGGATGTGCGTGAAGAGTATCCGCAATTCACGGGTATCCTGACCATCGATCCCGACGGCAGCCTGTTCTGCGATTCCTTACGGACGAACCGCACACTCGACCTGAACGACCGCGGCTACTTCAAGCAGGTCAAGGGCCAGCAGGGCGTCGTGGCGGTGGAGCCGGTGTTCGGCCGCCTCACCGGGCTGTCGGTGCTGCAGATCGCCTACCCCGTGCGATCGGATGCGGGCGCGCTGAAGTTCGTGCTGCTCGCGTCCTTCAACCTGAACAAATTCACGGAGTTTCACGACAAGCGGCTGCTCGCCGAGAAGGACATCCTGCTCGTCGACGCCAAGGGTACGGTCCTGGTCGCTCCCAAGGGCGGCGGCTGGAGCGTGCCCGTCGGCGGGTCGATGGCGGGCTCCGACCTGTTCCGCTTTGCGGCAGCGCCCGATGGCGAGCCATTTCGGGAGGTCACCGATCCCGCGGGCCGCACGCAGATCTGGGGCGTTGCCCGCTCGCCCTCGATCCGCAAGGCCGGCCTCTACATCCTGGTCGGGCGATCCAAGGACGGGCTGGTCGCGGCGGCCAACCGCCGGCTCTACGAGGACATGGCGATTCTCGCGGTGGCCTTGCTGCTGCTCCTGGCCGGCCTGTGGATCCTCACGACCGTGAGCATCGGACGACAAGTCGGGCGGCTCGCCGCGATGGCAAAGAGCCTCGGGCGCGGCGATCTCAGCGCGCGCATTCCGGAGCCCCATCCGAGCGGCGAGCTCGGCGGCCTGATGAGTTTGCTCAACAGCACGGCCGAATCGCTCGAGCAACAGCGCGCCGCCATCGCCGATCTCAGCCACAAGCTCAGCCAGTCCCAGAAGATGGAGGCCATGGGCCAGCTCACCGGCGGCGTGGCGCACGACTTCAACAATCTGCTGACCGTCATTCTCGGCAATTCGGAGCACCTCGCCGACAGGCTTGCGGGCAACAAAGAGCTGCACCGGATCGCCAACGACATAGCCACCGCGGCCGAGCGCGGCTCCGACCTGACGCGGAGCCTGCTCGCCTTCGCACGCAAGCAGCCGCTGCGGCCGCGCGAGATCGACATCGCCGAGCAGGTGACCGGCATGAAGCAGCTGCTGCGGCGGACCATGGGCGAGCACATCGAGTCCAGCTTCACCTTCGCACCGGATCTCTGGATCGCCAGCGTCGATCCCGGCCAATTGGCGACGGCCGTGCTCAACCTCGTGCTCAACGCGCGCGATGCGATGCCTGACGGCGGCAAGCTGATGGTCGAGGTGCGCAACGCTTCGCTCGGCGAATCCGACCTCGACGTCAACGGCGAGCCGCGGCCGGGCGATTATGTCATGCTGGCTGTGAAGGATACCGGAACCGGCATGAGCAGCGAGGTGTTGGGACGCGCGTTCGAGCCGTTCTTCACCACCAAGGAGGTCGGCAAGGGAACGGGCCTCGGCCTCAGCATGGTCTATGGCTTCGCGCGGCAATCCGGCGGCCTCGTGCAGATGCAGTCCGAGCCGGGTCAAGGCAGCGTCGTCAGGCTGTTCTTCCCCCGCCTTTCGACACCGCCGAACGAGGAGCCGCGGCCGGCAGAGCGCGTCTCCGCACCCGACGGGCATGAGACAGTCCTCGTCGTCGAGGACGACGACATGGTGCGAGCCTATGTCGAGAACGAGCTGAAGGCGCTCGGCTACCGCGTCATCGCGGCATCGAACGGGCCCGCGGCGCTGGACGTGCTGCGCCAGGCGGGGGACATCCAGCTGCTGTTCACTGACGTCGTGATGCCCGGCGGCATGTTCGGGCCTGAGCTGGCGAAGCAGGCGGTTCAATTGCGGCCCGGCCTCAAGGTGCTCTTTACCTCCGGCTACAGCCAGAATCCCGTCAAGGCGCCCGACGGCATCGGCGACGCCCGCATCCTGACCAAGCCGTTCCGCCGCAAGGATCTCGCCGCCATGCTGCGGGCCGCGCTCTCCGAGCCGTCGCGGTAGATCAGGACGCGATCGCAAGGCGGAGCGCCACCGCGAGATTGGCCGCGAACAGGCCCGCATCGATCACGAAGATCCGGAGCATCGGGCCCTTCAACACCGGCCAGTAGGCGACGCCAACGCGTCCACCACGCATCAGCACCGGGAGGTTGTAGGCGAACTGGCTGAAATGGCAGGCGGAGAAGAACAGGAACAGCGCGAGCTGCGCCTCGGCCGGCTGGAAGAAGGCCGGACGCGCTGCGAGAAGATAGAGCGACAACGGCCCGATCGGCAGGTTCATGCCGCCCAGGAACGCCACGCTCGCCGCGAGCGTCGGCGCGATCGGATTGCTGCGCTCTTCCCGTGGCAACAGGATCTTCAGCGTGTTGCGTTGAGGGATGCTGAACTGGATGAAGGCGCCGGCGAACCAGAGCGTGTTGAGAAGCAGGACGATATCCGAAGCGCGCATGGTCATTTTCCGTAGAAGGCTTCGCTGCGGACGACACGCCCCATTTCGTCGAAATCCATGAACTCGCTGGCCCTGACGTCGCCGAGCTGCCACCACACGACCAGCCGCGCGATCGTATCGTCCCAGCTCCAGCTCAGGATCTTGAGGTCGGCGCTTGCGATGTGGCCATAGGCCTTCTGCCAGTAGGCGCGGATGCTCTCGGCACCGCTCACGACCGGCGAGCCGGTCAGCGTCAAGGCCAGAGGACTTCGCATCTGCGCGTCGTCGGCAAAATGCGCGACGACGGCATCGATATCGACCCTGCACCAGCTGGCGCACCATGCAGCGACAAAAGGCCCGGCCGCCGCGCGATTCATTGCCTGTCCGTGCACTGCCTGTCCGCCCATGACGCGGCCCTCCCCTCGCTCGTTGGCGAGGAAGGTGACAAAGCCGGCCTCTCATGTCAACTATATTGACTTGAGATTCGTCAATTGTGGTCGGCGATCGCCTCCATGACGGCGATCCAGGCCGCCGTGCTGGACGACCCGGCGCGATCGAACGCCTGGCGCATGACGTTGCGCTCGTGGTCGGAGGCGCGCTGCTCGATGCGCTGCCCGGCCGCCGTCAGGCGCAGCAGTTTCGAACGGTGCTGCTCGGGCGAGCGCCTGGACGTCACGAGCTTGCTTTCAATCAGCAGATTGAGCGGCCGGTTGAGCGCCTGCTTTGAAATGCCGAGGACCTCGAGCAGCGCGCCGATCGCGATATCGGGTCGGCGCGCCACGACATAGAGAATGCGATGGTGCGGGCGCGACAGGCCTTGCTTCGCAAGGTATGCGTCGGCCTCGAGCGTCATGCCGCGCCAGCCGTAATACATCAGCTCCAGCGCCGCATCGAGATCGTGCAGCTTGTCGAGCGAGGCGCGGTGAAGTCCCGCGGCTTGAGACGTCTTTGCCATGGCGGGGAAGCTAGCCTTTCGCGCGCAGCTCGCGCCGCAGCACCTTGCCCGTCGCCGTCATCGGCAGCGTGTCGGCGAACGCGACGAAGCGCGGATATTCGTGGGCAGCGAGCTGCACCTTCACGAACTCCTGGATCTCGCGCGCGAGCGCATCGGTGCCGGCAAAGCCGGGACGCAGCACGATCCAGGCCTTGATCGACTCGGTGCGGATCGGATCGGGGATGCCGACGACCGCGGCCATCGCCACCGAGGGATGCTTCATCAGCGTGTGCTCGATCTCGGACGGACCGACGCGATAGCCGGCGGTGGTGATGACGTCGTCCTCGCGGCTGACGTACCAGAAATAGCCGTCCTCGTCCTGCACGCCGAGATCGCCGGTGAGCAGGAATTCGCCGGCATATTTCTTCGCCGTCGCCTCCGGATTGCGCCAGTATTCGAGCATGGTGACCGGGCACGGCTGGCGCACGCCGATGATGCCGCGCTGGCCGCGCTTCTGCTCTTCGCCCTTGTCGTTGACGATGCGGACGTCGAAGCCCGGCGTCGCCTTGCCCATCGAACCCGGGCGGATCGGAAACAAATTGGAGTTGCTGCCGATCACGAGATTGCACTCGGTCTGGCCGAACACTTCATGTGCGTCGATGCCGAAGGTCTCTCGCACCCAGCCGAGCAGCTCGCCGCCGAGCGATTCACCGCCGGTGAAGATGCTGCGCAGCCGGACGTCCGGATGCTTCACGCCGGCCTGCCGCATCAGCTTCAGCGCGGTCGGCGGCAGGAAGACATTGCGCACGCCAAGATCGGCCATCATCTGCATCGCCGCCTGCGGCTCGAATTTTCGCGCGCGATGGCCGACCAGCGGAATGCCGTGATACCAGAACGCGAGCAGGCCGTTGACGAGGCCGCCGATCCAGGCCCAGTCCGCCGGCGTCCACATGAGATCGCCGGGCCTGGGCAGGAAGTTGTGGCACATCTCGACGTTGGGGAGATGGCCGAGCACGACGCGGTGCGCATGCAGCGCGCCCTTCGGGTTGCCCGTGGTGCCCGAGGTGTAGATGATCAGCGCCGGATCGTCGCACGACGTATCGACCCGCGTGAAGTCGGGCGATGCGGCCTTCACCGCGTCCCAGAACGAGGTCGTGCCCGAAGGCGCGCGCGCGCCGACGACATAGACGGTCTTCAGCTGCGGCAGGCGATCGCGGATCTTGGCGAGTTTTTCCCAGCCGCCCTCGTCGGTCACGATGGCCTTGGCCTCGGAGTTCGACAGGCGGAATTCCAGCGCGTCCTCGCCGAACAGCGCGAACAGCGGGATCGAGATCATGCCGGAGCGGAACGCCGCCATATGCGCGACCGGCAATTCCAGCGATTGCGACAGGAAGACCGCAACGCGGTCGCCCCGGGAAAGCCCGTCCGCCTTCAGCACATTGGCGAAGCGGCGCGACATCTCGGCGATCTCGTCGAAGGAGGTGCGGCTGGTCGCACCGTTCTCGTCGACATAGATCAGCGCAAGCCGCCCGATGCCGTCGGCATGGCGATCGCAGCACGCCTCCGCCATGTTGAAGCGATCAGGGATGTCCCAGCGGAAATTGCGATAGAGCTCGTCGTAGGTCTTGGCTTCGGTGAGCATCGGCTTGGTCGTCTTCCCGGTGTCTTCTTGTTGGGTCCAGTCTAAAGCTGTGAGTGCTCGGGACAAGAGCCTCTCGGCGTCATTCCGGGGCGACGCGTCAGCGTCGAGCCCGGAATGACAGCAGGGCTCACCGCACCGTCGCGAAGAACGTCCTGACGTCGCGCACGAACAGCTCCGGCTGCTCGAAGGCGGCAAAGTGCCCGCCCTTCTCCATCTCGCTCCAATGGGTGATGTCAGGGAAGTTCGGCTCCATCCAGCGCCGCACCGGCGTGATGATCTCCTTGGGAAACACGGCAACGCCGGTCGGCACGGTCACCTTGGGCGTGGTGCGGCGCTTGCCAAAACTCTCCCAGTAGAGCCGCGCCGAGGACGTCGCGGTCTCCGTCGCCCAATAGAGCATGACGTTGTCGAGCAGCTCGTCCTTGCCAAAGATGTTCTCGGGATGCCCGTTGCAATCGGTCCAGGCCCAGAATTTTTCCAGGATCCAGGCCGCCTGCCCGCTCGGCGAATCCGTCAGGCCATAGCCGAGCGTCTGCGGGCGCGTCGACTGCTGCTTGGAATAGCCCGAATCGAGATCGACATAATGCTTGAGGCCGGCGAGCGCGCGCTTCTCTTCCGCCGTCGGCTCGCCCTCGACCTTCGGCGCCGCGTTGAAGGCGAGCGTGATGTGGATGGCGGCGCAGTGTGTGGGGTCCTGCGCGCCGAGCGAGGTGGTCACCGCCGAGCCCCAGTCGCCGCCCTGCGCGCCGTAACGGGCATAACCCAGCCGCGCCATCAGCTTGGCCCAGGTCGCGGCGATGCGGTCGACGCCCCAGCCGGTCGTCCTGGGCTTGGCCGAGAAGCCGAAGCCCGGCAGCGAGGGACAGATCACGTGGAAGGCATCGGCGGGATTGCCGCCATGCGCGACGGGATCGGTGAGCGGCGCGATCACCTTCTGGAATTCGACGATCGAGCCGGGCCAGCCATGGGTGATGATCAACGGCAGCGCGTTCGCTTGTTTCGAGCGCGCGTGGATGAAATGGATGTCGAGCCCGTCGATCTCGGTGGTGAATTGCGCGAACCGATTGAGCTTGGCCTCGCGGGCGCGCCAGTCATAGTCGTTGGCCCAATAGGCGCAAACTTCCTGAATCCACTTCAGCGGCGCGCCTTGGCTCCAGTCGTCGACCAGCTCCGCTTCCGGCCAGCGCGTGCGGGCGAGGCGTGATTTGAGGTCCGCGAGGATGTCGTCGCTGATGGCGATGCGGAACGGTTTGACGGCGGTCATCGGCTGCCTCCCTTCTTTTCTTATGGAGAGAGTAGACCGAACTGATGCCGCATCAAAGGTACCCATCCTCCCCTGGAGGGGGAGGATCGGTTCGCATAGAGCGAAGCGGCGTGCGAACCGAGGTGGGGTGACAGTCTCTCCACGGAAGCGCTGCCCGAGTGGAGAGATCACCCCACCCCGCTCGCGCTACGCGCGATCGACCCTCCCCCTCCAGGGGAGGGTAAGCAGTTAGCCCGACAGCGCGGCCTTCACCAGACCGCTGGCCTTGCCGAAATCCATCTGCCCCGCGTACTTGGCACGCAGCACCGCGATCACCTTGCCCATGTCCTTCATGCCGGCGGCACCGGTTTCAGTGATCGCATCCGCGATCGCCTTCTTCACCTCGTCGTCGGCCATCTGCTTCGGCAGATAGGCCGAGATCACCGCGATTTCCTCGCGCTCCTGGGCTGCGAGCTCGGCGCGGCCGCCTTTCTCGTAGAGCTCGACCGATTCCTGGCGCTGCTTGATCATCTTCTGAAAGACGCCGAGCAGGTCGGCATCCGACAGCGGCGGCTTGCCCTGGCCGCGCGCGTCGATGTCGGCGTTCTTGATGGTCGAGTTGACCATGCGCAGCGTGGACAGCTTGCGCTCGTCCTTGGCCTTCATGGCCTCCTTGACCGCATTGTTGATGTCGTCGCGCAGCATGATCGTGATCCCTTCGAATATATGACGCCTGATCTAGGCCGTTCGCGCCCGTGAGACAACCTCGGTTCCAAGCCATTCGGCCAGCGCCCGTGCCGTTGCTTCCGGCTGCTCGGCTTGCGGCAGGTGTCCGCAGCGCTCGAGGATCACGAGCCTTGCGCCGGCGATGCCCGCGGCCATTTCCTTCGAGAGCGCATTGGGGATGGTGTTGTCGGCATCGCCCGTCAGCACCAGGGTCGGACACTTGATGGCCCAAAGCGTCGGGCGCGAGTCCACCCGCGCGATGATCGCGGTCTGCTGCCGCAGATAGCCCTCGACGCCGACGTCCTCGTCCTGCGCGTGCACGAGCTTCAGGATGGCGGCATCATCGCGCCGCGAGGGGTGCACGAGCTCGGGAAAGCTCTCCTCGCGGATGGCGCGCAGCTCGCCGCGCCTCGCCCGCTCCATCAGGCCGCGGCGGCGCTGGGTCGCCTCCGGCGTGTCGGGCCGCGCCTGGGTATTGATCAGCGCGAGTTTTGCCACCCGCTCGGGGGCCTGGCGCATGATCTCGAGCGCGATGTAGCCGCCCATGGAATGGCCGGCGAGCGCGAAGCGCGGCGGCGCCTCGCTCAGCACCCGGGCGGCGATATCGGCCATGCTGTCGTCGCGGATATGGTTGGCGATCATCACCGGGCCGAACCGCCATAGCGCCGGGACGACGGGAGCGTAGATCCGGGCCGAGGAGGCCAGCCCCGGAACCAGCACAATCGGGGTGGTCTGGTCCATTATTGCCTCGCAAGCCGCTCAAATTGCCGGAAATTATCGACGCAAGCTTAAGTGCCCGAGGCGGGCTGTCAAATATGCAAAAACGCATGTGAATCGGCGCATCTGCGCTTTGACGGCGGCGCCCGCGGGGACTATGAAACGCGCTCATGACACAACATGACAACGATACCGCCTGGCCGGACCACAAACCGACCGCGCTCCTCGTGCTTGCCGATGGCACGGTGCTCGAAGGCTTTGGCCTCGGTGCCGAGGGCCACGCCGTCGGCGAGGTCTGCTTCAACACCGCGATGACCGGCTATGAGGAGATCCTCACCGATCCCTCCTATGCCGGCCAGCTCATCACCTTCACCTTCCCGCATATCGGCAACGTCGGCACCAACGACGAGGATATCGAGACGGTGAACATGGCAGCGACGCCGGGCGCGCGCGGCGTGATCCTGCGCACCGCGATCACCGATCCCTCGAACTACCGCGCCACCAAGCATCTCGACGCCTGGCTCAAGGCGCGCGGCATCATCGGCCTCTCCGGCATCGACACCCGCGCCCTGACCGCGCTGATCCGCAGCAAGGGCATGCCCAATGCCGTGATCGCGCATGCCAAGAACGGCGAGTTCGATCTGCATGGCCTGAAGGAAGAGGCGCGCGAATGGCCCGGCCTCGAGGGCATGGATCTCGTGCCGATGGTGACGAGCGGCCAGCGCTTCACCTGGGACGAGACGCCGTGGCTGTGGGACAAGGGCTTCGGCCGCCAGGACAAGGCGGAGTTCAACGTCGTCGCCATCGACTACGGCATCAAGCGCAACATCCTGCGCCTGCTCGCCGGCGTCGGCTGCAAGGTGACGGTGGTACCGGCAACGACCTCGTCCGCAGACATCCTGGCGATGAAGCCGGACGGCGTGTTCCTGTCGAACGGTCCGGGCGATCCGGCCGCGACCGGCAAGTACGCCGTGCCCGTGATCCAGGACGTCATCAAGTCGGGCACGCCGACCTTCGGCATCTGCCTCGGCCACCAGATGCTCGGGCTCGCCGTCGGCGCCAAGACCAAGAAGATGCATCAGGGCCATCACGGCGCCAATCATCCCGTCAAGGACGAGACCACCGGCAAGGTCGAGATCACCTCGATGAACCACGGCTTTGCCGTGGACGAGGCGACGCTGCCGAAGGGCGCGACGCAGACCCACATCTCGCTGTTCGATGGCTCCAATTGCGGCATCCAGCTCGACGGCAAGCCCGTGTTCTCGGTGCAGTACCATCCCGAGGCCTCACCGGGCCCGCGCGACTCGCACTATCTGTTCCAGCGTTTTGCCGATCTGATGCGGCAGAAGAAGAGCGCATAGGACAAGAACGCCAGCGGACAATGCCGCCGGCTGTGGGGCCCGTCACGGACGCATGAACATGAAGTCCGTGTCGGGATCGCAGTTCTCGGCGACGAAGCGCAGCTCCGCCTGGATGTCGGCGACGGACCTCGTCTCCAGGTATTTCGAGATCACCAGACCCAGCAAGGCGCGGCAGACGGCTTCGTGCCCGAGACCCGACGCCTCGGCGTCGTCGATGGCCGCCGAGAAATGACGCTGCGCAACGTCGGATGCGTACATGGCGTTCCCTTTTTCTTCCAGTTCGATTTGCCCGCCATTGGCTCGCCGTGCCTTGATCCCGGTCAAGCCGGCCCGGAGCGGCGCAGGAACAAGGGGACGTGCATCGTCTTGATCCCAAAACGGTTGTTACCCGGAGCCCCGCCATGTCCGCCGTCCGCGACAATGCCGAGCCGCTCGCCATCTTGTTCAGGGATGACGGGCTGGTGCCGAACAACATCCTTCCCTTCCTGGTCTACCAGGACGCGGTGAAGCTCGATCCCGAGCGACCCGAGGAGACCATCGAGCATCTGTTCGAAGCGAACGGCTGGGGCGGCACGTGGCGCAACGGCGTTTACGACTATCTGCACTATCACGCGACGGTGCACGAGGTGCTCGGCGTCGCCCGCGGCAGCGCGCGCGTCCGCTTCGGCGGCGACCACGGCCAGGAGCTGGAGATCAAGGCCGGCGATGTCGCGATCCTGCCGGCCGGCACCGGGCATCAATGCATCAAGGCGAGCGATGATTTCTGCGTGATCGGCGCCTATCCGCCCGGCGCGAAGATGGAGATCACGCGCGCAACGCCGGAGAACCATGCCAAGGCGCTGAAGACGATTCCGCAAGTCGCGCTGCCGCCGGCCGATCCGGTGACGGGCAAGAATGGCGCGTTGGCGAGGTTGTGGCGGTAGCCAAGCAGATGGTGCCGTAGGGTGGGCAAAGCGGAGCGTGCCCACGCATTTTTCGCGATCGAGAGAGAGATGGTGGGCACGGCGCGCGAAGAGCGCGCCTTTGCCCACCCTACGATATTCCGCTACGCCTCGTTGCCGCCTTCCTGACGCGTCGCCTCGAACAGGAACCAGGTCCGGCGCTCGGTCTCGTCGATGAAATTCTCGAGCAGGCTCGCGCTCGCCACGTCTTCGGCCTTGTCGCAGACGTCGTGCGCTTTGCGCATCGCGGCGGCGACGTGCTTGTTGTCCTGCATCAGCTCGCGCAGCATCTCGCGCGGCGGGACATAGTCCTCGTTGTTGTCCTTGATGGTCTGGAGCTTTGCGATCTGTCCGATCGACTTCAGCGTGGTGCCGCCGATCTTGCGGACGCGCTCGGCGAGCTGGTCGGTGGTGGCGAAGATCTGGTCGGACTGCTCGTCGAGCAGCAGATGGTAGTCCCGGAAGTGCCGCCCGCTGATGTGCCAGTGGAAATTCTTGGTCTTCAGGTACAGCGCGAAGGCGTCGGCCAGAAGCACGTTGAGCGCCTCGGAGACCTTCTTGACCGCGTCGGGCGACAGATCGGTGGGGGTATCGAGATCGGGCGAGACCTTGTTGTTGGTTTTGCTCACGGGAAACCTTCCTGTTAGGACGCGGACATTGACGGCGCGCCGTCACACCCCTAACGCAAGGCGGGCAGCGCCGGTTCCAGAGCAGGAACTGATTGGCCGGGACCTTCGAAGACCATGGACGATTGGATCGATTATTACGACTCCACGCACACGATCTATGTCAGCAAGCTGCATCGCGACTTGCACTTCCAGATCATCGCGCGGGACATCATCGGCTACATCACCTCGCCGGACGCGACGGTGCTGGACTATGCCTGCGGGGAGGCGCTGTCGGCGAGCCAGGTGGCATCGGCTTGCGGCAAGCTGATCCTCGCCGAGCCCGCGCCCGGCGTACGCGGCCGGCTGATCGCGCGGTTTGCCCCGAACACCAAGATCCGCGTCCGCTCGCTCGACGACGTCCGCAAGATGCAGGACCAGTCGATCGACCTCGTGGTGATGAACTCAGTCGCGCAGTACATGACGCCGGACGAGCTCGATGCCGCGTTTCTCAACATCCGCCGTATCCTGACGCCCTCCGGCAAGCTGGTGCTGGGGGACATCCTGCAGCCCAATGTCGGCATGTTCAGGGACGTCATGGCGCTGCTCGGCTTCGGCCTGCGGCACGGCTTCCTGAAGGACGCACTGATCGGGCTGATCAGCACCGCGCTGTCGGATTACCGCCACTTGCGCACGCGCATCGGGCTGCAGCGCTACAGCGAGGACGAGATCACCGCCAAGCTGAGGGCCGCGGGCTTTGCGGTTCAGCGCGCCCACACCAATATCGGCCATAATCGCTGGCGCATGACCTTCATCGCCCGGCCGCCGCTGGTTCGTTAAGCATAACAATTAGCCGTTGTAGCTTGTCGCACTGCAATCGGACATGATCGCCGCGGCCCGGTGGCGGAAGCGTCTACGCGAGGGCGGTGCAACGCTCTTCATCCTGGTTCAAATCCAGGCCGGGTCTCCAGCCTTCGCTGGCTTCGCCAGCTTCGGCTCGGCAAGCCCTATCGTGCGAAGGCTGCCGCGGCGAAGCCCGAAGGGCGAAGCCGGGCGTGACGGATCTCATCGGCGACCTCAATCCGCCTCAACCACCTCACACCCCGCCAACAGCTGCAGCCGCTCCGCATCCTTTGCGGCTGATTTGATCACCGCATCGAGCAGGCCGGGAAAGCGCGCCTCCAGATCCTCACGGCGCAGCCGCATGAAGCGGTTGGTGCCGGCGACGCGCGTCTGCATCAGGCCGCATTCGCGCAGCTTGGCGAAGTGATAGGCGAGATTCGACTTGGCCCCGAGACCGCTGAAGTCGCCGCATCGCAACTCGCTGCTGACACGTTCCTGCTGGGCGAGCTGATAGACGATCGCCAATCGGATCGGATCGCTCAGGCAATCCAGAACCATCGGCAGCTCGATCTGCTCGCGGGTGGGGTGGAGGGGTGTGCGGCTCATGGTCTTGAATCATAGCGAGCCGGCCGCAATGTTCAATAGTTCTTGAACCGATTGACAGCATCGCCCCGACGCTCAATAGTTCAATAAACATTGAACATAAGGTTGGACCCGATGAGCGTTTTCTGGCTGGCCCTGGCGGCCTTTGCGATTGGAACAGAAGGCTTTGTAATCGCGGGGCTTTTGCCCGGCATCGCCGCGGATTTGCAGATTTCGGTCCCGGCCGCCGGCCAGTTGGTCACCGCCTATGCCCTCACCTACGCCGTGGGTTCCCCGGTCCTGGCCGTCGCGCTGAACAATATCGACCGCCGCACCGTGCTGGCCCTGGCCCTTGCGACCTTCATCGCCGGCAATCTCGCGGCGATGGTGGCGTCCAGCTACGCCCTGCTGCTGGCCTCGCGCATGCTGATGGCGCTGGGCTCCGGCCTGTGCGTGCCGACGGCCATGGCCGTGTCCGTCGCGGTCGCCGCTCCCGAACGCCGCGGCCGCGCGGTGGCGCTGGTCACCTCGGGCATCACGGTCGCGACCGTCATCGGCGTTCCCCTCGGCAATCTCGTCGGCAGTCTGCTCGGCTGGCGCGCGACCTTTGCGATGGTCGCCCTGATCAGCGCCGTTGCGCTCGCCGGCCTCCTGCTCGGGCTGCCCCGCGGCCTGCCGCGCAACACGGCCTCGCTCGGCGAGCGGCTGGCGGTGGCGCGCCACAGCCACGTGCTGGTCGCACTCCTGATCACCATCCTCTGGGCGCTCGGCGGCTTCACCGTGTTCACCTATTTCGCGGTTCCCCTGCGCAGCCTCGGCTTCGACGCTTCGCAGATCAGCCTGGCGCTGCTGGTGTTTGGCGGCGCGGCGGCGATCGGCAACATGCTCGGCGGCGTGCTGGCCGACCGGCTCGGCACGCTCGCCACCGCAGGCCTCGGGCTTGCCGGCATGGCGGCTGCGCTGGTCCTGCATTCGCTGGTCCTGAAGCTGATGCCCGGCGAGGCCCATTACGCGGTGCTGGGCGCGATCTTCCTCTGGGGTATCTCGGGCTGGGCGTTCTATCCGGCCCAGGTCGCCAGCATCATCCGGATCGAGCCGCAGGCCTCGATGATCGCGCTCTCGCTCAACGCCTCCGCCATGTATCTCGGCTTCGCCATTGGCGGAGCCCTGGGCGGCGCGGTGCTGGCCACCCTCTCCCCGAACGACCTCGGCTGGATCGGCGGAACGAGCGTTGCGGCCTCGCTTCTGGTCCACCTCGCCCGCGGCTGGCAGGCCCGGCCAAAACCGGTCAAAATTGCCGGTTGATGGGCATTTTTCGGGGTTTCGCCGCCCCGAAAACTGGTCTAAGACCCACCCGCGCGCGAGGGAGACCACCGCGCTCTCGGCTTAAGGGGACGCGCGGCAAGCGCGCCCTTTTTTTGTGCCCAAATTCCACTTCGACTTCGGCGAGAGTTGATGCCCAAACGTACAGACATCACCACCATCCTGATCATCGGCGCCGGTCCCATCGTGATCGGCCAGGCCTGCGAGTTCGACTATTCGGGCACCCAGGCGGTGAAGACGCTGAAGGAAGAGGGCTATCGCATCGTCCTCGTCAATTCCAATCCGGCCACCATCATGACCGATCCGGAATTGGCCGATGCGACCTATATCGAGCCGATCACGCCCGAAATAGTTGCGAAGATCATAGAAAAGGAACGTCACGTCCTTCCCGGCGGCTTCGCGCTGCTGCCGACCATGGGCGGACAGACCGCGCTGAACTGCGCGCTGTCGCTGCGCCGGCAGGGCACGCTGGAGAAGTTCGACGTCGAGATGATCGGCGCAACTGCCGACGCCATCGACAAGGCGGAGGACCGCCAGCTGTTTCGCGAGGCCATGACCAAGATCGGGCTCGAGACGCCGAAGTCGCGGCTCGCCAACGCCTCGGCGCTGAAGAAGTCGTTCCGCGACAAATACCTCGCCGAGCGCGAAAAGCTCTCGGGCGCCGCGCTCGAAGAGCATGAGCGGCAGTGGACCCTGGGCGAGAGCGACCGCCGCAAGCGCTATCAGGAATACGCGCTCGGACAGGCGATGATGGCGCTGTCCGAGATCGGCCTGCCCGCGATCATCCGCCCCTCCTTCACCATGGGCGGCACCGGCGGCGGCATTGCCTACAACAAGGAAGAGTTTCTCGACATCATCGAGCGCGGTCTCGATGCGTCTCCGACCAACGAGGTGCTGATCGAAGAATCCGTGCTCGGCTGGAAAGAGTACGAGATGGAGGTGGTGCGCGACAAGAAGGACAATTGCATCATCGTCTGCTCGATCGAGAACCTCGATCCGATGGGCGTGCACACCGGCGACTCCATCACGGTCGCGCCGGCGTTGACGCTGACCGACAAGGAATACCAGATCATGCGCGACGCCTCGCTGGCGGTGCTGCGCGAGATCGGCGTCGAGACCGGCGGCTCCAACGTGCAGTTCGGCGTCAATCCCGAGGACGGCCGCATGGTCGTGATCGAGATGAATCCGCGCGTGTCGCGCTCCTCCGCTCTGGCTTCGAAGGCCACCGGCTTTCCGATCGCCAAGGTCGCGGCAAAACTCGCGGTCGGTTACACGCTGGACGAGATCGCCAACGACATCACCGGCGGCGCCACCCCGGCTTCGTTCGAGCCGACCATCGACTACGTCGTCACCAAGGTGCCGCGCTTCGCCTTCGAGAAATTCCCCGGCGCCTCCACCACGCTGACCACATCCATGAAGTCGGTCGGCGAAGTCATGGCGATCGGCCGCACCTTCCAGGAGAGCCTGCAAAAGGCGCTGCGCGGGCTCGAGACCGGGCTCACCGGCCTCGACGAGATCGAGATCGAGGGTCTCGGCCGCGACGACGACAAGAACGCGATCCGCGCCGCGCTCGGCACGCCGACGCCGAACCGTATCCTCCAGGTCGCCCAGGCCATGCGGCTCGGCTGGTCGAACGAGGAGATCTTCAACTCCTGCAAGATCGACCCCTGGTTCCTCAGCGAGATGCGCGGCATCGTCGACATGGAGGAGAAGGTCCGCAAGAACGGCCTGCCCGGCAATGCCTTCGGCATGCGCACGCTCAAGGCCATGGGCTTCTCCGACGCGCGGCTTGCCGTGATCGCGCAGACGACCGAGGCCGAGGTGACGGCGAAGCGCCACGCGCTCGGCGTTCGCCCCGTCTACAAGCGCATCGACACCTGCGCGGCCGAGTTCGCTTCGCCCACCGCCTACATGTACTCGACCTATGAGTCGCTGTTCGCGGGCGCGCCCGCGGACGAGAGCACCCCGTCCGACAAGAAGAAGGTCATCATTCTCGGCGGCGGCCCGAACCGCATCGGCCAGGGTATCGAGTTCGACTATTGCTGCTGTCACGCCTGCTTCGCGCTGCATGACGCCGGCTACGAATCCATCATGGTCAACTGCAATCCGGAGACGGTGTCGACCGACTACGACACCGCAGACCGGCTCTATTTCGAGCCGCTCACCGCCGAGGACGTGCTGGAGATCATCGCCAAGGAGCGCAGCAACGGCACGCTGCACGGCGTGATCGTGCAGTTCGGCGGCCAGACGCCGCTGAAGCTCGCCCGTGCGCTGGAAGCCGCCGAAGTGCCGATCCTCGGCACGTCGCCCGACGCGATCGACCTCGCCGAAGACCGCGACCGCTTCAAACGCGTGCTCGACAAGCTCCGTCTCAAGCAGCCGAAGAACGGCATCGCCTATTCGGTCGAGCAGGCCAGGCTCGTCTCCGCCGATCTCGGCCTGCCATTGGTGGTGCGTCCGTCCTACGTGCTCGGCGGCCGCGCGATGCAGATCATCCGCGAGGAGAACCAGCTCAACGACTACCTGCTCGGCACGCTGCCGGAGCTTGTGCCGGCCGACGTCAAGGCGCGCTATCCCAACGACAAGACCGGGCAGATCAACACCGTGCTCGGCAAGAACCCACTGCTGTTCGACCGCTATCTGTCGGATGCCACCGAGATCGACGTCGATTGCCTCTGCGACGGCAAGGACACCTTCATCGTCGGCATCATGGAGCACATCGAGGAAGCCGGCATCCATTCCGGCGACAGCGCCTGCTCGCTGCCGCCGCACTCGCTCGACGCGAAGATGATCGAGGAGCTGGAGCGGCAGACCCGCGAACTCGCGCTCGGTCTCGACGTCGTCGGCCTGATGAACGTACAATACGCCATCAAGGACGGCGAGATCTACGTGCTCGAGGTCAATCCGCGCGCCTCGCGCACGGTGCCCTTCGTCGCCAAGGTGGTCGGCACGCCGGTCGCCAAGATCGCAGCGCGCATCATGGCCGGCGAGAAGCTCGCCGACTTCAAGCTGCAGAAGGCGAAGCTCAAGCACGTCGGCGTCAAGGAATCGGTTTTCCCGTTCGCGCGCTTCCCCGGCGTCGACACCGTGCTCGGCCCCGAGATGCGCTCGACCGGCGAGGTCATGGGCATCGACCGCAACTTCGAGGTCGCCTTCGCCAAGAGCCAGCTCGGCGGCGGCACGCGAGTCCCGCGCAAGGGCACGGTGTTCGTCTCTGTGCGAGAGAGCGACAAGACGCGTATCGCCGAGGCCGTTCGCGAGTTGCATTCGCTCGGCTTCAAGGTGCTGGCAACCTCGGGCACCCAGCGCTTCCTGGCTGATCAGGGCATCCCGACCGAGAAGGTAAACAAGGTGCTGGAGGGCCGGCCGCACATCGTCGATGCCATCACCAATGGCGACGTCCAGCTCGTCTTCAACACCACCGAAGGCCCGCAGGCGCTGGCCGACAGCCGTTCGCTGCGGCGCGCGGCCCTCTTGCATAAAGTGCCGTATTACACCACTCTTTCCGGGGCCGTGGCGGCCGCGCAGGGCATCCGCGCCTATCTTGGCGGGGACCTTGAGGTTCGTACCCTGCAGAGCTACTTTTCGGAAACCTGATCGCTAGCGGCGGTAAGACCGCCGCTAAGTGATTGGCAATGAAGCCACAATGACCGGAGGAACTGTCCGGCCGTTGTGGTTGTTCTGTTCCGACGCCAGACCCACATAACACCCCGGCGGGCGCCTGTTCAGCCCCGGGAGTACCGACGAATCAAGGTTGCCGCGCCCCGGTTTGTGTGGGGCGCGCAGCTGAAGGACGAGAGAAGCGATGGAAAAGGTTCCGATGACCCAGGCCGGCTTTGTCGCGCTGGGGGAAGAATTAAAGAAGCGCCAGTCGGAAGATCGTCCGCGGATCATCGAGCATATCGCGGAGGCACGCTCGCACGGAGACCTGTCGGAGAACGCGGAATATCATGCCGCGAAGGAAGAGCAGTCCCACAATGAGGGTCGCATCGCCGAACTCGAGGACAAGCTCGCGCGTGCCGACATCATCGACATCTCCAAGCTCTCCGGCGACACCATCAAGTTCGGCGCCACCGTGACCCTGGTCGACGAAGACACCGAGAAGAAGGCGGTGTGGCAGATCGTCGGCGAGGTCGAGGCCGACGCCAAGAAGGGCCGCATCTCCATCACCTCGCCGCTCGCACGCGCGCTGATCGGCAAGAAGAAGGGCTCGACGGTCGAGGTCAATGCACCCGGCGGCGCCAAGGCCTATGAGATCACCAAGGTGGAGTGGCGGTAAGGATTTGCCGCTGCGCTGAGACAACGTTTCGAAAAGGCCGCGCAACGCGCGGCCTTTTTGTTTCGGCGTCTTGCTCGGCGGATGTGAGGGCTCGCTTTCACCCCACGTCGTTGCGAGCCGCAGCAAAGCAATCCAGACTGTCTCTGCGGAAGGATTGTGGATTGCTTCGCTGCGCTCGCAATGGCGGCATACGGAGAGTAACAGCGCTCCCCACTCTCGTGTCCCGGACGCGCCGCGGCACGCAGTGACGCTGCGCTGAGCCGGGATCCGGAAACCGACACGGGAAGACCAGATGAGATGGGCCCCCGCTCGGCAGCGCCCCACTGCGTGATGCGCTGCGTCCGGGGCACCAGAGCGGAGATCTACCGTCTTCCCTTCACCTCCAGCGGCACGGCGGCTTCATATTTCGAGTTATGCAGCACCAGCGAGGTCCGCACGTTGCGCACATGGGGCGCGGCGGTGAGGTGGGTGACGAAATCCTGGAAGGTCGCCATGTCGGGCGCGACGCATTTGAGGATGAAATCGACCTCGCCCGACAACATCCAGCATTCGCGCACCAGGGGCTCGGCGCGGACGAACTCCTCGAAGGCGCGCAAATCCGCCTCGGCCTGGCTGGACAGGTGCACGGCGGCGAACACGGTCACGTCGAAGCCGAGCTTGCGAGCGTCCAAGAGGCCGCGATAGCCGTGGATGTAGCCCTCCTCCTCCAGCGCCCGGACACGGCGCAGGCAGGGCGGCGGCGAGATGCCGACGCGCTTGGCCAGCTCGACATTCGTGATTCGACCGTCGGCCTGAATCTCGGTGAGAATTTTCAGGTCGATCTCGTCTAGGTTCCGCGACACGTGATTGGAACTCCTGGCCTTTGGGGCCGCTTTGGTGGGTTTGTCGCAATCCTCATAGCCTAGTCCGCACGGCCAGCGCAATTTTATTGCGCGTGCACCGCAATCGACTTTTGTTCCCCGTTGGAAAAATCCGCCGAGAGGCAATGCAATTCTTGCATGGCTCACCAGAAGGCTTAGATTAGCTCTGATATTTCAGCGCCTCCGCGAGGCCTCCTGGCTCCTTCCGCGCCCGCGCTGCAGATCCCCCGTGAAAGGCGTCCATCGAAATGTCCGCTCCTGTTCATGCAAAGGTCGTCATTCTCGGCTCCGGCCCCGCCGGTTACACGGCGGCGATCTACGCCGCGCGGGCGATGCTGGAGCCGATCCTGATCCAGGGCATCCAGCCTGGCGGCCAGCTCACCATCACCACCGACGTCGAGAACTATCCGGGCTTCGCCGACGTGATCCAGGGCCCCTGGCTGATGGAGCAGATGGAGAAGCAGGCGGTCCATGTCGGCACCAGGATCGTTTCTGACCTCGTCATCAAGCTCGACACCTCGCAGCGGCCGTTCCGCCTCACCTGCGACAGCGGCGACGTCTATCTCGCCGACGCCGTGATCCTCGCCACAGGCGCGCAGGCGCGCTGGCTCGGGCTGCCGTCGGAGGCCAAGTTCCAGGGCGGCGGCGTCTCGGCCTGCGCCACCTGCGACGGCTTCTTCTACCGCAACAAGGAGGTCGTGGTGGTCGGCGGCGGCAACACCGCTGTCGAGGAAGCGCTGTACCTCACCAACCATGCCTCGCAGGTCACCATCGTGCACCGCCGCGACCACTTCCGCGCCGAGCGCATCCTGCAGGAGCGCCTGTTCAAGCACCCGAAGATCAAGGTGATCTGGAACTCCGCCGTCGACGAGATCTGCGGCACCGAGAACCCGAACAAGGTCACCCATGTGCGCCTGAAGAACGTCAAGACCGGCGCGCTGACGGACGTGAAGACCGACGGCGTCTTCATCGCCATCGGCCACGCGCCGGCGACCGAGCTCGTGAAAGACCAGATCAAGCTCAAACCGTCGGGCTATGTCGAGGTCGCCCCGAACTCCACCGCGACTTCGGTGCCCGGCCTGTTCGCCGCCGGCGACGTCGCCGACGAGACCTATCGCCAGGCCGTGACGGCCGCAGGCCTGGGCTGCATGGCAGCGCTCGAGGCCGAACGTTTCTTGGCCCTGCGCGCCAGCGAGCGCGCGGCAGCGGAATAACGATCATGCCTCGAACACGCGACGGATTCACGGATATGGACTGGGACAAGCTGAAGGTGTTTCACGCAGCGGCGGAAGCGGGCAGCTTCACGCATGCGGGCGAGCAGCTCGGCCTGTCGCAATCGGCGGTCTCACGCCAGGTCTCGGCGCTGGAGCAGGAGCTCTCGGTCTCGCTGTTCCACCGCCATGCCCGCGGCCTGATCCTCACTGAGCAGGGCGACCTGCTGTTCCGCACCGCGCATGACGTGTTCATGCAGCTCCAGGCGGCCCGCGCCAAGCTCACCGACAGCCGCGAGCGGCCGAGCGGCGACCTCAAGATCACCACCACGCCCGGCGTCGGCATCAACTGGCTGATCCCCCGCCTCGGCGAATTCACCGCGCTCTATCCGGAGATCCGCATCTCGCTGATCGTCACCGACGAGGAGCTCGACCTCTCGATGCGCGAGGCCGACGTCGCGATCCGCACCCGCAAGCCGACGCAACCGGATCTCATTCAGCGCAAGCTGTTCGCGATGGGCTTCCACGCCTATTGCTCGCCGGAATACATCAAGCGCTTCGGCACGCCGCGCACGCTGGAGGAGCTCGACTCCCACCGCATCATCACGCTCTCGGACGGCAACTTCGCGCCGCATTTGCAGAACCGCAACTGGCTGGTCGAAGCCGGCCGCAACGGCTCCGGTCCGCGCGAGGCCTATTTCAGGGTCAACAACATCCTCGGTCTCGTGCGCGCCTGTCAGCAGGGTCTCGGCATCGCCGCGCTGCCCGACTACCTCGTCGAGGAACAGAGCAAACTCGTGCAGTTGTTCGGCGAGTCGGATTCGATCCAGCTCGATACGTACTTCGTCTATCCCGAGGAGTTGAAGACGGTCGCGCGCGTGCAGGTGTTCCGCGACTTCGTCGTCAGCAAGGCGCAACGCTGGCCGTCCTGATTTCCGCATGACTGACATGCGGCCTCGGCTGTTGCTGCAGGCCGCTCGTCAAGCCCATACTGTTTGCACGCTGAGCCTTCGCGTTGCGCATTTGTCCCCCTCCTCCAGTGGCGCGGGAGTTCAGTAATCCCTCTTGGAAGGTGATTGTGTCGGCCTCACGTGGCCAATACCTTAAGCCGGGCTCTTTGGGCCCGGCTTTTTTTCTGTCGGATCAGCCTTCGCCCTCCGCGTGTATTGACAGTTCCGCGCATACCCCGCATCATTTCCCCATGATCACGAAGTCGTGCGCAATCTCGTTTAAGGCCGCCGCCTCGAAAAAAGGCCCCCATCCCGGGGCCTCGGATTTTTGCGCGCGCTAGCCAAGCTTCGTCATCGCAAGCAAATCCCGAAAACCCCGCCGCCTGGACGGGGTTTTTTCATGTGCCCTCCGTCTCAGGTTTCCCGAGAAGGAGATGGAAACATGACCGGACTTGAAGATCATTTGCACGGGCTGTGGCTGCCGCTGGTGACGCCATTCCGCGATGGCGCGCTCGACGAGCGGTCGCTGCGGCGGCTGACGCGGCACTACAGCGCGCAGGGCATCGACGGCTTCATCCTGGGGGCGACCTCCGGCGAAGGCATGACGCTGCGCGAGGCCGAGCTCGAGCGCCTCGTCGCCATCGTGCGCGACGAGATGGCGGCGGGCCGGCGCAACCAGCCGATCTGCCTCGGGCTGTCGGGCGCCGACACCGCGCGGCTGAAGGAACGCCTCGACGAGACCGCGGACTGGCCGATCGACGGTTACCTGATCGCGAGCCCCTATTATGTGCGGCCCTCGCAGCGCGGATTGCTGGCGCATTTCGAGACGCTTGCCGATCACGCCGCCTGGCCGCTGGCGCTCTACAACATCCCCTATCGCACCTCGGTGAACATCACCAACCAGACCATGCTGCGGCTGGCCGAGCACAGGAACATCGTCGGCCTGAAGGATTGCGGCGCGAGCCGCGAGCAATCGATCGCCCTGCTGCGAGACCGCCCCAGGGAGTTTCGCGTGCTCACCGGCGAGGACGCGAACTTTTTCGAGGCACTCGGCGACGGCGCCGACGGCGGCATCGTGCTGTCGGCCCATGTCGAGACCGCGACGTTCGCGGCGGTCTATGCCGAGATGAAGCACGGCAATCATGAGGCCGCGCAGGCGCGCTGGAACGAGGTCGCCGAGCTGACGCGCCTCTTGTTCACCGAGCCGAGCCCGGCGCCGGCAAAGTACTGGCTATGGCGCAGCGGCCTGATCGACAGTCCCGAAGTGCGCCTGCCGATGGTCGAAGTGAGCAGCGAGCTCGCCGCGACGATCGATCGCGAGATCGAGCGGCGGGTGAAGGTCGCGGCGTAGCGGCCTTCCCGTCACGCCAGGCGCATGTCGTTCCGGGTTCGCGACTCCGCCGCGCCCCGGGATGACGGCGGTGGGGCGACGGAGCGCGCCCTTGGTTAACCGCGCCCCAACGCCCTTCGCGCACGCCGCAGTCGGCATCCACGCCTCGTTTACGCTCTGGTGCCTATCGTTGTCCTCCGAAGGCTTCTCACAGGGGGAATGACCATGGGGCATCGCACCCGGCCTACGGCCGCGCAACAATTCGCGCCCGCCGATCTTTTGCAGGGAATTCTCGTCGTTTCGTCGTTCGGGTTCTGGGCAGTGATGCTCGGCCTGATCCCGGTGCTGCTGTATCGGGTCTGGCTCGCTTGAGGCGAGAGCCGGCGCGGATGGTTAAACCGCGGTCACAAATGCGTTCAAAATGCAAGCGGCGTCGCAAGCCGGAATCTTAAAACATCCCGGCTATGGTTCACGCCCATAAGCGAAGAAATCGCGGGGGCATTTGTGAATAGTCAGAATGAAATGGTGTCGTATTTCGGCGCCGGACAGGAGAAGCTGTCCAACGAGCAGAGCTTTACCACCGAAGACATTCTCTGGGCCGTCGGCATCTGGTCGGTGATCCTCACGCTGTCGCCGGTCATCGTGTTCTACATGCTGATGGTGGCGTAAGCCTCGGTCGGCAGATCCCGGAAACGCAAAACGCGCGGACATTCCCGCGCGTTTTTCGTCCGGGGAATGATTTAAAGAATTACGCCGCCTGCTTGTGCATTGCGCCGGATGCCGACGCCGTGCCGCGAATGGCCTTCACCGAACGCTCGATCGCCGCCCACAGCCTTGCGATTTCCTGAGCCGCACGGCTCTCGGCCTGGTATTCCCGCGCGCCTTCGCCGTGGCTCAGCGCCATCAGCAAATCCGAACGGTTGGTGATCTGGCCGCCCCACACCGGCGCACGGAATTTCGCCAGGGCTTCGCGGGCGATGGTGACGATCGGGCTTTCGGACTCGTCGCGCCTGGCCGGCGCACCGTTCAGCACGACCGCATAGGGCTTGCGCGCCGCGCGGCACATCTGGATGGTTTCCTGCACCGCATTGACGTCGAACACGCCGGGGCGGGCGGGAATCACCACCATGGTGGCGTTCTTGATCGCGTCGTCGACCACGGCCGACAGGTTCGGCGGCGTATCGATCAACACCCATTCATAACCGTCGCGCTTGGCAGCGGAGACGATGCCGCTGACGGAGTTCACGGCCGCCTTGATCGGCGGTTCGTTGGTGCCGCGCAGCTTGTGCCACAGCGTCAGCGAGCCCTGCGGATCCGCATCCACGAGCATGACCTGCTTGCTCGCCTTGATCTGTGCGGCAAGATGTGCGGCGAGGGTACTCTTGCCCGAGCCGCCTTTACGCGAAGCGAAAACAATAACGTTCATACCTTCGGCCTCCAGATTGACCCCAGGCCGCGAAAATGAATCACCGCGCTGATTCGTGAAAGAAAAATTTATCGAGGGTTGCGTTACGGCCACGAAATAACAAGGCGTGTTGGCTTTTGAGTCACACTGCGATGTGCGAGGCGCGACACGAACTGCAATGAAACGCTGCGCGCGTCCCTTGTGTGCGCTTTTTGAGCAGTCGTCCGGGAGAAAGCGGAATGCAACCTCGCCGCGCAAAACGACATCCGACTCTTTTCCGTCGCACCCGTCCGTCGCCCGCAAGCCTCGCGCCAGCCTGCGAACAAAAGGAGTCCGTCACATCGAGGAGTTTCGAGATGGGAACGCGGCCCTGCCCGGCCCTCAGCCGTCGCTGGTCTTCTTCTTCTTCGGTGCCGGCTTGGTGCTCTTCTTCGCGGTTTTGGGCGCGATGTTGGTCGGCTTGCCGGCGCGCTGCTCGCCCGGCTCCGGTCCGCGGCGGAAGAACACCGCGCATTGCGGCGAGAGCTGCGCCTTCTTCTTGATCATGCAGGCGGTGATGGCATCGACGTTCGGGACGAACTCGCCGCACAGCCGCATCGCATCCGGCGTGCAGGCCTGCTGCTCCTCCGGGGTGTAGGCGAAGCCGGCGCCGGGCTGCACCAGCACGGAAAGAGCCATCCCGAGGGTCGCAGCAACCAAGGATGTCTTGAAGCGAAGCGCCGGCATCGATCCCCCCACATGTCGAGTCGCAGCGGATAGTGGGTGAACCGCCGTTCGTTGGCAACCGAGGGGGGATGCGAAAGGTCGGACCTGTGCGGTCTCGGCAACAGCAGCGCGGCATCAGCCAAGCGCAGTGCGAACGGTCCGGTGAGATAGGTGGAGTCGTTCCAACCCACAGCTGTCATCCCCGCGAAGGCGGGGATCCAGTACGCCGCGGCTTCTCGGGGAACGTCGAGCGTCTCTGGAATACTGGATCCCCCGCCTGCGCGGGGGATGACAGCTGGGGCCCACCCCAAAAGTGGAAAAACAACCCCATGCACAGTAGCCAAGCCCCGGCAATCGCTACGGATTTCTCCTTAGGATTTGGCGAAGCCACGTTTGACTCGTCGGGCAAAACAGGGGCATCATGTCACATCCAAGAAGATGCGCGTGGGTGGCCTGTCTCCTGCGCAGGCCGACAAAGCGCACATGAGGAGGACGATCGCATGACGGGGACTGAGGCGGAGCTGCCGCTTTCGGGCGTCACGGTGGTCTCGCTGGAGCAAGCGATCGCAGCGCCGCTGGCCAGCCGGCACCTGGCCGACTGGGGCGCGCGGGTGATCAAGATCGAGCGGCCGGGCGCCGGCGATTTCTGCCGGGACTACGACCACGTCATGAACGGCCTATCGAGCCAGTTCGTCTGGACCAACCGCTCCAAGGAGAGCCTCGCCATCGACATCAAGAGCGAAGACGGCCGCAAGGTGCTCGACGCCCTGCTGCCGCAGGCCGACGTGTTCATCCAGAACCTTGCGCCCGGCGCGGCCGAGCGGCTCGGCCTCGATGCGGCGTCGCTGCTGCGCAAACATCCCCGCATCATCGCCTGCGACGTCTCGGGCTATGGCACCGGCGGTCCCTACAGCGACAAGAAGGCCTATGACCTGCTGGTGCAGTGCGAGGCGGGCGTGCTCGCCATCAACGGCACCGAGGCGGAGCCGGCCAAGGTCGGGCTGTCGGTGGTCGATATCGCGACCGGCATGTACATCCTCAACGGCGTGCTGATGGCGCTGTACCGCCGCGAGCGCACCGGCAAGGGCACGGCGTTCCAGGCCTCGCTGTTCGACTCCATCACCGACTGGATGAGCTATCCCGCCTTCTACACCCAAAGCACCGGCCGGCCGCTGCCGCGCACCGGCGCGAAGCACGCGACCATCGCGCCCTATGGCCCGTTCCGGGTCGGCGACGGCAACACCATCTTCTTCGGCATCCAGAACGACCGCGAATGGCGCTCGCTGTGCACCATCGTCCTCGGCGAGCCTGGCTTCGCCGACGACTCGCGCTTCCGCACCAATCCGCTGCGCATGCAGAACCGCGACGCGCTGCAGGCGCATATCGAGCAGCGCTTTGCGTCCATGACCAGCGAGGCGGTGCTGCGCCTGCTCGACGAGGCCGGGGTCGCCAACGCGCATCTGAATTCGGTCGAGGCCTTCCTGCAGCACGAGCAGCTTCACGCGCGATCTCGCGTGCAAAGCGTGGGATCGCCGTGCGGGCCGGTGATGAGCTTCCTGCCGGCGCTGACCATTCCGGGCCTGAGGCCGCGGATGGATCCGGTGCCGGATGTGGGCCAGCACAACCAGGCCATTCTCGGCGAGCTCGGTCTTTCGAAGGACATTTGACGATGACGCAGCAGCGGCCAACGCGGGCCTATCTCGCCGTCCCCGCGCATCGCGCCCGTCTCGTCGCCAAGGCGGCGGCCTCCGCGGCGGATGCGGTGTTCATGGATCTCGAGGACGCGGTGCCGCCCTCCGAGAAGGACCTTGCGCTGGCGGAAGCCGTCCGCTCCCTCGCCGCGCTCGACTGGGGCAACAAGCGCGTCACGGTGCGGATCAACGCCGTCGACAGCCCCTTCATCGCCGAAGAAATCCGCGCGCTGGCGGCCGCGCCGCGGCTCGATGCGCTGATCGTACCGAAGGCAGAGCGCGCGAGCGACATCGTCGCGATCGCCGATCGCTTGCGCGCGGCCGCGCTCGATCGCGCTGCGCCGGTCGCGCTGGACCTGCTGATCGAGACCGCGCTCGGCCTCGTCAATGTCGACGCGCTCGCCGCGTGCCACGACAGCGTCGCCGCGCTGCATCTCGGCGTCGGCGATTTCGCGGCCTCGATCGGCGCGCGCTCCTCCGACATCGGCGTGTCGCCGGACGGCTACCGCCATGTCGGCTCGGCGCAGAGCGGCTACGCCGCCGCCCCGCTCGACCTGTTCGCCTATCCCATGATGCGCGTCCTGGTGGCCGCCCGCGCGCATCGCCTGATCGCCATCGACGGCCCCTGCGGCGCGTTCCGCGATGAACGACTGACCGAGAGCAGCGCGCAGAAGGCCGCGGCGATGGGCTTTGACGGCAAGCAGGTCATCCACCCCGACCAGATCGCGCCGACGCTGCGCGCCTTCATGCCGTCGGAACAGGAGCTGACGCAGGCGCGGCGGATCGTCGAGGCCATGGAGCAGGCGGAGGCGCAAGGCCAGGGCGCGGTGACGCTGGACGGCAAGATGATCGACTATGCCAATGTGCGCATGGCGCGCCGGATCATCGCTCTGGGGTCGTAGCGGCGATTTCGCGGCGACATCGGAGCAAGTGCCTCGTCCTTCGAGACGACCGCTTCGCAGTCTCCTCAGGATGAGGCCAGGCGGCAATCGAGCCCGTTGAAGCGAGCGGAGCGCACGCGGTCCTCATCCTGAGGGCCCGCCAACGGCGGGCGTCTCGAAGGATGGCCGCGGGCGGCGGCACCAGGATGCGAGTCCGGTGATCAAGGCCCCCGCAACACGAGCCGGCCGAGCAGCGCCGCGAGCTCGCTTTGCCTGGATATGCCGAGCTTCTGGAAGACGCGCTTCAGCACATTGCGCGCCGTGTCCTCGGCAATCCCGAGGCGGCCCGCAGCCTGTCTCGGCGGAACGCCCGAGCCCACCAGCGAGGCGATCCTGGCCTCGCCGAGCGTCAGGCCCAGCACGTCCCGCACGATGGCGGGATCCGGAGGCTCGGCGGATTTCAGCTCGATCGCGAGAACGATCGCGCGCGTGCGGGTCAGAAAATGGCTGTCCGAGAGCGCACCGGCGGTGATCGGGAGCAGATAGATGACGAAACGCCGGCCTGTTGCACTGGATTCAGCGAGAATGGGTCTCGGTTCGGCCAGCAGGTCGCGCGCCTCGGCGCGAAGCGTTTGAGTCATTGCGGTCTCGAACGGCGCCCGGCTCGCCGCCATGCGAACACGCAGACGATCGTTCACGAGGTCGAACACCTCGCCGAAAAGGCTTTCCCCCACCGGATTGGCGAACAGCACACGCGCCGACGAGTCCAGTGCGAACACGCCGATGCCGATCCGCGCGAGGGCGTCGCCAAGGCCGAGATTGGCCAGCTCGGTATCGAGCAGCCGGATCGACAGCCGCAACGATTTCTCGGCATGGCGCCCGAGCGTCCCGATCAGCTCCAGCTCGGCCTCGGAGAATTGCGGCTTGGCGAAGGCTCGCTGCACGCTGAGCGCCACCAGGATCCGCGGGTCGGGTGACACACCGATCGATCCAAACCAGCCCAAACCGTGCGTTGCAAGGAATTCCCTGCTGAAGGGATGATTGAGGTAGGCGTCGTCGATCGGGCCGATGTGCCGATCGGTGAAGGGCTCACCGCTGACGTAGAGGCCGGACGAGACGCAACGTTCGGCCTTGAAATCCTGCTGCGCCCAATGCGTCCCGTAGTCGGCGAGCGCCGGCCCGAGGCTTTCGGAGGCGATGGCGCCGAAGGCCCCGTCGTCCCTTCGCCATTGCAGGATCGCGCCGGCGTCATCGAAGCAGCCTGCGATCTTGCCGAGCGCGGATGGCCAGAGTGATGGGCTCGCTGCCGTATCGTAGATCGCTTCGACGGCAGCGAGGAGACGGTCGGCGGCAAGGGGCATGGGATCCAATCGATCAAGGAAAGCAGTCAAGTTACACGAGATTGCCGTCCAACAATTGCCGTCTTGCCGCGTTCCCGAGACTTCTACCGGATTTCTGCGTCGGCGGTTGGCTCCGGTGGCGGTGCACAAATTGTCTTTGGTCAGCCTTGCCGCTAACCTGCATTTTGCGGTGCGGGAGTCGTCGTGCACTGTCACCGTCATCAAGCACCGCCACCGTCCTCAGAGGTGGCGACGCTGGAAGGCAAGCTGATCGACCATGCCGATGTGCGGATCGCACACGGGATCGTCGCGCTGGGGTTGTAGGGGCGCATGGCTACGCTGTTGATCGTCGCACCGGTGTTCGCGCTGATCGCGGCCGGCTATGCCGCGGTGCTGTTTCGCTTCGTCTCGGAGAGCGCACACAAGGGCATCAGCGAATTCGCCTTCAGCATCGCCATCCCCGCCCTGCTCTTCCGCACCATCGTCGTCTCTGAATTCCCCGACGTCAGCCCCTACAGGATGTGGGGCACCTATTACGGCGCGCTCGCGCTGACCTGGATCGCGGCGCTCGCGATCTCCGCCCTCATCCGCGCGCGGCGCGAGACCAGCGAGGACGGCGTCGTGTTCGCGATCGGCTCGGTCTACGGCAACATCGTGATGCTCGGCATTCCCCTCGTGCTCTCCGCGCTCGGCAGCGAGGCGGCAGGGCCGATGGCGCTGATCCTGTCGGTGAACACGCCGCTGCTCTGGCTCTGCGGCATCCTGCAGATGGAGCTGGTCAGCAGCAAGCGCACCGGCTCGCCGCTGTCGGTGATCCGCCCCGTGATCGCCGACCTCGCCCGCAACCCCCTGATGCTCGCAATCGGCTTCGGCGTGATCTGGCGCTTCACCGGCTTCGGCCTCACGCCCGTGGTCGACCGCACCATCGAGCTGCTCGCACAAGCGGGCTCGCCGACGGCGCTGATCGCGCTCGGCATCAATCTGTTCCGATTCGAGGTGAAGGGCGAGAAGCTGAGCATTTTTCTGATGTGCGCATTGAAGCTGGCGGCGATGCCGGCGGCTGCGTTCGTGCTGGCGAAGCTGCTCGGCCTGCCGCCGGTCGCGGCGGGCGTCGTCGTGCTGTTCGCGGCGATGCCGACCGGCGCGAACGCCTACATCTTCGCCGTGCAGTATCAGCGGCTCGTTAACCCGGTCTCGGGCGCGGTGGCGCTGGGGACGCTGCTGGCGGCGGTGACGTTGCCGGTGGTGGTGTGGGTGGTGACGGGTGGCGTGAGATAATTCGGCCGCATGCGTGTGGCAGACCACCATGGACGGAGCGTGTCATGGCACAGAACATCTACGACAATCCCGATTTCTTCTCAGGCTACAGCCAGCTTCCACGCCAGGTGCATGGCCTTGCCGGCGCACCGGAATGGCCGGCGCTGCGCGCCATGTTTCCCGAAGTCGCCGGCCGGCGCGTGATCGATCTCGGCTGCGGCTTCGGCTGGGTGTCGCGCTGGCTGCGCGAGAACGGCGCCAAGCCGGTTCTGGGCCTCGACCTCTCCGAGAGCATGATCGCCCGCGCGCGTCAGATCACCGCCGATTCCGCGATCACCTACCAAATTGAGAACCTAGAGACGATCGAGCTTCCCGAAGCGTCCTTCGATTTTGCCTTCAGCTCGCTGACCTTCCACTATATCCGCGACTTCGACCGGCTCACGCGCATGATCCATCGCGCCCTCACGCCGGGCAGCCATTTGGTCTTCTCGATCGAGCATCCGATTTTCATGGCCGCCGAGCATCCCCACTGGATCGAGGATGAGGACGGACGCAAGACCTGGCCCGTCAATCGCTATGCGATCGAAGGCGAGCGGCGCACCGATTGGTTCGCGAAAGACGTGGTGAAGTATCACCGCAAGATCGGCACGACGCTCGGCGCGCTGATGCGCGCCGGATTCACTATCGAAGCCGTCGACGAATTCGCCCCCTCGGCGCAACAAATCAGGGACAACCCGACGCTCGAGCAAGAGCTGGAACGGCCAATGATGCTGCTGGTGGCGGCGCGGCGTTAGAGGCCTTAGGCGCCAGCACCGCAGAGTTCAGTCCACGGTCAACGCAGGCCCAGGAAGGACAGCACCGCACCGACCACCACGACGAGTCCGACCAGATAGATAATCCCGTTCATGTCTCAGCTCCCTTGCTTCATCCTGCCGCAGTTCCAAACACGCAAGGGGCAGAAAAGGTTCGCCGCCACTCGCTGCTGTTTTCTGCCGAAGGCGTGGAACGAAACCGAACGATCGCGCCGACGCGCCGCGCCTTAAGCGATCATCCGGCGATCCCGGGATGTTGGACCTGCTCAGATGGCGGGATGGGACGTTCGCTGAACTCAGCGCTGTCCCTCGCGCCAGCCCATCTCCCAGAAGTCCGCCTCGAGACGGGTGGCTTCCCTGAAGATCGCGATCAGCTCGGCCTCGCGGGCCGGCGTGGCGTAGCGATCGGCGAGACGGTCCAGATGCGCCCGCGCGTTGGCGGCGACCTCCTGGTACGGCGCGCCGGCATACTCGGCGATCCAGACGCGATAGGGGTTCGTCGCAGCGTCCGCACCGGGCAGCGCGGCGAGCCGCGTTGCGATCTCCGCGTACCCGATCACGCAAGGCGCAAGCGCCACCTTGAGCGCCAGCAGATCGCCGCGCATGCCCGCATCGAGCACGTAGCGCGTATAGGCCAGCATCTCGGCCGCCGGCGGGGCGTGTTCGAGGTCGGCCGGGGACAGGCCCCAACCGGCGCAGAGCTTCACATGCAGGTCCATCTCGACATCGAGGATGGCCGACAGGCCGGAAGCGGCCTCACGCATGTCGGCCAGCCCAGGCGACTTGTAGACCGCAAGCGCGTAGGCGCGGGCAAACTCGATGAGGAACAGATAGTCCTGAACGAGGTAGTGACGAAACGCAGCCTCAGGGAGCGAGCCGTCCGCAAGACCGTTCGTGAAGGGATGCTCGGTGTAAGCTCGCCATTCGACGGAGGCTGCTGTCTTGAGACGGTTGAAGAAGGTCACGATGGTTGCCGCCTGAATTTGGTGGTCGATGAACGTTTGTGGGTCGCTATGGTGGTGAGGTAGCAGGAAAGACGTAAGGCATCCGAGTCGATATCTTGAAGCCTTGAACGTGTCCGCGCACTACCCCTTTGGTGCTTTCGAAGATCGCCTGCTTATGACATTCATCACTTTTTCACCCCCGACGAGCGCGGCAACGATGGACGTTCCCAAAGCCATTGGAGCGCCAGCCCATCCTAGTGCAGCGACACCCGCTGTGATGACCGGAATTCTTACTGACCAATCGATTGCTTCGTCGCCATTCTTTTTCCACCACTTATTGAACTTCTCTCCCACGGCCTCGACTATTTTGGTGGCTTTCCGCAGCTTTGCTGGCTCAGCACGATCAATCTCCAACACGGCCAGCGCACGTGCTATCCGAGTAAATCCATCCGCAAAGATATGAAAAAGCTCACGTTGCCTCTCATGAGCGGAAATTCTTTCTGGATCGTTTGGGCGTTCAGCATCTAGTTTTTCAATTTCGTCGAGCGCTACTTGCGCAAGCGATCGCGCGAGTTGAAGTAAGCTAAATCGATCTTGTCGAATTCGTTCACTTATTTTTTCCGAACCAGATTTTTCGATGATCTGATCGCCATCGACGTCAGCAAGGCGTTCATTGGCTACTTCGAGCAAAACAGTAAGAGCACGCAGAAAATTGTGCAGCTTCGGCCTTCTCTTGTCACGCGCAACGGTGGAGAAGAAGTTGGCGCCAACCCCCGCTCGCTCTGACAGCTCCGTATTGGAAACAAACAGAATTAGACCGGCGGTTTCCGCCAGTCGCCAGAACCGTCGAAGCTCTGCGTCTCCATAAGAGCCTTCAGAAACCTTCGCGCGCAACTTGATTACTTCTGCCCGAAGCTTCTTAGCCTGTGCAACGGGTTGAAGCTGATCTGGTCGCAATCGCATCAAGTATTCCGTCTCTGATCTGGCCAATCCAAACCTCCAAAATTCTGTCAATCGTCCCCTTAATCATGCGATTGCAGCTTGCGCGGCGACTTTTAGCTCTTCAATCGCAGACGTAATCAAAAAATCGCTAGTGCTCGGCTCGACCCAAAACATCGCATGCGTAGGATGGGCTATGCGAAAGACGATGTATGCCGACTGAAAATTGAGCAATTCCTTCAATGTCTGATGGTTGTGATGCGCTACTCCATTCCGAATGGTCTGCACTACTTTGGCGCTCGAGGAGATAGATGAAAAGGCAGCCAACAATTGGAGATGATTATTTGGCCTTAGTCTCGTGAGGACTCTATTGAGGACATCGACGTCACCCCATGTCGGCTCGTATCGCAACGTCGCGTTGGTCGATACCCAGTATGGCGGATTCGATCTGCTGTTTGCACGAATCACGGCACTAGAAACATGTTCTTCGCTCCGCGCATCCGGTAACGCTTGAACGAGGACACCTGCAGAGGTCGTCGTCCCTTCGCACGAACCGATCACACAAAAGCGCGCAAACCCACACCAAGCCTGCCACACGCGGGACAGCAACCCTTCAAGCAGGCATTCATCGGAAAGGGAAAATCGATCTGGCGCATTGAGGGGCGAGTTTTCCGCAGCAAACGCGCGCAGTTCGTTGGCCAAAATGTCCAATTCAGTCTCTAGCAGATTGAAGGCGACTGAAAGGGCCATCGTTGTCAGCCAAATGCGCTAAGATCGCCATCCAGTGCGTGACACAAATAGAGGAGTCGCTCGGCCCTCTGCGCTGCACGATTTCCGCCCTCGGACGTTGACCTAACGAAATTGCCGAGCGGTCCATTAAAGCTTTTTTCCTCGTAAGCCGTTGCAAGCTGCATCAAGGCCGCCAGTGCCGTCCGTCTGTCCGCAAAAAATGAACCCACAGGTTCATATCCAATCAATTCTTCCGCGTTGGGCAAACCATAACGTCGATGCAGAAGGGCGCAAATGAGCGAATGAAAAACGTGAGGTCTAGTGAGGAACGTTCCTTGCAGCTCCGATAGATCGGCACGAATTACATCCAGCACGCTAGTAATGCGCTCATCTATTTGAGTGCGCGGCGAAAACGAAGTGTCGTACCTTTTGTAGAGTTTCCGCAGCTTTGTCGGACTTGTACTCACAACGCCTTCTTCAACGGCTAACGCGACGTCAGCGATGAATTCGGCATCGGCCATGCGAACGATTTGCCTGCTGGTAAAGACATTCCAGTCGACAAGAAGCCTCCCGTATCGGTCCAAGACGGTGTTCACCCAATCTTTGAACTCGCCAAAGAATTCGCTATGTCGCTTTTCTGGGCCATTAAGCGGGAGGGTGTAAGCGTTCATCCGTCGAAACATCGACAGAATTTCAGAGCGGTCCGCATTTCTGATTACGTCGACCGACACTGCGTACGAGTAGAACTTTTCCTGTTGCTCTGAACTCAAATCGTCGAAGCGCTTTCCCTTCAGACCTTCCGCGTTGGAGCCGAGTTCGAACTGATTAGATACAAATTCGGCGATCGTGCTCATACGTTGTTGACCATCGACGATCTCTCGGCGAGGCCGTCTTGTCGTCATGTCCAACCGTTCATGGAAGTAGAGCTTCGGGAAGGGAAACTCCTTGAGGATCGTATCGATGAAATAGCTCTTGGCAGAGGTAGGCCAAAGCCCCGCGCCACGTTGATATTCTTTGTTCGGTACCAACTCTTTGCGCTTGTACCAATCGACTAGCTCCAAGACGGAGTATTTGCCCTCGTCGACTTTCATTCGCCCCCCAATTTGCTAGCCATTATTGCGCGGCGCGCACGAGTGGTCGAGTTCAACCTTTGGAAGCACCCTTCGTTTGAATATGACAGTCGTCGCTGGCGACGTGATCGCGCCAGCTGGCTTTTGGGCCGAGCCCGCGCGGTTCGACCACTCAAGTCGTAATTTAATGTTGTAGATAGACGACGTGGCACCGCACAGTTGGCAATGAACCGATCCGGCGCAGCCTGAGATCATTGAAATCATTGGTACAGTTGGGTGGGCTCGAACCACCGACCTCCTGTTCCACAGACAGGCGCTCTAACCAACTGAGCTACAACTGCATCCTTGCGAGCCGCGCCTTGGGGGCCTGAAAAGGCGATCGCCGAGGGGGGCTGGACGGGGCGGAAACTAGGTGCAACGGCCCGGTTTGGCAAGGCCGCTGGCCGGGTAAATTCCGGCGGAAATCACCTTATTCCAGAACAAAACCCGGGCACTTGGCCCGGGTTTCGCGCATTCAAACCTGCCTCACCGCTCAGGCGGCGGGCTTGTAGTATTTCGAGGCGCTGGCCTTGATCGGCTCGGCGGTCTCGGCGGCGACGCGCTGGGTGAGCTCGACCAGCTCCTTGGCCTGGGCCTGGAGGGTCTCGAGCTGGGTGCGGGTGTGGCCGGTCCACAGCTCCAGCGCTTCGGTCGGCGACTTCAGGCCGAACAGTTGCTGGGCGAAGTCCAGCTGGGCGCTGGTGTTGGCCTTCATGAATTCCACCAGCTTGGCGGTGTACTCGCTCGCGCCCTTGCTGGCGGAGGTGAACACGGCCTCGACGGTGCCGTTGTGGGTCTCGGCCGCGTCCTTGAACTTGGCGTAGTTCTCGCGGGCCTGCGACACGCCCTTTTCGGCGAACGCACGCATCTGCTCGGGGACCTCGAACGGAATGATCGAGGCAGAAAACGGATCAGTCGCACCTGTCATGGTCGTCCCTCACGATAATGAAAAAATGGAGTGAGCCTTCTGGCGCGCCCGCCGGCCAACCGGGGCCTTGTCTTCTGGTCTCAAGACTGGCGGGAACGAAGACTGGATACGCAAAACAAACGAGATGGCTCGCCCAGCGCCCAGTAATATTGCTGCCTATCATGTCAATATTGTGCAGCGCAACGCGTCAAACGGGTGCGGTGCGAAATTTAATCTCGGCGAGGGTGAGTTCCCGGATCTGGGGAACCGGGGGTTGAGGCCAAGGGCGCCGCTCCCGCCGTTCCCTCCCCCCTTGTGGTGGAGGGTCAGGGAGGGGGGCCGCTCGGGGACTCGTGCTGGGGAGCAGCGGGTTGGTGCTTCACGATTGGCACCGTTTGTGGAGCTACCCCTCTCCCTAGCCCTCCCCCACAAGGGGGGAGGGAACAGACTGATGGTGGGGGCGCGCATCGAGACCCATCAGGCCGTGCCGGCGATCGGCGCCTCCGAATCCCTTGGATGAACCCGGCCGCCGCTTGCGGGGGTGGCGGGTTAAGGTTATCGCGGCTTTGGGGCCCCTCGGAAGGGGCGGACCCGTGGACCTGCGCGCGGACGCGGGCGATACTAACCCTTTCTTAAGGCTGTCATTCCCGGCAGCCGCCAGCTTCACGCGAGAGACACAAGCCGGTCGGATGACGAGTTCGGATTTCCAGTTGCGAGGTGTGGGCGATCCCCGGCTGGCCGTGCATGCGACCTCGCAGCTCGCCACCTGGCTGTGGTCGACCGACGGCGCCCGCGTGCTGTGGGCCAATCCGGTCGGCGCAAGGCTGTTCGGCGCCGCGCATGGCGCAGCGCTCGCGGGCAAGGTGTTCGGCCCCGCCGACCCTCATCGCCGCCAGGTCGCCCGGCTCGCGCGCCAGCTGCCGGCGAACGGCAGCGCGCGGCTCGAACGTCTGCGCGGCTTCGGCGCCCGGCTCGGCACGCTGATGACCTGCGCCTGCAGCCGGCTCGATTTTGCCGACGGCGGCCAGGCCGTGCTCGTCACCGCGATGGACCCGACGCCGCGCGCCATGCCGCTGATCGAGCGGCTGCATCGCCTGGTCGAAGGTGCTGACATGCCGATGGCGGCGTTCGCGCCCGACGGCCTGTTCGTCGGCGCCAGCGAAGCCGCCCGCGCCCTGCTCGGCTTCCGCGACTTGAGCGAAGCCGGGCTCGACCAGACGCGCAACGATGCGCTGCGCGAGGGCCGCGCCGAGATGGGAATCGGGATCGGCCAGATGGTGCTGCAACGGGTCGGCCGCGGCGCCGATGTCGGCCTGATCGCGCTGATCGAGCCGGCCGCCGCGGCGCAGGTCGCGCCGGCCGAGAGCGAGCCCGAACACACGGCTGACGAGGCGCGTGCGGCGCCGGCCGAGCCCGCGCGGCAAGCCGCGATCGTGCCGAGCGCGCCGCCGCCGTCGCAGGAGGGATCGCCGGGGATCGCATTGTTTGATGCGTTCGCCGAGGCGCCCGAAGCGCAGGAGACCGCGACGGCCGAGGATGCGACCGAGGAGCCGGTGCGAGAACCGGCTCGCGACGCGACCGACGAGAGCACCGACAGCGCGGCAGAGACTCCGGTTGACAACCCGCCGCCAGCCATCGTGTCGCCGCAGGCTGCGCCGATCACACCCCCCATGGTCGAGCCGCCATCGGGTCCCGCAGAACCACCCGCACCGCGTCAGCATCCGCTGCGCTTCCTCTGGCAGATGGATGAAGAGGGCCGCTTCGTGCTGCTCTCCGACGAGTTCATCCATCTGATCGGCGCACACACCGCCGCCGGCTTCGGCCGCCCCTGGCACGAGATCGCGCAAGACTTCGCGCTCGATCCCGACGGCCACGTGGCGCGGGCGCTGGCCAGCCACGACACCTGGGCCGGCATCACCGTAAACTGGCCGGCGGACGGCGGCGAGCATCTGCCGGTCGAGCTCGCGGGCCTGCCGATCTACGATTCCGCGCGCAATTTCGCCGGCTTCAAGGGCTTTGGCGTCTGCCGCGATCTCGATGCGCTCAACCGGCTCGATGCGCTCAGGCGTTTCGCACTGATTGCGGAGCCGCAGGCCACACAGAGCCCGTCCGCCGATGCGGCCGAGCCCGAGCCGATCATCGAACCCGAGCCGACCGCCGCGCCCGAGCCGGTGGCGAAGGCGCCGCCGATCGAGCCGCCCGAGCCTGAGCCTGAGCCTTCGCCCGAACCGACCGCAGACACCGAAACACCCGCCCCCGCCAGCGACGCGAATTCACACCCAACCGATCCGGACATCTCAGTGGAAACGCCCGTCGAAACCCCTCCCAACGTCGTGCCGTTCCGCCCGCACGGCGATGTCAGATCACTGGGGGATCAGAGATCGCCGACGCTGACGCCGGTGGAGAACAGCGCGTTCAACGAGCTCGCCCGGCAATTGTCCGAACGGCTCGAGCGCGAGCGCGAGACGTTCGCGGCCGAGAGCGTCGAGCCGGTGGCGGAGATCGCCACCGAGCCCCCGGCGCCCGAGCCCGAGCCGCCGCAGCCCGCCGCCGAATGGCTGACCGAGCCCGCGCCGCCGCCACGCGGGATGAGCGCGCGCGACCGCACGCTGCTCGACCTGATGCCGACGGGCATCCTGATCTATCGGCTGGACCGCCTGCTCTACGCCAACGCGGCGTTCCTCGCGCGCATGGGCTATGCCAGCATCAACGCGCTGGAGGATGCCGGCGGGCTGGATGCGCTCTATGTCGAACCGGGCGTGTCCGCGGCGAGCAGCACCTCGCAAGGGGGCACGCCCGTTGCGATCAGCGCCACGGTTGCGACCGGCGAAGCGCCGCTTGCAACCACGGACGCGCATCTGCACACGATCGACTGGGATGGCGAGAGCGCGCATGCGCTGATCTGCGCGCTGCCGCAAGCCGCGCCTGCGCAAATCGCTGCGCCGCCGGCTGTCGCCGAGCCCGTCGTCCCGGAATCCTTCCCCTACGCGCCCGATCTCGAGCCTGCGGCCGGCGATGCCGATGCGGAAGATCTCGCCGCGATCCTCGACACCACCGCCGAGGGCATCGTCATGTTCGATGCCGAAGGCAACGTCCACGCCTGCAACCGCAGCGCCGAGGCGCTGTTCGGCTATGACGGCAGCGCGCTGCTCGAGCAGAACCTCCTGACGCTGTTCGCGCCCGAGAGCCAGCAGATCGTCCTCGACTATCTCGAAAGCCTGAAGAGCCAGGACATCGCGAGCCTGCTCGACCACGGCCGCGAGGTGCTGGGGCGCGAGAAGAAGGGCGGCGTCATTCCGCTCGCGATGATCATGGGCCGCACCCGGCCCGACGGCCCGAACTTCTTCGCCGTGTTCCGCGACCTCTCGCAGTCCAAGAAGGGCGAGAGCGAGCTGACCAACGCCCGCCGGCTCGTCGACGGCGCGGCCAACGCCAAGGCCGACATGCTGGCGCGGATCAGCCACGAGATCCGCACCCCGCTCAACGCCATCATCGGCTTCGCCGAGGTGATGATCTCCGAACGCTTCGGCACGCTCGGCAACGAGCGCTACGGCGAATACATGAAGGACATCCGCGCCTCCGGCGAGCGCGTCATCGCGATCATCGACGATCTCTTGGAGCTGTCGCGGATCGAGACCGGCAAGCTCGACCTCAATTTCGCGAATTTGAACCTCAACGACCTCGTCGAAGCCTGCGTGACGGTGATGCAGCCGCAGGCCAATCGCGAGCGCATCATCATCCGCACCTCGCTCGCGCATGCGCTGCCGCAGGTGACGGCGGACGCGCGCGCGATGCGGCAGATCACGGTGAACCTGATCTCGAACTCGATCAGGCTCGCCAGCGCCGGCGGCCAGGTGATCGTCTCGACCGCGATGACCGACCGCGGCGAGATCGCGCTTCGCATCCGCGACACCGGCCATGGCCTCACCGAGCGCGAGGTCGCCGCCGCGATGGAGCCGTTCCGCACGCCGCCGCCGGGCGACGCCGAAGACAATGCCGCGCTCAGCCTGTCGCTGACGAAAGCCCTCGTCGAAGCCAACCGCGCCCGCTTCAACATCAAGAGCGCGGCCCACGGCACCCTGATCGAAGTGGTGTTCACGCCGGTCGTCGCGGGGGCGTAGGGGACGCAAGGCCGGCTCGAGGAGCGTCGCTGCGGCTGAGCCGCGCTTGCGTCGTGGCGCCCCTTGGCTCTCTTGGGGAACGGCATGCCCTCGCGCCCGGGCACGGCCGCGATGCGTTGCAACTTATTCCCTACTTGGAACCGATGGCGCCGTTGCGGCTTGAGCTGGGCTTACCCTGTTATTCCTGCACGCCAATTTCATTGCCGCAGCACTCGCACCCGGTGTGACCTCAAATGCCCGACCGCCTGAAATCCGCGGCATCGAAGAAGAACCCGCTCAAGCGGAACGACGAAGCCCCGACCGCCAACGAACGCAAGCCGCTGCCCACGGGCGCTGGTGCCCGCATGAACGCGCGGGTCGTGCTCGCTCTCATCCTCGTCGCCCTTGCGTTGTGGACGGCGGCGGGCTTCCTGCCGGCGTTGATCTGGGCTGCAATTCTCGCAACCTCGCTATGGCCGCTCTACGTCAAGTTTTCGACCCGCGTGAGCTCCAGCCCGTCCAGCCTGTCCGCCTTCGTCTTCACCCTCATCGTCGCGCTCATCCTGTTCACGCCCATGTCGCTTGCGATCTACCAGATCGCGCAGCAGGGCGACCTGCTCGTCGGCTGGTTGAAGAAGGCCGGGGAGAGCGGGATCGAGGTCCCCGAATGGCTTGCCCGTCTGCCGATCGCGGCAGAGAGCGTGCAGCAGTGGTGGCGCAGCAACCTGTCGGATCCCAAGGCCGCGACCGAATGGCTGAAATCCGTCAATGCGGACAACGCATCGGAGCTGTTTCGCACGTTCGGCGGCCAGCTGCTTCACCGTCTCTTTCTGCTGCTGTTTTCGCTGCTGGCCCTGTTTGTCCTGCTGCGCAACGGCCGGTCGATCTCGGATCGCATCCTGGAAACCTGTGATCGACTTTTTGGCGAGGCCGGAGAAGGTCTTGCCGAGAAGATGGTCGACGCGACCCGCGGTACCGTGAACGGCACGGTGCTGGTCGCGGCCGGCGAAGGACTGTTGATCGGCGTCGGCTATCTCGTCGCCGGCGTGCCGAATGCCATCGTCTTCACAATCCTCACGACGGCTTTCGCGATGCTTCCGTTCGGCGCCTGGCTGGCTTTCACCGTCGCGGCGCTGGTGTTGCTGTCAGGTGGAGGCAGCGGAATTGCAGCGGCCGGGGTCTTCTTCTGGGGAGCGATCGTCATGTTCGCCGGCGATCATTTCGTATGGCCGACGTTGGTGGGCGACTCGGCGCGGCTGCCGTTTCTGTTCGCGTTCGTCGGAATCTTTGGCGGCCTTGCTGCCTTCGGTTTGCTCGGCCTGTTCCTGGGGCCGGTGATCATGGCCGCCTTGTTGGTGGTCTGGCGCGAATGGATTTTCCGACCCGTCCCCGGCAAGGCGGTGGTCCGAGAGGCGCGTTAAGGCGGCGCCTGACCTCACGCCGCGCGCACGGTCTCCAGGAATTTGCTGACCTCGATCTTCAGCCGGTTGCTGTCGTTCGACAGCGACTGCGCCGCGGACAGCACCTGTGACGACGCCGAGCCGGTCTCGGTCGCGCCCTGGCGCACGCTGGAGATGTTGGCGCTGACCTGCGTGGTGCCGGCCGCCGCATTCTGCACGTTGCGCGAGATCTCGCTGGTCGCGGCGCCCTGCTCTTCCACGGCAGCCGCGATGGTGGAGGAAATCTCGGACAATCGCTCGATGGTGCCGCCGATGGTCTTGATGGCGCCGACGGAATCCTGCGTGGCGATCTGGATGCTCGAAATCTGCTGGCCGATGTCGCCGGTCGCCTTCGCGGTCTGCTCGGCCAGCGCCTTCACCTCCGAGGCCACCACGGCGAAGCCGCGCCCGGCCTCGCCGGCACGCGCGGCCTCGATGGTGGCGTTCAGCGCCAAAAGGTTGGTCTGGCCGGCGATGGCGTTGATGAGCTCGACAACGTCGCCGATGCGCGCGGCCGCCTTCGACAATTCGCCGACGCGATCGTTGGTCTGCCCGGCCTGGCTGACGGCCTCGTCCGCGATACGCGCGGACGCCTGCACCTGGCGGCTGATCTCGTTGACGGATGCCGTCAGTTCTTCGGCAGCGGAGGCCACCGACTGGACGTTGGTCGCCGCCTCTTCGGACGCGGCCTCGACCAGCGTGGCAAGCTCGGTCGACCGGCCGGCGGTGGTCGTCAGGGACGTGGCCGACGCCTCGAGCTCGTTGGCGGCGGACGACACGGTCTCGACGATCTCGCCGACCGCGCCTTCGAAATCGTCGGCCATGCGGATCATGTCGGCGCGGCGGCGTTCGGCGAGGAGCTTGTCCAGCCGGATCTTCTCTTCGGCCTCTTCCTGCGCCTTGCGCTCGGAATTGACCTTGAACGTCTCGACGGCCTGCGCGATCTCGCCGATCTCGTCGGGGCGACCGAGGCCGGGCAGCACGATGGCGAAATTGCCGTTGGCGAGCTCGATCATGGCCGCACGCATCGCGGTCAACGGCTTCGAGACCGAACGGCCGATGAAGATGCCGAGGCCGAGCACGCCCGATGCAATGAGTGCGATGGCGACCGCGATCCAGAACTGGACGCTGGCGCGCTCGGCATCGTTCAGGCGATCGGCTTCGACACGGATGGCGTCGACCGATGTCGAGACCTGCTCGATGACGGGCTCGACCGCGGAGAAGGCTTCGGACATCGCCTTCAGCTCGGCCGCGAGCTTCAGCGCGCTCTCCATCCAGGCGGAGAAATCGCGCTGGTAGTCGGCGAGCTTCTGCCGCAGCTCGGCTTTCGCGTTGTCGGGAATGGTGGCGGCGTTGAGGCTGGCCGAGAATTCAGCCGTGCGCTTCTTCATGTCGTCGCCGTATCTGGCGTCGCGACGCAGCATGAAGTCCTTCTCGTGCCGGCGCATCATCAGCATGATCACCTTGAGAGAGGAGTCCTGGAGCTGGTCGACCTGGTTCTCGATGCCGTGGACGGAGGCGCGCAGGCGCCCTTCGAGGCCGGATTTCTCGTCGAGACCAAGCCGCTGCCGCTGCTCGACCACCGCGGTGAAGCGCGTCTGGTAGATCTTCAGCGACGCGTTCATCGCGTCGATCCGCGCGGCCAGTTCGCCCTTGCCGAGGGCTGCGATCTTGCCGCGGAGCGTCTCGACGTCGAGCGCCGCCTGCCGGCTGATCTCGACCTGGCGCTGCGCCTTGGCCGGATCGCTGCGCAACAGGAAATCCTTTTCGGCCCGGCGCGCTTCGAGCAGCTCGACCGCGATCCTGCTGTTGAGTTCGAAGACGCTGCGCGCCTCCTCGGCGGCGCTGCGATAGACGCCCATCGCGCGCTCCCCATAGAGGTGAATGCCGCCGATCAGGATGACGCCGACGACGCCGATCACGCCGATCGCCGTGATCTTGTGGGTGAGACGAAGAGAAAGAAGCCGCATCCGACGCGAGACCCAATGGTGGCAGATACGGTTGATGAAGCGATAATGCGTCAAAGCTTCCGTTAATTTGCGGGCACGTACGAATACGTGCATTTGTCACAATACTCGCCATTGTGCACGTTGGCGTGCACAACGGCTGGCGCGGCGACGCTTATCCGGTTCCAGGCGCGCCGAACCATCGCGAGGCGGCCCGAGCGACCTCCTCACTATCGGACGCGCTCGCGCCGGCCCATGCAACAAAGCCATCGGGGCGCACCAGCACGGCGCTCAGGCCCAACCGATCTCTCGGCTCACCTGCGACATACGCGATCCGATCGCTCCAGCCGCTCGCCAGCGCTCGAAGCGGCGCACGCGTATCGAAGTCAAGCAACAGGCCTTTCGCCGCTCTGAGCTGTTCCCCGATCGTCGTCCCGTCAGACAGTTCGAAATCGGGAGCACTGCGGCCAACAAGCGGATGGCTGCCACCAAGGTCGTAACGCAGCGAAACGCCGCGCACGCGTTCGGCAAAATAGGTCGCGCCGTCGCGGGTCGCGATGAGATCGCGGATGATGGCCTGGAGCGCGCGGGTGCCCGGCGTCGGCCGCATGATCGCGACCTGCGCGCGCGACCAGTCGAGGATTTGTGCGCCGGCGGCATGTCGCTCTCGCGAATAGCCGTCGAGGAGATGGTCTGGCGCATTGCCACGGACCGTCGCAGCCAGCTTCCAGCCCAGGTTCATCGCATCGCTCAGACCGAGATTGAGGCCCTGGCCGCCCAGCGGCGAATGGGTGTGCGCAGCATCTCCAGCGAGCAGCACGCGCCCCTTGCGATAGGTGGATGTCTGACGGGCCCGATCCGTCCAGGTCGCAGCAAGTCGAAGTCCGGTGATGGTGACATCAGTGCAGGAGACGCGGCGCAGGACGCTCTGCACGTGCTCGATCGTGATCGGCGTGGTGCGGTGGAACGCACCGCCGTCGAAATCGACCATCGCGATCGTACCGGGCTGCGCATAGGTGTACATGCCCGTCGGCGTGTAGTTGCGGCCGGGGCTGAGTTTCTCCGGATCGGCCAGCTCGACTGCGATGGAATAGCCGGTGAATTCAGGATCGGTGCCGACGAAATCGAATCCACCCATCTTGCGCACCGTGCTGCGGCCGCCGTCGCAACCGACGAGCCAGCGGCCGCGGAACGTCTCGCCCGCGGCCTGCACTGTCACGTCCTCGTCCGCAACGGCAAAGGCAGTGACGCCGGAGCCGCGCCGGATCTCGACGCCCAGACTGCATGCACGCGCGGCCAGGACGGTTTCCAGCGTTTGCATGTCGATAGCCACCGCGGCATCGGCCGGCGTCGGCAAGCGCCAAGGCCATTTCGCGGCATCGAGGTCGTCCTGGTAGAACTGGAGGCCGGCGAAATGCCCCGCGGGCCGCCGCGTCTGCTGCATCCAGTGCGCCGCACTCCTGATCGCGCCGGCGCTGGCGCGTTGCGCTGCCACGATCTCGTCCAGCAAGCCGCGCCGGTGAAAGGCTTCGCATGTCGGGATCGACAGGCCACGCAGGCCGAACGGGAGTTGCTTCAGCGCCGAATGCGGATCCTGCGCCTGCTCCAGCACGAGGACCGAGACACCGGCGAGCCTCAACTCGCACGCGAGAAACAGGCCGACGGGGCCCGCGCCGGCAATCATGACGTCGTGGAAATTCGAAGGTTGAGAAATCGAGACGCGATCGCGCATGAGACGCTCCTGTGGCCGATGTTCGACCGGAGCGTTCCCAGCGCTTGAGAATCACACGGACGAACAATTGAACGCCCGCATGGCGTCCGCTGTTCGTCGTGGGGATCTCGTGCACGAGGCCAAAGACCAGAGCTTTCGTTACCGAAAGGATTTGGGCTTACCAGACCAAATCTGCCTTTTCCGACGGGAGCTGTTTAATTTCCCGGTGAGGGATGCGCAACGAAAAAGGCACGGCGCCCGCGACGCCGTGCCTTTCGCATTCACGTGGCCTTGATCAGCCCGAGCTCGCTCAGCTGTAGATCTCGAACAGGCCGGCGCCGCCCTGGCCGCCGCCGATGCACATCGTCACCACGCCCCACTTGGCCTTGCGGCGGGCGCCTTCCTGCAGCAGATGGCCGGTGAGACGGGCGCCGGTCATGCCGAAGGGATGGCCGATCGCGATCGAGCCGCCATTGACGTTGTACTTGGCGGGATCGATACCGAGCTGATCCCGGCAATACAGGCACTGGCTGGCGAAGGCCTCGTTGAGTTCCCACAGGTCGATGTCGTCGACCTTGAGACCGGTGCGCTTCAGGAGCTTCGGAATCGCGAACACCGGGCCGATGCCCATCTCGTCGGGCTCGCAGCCGGCGGTGGCCCAGGCGACGAAGCGGCCGAGCGGCTTGAGGCCGCGCTTCTCGGCGTCCTTGGCTTCCATCAGCACCACGGCGGCGGCGCCGTCCGAGAGCTGGCTGGCATTGCCGGCGGTGACGTACTTGCCGGGCCCCTTCACCGGCTCGAGCTTGGCAAGGCCCTCCAGCGTGGTCTCGGGGCGATTGCATTCGTCGCGATCGACGACGTAGTCGACGATGCTCTCCGCCTTGGTCTGCTTGTCGACGACCTTCATCTTCGTCTTCATCGGGACGATTTCGTCCTTGAACTTGCCTGCCTGCTGCGCGGAAGCCATGCGGCGTTGCGATTCCAGCGAGAACTCGTCCTGGTATTCGCGGCTGAGCTTGTAGCGCTCGGCGACGATGTCGGCGGTGTCGATCATCGCCATGAAGATGTCGGGGGCGACCTTGAGCAGTTCAGGGTCGATCGATTCCTTCGGCGTGCCGCCGCCGGGCATCGAGATGCTCTCGACGCCGCCGGCGACGATGCAGTCGGCGCCGTCCGAGCGGATCGAGTTGGCAGCCATCGCGATGGTCTGCAGGCCCGAGGAGCAGAAGCGGTTCACCGAGACGCCGGCCGTGGTCTTCGGCAGGCCGGCGAGCAGCGCGGCCTGGCGGCCGATGTTCGGCGCGCCATGGGCGCAATTGCCGAGATAGCAGTCCTCGACATAATCCTTCTCGACGCCGGCGCGGCTCACTGCGTGCTGAATGGCGTGGGCCGCGAGCGACATCGGCGGCGTGATGTTGAACCCGCCGCGGCCGGATTTCGCGAGGCCCGTGCGCGCATAGGAAACGATGACGGCTTCACGCATTGTTTTCTCCCTTGTCGAACATTGGTACGGAGGCGTCGTGGACGCCATTGGTACACAAAGTTTGGCGGGTGCGGGAGGAAATACGCGGCATTAGCATCAACAAAAACGCCGCCCTCGTGAAGCGGGGCGGCGTTGTTCCGCAGGTCGGAATATATGATGCCCGTCATTCCGCAGCATGCGCCACGGAAGGACGAGCTCAGAACGTCAGCGCCTTGGCCTGCTTGACCTGCGGCAGGGCCTGCACCTTGGCGAGCAGGTCGGCCGGCACCGCGCCGTCGACCTCGACGAGGGCGATGGCATCGCTGCCGGGCGCGACACGGCCGAGATGGAAGGTGGCGATGTTGAGCTTGGCATCGCCGAGCAGGCTCGCGAACCGGCCGATGAAGCCCGGCTTGTCCTCGTTGGTCACGTAGATCATCGACTTGCCGAACTCGGCGTCGACGCGGATGCCCTTGATGTCGACGAGGCGCGGCTTGCCGTCGGCATAGACGGTGCCCGAGACCGACCGCTCCTGCCGCTCGGTGGTGACCGTGACAGTGATCAGGCTCTCATAGTCGCTCTGGGCGGCGCGGACGATCTCGTCCACGACCATGCCGCGCTCCTTGGCGACGACCGGCGCCGACACCACGTTGACCTCGCCCAGCATCGGGCGCAGCAGGCCCGACAGCACGGCCGAGGTGATCGCCTTGATCTTCATCTCGGCGACGTGGCCCTCATAGGTGATCTCGACCTTGAGGATGCCGCTCTCGGTGAGCTGGCCGGCGAACGAGCCGAGCTTCTCGGCGAGCGAGATGAACGGCTTCAGTTTTGGTGCTTCTTCCGCCGTGATCGAGGGGAAGTTGACCGCATTCGAGATCGCGCCGGTGAGCAGGTAATCAGACATCTGCTCGGCGACCTGAAGCGCCACGTTCTCCTGTGCTTCCGTGGTGGAGGCGCCGAGATGCGGCGTGCAGATTACGTTGGGATGGCCAAACAGGACGTTCTTGGTCGCGGGCTCCTCGACGAAGACGTCGAAGGCGGCGCCGGCGATGTGCTTGGCGTTGAGCGCATCGACCACCGCCTGCTCGTCGACCAGGCCGCCGCGGGCGCAGTTGATCAGGCGCACGCCCTTCTTCATCTTGGCGATCGCGGCCGCGTCGATGATGTTCTTGGTCTTCTCGGTGAGCGGGGTGTGCAGCGTGATGAAGTCGGCACGCTTGAGCAGATCGTCGAGTTCGACCTTCTCGACGCCGATGTCCTTGGCGCGCTCCGGCGACAGGAACGGATCGAACGCGACCACCTTCATGCGCAGACCGAGCGCGCGGTCGGCGACGATCGAGCCGATATTGCCGCAGCCGACGACGCCCAGCACCTTGCCGGTGATCTCGACGCCCATGAAGCGGTTCTTCTCCCACTTGCCGGCCTGGGTCGAGGCGTCGGCCTGCGGGATCTCGCGAGCCAGCGCCAGCATCAGGGTGATGGCGTGCTCGGCGGTCGTGATCGAATTGCCGAACGGCGTGTTCATCACGATGATGCCCTTGGCCGTCGCGGCCGGAATCTCGACATTGTCGACGCCGATGCCGGCGCGGCCGATCACCTTCAGCTTCGCAGCCTTCTCGAGGATCTTGGCGGTCGCCTTGGTCGCGGAGCGGATCGCGAGGCCGTCGTAATTGCCGATGATCTCGGCAAGCTTGTCCTTGTCCTTGCCGAGGTTGGGCTGGAAGTCGACCTCGACGCCGCGATCCTTGAAGATCTGCACGGCAGCGGGCGAGAGTGCGTCGGAGATGAGAACTTTGGGTTTGGTCATTTGTGTGATCCGTGGTGCGTGCTGCATTTACGGAATGTCATCCGCGGGCTTGACCCGCGGATCCATCTCTCTTGATTGATGGATGGCCGGGTCGGGCCCGGCCATGACGAGGAGTTGGTTTGCTTACGCTGCCTTGGGCAGAGCGGCCTTGGTCTCGGCGAAGGCCCAGTCGATCCACTGCGTCAGGATCTCGACGTCCTTGGCCTCGACAGTGGCGCCGCACCAGATGCGCAGGCCGGCCGGCGCATCGCGGTAGTAGGCGAAGTCGTAACCGGCGCCTTCCTTCTCGATCAGCGCGACCAGCTTCTTCGAGAACTCCGCCTGCGCGTCGTCCGAGAGCGAGGTGATCGCGGGATCGGTGAACTTCAGGCACACCGAGGTGTTGGAGCGGATCGCGGCGTCCTTGGCCAGGAAGTCGATCCACGGCGTCTTCGCCTTCCAGTCGGCGAGCACCTTGGTGTTGGCGTCGGCACGCGCGATCAAGGCCTTGAGGCCGCCGATCGACTTGGCCCAGTTGAGCGCATCGAGATAGTCCTCGACGCAGAGCATCGACGGCGTGTTGATGGTCTCGCCGACGAAGATGCCTTCGTTGATCTTGCCGCCCTTGGTCATGCGGAAGATCTTCGGCAGCGGCCAGGCCGGCTTGTAGGTCTCGAGCCGCTCCACAGCACGGGGCGACAGGATCAGCATGCCGTGCGCGGCTTCGCCGCCGAGCGCCTTCTGCCAGGAGAAGGTGACGACGTCGAGCTTGGCCCAATCGAGCGGCTGCGCGAACGCAGCGGAGGTCGCGTCGCAGATGGTCAGGCCTTCGCGGGTCGCGCTGATCCAGTCGGCGTTGGGCACGCGCACGCCGGAGGTGGTGCCGTTCCAGGTGAAGACGACGTCGCTCTTGGAATCGACCTTGGAGAGGTCGGGGATCTCACCATAGGCGGCGTTGAGCTTGGTGACGTCCTTGAGCTTCAATTCCTTGACGATGTCGCTGACCCAGCCTTCGCCGAAGGATTCCCAGGCGAGCGTGGTGACGGGCCGCGCACCCAGCAGCGACCACAGCGCCATCTCGACCGCGCCGGTATCGGAGGCCGGCACGATGCCGATACGGTAATCGGCGGGCACTTCAAGCACTTCGCGCGTCAGATCGATCGCGAGCTTGAGCTTGGTCTTGCCGACCTTCGCGCGATGCGAGCGGCCGAGCGCTGCGTCCTTGAGATTTTGGGCGTTCCAGCCGGGGCGCTTGGCGCAGGGGCCGGAGGAGAAATGCGGCACGTTCGGCCGCGAAGCGGGCTTCGCTACAGTCATAGTCTACCCTTCCAGATAGTAAGCCTCCCGTTGGGGGGAGGTGTCCCGCCGCGGCTGATACGGGAATCGGGTAGTTCAGTCAAGGAAGTTCGGGGGCTTCACGCGCGAGTGATGGCGTCTCGGGGGCGATATCCGGAGATTCCACCACGGCAAGCGCATTCAGCAAGCCCGTGGCATCGCTGATCAATTGCGCGGCCCGCCGGCGGCTGCCGACTTTCAAAATGCATTTGTCATTGGCCAGCACGACGTAGTCGTTGCCGACCTTGATGATTGAATAGCTTGTCATCGAAATCCCCGAACCGACCGAGCCCGGTGTTCGACGCTGCCCTAGCACCGTTCGTTCCCCGTTCAAGGTGAACGACGAACGGGTAGTTTATCAGCTCTTAACATGAACGAACGCGCGATCCGATTTCGCTGTGCAAGCAACGCACGAGCACGCTGCGTCAAAAGCGGACAGTCATACCGACGTGACTGCCTGTGAATCCGAGCCGCTTGTAGAAGCGTTGCGCATCGACTCTGCTCGCATGCGTCAGCAACTCCACCATATTGCAGCCACGCGCCTTCGCTTCCGTCACGGCCCATTGCACCAACTGCTCGCCGATGCCGCGGCTGCGGCAATCGGCGGCGACACGCACGTCTTCGAGCAGACCGCGCGCGCCGCCCTGCGAGCTGATGCCGGCAAGAACGGCGAGTTGCAGGCAGCCGACCACCCTGCCCTCGCTCTCGGCGACGACGAGCGTCAGATTCGGATCGCGCGCGACGCGCTCGAATGCCGCGTAGTAAGGCGCGGGCAGCGGATCCTCGACGCGCTCGCGGGCGCGCCCGAGATGGTCGTCAGCGAGCATCGCCACGATCGCCGGGACGTCCTCGCGGCGCGCGGGACGGATCGAGACGGACTTGTCGGTCATACGGGAGACTCCAGAGTCAGCGCGCCGGCGGCAGGCCGAGAACGGCCTCGACTTCGCCAATCCAGCGGCGAAGCGAAGCGTACCGGCCGAGATCGAAGCCGCCCTCATGCGCCACGCGGGTATAGGCGAGCAGCGAGACGTCGGCGAGCGATACCGCCTCGCCGGCAAGGAAGCGGCTGGCCGAAAGGTGCTGCTCCATGCGGTCCAGCGCCGCATAGCCGCGCTTGACCTTGTCGGGATCGAGCTCGGAGGCGTCCTTGCCGAGATAGACGAGGAGGAAGCGGCACACGGCGATATAGGGTTCGTGGCTGTACTGCTCCCAGAACAGCCATTCGTCCATCTTGGCTGCCGTGAAGGCATCGCGGGGAACCAGCTCACTGTCGCGGGCGAGATAACGGATGATGGCATTGGACTGCGCCAGCGTGCGGCCGTCGTCGAAGGCGACGGTGGGCACCTGGCCGGCACCGTTCATGGCGAGGAATTGCGGTGTGCGCGTCTCGCCCTTGCTCGTGTCGACCTCGATCCACTGGTAGGGCAATGCGAGATGATCGCAGACCCACTTCACCTTCAGACAATTTCCGGAATTGCCGTCGCCGTAGATCTTCATCGCTGCCGCCCCGCTGTGGAGCGACAGAGCATCAGGACGACGCAGCGGTGTCAACCGGCTGCAGACGCGGCGCTAGAACTTGTAGCCGGCGCCGACGCGGAAATTGTTCAGGTTGACGGAGATGTTCTTGGCGTTCGAGAAGCCGACGTGCTCCCATTCGCCGCGCAGGATCACGCAGTCGAGCAGTGCGTATTCGATGCCGATGCCGCCCGTCCATCCGTAGATGAAGCTGTTCACGCGACGCTCGGTCTGATCCATCGAAAACGGGCCAGCGGTCGTGCGGCTCGTGACACCGGTGTTCGGATCCGTAAAGTCGTCGTTCTTCAGATACGACACCGTCGCGAACCTCGACACATCGGCGCGTCCGATCGCAAGGCCGCCGAACGCGTACGGCATGAAGTCTCCGCCGGACCATCCAATTCGGCCGCGGAAGGTCGCGTAGTCCTTGAGCTGCAGCGCGGCGCCTCCGCCGAGGGTCGTCGTGTAGGAATAGACGTGATTCGTGGGCGCGGTCTCACCGGGGATCACTCGCGTCATGGAGTCGCTCGCGCTGCTCGCGAGGTTGTTCATGTAGCTGTAGTTGGCTTCGACGCCCATCACGGCGTCATAGAACTGCCAGTTGCGGCCGACATAGGCACCGAACCCCGTGGTCTGGACGTGGTTCTTCGGCAGCAGCGACCATCCTCCAACCGGAGCCTGCAGGATACTGTCGCGCAGCATGAAATCCGTCATCGATTTCGGCGCGCGGCTGAAATCCATCTCGGTCGTGGCATAACCAAACTGACCACCGACGTAGAAGCCATCCCAATTGACGGAGGACTTCGACAGACCGTCGGTGAAGCCGCCGCGCAGGATCGGCAGATCCGGCATGTCAGCCGCGTGCGCGGCAGACACCGTCCCCAACATCACCGCCGCCAACAAAAGCCCACGCATCGCAACGCTCCATCGAACTCGAACTTTCGCTGGTGATCATGGCTCGTTAACCTTAACCAATGGTTGCGTCAGACGCCTTCGTCGCTGCTCGCCATGAAAAATACGCAAAGCAAAACGGCGCGGGATGATCCCGCGCCGTTAAGAAGTCCTAACCGATCAGCTTGCCGATCAGCCCTTGGTGACGAGCGGCGGCGCGTAGACCGGCGGGCTGCTGAGATCCCAGCGCACGCCGAACTTCAGGTCGTGCGAAGTGATGTCCTTGAACTGCATGGTGCGGCCACGGTTGACGCCGGTGAAGTCGGTGAGAGTGCCGGTGACGCCGTCGCCGAGATCCACGTAGCGATAGGCCAGTTCGAGCGTGAGGCTCGGATTGACTTTGTAGGCCAGACCGGCATGCGCGGCCCAGGCGAAGTTCCACTTCGAGGCGCTGGGTGCGTAGGCAACACCGCCGTTCGGCGTGTTGATGTCCTGGAAGTTCGAAATCGTGTTGCGCGAGGTACCGACGCCGGCGCCGATGAACGGCGTCACGCACCACCAGGTGCCGAGATCGACATAGGCGTTGGCGAGCAACAGCCACTCGGACTTGCTGCCGTGATACTCGTCGGTGAAGGCCGGAGCGCCGTTGAAATTGATGATCTGCAGACCATGCAGATTGGCGTTGCTGCGGTATTCACCGGTCACGTCCGCACGGAACCAGTTGTTGAACTTGTAACCGGCGCCGAGGCCGAAGATGCCGGCCGAGTCGAAGCCGAGGCCCTGCGTGGAGGCGATGCTGATGCCGGGATCGAGGAAGCTCGGATTGAGCTGCTTGACCTTCTGGTTGCTGATGCCGATGTCGCCGCGCAGATACCAGCCACCGAAATCGGCGGGCGGAGCGGGCGGCGCGTACATGGGAGGGGGCGGGGCGATCGGCATATCGGCGGCGAACGCCATCGACGAGATCAGGGTTGCCGCACCCGCGGCAAGGAGAGACTTAACGCTACGCATTGGCTTCGTCCTTATGGCCGGTGAGGCTCAATACGAGCGCCTCACGTTCTGGAAACTCACGGGGAGGACGATGGCACCAAATGTTTAAGCGCCACTTAACCCTAATTTTTAAGGTTGATTTTTTCTGACTGCTCGCGCGGACGGACGGAAAGCGTTGCAAAAACGCATCGCCGCGCGCCAGCAATTGCTAACGATGTGTGAAGGTGCGCTGCAACGAAAGAGGAAACGTTAACGCACGTTCCGCGGCAGCTTGGGCAGGAACACCGCAAGCAGGCCGATCGCCGGCAGATAGGCACAGACCTGGTAGACGAACTCGATCGAGGTGTGGTCGGCGAGCTTGCCGAGCACGGCGGCGCCCAGCCCTCCGATGCCGAAGGCGACGCCGAAGAACACGCCCGAGATCATGCCGAAGCGATGCGGCACCAGTTCCTGTGCGAACACGATGATCGACGACGTCGTCGAGGAGATGATGAGGCCGATGACGACGCTGAGCACGGCGCTCGCGACGAGCCCGGCATAGGGCAGCGCCAGCGTGAACGGCAGCGCGCCCAGGATCGAGATCCAGATCACGATCTTGCGGCCGAAGCGATCACCAAGAGGACCGCCGAAGAACGCCCCGACCGCATTCGCCGCAAGGAAGATGAAGAGATAGATCTGGGCGGCCTGCGTCGACACGCCGAAACGGTCGATCAGATAGAAGATGTAGTAGCTCGACAGGCTCGAGACGTAGAGCTGCTTGGAGAACAGCAGCGCCACCAACACGAGCAGCGCGAGCACAACGCGGCGCGAGCTCGGCGCGTCGGGATGGGCCTGGACCGCCGCCGTCTTCTTGGCCTTGATCTGCGGCGCATACCAGCGGCCGATGCGCCAGAGGATGAGAATGGCCAGGAACGCGATCGAGGAAAACCAGGCGATGCTGCCCTGCCCGAACGGCACCACGATCAGCGCCGCCAGCACCGGCCCCATCGAGGTCCCGAAACTGCCGCCGAGCTGAAACACCGACTGCGCGAAACCGTAACGGCCGCCGGAGGCGAGCCGCGCGATGCGCGCCGATTCCGGATGAAATACCGCGGAGCCGAGGCCGACGAAGGCGGCCGCGACGAGGATGACGAGGTATTGCTGCGCGACGCTGAGCAGCAGCAGGCCGAAGAAGGTCGAGGCCATGCCGATCGCCAGCGAATAAGGCTGCGCCTTCTTGTCGGTGTAGTGCCCGACCACCGGCTGCAGCAGCGAGGCCGTGAACTGGAAGGCCAGCGTGATCATGCCGATCTGCGCGAAGTCGAGCGCGTAGGTGTCCTTCAGGATCGGGTACACCGAGGCGATCAGCGACTGCATGGTGTCGTTGAGGAAGTGCGAGACGCTGATGCCGGCGAGCACGACATAGGCCGGGCCGGCGGCCTTGTTGGCCGCAGCGGGCGTCACGTCGCTGACGACGACGGGCTCGGTCAGCGTTTCATCGGAGACGACGACTGGCTTGTTCACTGCAGCATCCCGGGACGGCGCGGCGAACCGCCGCATCTGCTTACCTACGATGCTCGCCGCGGTGGAACCACCGCCAATCGCAAATGGCTGGGATGCACTCGCCCGGTTTCACGACGAAGCGGGTAGCCCGGATGGAGCGCAGCGTAATCCGGGAATCCCTGATGCAGGGCGAACCCCGGATTTCGCTGCGCTCCATCCGGGCTACGATCGCGCTTCGCTCAGGTGTCGCAGGGTGGGCAAAGGCGCAAAGCGCCGCGCCCACGCTCTGTCTGATACGGCAACGGACGCCGTGCGCACGCTTCGCTTTGCGCACCCTACGATACTGTGGTTGCCGCTACGCCGCCGCCTGGCCCAGCGCCGAGACGATGGTGTCGACGACGTCCTCGACAAGGATGCGGTCCTCGCCCTCGCCCATCACGCGGATCACGGGCTCGGTGCCGGAGGAGCGGATCAGGAGGCGGCCGTGGCCGTTGAGGCGCTTCTCGCCGTCGGAGATGGCCGACTTGACGTCGGAATTATCGAGCGGCTTGCCGCCCTTGTGGCGAACGTTCTTGAGGATCTGCGGCAGCGGATCGAAGCGGTGGCAGACTTCCGAGACGGGCCGGCGAGATTTCTGCACCACGGCCAGCACCTGCAATGCAGCCACAAAGCCGTCGCCGGTGGTGGCGTAGTCGGACAGGATGATGTGACCGGACTGCTCGCCGCCGAGATTGTAGCCGCCGTTCAGCATCTGCTCGAGCACGTAGCGGTCGCCGACCGGCGTGCGCACGAGATCGAGCCCCTGCCCTTTCAGGAAGCGCTCCAGCCCGAGATTGGACATCACGGTGGCGACGATGCCGGGACGCGACAGCCGGCCGTCTTCCTTCCAGCTCTGCGCGATCACCGCGAGCAGCTGGTCGCCGTCGACGACATGTCCGCGCTCGTCGACCAGGATGACGCGATCGGCGTCGCCGTCGAGCGCAATGCCGATGTCGGCGCGCATCTCGCGCACCTTCTTCGACAGCGCTTCCGGCGAGGTCGAGCCGCAATCCTTGTTGATGTTGAAGCCGTCGGGCTCGACGCCGATCGGCACCACGTCGGCGCCCAATTCCCACAGCGCTTCCGGCACCACCTTGTAGGCGGCGCCGTTGGCGCAATCGATCACGACGCGCAGGCCGTCGAGCGACAGGTCGCGCGGCAGCGTACGCTTGGCGAATTCGATGTAGCGGTCATGCACGCCGTCGATACGGCGGGCGCGCCCCAGGCTTGCGCTCTGCGCGAGACGCTTGTCGATGGGCTCGTCGAGCAGTTGCTCGATCTGCCTCTCGACATCGTCGGAAAGCTTGAAGCCCTGCGGGCCGAACAGCTTGATGCCGTTGTCCTCGAACAGATTGTGCGAGGCCGAGATCATCACGCCAAGGTCGGCGCGCATCGACTTGGTCAGCATCGCAACGGCCGGCGTCGGCATCGGGCCGACCAGCAGCACGTCCATGCCGACCGAGGTGAAGCCCGCGACCATGGCGTATTCGATCATGTAACCGGACAGACGGGTGTCCTTGCCGATCACGACCCGGTGGCGGTGGTCGCCGCGCTGGAACGCAAGGCCTGCGGCCTGGCCGACCTTGAGCGCGAGCTCCGGCGTGATCAGTCCGTTGGCGCGGCCCCGAATCCCGTCCGTCCCGAAATATTTGCGACTCATATCGTCCCCCAACGCAACAACCAGGGGATCCCCTCGACAACCACGGGATGCCCGAACGGGCCCCGCATCCCTGATTTGCTGGGGTCTTATAAGCCTTGCGCGGCTAACTTGGCTTCAAAAAATATGATGAATCATTACGGAACCCGGGACGCCGCTGTCCCGATAACGCATTGTTAACATTGTATTTCCTGCGATCACGCCGGAATCGGGCGGAACCGGCCCTTAGCTGCTGCGCTTCACATGGCCGTCCCCGCGGCTCGGCGCCGGCTGGGTGACGTTGACGGGATCTGACCCCGGAAAGGTCTCCTCCAGCCCCTCTTCCAGGGCTTCCTCGAGATCATGCTTCTCCTTGATCTCTTCCGGCGAAGGCCCCGCGTGCGGCTTGGTCATGGCGCTCTCCTGCAAAACCTTCTGCAAACGATTTGGCTGCGCATCCAACCATGCTAGATGAGCCCGAAATCTTGCCATGCAAGACTCTTGAGTCAAAGACGGGCCGGGGAACGATCATGAAACATATCACCTGTATCGACGATCTTCGCGCGCTGCATAAGCGCCGCGTGCCGAAGGCCTTCTTCGACTATTGCGACCGCGGCTCCTATGCCGAGGAGACGCTGCGCGCCAACCGCGAGGACATGCAGGCGATCAAGTTCCGCCAGCGCATCCTGGTCGACGTCTCCAAGCGCGACACCTCGACCACGATCCTCGGCGAGCCCTCGACCATGCCGCTGATGCTCGCACCCGTCGGCCTGCTCGGCATGCAGCATGGCGACGGCGAGATCCACGCCTGCCGCGCCGCGCAAGCGGCGGGCATCCCGTTCACGCAATCGACCATGTCGATCTGCTCGATCGAGGACATCGCGGCCAATGTCGAGAAGCCGTTCTGGTTCCAGCTCTACGTGATGAAGGACCGCGGCTTCATCAAGGAATTGATCCAGCGCGCGATGGCGGCCAAGTGCAGCGCGCTGGTGCTGACGGTCGACCTGCAGGTGATCGGCCAGCGCCACGCCGACATCAAGAACGGCATGACGGTGCCGCCGGAATGGTCGCTGTCGAAGCTGCTGGATTTCGCCAGCAAGCCGACCTGGGTTTCCGGCGTGCTGCAGGGCAAGCGCCGCACCTTCGGCAACATCGCCGGCCATGTGAAGAACACCGAGGATCTCAACCGCCTCGCCGAATGGACCGCGTCGCAGTTCGACACCTCGCTGAACTGGAAGGACGTCGAGTGGGTCCGCAGCATCTGGCCGGGCAAGCTCGTCATCAAGGGCATCCTCGACGTCGAGGACGCCGAGGAAGCCGCCAAGACCGGCGCGCAGGCGCTGGTCGTCTCCAACCATGGCGGCCGTCAGCTCGACGGTGCGCCGTCCTCGATCGAGGTGCTGCCGGAGATCGCGGATGCGGTCGGCGAGAAGATGGAGATCATGTTCGACGGCGGCATCCGCTCCGGCCAGGACGTGATGCGCGCGCTCGCGCTCGGCGCAAAATCCTGCATGATCGGCCGCGCCTACGCCTATGGCCTCGGCGCCGGCGGCCAGGCCGGCGTCGCCAAGGCGATCGACATCATCCAGAAGGAGCTGTTGACGACGATGGGCCTGTGCGGCGTCAACCGGATCGACGAGATCGACGATCATGTCATTGCGATGTGATGCATGCCGGGATGCCGCTGCAACAACAGCCGTCGTCCCGGACAAGCGCACCACAAGCGCGCGCCGATCCGGGACCCATAACCACCGGCAGGCGTGGTTACGGGGACTCGGAGTAACCTGCTTCGCGCAACAACCTCCCCCCGGGGGTATGGGTCCCGGATCTGCACGCGCCTAGGGGCGCGCTTGTCCGGGACGACGCCGAGAGTTGCGGCGGCTTGCACCACCTCACATCGGCGGCGTAATTCCGTCCCGGCCCACATTCACCCGGTTCGCCTCCAGCATCCCGTCGTCCTTCTTCGCCGCGCCGAAGATGATCAGCTTGGCGCCCGGCTTCACTTCCGATTTGTCGGTTGCGACGAAGGTGACGATCGGGGTGTCCGGCGGCACCACCACCTTCTTCTCACCGTCCTTGTATTTCACCGTGATGTTCTGGCCGTCGGTGCCCTTCACCGTCTGCGCCACGGTCGCATTGGTCATGGTCGAGTTGGCGCGGGCATCCCAGGGGCGGAAGCCTTCGGCGGCCCCGCGCTGGTTCTCCGGGAAGATGTGCACGGCGATTGCCTTCTGGGTCCCGTCGGGCTCGGGCATACCCGTGACGCCGATGTAAGAGCCCTCCTTGATCTCCGACAGCGAGGTCTTGACCACGGCGAAGACGGCGACATTGTCGGTCATGCGCACCTTCACGTCGCTGCCTTCGCGCGTCTTGATGCCGAGCGTGTTGCCGTCGACGCTCTCGATGGTGCCGCGGATACGCACCGTCGGCGCCTGCTGCGCCGAAGCCGAAAGCATGAAGGTGGCGCTCAACGCGACCACCAGCAGGCGGGAAATCCAGCTCAATGCCGGCATGGTCCGATCCTCCCTCACATCGGCGGCGTCAGGCCGTCGCGGCCGACGCTGACGCGGTTGGTCTCGAACGAGCCGTCCGGCAATTGCTTCATGAAGGCGATGACCTTGGCGCCGGCCTTCAGGTCGGATTTGTCGCCGGGCACGAAGGTCACCACCGGCGTGTTGTCGGCAACGAACACCTTCTTCTCGCCGTCCTTGTACTTGACCAGCAGCGTATGGCCGTCATTGCCGACGACGCTGTCCGCCACCGTGGCATTGGTCATGCTGGAATTCGGCTTCAGGTCGTAGGGCCGCGAGCCTTCGCCAGTGCCGCGCATATCTTCCGGAAACACATGCACCTCGACGGCGTTCTGGCCGCCGTCCGGTCCCGGCACCGTGGTCGCGCCGACAAAGGATCCGACCTTGATGTCGGCGAGCGAGATCCTGGTAATGCCGGACACACGAATGTCGGGGGCGATGCGCAGCTTGACGTCCTCGCCGCTGCGCGACTTGACCTGCATCGTGTCGCCGTTGACGCCTTCGATGGTGCCGCGCACCCGCGTCGGCACCGGCGCTTTCTGGGCGAGGGCGCAGTAGGTTGAGACGGCCACCATCGCGACGGCGATCAGCGGACGTGTGAATGTTGCACGTTGAACAGACATGACGGTCTCCGATTGTCCCCTTGGATGGAGAACTCCGGAAGACCTGCGGTATTCTCTCAAGTCTTTGTGAGATCGGCCTCGACCAGGGCGCGCAGCTCGGCCGTGACTTCCGGCCGCCGTCCGAACCACAGCTCGAAGCCGCGCACCGCCTGATGCAGCAGCATGCCGAGCCCGTCGGCGGTTTTGAGGCCGCGCGCCTTTGCGGAGGCGAGCAGCGGCGTCACCAGGGGAACATAGACGAGATCGGCAACGACCGCGGCCTGCGGCAGGCGCGCGACGTCGACATCCAGCGACGGCTGGCCGTGCATGCCGAGCGAGGTCGTGTTGACGAGAAGCTTGGCGCGCGGCAGGACACCGTCGATCGCGTCCCATGTCACGGGATGCACGTTCGGCCCGAACTGCTTCGCCAGCGTCTCGGCCCGCGCGACGGTGCGATTGGCGAGATGCACGCGCTTGATGCCGCGTTCGAGCAGCCCGAACACGACCGCACGCGAGGAACCGCCGGCGCCCAGCACCAGCGCCTCGTCGGCCGCGTCCCAGCCAGGCGCGCTGGCATCGAGATTATTGATGAAACCTTCGACATCGGTGTTGGTCGAGCACAGCTCGCCGTCGGCAAACCACAGCGTGTTGGCCGCACCGACGGCCCTGGCGCGGGCATCGGGCGCTGACAGCGCCAGCACGCCTTCCTTGTGCGGGATGGTGACGTTGGCGCCGACGAAGCCGCGCAAGGACAGCCGCAGCACGAAATCCCGCAAGTCCTCGGGCGGCACCGCCTCGATGAGGTAGCCGCCTTCAATGCCGAGCGTGCGCAACCAGTAATGATGGATCAGCGGCGAGCGCGAATGCGCGGCCGGCCATCCGATCAGGCAGGCTGCAGGAGCTTTGGGCGCGGTCATCTTGTCCTCGGGGGCGTATTCCCGAGGCGATCCATTTCGCGTCGCGCCCGCTCTGTCAAGCGCGCGGGCGCCGCAGCGTCAGCTCGGGACCACTTCCTCGGCCACGCCGCCCTTGATGTCGGCAATGGCACGCTCGAGGCTCTGGCGATACCGCGCGCGCGGCGGCGTTACGCCATGGGTGAGCAGCGCGCGGCGGACCGCGGGCGAGGCTCCGGTGATGAACAGGCGGATGCCCTGGCGGTGCGCCTTGGCGGCGACGCGGCCGAGCACGTTGGCGGCCGTCGAATCCAGGAACGGCACCGCGGCGAAATCGACCACGAAGGCCTTGCGCTTGTCGGCGACTTCGTCGAGCACACTGCCGATGGCGGAGGCGGCACCGAAGAAGAATGCACCGGTGATGCGATAGACCAGCACGTCGCGATCGACCGCAAGGGCAGGATCGTAGCGCACGCGATCGCCATTGCCGTCATCAGGACGGTCGGCCGCGACCAGCGGCGAGCGTTCCTCGATGCCCGTCATCTCCGCCATGCGATGGATGAACAGCACCGCGCCGAGCGCGAAGCCGACCAGGATGCCCTCGGTCAGGTCGCGGAAGATCGTCAGCAGGAAGGTCGCAAGCAGCACGACGGCATCGCCCCAGGACGAGCGCAGCAGGGTGGCGAATTCGTGCTTCTCCGCCATGGTCCAGGCCACCACGACCAGCACCGAGGCGAGCGCGGCGAGCGGGATGTAGCTTGCCAGCGGCGCCGCGATCAGCATGAACAGCAACAGGAACACCGAATGCAGCATGCCCGCCAGCGGCCCGCGGGCGCCGGCGCGGATGTTGGTCGCGGTGCGCGCGATCAGGCCGGTGACGCAGATGCCGCCGAACAGCGCCGAGCCGATATTGGCGGCGCCCTGCGCCACCAGCTCGCAATTGGAACGGTGACGGCGCCCGGTCATGCCGTCGGCGACCACTGCGGACAGCAGCGATTCGATCGCGGCCAGCAGCGCGAACGCGATCGCATCCGGCAGCACGGCGGTCGCCTTCGCGATCGAGAATGCCGGCAACGCCGGTGAAGGCAGCTCGCGCGGAATGCCGCCGAAGCGCGAGCCGATGGTCTCGACCGGCAGCGAGAACACCGCACAGACGATGGCCGCGAACACGACCGCGATTAGGATCCCGGGCCAGGAGGGCCGCCAGATCCGCAAGGCCGCGATGATGGCGACGCTGACGATGGCGACCGCGACGGCGGATGGATTGATGCTGTGCAGACCGCCGGCGAGCGCGAGCAGCTTCGGCACGAACTCGCTGGGCTCTTTCCCGGAGAGCGTGATGCCCGAGAGATCACGGAGCTGGCTGGCGAAGATGATCACGGCGATGCCGGCGGTGAAGCCGACCGTCACCGGATAGGGAATGAACTTGATGTAGGTGCCGACCCGCAGCAGGCCCGCGGCGATCAGGAACAGGCCCGCCATCAAGGTGGCGAGGATGACGCCATCGACGCCGTGACGCTCCGCCGTCGCGGCGACCAATACGATGAATGCGCCGGCCGGCCCGCCGATCTGGAACCGGCTGCCGCCGAGCAGGGAGGCGATGAAGCCGCCGACGACGGCGGTGTACAGGCCGCGGTCCGGCGTGACGCCCGAGGCGATCGCGATTGCCATCGATAGCGGCAGCGCCACGATCGCAACCGTCAGGCCCGCGAAGACGTCGGCGCGGAAATCCGCGACGCCATACCCTTCACGCCAGACGGTGACGAGCTTTGGCAGATACAGTTCGGCAAAAGTCGGCTGGCGCGGCCGGTGCAGCCGGCTTGCCTGATCGGTTGTGATGCTCATCTCAGCAAAGTGCTCCCCTGCCTCACGATGCTCCGAAGCATCGTGCGTCCCGTGTTGCCGAGGTGCGACGATGCGCTAGCCCATCTTGATCCCGAGCAAGATCAACGTCCGATCATGCTCCGACGCGGCGTGGCGACCCGGGCTCCTTCAAGCGAACGCCACGCCCGCCGCTGTCGCTGCGGACCTGCTCGCCGATCAGCTCGACGCCGGCCCGGTCGAAGGCCTCGACCACCTTGATCAGGGTCTCGACCACACCACGCACGTTACCGGTCGAGGCCTCCATCCGCTGGATGGTCGGCAATGACACGCCGGCGAGCTCGGCCAGGGTTTTCTGGTCAATGCCGAGCAGCGCGCGGGCCGCCCGCATCTGGAATGACGTGATCACCTTAGCCTCACTTACCAGCACTTATAAGTGATATCTGGAACATATACAATGATGTAAAATACATCACTGCGCGGCAAATGCAAGGAGCTGCCCCTCCTTCTCCTCCGTCATTGCGAGGAGCTCTTGCGACGAAGCAATCCAGGCTGTCCCCGCAGAGACAGTCTGGATTGCTTCGCTGCGCTCGCAATGACGGGTGGAGAGAGTTCGGCCTAAACGGAGCGCCGCGCGCGACGCGACAGCCTTCTCCCACTGCCTCCCCCCGCAAAGAGCGGGGAGAGGGTGAGAGAGGGTTTGTGAGTCGCTTACCGCGCGAAGCAGATCACGCCGCGTGCTGATGTGCGGCGATGATCTGGTCGGCGGCACGTCCCGTGACTTCGGCCATGTGGTCGAACGTTCGGGTGAAGCTACCGGCGCCGGCGGTGGCCGAGCGCAGCTCGACGATCAATTCGCCGATTTCGGCCTCCGGCATCATGGCGCGGACGCAATCCCAGCCGTTCCAGCCCTCGCGGGTGTCGAAGCCGAGGATCTGGCCACGCCGCGCCGACAGGATCGCGTTGATCTTGGCGGTCGCGTCGGTCGGGCAGACGATCTCGACCACGTGGATCGGCTCCAGCAGCACCGGCTGGCATTGCGGCAGGCCTTCGTTGAGCCCGATCCGCGCCGCGGTACGGAAGGCGAGATCGGAGCTATCGACGCTGTGATAGGAGCCGTCGGTCAGCGTGACCTGCACATCGGTGACGGGGAAGCCCAGCGGACCGCGCGCCAGCCCGTCGACGACGCCTTCCTCCACCGCTCCGATGTAGTTGCGCGGCACAGCACCACCGACGACTTTCTCCGCGAACTTGAACCCCTCGCCGCGCGGCAGCGGCTTGATGTCGAGCACGACGTCGCCGAACTGGCCATGCCCACCCGACTGCTTCTTGTGGCGGCCACGCTGAACGATCGGCTTGCGGACGGTCTCCTGGTAGCCGATCGCGGGAGGATGCGAGGTGATCTTGACGCCGAAGCGGTCGCGGAGCCGCTCGCTCGCGACGCGCAAGTGCATCTCGCCCTGCCCCCACAGCACGGTGTCGTGGGTCTGGGCGTTCATCACGATGACGAGCGAGGGATCCTCCTCGTGCAGCCGCGTCAGTGCCTGGCCGAGCTTCACGTCATCCTTGCGATCAGTCGCCGCAACGGAAATCGCGAGCACCGGGGGCATGGGTTCTGCCGCCGCGAGCGCGGCCGGTGGGGTCTTGCCGTTCGAGACCGTGTCACCGGTCTTGATGGCGTCGAGCTTGGCGAGCGCCACCGTGTCACCGGCTTCGGCCGAGGCACGCTTGGTGTCGTAGGCCCCGTTGACGGCGAGGATGCCGGAGATACGCCCTGCCCCGCCGGAGGCGGATTGCAACGTCGCACCGTCATCGAGATGGCCGGCGAGCAGACGCGTCAGCGACAGCTTTCCGCCATGCTGCGAATGCAGCGTCTTGAACACGAAGCCGAGCGCGTCCTTGCTCTCGGGCACGCCGAGCCGTTTTGCGGTCTCGGCAATGCCCGGCGCCTCGTGGCGCAGCGCCTTCATCAGACGCAGCACGCCGTTTTCGCGCGCGGCCGCCCCGAGAAGAACGGGGCAGATCAGCCCTTCGCGCAATTCGCGGGCGAGGTCGTCGAACACGGCATCGCGCGGCGGCTGAATGTCCTCGAGCAATTGCTCCATCAGCGCATCGTCGTGATCGGCGAGCTTCTCCAGCATCGAGAAACGGGCTTCCTTCTCGCGATCGAGATCGCCGCCTTCGAGCGCGACCACCTCGGAGGCCTTGTGCTCGCGATAGATGAAGGCGCGTTCCAGCGCGAGATCGACGAAGCCCTCGATCAGCTCGTCCTTCCAGATCGGGATCTGGCGCAGGACCAGCGGCACGCGGGAGGCGGGCTGGAGCATCGCGAGCGTCTCGCGGATGCGCTGGCTCGCGCGGTCGATCTTGTTGAGAAACAGGAAGCGCGGGATCTTCAGCTCCTCCAACTCGCGCAGGATGATCTGCAACTGCGGCAGCTTCTTCTCGTCGGCCTCGCAGACCACGATCGCCGCATCGACTGCGGGCAGCGCGGCGCGCATGTCGTGGGCGAATTCGACGGAACCGGGACAATCGAGGAAGGTGTAGCTGTCGCCCATGAAACTCGTGGTGGCGGCCGTCAGCCCGACGGTCATCTTGTGATGACGGGCCTCGGGGGTGGCGTCGCCGACGGAAGTTCCGGCATCGACGCTGCCGGCACGCGGGATTGCGCCCGTTCGTGCCAATATTGCTTCGAGAAGTGTGGTTTTACCGCTTTGGAAAGGGCCCACCAGCGCGATGCACCGTGGACCTCGGGGACTTCTGACGTCTTGTCCCATTCGCCGCCTCCTTGGTGTGGAGCTCGGCCCATGATTGGGTCGGCAAACGCGGATGGTCTGCCCGTCCCCGAGATTTGGCAAGCATCAAACGTCGCTGCGGTGCGTCGTCACTTCGATCAAGTTTTATAATGCGTGATGAGATCAGATCGGTCCGTCGGCCGTGTTTCACCTCTCCCCAGCGGGGCGAGGTGAAAGCACGCCCTGGCACTCAACGGCCCGGACGGAGTTCCAGGCTTTCGAGGCCGGCGGCGACGTTGAGGCCGACCTGCCCCTGCACGCTGAGCGGCTGGAGCGCGATCGAATTGTTGGAGCCGCCGACCAGCACATTGCCGCCCAAGCCGATACCGACCGAGGCGCTGCCCTGCGCACCGGCATAATTGCCGGAGAGGTCACCCGGGCCGAGCCGATCGACCGGCGCGAACACGCCCCACGCCAGCGCCGTCTCCTGGGTGATGCCGATGTCGAGGCCGACTTTGCGGATCGTCGCGACGTAGCGGTCGTCGGGCAGGCCGTCGGCGCGCAGCACGCAGCCGAGATGGGTCACCGATCCCACGATGAAGCCGACGCTGGCGCCGCCGCGGCATTCGAGCACGCCGACCCGCGCCATCCGCTGCTGCGCACTGCCGCTGACGCTGGAGGCAACGAGGCTGGCGACGGCGAGCCCGGCGAAGATGAACGAACGACGCATGAATTATCTCCGGCAATGATGTGATGCGAGCAGAGAGCGCGCACTGCAAGCTGCGCGATGGTCTATGCCACAACCGCTCCGGTCGCGCCAGATCGCGCAGACGCGAAAGAAAAAGGGCCCGCGTTTCGCGGGCCCTTTCACGTCACATCGTTGCTGCGCGCCTACCGCAGATTGCCGCAGAAGCGCTGGATGCGCTTGCAGGCGTCTTCGAGATCGGAAGTCTTGGTCGCGTAGGAGATGCGGAACGCGGGTCCAAGGCCGAAGGCCGAACCCTGCACCACGGCGACGCCTTCGGTCTCCAGCAGCTCGGTGACGAAGTCCTCGTCATTGCCGATCACCTTGCCCGACGGCGCGGTCTTGCCAATCGTTCCGGCGCACGACGGATAGACGTAGAAGGCGCCCTCGGGACGCGGGCATTCGATGCCCTTGGCCTGGTTAAGCATGGAGACGACGAGGTCGCGGCGCTCCTTGAACACCTTGTTGTTGGCGGGGATGAAATCCTGCGGACCGTTCAGCGCTTCCACCGCCGCCCATTGTGCGATCGAGGACGGGTTCGAGGTCGACTGCGACTGGATCGTCGACATGGCCTTGATCAGCTGCGCGGGGCCGCCGGCATAGCCGATGCGCCAGCCGGTCATGCAATAGGCCTTTGACACGCCGTTCACGGTGAGCGTGCGGTCGTAGAGCTTCGGCTCGACCTGCGCGACCGTGGTGAACTGGAAGTCGTCATAGACGAGGTGCTCGTACATGTCGTCGGTCATCACCCACACATGCGGATGCTTGACCAGCACGTCGGTGAGCGCCTTCAACTCGGACCTCGTATAGGCAGCACCGGTCGGGTTCGAGGGCGAGCACAGGATCACCCATTTGGTCTTCGGCGTGATGGCGCGCTCGAGCGCCTCGGCCTGGAGCTTGAAGCCGGTCGCGGCGGTGCAGACCACCGGCACCGGCTCGCCGCCGGCGAGCGCGACCATTTCGGGATAGCTGACCCAGTACGGCGCGGGAATGATCACCTCGTCGCCCGGATTGATGGTCGCCATCAGCGCGTTGTAGAGCACCTGCTTGCCGCCGGTGCCGACGATGATCTGGTTCGGCTTGTAGGTGACGCCGTTCTCGCGCTGAAACTTGGCGATGATCGCGTCCTTCAGCTCGGGAATGCCGTCGACGGCGGTGTACTTGGTCTTGCCGGCCTCGATGGCGCGGATCGCCGCCAGCTTGATGTTCGCGGGCGTGTCGAAGTCGGGCTCGCCGGCGCCGAGGCCGATGACGTTGCGGCCCGCCGCTTTCAGCGCGCGTGCTTTATCCGTGACCGCGATGGTCGCGGACGGCTTCACACGGTCGAGCGCAGCAGCAAGGAAGGCCATCGTCATCTCCTGACAAGTGTCGTGAACCCAGGCATCGTGAACCCATGGGTCGTCACGACTCTGATTGTGGGAATGGGGACACCCTAAAACGTGTGCCGCTGCGCCGCAAGAAACTTCGGCCCGATCTCGCGAAAGTTTACGATTTGGAGCGGTTCAAGCCGCGATTTCCGGCAATTTTCCGCAACTTTGCCTCCGGAATTGCTCATATCCGACAAGGCGTGTCCTCGGAGCAATTTCGCGACGTTCGCGATCGAGCAGAGGGTCGTCATGCCCGGGCTCGTCCAGCTTGCCCCGCCCATCCACGTTCTTCACGCCGCATGGTCAAGACGTGGATGGCCGGGTCGTAGGCGCGCGGAATCGACGCCGTCCTTCGGGCGGCTTATGCCCCCGCCCATGACCATGGCGGAAACGTTTGCGCTTCACCACACGCGGCGCACCGCTTCCACGCGTTGACGCAAGCGTGAACTGATTTGCATCGTCGCGCGGAAATGATCTTCCGCCGCGTTGCAGTGCGGTAGGGTTTTCGAGTTTTTCTATTGGTCAGCCCTTGCGGCGGATTCGCATCGGCATCATTCTTGAGCGGCGTCGCGGGGGCAACCGGGCGTCGCATCCTCCTGTCCTCGGATTCGAACTCTCAGAATGTACAAGCTCTATTCGATGCAACGCTCGGGCAACAGCTACAAGGTTCGCCTTGCGCTGGCGCTGCTCAACGTGCCCTACGAAGCGGTGGAGGTGGACATTCTGCGCGGCGAGAGCCGCACGCCGGATTTTCTGACCAAGAACCCTTCGGGACAGGTGCCGCTGCTCGAGGTCGGCGAGGACCGTTATCTCGCCGAGTCCAACGCCATCCTCTGGTACGTCGCCGTCGGCACGCCGCTTGCGCCGGAGAACCGCATCGACCGCGCCGAGGCGCTGCAGTGGATGTTCTTCGAGCAGCACGCGCTCGAGCCGAATATCGGCGCCGCCTATTTCTGGCTGTCGCTGGTCAAGGGCGGCCGCGACCTGCAGACCCATTCGCTGGAGGATTGGATGGAGCGCGGCTATGGCGCGTTGCAGGTGATGGAAAACCACCTCAAGACCAATTCCTATTTCGCCGCGCGCCAGCTCACGGTCGCCGACATCGCGCTGTACGGCTACACCCATCTGGCGGACCGCTGCGACTTCGACCTGCAGACCTTCCCGGCGATCCGCGACTGGCTGAAGCGGGTCGAAGCCGCGCCCGGTTTCGTGCCGATGGATTGGCGGCCGGCCGACATCCACGACCCCGCCAGCATTGCCGCCGGCGCCTGACGGCATACCCCGCCGCTCGGGCGAATAGCGGGCATAACGGTAATATTTGCCGCAATCCGGCCATCTTCAACGCGATAGCCGCCGCAATGTTGCCGGTTGAAGCTGGGAAATTGTGGAAAGTCGCGGGTGATTCGCTCGCGCGTTGAGGGATTTAGACCATGATACGGGCGTCCGGCACGGCAGGCTTTCAGGGCCATCCCGCTACCGTCGCGTCTTCCCGGCTCACCAACGCCGTCGCGGCCTCACTGGCGATCGCCGCGCTCTCGCTCTGCCTGATCGTCACCCTGACGGTGTTGTCGACCAAGGCCACCATGGCGATGGGTCTGCCGGCCTGATTCCCGTTTCATCCTGGTCCGACCTTCAAGGCGCCGCATGACCCGTGCCCGCCGGATCGCGACAGGATGTCGATGAAATCACCTGTGGTAGTCGTTGCAATCACACTGACTGCGGCCATCCTGGTCGCGGCGTCACTGTTGATCCTCGTCGGCACCCGCAAGGGCCCGGGAACGTCGACGCTGAATGCGCCTGCGCTGCAACAGTCCTTCAAGCACGCGCACCTGGGCTAAAATCATCCGAAAGCCTTACGCTTGTGCGCAAGTGCGCCTTAAGCACGGCGCGCGAAAACGCATTGGAGTTGCGCAACGATCGGCCAGTGTTGCGGCCTTATCTCGTTCGGGAGGAGCGAGGCTGGCCCATGCGGTTCGGATGGCGTGCGATCTCCGGTCCGGCGCTGACGGCAGCGGCCCTGCTGCTGGCGATGCTGCTCGAACGCGTGATTGCCCTTCCCTCGCCTGCCCCGCTGTTCATCTGCATCGTGGCGCTCGCCGGCACGCTGTCGGGTGTCGGCTCGGCCATGATCACCGCGGCTGCCGCCGTGACCGGCGCTGCGCTGCTGTCCCTTAACCGGCACGGCGTGTCCTATGCCGCAGCGGATCTGATCCGGCTCGGCCTCCTGGCCGTGACTGCGGCGCTCACCGCGGGCATCACAGGCCTGATGCGCGAACGGTTGCTCGGCACGTTCGCGGCCGAGCGCCGCAGCCACACCCTCGCCGCGCGGCTCTCGGCGGCGCTCGACCAGGTCGACATCGGCATCGTGCTGCTCGACGCCGAGACACGCGCCGAATTCATCAACCGCGCGTTCCGCGATTACTTCGCGGTGCCGGACGAAATCGCCGACGGCAAGCCGCCCTTCATCGCGCTGATGTATCACTGCCGCGACACCGGCGCGTTCGAGCTGCCCGAGGACGAGCTCGGCATCTTCATCGCCCAGCGCATGGAGATGGTGCGGACCGGCGATGCCACGCCGATCACCATCGCCTTGCGCACCGGCGAGGTGCTGCGTTTCGTCTGCACGGCACTGCCCGACGGCGGGCGCATGCTGAGCTACACGCCGGTGACCGACCTCGTGCGCCACACCGACGCCCCGGCCCGCGCCGACTACTACCGCTCGCTGCGCGATCCCACAGGCCGCAAGCTGATCCGGTATCTTCGCGTCGCGGAGTGATGCGACGGCGCGATTGATCGGCGCGGCCCTCATCACGTATGAAGGACGCTTCATCGATCGCGGGAATTCCAGATGTCGCTCACCATTCGCTCCGTCACCAGGCAGGACTACGATCAATGGCTGCCGCTGTGGGACGGCTACAACGCCTTCTACGGCCGCTCCGGCCCGACCGCGCTTGCACCCGAGATCACGAAGGTGACATGGCAGCGCTTCTTCGACGGCTACGAGCCGGTGCATGGGCTGGTCGCCGAGAGCGACGGCAAGCTGCTCGGCATGACGAACTATCTGTTTCATCGCAGCACGACCGCGATCGAGCCGTCCTGCTATCTGCAGGACCTGTTCACGTCCGAGAGCGCCCGCGGCAAGGGCGTCGGCTCGGCGCTGATCCATGGGGTGTATGAGCGGGCGAAACTGGCGGGATCGCCGCGGGTCTACTGGCAGACGCACGAGACCAACCTCACGGCCCAGCGCCTCTACGACAAGGTCGCGGAGCGTTCCGGCTTCATTGTCTATCGCAAGATCTTCTGATCCTTGCAGGCGGACCCTGTGGATAAGCGGCACCTGTCACCCGCGCGTAACATAGCGGGGCTAGGCTCCCGCTTGCGTCTGGTCTGGCCCCCCGTCACCGATCAAGCGCCCCAAGCGGTCCCCGTCAGTCGCCGCGTCTGACAGGGGCCGCATTTTTTTGTCCGCGCTGCCGGCATGGCAGCAGCGCGGCGAGCGGCTTGCAGCTAGCGAGCGTGGTGGTTACAATGCCCGCCGCTCATCCGACAGAATCTCTCCATGGAAATTCGCAATCTCGGCGCCTCCGGCCTTCGCGTGTCTGCGGTCGGGCTCGGCTGCAACAATTTCGGCCAGCGCACGGATCTGGAGACCTCGCGCAAGGTGATCCATCGCGCCCTCGACCTCGGCATCACGCTGTTCGACACCGCCGACATCTATGCCGACATGGGCGGCTCGGAGAACGTGCTCGGCGCAGTCCTCGGCGATCGCCGCAAGGACATCGTGCTGGCAACGAAATATTCCAAGCCCATGGCCGAGGACGGTACCAAGCAGGGCGCCTCGCGCCGCTACATCATGGCGGCCGTGGAAGCGAGCCTGAAGCGGCTCAAGACCGATTATATCGATCTCTACCAGCAGCACGATTACGACCCGCTGACGCCGATCGAGGAGAGCCTGCGCGCGCTCGACGATCTCGTCCGCCAGGGCAAGGTCCGCTACATCGGCAATTCCAACTTTCCGGCCTGGCGCGTCGCCGAAGCCGAGTACGTCGCGCGCGCGATGAACGTCGCCCGCTTCGTGTCGTGCCAGGACGAATACTCGCTCGTCGTGCGCGACATCGAAAAGGATTTGCTGCCGGCGGCGCGGGAATACAAGCTTGGCCTGCTGCCGTTCTTCCCGCTCGCGAGCGGACTCCTCACCGGCAAGTACCGGAAGGGCGAGGCCGCGCCCGGCGACACCCGCTTCGGCAAGGTGGAACGGCTGCGCGACCGCTACGTCACGCCGCGCAACGAAGACATCGTCGAGAAGCTCCAGGCCTTTGCAAAGGCGCGCGGCCACAGCATGCTCGAGCTCGCCTTCTCCTGGCTCGCCGCCCGCCCGCAAGTGTCGAGCGTCATCGCTGGCGCCACCCGCGTCGAGCAGATCGAGCAGAACGTGAAGGCGATCGCCTGGAAGCTCAGCGCCGAGGAGATGGCGGAGATCGACAGGATTACGCTGGGCTAGAGCATGATCCGGAAAAGTGTGCAGCGGTTTTCCGGAAAGATCATGCTCAAACAAACAAGCCGGCGCGGCGCTACTTCGCCACGGTCTGTATCACCTCGAAGCCTTCGAACTGTGGATGGCCGAGATAAGCCGGCTTGGTGTCGCCGGCCCGCGCATGCGCCGCGCGAAACGCCTCCGACTTGGTCCATGCCTCGAACGCGGCGTGGTTCGCCCACACCGTGTGCGAGGCATAGAGCGTGTGATCCTCGGCTTCCGGTCCGCGCAGCAGATGGAATTCGACGAAGCCCGGCACCTTGTCCAGATGCGTGTCGCGGCCGAGCCAGACCTGCTCGAAGGCGGCCTCAGAGCCCTTGACGACACGGAAGCGGTTCATGGCGATGTACATGGGGGTCTCCTGTAAATGGGCAGTGAGGGAGGCGCCGCTCCTTCACTCCCTCGCCCCGTTCTAACGGGGAGAGGGTGGGGTGAGGGGCTGTCTCCACGAGTTCGGTCTCAATTGTAGGCGAAGGTTGCGGTCCGCGCACTGTCGTTGTGCGAGTCGGGCGCACTACCATTTGGGCAATAGTGTGCCCTGCCCCTCACCCGGATGGCTGCGCCATCCGACCTCTCCCCGCAAAGAGCGGGGAGAGGTTAAGGTACGTCTGCTGCTTCCGCGAGCTCGGTCTGAATGGCGGTGAGAACACCTTCGATATTTCCAAGGATGTCATTGTTCCAGAAACGCAGTACCTTGTACTCCTTCTCTGCTAGCCGCTTATCACGAACAGCATCTGTTGCGGATTCATTGTGCTGACCGCCGTCAACTTCGACGATGAGCCGCTTCTCACGGCAGACGAAGTCGCAGATGTAACCGATAATCGGCTCCTGCCTGACGAACTTGTGGCCATCGATCCGCCGATTGCGGATACGATTCCACAGGAGTGTCTCTGCATCCGTTTGATCGGCACGCAAGCGTCGCGCGAGTCGGATGGGTTTTTCGTTGTTGCCACGCATTGCCCTGCCCCTCACCCGGATGGCTGCGCCATCCGACCTCTCCCCGCAAAGAGCGGGGAGAGGTTAAGCTACCAGTCCCTGCATCGGCCGTGCCGCTGCACTGTCCGGGAATACCGTTTCCGCCAGCACGCGATCGGACAGGCCGAATTGGCCCTGCAGCACGCCCTTGATCACGGCGCGGAGATCGGTGGTCGGCTTGAGGTCGCGGGCCTCATAGAGGTTGGCGGGCTTCAGGCCGGGCCAGTCGGCGATGACGCGACCACCCTTCACCGCGCCGCCGGCGAGCAGCGCGATCGTGCCCGTACCATGATCGGTGCCGTCGGTGCCGTTGATGCGCGCGGTGCGCCCGAATTCGGTGGCGACGACGATGACGGTGTCGCGCCAGCGATCGCCCAAACCGGTTTCGAATTCGGCGAGCGCGCCATCGAGCCCGCCGAGCAGGAAAGCGAGACGCCCGACCGGGCCGCCTTCATTGGCATGCGTGTCCCAACCGTCGAAAGCGAGCGCGGCGATGCGCGGGCCGTCGTCCGCCGCCATCAGCTTGGCGGCGCCGCGCGCGACCTGGCGCATCTGCGCGACCTGATTGCCGGGCTTCGGCTTCATGTCGTCGCCGCTCGCGGCCTTCTCTAACCGGAGGCCTTGCGACAACGCCGAGGCCAGCGCGGGATCGCGATGACGATAGAGATCGACGAGGCGCATCGCAGTGTCGTCATCCGCCTGCGGCAACGCGACCGGCGCCCAGCCGACGGTCGGCGCGTTGCCGCGCAGCACCAGCGGGGTGGTGGGCCCGACCGCAAGACCGCTCGACACGCGTTCGCCGCGCGGCAGCGCCTCCAGCGCGCGGTTGAGCCAGCCGGACTGCACGCGGCCCGGGCCGGCATAGCCGCTTTCGAGCACATCCTGGCCGTCGAAATGCGAGCGGTCGCGATAGGGCGTTGCCACCGCGTGGATCACCGCGGCGTGCTTGTCGCGGTACATGCGCGAAAACTCGGGCATGGCGGGATGCAGCGCGAAAAAGGAATCGAGCATGATCGCGGGATGGACGCCATCCGCGGCGAGCGCGATCGAGCCGTGCAGGCCGGCATAGTCGGGATCACCGATCGGGGCGACGGTCGCAAGCCCGTCCAGCGCACCGCGCAGGATGACCACGACCAACCGGGGATCGCGCCCATCGGCGGCGCGCGCGAATTTCGGCAGGTAAGCCCAGGCCGCGAAGGAGGCACCGCCGAGCAGGAAGCCGCGGCGCGAGGTGAGGAGCCGGTTCTCGACGCAGTCGATCATGGTCATCTCCTCTGCATTTCCGGCGACATCAGGAGCAGCGCCAGCGCCTGCTGCCGCGACTCCGCGCGCTCGACGGTTCGGCGCGTTTCGATGGAGGCCGCGTCGGCCGCCGCGAATTCCAAGAGGTCGAGCGGATCGATGTTGTTGCCGAGCCGCGCGCCCATCTGCGCGGCGATATCGAGCCTGAGCTTGATCCCCTCGGGCGCGGCCCAGGCAGCGCTGGTATCCGGGAAACCGTTCGGCCCCGCCGGCGACCACAGCGGCTGGCCCAGCATGTTGAGATTGTTGAGATACGCGCCGGGATCCTCCGGCACGCGGGCGAGCAGCCGGCCGCTCGCGACGAGGAAATCATAAGGGCTGCGCATCTTGGTCAGCGGCGCCTTCCACGCTTCGTCCGCATCGACCAAGGCCGTCGCAAGCGCCTTGAGGTCGCCATCCGTCTTGACGAAGACATCGCGCAACCGCGCAACCAGCGCCGGCGGCGGATCGTCGGCAACGAAGTGCCGGACGAATTTCGTGGCGATGAAATTCGCAGTGGACGGATGCCGCGCGATGTCGGCGAGCGCGGCCTCGCCCTGCGCGAGCCCCGCCGGCTCGTAGGTCTTGCCGAGCAGCATCTGCGGTCCCGGTTGGTGCGCATTGGTGTTGAACACGAACGAGCCGGGTGGGCCGAGCTGTCCCTGCCTTCCGGCGAAGGTCCAGCCCGTGATGATCCGCGCGAGCGAGGTGACGTCGTCCTGCGTGTAGCCGCCGCCGACGCCGAGCGTATGCAGCTCCATGATCTCGCGCGCGAGATTTTCGTTGAGGCCGCGCTTGCGGTTTTGCCCTGCGCGAGAGTCCGGGCCGAGCGATTGCTGGTTGTCGAGGAAGAACAGCATGGCGGGATGCTGCTCCACCGCTTTCAGCATGTCGGCGAAGCGGCCGAGCACGTGCGGCCTGATCGCCTCGCGCTCGAACGCGCCGGCCCAGATCCGCGCCAGCTCACCCTTGCTCGCGGAGATGCAGAAATGATTGGACCAGAACGCCACGAGCCGCTCGGTGTAACCGCAGCTCGCCAACGTCGCGCGCTGCAGGCGTGCCAGCGCCTCGGCGCGGAAGGTCTTTTGAATCACGTTGAGCGGCTGCGGCGCGGGCTTTGCGGCAGGCGCAGCCGGGCCCGGCTGCATGGTCTCGGGCTTCACCGCGCTGTCGGCCGGCTTGGCCTCGGCCATCTGACCGGCGATCTCCGTTGCGGCCGTGTTCAGCGAGAGATTGCGGCGCAGGGCAGGTTTCTGTTCGGCCGGCGCGGGTGCCTCAGGGGGCACAGCCGCCTTCGCCGCTTCACGCGCCTGCTTGACCTGATCCTGATAGGCGAACACGGCCTGCCCGAGTTGCGGCGTCGATTGCAGGCCCGGCGCCTCCAGCAGCACGCCATTGGGACGGGCCAGTTCCGCCTTCACAAAGCCGCGCGGATCGGAGGCCGCGTTGATGAGATCGCCGGATGCGCCGCCGCGGGCACCGAAGCCAAAACGGTTGAGCGCAACGAGCGCGGCTTGCGAATCGCGGGCCATCGATCTGTCCTTCGCGCGTTGCCAACCGCTTTCCTGATACGTGCGCAACGCATAATATACTGTAACGACCGATGAACCCGACATGAAAATCACGGCGAAGCTTCGACGCAAATCATGACAAATCCGAAAGAAATGCCGCCGCCGGAACCGCGCCGCCTCGCCTGCGCGCGCTGCGGCACCGAGTTCGGCTGCGACCTCTCGGGCTCCTGCTGGTGCGCGGAGGAGACAGCGAAGCTGCCGATGCCGGTCGAGGGCGAGGATTGTTTGTGCCGGGAGTGTCTGAGGAAGGCGGCGGAGGCGGCGGCAGTATCGTAGGGTGGGCAAAGCGACTTGTTCGCCATAGCTCGAAGAGCGACGGCGGAAGCGTGCCCACGCATTTTCGGCGATCGCGAGAGATGGTGGGCACGGCGCTTTGCGCCTTTGCCCACCCTACGAAACTAGACTGCGTGTCCCGGCGAGGTCCGCGCCATGCCGTCGAACGCGTCGAGCAGTTTTTCGCGCCAGGCATAAACGGGGTCATCGGCTTCCAGCAGCTTGAACGGGCTCACCACGCGCGCCCACTGGAAACCGCCGAACACGATGTAGTCGGCGTAGTTCGGCCCGTCGCCGCCGAGATAAGGCTGCTTCTTCAAGGTCTGGCGCATCACCTCGAGCGACTTGCGGAAGGCGACCACGCCGGTATCGCGACCCGCCATGACCTCTTCGAGGCTCCTGCCGCCGAAACGCGCCTCGCGCGATTGGCGGAAATAGGCCGCGTCGATCTCGGCCAGATTCTTCGGGATGTCGGCAACGATGAGTGGGAAGATGCCGCCGACGATGGCGATGTCGCCGAAGGCGTTGATCATGCGCGCCATGGCCCGGCCGCCCTCGCCGCCGAACAGCGACGGACGGTCCGGGAAAGTATCTTCCAGATAATTCGCGATCGTCCAGGAATCGACCACCGGCTTATCGTCATGCAACAACACCGGGACCTTCTCCGAGCCGTGCGGCGCAAGCGTGCTCTTCTCGGTGAAGCGCCAGGGCAACGACTCCGCGGCAAGGCCTTTATGCGCCAGCGCCATCCGCGTGCGCCAGCAATACGGGCTGAACGGGCGCGAGGGGTCGGTGCCGACGAGTTCGTAGAGCTTGAGTGACATGGTGGTGTTCCGTCATTGCGAGCGCAGCGAAGCAATCCGGTCTGCCGCCGCGAAAGACATTCTGGATTGCTTCGCTCGCGCTCGCAATGACGATGTGGAGATCGACGTGAGGCGTCACCGCCCGTTCGCGCGCAGCAATTTCTCGCCGCCTTCCGTCACCGCGATGACCAGGCCGAGGCCTGCGATCGTCTCGCGCGCGACGTAGCCGCGGTCCGCGGCGTCTTCCCAGATGGTGAGGCGCGGGCACGAGGTCTTCCAGGTCGCAATGACCTCTGCATAGGCGCGCGGCTCGCGCGCGATCCATTCGACGAAGTCCAGCACCAGCGGATCGGCGTTGCTCATTGCAAACCTCCCTTGTCGGAGGCGGCCAGAACCGGCGCACGAAGCATCAGCCAGCCGCCATAGGCGATGTAATAGCAGGCGATGGTGGTGATCAGCTTGTTGGACCAGGCGATGAATTGCTGGTCGGTCATCGCTTCCAGGATGCGCCGCGCCAGCGTGGTGCCGAGCATCGAGGCGGCGATCGCGACGCCGGCGAGCACGGGATCGAGGCTCGCGGCCTGGTCGATGATGCCGCCGAAATAGATCAGCTTGGTGAAATGGCTGACGAGCTGGCACATCGCTTTCGTCGCCACCTTCTCGCGGCGGCCGAAATCGCCGCCGAGGAAGAAGGTGTCGAGCAGCGGACCGGAGACGCCGGTCATCAGCATCAGGCCCATGCAGATCGTGCCGTAGACCGTGCCCTGCCAGAGCCGATCGGGATCCGGCTTGATGTTCGCGGGCAGGAGCCGCGCCATGAACGGGGTGACGCCGAGCAAGAGCAGCGCCGTCGGCTTGTCCGGCACGTAGCGGGTGAGCGACCAGGCCGCCAGCGCGACGGCAGCGCCGACCATGTAATTCGCGACCGGCCGCCAGCGGATATGCGCCCGCCACAAGAACGCGCGCCAGCCGTTCGAGGCCATCTGCGTGATCGCGTGCAGCACCATCGCCGTCGGCAGCGGCATCAGGGCAAGCAGCACGCCGATCAGGATCAGCCCGCCCGCCATGCCGAACAGCCCCGACAGGAAGGCGGTGGCGACCATCAGCAATCCGAGGGCAGCGATCATGATGGGCGTCACGGAGTGCATCTCCTGAAAGCACGTGAGGGACGAAGACTGCTCATTCCCCCTCGCCGCGCTTGCGGGGAGAGGGTTGGGATAAGGGGGAGCCTCGGCGGAGACGGTAGCAGTTGGACTCGCGGAGACTCTCCCTCACCGCCACGCTGCGCGTGTCGGCCTCTCCCCGCCGCGGGGAGAGGCGAAGGGGAACGTGCCTTGCTTGCCCCGCTCGCGCAAACTGAGTTATCTTGCCCTGGCCTCAGCTTTCCTGAGGGTATTGCGCAGGGGTCTTGCATTTGCGGCGGCTGCTGTTTCTCAACGGCATCAAGGCATTCGAGGCGGCGGCGCGGACCGGCAGCTTTGCCGCGGCCGGGCTCGAGCTGAGCGTGTCGGCGGCCGCCGTCAGCCGCATGGTGCATCTGCTCGAAGAGCGGCTCGGCGTCGCGCTGTTCGAGCGCAAGGCCAATCGCCTGGTGCTGACACAGGCCGGCCGGGCCTATCAAAGCGGGCTGACCCCGATCTTCGATGCACTGGCCAGCCTCACCGCGCAGGTGACGGCGCCGGCGAGCGTCCGCGTGCTCACCATCGGCGTCGGCCACACCTTTGCGATGCGCTGGCTGATCCCGCGCCTGTCGGAGTTTCGCAGCGAGGAGCCCGACATCGAGGTGCGCTTCACCACCGGCGGCGCATCGGTGCCGTTCGGCGAGGACTGGAGCTGCGGCATCAAGCTCGGCACCGGCGATTGGCCCGGCCTCGTCGCCGAGCCGCTGTTCGCCGGCGACCTCACGCCGGTCTGCGTGCCCCGCCTCGCCAGCGGCCTGAAGCGCCCGGCGGACCTCAAGGGCCCCAGCCTGATCCGCGTCGAACATTCGCCGGAGGACTGGCCGATCTGGCTGAAGGCCGCGAACCTCCCCCGCATCAATCCGCGTGGGCCGGAGTTCCAGTTCTACGGACAGGCCCTTCAGGCCGCCGCCGACGGGCTCGGCATCGCCATGGGCATCCGCCCCTATATCGACGACGACCTCGCCGCCGGCCGGCTGGTGGCCCCGTTCGACCTCTCGGTGCCCAAGGGCATGCGCTGGTATCTGCTCTATCGCAGCTTCCAGACCGAGCAGCGCGACTTCGCCGCGTTCCGCCGCTGGATCATGCGCGCCGCGGCGGAACCCGCGGCCAGGCCGCGGCGGATCGGCCGCACTGCAGCACGGAACTGACGTCAGGAGGCCAAAAAAGCCGGCCACTTGTGAACGGCTTCACATCCCAAAATCCGCAAACGTGGTCCCCTGACCCTCCGAAAAGAAACGTGGGACCGACAAGAATGACGACCCTTTACGACGGCTTTGACATCGAATCTTTCGAGGCCGGCAAAGGCCTCTGGCACGCCCGAATCCGCCGCGCCGATCTCAGCCCCGTCGCCATCGACGGCGTGCTGTTTCCGGCCATGGAGGTCGGTTTCGCCTGGCCCGATCAGAACGCCGCGATCGCCGACGCCAAGCACCACATCGACCGCTTCCGCCGGCGGGCCGACAACGACGACGAATAAGCCAGCAGGACGGCCCGCGAACCAGGGACAGCGCAGCGTAAGAAGGGGGCAACCGGTCATGTCAGTCATCGAATTCGAGGACACGTCGCGGCCGAGGATCTACACCCGCAACGTGCTGTCGAACTGCCCGGAATGCGACGGCGACCTGACGGTGCTCCGCGTCATCGGCGGCCGCGCCGGATGCGAATACTGGACCATGCGCTGCACCGATTGCGGCGGGATCCATCTCGACATCCTGAAGCCCTATCAGGCGAGTGATGACGGCGAGGGTCCGTCGCCGGCGGCGTGAGGCACGTGCCTGCTGCCAACCTGCTGTCAGCAGGCTGCATGGCGGCGGCCATTCGCCCTTTATTGCGGGGCAGACTCGTCCCATATTCGCCTCATGGCGAAGAAACCCGCATCCTCCGAAACATCCGGCAAATCCCCTAAAACCAAGGCCCCGAAGGCGCCAAATTCCAAGGCGCATCGGCCTGACGTGCAGCCGATTGGGCCGGCGCTGGCCGAGTTGCTCAATCCCGCGATCAACCGCGGCGACGCCGGGCTTGGATCGGGGACCGGGCTGCAGCCGCCGCCGGACAATTCGCGCGACCGCCGCGCCGGGGGCGAGGCCGCCGCGCATCGCGCGCGGGCCTCGACGCCCAAAGACCTTCAAAAGCAGTTTCCGCAGGACAGTGCGCGACCGATGCCGCTGCGGCCCAATCCGCAGCCGCCGGGGGCCCGGCAATCCATCGAGGTTGGCGGGCTGGAAGAAGCGCCGCAGGCCAATTACGGAACAGCGGCCACGATCCCGACGCTCGATCCGGAACTGGCGCGGCAGCTCGGCCTGCCCACCGAGGAGGACGACGCCGAGGCGCTGGCGCGTCCGCCGCGTTCCAAGATGGAGGCGCTCGGCGTCAAGGCGACCGCCGACGCGCTGGAGTCGCTGATCCGCGAAGGCCGCCCGGAGTTCCGCAAGGACGACGGCTCCACCAAGATCTGGACGCCGCACCGTCCGCCGCGCCCCGAGAAGTCCGAGGGCGGCGTGCGCTTCGAGATCAAATCGTCCTACGAGCCGAAGGGCGACCAGCCGACCGCGATCGCCGAGCTGGTCGAAGGCATCCAGCGCAACGACCGCACCCAGGTGCTGCTCGGCGTCACCGGCTCGGGCAAGACCTACACCATGGCGCAGGTGATCGAGAAGACGCAGCGCCCCGCGCTGATCCTGGCGCCGAACAAGACGCTGGCCGCCCAGCTCTATGGCGAGTTCAAGAACTTCTTCCCTGACAACGCGGTCGAGTATTTTGTCAGCTATTACGACTACTATCAGCCGGAAGCGTATGTCCCCCGCACGGACACGTACATCGAAAAGGACTCGTCCATCAACGAGCAGATCGACCGCATGCGCCACTCGGCGACGCGCGCGCTGCTCGAACGCGACGACGTCATCATCGTGGCGTCGGTGTCCTGCATCTACGGTATCGGCTCGGTCGAGACCTACACCGCGATGACCTTCGCGCTGAAGAAGGGCGAGCGCATCGACCAGCGCCAGCTCATCGCCGACCTCGTCGCGCTCCAGTACAAGCGCACCCAGGCCGATTTCACCCGCGGCACTTTTCGCGTGCGCGGCGATGTGATCGATATTTTCCCCGCACACTATGAGGACCGCGCCTGGCGCGTGAACCTGTTCGGCGACACCATCGAGACCATCGAGGAGTTCGATCCGCTCACCGGCCACAAGCAGGACGAGCTCGAATTCATCAAGATGTACGCCAACTCGCACTATGTGACGCCGCGTCCGACGCTGGTGCAGGCGATCAAGTCGATCAAGTCCGAATTGAAGGTGCGGCTCGACCAGCTCAACAACCAGGGCCGCCTGCTGGAGGCGCAGCGGCTGGAGCAGCGCACCACCTTCGACCTCGAGATGATGGAGGCGACCGGAAGCTGCGCCGGCATCGAGAACTATTCGCGCTACCTCACCGGTCGCCGCCCCGGCGAGCCGCCGCCGACGCTGTTCGAATACGTCCCGGACAACGCGCTGATCTTCGCCGACGAGAGCCACGTCACCATCCCGCAGATCGGCGCCATGTTCAAAGGCGACTTCCGCCGCAAGGCGACGCTGGCCGAATACGGCTTCCGCCTGCCCTCCTGCATGGACAACCGCCCGCTCCGTTTCGAGGAGTGGGACATGATGCGGCCGCAGACCGTCGCGGTGTCGGCGACGCCGAGCGGCTGGGAGCTCAACGAGAGCGGCGGCGTGTTCGTCGAGCAGGTCATCCGTCCGACCGGCTTGATCGATCCGCCCGTCGACATCCGCCCGGCCCGCACCCAGGTGGACGACCTCGTCGGCGAAGTGCGCGCCACCGCGCAGGCCGGCTATCGCTCGCTGATCACCGTGCTGACCAAGCGCATGGCGGAGGATCTCACCGAATATCTGCACGAGCAGGGCATTCGCGTCCGCTACATGCACTCTGATATCGACACCATCGAGCGCATCGAGATCATCCGCGACTTGCGGCTCGGCGCGTTCGACGCGCTGGTCGGCATCAACCTGTTGCGCGAAGGCCTCGACATTCCCGAATGCGCACTGGTCGCGATTCTGGACGCCGACAAGGAAGGCTTTCTGCGCAGCGAGACCTCGCTGATCCAGACCATCGGCCGCGCCGCGCGCAACGTCGACGGCAAGGTGATCCTCTATGCCGACCAGATGACGGGCTCGATGGAGCGCGCCATCGCGGAAACCAACCGCCGCCGCGAAAAGCAGGTCGAGTACAACACCGCCAACGGCATCACGCCGGAGAGCGTGAAGAAGCAGATCGGCGACATCCTCAACTCCGTCTACGAGCGCGACCACGTGCTGGTGGAGGTCGGCGGCCACGACATGACCGACGACGTCATCTCGATCGGCCACAATTTCGAAGCCGTGCTCGCCGATCTCGAAACGCGGATGCGCGAGGCCGCCGCCGATCTGAACTTCGAGGAGGCCGCCCGCCTGCGCGACGAGGTCAAGCGCCTGCGTGCGACCGAGCTCGCGGTGGTGGACGATCCCACCGCCAAGCAGCGCGCCGTCGCAGGCAAGGCCGGTGCCTATGCCGGCGCAAAGAAATACGGCGACGCCGCGAACCTGCCCGTCAGCGCCATGAAGAAGAAAACCGTCGGCTCCGCGCTGAAGGCCAGCGGCGGCAGTGGCGGATCGAAGGTGCACAAGCCGCATCTCGACGAGATGCACGGCCCGGAGTCATTGCCGTTCCGCGAAAACCGCGCGCTCCCGGCCAAGCCGTTCGGCAGCACCAGCCGGATCATCCAGCCGACAGACTCTCGCCAGTCGGGGCCGGAATTCGGGCCGGCGCCGAAGTCGACGGGCGGGCAGCCGGGACGGCGGGGTGGGTGGAAGAAGAGGTAAAATGACACCTAAGATATAACCTTGGGTAGCCGAATTCTCCATTGCAATTCAATTGATAATCTAGAATGTTGCAGTTTTATCCTTGAGGCATTGTTTGATGTGATTCAGCTCATCGATCCAAGCTCCCTCAAATTGCCTATTTGCCCACTGCCAAGACCAGGCGACCGGGTTTGCTGGTTCGCAGAAGCTCATCAGGTTAGTGGAGTTATGACTGGGCATGACATCGAAGGGAACGCCGTGATCCTCAACGATTTTGGTAACGGGACTACCAAATCGTTTGAAGAGATCCGTCTTTGTGACCCATTCAACCGAGTTGGCCCAAATTGGATGACCTTGCCTAACGGAGGAAAAATTATTCGACCGGACAGCGCCACGTCACAACGGTTTGCCCAACTCTTAGCGAGGCGAATACCACCGGGTCCGACCTACCGAAACTTAATTGAAGAAATATGGTCCCGAGGATTTGAGGCCTACGTCGTTGGCGGCACCGTGCGCGACACTCTTAATGGAGGCACGGCCAATGACATTGATGTCGTAACTACGATGCCGCTAGTCCAGGCGAAGAAGTTTCTACCGAGCATGTTTCGATATGACCCTTCCCTCTCGAAGGAGCGCGGATATATCAGCATCGGAGGATCCAAGCGCAGCGGCGACCCACATATCGATCTAAAGCTTTTCTCTGATAGCTTGCCAGGCACCAAAGACGCGATCTTCGGGGTGGGATTTGAACGGGATGTCCGACATCGAGACTTCTCTTGTAATGCAGTTTACTACGAACCAATCAACGACGTAATTATTGATCCTACCGGTAGAGGAATTTCAGACGCTCAGCAAAAGCTCCTTTCTTTCATATGCGGCAGCGCAAACCATCATCAATATGCACAAATATTCATCAGAACGATTAAGTTCGTTGCCCGCGGCTATCAGTTAACTCCCGAGACCAAGACCTGCCTTACGACAGATCTAGTCGGCGCATTGCCCAGTATGCGGCTCCAAATAAGATCTCACTACATAAAGGCGCAGGTGCTCGGAAACTGCTCATCCCCTGCACAATATCCAACGGTCATGCAGACTTACCGAGAGTGCATGGAAGAGCTTGGCCTCGCGTATGTTTGGGACACCTACTTTGAACCCCTAGTTGGCGGTTTACTCAATGAACAATCCTCCATCGTCGAAACCTAAATGCTTGCCTGTCGAACAACAGGGCTCGATCTTTGTGGTCGACCAAGATTGGCTGCGGTGCGACCTTCCTCTGCCTGATCCGGACGAATTGGGGGCGGCCCTAACGGGACGTCACAAGCAGATAAACGGACAAGTCGTATTTGGCGGCAGGGAGATGCCCGCCCTAATATTTGTCTCCAATGAAACGGACCATTGTTCGTACGCCATACTTCATGAGCCTAAGGAAAGTCATATTGAATTCGCTCCGCGCCCGTTCGGCGCCACCGAGCACTATCTAGCCTTGTTCTACTCAGCATATTCTTTTTCTGAGGCGATTTTACCCGAGCAACGTTGCTACCTGCCTGCGACTTTTGTTGAGCCGACCCTTTACAACAGAAGCCTAAAAAAACTCGTCCCATTAATGCACGCAAAGAATGCGCGCCGAGTAATCATTTCCGGCTCAGCTGGCGCAGGCAAGACTACTCTGCTCAGACATCTCATGCTGCAGATCGCCCGCACGTCCAATAGCACCGCTCAGCAAACGAACATCCCGGTCTACATCGCGCTTAGAGACTGGCGTAAGACTGACAGCTTTGAGTTATGCGCAAAGAGAGCTTTGGTTGACCTAAAGGGGGATTGGCTTGCAGACAATTTCAGTTATTTCGCCGAGCGAGGAGAACTAACGTTCGCGCTAGACGGAATCGACGAAATCTCCAATGACCTTCGAGATACCGCGACACGTGACTTGCGGCTATTTGCAAAACAGTATGCGAACTGCTCGTTTTTTCTATCAACCAGAACGGGAGTCGAGACGCGTCCGTTCGCAGAGTTTACAGATTTCGAGCTTCGTCCCTTTAATGAGGCGCAAGTTCGCGAAATCATCTTTCACAAACTCCACGGTCAAAGGCCCTGGAAGCCATTTTGGACTCGCTTGGCCTCTGAATCCTATCTCCTTGATTTGGTTGGCAACCCACTCCTGTTAACACTGTTACTCGCTCGCTATGTACGCAAGGAACTGAGCCCTCATTTCATTACTGAGTCTATCGCTGCAATGATGGAAGCTCTGGTCGACGAATGGGATTCGGTAAGGGGAATAGTCCGATCAAAAAATGCGGAGCTATCGCCGGCTCGCAAGACGAATTTACTTAGGATCCTAGCTCATCACGTCGATTCTTCTTCTGGACACTTCTCGACACAGGAAGTCGCAGATAAGCTTAGGCGCGTTTATCCAGACGAAGCGCCGGCTACAGTGCTCGCCCTCTTGGAACAGCACACAAGTATGATCCTGCGGAGAGATGACGGCACCTGGTCGTTCCGACACAAATTAATTCAAGAATTCTATACGTGCCTACACTGGATCGACCGGCTTGGTTCAAAGTTTTCTGAATCGATAGGAAGAATTTCGGACTCTTTGGACAAGAAGTCATCGCGAATGCTTCGATTTATGACGGGCTTATCGAGCGATGCATCCGATATCGTAGCAGACGCGCTGAATGCCGCACCGCCTTATCGCGCCGGCTTAGCAATTGGATTATGTGAATCCCTCAGTCAGCGCCTCACAATCGATCCTAACGTTGTCGATGGGTTTGCATTCTATTGCAGGCTATTGATCGAAAATATATTCGCTGAAGCAAAATCCGTGGAAGTACAGACAGAGAGCAGTTCTGTTTGGCGCCTCATCGTCACTGCACCAGATGTGAATAGCGCAGAGTGGATCCACTCCCTCTCGGAGCTACTAGAAGCGATTCACAAGGTACGCGACGGTTCCGCAAGTCAGGCACTGTGTAAAGCTTTTGACGAGTCACCCAGCAAGGAGACTCAATCACTATCAGTGATGCTGACTATGGATGGGGAATTCCAGATTAGTCATGAGGAAGAAGGTGCATCGAATAGATTTGTTGCAAGTTTAGAACCTACTCTTCCTGAACTGCCGAACGGAATGGACCCGGATAGCATTCCACAAGCCGATGCGACTAGACACTAACGCAGCTTCGTCAGCCCACGCTTAGCCCTCGAATAGCAGCTTCAGTATTTGCGTGATCGTGGCTTCCTCGAGTTCTTGTCTCGCGGCAACTACCGTCTGAAATCGTAGGGTTCGCCATGGTCTGGTTCCTCAACATCTATCGCTGCGACCGCTGCCAGAAGACATGGACCGGCGAATGGTCGTGCACCTACGACCACGAATGTCCGCACTGCGGCTTCCGCGACATGTCGCCTCTCAACAGCGAGAAACTTGACGGAATTGATCGTGGAGGACGGCGGCAAGTTCGCGTGCTGCGGTCGTCCGATCAGGCGGAGGACGATCCCGACTACAAGGAGCTTGGCCGCTTTTCGACGCGCGACGCTGCCAAAGAATTTCTACGTTCGTATCCACTGGACTGACCGCTAGATACGTCGGCGACTCCGCAGCAATCCGGAATCCTTCCCCAGACGCAGTCTGAATTGCTTCGTCGCAAGGGCTCCTCGCAATGACGGCGCGGCGTGATCCGGGCCCACCTCGCGCACTGTTTTGCCCGACGCGTCAACACTTCCTCACAAAAATATTCCACTTTACCGAAATTCGGAATTATCGTATGCCTCACTCACTCCGGCCCGACGGAGAGGGCGTATCGCGATCGTCACGACATGGGGCCGGGCGGCGGTGGACACGGGTCTCATTGGCGCGAGAGGTTTTGCAGGGCGGGCAACCGTGAGCAGGACGGCGCGCTTTCGACAAATGGGATGCGTGTACGGCAAAATCGTGTGGTCCTGGCGCCCGGGGGTCTGGCGCCAAGTCTTGGGGTGACACGAGCGGCCCAACCGGGCCGGCGTGTCGGTCATCCCTGAGGTGACGGGGGCAATAGTGCAACGCTCCCCGGGGAGAGCGCGCCATAAGCCGTTCCAACCATCGCGCAGGGAAGGCCGGGATGTCCCGGTTGCCCTGTGGTCTTCCGCCTGTGCCTGCACACGCAGACTACCTTCTGCACAGGCGGCCACGGGAGCCAATCGGCTCCCGGCCTTCCCTGCGCCCTCTCTTCCAATCGGGGGCGCGCAACCAGGCAAAGCCCGGGCGAAACGCGCCGCGGGAATGCGGAGGTGTGTGCAATGAGCAATGGAAGCCAGCAAAGTGATGCGGATACCACCTGCCCGATCGTTGCGAGCGTGGAATCGACGAACACACCCTCACCCCACGATCGTCGCCAGCAGCGACAGCAGCAGCACCGAGGCCATGAGCTGCATCGACGTCGCGGGCTTGGCGCGCCAATAAGCGATCTTTTCGGAGAAGGACAGGCCCGCGTCGAAGAACCCGGCTTCGTAGCCGCTCCTCACCTTCGGGAATGCCGAGGCGGCCGCGATGACGAAGACGCTGTAGAAGATCGACGCCAGCGTGATGGTGACCACGTGGCTGCCTCCGTGCGAGGCGCCCAGCAGCTTCACCATCAAGGACGCCGCCGCGAAGATCGGGAAGCCCTGCAGGACCGTGGTGAGCACAAAACCTTCGAGCCAGTTGAAGGGTGCAGGTTTCCGCGCTGTGATGAACGGCATGGCTCCCTCACCCCACGCTCGCCGTCACCACCGCCATCACCGACAGCAACAGCACGATGGTGACGAGCTGGAGCGAGGCGACGGGCTGGGTGCGCCAGGCCGCGATCTTGTCGGCGAGCGACAGATGGGCCTCGAAGAATTTCGGCTCGTAGATGGTCTTGAACAAATGCGGGAAGCTCGGGCCGAACGTGACCGCCAGCATCGCGTGGGCGAGCGAGGCGATGGCGACGAAGATGGCGACGCCGGGGTCGCCGGAGAGGTCGTGATTGCCCGCCAGCTTGAGCAGGAAGGCGGCGGCGGCGAAGGTCGGGAAACTCTGCAGGATCGTGGTCAGCGCGAGGCCTTCGATCGCGTTGTGCAGGCGGGACTTTCTGGCGGTTGCGATGGCAGCCATGGCACGTCTCCCTGATGACATTGGGATGACGTTAGCCGCAGGGTGAGGCCCGGGATGTGAGTTGCCTCACGCATCGGCCCCTCCCAGCCGGGGGCAGGACTATTGCATATAGAAATGATACCGCCTGTGGCCATCCTTCGAGACGCCCGCCTTTGGCGGGCCCTCAGGATGAGGACCGAGTGCGTTGCGCGAGTTTCAACGGGCGATAATGCCGCTCAGCCTCATCCTGAGGGACCGCGAAGCGGTCGTCTCGAAGGACGAGGCGCGCGCTCAGCTCGCGCAAAGCGACAAATGCGATATCCCTGCAGCCGGCGGGCTGCGTCAGAGCTGGCGGAAGAACACGAGGTAGATGGCAAGGCCGATCGTCGAGAACGACAGCAGGACGCCGAGCCAATTGTATTTGACGCCCTGCGCGTGGGACGCATTTCTGATGAAAGCGCTGAAAAAGCACAGGAACAGGATTGCGAGGACGACACCCCACGAGAGCTTCCCGACGTCCATCGTCCCCTCGCCTGGCTCAACTCCAGCGCTAGCGACAGGAATTTACCATCGGAGCATGCCGCGTCAAAGCGAGAACGGGCGAGGTTCTCCGCGGCCTTACAGCTTCCCCTGCCCGTTCATCTGGCTCTGCTGCTGCCGCTGCTTCTCCTGCTCCTTGGCGTGGTGCCGGCCGTAGAGGCAGCCGGCGGCAGCGCCCAGCACGCCGTGGTGGCCGGCATAATGGCCGGCAACGCCGCCCACGACAGCGCCCTTGATGCAGCCCTTGGCGTTGGCGGCGGAGCTCGCGCCGAGCACGAGCAGCGCGGCGGTGGCGGTGACGGCTATGAGAGATTTCATGGGTCGATGTCTCCGGATGCGGCTTTGAACCGTCAACGGGCGGGGACGGGTCCGGGTTCCATCACCTGAGCGAGGCGCGCCCGCCGATAGGCGCGCGGCGTCATCGCCAGGTGCAAAAGTCTGCGCGCGAACATTTGCGCAACCCGCAATTGCACCCCATGAACGCGGCATGGCGCCGGCGCGTCATAGTTGGCATGCACCCTGTGTTTTTGCGGATTGATGGATCCGCGAGGGGCGCGGTAGCGTTTGCAATCCACGGCCAATGGGGGCGGGAGCAGCATGACGGTTGAGAAGCTGAACAGGCAACGCGTGCTGCATCTGCTCGACGCTTTTGCGCGGGGCGATCTCGAGACCGCGCTGTCCTGCTGCACCGACGACGTCGACTTCCTCACCCATGCCCCGATCGACGTGCTGCCGCACATGGTGCCGCGCCACGGCAAGGCCGAATTGCGCACGCTGTGGCAGACGGTCTGGGCGCGCTATTCGGAGATCCGTTACAAGGCGCCGCACGTCATTGCAGAGGGCGACGAGGTCGCGACCTACATGCAGGCCTATTTCAGGAAGCGCAGCAACGACCGCATCGTGCAGTTCGACATGGCCGTGTTCTATACGTTTCGCGGCGGGCTGGTGGCGCAGATCCGCGAGATCATCGATTCCTACGATCTGGTGCAGCAGGTGCTGGAGCGCGAGATCGGGCCGTTGATCACCGGTGCGCAGGTGGACTGAGCCCCGTCCCTCTGCCGGAACCCGTCGCGCGCGGGCACACTGGAACCCGGGAGATTACGGGGTTCTATTGCAAATCCCACATATCGCCGTCAATTGTGCATTGCGAAAACGTGAATTGCGTTTTGGCCGAAATCGGGTATTTTGTTCGTATACAAATGAGTTGAGCCCCGGCGCCTGACGGCGCATGGGGTTGTTTTCCGTTTTTTCCGCAAAGCCAGCTTCAGGACTGCCCAAAATGACAGAGCACAGCCTCTGGCGTTTCTCGCGCGCGTTGCACCGCGCGATCAACGACCGGCATTTCGAGGACATCGAGGCCCTGATCGACGAGGACGTCGAGTGGGCGCTCTACGGCCCGATCGACATGTTTCCGTTCCTCGGCGCGCGCCAGGGCAAGGACGCCGTGCTCGACGTCATCCGCCAGCTCGCCGACAATTTCAGGGTTCGCCGTTTCGAGCGCGAGAGCATCATGCTGGGCGTCGATTCCGCCGCCTCGATGGTGCGCTATTCGCTGACGGCGCTGGATTCCAACAAGCCGATCTCCTTGCGGGTCGCGCAGTTCGCCCAGTTCAGGGCGGGCAAGCTCGTCAGCATGCGCGTCCTGATCGACACGTTCGACCTGGTCGAGCAGGCACTCGGCCGCGCCATTCATCTGCCGAAGATGACCAGCGTCGGCTGACGCATGATCCGGACCCGAACGGCCGCGTGAGCGCTAAGCGGTTTTCCGGAAAGATCATGCCCGACCAACAACCTCAAGCGCGATGATGATCATCGCGCTTGAGAGGGACACCAACGGGCCCCGATGTCCGGGACCGATGACGATGCCGGCTGCGACGTCCTGGCCTCCAGCCCCGCCGGATGCCGTCGCACCGAGAAGCTCGTCGTCGGGCGCGCGCCTTTCGCGCGGCCCGTTGGTTCGCGTCCCTCACGCGAATTGCCACAATTTCGCAACGATAGATCCGCATTGATCCAGGCTGACCGAATGGCGCATGGTCATCACCAGGGCTCGCCCTATATTGGCGGGCAACATGCGCTGGGGTTGGCGGGCAGGACGATGGAATTCTCGACAGGTTTTGGCTGGGCCAGGCTGCCGGTGCTGGCGGCCGCATTCATTCTGGGCTCGGTGCTGACGGTTTCGGCGCAGATCATTCCGCCCTTCTCCGCCCCAGCGGCCGCGCCTGACGACGAGGCCGAGACAGAGGCCGTGGCGGAGGCCCCCGACGTCAACGACCCCGACGTGATGAAGGGCATCGACGTCGACAAGCTCGACTGGAGTCAGCTCGCGGTCGATGCCGGCACCGGCATTGACCCCATGGCCGCCAAGAAGCGCGCCCAGGCCGCCGCCAAGGACGGGCTGGACTGGTCGTCGAACGCCAATGCCAACGGCTCCTCGGCCGTGACCGTGAAGCAGTCGGTGTTCTCGTTCTGGGATACGCGGATCGGCGCCGACATGACGGTGGCGAGCGAGCCCAGGACGATGTCCGAGCTCTTGGCGCAGAAGGCCACCAATGGCGGCAACCTGCCGCAATCCTCCGGCAGCGCCTGGGCGACGGCAACCGCGCCCGGCGCGGGCGTGATCTGGGACAAGACCGCGGTGGAAGCCCGTGTCGATCCCGGTTCGGAGCAGAGCAAGCTCGGGGCCTCGCTGACCAAATCCGTACCGCTGTCCGGCGACACCTCGCTGACGCTGCAGAACGGCTACAGCGTCAACCAACAGGGCACGAGTGCGGTCCCGGGCATCGGCGGCCACATCACCACCCGCAATTACGAGACCGACCAGTCCGCCAAGGTCACCCTCACCGACACCGGCACCAGCATCTCCGCCGGCCAGACGCTGTCGACCACCGACGACAAATGGCTGCGCAAGGTCGGCGCCGAGCAAAAGCTGTTCGACAACGTCACCGTATCCGGCTCGGTCGGCGAGACCTCGCAAGGCACGGTCAACAAGAGCGTCACTGCCGGCTTCAAGAAGAGCTGGTGAGGTCTTTCACCTCTCCCCGCAGGCAGCGCGAGGCAGACGAGCACCGGCCACGCCGCGCATTCACCTCGCCGCGTCCGCCGTTCAGACTCTCGTAACCATACGCCACGGCAAAACCCCCGAATGGTCCGCCCTTGCCGCATCTCGGCCCATTTGCGGTCAAAATCGGACGCCCTGATAGGGAAGCCTCACAGACGTCGTCGTGCGGGGGACACTCGCGCTGCGCTCAACGCGAACAGGGGAATAACGATGAACGCCATGCGTCCGGAAAAGATCGAAGCCACCGAGACCGAGACGGTCGACACCAACCTCGCCGCCGTGACGGAGGTCGAGGCCGGCATCCGTGACTTCGTCCGCAACGACATCGCCTATCTGCGCCGTCCGGCGTCGACCACCACCGATGCGCCGCCGCTCGACCCGAGCGCGGAAGCCACCGTGAACAACGTCAACTCGCTGATCCAGCGCGTCGCGGGCACCTCGCTCGCCGAGATCGAGAACCTGATCTCCGAGCTCGAGAGCCTGCGGGACCTGCTCCACGCCGAAGGCCAGCGCGTCCAGCGCGAGATCTCCGGCTACGCCCAGCTCAGCCAGGCCGCGATGAAGTCGACCCGCATGATCGCCGACAACGTCGCGCAGTGGAAGCGCGCCGCCGACGGCCTGCGCAACAGCTGAGCACTGGCGCCAAGCATCACCGGCCGCCGCGTTCCGCAAGGGGCGCGGCGGTTTTGATTCAGAGGGATGTGATAAGGGCGGACTGCCTATCCAAGGAAGGTGTCATCGCCCGCGAAGGCGGGCGATCCAGTATTCCAGGGACAGCGAGGCAAGAGCCGAGAGGCCGCGGCGTACTCGATGCCCCGGTCAAGCCGGGGCATGACAGCGGCGGAGTGTGTGGCTGCGAAAAGTGCGACACTAGGGCGATGGACACGCATTCACACCGCCAACGTGGCTGGCAAGGTTCACCATTGAACCCGTCGCCTGTCCCCGGCGACCAATGCCAGGCGCCCGTGCCGCCACGGCCGGGCCTTGGGGACAGTTCAGATGGAAAGCATTCGGCCCGACACCACGGACCCGATACCGTTGCGGCCCGCGCCGAATCAATTCGGCACGATCATGCTGCGCTTTGTCGGGCTGCTGGCAGTCGCGATCGCCGTCCTGGCGTTCGTCTATAGCCGCTGAGATGCGGCCGGATGCCGGCCGCGAGAATTAACGAACTGTTACCGGCTCGCGTCGACGGCCGAGGCTTCCAGGGTGTAGGCACCATCGGCATAGCCCTTCACCACCATGCCGGCGACCAGCATCACGGCCAGCGTCGCGGTCGCGAAGATAAATCCAACAAATTTCAGTGCGCCGCGATCAGCCATGGTCCTCGTCCCCTGTCGTCTGCCAATTCGTTTCAAATAGACAGCGACAGGTTCATAATTAGTTAGCAACTCACTGGTTCCGCCAAACTGCTTCGCGGTAACCATCTTGCGCAGGCTTATGGCAGCCGCGCGGAACCGCGTCCATAGCGCGCGGGCAACACTCGCGCACTCATCTGGCCGTTCATCCTGGAACAGATCTAACCGGCCTTCGCGCGCATCGGCACGAAGGCGCTGGCGGTGATGGAATAGACCTCCTCGCCGCGCTGGTTGGTACCGGTGGTGCGAGCCGTCAGAATGCCCCAGCCGGGGCGCGAAGCGGAGCTGCGCTTGTCGGTGACGACGTTGACGTAAGCGATGGTGTCGCCTGCGAGCACCGGCCTGATCCAGCGCAGGTCGCGAAAGCCCGGCGACGGGCCCCACACCGCAACCTCCTCGCCGCGCGCCGCGGCTTCCCGCGCCAGGCGCTGGCCGTCGGCGACAAGCAGGCTCATGCAGGCCGAACCGACATGCCAGCCCGACGCGGCGAGCCCGCCGAACAGCGAGTTCTTGCCCTCCTCCTCGTCGAGATGAAAGCGCTGCGGATCGAACTTGGCGGCGAACGTCTTGATGGCCTCCGCCGTGAACGTGTAGCTGCCGATCTCGCGGCGCTGGCCGATCTCGATGTCGTCGAAGAACCGCATCAGACCGCTCCCTCGCGCCGCTTGATCAGGATCGGCGAGGTCATCTCGCCAAGCGCCTCACCCTTGGCGTTGCGCGCGGTGCATTTGAACTTGACGATGCCGAGCTCGGGCCTGCTCTTCGAGGTGCGCGCCTCCAGCACGTCGACCTCGAGCGTGAGGTCGTCGCCCGGCCGCAGCGGCGACAGCCAGCGCACCTCGTCGACGCCTGGAGATCCCAGTGAAGCCGCACGGGTAATGAAACCGTCGGCCATCATCCGCATCATCAGCGAGCAGAGATGCCAGCCTGAGCCGGACAGGCCGCGCAGCATGCTCTTGGCCGCGGCCTCCTCGTCCAGATGCATGGGCTGCGGATCGAACTCGGCGGCAAAGGCCAGAATCTCGTCGCGGGTGACATGGCGCGGGCCGAACGTTCCGAACCGGCCGGGCGGAAAATCTTCGAAGGTCAGGGTCATCTTGGGAATGCTTTGCGGGAATGACAGATTGTGGCCGCACTTTGCGGCAATCTCAACCCGCCGGCCCGCATGGCTCGTGCTACATATCACGCGGTGGCTTTGGTCTTGAGTCGGATCAGCCGCAGGCCACGTGCCGGGGCCCGACCTGACGTCCCGACTTGCCTCGGAATTTGCCTTGGAATTTGCCTTGGGGAGAGCAATGTTTTCATTCAGCGACCTGTTTCAATGGGACCGCTTCATCACGCCGACGATCATCAAGACCTTCTATTGGCTGGTGATCGCGCTGATCTGCCTGTTCGGCCTCTCCGGCATCTTTTCAGGGCTCGCTGCGATGGCCATCAGCCCGTTCGGCGGCTTCCTGGTGCTGCTGTCCTCGATTGCCAGCGTCGTCGTCGGAATCGTGTTCTCGCGCATCGTCGCCGAGCTGATCCTGATCGTGTTCCGCATCAACGAGCATCTCGGCGCGATCCGGGACCAGGGCGGCGGGATGCGGTGAGGACGGTTTCGTAGGGTGGGCAAAGCGAAGCGTGCCCACGATCTTTCACAATGGCAGCAGGTGGTGGGCACGGCGCGATGCGCCTTTGCCCACCCTACGAGAGCACTCTTTGCGGCTCAGTTATTGAACCGGAAATGCATCACGTCACCGTCGGCGACGACGTATTCCTTGCCTTCGAGGCGGAGCTTGCCGGCATCGCGCGCGCCGGCTTCGCCGCCGAGCGCCACGTAATCCTCATAAGCAATCGTCTCGGCGCGGATGAAGCCCTTCTCGAAATCGGTGTGGATCACGCCAGCCGCGGCGGGAGCCTTGGTGCCGCGGTGGATGGTCCAGGCGCGGGCCTCCTTCGGGCCGACGGTGAAATAGGTGATGAGGTCGAGAAGCTGGTAGCCGGCGCGGATCAGGCGATCTAGGCCGGCTTCTTCGAGACCAAGCGTCTCCAGGAAGTCGGCGCGCTCTTCGCGCGAAATGGTGGCGATCTCGGATTCGATCTTGGCGGAGATGACGACGGCGACGGCACCTTCCTTGGCGGCCTGGTCCTGCACCGCCTTGGAGAACGCATTGCCGGTCGCGGCCGAGCCTTCCTCGACGTTGCAGACATAGAGCACGGGCTTGGACGACAACAGGCCGAGCATGCCGAAGGCACGTTCTTCTTCCGCCTTGCGCTCGACGAGGCGCGCAGGCTTGCCCTCGCGCAGCAGCACCAGGGTGCGGTTGACGAGGTCGAGCTGCTCCTTGGCGTCCTTGTCGTTGCCCTTGGCCTTCTTGGTGAGGTTGTCGACGCGCTTCTCGAGGCTGTCGAGATCGGCGAGCATCAGCTCGGTCTCGATGGTCTCGATGTCGGCGAGCGGGGCGATCTTGCCCTCGACATGGGTGATGTCGGAATCCTCGAAGCAGCGCACGACGTGCGCGATGGCGTCGACCTCGCGGATATTGGCAAGGAACTGATTGCCGAGGCCTTCACCCTTGGAAGCGCCGCGCACGAGGCCGGCGATGTCGACGAAGGTCAGCCGGGTCGGAATGATCTGGCCGGACTTGGCGATGGCCGCGAGCTTGTCCAGCCGCGGATCGGGCACGGCGACCTCGCCGACATTCGGCTCGATGGTGCAGAACGGATAGTTCGCCGCCTGCGCCGCGGCCGTCTCGGTCAGCGCATTGAACAAGGTCGACTTGCCGACATTGGGCAAGCCGACAATCCCGCATTTGAATCCCATGGTGGTCCTGGCCTCCGCGCTCCGCGCGTAAATGTCTTCCGAACTCGTCATGCGCGGGCTTGACCCGCGCATCCATCGTCTTCGAAGGATGGATCGCCGGATCAAGCCCGGCGATGACAGGTGTTATTCCTTGCCGTTCTCGTCCTTGGTCAAAAATCCCTTCGCCTGCATGGCGAGATGCACCCTGTTGGCGAAGGTCGCGTCCGTGCCTTTGGCGACCAGGCCTGCATGCTCGGCCACCGCCTCGCAGAGCGTCGCCACCCAGTCTCTGTCCGCCTTCGCGAAGTCCGACAGCACGTGGCCATGCACCAGCTCCTTGACGCCGGGATGACCGATGCCGAGGCGCACGCGGCGGTAGTCGTTGCCGATATGCGCCGAGATCGAGCGCAGGCCGTTGTGGCCGGCGATGCCGCCGCCGATCTTCACGCGCACCTTGCCCGGCGGCAGCTCGAGTTCGTCATGGAACACGGTGACGTCGCCCGGCGCGATCTTGAAGAAGCCAGCGGCTTCCTGCACTGCGCGGCCGGAATCGTTCATGTAGGTCGTCGGCTTGAGCAGGATCACGCGCTCAGTGCCGAGCGTGCCTTCCGAGGTCTCGCCCTGAAAGCGACGGCGCCATGGTGCGAAACCATGACGCCGCGCGATCTCGTCGACGGCCATGAAGCCGATATTGTGCCGGTTACGTGCGTATTTCGCGCCGGGATTGCCGAGCCCAACAAAGAGTCGCATGACGCGGCGCGCCCCTCAGCTAGCGCGCGGTCAGGGACCACGCGCCAGCTCTTTCGAGAGATTACTTCTTCTTGTCGCCGCCGGCGGGAGCCTTGGCAGCAGCGGCAGGTGCAGCAGCGCCCGCAGCCGGAGCCGCAGCGCCAGCCGCCGGAGCGGCCGCAGCAGCGCCCGGAGCGGCAGCCGCAGCGGCGGCCTTCTGCTCTTCGGCGTAGCCGGACGGCGGCACGATGGTGACGAGGGTCGCGTCCTCGCGGGTCAGCGCCTTCACGCCGTTCGGCAGCTTGACGTCCGACAGATGCAAGGAGTGACCGATTTCGAGCGAACCGACGTCGGCCTCGATGTACTGCGGAATGCTCTCGACACCGCATTCGAGCTCGATCGCGTGGGCGACGATGTTGACCGTGCCGCCACGCTTCACGCCCGGGGAGGTTTCCGCCTTCACGACGTGCAGGGGCACGCTGATGCGGATGGTGGCGCCTTCGCCGAGCCGCATGAAGTCGACATGGATCGGGAAGTCCTTGACCGGATCGAGGTGATAGTCGCGCGGAATCACGCGGTGCTTCTTGCCCTCGAGATCGATGTCCACCAGCGTGGTCAGGAACCGGCCAGCAAGGATGCGCTGGCGCAGTTCGCGATCTTCGATCGAGATCGTGACGGGGGGCTGGTTGTTGCCATAGATCACTCCGGGCACTCGCCCGGCGCGACGCTCAGCCCGGGCGGCCCCCTTGCCGCTCTTCGGACGTGCGGTCGCCTTCAATTCCTTGACGGTCGTCGCCATGTCGTTAAGTCCTTGTTTTTGCAAAAGTTAATGGGCCGCAGCGCGGCCCATGGCATAGCTCGCAGCAAGCCTCCAGGGGTGCGGGGGCCACGAACTTGGCGGGCTTTTAGCCGGAAGCCGCGGAAATGACAAGGAGAATGGGGCGGCCGAGGGAGTGTCGGACGAACCGTCATTCCGGGGCGGTCGCGACGGCGACCGAACCCGGAATCTCGAGGTTCCGGGTTCGATGCTGCGCATCGCCCCGGAACGACGAAAGCCTACCCGCCGAGCTTGGCCTCCAGCGCCGCAATGCGCGCTTTCAGGGCCTCGTTCTCCTCGCGCGCCAGGCGCGCCATGTCCTTGACCGCCTCGAACTCCTCGCGCTTGACCAGATCCATGTCGCGCAGGAATTTCTCGGCCTGGGTGCGCATGACAGTGTCGAACTCGCGCTTGACGCCCTGGGCGGCACCGGCGGCGTCGTTCATCAGGCGGCCGATCTCGTCGAAAAACCGGTTGTTGGTCTGGGTCATGTCGGTCTCCTGGCAGCTCAGATAAACTTCACGCGAACGCTCGGAAAGACAATGGCAATCCGGGCCGAACGGTTCAAGTGCGGAGCGGCGGTATCCTTGTCATGAACCGGTTTCCTTGCAATCGTATTCGACGTCCCTGCATAAGAAGAATCACAAGGCGCACGAGATGATCGACCAGCAGATCGCGATCCCCACCCGGGACGGGCACACCGCAACCTTCATCAGCCATCCCGAACGCGGCGGGCCGTTTCCGGTCATCCTGTTCTACATGGATGCGCCGGCGATCCGCGAAGAGTTGCGCGACATGGCGCGCCGGCTCGCGACATCAGGCTATTACGTGATGCTGCCGAACCTCTATTACCGCTCCGGCGTGATGGAGCTCGGCGCTCTGCCGGCGGATCCGAACGCACCGGAGCGCAAGCGCATGTTCCAGCTGATGGGCTCGCTCACGATCCCCATGATCATGGACGACACCAGGGCGCTGCTCACCTACGCCGAGGGTCAGGCGGCCGCGAACACCAAAATCGTCGGCACCGTCGGCTACTGCATGAGCGGACGTTACGCCATCAACGCGGCCACGCATTTCCCTGCCAGCGTCAAGGCGGCCGCCTCGATCTACGGCGTGCAGCTCGCGACCGATCAGGACGACAGCCCGCATCTCGCAGCAAGCAAGACCAAGGCCGAACTCTATTTCGCCTGCGCCGAGACCGACATCTACGCGCCGCCGGAAATCATCGAGAAGGTCAAGGCGGGCATGACAGGCGCGAACGCCGAGGTCGAGATCTATCCCGGCACCCATCACGGCTTCGCCTTCCCCAAGCGCCCGGCCTACGACCGCGACGCGGCCGAGCGGCACTGGGAGCGCCTGCTGGCGCTCTATCGCCGCAATCTCGTCTAGATATAGAAGGCGTGATGCCCTTCCTGCTCATCGATTTTCCGTCCATCGATCCGGTCGCCATCGCGCTCGGACCGTTCGCCATCCGTTGGTACGCGTTGGCCTATATCTGCGGCATCGTGCTCGGCTGGCTCTACGCGCGTTCGCTCCTGAAGAACGAGCGCCTGTGGGGCGGGCCGGCGCCGATATCGCTGCTCCAGATCGACGATTTCATCCTCTGGGTCACGCTCGGCATCATCCTGGGCGGCCGCACCGGCTACGTGCTGTTCTACAATCTGCCCTTCTTCGTCGCGCATCCCCTCGCGATCTTCAAATTGTGGGAGGGCGGCATGTCGTTCCACGGCGGTTTCCTCGGCTGCGTCGTCGCGGTGATGTGCTTCGCCTATCGCAACGGCATCTCCATCCTGTCGCTCGGCGACATCACCACCGCGGTCGCTCCGGTCGGGCTGCTGCTCGGACGCATCGCCAATTTCATCAAGGGCGAGTTGTGGGGCCGCGCCACCGATCCCAGCCTGCCTTGGGCGATGATCTTCCCCGACGACCCGACCCAGTTGCCGCGCCATCCGAGCCAGCTTTACGAAGCCGGCATGGAGGGCATCCTGCTGTTCACCGTGCTCGCGATCATGATCCGCTTCGGGGCGCTGAAGCGGCCGGGCATGATCCTCGGCAGCTTCATCCTGATCTACGGCCTGACGCGGATCATCGGCGAGCATTTCCGCGAACCGGACGTGCAGCTCGGCTACCTCTGGGGCGGGTTAACCATGGGCATGCTGCTGTCGATCCCGATGCTTATCGTCGGCCTCATACTTATTGTATTGGCAGTCAGGCGCGGTGCGCCGAAGCCCGTCGGGGCTATCAGTTAATTCATTTCGAGAAGACGGATCGTGACCGACCAGCCGCTACTGAACGAGATCAAGGCGCTGATCAGAGCCTCGGGCCCCATGCCGGTCTGGCGCTACATGGAACTGTGCCTGATGCATCCGCGCTATGGCTATTACGTCTCGCGCGATCCGCTCGGGCGTGAGGGCGACTTCACCACCGCGCCCGAGGTCAGCCAGATGTTCGGCGAGCTGCTGGGATTGTGGACCGCCTCGGTGTGGAAGCAGATGGGCTCGCCGCAATTCCTGCGGCTGATCGAGCTCGGCCCCGGCCGCGGCACCATGATGGCGGATGCGCTGCGCGCGCTCCGCGTGCTGCCGCCGCTCTACCAGGCGCTCCACATCCACATGGTCGAAGTCAATCCCGTGCTGCGCGAGCGGCAGGGTGCGACGCTGTCGGCCGTGCGCAACATCACCTGGCACGACAGCATCGACGACGTGCCCGATGGTCCCAGCATCATCCTTGCCAACGAATATTTCGACGTGCTGCCGATCCACCAGATGGTCCGCCACGAGAACGGCTGGCACGAGCGCGTGATCGAGATCGACGGCAACGGAAAGCTTCAGTTCGGCGCGGCTCCGGAGCCGACGCCGCGCTTCGACGTGCTGCTGCCGCCGTTGGTACGCGCCGCGCCAATCGGCGCCGTGTTCGAATGGCGGCCCGACGGCGAGATCATGAAGCTCGCCACGCGCGTGCGCGACCAGGACGGCGCGGCCCTGATCATCGACTACGGCCATTTGCGCAGCGATGCCGGGGACACCTTCCAGGCGATTGCGCGCCACACCTTCGCCGATCCCTTGAAGGCACCGGGCCAGGCCGACGTCACCGCCCATGTCGACTTCCAGGCGCTGGCGCGCGCGGCCGAGGATGTCGGGGCGCGCGTGCACGGGCCGGTGACGCAAGGCGACTTCCTCAAGCGCATCGGCATCGACACAAGGGCCGCCGCCCTGATGCAGAAGGCAACGCCGGAGGTCGGCACCGACATTTCGATCGCCCTCAAGCGCCTGACGGACACCGGGCGCAGCGGCATGGGCTCGATGTTCAAGGTGCTCGGCATCTCCGAGCCGCGGTTGACGGGCATTGCCGGCCTCAGCGATCTCGAACAGGCCGGAGGCAATTGATGACCCTCACCTCGTCGCTGCTGGCAGCGGTGCCCGGCCTGCGCCACGCCTTCTTCACGCGCGAAGGCGGCGTCTCCAGCGGCATCTATTCCGCGCTGAACGGCGGACTCGGCTCCAGCGACGACCAGGGCCTCGTCGCGGAGAACCGCCGCCGCATGGCCGAGCATGTCGGCGTCGCCGCGGAGCGTTTCCTCAGCCTGCACCAGATCCACTCGCCCGACGTGCTCGTTGCCGAGACGCCGTGGCCGAGCGGGCCGCGGCCGAAGGGCGATGCACTGGTGACGAAGACGCCCGGCATTGCGCTCGGCGTCTCCACCGCCGATTGCGGACCGGTGCTGTTCGTCGATCCCCATGCGCGCGTGATCGGCGGCGCGCATGCCGGCTGGAAAGGCGCGCTGACCGGCGTGCTGGAAGCAACGATATCAGCGATGGAGCAGCTCGGCGCCACGCGCGGCGGCATCATCGCCGCGATCGGGCCCTTGATCCGGCAGGACAGCTACGAGGTCGGCAAAGAGTTCGTGGCGCGCTTCATCGAGGCGGACGCGGACAATGCGATGTTCTTCGTCCCGTCGGTGCGCGACGGCCACGCGATGTTCGATCTCGCCGGCCTCATCCGCAAGCGCCTGGAAGCCGCGGGCATCCTGATGATCGACGACCTCGGTCTCGACACCTACGCCGACGAACGCTTCTTCAGCTATCGCCGCTCGGTGCATCGCAAGGAGCCGGATTACGGCCGCCACGTTCACGCGATTGCGCTCGAAGCGTGAACACAAGGGCAACCTCGTGTCATTCCGGGGCGGCTCGAAGAGCCGAACCTGGAATGACGGTGCCTGGACGCGATGACAGTGGTCTGTGTCGCCCTCGCCCTAGACCTTAATCGATTTTAACGATATCGCTGCCCTCCATAATGAGGGACGCGTCATTCATCCTGGGCCGTGCGGGTTCGCGCGTGCTGGCGGCCATGCTGCTGGCGGCCTCGGCCGCGCTTGGCGGCTGCGCCGGCGGTGGCGGCGCTGCCAATTCCTACGCGATGGCGCCGAGCACCGGCTCGGGAGCGACGGTCGCCTTCGAATCGATCGACGGCCCGCCGCCGCAGGTGTTCGACCGCATGGTCGGCGTGCTCGACAGCGAATCCAAGCTGCGCAGCCTGTCCGTGGTCTCCCGCGAGGGAACGGCTGCCTATCGCGTGCGCAGCTACCTCTCCGCCCAGGTCGTGCGCGGCAAGACCGTGATCGCCTGGGTCTGGGACGTCTACGATGCCAACCAGCAGCGCGCGCTGCGCCTCTCCGGCGAGGAACCGACCTCGGCCAAGGGCGGCCGCGATCCCTGGAACGCGGCTGACGACCTCGTGCTGCGGAAGATCGCCCAGGCCGGATTCAGCGGACTTTCCAACATGATCAACGGAACGCCGGATGCGCCGAGCACGGCGCCTAGCCTGCGCGGCCCCGCGGTGGCGAGCTCCGTTCCGATCGCGCCCGCGCCCGAGATGCCGGCCTCGGCGCTCGGCTACGCCGAGCAATAACCCCCGCTAAACCACGGCCTCAAGTTGCGGCCAAGCCGTTGGCCCGACTCAGGATTTTCGAAGGGAAAACGTAGCATCCCGGGTTGCCATCGCAGCCCTCGGCCTGATATTTCCTCGCCCGTCGTAACCGTGCTTCCAGTGGGATCTGAGATGTTGAACGTCGTATCCAGCAAAGCGCGGGAGGAAGCGTCCATGTCGGCTAAAAACGGCTCCATCAAGCTCGTCGCCGGCAACTCCAATCCGGCTCTCGCCCAGGCCATCGCGCAAGGGCTCGACCTGCCGCTGACCAAGGCCGTCGTCCGGCGCTTCGCCGACATGGAGATCTTCGTCGAGATCCAGGAGAACGTCCGCGGCTCGGATGCCTTCATCATCCAGTCGACCTCGTTCCCGGCGAACGACCATCTGATGGAGTTGCTGATCATCACCGACGCGTTGCGCCGCTCGTCGGCGCGCCGCATCACCGCGGTGCTGCCCTATTTCGGCTACGCCCGGCAGGATCGCAAATCGGGCTCGCGCACGCCGATCTCGGCCAAGCTGGTCGCCAATTTGATCACCCAGGCCGGTGTCGACCGCGTCATGACGCTCGACCTGCATGCCGGCCAGATCCAGGGCTTCTTCGACATCCCGACCGACAATCTCTACGCGGCGCCGCTGATGGTGCGCGACATCAAGGACAAGTTCGACCTCTCCAAGACGATGGTGATCTCGCCCGACGTCGGCGGCGTGGCGCGAGCGCGCGGTCTTGCCAAGCGCATCAACACCCCACTCGCCATCGTCGACAAGCGCCGCGAGCGCGCGGGCGAATCCGAGGTCATGAACGTGATCGGCGACGTCGCCGGCTACACCTGCATCCTGATCGACGACATCGTCGATTCCGGGGGCACGCTGGTGAACGCGGCCGATGCGCTGATCGCCAAGGGCGCCAAGGACGTCTACGCCTACATCACCCACGGCGTGCTCTCCGGCGGCGCGGCCGCCCGCATCACGAACTCCAGGCTGAAGGAGCTCGTGATCACCGACTCGATCCTGCCGACGGAAGCGGTGACCAAGGCGCCGAACATCCGCACCCTGCCGATCGCCAGCCTGATCTCGGACGCGATCGCGCGCACGGCGGCCGAGGAGTCGGTCTCGAGCCTGTTCGACTGATCCGTCAACCCGGAAGGTCATGTAGGGTGGGCAAAGGCGCGACGCGCCGTGCCCACCTTTTTTTGTTTGCGAGAGAAGGTGGGCACGCTTGCGCTTTGCCCACCCTACGGCAGCCTGCCTACCCCACGATCCCCGCCGCGACCTGGCCGCGCAGGCGCTCCAGGCCATGCAGCGTCTCGGCACAGGCGGCCGCGACCTCGACGCCCTTGATCGTAAAGTGCCTGCGGAAGAAGTCGTAATGCACCTCGGTCTCGTGGAATTGCTGCGGCGTCAGCACGGCCGAGAACACCGGCACCTCGGTGCGGAGCTGCACGTCCATCAGCGCCTTGATCACGGTGTCGGCGACGAACTCGTGGCGGTAGATGCCGCCATCGACGACGAGGCCGGCGGCGACGATGGCGGTGTAGCGCCGGGTCTTGGCCAGGACCTGCGCGTGCAGCGGGATCTCGAACGAGCCCGGCACCTCGAACACGTCGACATGGGTGAGGTGCCGCGCCTCGGCTTCCTTGATGAAAGCGATGCGGGCTTCCTCGACCACGTCGCGGTGCCAGCAGGCCTGCACGAAGGCCACCCGCTGCGGCTTTGCGAAGCGCGGGTGTTCGGTCGCGGGTCCTTGCGGAACCGGCGGTGGGGAGACTGCAGTTTCGGTCTGGGGATCTTGCAACATCTGATTCATGGCTTTCCTCGGTTTAAGGACCAGAATCAGGGCACACGGAACGACAAACGGCCGCATCCTCACGATGCGTCCGCCACCGACCGTTCTCTTTCATCCGGACTTTAACCGTCGGCTTCGGAGTTGCACCGAATCTGCTGACCCTTCCCTTCGGCAAAGACCTTGGGGAAGGCGCTCGCGGGCTTGGGCCTTTCGGCCCTTACCGCCGGTGGGGACTTTCACCCCGCCCTGAGAACATCGGCCGTCCGGAATGAACGGCCTGAGAGGAAATATGCAGCCGGCGGGCCGGCGCGGCAAGCGCGTTCCGCATGGGCAAATCGCATGGTCCCATGCCCGGGCGGCGGTTCGGCCCTCGCACGGCGGAATTAACGATTGGCGCCGGCCGGCGTTTTCGATTCTGATTTGTTCTTCCCGTTAAGAATTGTGGCGGAGATGAGCTGTGGACGAACGAGTCCTGGCTTGTGGACGGACTCGGGACCCCGTTGCGCAGATTCCGCAAATCACATCACTTGATCCGCGACAGGCCCGCGCTGATCCGAGGATCGCAAGACCCCGAGGAGATCGCAAAGGCAACTCCGAGGGGACGCCGTAGCGACGTTTAGGGAGCGCGCGCCGGGCCCAACCCGTGTGCGTATCAAGGACAACAAAAAGGCAAGAGGTCGAGACGGCATGTCCCTGCTCGAAGGCACTATCGATTCCAAAAGCCATCCGCTCGCGGTGGTCGAGGATATCGCCGCCAGCAACAACTGGCCGTTCGAACGCTCCGGCGAAGACGAACTCACGATTGTCTCGAAGGGACAATGGACCGACTACCAGCTCTCCTTCACCTGGATGGGCGAGATCGAGGCGCTGCATCTGGCCTGCGCCTTCGACATGAAGATTCCGCTCGCGCGCCGTAGCGAGGTGCAGCGGCTCGTCGCCGCGGTCAACGAGCAGCTATGGGTCGGCCATTTCGATCTGTGGACCAACACCGGCATGATCATGCACCGCCAGGCGCTGGTGCTGCCGGGTGGACTGACCGCCTCGACAGCGCAATGCGAGGCCATGCTGGCCGGCGCCATCCACGCCTGCGAGCGCTATTTCCCCGCATTCCAGTTCGTGGTGTGGGCCGGCAAGACCACCGCGCAAGCCATGGACGCGGCGATGTTCGATACGGTCGGAGAGGCGTAGGGCTCGCCCCGCCCTCCACCGTCGTCCCGGACGAGCGAAGCGAAGATCCGGGACCTATGCAGCGTGATTTCTCTTGTGGCACGCGGCTTGTTGCCAACACCTCGATCCACTAGAACCGCCTGTGGTTATGGATCCCCGCCTTCGCGGGGATGACGCCTGAGTTTGTGGCAGCAGCGATGGCGAACAACGACACTCTCCAAAACATCACCGGCACCATCGTGCTCGCCGGCGCCGGCAAGATGGGCGGCGCCATGCTGACCGGATGGCTGGCAGGCGGACTCGATCCGCGCCGCGTTGCCGTGATCGATCCGCATATTTCGCCAGAGATCACCGCGCTCGCCGCCAAGGGTGTCGCGCTCAATCCCGATGCAGCCACGATCGGCACGGTCGAGACGCTGGTCGTCGCGGTGAAGCCCCAGATGTTCCGCGAGGCCGGCGCCAAGCTGAAATCGCTCGTCTCGGACGAGACTTCGGTGGTGTCCATCATGGCGGGAACCACCATCGCCTCACTCCAGGAGGTCTGCGGCGGCGCCGTGGTACGCGCGATGCCGAACACGCCGGCCGCGATCGGTCGCGGCATCACCGTTGCCGTCGCAGCGAACAATGTCAGCGCCGCGCAGCGCGCGGTGGCCGATGCGCTGCTGCGCGCGACCGGCTCGGTCGAATGGGTCGAGGATGAAAGCCTGATGGACGCGGTGACGGCCGTCTCCGGCTCGGGGCCGGCCTATGTGTTCCTGCTCGCCGAGGAACTCGCCCGCGCCGGCGTCGAGGCCGGACTACCCGAGGCACTTGCAACCCGCCTCGCGCGCGAAACGGTCGCGGGCTCCGGCGAACTGCTGCACCAATCGGAGCTGCCCTCCGCCACGCTGCGCCAGAACGTCACCTCGCCCGGCGGCACCACCGCCGCAGCGCTCGGCGTGCTGATGGGCGAGCCAGGCCTGCGCGACCTCATGATCCGCGCGATCGCCGCCGCGACGAGACGGTCGAAAGAGCTAGCCAAGTAAGCAGGTGCCGTAGGGTGGGCAAAGCGGAGCGTGCCCACGACCTGTCTCCATCACGAAGAACGTGGGCACGGCGCTTCGCGCCTTTGCCCGCCCTACCATTCCAAGCCTGCACCCAGCCGCTTGTTGAACATCTCGACATTGACGAGCCCGCGCGCATGGCGGCCTTCGCCGAGCTTGCGCGCGCCCTCGAACGCCTCGACCTCGAAACGGATGACGCGGCGTTCGACCGCGACGACCTTCGCGGTGGTCCGCACCGTCGCGCCGACGAGGGCGGCTGCGAGATGGCGGATGTCGACCTCGGTGCCAACAGTGACCCAACCCGGCTGAAGCGCCGAGCGGATCGCATCGCCCGAGGTCATCTCCATTTCCAGGATCATCATCGGCGTCGCATAGACCATGGGCATGCCGGGCACGAAATGCCCGACCGTGCGCTCCGCCGGGACCACCAGCGTGCGCTCGGCGCTCATGCCAACCTTGATGGAGTCGCGTGCGTCCATGGTGCTTGCTCGTCATTCCGGGGCGCGCGAAGCGCGAACTATGGTGCGCGGTTGCGCACCAGAGAATCCAGAGATTGTCGATCGAGATTCCGGGCTCAGCCCTGACGGGCTGCCCCGGAATGACGCTGACGCGTCACTTCTTCGCCGCCGCCGCGCGCTCCACAAACGTCTTGCCGCCCTTCATCTTGTGGCGGAGCGGGGCTTCGTTGATCTGGATGACGACGGCATCGGCATCGACGCCGAGATTCTTCACCAGTGCCTGCGTGATGTCGCGCATCATGCCGGCCTTCTGCTCGTCGGTGCGGCCCTCGGCCATGCTGACGGTGATCTCAGGCATTCTTCTCTCCCTGCTCGTCGTTGATCGTCCATTGTCATTGCCGGGCTTGACCCGGCAATCCATCATTTTGAAGATGGATGCGCGGGTCAAGCCCGCGCATGACGATCGAGGCGAATGGCTAGCCCCAGCTCACGTCATGGCGGCCTAAGACCTCGCGCACCTTCGCGACGAGATCGGCTTCGCTGCACGAGAACTGTGCCGGCCGGCTCTCGCGCCATTCCTGGTTGGAGGCGATTGCGGCCGCTGCCTTCGCGCCCTCGATCAGATCCTTGATCTGCAGCTCGCCGCGCGCCTTCTCATCCGAGCCCTGGATGATCACGCAGGGTGAGTGGCGGCGGTCGGCATATTTGAGCTGGTTGCCCATGTTCTTGGGGTTGCCGAGATAGAGCTCGGCGCGGATGCCGGCGGCACGCAGGCTTGCCACCATCTTCTGGTAGTCGGCGACGCGGTCGCGGTCGAACACGGTGACGACGACGGGGCCGAACTGGGATCCGCTGTCGAGCTTGCCGAGCAGCGTCAGCGCGGCCTGCAAGCGGGAAACACCGATCGAAAAACCGGTCGCCGGGACCGGCTCGCCGCGGAAGCGCGAGACGAGGCCGTCATAACGTCCGCCACCACCGACAGAGCCGAAGCGCACCGGGCGCCCCTTCTCGTCCTTGGTCTCGAGCAGCAGTTCGACCTCGTAGACCGGGCCGGTGTAATATTCGAGCCCGCGCACGACGGAGGGATCGATCTTGATGCGGTCCGCGCCGTAGCCCGACGCCGTCAGCAGTTTTGCGATTTCTTCCAGTTCGCTTACGCCGGCCTGACCGATCTCGCTCTTGGCGAGGTACGTTTCAGCGGCAGCAATTGCGTCCTTCCAATCGTCGCGCGGCTTGGTGATGGCGAGAACGACATCGGCTTCGGCGGCGCTCAGATTGGCGCCCTTGGTGAAGTCGCCCTTGCCTTCCTCGCCGCCATCCCAGCGTCCGGGACCGAGCAGCTTGCGCACCTCGTCGGCGGAAAATTTGTCGAGCTTGTCGATCGCGCGCAGCACGATCAGCCTGCGGCCTGCGTTCTCCTCGCCGCCGAGCCCGATGGCTTCCAGCACGCCGTCGAGCACCTTGCGGTTGTTCACCTTCACGACGTAGGAACCGCGCGCGATGCCGAGCGCCTCCATCGTGTCCGCGGCCATCATGCAGATCTCGGCGTCCGCCGCCGGCGTCGCCGAGCCGACCGTGTCGGCATCGAACTGCATGAACTGGCGGAAACGGCCGGGGCCGGGCTTCTCGTTGCGGAAGACGTAGCCGACGCGATAGCTGCGGTAAGGCAGGACCAGCGCATCGGTGCCATAGCGCTCGCCGACATAGCGCGCCAGCGGCGCGGTCAAGTCGTAGCGCAGACTGATCCACTGCTCGTCGTCGTCCTGGAACGAGAACACGCCCTCGTTCGGACGATCCTGGTCGGGCAGGAATTTTCCGAGCGCGTCCGTGTATTCCATCGCCGGCGTCTCGACGGGCTCGAACCCGTAGAGCTCGTAGACGGCGCGGATCTTCTCGACCATCTCGTGCGTCGCCCGGATCGCGGCGGGATCGCGATCCTCGAGCCCGCGCGGCAGGCGCGCCTTCAGTTTCTGGGGTTTTTTGGGTTTTTCGGCCATGCGGGCGTTTACCAGCCGGGACGCAAGGCGGCAACCGGGGTATTCTTCACGTCGCCTCGCCCCGCAGCGCGGGGAGAAGGGAAGAGAGAGCCCTCTACGGCTGCTCCATCCGCGCCCGGAGCGCATCGGCATCCGCCTTGGGGAGCGATTTCAGCGTCGGCTTGATGGTCTCGCCGCCGACGATCTTGCCGTTGCGCATGAACATCCAGTCCGAGATGTCGGCCTCGGCAAACTCGACCTTGTCGCCTGCCCGTTTGCCCGGCAGGTCTCGCGGCTGGTTGGCGAAGAAACCTGAATAGCCTCCGTTCGGCAGCTTCTTCACCTCGGCGATCCAGATGTGCTCGCCCCCTTTGCGGGTATTGAAGCGCACCTTCAGGGAATGGCCCTCCTCCGAAGGCTTTGGCGCTTCATAGGAGGCCCAGAAGGTCGGCAGCGTGCCGCGGGCGCGCGCGATGGCGGCATTCATCTCGGGATCGGTGGTGCGCACGTCCACGATCGGCGAGCGGTCTTGCGCCACGACTTCCTGCGTCGGGCCGATGGTCAGGATGCCGAAAACAGAGACGCCGGTGATGACGGCGAGAACGATCCATTTCGTGGGCTGGGAGAGTCTTGGTGGCATGATCGCGAGGTCCGGGATGCTTGTTGTGTCCTGGCTTTGTCGCGGGTTCATGGCGAGGCGTTCATGGCGCTCGACCTATCGATTGTCGTTCCCCGGATGCTGCGCAGCGCGCCGCCCTTGGCGGCGTGGTCCGCTGCTGATCCGGGGGCCATCCGCGGCGAGATGGGTCCCGGCTCTGCGGCGCATCGCTAGAGGCGCTGCGCCGCGTCCAGGACACGAGAGTTCTCAAAACACCTTGCGGATCCAGTTGTGCGGATCGTTGGTGCGGCCGTACTGGATGTCGACGAGCTGCTTGCGCAGGCCCATGGCGACGGGACCCGCGGCGCCGCCCGAGATCTCGAAGTCGCCGCTCACCGAACGCACCTTGCCGATCGGCGAGATCACGGCGGCGGTGCCGCAGGCGAAGGCTTCCTTGAGCTTGCCGCTCGCCGCATCCTTGCGCCACTGATCGAGCGAGTACGGCTCCTCGCGCACGGTCTTGCCGGCATCCCTGGCCAACGCGATGATGGAGTCGCGGGTGATGCCGGGCAGGATGGTGCCGAGCGGCGGCGTCGAGAGCGAGCCGTCGTCGAACACGAAGAACACGTTCATGCCGCCGAGCTCCTCGATATAGCGGCGCTCGATCGCGTCGAGGAACACGACCTGATCGCAGCCATGCTGGATCGCTTCCGCCTGAGCGCGCAGGCTCGCGGCATAATTGCCGCCGCATTTGACCGCACCGGTGCCGCCGACCGCCGCGCGCGTGTAATTCTCGGACACCCAGATCGACACCGGCGCAGGCCCGCCCTTGAAGTAGGACCCCACCGGCGAAGCGATCACGGCAAAGATGTATTCGGACGACGGCTTGACGCCGAGGAAGGTTTCGCTCGCGATCATGAAGGGCCGCAGGTAAAGGCTGCCCTCGCCGCCGGGCATCCAGGCGCGATCGATCTTCACGACCTGCTCGACCGCCTCGATGAAGACGTCCTCGGGCAGCTGCGCCATCGCCATGCGGTCCGCGGAGTCCTTGAAGCGCCGCGCATTGGCATCGGGGCGGAACAGGTTCACGCCGCCGTCGTCGCGCTTGTAGGCCTTGAGGCCCTCGAAGATCTCCTGGGCGTAGTGCAGGACCGCACCGGCCGGATCCATCTGGAAATTGGCGCGTGCCTCGATCTTCGCCTCGTACCAGCCGCCCTTGGCGTGGTTGTAGCGGACGATCGCCATGTGATCGGTGAAAACCCGCCCGAAGCCGGGATCGACCAGCTTGGCCACGCGGTCCTTCTCGGGGGTCGGGTTAGATGCGGGCTGGATGTCGAATTTCATGCTCATGTCCTTCTCCCGCTGGCCGGTAGCGGCGCTGTTCTGGCGCCGGCCTGCCCTTGTCGGGCCCGGCTGGCTTGATTGGGTTTCTGGCCGGACCGCCGCCAGCCTTGTTACGGCCGGTTTCCGTGGCCAGCATGTCGGGCAGGACATGCTTTTGCGGAAGGCGGAAGTCCAGTATGTTTTGCCGAAATGCCGCTCGACAATCGCACGGTAGATCTGATCCGGCCGTCGTCGCCTGTCCGGCTTTCTCCGGCCGCCCTGCTTCGATGCCACCCGACGCGATACGATCTAAAATTTCGTGCGGGTCGATCGTTTTGTAACATTGAACCCAAGATACGTCAATATGCCTGACATAAATTTCGCGACGTCCTCTCAGGAAGCTGCCGGAGCCAGGCCGGCGGCAGGCGATGGAGGCAATTTGCGCTGGGATATCATCGAGCTGCTGTTCTTCGCCTACCGCGATTTCGTCGGTGATCCCGACCAGGAGCTGGAGGCTTTCGGCTTCGGCCGGGCTCATCACCGGGTCATGCATTTCGTCTACCGCTATCCCGGCCTCAAGGTCGCCGACCTGCTCGACGTCCTGCGCATCACCAAGCAGTCGCTCGGCCGCGTGCTCAAGCAGCTCCTGGACGAGGGCTACATCGTGCAGAAGACCGGCGACAATGACCGCCGCCAGCGGCTGCTCTACGCAACGCCGAAAGGCGAGGCGCTGGTGCAGAAGCTCGCCGGGCTGCAGACCACGCGGATCACCAAGGCGCTCGCCGAGATGAGCCCGCAGGATGCCGAGACCGTCAAGCGCTTCCTGCGCGCGATGATCGATCGGGACGATCCGGACAAGGTGCTCGAGACGATCTTCGCTTCCGTCAATCAAGACACCAAGGAGTGACCGTGCCGCTCGCTGCCACGCTCGCCCGCCCGCCGGCGCGCCCCGCCGATGACGCGCCGCATCTGCTGCTGGTCGACGACGACCGCCGCATCCGCGATCTGCTGTCGCGCTTCCTCGCGGCCGAAGGCTACCGCGTCACCACCGCCGCGAGCGCCGGCGATGCGCGATCGAAATTGCTGGGTCTGCATTTCGACCTCTTGATCCTCGACGTGATGATGCCCGGCGAGACCGGCTTCGATCTCGCCCGCTTCATCCGGACGTCCTCCTCGGTGCCGATCGTGATGCTGACGGCGCGGCACGAGGCGGAAGCCCGCATCGAGGGCCTGCAGATCGGCGCCGACGATTACGTGGCAAAGCCGTTCGAGCCGCGCGAGCTGGCGCTGCGCATCAACAACATCCTCAAGCGCGCCGCGCCGCCGCCGCAGGCCACCACGGTCGAAAAGATCGCCTTCGGTCCCTACATCTACCACCTCGATCGCGGCGAGCTGCGCCAGGGCGAGGAGGTCATTCACCTCACCGACCGCGAGCGCGAGATGCTGCGCATTCTCTCGGAGACGCCGGGCGAAACCGTGCCGCGCAGCGCGCTGACCGGCAATGGCAGCGTCAACGAGCGCGCCGTCGACGTGCAGATCAACCGTCTCCGGCGCAAGATCGAGACCGACCCCGCCAATCCGCTATTCCTGCAGGCGGTACGCGGCATCGGCTACCGGCTGGTGGCCTCGCCATAACGCAAGTGAAGCGCGCCAGATGAGCACGATCGATACCGGACTGACGCTTCTGAAGAGCGCCGCCGGCCGCGTATCCGCCGCCAATGGCTGGATGGGCAATGCGTTCAAGGGCTGGATGCCGACCGGCCTCTATGCCCGTGCGCTCCTCATCATGATCGTGCCGATGGTGATCCTGCAATCGGTCGTCGCCTTCGTGTTCATGGAGCGGCACTGGAACACGGTGACGCGCCGCCTGTCGGCCGCGGTGGTGCAGGACATCGCGGCGCTGATCGACGTCTACAAGGGCTATCCGCAGGACAAGGATCGCGACCAGATCCGCCGCATCGCGCAGCAGCGCCTCGGCCTCGTCGTCGACTTCCTGCCTGCCGGCGACATGCCGCCGCCCGGACCCAAGCCGTTCTTCTCGCTGCTCGACCAGACGCTGTCGGTGCAGCTCGGCCGCCAGATCGGGCGCTCGTTCTGGATCGACACGGTCGGCCGCTCCAATCTCGTCGAGATCCGCATCCAGCTCGACGATGCCGTGATGCGCGTGTTCGCGCAGCGCAGCGCCGCCTACGCCTCGAACTCGGAGATCTTCCTGTTCTGGATGGTCGGCACCTCGTCGATCCTCTTGATCGTCGCGGTGCTGTTCCTGCGCAACCAGATCAAGCCGATCCTGCGGCTGGCGGACGCCGCGGAGAGTTTCGGCAAGGGCCGCGAGGCGCCGAACTTCCGACCGCGCGGCGCGCGCGAGGTGCGGCGCGCCTCGATTGCCTTCCTCGAGATGAAGTCGCGCATCGAACGCACGATGGAGCAGCGCACCGCGATGCTCGCCGGCGTCAGCCACGACCTGCGCACCATCCTGACCCGCTTCAAGCTCGAGCTTGCGCTGATCGGCGACAGCCCCGAGCTCGAGGGCATGCGCAAGGACGTCGACGAGATGTCGATGATGCTGGAGGATTACCTCGCCTTCGCGCGCGGCGATTCCGGCGAGCAGTCGCAGCCGACCGACATGGCGCAGGCGCTCGAGGAGCTGCGTGGCGATGCCGAGCGCCACGGCCATACCGCGACCGTCGCGTTCCACGGACTGCCCGTGGTGACGGTGAAGCCCGCCTCGTTCAAGCGCTGCCTCGCCAACCTCGTCACCAATGCGGCGCGCTACGGCAAGGCCATCGCCATCACCGGCCAGCGCGATCACCGTTATTTGACCGTGACGGTCGACGACGACGGCCCCGGCATTCCCACGCATTTGCGCGAGGAAGTGTTCAAGCCGTTCCTGCGGCTGGACAACGCCCGCAACCAGGACGAGGGCGGCACCGGCCTCGGCCTTGCCATCGCCCGCGACATCGCCCGCTCGCACGGCGGCGACATCACGCTGGGCGACAGCCCGATGGGGGGATTGAGGGCGAGCGTGCGGATACCGGTGTAGCTGATGCCGTAGCCTGGATGGAGCGCAGTGCAATCCGGGATCAGCCTATCGCGGCGCGAAGCCCCGGATTTCGCGGCGCTCCATCCGGGCTACGACCTGCGATCCCAGCTACTTCGGCAGCAGCGCCTTCAGCTTGTCCATGTCGCGCACGTTCATCTTGAAGCCGCCGGGCATGACGATGTCGCCGGGCTTCTGGTCGGGCTTGCAGGCCCCCAGCCACTTCGCTTCGAGCTGCATCGTGGTGTCGCGGCCTGCCGCGCCGGCAGCGCCCCCTTGCGCGTGCGAGGAGGTCTTCACCGTGTAGGCCGAGTTGAAATCGCCGGTGATCTCGGCGTGCGAGGTCGTGTTGATGCCGGCGACGCTGCACTCGGAATCGCTGACATAGCCGGTCGCGGTCTTCCTGATGTCCTGCCTGGAGCAGATCTGCTTGGCCATCGGCGAGACGTTGTTGCTCATCTCCTTGTCGACCGTCTCGTCGGTGCAATGCTGCATGGTCATTTCGGGCATGGAGGTGCCGGTCCTGACCATCTTCATTTCCCAAAGACCGGCCTTGCGCACCGGCATATCGTCGGCGCAGGCGCTGCCTGCCGACACCACGAGGCAAAGCGTCGAGCCGAGCAAAGCGAGTTTGCGCGTCATGCGAGAAGCTCCCGGCTGAAATTGCGGCGTTACGACAACGCCTCAGTAGAGCGTGCGGATCGGCTGCTCTGCGGCGCCATAGGGCACCCAGCGGCAGGAGAACGAGATGTAGCCGCCCTCATAGGCCTGCACGGCAAGGAATTTGACCACCTTGCCGTAGCGCGCGCAGTGATCGACCGCGACCTGCCGGGCATCGACCTGGGTGGCCATCGAATAGGCGATGATGCCACCGGTGTCATTGCCCTTGAACGGCGGGACGTAGTCGGCGCGCGCCGACTGGCTCGCCATCACACCCGAGACAACCAGGCTGGCAAGAAGGCCCGCGGCCGCAATGATTCGCATTCCCGTCACTCCAATTGGCTGGCTGCCAGTTTACGGTGCCAGACTCGAAGTGAAAAGAACCGAAGCCCTGCCGACTGCGACGTTGTGGTCAACTCCTGGCGAAGTGTTGCCGCGCTGCACTTGACCTCCCCCGACCTTCGCGGCACCGTCCAGCCCTTGCAAGACTTTAGCCGTCCGGATTGAACATGCGCGCCCCCTCCCCGAAATCGCTCCGCTATGCCGCCGTGCTCGGCCTTTTGTTCGGAGCGATGTCGCTCAGTGAGGCCAGGGCCGCCAACCCACTGGAATTGAACTTCTGGCTGAGCGGGCCGCGCTACGACGGGGCCGTCGCCGATTGTGACAGGGCACTGCCGACCATCGCCACCCAGTTCTGGGAGAAGGAAAGCACGTTCTGGAATTCCTCGTTGAAGATCACCGGCTTCTCCGCCGTGCGCGAGACCGCATTCCGGCCCTGGCAGTCCGACAACGTTCCGCGCCGCTATTGCAGCGCTGACGCCATGCTCAATGACGGCAAGGTGCGCAAGGTGCACTTCTCGCTCATCGAGGATGGCGGCTTCGCCGGCTACGGCAACGGCGTCGAATGGTGCGTGGTCGGGCTCGACCGCAACTGGGCCTATAATCCGGCCTGCCGCGCCGCCAAACCCTGATTCAGAGAGCCCTGATTCGGGTTTATCAGGCGGGCCGGCGACTGCCGCCTCAATTTTGTTCTTGTAATGTTCTTTCTGCCTGCTAGGCTTCCGTGCACAGTCTAGTTGAGGGGCGTCGCCATGTTTCATTCCAGATTGCATTCGTTCTCCCGCCTCGTGATCTCGCTGGCCCTTTCCCTGATCCTTGCCGCGGGCCTCGCCGCGTTCGCCGGGGACGCAAAAGCCCAGGACAAGCGGCAGAACGCACCGGGCGAATTCGACTTCTACGTGCTGTCGCTGTCGTGGTCGCCCTCGTTCTGCGAGGAGGCAGCCGAGCGGGGCGGCCGCTCCCAGATCCAGTGCAGCGGACGGCCCTACGCCTTCGTCGTCCATGGGCTGTGGCCGCAATATGAGAGCGGCTTCCCGGAATATTGCCAGCGGCCCGCACCGCGGCTGAACCGCAATATCGTGTCCTCGATGCTCGATCTGATGCCGGCGCCCGGCCTGATCTTCAACGAATGGGACAAGCACGGCACGTGCTCGGGCCTCGAAGGCCGCGGCTATTTCGAGACGATCCGCAAAGCACGCGCTGCAATCAAGATTCCGGCCGAATATCTCGATTTGTCGCAGGCCAAGACCGTGGCGCCGGCGGAGGTCGAGGAAGCCTTCATCAAGGCCAATCCGGGGCTGAGCAATGCCGCCGTCTCGGTCACCTGCAACCGGACCAGGCTCTCCGAGGTCCGCATCTGCCTCAGCAAGGACCTGCAGTTCCGCGCCTGCGAGGAAACCGATCGCCGCGCCTGCCGCCGCGACCAGGTGACGATGCCGCCGATCCGGGGCGGGTAGCAAAATCGACCCGTATTCCGGGGCGCGCGCAGCGTGAACCCGGAATCTCGAGATTCCGGGTTCGGTGCTGGTGCACCGCCCCGGAATGACGGCAGTTACATTCGGCTCGCGATGTCGTAACTGTCCGGCATGAACTACCGCCACGCCTTCCACGCCGGCAACTTCGCCGATGTCATCAAGCACATCGTGCTGGCGCGCATCATCACCTATCTGCAGGACAAGCCGGGGGCGTTCCGCGTCATCGACACCCATGCCGGGGCTGGTCTCTACGATCTCGACAGCGACGAGGCGCGCCGCAGCGGCGAATGGCTGACCGGCATCGCGCGGCTGATGCAGGCCCGCCTGTCGAACGAGAGCGCGGCGCTGGCCAAGCCCTATCTCGACATCGTCCGCGCCTTCAATCCGAAGGGAGAGCTCAAGGCCTATCCCGGCTCGCCGCTGATCGCGCGCGGCCTGCTCAGGCCGCAGGACCGGCTCGTCGCCTGCGAGCTCGAGCCGAAGGCGCGGAAAACGCTGATCGGCGTTCTGCGCCACGACGAACAGGCCCGCGTGGTCGATCTCGACGGCTGGGTGGCGCTGCCCGCCTTCGTGCCGCCGAAGGAGCGGCGCGGCCTCGTGCTGATCGACCCCCCGTTCGAGGCGAAGGACGAGTTCGAACGGCTGGGTGAAGCCTTCTCCAAGGCATTCGAGAAATGGCCGACCGGCATCTATCTCATCTGGTATCCGGCCAAGAGCCGGCGCGCCACCGACACGCTGGCCCAGACCGTGGCGCGGCTCGCAGCTGCAGCAAAACCACCGGGGAAATGCCTGCGCCTCGAGTTCAGCGTTGCCCCCCAGCTCGAAGGCGGGGCTCTGGCCTCCAGCGGGCTTCTGATCGTCAATCCACCCTACACGTTGCAGGGCGAGCTCAAGACGATCCTGCCCGAGCTGGAAATGCCGCTCGGCCAGGGCGGTGCTGCCAGATTCCGATTGGAAGCGCCCAAGCCTTAAAGCCAAGAAGCCGTAACACTCCGGCATTCTTGGGAAAAATATGCAGGAGCGGTAGTCAATCTGCAGAGAACCGTATTATGCTGTTTCCGTGACTGGCTTTACGTTCCGCTTCCGCGAATGGTTGCGGCGGAGTGAAGGCCTAAGAAAGATCCGGCCGGACCGCCAGCGGTCCGCCCAAGGATGGCCAGCTCTCCCGGGCTCCGTGATGCCCGGTCATGTCGCGACGTGCGTCTGCGTCGCGACGGAGGAGCAATGAGGGGGAGTTTCCCGATGGCCATGACGGGAACGGTTAAGTTTTTCAACGGCGAGCGCGGCTACGGTTTCATCAAGCCTGACGACGGTGGTCGCGACGTCTTCGTGCATATTACAGCTGTGGAGCGGGCCGGACTGAAGGACCTTGCCGAAGGACAGCGCATTACTTTCGAAGTCGAACCGGACAAGAAGGGAAAGGGACCGAAGGCGGTCAACCTCGTTATCGTCTCCTAGCGGGTCCGACGCACGACGCCTGGCGCAATATTCGGCGCGCAAAAAAATCCCGGCCGCAAGCGGCCGGGAGGTTGATGTCCGGTATTTTCTTCTTCAGCTATCAGAAGCGATAGTTCACGCCTGCGCGCACGACGCTGGCGCTATAGCCGTTTGACACCCCGGTAATTGCGAACTGACTCGTCGACAGGTCGATGTAGAGATATTCCAGCTTGGCGCTCCAGTTCGGAGCGAGGCCCACTTCAGCACCCGCGCCGATGGTCCAGCCCGCGGTCGTATGCGATTCCGACCAGCCGAAGGTCTGCGCGCGCAGCTCGCCGAAGGCGAGGCCCGCGGTGCCGTAGAACAGCACATTGCTGAAGGCATAGCCGGCGCGGCCGCGCAGGGTGCCGAACCACGGATTGGAGAATTTCCACGGCGCGAAGGTATCGTCGGCCCCGGCGGCCTGGATGTCGCCTTCGACGCCGAACACGAACGGGCCGTTCTGGAAATTGTAGCCGGCCTGCACGCCGCCGACGAAGCCCGAGGGCTTGGAGGGATTGTTGTCGACCGAGCCCCATTCGTAGCCGATGTTGCCGCCGAGATAAGGACCGGCCCAGCTATACGCATTGAGCGGCTGAGTGACGGTGTAGGGGGCACGCTGCCCGTAATTGAGATCGGCGGCCTCTGCCGAAGCTGTCCAGCCGGCTGCAACCAACGCGGCCGCGCCCACAACGAGCCTCTTCATCACTTAACTCCAACGCAACTGCCGTGCCCGCGATGCCTGCGCCGCCGCGCGAGGCAAAACCGCATGGTTACGGAACCACCACTTTTTCGCGTAAGATTTATCGAGAGTTTTAAGTTAAAGGGCTGTTAAGCGGGGTTACCGCGCTGTTAACAGGCTTAAGCAAGCGTTACCGGGAACTGCGCCGCCATCCTGTGTGCGCCGCATCGCCGGAACTTCAAATCGGCATCCCCAGCGCCTAAATTCGCCCCATGGTTCACGATTCCACCGATGACCCGGACGACCGCGCGCGGAAATCGCCGCGGACGACCGCGAGCGACGTGCCCCCCGAGGCGTTGGCAGCGCCGGACGTCGATCCCGCCGCCCCCGCTGGCGAGGACGAGGACGATGCGCGGCTGCCCGATATCCTGGAGGAAAGCGGTGCGGTCGGCGAGGAGCCGCTGGCGACCGGCCATGAGGCGATCGAGCGCGCGGTCCGGCTCGCCCCGACCTCGCCCGGCGTCTATCGCATGCTCAGCGCGAATGCCGACGTGCTCTATGTCGGCAAGGCCAAGAACGTCAAAAAGCGCCTGTCCAGCTACGCCCGGCAAAGCGCGCCGCTGCCCGCCCGCATCCTGCGGATGATCGCCGCCACCGTCACGGTGGAGATCGTCTCGACCAACACCGAGACCGAGGCGCTGCTGCTGGAAGCCAACCTCATCAAGCAGCTGCGGCCGCGCTTCAACGTGCAGCTGCGCGACGACAAATCGTTTCCCTACATCCTGATCACCGGCGACCATTGGGCGCCGCAGATCCTCAAGCATCGCGGCGCGCAGAGCCGGCCCGGGCGCTATTTCGGCCCGTTCGCCTCCGCCGGCGCGGTCAACCGCACCATCACGGCCCTGCAGCGCGCGTTCCTGATCCGCTCCTGCACCGATTCCTTCTTCGAGAGCCGCACCCGCCCGTGCCTGCTCTACCAGATCCGCCGCTGCGCCGGCCCCTGCACCCGCGAGATCGACTTTCCCGGCTACACGACCCTGGTGCGCGAGGCCAGCGACTTCCTGTCCGGCAAGAGCCACGCGGTGAAGCAGGAGCTCGCCGGCGAGATGGAGAAGGCGGCAGGTGAGCTCGAGTTCGAGCGCGCCGCGCTCTACCGCGACCGTCTCGCGGCGCTCTCGGCGATCCAGTCCCAGCAGGGCATCAATCCGCGCACGGTGGAGGAGGCCGACGTGTTCGCCATCCACCAGGAGGGCGGCTTCTCCTGCGTCGAGGTGTTCTTCTTCCGCACCGGCCAGAACTGGGGCAACCGCGCCTATTTCCCGCGCGCGGAGAAGTCGTTCACCCCGGAAGAGGTGCTCGGCTCCTTCCTCGCGCAGTTCTACGACGACAAGCCGCCGCCGAAGCTTATCCTGCTCTCGCACGAGATCGAGGAGAGCGAGCTGCTCGCCAATGCGCTGGCGATCAAGGCCGGCCGCAAGGTCGAGGTCACCGCGCCCAAGCGCGGCGAGAAGAAGGAGCTGGTCGCTCACGCCTTGACCAATGCGCGCGAGGCGCTGGGCCGCAAGCTCGCCGATACCGCCACGCAAAGCCGGCTGCTGGACGCCATGGCCACGACGCTGAGCCTGCCGCATGCGCCCAAGCGCATCGAGGTCTACGACAACAGCCACATCCAGGGCACCAATGCGGTCGGCGCCATGATCGTCGCCGGCCCCGATGGTTTCGTGAAGAACCAGTACCGCAAGTTCAACATCAAGTCGGAAGGGATCACACCGGGCGACGACTTCGCCATGATGCGCGAGGTGCTGGAGCGCCGCTTCAAGCGCCTGATCAATCCGCCCGAGGACGCCGGGACCAAGACCAAGGACGACGATTTCCCGCAATGGCCCGATCTCGTCATCATCGACGGCGGCCGCGGCCAGCTCAACGCGGTCCGCGAGATATTCGCCAGTCTCGGCCTGACCCAGGTGTCGCTGATGTCGGTCGCCAAGGGGCCGGACCGGGATGCCGGCCGCGAGACCCTGTTCATGCCGGAACGCGAGGCCATCAAGCTGGAGCCGCGCGACCCCGTGCTCTACTTCATCCAGCGGCTGCGCGACGAGGCCCACCGCTTCGTCATCGGCTCGCACCGCAAGCTGCGCAAGAAGGATATCCGCGAGGCCGGTTTGCAGGAGATTCCGGGCATCGGCCCGTCACGCAAACGTGCCTTGCTGCATCATTTCGGGACCCTGAAGGAGATCGAACGCGCCTCGATCGCCGATCTCGGCAAGGTTCCCGGAGTGAGCGCCGAGAGCGCCCGCCGGATTTTCGAGTATTTCCATCCCCAGCCGGGATGAACTAAAGGGACCCAAAAGGGAGCTCGGGTCATATGGTCGTCGCATCCCGTGCCCATCTGGGAGCGGAACGGTTGACCTTCGAGCTTGAGCGGTATTGGTAGGACGAATGAACATCGCCACGACACGAGGGACGACCAGCCGCGCGATGTCCCTCCCGAACATCCTGACCTATGGCCGGATCGCCGCGATTCCGGTCGTGGTCGGGTGCATCTATGCGCAGTCGATTTTGGATCAGCCGCTCTGGCTGCGCTGGGTCGCGGTCGCCATCTTCATCGCCGCCGCGGTCACCGATTACCTTGACGGCTATTACGCGCGAATCTGGAATCAGCAATCGGCCTTCGGCCGGATGCTCGATCCGATCGCGGACAAGCTGCTGGTCGCCTCCTGCCTTTTGATGCTGGCCGCCGACGGCATCATCCACGGCTGGTCGTTGTGGGCGGCCATCGTGATCCTGTGCCGCGAGATCCTGGTCTCGGGCCTGCGCGAATACCTCGCCGCGCTCCGCGTCAGCGTGCCCGTCACCAAGCTTGCGAAATGGAAGACCACGGTCCAGCTCGTTGCGATCGGCTTCCTGCTCGCGGGGCCTGCCGGCGACGAGGTGGTGCCCGTCGTCTCCATGATTGGCCTTGCGCTGCTCTGGGCCTCGGCGATCGTGACCATCTACACCGGCTATGATTATTTCCGCGCCGGCATCCATCACCTCATCAAGGAGGACGAGGGATGAAGGTGAAGTATTTTGCCTGGGTGCGCGAGCGCGTCGGCAAGGCGGAGGAGACCATCGAGCCGCCTGCGACCGTGCGCACCGTCGAGGAGCTGATCGCCTGGCTGTCCGGCCAGGGCGAGGCCTATGCCTACGCGTTCGAGAAGCCGAAGGTGATCCGCACCGCAATCGACCATACCCACGTCAAATCGGATGCCGCGATCGCGGGCGCCCGCGAGATCGCGTTCTTCCCGCCGATGACCGGCGGCTAGGCCATGACTTCCTCTGTCGCCACCTGCCCCGTCGCCATCCGCATCCAGGAGGACGATTTCGACATCGCGCGCGAGATCGCGGTCCTGACCAAGAGCCGCACCGACATCGGCGCCGTCGTCAGCTTTTCCGGCATCTGCCGCGCGGACGACGACAGCGCCAAGGTCGCCGCGCTCACGCTCGAGCATTATCCCGGGATGGCCGAGGAAGAGATCAGGCGTCATGCCGACGAAGCCATTTCGCGCTGGCCGCTCAACGGCGTCACCGTGATCCATCGGGTCGGCCGCTTCATGCCGGGCCAGAACATCGTGCTGGTGCTGACGGCGTCGCAGCACCGCCAGGCCGCATTCCAGGCGGCCGAGTTCCTGATGGATTACCTCAAGACCAGCGCCCCGTTCTGGAAGAAGGAAGAAAGCGCCACCGGCACCGGCTGGGTCGAAGCCCACGCCCGTGACGACGCGGCCGCCGCACGCTGGACCAAATCCTGATGGCACGAACGTCCGAAAAGACCGCGCGCGGCCGCGCCGCGCCCAAGCTTGCGAAGGTCGGACCCGGCGAGCTTCTCACGCTGCTCGATTTCGTGCGCTATGCGGTGAGCCGCTTCGTTGAAGCCAGGCTCGCCTTCGCCCATGGCACGACCGACCCGGTCGCGGAAGCGGCGTTTCTGGTCTGCGAGGCCCTGCACCTCAATCCCGACCAGTTCGAGGGCTTCGCCCACGCGCGCGTCACGATTGCGGAAGGCAAGACCATCCTCGATCTCGTCCATCAACGCGTCACCACGCGCAAACCGGCCGCCTATCTCGTCAACAAGATCTACATGCGCGGCCTGCCCTTCTATGTCGACGAGCGCGTCATCGTTCCGCGCTCCTTCATCGGCGAGCTCCTGGAGTCGCATTTCGGCGGCGAGGAAGGGGCCGGCACGCTGATCGACGATCCCAATGCGGTCGAGCGCGTGCTCGATCTCTGCACGGGATCGGGATGTCTTGCGATCCTCGCGGCCCATCATTTCCCGAATGCCGCGATCGATGCCGTCGACATCTCCAAGGGCGCGATCGAGGTGGCCAGGCGCAATGTCGACGAATACGGGCTCGATGAGCGGATCACGCTGCACCGCGGTGATCTGTTCGCCCCGCTCGGCGATGCGCGTTACGATTTGATCATCACCAACCCGCCCTATGTCGACGCGGAAGGCATGGCCGCACTGCCGCCCGAGTGCCGCGCCGAGCCCAAGCTCGCCTTCGACGGAGGCGACGACGGCCTCGACGTGGTCCGCCGCATCCTGGCGGAGGCCCCCGATCACCTGACGCCGGGTGGCGGGCTGATCTGCGAGATCGGCCGCGGCCGCGACCTGGTCGACGAGGCCTTCCCGGAACTGCCGCTGCTCTGGCTCGACACCGAGGATTCCGAGGGCGAGGTGTTCTGGATCTCGGCTGCCGATCTCGCCTGATCCGTCGCGTACCGGCCGCTGCGGCGGAACAAGTCAATTTCCGCCACGTTCATCCCGCGAACGAATTGTCTCGCTCTCGGAGGATGTCCAGATGCTCGCGCCATCGGGCGAATTGCTGCGCGCCGGCATGGCGCTGAAGCTCAATCACGTCAAACGCGCCGCTCAATCCTATCTGCGTGACCAGACCAGCCAGGCAACGGGCAAGGTGACGTCTTACGCGGTGGCCGGCGGGTTGTTTGCGGTCGCGGGCCTGTTCGCGATGGCGGCCTGCTTCGTCGGGCTGATCGCCCTGTATCGCTGGGTCGCCATCACCTACGGGCAATTCTGGGGGTTTGGTGCCGTCGGTGCCGTGCTGCTGGTGCTGGCCGCAACCTGCGCCGGCGTGGCGATGGCGCAGATGAGGCGCAAAGCCAGGCCGATCGTGCCACTCACCAGCCGTTTGCGCGTTGCAATCGCGACGCCGCGGATTCCGCGCGGAACAGTCAAGGAGGCGGTGAAGGAGGTCGCAACCGCAATTCCCCTTGCGCCGCTCGCGCCGGGCGAGCAGCGCCATGACGGAAGAGCTTCGCCAGCGCGCACCAACCGACCCGTGCAGCTTGGCCTGATGCTCGCGGCGATTGGACTGGCGGGGTTCACGGCGGTGCGCCGCAGGCGTCACGGCCAAAGATTGGGCGCTTGATGCTGGTGCGGCGCTCCGAACGGTTCGATTCCTGGCTGCTGGTGGCGGCGACCGCCGTCTTCGTGCTGACGGCGCAGCGCTACTTTCAGGACACGGGCTGGATCGGATCGGGCCCGCCGCAAGATCGCCGCAACGGCGAGGCGAATTCGCCGGAAACGAGCCCGACGCGTGCGACGGCACAGCCCGGCCATGGCCGCCGGGCCATGAGCCCGTTTGAGATCCCCTGGACGGGCTGGAAGGATATCTTCTGGCGTACCTATCAGCGCATCGATGACGATCGCCTGCTCGCGACAGCCGGCGGCGTCGTGTTCTTCGGACTGCTCGCGATCTTTCCGGCGGTCACGGCGCTGGTTTCGTCTTATGGACTGTTCGCCGATCCTGCCACCATCAGCGACAATCTCCAGAAGCTGGCGATGCTGCTGCCCGCAGGCACCTTCCAGATCGTCGAGGAGCAGGTCGGGCGCGTGGTGTCGAAGGGCAACACGGCGCTCGGCGCCACTTTCCTGTTCGGCCTGGTGCTCGCGATCTGGAGCGCCAATGCCGGTGTCAAGGCGATCTTCGACGCGCTCAACGTCGCCTATGAGGAGCGCGAGAAGCGCAGCTTCATCAAGCTCAACCTGGTGTCGCTGACCTTCACGATCGGCGGCATCGTGGCGCTGCTGCTGATGGTGGCGGCCGTCGTCGCCTTTCCGCTCGCGCTCGATCATCTCGGCATGGCGCCCGAAAGCAAGCTGATCGCAGGGCTGGCGCGATGGCCGCTGCTGTTTTTCATCCTGCTCATGGCGCTCGCCGCGCTCTACCGTTTCGCCCCCAGCCGCGACGCGCCGCGCTGGCAATGGCTGAGCCTCGGCGCGCTGACCGCCGCCTTCCTCTGGATCGCCGGCTCGGCGCTGCTCTCCTGGTATTTGTCGGAATTCGCCAACTACAATGCGACCTACGGCTCGCTTGGCGCGGCGATCGGCCTGATGACGTGGATGTGGATGTCGGCGATCGTCGTCATGTTCGGCGCCGAGCTGAATTCGGAGATCGAGCGACAGACGCTAAAGGACACGACCACCGGGCGACCCAGGCCGCTTGGGACCCGCGAGGCCGTCTCGGCCGATACCGTCGGCGCCGCCGCGCCGTCTTGACTCCGCGCCGACCTGCAGGCGCGCGGCGCTATCCCCTCGAATCAACAATGATGTTAAGGTCGTACCGCCTGGGGAAGCACGAGGCGTGACGGGATCGCACAGCGGCCCGTGTTTTCCCGGGTAAGGCTGTCAGCTCTTGAGGCGTAACGCGCGGCATGATTCGCATTTCGACGATCTTCATCGCCATCTGCATGGTTCTGGTCGCGGCCTCGCTCGGGCTTGTCCTCTACGCCGTCGCCGGCATCAGCGGAACCGAATCCGCAATCGTGGCGCTGACCGTGCTGACCTTCCTGATCCTCTACAATGCGGTCTCGATGCGGCTGCGCGACCGCAGCGACGTCGGCGGCCAGATTGCCGATCTGTCGCGCGGCACCGCCGACCTCGCCCGCCAGGTGGCCGAGTTCGGCCGCCGGCTGGCTGCGATCGAGGGACGCATCGCCTCGTCCAACTCGACCAACTCCGACCGCATCCAGTCCGTGGCCGGCGAGATCAACGAGCTCGGTGGATTGGTCAGGCAGCTCGCGACCACGGTGTCGACCCACGAGGATCTGCTGGCCAGCGCCGCGCCGGCCACCGCCCAGGTCGCCAGATCCGAACCCGGATCGGAGTTCAGGTCCGAGCCGGAAGCGCCGATCGATCTGGCTGCGCCGTTCGAGGAACAGTGGGTCGCCCCTCCCCCACTTCCCGCCGCGCCCCCGCCCCCGGTAGCCCAGCCGCGGCCGGTGCCGTCGGTCCAGGCCCAGACCGCCGCTCCGGTTCAGACGGCGACCGGACGCAACCAGACACAATTGCTGGCGACGCTGCGCAACGCCATCGACGAGAACCGCATCGACATCTTCCTGCAGCCGATGGTGACGCTGCCGCAGCGCAAGGTGCGGTTCTACGAGGCGGTGACGCGGGTGCGCGATGAGCGCAACCAGCTGATCGCCGCCGAGGAGTTCATCAGCATCGCGGAAGCTTCCGGCCTGATCGGGCGCATCGACAACATGGTGATGCTGCGCTGTGTGCAGGTGCTGCGGCGCCTGATGGTGCGCAACAAGGACGTCGGCGTGTTCTGCAACGTCGCGGCGTCCACGCTCGGCAATTCCACCACCTTCGCACAATGCCTCGACTTCCTCGAAGCCAATCGCGCGCTGGCGCCCTCGCTGGTGCTGGAGTTCAAGCAGGCGACGTTCCGCAATCTCGGCCCGGCCGAGACCGAGAATCTCGCCGCGCTCGCCCAGCGCGGCTTCCGCTTCTCGATCGACCATGTCACCGATCTCAGGATCGAGCCGCGCGAGCTGGCCGACCGCGGCGTGCGCTTCATCAAGGTGCCGGCCGCGCTGCTGCTCGACCCCAGGCAGGCCTCGGCCTCGGACATTCATCCCTCCGACCTTTCCGACCTGCTCGGCCGCTTCGGCATCGACCTGATCGCCGAACGGATCGAAGGCGAGCGCGCCGTGGTCGATCTGCTCGATTATGACGTGCGGTTCGGCCAGGGGTTCCTGTTCGCGCCACCCCGGCCATTGCGGCCGGAAGGGGCATCTGCTACCGGCGGGGCCTCGCCGAACCAGGCGCAGGACATTCAGGGATCCAATGGCTCCGCTTCCCCCAGCCAAGGTACGACATCTGGCGCAACGTCAGCCGCTCCTCCGGCACAACGCATCACCGGCAACGCGGCGCTCGCGCGCCGCATCTGATCGGCGCTGCGCATCATGACCACGCTGCATTTCGCCGAAAGCCTGCGCGAGCTGGTGGGCGGTGTGGATGTCGTGCTCAGCGATATCTGGGGCGTCGTTCACAACGGCCTCGAATCCTTCCCCGAAGCCTGCGAGGCGCTGCACACCTATCGCAGCCGCGGCGGTACGGTGATCCTGATCACCAACGCGCCGCGACCGGCCGACAGCGTGCAGCGGCAGTTGCGCAAGCTCGGCGTCGCCGACGAAACCTATGACGCCATCGTGTCTTCGGGCGACCTGACGCGGCTCTATGTCGCCGAGCATCCCGGCCGCAAGATGTTCTGGCTCGGACCCGAGCGCGACAATTCGATCTATCGCGGCCTCGATGCGAAGACCGCCCCGCTTGAGGAAGCCGACTACATCGTCTGCACCGGCCTCTACGACGACGAGACCGAGACGGCGGAAGACTATCGCGGCATGATGCTGAAGGCGCGCGAGCGCAAACTGACGCTGGTCTGCGCCAACCCCGACATCGTGGTGGAGCGCGGCGACCGGCTGATCTACTGCGCCGGCGCCATCGCGGAGCTCTATCGCGAGCTCGGCGGCGAGGTGATCTTCTACGGCAAGCCGCACCGGCCGATCTACGAGCGCGCGATGGCGCTCGCCGGCGAGCGCCAGGGCCACCAGATCGACCGGAAGAAGGTGCTGGCGATCGGCGATTCCGTCCGCACCGACTTAACGGGCGCGCGCGAATTCGGCATCGACTGCCTGTTCGTGACCCGCGGCATCCATGCCGAGGAGTTCGAGGGCCTCGACCAGCTCGACCCGAATTCGGTGATGGAGTTGTTCGGCCACCCGCCGAAAGCGCTGATGCGCGAATTGAAGTGGTGATGGCGTAGCTTTTCCTGGGCAGTACGCAGCACCGCCTCGGAATGACGAACCCAGCGCAAAAAGCCCGGGACAAGCCCGGGCTTTCCGAATTTCGCTGGAAGGCTCTTCCGCTCTTACGCGCTCGCCATGTCCGGGAAGACCGCCTCGATCTTGGTCTTCAGCGTCGCCGCGTTGAACGGCTTGACGATGTAATTGTTCACGCCCGCCTTCTTGGCCGCGATCACGTTCTCGGTCTTGGATTCCGCCGTGATCATGATGAAGGGCGTGGTGGCGAGGTTCGGATCCGCGCGCACTTCGCGCAAGAGGTCGTAGCCCGTCATCGGCTCCATGTTCCAATCGGAGATCACGAGCCCGTACTTCTTGCCGCGCATCTTGTTCAGCGCTGCCGAACCGTCGCTGGCATCGTCGATATTCTCGAAGCCAAGCTGCTTCAGCAGATTCCTGATGATACGGATCATGGTGCTGTAGTCATCCACCACCAGAACCGGCATCGACAAATCAACCGCCATCTCGACTCCCCCAACGCATACCCAGGAATACTACGATCGGACCTTCCAGGCCGCAGCCCGGCAGTTCCACGTTCAAGGACTAGCACCAAGGCGTTAAACAGCGCGTTAATTGGGGGCGCCCCGAAAGAACTGAAATTGCGTTCGATGCGGGTTGACCCTCCGCTTGACTTCATCGGGCGGGTCGCGCCACGGTCCCGGCCGGTCCCGCCGGTTCGAGAATTCCCCTGATGGCCCCGCATTTTAACGTTATTCGCGACACCACGCCGGACTCCGCCATTCCAAGGGGTGCCGTGGTGGCCATGGGCAATTTCGACGGGGTTCATCTCGGCCACCGAGCCGTGATCGCCGCGGCCCTGGAAATGGGCCGGACGCATGGCCGCCCTGCGCTGGCGCTGACTTTCGAGCCCCACCCACGGCGATTTTTCAGCCCCAACACCCCTCAATTCCGCCTGACGGACGAACGGGCCAAGCTGCGGCTTCTGGCCGGCACCGGGCTTGCCGGCGCCGTGGTCATGACCTTCGACAAGGCTCGCGCCGGAACCAGCGCGCAAGATTTCATTCACCATGACCTGATCGGACGGCTCGGCGTCAGCGGAATCGCAGTCGGCTACGACTTCCATTTCGGCAAGGGACGGGTCGGCTCGCCCGGTCTTCTGGTCAACGAGGCGCCCCGGCTCGGCATCGAGGTCGACGTGCAGCCGCATGTCGACATCGACGAGCGGCCGGTGTCCTCCAGCGCCATCCGGGTCGCCCTCGCCGAAGGCCAGCTGGACGAGGCCACCACCATGCTGGGCGCGCCCTGGTTCGTCACCGGCGAGGTGATCCATGGCGAGAAGCGCGGCCGCGACCTCGGCTATCCCACGGCCAATATCCGCCTGGATGCCAATTGCGGGCTGAAGCACGGCATCTATGCGGTGCGGGTCGGCCGCGGCCAAGGAAAGGATCAGGTGCGGCTGAACGGGGTGGCCAGCTTCGGCCGCCGCCCGACCTTCGATAACGGCGCGCCGCTACTGGAAATCTTCCTGTTCGACTTCAAGGGCGATCTCTATGGGCAGGAGCTGGACTGCGCCTTTGTCGGCTTCATCCGCGAGGAGCTGAAATTCGATGCTCTCGAGGCCCTGATCCGGCAAATGGACGACGATTCCGCCCGCGCCCGTGCCATCCTGGCCGCGGCCCCGGACGCGTTTCCGCGGCTCGGCATCGTCGATTGAGGGCCGAACCGGGCCTCCCCCGAACCTTTGCGCTTCCCTTTTGCGCTTCTGTTGGCCCCCTGCTATGGAGAGCCCATGTTTGCGCGGCGCATCATAGGGATTAGCGGCCCGGCTTCCGCCTGAGCCCAAGGGCTCGGCGCAAGACCGGGATTTTGTCGTTTCACCCCGCGATTCCGCATCGCCATCCGTTCCCGCGCCCTTCCGAGCCAGTCAGCCTCATGTCCGAAAAGCCGCAAAAGTCCGACACCAAAGACTATTCGAAGACCCTGTTCCTGCCGCAGACGGATTTCCCGATGCGCGCCGGCCTGCCGCAGCGCGAGCCGGAGATCCTCAAGCGCTGGTACGAGATCGGCCTCTACGAGAAGCTGCGCGAGGCTGCCCGCGGCCGCGCCAAGTTCGTGCTGCATGACGGCCCGCCCTACGCCAATGGCAACATCCATATCGGCACGGCGCTGAACAAGATCCTCAAGGATCTCGTCACCAAGAGCCAGCAGATGCTCGGCTTCGATTCCAACTATGTGCCGGGCTGGGACTGCCACGGCCTGCCGATCGAGTGGAAGGTCGAGGAGGAGCACTATCGCAAGAAGGGCAAGCAGAAGCCCGACTTCCGCGACAGCGCCGCGATGATCGATTTCCGGAAGGAATGCCGCGCCTACGCCACGCATTGGCTCGGCGTGCAGCGCGAGGAGTTCAAGCGGCTCGGCGTCATCGGCGACTGGGACCATCCCTACGCCACCATGAGCTACCCGGCCGAAGCCCAGATCGCGCGCGAGCTGATGAAATTTGCCGCCAACGGCACGCTCTATCGCGGCTCCAAGCCGGTGATGTGGAGCGTGGTCGAGAAGACGGCGCTCGCCGAAGCCGAGGTCGAGTACGAGGACTACACCTCCGATACGGTGTGGGTGAAATTCCCGGTCACCTCGCCCGCGCATGGTGCACTGGCCTCCGCCAGCGTCGTGATCTGGACCACCACGCCCTGGACCCTGCCCGGCAACCGCGCCATCTCGTTCTCGCCGAAGATCGGCTATGGCCTGTACAAGGTGACGGACGCGCCCGCCGACAATTGGACCAAGACCGGCGATCTGCTGATCCTCGCCGACGCGCTGGCCGAAGAGGTCTTCAAGCAGGCGCGCGTGACCACTTTCGAGAAGGTCCGCGACGTCCCCGGCGACACCATGGACGCGATCGAATGCGCCCATCCGCTCAAGGGGCTTGCCGGCGGCTACGACTTCATCGTGCCGCTCTTGCCCGGCGACCACGTCACCGACGACACCGGCACCGGCTTCGTGCACACCGCCCCCGGCCATGGCCGCGAGGACTTCGACGCCTGGATGGCGCAGGCGCGCGACCTCGATGCGCGCGGCATCAACACGGCAATTCCCTACACCGTCGACGAGAACGGGGCCTACACCGATCATGCGCCTGGCTTTCCCGGCAAGCGCGTCATCACCGACAAGGGCGAGAAGGGCGATGCCAACGAGGCCGTGATCAAGGCGCTCGTCGAACGAGGCATGCTGCTCGCGCGCGGCCGGCTCAAGCATCAATATCCGCACTCCTGGCGCTCCAAGAAGCCGGTGATCTTCCGCAATACGCCGCAATGGTTCATCGCGATGGACAAGGACGTGGCGCAGGGCGGCAAGGCGAAGAGCGGCGACACGCTGCGCGCCCGCGCGCTGCACGCCATCTCGGTGACGCAATGGGTGCCGCCGTCGGGCGAGAACCGGATCAACGGCATGATCGAGGCGCGGCCCGATTGGGTGATCTCGCGCCAGCGCGCCTGGGGCGTCCCGATCGCCGTGTTCGTGCGCGAGAAGGGCGACGGCTCCGCCGAGATCCTTCAGGACGAGGCGGTCAACACGCGTATCGGCGAAGCCTTCGAGCAGGAAGGCGCCGATGCCTGGTACGCGAAGGGCGCCCGCGAGCGCTTCCTCGGGCCGCGCGCGAGCGAAGACTGGCAGAAGGTCGACGACATTCTCGACGTCTGGTTCGATTCCGGCTCGACGCACGCTTTCGTGCTCGAGGATCCCGTGCATTTCCCGGGCCTCGCAGGCATCAAGCGCAAGGTTGACGGCGGCACCGACACCGTGATGTATCTGGAAGGCTCGGACCAGCATCGCGGCTGGTTCCACTCCTCGCTGCTGGAAAGCTGCGGCACGCGCGGCCGCGCGCCTTACGACGTGGTGCTGACCCACGGCTTCACCCAGGCCGAGGACGGCCGCAAGATGTCGAAGTCGCTCGGCAACACCATCGAGCCGCAGTCCGTCATCAAGGAATCCGGCGCCGACATCCTCCGGCTCTGGGTCGCGTCCTGCGACTACACCGACGACCAGCGCATCGGCCCCGAGATCCTGAAGAACACGGTCGAGACCTACCGCAAGCTGCGCAACACCGTGCGCTGGATGCTCGGCACGCTGCATCATTACAAGCCGGCCGACGCCGTCGCGCCGGCCGACATGCCCGAGCTCGAGCGGCTGATGCTGCACGAGCTCGCCATGCGTGCCGCCGCCGTCGACAAGGCCTATCGGGAATTCGACTACAAGACCGTGGTCGCGACCCTGTCCGCCTTCCTCAACAGCGAGCTCTCGGCGTTCTATTTCGATATCCGCAAGGACACGCTGTATTGCGATCCGCCGTCGTCGCTGACGCGCAAGGCGGCGCTGACGACGATCGACCTGTTGTGCACCTCGGTCCTGAAATGGTTGGCGCCGATCCTCAGCTTCACCGCCGAGGAAGGCTGGCGTATGTACCGTCCCGACGCCGAACCGTCGGTGCATCTGACGCTGTTCCCGACCGATCTCGAAGCCCTGCGCGACGACAAGCTCGCGGAGAGATGGCAGATGATCCGTACGGTACGCCGGGTCGTCACCGGAGCGCTCGAGATTGCACGCGCGAACAAGCTCATCGGCTCCTCGTTGGAGGCCTCGCCCGAGATCTATCTGGCGGAGGAATTCATGGGACCTTTGTTCGATGTCGATTGGGCGGAAGTCTGCATCACCTCGAACGCCGAGGTTCATGTCCTCCGCGGCGCGGAGAAGCTCCCCCAGGACGCGTTCACGATCGACGGCGTGTTCGAAATTGGCGTGATCGTGAAAGAAGCGCAGGGTCGCAAATGCGCCCGCTCCTGGAAGATCTCGCAGTTTGTCGGCGACGATCCTGAATACCCCGACGTCACCCCGCGCGACGCACAGGCGCTGCGTGAGTGGAAGGCGTTGGGCGTGAGCGTCTGATCCCCGGCATGCCCCCGCTCCGCGCCGGCGTCCTCGCGGCCCTGGTCACCCTCGCGGCCGACCAGGCCTCCAAGCTGTGGCTGCTGAACGGGTTCGACCTCGCCCGTCGCGGCGTGGTGAAGGTGACGCCGTTCTTCGACCTGGTGCTGGCCTGGAATATCGGCATCAGCTTCGGCTGGCTGCAGAACGACAGCCAGGCGGCGCAGCTCGCGCTGATGGCGGTGAAGGCCGTTGCCGTGATTGCGCTGGCGATCTGGATGGCCCGCTCGCACACGCGGCTGGCCACGGTCGCGCTGGGCCTGATCATCGGCGGCGCCATCGGCAACGGCATCGACCGCCTGGCCTATGGCGCAGTGGTCGATTTCGCCCTGTTCCACATCGAGATCGGCGGAAATACCTATAATTGGTACGTGTTTAACCTCGCGGACGTGGCCATCGTTGCTGGGGTGGCGGGGCTATTGTATGATTCCTTCCTGGGGGTACCCGCCGCAAAAGCGCCCTGATCCCGGCCGATACGAAACGGCAGGTGGAACCCGTTTTTTGCGAGGGATTGGCCGCGTTTGAGCGGCGATCTGCCACAATATGGAACAGGTACAGGTATGCGCAGCTCGAAGACCAGCGGTTCGATGGGTCGAGACCCCCGATGGGGGTTCTGGCAGGCGTTGAAACTGTCCGCTGTCGCGCTCGGCATCGGCCTCGTGATGTCGGCTGGCGCGGCCCGCGCCGGTGACGACGACGATGAAGATGATGGCATGACCTTCGAAGAGAAGATCATCGACAATCTGATGTCCGGCATCGGCGCCAAGAGCATGGAGAAGAAAGGCATCGAATACCGCGAGCGCTCGCCGCTGGTGGTGCCGCCCAAGCTCGATCTGCCGCCGCCTGCGACCGAAGCCAAGAATGCTCCGAACTGGCCCAAGGACCCCGAGGAAAAGCGCCGCAAGGAAGCCATCGCCGCGCGCAAGAAGGCCACCAAGGAAACCGAGAACTGGCAGGCCGCCCGACCGCTGACGCCCGCCGAGATGAAGGCCGGCCAGGTCGCCGCAGCCCCCCGGACCAGCAACGATCCGATCCAGCCAGGCACCAACGGCAATCCGTCGCTCAGCCCTGCCGAGCTCGGCTTCTCCGGCGGTCTCTGGAACATGATGAAGGGCGGCAAGGGCGAGACCAAGCAATTCACCAGCGAGCCGCCGCGCCAATCCCTGGTCGAACCGCCGCCGGGCTACCAGACCCCGTCTCCGAGCTACGCTTATGGTGCAGGCGAGGACAAGACGCGCCGGACCTATTTCGACATCATGTCGGGCAAGGACAAGGAACAATAGCGTTCCTGTCCCTCGGAAGCGAACCCGGCGCCGGCGTGTCATGCACGCCGGCCGCGTTCGATAAATTGCATATCAGTAACTTGCCACCGCGTTGGGTTCTCTGCTTCGTGACGCGAAGCCTCAGCCGCACGGTGTAGCATGCCGTGCCTTCCGAGCCGGACATCCGGACCTCGGCCTTTTCAAGGGATCATGATGTCCTCTTACCGATCGGCTGCCTGCCTCCTTGCCGCGCTGCTTTCGACCAGCATCCTCTCGGCCGGTGCGGCCCTCGCCCAGACCACGGTAACATCGGCGCCGCCCGCCAGCTTCACGCTTCCCAACGGCATGCAGGTGGTGGTGATCCCCGATCACCGCACCCCCGTGGTCACCGAGATGATCTGGTACAAGGTTGGCTCGGCCGACGAGACGCCCGGCAAATCGGGCCTGGCGCACTTCCTCGAGCACCTGATGTTCAAGGGTACCTCGAAGCATCCGGCCGGCGAATTCTCCCAGACCGTGCTCCGCGTCGGCGGCAACGAGAACGCCTCGACCTCGGTCGACTACACCAATTACTACCAGCGCGTGCCGAAAGAGCAGCTGCCGACCATGATGGAGTTCGAGGCCGACCGCATGACCGGCCTCATCCTCAAGGACGAGAACGTGCTGCCCGAGCGCGACGTCGTGCTCGAAGAATACAACATGCGCGTCGCCAACAATCCGGACGCGCGGCTCAACGAGCAGATCATGGCCGCGCTCTATCTCAATCATCCCTACGGCCGGCCGGTGATCGGCTGGCATCAGGAGATCGAGAAGCTCGATCGCGAGGACGCGCTCGCCTTCTACCGCCGCTTCTATGCGCCGAACAACGCGATCCTGGTGATCGCCGGCGACGTCGAGGCCGCCGACATCCGCCCGCTGGTCGAGCGCAATTTCGGCGCGATCCCGGCCCAGCCTTCGATCCCGGCACGGCGCGTCCGTCCGCAGGAGCCGGAGCCGGCCGCGCCGCGCACCGTCACGCTGGCCGACCCGCGCGTCGAGCAGCCGAGCATGCGGCGCTATTATCTCGTGCCCTCGGCGACCACGGCCGCGGCCGGTGAGAGCGCCGCCCTCGACGTGCTGGCGCAGCTGATGGGCAGCGGCAGCAATTCCTATCTCTACCGCGCGCTCGTCGTCGACAAGCCGCTCGCCGTCTCCGCCAACGCCAGCTATTCGAGCATCTCGCTCGACCCGACGCAGTTCGCGATCTCGGCTTCGCCGAAACCCGGCGTCAGCTTTGCCGAGGTCGAGCAGGCGGTCGACGGCGTCATCGCCAATGTCGCGCAGAACCCGATCCGCGCCGAGGATCTGGAGCGCGTGAAGACCCAGCTCATCGCGGAAGCGATCTACGCCCAGGACAACCAGGCGGTGCTGGCGCGCTGGTATGGCGGCGCGCTGACCACGGGCCTGTCGATCGAGGACATCAGGAGCTGGCCCGACCGCATCCGCGCGGTCACCGCCGAGCAGGTTCGCGTCGCAGCTCAAAAATGGCTCGAGAAGAAGCGCTCGGTGACGGGCTATCTGATCAAGGACACCAGTGCCGCCAAGCGCGAGGAGAAGCGTTCGTGACCTATCCCTTCCTTCGACGCGTTGCCTTCTCGTTCGTCGCCGGCGCTGCGCTCTCCCTCGCCGCCATCTCGCCCTCGCTCGCCGCCGCGAAGATCCAGCGCCTGGTCTCGCCCGGCGGCATCGAGGCCTGGTTCGTGCAGGACGCGACCGTTCCGCTGATCGCGATGGAATATTCCTTTGCCGGCGGCTCTGCGCAGGATCCCAAGGACAAGTCGGGCGTCGCCAATCTGGTCGGCGACCTCCTCGACGAAGGCTCCGGCGATCTCGATTCCAAGACCTTCCACGAGCGGCTCGACCGCCGCGCCATCGAGCTGTCCTTCAGCGCCTCCCGCGACACCTTCCGCGGCAGCCTGCGCATGCTGCGCGACAACAAGGACGAGGCTTTCGACCTCTTGCGGAGCGCACTGACCTCGCCGCATTTCGACCCCGCCGATGTCGAGCGCATCCGTTCGCAGGTGATCTCGGGCCTGCGCCGCGAGACCACCAATCCGACCTCGCTGGCGAGCCGCAAATTCCTGGAGGTCGCCTTCGGCGATCATCCTTACGGCCGGCAGACCAACGGCAACCTCGACAGCGTGCCGAACATCGGGATCGCCGACCTGAAGGATTATGTCGGCCGGGTGATCGCCAAGGATGGGCTGAAGATCGCCGTTGTCGGCGACGTCGATCCGGAGGCGCTCGGCAAGCTGCTCGACCACACCTTCGGCAGCCTTCCGGCCAAGGCCAACCTCACGCCGGTCCCCGACGTCGATGCCGCAAAACCGCCGCAGCGCGCCTTCGTGACGCTCGACGTGCCGCAGACGGTGATCACCTTCGGCGGCCCCGGCGTGAAGCGCAGCGATCCGAACTTCATGGCGGCCTATGTCGTCAACCACATCCTGGGCGGCGGCGGATTGTCCTCGCGGCTCTATCGCGAGGTCCGCGAGAAGCGCGGCCTTGCCTATTCGGTCTATGAAGCGCTGCTCTGGATGGAGCATTCGGCAATCTTCATCGGCAATACCGGCACCCGCGCCGACCGCGCCGGCGACACCATCGACGCCATCGACAAGGAAGTGCGCCGCATCGCCGAGGAGGGCCCGACGCAGAAGGAGCTCGACGAGGCCAAATCCTACCTCAAGGGTTCGCAGATGCTGGCGCTCGACACCTCCTCCAAGCTGGCGCAGGCGCTGCTGCAGTACCAGCAGGACAAGCTGCCGATCGACTATATCGAAAGGCGCAATGCCATCGTCGATGCCGTGACGCTGGACGACGCCAAGGCCGCCGCCAAGCGGCTCTGGGGTCAGGGCCTCCTGACCGTCGTCGTCGGCCGCGCCCCGCAGGCGGCGGCGCAGCCCGCGGCCCCGCCGGCGACGAAATCGAACTGATCGCCGCCGACGATTGATGAAATGGCCGGGCTCGCCCGGCCATTTGCGTTTGCACCATGCCATTGCCGAAATCGGACGTCCGCGATATGTCCGGGCATCACAGATGGTGCCATCATGCTGCGGATATCCCGCGATCTCGTCATCGACGAGGACGACATCGAGATCGGCTTTGTCCGCGCCTCCGGCCCGGGCGGGCAGAACGTCAACAAGGTCTCGACCTCGGCGCAGCTGCGCTTCGACACGCGCAAGCTGACCATCCCCGAGGATGCGGCGATCCGGCTCGCCCGCATCGCCGGCCAGCGCATGACCAAGGATGGCGTGATCGTGATCCACGCCCAGCGCTTCCGCACCCAGGAGCGCAACCGCCAGGACGCCATCGACCGGCTCGTCGAGATCCTCGCCGAGGCGATGATCCGGCCGAAGCCACGGCGCGCGACACGGCCGACCTTTGGCTCCAAGCAGCGCCGGCTCGAGGGCAAGAAGCGCCGCAGCGACGTCAAGGCCGGACGCGGCGGTCGCTTCGACGATTAGCAGCTCAGCAAAAACTCCGGCCGCGGGGGCGACCGGAGTTCTGCAATGCCATCAGGCCGCTAGTAACGTTTGCCCGTAGCGCCGCCCGTCGTGGAATCGTCGGCTGTTCCCTTGTGCGCAGCGCTGCCCGTGGTGCCGACCGTGCCCTTGGTGCCTTTGGTCGACTTCATGCCCGTTTTCTCGCCTGCTGCGCCCGGCTGGGCGCTCATCTCCTCATCACCGCTGCCCATCGTGCTGCCTTGCATGGGTTTGCTCTGCACGGTGCCTGTCTTGGCGGGCGGCGCGCTTTGCGCGAGGACGGGCGCCGCGACGAGAGTCGAAAGCGCGCACGCGATCATCGAGGTCTTGACCAACTTCATCCATTTCTCCTGGATTTGTTCGCGATGAATGGCCCGGCGGCTGTCGCGCCGCCCGTCTGCACCGGACCATTTCATCGCGTCGAGAATTCGAGCGGCGCAAACGCCATGCAATGCGCATCGTGTGGTGATCGTTTAGGGATTTGACGGCGGTTTCGCGGAATTGTGCTCCGCATATAAGGCAGCGCGGAACAACACACACCGTGAACATCTCTGCACGCGGCGAAACAGCCCGCTACTACCACCGCCGATCTGACGCCGCCTAGAGTTTGCACACGTTGATGTGGATGGGCGGCTGTTGACGATGCGCGTGATCGTGCTGGGATTGTGCACCGCGACGATGCTGATGGCGCGGGTTGCCGACGCGCAAATGCCTTTGCCGGCAGCAAAGCCGCCGGATGGTGCGACACTCTTCAAGCAGCAATGCGCGGTGTGCCACACCACAAGCCTGTCGGAGCCGATGCGGCAAGGGCCGCCGCTGCTCAAGGTCGTGGGCCGACCCGCCGGCAAGATCGACGGCTTTCGTTACTCAGACAGCCTGGCGAGGGCGGAGTTCGCCTGGGACGAAGCCCGGCTCGACGCCTGGCTGACCAATCCGCAAGCCGTCATTCCCGGCGTGGTCATGGCCTATCGGCAGGCCAAGCCCGAGACGCGCGCCGCCATCATCACCTACCTCAAGGAGCTGAATTGAATGGCAAAGCCCGTTCATTCCATGATCCGCGTGCACGACGAGGCACGCGCGCTCGATTTCTACAAGCGTGCCTTCGGCCTCGAAGTCGCCGACCATCTGAAATTCGCAGACTTCGCCCTGATCTATCTGCGTCACCCCTCCTCACCTTTCGAGGTCGAGCTCACCGTGAATTTCGATCGCAAGGAGCCGTACGCGCTCGGCGACGGCTATGGTCATCTCGCCGTGGTGGTCGAGGATCTCGATGCCGAACATGCCCGCTTCGAGCGCGAGAAGCTCGCACCGGGCCCCTTGCGTGACTTCAAGCACGACGGCCGAACGCTGGCGCGCTTCTTCTTCGTCAGCGATCCCGATGGCTACAAGATCGAGGTGATCCAGCGGGGCGGACGTTTCGGCTGACAATAAATTCCAAATCATAAAAATCCACGGAGGAATGCCATGAGAGAAATCGATCGTCGAAGCAAGCACAGCCGCCGCGTCTTTCTCAAGGGCGCGGCCACCGCCGTACCGGTCGTGGCCGTCGCGACCAGCGTTGCCGTGAGCATCGAGGATGCCTGGGCCGATGACGCCACCGCGCTCTCGCCCGCGACGATGAAGACGCTGCTGAAGGTCGCACGCGACATCTATCCGCACGACGTGCTCGGCGACAGCTACTACATCACCGCGATCAAGCCGTGGGACGGCAAGGCGGCCAAGGACGCGTCCGTCAAATCGCTGATCAGCGACGGCATCGCACGGCTCGATCAGAACGCGCGCGACCGCCACAAGGTCGGCTATGCCGAGGTGCCCTGGGAAGCCGACCGCGTCGTGCTGCTGAAGGAGATCGAGCAGAGCGACTTCTTCCAGAAGGTGCGCGGCGACCTGATCGTCTCGCTCTACAACCAGAAAGAGGTCTGGCCGCGCTTCGGCTACGAGGGCTCCTCCGCCGAGCATGGCGGCTACATCAACCGCGGCTTCGCCGACATCGATTGGCTGCCGAAGGCTTAAACCGCCACCCAACGGTTCAGGAGAACGCATATGGCAAAATTCGATCTGAACGACTCCAGCGTTGTGGTGATCGTCGGCTCCGGTGCCGGCGGCGGCACGCTGGGCAACGAGCTCGCGCAGAAGGGCGTCAAGGTTGTCATCCTCGAGGCCGGCCCCCGCATCGAGAACCACGACTTCATCAACGACGAGTGGGAGAGTTTTTCCCAGCTCGCCTGGACCGATGCCCGCACCACATCGGGGACCTGGCGCGTCGCCAGGGATTTTTCGGGACTGCCGGCCTGGATCGTCAAGGCGGTCGGCGGGTCGACCACACATTGGGCCGGCGCCTCGCTGCGCTTCGACGAGCACGAGTTCAAGGTGAAGAGCACCTACGGCAACATTCCCGGCGCCAACCTCCTGGACTGGCCGGTGACGCTGGCCGAGATGGAGCCGTGGTACGCCAAGGCCGAGGACAAGATGGGCGTGACCCGCACCAACGGCATTCCCGGACTTCCCGGCAACAATAACTTCAAGGTGCTGGAAGCCGGCGCGAAGAAGCTCGGCTACAAGACCGTTCACACCGGCAACATGGCGATCAACAGTCAGCCGCGCGACGGCCGCGGCTCCTGCCAGCAGATCGGCTTCTGCTTCCAGGGCTGCAAGTCCGGCGCGAAATGGTCGACGCTCTACACCGAGATCCCCAAAGGCGAGGCGACCGGCAATCTGGAAGTGCGGCCGAGCAGCATGGCGGTCAAGATCGAGCATGATGCCGGCGGCAAGGTCACCGGCGTCGTCTATGCCGACGAGAGCGGCGCGATGCAGCGGCAGAAGGCCCGCATCGTGGCGGTCGCCGGCAACTCGATCGAAAGCCCGCGGCTGCTGCTCAACAGCGCCTCGAGCATGTTCCCCGACGGCCTCGGCAATTCATCGGGACAGGTCGGCCGCAACTACATGCGGCACATGACCGGCAGCGTCTACGCCGTGTTCGAGAAATCCGTGCACATGTATCGCGGCACCACCATGGCCGGCATCATCCGTGACGAGGCCGCCAACAATCCGAAGCGCGGCTTCGTCGGCGGCTACGAGATGGAGACGCTCTCGCTCGGCCTGCCGTTCATGGCGGCGTTCCTCAATCCCGGCGCCTGGGGACGTCCGTTCACGGCGGCTCTCGACGGCTATCCCAGGATGGCCGGCATGTGGCTGGTCGGCGAGGACATGCCGCAGGAGACCAACCGCATCACGCTCGATTCCGTCGTGAAGGACAAGCACGGACAGCCGGTCGCAAGCGTGCATTTCGACGATCATCCCAACGATCTCGCGATGCGCGCCCACGCCTACAAGCAGGGCGCGGCGGTCTATGACGCCGTCGGCGCCACCGTGACCTATCCGACCCCGCCCTATCCCAGCACGCACAATCTCGGCACCAACAGGATGAGCGAGAAGACCCGAGACGGCGTGGTCAACAAGTTCGGCCAGAGCCACGACGTCAAGAACCTGTTCGTCTCCGACGGCAGCCAGTTCACCAGTGGAGCTGCCTGCAACCCGACGCTGACCATCGTCGCGCTGGCGATCCGCCAGGCGGACTACATTGCGGGGGCGATGCAGAAGAAGGAGATTTGATCTGACGTTGCCGTCGCACTCGCCAGGACAACCTTGGCGACGACTCTGTATCCACACTCAAGGTGTCGTCCCCGCGAAAGCGGGGACCCATAACCACAGGAAACAGTTTGACGAAGATTAGTCGCCCGGGACTCCGATCATCTGCGCTCGATGGATTCCGCGGTATGGGTCCCCGCTTTCGCGGGGACGACATCGAGAATGCGAATACGGGCTCGCGCCATAGCGACTACTCGGCCGCGTCGAGGATCGGCGTCACCGTAGCCTTGAATTCCTGCACCGGCATCATCGCCTTCGAGCGATAGATCAGGCACGAGCAGCGCAGCAGCGAGGCGAAATTGTTGACCTCGCCGTGGTGGTCGAGCACCTCGTTGTAGAGCGTGGTCAGGAATTTTCCGACGCTCATGTTCTCCTTGGCGGCGATCTCCTCCAGCGTATCCCAGAACGACATTTCCAGCCGGATCGAGGTGCAATGGCCGTCGATCCGCAGCGAGCGGGTCTGGGATTCGTAGTCGCGTTGGGGCTGGTGCGCGAAGAGATGGCACATGGCGTCCTCCCGTCCTGTTGCCGTTTTTTCACGATGCTACACCGTGCCCCGGCACCCCACAATCAGGATGGTGCCCGAACGTAGCGCCACCCCGGTTGCGCGATTTTCTCGAACGCCCAATGTCTTCAATGTGATAGGCAGCCCTCTTCCCCAGGCGCCCACGATCCTGTTGCCCAACACATGCTTTTGACGCAACACGGCCTAGAATAGCGTTGTCCGCGAATCCAGATCGAAATCCTCATGCCCGTCCGCCAGCTCCCAGAACAGGTCGTCAACCGCATCGCCGCCGGCGAGGTGGTCGAGCGGCCCGCGAGCGTGGTCAAGGAGCTGGTCGAGAACGCCATCGATGCCGGCGCGAGCCGGATCGACGTCTTCACCGATGGCGGCGGGCGGCGGCGGATCGGCATCACCGACGACGGCAGCGGCATGACCGCGAAGGATCTCGCGCTCGCGGTCGAGCGTCACGCCACCTCCAAGCTCGATGACGAGGATCTGCTCCAGATCCGCACCCTCGGGTTCCGCGGCGAAGCGCTGCCCTCGATCGGCTCGGTGGCGCGTCTCTCCATCACCACCCGCCATGCCAGCGAGCCGCATGCGTGGGCGCTCAGTGTCGAGGGCGGCGAGAAATCCGAGATCATGCCGGCGGCGCTGGCCCATGGCACCCGTGTCGAGGTCAACGATCTCTTCTATGCGACCCCGGCGCGGCTCAAGTTCCTGAAGACCGACCGCACCGAGGCCGAGGCGATCCGCGAGGTGGTCCGGCGGCTCGCCATGGCGCGGCCCGACGTCGCCTTCACGCTCGCGGGCGAAGAGCGCGCGCCGGTGACCTGGGCCGCTGCGCTGCCCGGCGCCGCCGGCCGTCTGACCCGGCTCGGCGATATCCTCGGCGCTGAATTCCGCAGCCATGCCATCGAGGTCCATGCCGAGCGCGAGGGCGTGGTCGTCGCGGGCTACGCCGCCGCGCCTGCCCTCACCAAGGCCAACGCGCTCGGCCAATATCTCTTCGTCAACGGCCGCCCGGTGCGCGACAAGCTGATCCTGGGCGCGGTGCGCGCGGCCTATTCCGATTATCTGCCGCGCGACCGCCATCCGGTGCTGGCGCTGTTCGTCACGCTCGATCCGCGCGAGGTCGATGCCAATGTGCACCCGGCCAAGACCGAAGTGCGCTTCCGCAATGCCGGCCTCGTCCGCGCGCTGATCGTGCACGGATTGAAGGAGGCGCTGGCACGCGAGGGCCGCCGCACCGCGGCCAACAGCGGCGAGAGCGCGTTGTCCGCGTTCCGCCCTGCGTTCACGCCGCAACGCCCCGCGAGCTGGGACTGGCGCGCCTCGCCGTCTGCGCCCGTTGCGCCGATGCGGTCGTTCGACGGCTCGGCCGCGCCCGCCTTCGCCGAGCGCGCGCAGAGCGCATTCGATGTCGGTGCCCCCAGCGCGGACGTGCGGATCGAGACGCAGCCCGCGAGCGATCTCGTCGATCGCCCGCTCGGCGCGGCGCGCACGCAGATCCACGAGACCTATATCGTCTCGCAGACCCGCGACGGCCTGATCATCGTCGACCAGCACGCCGCGCATGAGCGCATCGTCTATGAGCGGCTGAAGGCCTCGCTCGCCGCAAACGGCGTGCAGCGGCAGATCCTGTTGATCCCCGAAATCGTCGAGATGGACGAGGCGACGGTGGAGCGGCTGCTGGAGCGCAGCGAGGAGCTGGCTTCGTTCGGCCTCGTCATCGAATCCTTCGGCCCCGGCGCGGTCGCGGTGCGCGAGACGCCCTCGCTGCTCGGCAAGACCAATGCCGGCGGCTTGCTCCGCGATCTCTCCGAGCACATGGCCGAATGGGACGAGGCGCTGCCGCTGGAGCGCCGCCTGATGCACGTCGCCGCGACCATGGCCTGCCACGGCTCGGTGCGCGCCGGCCGCCGCTTGCGGCCCGAAGAGATGAACGCGCTGCTCCGCGAGATGGAGGACACCCCGAATTCCGGCCAGTGCAACCACGGCCGGCCGACCTATGTCGAGCTGAAGCTCAGCGACGTGGAGAAGCTGTTCGGGCGGCGGTGACCCCGATCCCGTAGGATGGGTAGAGCGAAGCGAAACCCATCAAATTCTGCCGCGCGGCGAGACGATGGGTTTCGCTTCGCTCTACCCATCCTACAGCTTCTACGGCCTCTTCAAAAACACGAACTCCGTGTCGTCATACGCCCGCCGCTCCAGCTCCTCGAAGCCATCAGGCGTCGCGAACTGCGCGGTCTTCGCCTCTTCCACCACCAGCCGCGCGCCCGGCGTCAGCCAGCCGCCATCGCGCAAGGAAGCCAGCGCCTTCTCCGCAAGACCCTTGCCGTAGGGCGGATCGAGGAACACCAGCGAGAACGGCTCGACGGGATGCGCGGGGCCCAGATCGGTCGCGTCGCGGCGGTAGACCTTTGTGACACCGCCGAGGCCGAGCGACTCCACATTGTTGCGCAGCAGGGCGCGCGCCTCCGCGCCATTGTCGACGAACAGCACGAACTTCGCGCCGCGCGAGGATGCTTCGATGCCGAGTGCGCCGGTGCCGGCGAAGAGATCGAGCACGCGCGCGTCCTCGATCGGATCGTCATAGGCATGCACGAGGATGTTGAACACGGACTCGCGCAGGCGGTCCGCCGTGGGGCGGATGTCGCGCGAGGACGGTGAGGCCAGATTGCGCCCCTTCAAGCGACCGCCGACGACGCGCAACCCTAGTCCTCCTTCGGCGTCAGGTCGCGCTTGCCGTGATAGCCGCGCTTGGGACGGCGCGGCGGGCCATAGCCGCTCGCCTCTTCCTCGTTGCGCTCGCGCGCCTCCTCGCTGCCGGTGCGCTGCACCAGCACGCGGCGGCCCTTGCGGTCGTTGATGACGGCACGCTTGCTGACGGGCTTCTTCTCGCTCGGCGCATCGTCGACGCGCGCGGATTTCGAGGGCACGTCGAACTGCGCGCCCGACTTCTCGATCACCTTGTCGCCGAGCTGCTCGCGCAGCACGCGCGAGCGGATCTCCTCGACCTGGCCTTCGGGGACCTCGCCGAGCTGGAACGGGCCGTAGGACACCCGGATCAGCCGGTTCACCTCTAGCCCGAGATGGGCGCAGACATTGCGCACCTCGCGGTTCTTGCCTTCGCGGATCGCGAACACCAGCCAGACATTGGCGCCCTGGTCGCGCTCCAGCGTCGCTTCGATCGGGCCGTATTTGACGCCCTCGACATCGATGCCGTTCTTGAGCTCGTCGAGCTGCGCCTGCGTGACGTCGCCATGGGCGCGGACGCGATAGCGGCGCAGCCAGCCGGTGTCGGGCAGCTCGAGCGTGCGCGCGAGCCCGCCGTCATTGGTGAGCAGCAGCAGGCCTTCGGTGTTGAAGTCGAGCCGGCCGACCGAGATCAGGCGCGGCAGGCCTTCGGGCAGATTGTCGAACACGGTCGGACGACCCTCGGGATCGTCATGCGTCGTCATCAGCCCGCGCGGCTTGTGATAGAGGAACAGCCGCGTGCGCTCGCGCTCGGGCAACGGCTTGCCGTCGACCAGGACGACGTCGTTCTTGGTGATGTCGAGCGCGGGTGAATTGATCACACGGCCGTTGACGGTGACGCGGCCCTGCGTGACCATCTCCTCGGCGTCGCGGCGCGAGGCAAGCCCCGCACGCGCCAGCGCCTTGGCGATGCGCTCGCCGGCCTTTTTCGGCTTCGGCGGCTCTTCGCGCCGCGGACGGCGGTCGAAATCGCGATCGCGTTCGCGATAGGCGCCACGTCCGCCGAAGGCGGGGCGCTTCTCGAAGATCCTGCTCTCATCCTCGTTTTCACGGCGCGGACGGTCGCCGAAACGGCCTTCGCTGCGCGGATGCTCGTGCCAGTCGGAGCGCCCCTCGGAGCGCTCGCGCGGGCGATCGAATTTCGGGCGGTCACGGAACGGACGATCGCCCGAGGCGCGATCATCGCGCGCGCGCGAGAAACGCGGACGATCCTCACCGCCGCCTTCGCGCTTCTGCCACGGCTTGTCTGCGCCGCGGTCCCGAGCGCCAAAATCCTTGCGCGGTCCGCGATCCCCGCGGTCGCGATCCGGTGCGCCGCGCGAAAATTTGCGCTCGCCGTCGAACTTGCGCTCCGGACGATCGCCGCGCGGCGCGCGATCACCGCGATCGAAATTCGGGCGGTCGCCACGCGGCTTGAAGCTGCGCTCGCCACGCTCCTCGCGCGGCCCGCGATCACCGCGGTCGCGATCCGGCCCGCCCCGCGAAAACTTCCGCTCGCCCTCGAACTTGCGCTCCGGACGGTCGCCACGCGGCGAATACGGCCGCTTCTCGCCGAACTTCTTGTCGCCGAACCGGCCGGCGGGACGAGACTCGTCGCGATCCCGGCGCGGCGGACGGTCGTCGCGGCCATGGGACGGACGATCGCCGCGCGGCTTGAACGGCCGCTTCTCGCCATCGCGCGAGGGGCGATCGGAGAACGGACGGTCGCCCCGCGGCTTGAAGCTGCGCTCGCCGCGGCCCTCGCCGCCACGGTCGTCGCGCTGAAAGCGCGGACGGTCACTGAAATCGCGGCGCGGGGCATCGCCCTCTTCGCGGCGGCGGAACGGGCGATCACCGCGGTCGGCGCGCGGCGGACGGCTGTCGCGATCGCCCCGCGGCGGGCGGGCATCGCTCTTGCCTTCGAAGCCGCGCTTGGCGAATTTCTTCTCGGGGCCGCGCGCCTTGCCGCTGCGGCCGCCTTTTGCCGGTCCTCGGGCCGGGCCTCGCCGGCCGCGGGAATCGTTGTCTTTGTCGCTGTCGCGAGGCATGGATAATCTCACTCAGGGGATGGCCAAAAGCATTGTGCGCGCTCATTGCGAGCCGCATGCTCAAGGCAAAATCGGTAAGCACTTCTGCTGAAGGCGCAGCTACTAGCAGGTTTCTTCGGATGATACGAGGCTTGAAAGCCCCCTCTTTCATGGATTTGGCGCTCAAAACGGCCGAAAACGCCGGAAAAGCGGGCGAAGTCCCGATCGGATGCGTCATCGTCCGCAATTACGAGGTCATCGCCACCGCCGCCAACCGGACCCTGACGGACTACGACCCCACCGGCCATGCCGAAATCGTCGCGCTGCGCGAAGCCGCTAAAAAGATCGGCAGCGAGCGCCTGATCGACTGCGACCTCTACGTGACGCTGGAGCCCTGCACCATGTGTGCGGGCGCGATCTCCTTTGCAAGGGTGCGGCGGCTCTATTACGGCGCTGCCGACCCCAAGGGCGGCGCGGTGGAATCAGGCGTGCGGTTCTTTGCCTCGCCGACCTGCCACCATGCCCCCGACGTCTATTCCGGCGTCGGCGAGAGCGAGGCGGCCCGGCTGCTCAAGGAGTTCTTTCGGGAGCGGCGGTAGGAGATACGCACTCCGCCGTCATGCCCCGGCTTGACCGGGGCATCCAGTACGCCGCGGCCTGTCGGTTCAACCACTGCCGTCACGGAGTACTGGATCGTCCGCCCCTGTGCGCAATTGCGCACTAGGCGGACGATGACAGTTGAACGTGTGGTGGACGGCGTTGCTACCCCGCAAAAAACTCCCGCAGCGCCTTCGCGGTCACCTCCGGGTTCTCCTCGGTGAGGAAGTGCCCGGACTCCACCGGCATGCCCTCGACGTTGGTCGCCCATTGCCTCCAGACGTCCAGCGGCGTCGCCGCGGCTTGCGCGATGCCGGCATTGCCCCACAGGATGAGCATCGGCACGGTGATCTTCTTGCCGGCTTCGAAATCGGCCTTGTCGACGTCGTAGTCGAAATAGGCGCCGGCGCGATAATCCTCGCACATCGCATGGATGCGGGCGGGATCGCGGAACGGGGCGAGGTAGTGCTCGAGCGCGCGCCTGTCGATGGCGTCCAGCGTCTTCGCTCCTGTCTGGCTCGCCATCTTGAAGCGCAGGAAGAACTCGCCCTGGCTCGCGATCAGCGTCTCCGGCAGCGGATAGGGCTGCGCCAGGAAGGTCCAGTGATAGATCTTCAGCGCATAGGCGCGGTTCATCCACTCCCAGTAATTATAGGTCGGCAGGATATCGAGCACCGCGAGTTTCGACAGCCGGCCCGGATGGTCCAGCGCCAGCCGGTACGACACGCGGCCGCCGCGGTCGTGGCCGGCCAGCGCGAAGTGCACGTGGCCGAGCCGCTCCATCACCTCGATCATGGCCTTCGCCATCGCGCGCTTGCTGTAGGGGATGTGCAGCGCATCGCTCTCGGGCATGTCGGACCAGCCGTAGCCCGGCAAGTCGGCGATGATCAGCGTGAAGTCCTTCGCAAGCTCGGGCGCCACGCGGTGCCACATCACATGGGTCTCGGAGAAACCGTGCAGGAGCAGCAGCGGCGGCCCGCTGCCGCCGACGCGGGCGAAGATCCGGCCGAACGAGGTATCGATCCATTCGGAGCCAAAGCCCGGATAGAGGTCGGCAAGGTCGGACATCTTGTTGCATCCTTATGGTCAGTCCAGGGCCGCCCCGACAAAACGAAAAGTCGAAAACAACCCCATGCACAGTAGCGGTATCATCGGCGGGGCGGCTAACCTCAACAGCCGATTGCACATTCTGGAATGCGGATGTGGCGGCGCGGTGACGCCGAAGCCCGAAAAGTGCAGATCGGCGCGCTTTGCGCACCGTCCGGGCGTTCGGGCCGGCTCTCGCTAGCCCCTGGCCTTCTCGGCTTCCACCGCCTGCCAGCCGATGTCGCGGCGGCAAAAACCTTCCGGCCATTTGATGCGGTCGACGGCCTGATAGGCGCGGGCCTGCGCTTCGGTCACGGTCGCCCCGAGCGCGCAGACATTGAGCACACGGCCGCCATTGGCGAGGATCGCACCGTCCTTCGCCACCGTGCCGGCGTGGAAGATCTCGACGGTGTCAACCTTGGCGGCCTCATCGAGCCCCTCGATGCGCGTCCCTTTCTGGTAGTCGCCGGGATAGCCCTTGGCCGCCATCACCACGGTGATCGCGGCTTCCTTGTGCCAGCGCAGGTCGAAATTCTTCAGCTGCCCGTCGCAGGACGCCAGCAGCGCCGGCACGATGTCGCTCATCATGCGCAGCATCAGCACCTGGCATTCGGGGTCGCCGAAGCGCACGTTGAACTCGAACAGTTTTGGGCCCTGCGTCGTCAGCATGATGCCGGCATAGAGGATGCCGCGGAACGGCGTGCCGCGCTGCTTCATGCCCGCGACCGTCGGCAGGATGATCTTGGCCATGATCGCGTCGTGGACGGCAGGCGTCACCAGCGGCGTCGGCGAATAGGCGCCCATGCCGCCGGTGTTCGGGCCGACGTCGTGGTCGAACACGCGCTTGTGGTCCTGCGCGGAGGCCAGCGGAATCGCGGTCTCGCCGTCGCACAGCGCGAAGAAGCTGATCTCCCGGCCCGGCAAAAATTCCTCGATCACGACTTCAGTGCCGGCCTCGCCAAAGGCGCCCTCGAACATCATGGCGATGGCATCTTCCGCCTCGCGCACGGTCTTGGCGACGACGACGCCCTTGCCGGCGGCAAGCCCGTCGGCCTTCACCACGATCGGCGCGCCCTGGCTCTGCACATAGGCGCGCGCGTCGGCGGCGTTGGTGAAGCGCTGGTAGGCGCCGGTGGGAATGCCGAACTCGGTGCACAGCGCCTTGGTGAACCCCTTGGAGCTTTCGAGCTGGGCCGGGATCTTGTTCGGCCCGAACGCCTTGATGCCGGCGGCGGTGAGATCATCGACGATGCCGGCCGCCAGCGGCGTCTCCGGCCCGACCACCACCAGCTCGACCTTGTTCTGCTTGCAGAAGGCGATCACCGCCGCATGGTCGGCGACATCGAGCGCCACGCATTCCGCCTCCCTGGCGATGCCGGCATTGCCGGGCGCGCACCAGAATTTGGTCACCAGGGGCGAGGCTGCGATCTTCCACGCCAGAGCATGTTCGCGGCCGCCGGAACCGAGGAGGAGAATGTGCATCGAGGGCTCAAGGATGAGGGGTTTGGATGGGGCGGAGGTCGCATGAATCGGGGTGGGGCTCAAGGGGGGCGGTGGCGAACTTCCCGTCATTGCGGGGCGTGGCCAGCCCCTACTGTCCCTTTTCCTCGCCGTTTGTGCCTGGGTTGCTTCGCGGCCTTCGCATCTACCCGGCGCGGAGGCTCTTCAACGAAGGGCCACGAACTTGCAGCCGCTCCACAACGCCTCGGCGTTTTTCTGATCTATCCTTTGCGAATTCTCAATCGAGAAGCTCGTGCCGTTCACCCAGCAATAGAGACTTTCGAGAATCGGTATCGAGGCATCCATCACTTTGGTTTCGTCTCCGTACTTCATTGGCTGGACAGGTCCGTTCTTCTCGCGGCGTGTCGTTTCGAGTGAGTGCGCGAGGTACTTGTCCCGAACGTTCATGATCGAGGCCAACCGCGCTGAGCTAAGAACGGAGCGGGCGTCTGCCATTGCGTGCAACAGCTCCGTCCGAGCCTGCGATGCGCGCTCTTCTGCAAACTGCTGGTCTCTCTGGTCTTGGTGTTGGCTACGCGCTTCAGCGGCCAGCATCTCGATGAGCTCGTTATCGTCAATCAGCGCGACGACTGTCGGAATGTTCTCCTTGTCGAGGTCGACGCCGTCCCAGATTGCGCAAAGACGCACGATCTCGATCTGGTACATACTGAGCTGAAAGATCCTGAACGCGTTTGCTGCGTAGGATCGGGGAATTTGAGACGCCAGCACCGGCGAAAACACCACGAACGAATTGTTGGCGTGCAGTTCGACTACGTAGAGGAAGTGATCGAGCACCTTCTTCATTTTAGCTTTGGCAAGCCGGAGCCGGTCTGGCTTCGGCAGGCGAGCAATCGCCTTCTCGGCATCGTTACCTTTCGACATGTTGGTATGAAGGGCTAAGCTCACCAGGCCAGCAACAGAGCGGTGGAGTTTATCCCCGCGTTTCTGTCGTCCGATGCTGTCCTCGGCTTGGCACGTCATCTGTAACGATTGCCCATCCCTCGCGACCGGCGCGGGGAACCGGACACTCTGCGAGCGCAGCGACGCAAGCGGGCAATGGTCTACCGGGTCATTTAGTAATGTCAGCGCTCCAAAATGAGAGCAAATGAGATCGTCATTGGTCCGTCCGTGGCTCAAGCTCGAATCTCTGCCAGTCCGGCTTTGCGCCTAAAGCTAGAAAACTTTGGATCAGCGCGACGTAGATTTGTGAGCATTCGTTTACGGTTGCTTTAAGATCGGCGAGGTCTTTTGAGTCCATGGTGCCGCCGTGCGTAGCCCTACTCCTGAGGTGGTACATATGATTTAGTTTCCCGCGAAGCTCCTGTCGAACCCCGAGAGCGCCGCCTATCATTTGACTGGATCGAACCGCGACCTTCCAGCTTGCGGGAGCATTATCGCCTCTCCCGCCGCCTACGGCGATTTCGAACGCGAGAGCTAGATCGAGCACGCGGTCTACAAACTGATGGCGGCACTTGCTGAGCACGAACCGGTCAATGGAGCGCGAAAGGCTCGACCGCGTGTCGCTAGGAAGTTTGCCGTATGCCTCCCAGTCTTGCTTGATCCTTTGGGCGTCGATGGGCACCGCCGCTTGGATGCGTGGCATGATCTCAGGAAGTATCCACTCGGGCCACTTATCTCCCTCCGAGAACTCGAGCTCGCGGTTCTCGTAATCGACCCAAGTGCACAGCGCCACCGGATGGCCGGTAGTCGCTGCTTGGATGAAGCTCCAAAATTCCTTAGTGACCATCTGCCGGTCATAGATTTGCCCGAAGCAATAGCCGTATTCGCTTATGAACGACAGGCCGGGAATCGCCAGTTCGAATGCGGCTCCCGGGACGCCGTAGTGTGCCGGAGATAGCCACAGATCTCGACCCGTGTGATCTTTGGCCCGGTTCAGAATCCGGTGTCTGCTGAACGTATCCGGTAGAGCGCTAAATGGTAGCACGCGCATCTCATCCGTTATCTTGACCTCTTCTTTGACGGAGAAGCCCCAGATCGCGACCCGAAGGTGCGCTTTCGCCTTTTGCGTGGTCAGGAGTTGGATGAGCCAGTCGGCAGCAAACGGGAAATCCTCGACCCACTTCGTTCCGTCCCAATGAGATCGTTTATCAAAAAGCCGAGGCGCCAAGAGTGACGACGTTATTATCGGACCGGAGGAGCCGTTGAACAGGATGTTACCCGCCACGGCTTTATAGACTTCGCAGCGCTCAAGGGCCGAGGCCAAGTCGTCGAGAATGCCTTTCGGCGTCGAGCTCAAGAACGACGGCGATGGTCGGATCTTCTTGAAGGCGTCGTCTGCGCGCTCGATAGCTGCGACGAGAATTTCACGGTCCCCTTCGTGAGACAACTCGTCCTCCAGGTCCACAAGAGCCAAAACCTACATGCGGTGACAGTGCACTCAATTCATAAGGCTTGGATGCTCGATAACAGTCGTCATTGAGTGCACTGTCACCGTAGTTGCCCATTCTGAATGGCGATTGCGCTATTATATTTTTTAGAACAAATAGTGAACAATTTTTGTTAAGTAGTATCTTCTATTGATCTATCGTTAGGTGGTGGAAGCTTAAAGTCGGCCGCGTTTAAGTAGCTAAACCGGACGACTACGGGTGTTGTAGGAAGCGATAATCGCTGAATCTGTGTAGAAAATTGGCGGTTGTACAAAAAATATAGTCTCGCGCTGATCTGCAAGACGGTTAGTACCTAAGTTGAGCATTGAACGTGAGAGGCACTTTGGTGTCCAATAATCCGTGAACGCTCAAAAAAATTCGAACTAGATACTAAATGGAACGGTACGCGGGCTAGTTCGGTTTAACTTATGTAAGCCGTGTACCTGAGACACAGTTTGTAGGGCATGCTCGCGAAAGATCGGCTGCGCTCTATTTGAAGTTGAACAAGCTTTAAGGAGAATCTACCAATGTCCGTCGTGGCAGGGGGTGGACCGCCGCGTCCAAAATTCAGACTTCGCTGGAGGTCGTTCGATTTGGAGATGTTCGACCTCGAAACGATCTACGCGCTGCGCTGGCAACTCACGATCTTCGGCCTAGGTGTGCTTGCCGGTGTTGTGATTGTTGTGACACACGCGCATCCATTGGACTGGGCATCAACGGCGGTGTCATCAATTCGTTCCTGGCGATAAGGAGCGCGTGCAGATTTCAAGCGCGGCTGCTCCTTGTCGACGGATCATATCGAGGTGTTGCGCGGTGCGTTTCGCGAAACGCGCCAGCGCCATCCATTCACCATCGATGCCATCGTGGTGCTGCCCGACCACCTTCACACGGTTTGGACGCTGCCGGACGGTGATTCCGATTTTGTAATGCGCTGGCAACTGATCAAATCCAACTTTTCGCGCGGCCTGCCGCGCAATGAGAGGATATCCCAAAGCCGCTCGGCTAGAGGTGAACGGGGCATTTGGCAACGCAGATATTGGGAGCACACCATTCGTGACGAAGTCGATTTCGCGCGGCATGTCGACTATGTTCATATCAATCCGGTCAAGCACGGGCTCGTGAACCGAGTCCGTGACTGGGCGCCCTCCTCGTTTCATCGTCACGTCAAGCTTGGCAATTACCCGGACGATTGGGCCGGCGATCAGTCGGATGACGGTCGCGATTATGGTGAGCGGGGATAGAGAGGCGATGGGTTTCGCAAGGGCTCAACCCATCCTACGAACCGTCATTCCGGGGTGCGCGCAACGCGAGCCCGGAATCCATTGAGCGGCAGCATCGGCGTGCGATGGATTCCGGGTTCGCGCCCAAGGGGGCGCGCCCCGGAATGACGGCAGCCGCTACCCCTGCTTCCCCGCAATGATCTCCTGCAACGTCGCCACATGCCGCGCGAACGCACCGCGGCCTGCCGCCGTGGCCGTCACCGTCGTCTGCGGCTTCTTCCCGACGAACGCCTTCTCCACCGAGACATACCCCGCCTTGGCGAGCGTCTCGATGTGCGCCCCCAAATTGCCGTCGGTCGCCCCGGTGAGCTTCTTCAGCCGCGCGAATTCGAGGCCGGCTGACACCGGCAACGCATTCAGCGCCGCCATGATCTTCAGCCGCAGCGGCTGGTGGATGATGTCGTCGAGCTCGGCCATGCGCTAGATCCGCCGCATCCAGACGCCGCCGAGGATCAGGCCGCCGCCGTTGACGAAGGCCATCCAGAGCGGGAAGGCCTCGCCGATATAGAAGAAGCCGAACAGCGTCAGCGCGGCGATGCCGAGGCCGATCGCCAGGAAGGCATGGCCGAACCAGAGTCCAGCCATGGTGTAGAACAGCATGAAATAGAGTGGCCAGAACGTGCCCAGCTGGCGCGGACCGAAATGGCCGATCACGTCAGTGCAGAGATAGCCGAAGGCGAAGAACAGCGCGAGCACCAGCAGCATCCTGATGCTGGCCGCGGAGCCGCTGGCGTGTTGCGGCGGATTCAGCACGCGGAGCGCGACCAGACCGCCGACGCCCAAGACATCCGCGGCAACCCAGGCGTAGCCCGCGTAGATCGGCCAGAGCCAGGTCACGAGATTGGCTGCGAACACGATGACGCCCCACCACACCGCAGCCAGGCTCGCCAGTTCGTAGAGCTGCGATTGCTTCAGGCGCTGGACGATGTCGTCGATATCGGCCAGCGCCGCGGATGCTTCCTTGCTGTCGATCATGTCGTGCCTTTCTGCGTTACGGCTATCACAACCAACGCGCGGTGACAGCGGAGCAAGCGCCTCGTCCTTCGAGACGACCGCGGAGCCTGTCATCGGGCCGCGCTTTGCGCGGACCCGGTGGCGGTCTCCTCAGGATGAGGCTCGGTGGCAGGTTTGCCTTTGGATGAGGCTCAGCCGCGTCAGACCCCGTTGAAGCGACCGCCGCAAACTCCGTCCTCATCCTGAGGGCCCGCCGCAGGCGGGCGTCTCGAAGGATGGCCGCGCGCGCGGGTGACGCCGGAGCAAGCGTCATGACTGCCCGCCCCCGCGCGTTGCGACGTCGTCGGCGATGACGGAGATCGCCTTCGGGTTGGTGACGATGCCCATGTGGTTGATGCCGTCGATGATCCTGACGTCGACCGACGGTTTCACCGCGTGCACGGCCTCGGCGTATTTGTCCGAGATCATCATCTCGTCATCGGCGCCGCCGAAGATGGTGACCGGGCGCGTCGTTGCCGGCAGATCGACCCGATAGCCGCGCGTTGAGAAATTGCGCATCAGGCGATCGGAATAGGTGGCGACGAGGTACTTCGCCGAGGTCGCCGGCACCGCCAGCGCGAGCACCGGAAGCTGCGCGCAGCAATCGATGCCGAGCCTGCGCAGGGCCGTGAGGCCGAAGAAGCGCGGCAGGTCGAGGCTGGCCCAGCCGCCGGCATTGGGCCGGTTGGTCGGCGCGTCATAGCCGAGATAGGGCGCGAGCAGCACGGTGCGCACGAACATGTCCTGCATGATCGCCGTTGCGGCGACGCGCAGCGAGAAGCCGGCGCCGGCGGAATGGCCGATCAGGGTGAGCGGCAGATCCGGCGCGGACTGGCGCAAATGGGCGACGAAGTCGACGAGGTCGTCCTCGAGCTGGCCGACATAGCCGATATCGCCGCGCGTGCCGGAGCCGCCATGGCCGCGGATGTCGAGCGCCCAGGTCTCCACCCCGCGCGCGGCGATGGCATGGGTCAGCGCATGGTTGACGGTGCCGCTGGAGCCGGACGAGCCGTGGATGAAGACCGCGCCGCGGCCTGCCGCCGGGCCGATGGGTGCGTAATGGCGATAGCCGATCCAGGTGCCGTCGCGGGCCTGGAAGCGCTCGAGTGGCGGCAGCGTGGACCAGTCGATGCCCTTGGTGGAGTCGGACACCGAGCGCATCTCGGGCGGCCGCTGCAGCGGGGTCGCGATCATCGCGGTCAGGATCAGCGCCACGCCGCCGACCGCACACAGGGCCCATTTCACGCCGCTCAAAACGCCGCGCAGCAATCGCATCGCCATGGCTCGCCTCCTCAAGGCATCAATCAATAGAGAACTCTATAATACAGAGTACTCTTGGGATCAAGCCCGGGATTGGCGCTGGCAGGCGAAAATCCTTAACGTCGGGTCCGACCCCCAAATGCCGAATCGTTTGTGATGCCGCCCGCGGAACAACTGAACAACGCCTTCGAATTCACCGTCTCCGAGCTCTCGCAGTCCCTGAAACGGACGGTGGAGGACACCTATGGCCACGTCCGGGTCCGCGGCGAGATCTCCGGCTTCCGCGGCGCCCATTCCTCCGGCCATTGCTATTTCGCGCTCAAGGACGAGAGCGCCAAGATCGAGGCGGTGATCTGGAAGGGCGTGCACGGCCGCATGCGCTTCAAGCCCCAGGAGGGGCTCGAGGTCATCGCGACAGGCAAGCTCACGACCTATCCGGGCTCCTCGAAATACCAGATCGTGATCGAGGCGCTGGAGCCGGCCGGCATCGGCGCGCTGATGGCGCTGATGGAGGAGCGCAAGAAGAAGCTCGCCGCCGAAGGCCTGTTCGATGAGGCGCGCAAGCAGCTGCTGCCGTGGCTGCCGGAAGTGATCGGCGTCGTGACCTCGCCGACCGGCGCTGTCATCCGCGACATCCTGCACCGGCTGGAGGACCGCTTTCCCCGCCACGTGCTGGTGTGGCCGGTCAAGGTGCAGGGCGAAGGCTCGGCCGAGCAGGTCGCGGCCGCGATCCGCGGCTTCAACGCGCTGCCCGAAGGCGGCAGGATTCCGCGGCCCGACGTGCTGATCGTCGCGCGCGGCGGCGGCTCGCTGGAGGACCTCTGGTCGTTCAACGAGGAGATCGTGGTGCGCGCAGCGGCCGAGAGCATGATCCCGCTGATCTCCGCCGTCGGCCACGAGACCGACATCACGCTGATCGACTTCGTCGCCGACAAGCGCGCGCCGACGCCGACGGCGGCGGCCGAGATGGCCGTGCCGGTGCGCAGCGAATTGTTCGTCGAGGTCGCCGATCTCGGCCGCCGCACCCGCGCCTATTGGCAACGCGCCCAGGAGAGCCGCCGCAACGAGCTGCGCGCCGCCGCGCGCGCGTTGCCGGCGGCCGGCGATCTCCTGGCGATCCCGCGGCAGCGGCTGGATTCGGCGGGCAGCGCCCTGCCCCGCGGTCTCAAGGCCAACACGCATGCGCATTTCCGCCGGTTTACCGCCGCAAGCTCGAAGCTGACGCTGCGGGTGCTGCACGGCCAGATCTCGCAGGCCGATCATCGTCTCACCGTGTGCGGCGAGCGGCTCGGCCTGTCCGCGCGCTCGCTGCTGCGGCAGCGGCGCGACCGCTTTGCCGGGCTGGACGTGCGCCTGCGCGCCTCGAAGCTTTCCAATGCGCAGGCGCAGCGCAACGCCATCGCCCGCCAGCGCGAGCGCACGCAGCGGCTTAGCGAGCGCGCCGGCCGCGCGCTTGTCACGCTGCTGCAGCGGCTGGATGCCCGCGTCGAGGCCAGCGGCAAGCTGCTCTCGGCGCTGTCCTATCGCGGCGTGCTCGCGCGCGGCTTCGCGCTGGTGCGCGACGAGGCGGGACATCCCGTGCATGCGGCCGACAGCGTCGGGCCCGGCGCAAGGGTCGAGATCGAGTTCGCGGACGGCCGCGTGGCGGCAACCGCGGATGCGGATCGCCCGGCGCCGGCGGCCAGGCGCGCACCCCCACGGCCAAAGCCGGAGGCGGAGACGAAGCCCGCGCCGAAGCGCGTGGCGAAGCCGGTGGATCAGGGCAATCTGTTCTGAGGCCGGGAGCGGCGTTCCACCCTCACTGTCATTCCCCGCCTTGTGCGCAATCGCGCACTGGAGCGGGGAATCCAGTACGCCGCAGCCTCTCGATGACTCACAGCCGCCGCGGCGTACTGGATCGTCCGCCTTCGCGGACGATGACAGCGCGTTTGTGGAGGACAGTGTAGCCACAAACTCGTCATTGCGAGCGCAGCGAAGCAATCCAGAATCTTTCCGCGGAAAGACCCTGGATTGCTTCGTCGCAAGGGCTCCTCGCAATGACGGAGGATGCCGACGCAGCCCGCCTCAGCGGCAGGACAGTCCCGCGTCGATCGTGGTCCAGAAGCCGCAATGCTCCGGCGCGCGCAAGGGAGCGCCGGCGTGGGCCTCGTACAGGAAGATCGCGACGGTGAAGACGGCCAGTGCGGAGAACAGGGTGATGCGGCGCATGAGGATTGCGTTGAATCGACATCGTGGTCGAACTAAGGCGCCGTCACCTGCTGAAACCGGTTTGACGCGCGATCCGTAGATTCCCGGTCGGCCATGATCCGTGCAGGGCGGTGGTCGATGCGGGGCTGCCCGTCTCACGTTGTTCCCCGGGCGGCCCCGCTTCATGGGGGAAGCGTAGCCCGGATGGAGCGTAGCGCAATCCGGGGCTCGCGCCACACACGATGACCGTCCCGGATTTCGCGGAGCCTGTCATCGGGCGGCGCGTTGCGCCGACCCGTTGGCTCCATCCGGACTACGGCACTTTCATTACCGCGCCAGCCACTCCGTGACCTCCTTCTGCGACTCCGCGCGCGCCTGTGCATCGGTGCCGAGATGGCCGCGCTCGGGAACGGCGGCATCGTTGCTGCCGGCAGCGGTATGCAGCGGCGTGTTGGCGCGATCGAAATCGTGATAGGCGCCGGGATAGACCACGATGCGCGCGAGCGCGCTGCGGCCATGCGCACCCTCGACCATCTGGCGGCAGGCCGGCGGCGACGAGACGTCGTCATCGGCGCCGATCAGCACCAGGGTCGGCACCCGCGTGCTCCAGCCGAGACCGGCGGAGATCCGGCAATCCGGATAGAACGCGATCGCGGCGCGGAAATCGGGCCCGTGATCGCGCGCCGCGCTTTGCGGACGCACGGCCCAGAGCAGCGCGCTGGCGCCGTTGGCCCAGCCCATCAGGCTGACGCGGTCGCGCGCCACCCAGTTCTGCTTCATCAGCCAGGCCCGCGTCGCCGCGATGTCGGCGACACGCTCGCGCCGCGCCTTGACGTGCATCTCCTTGACGCGGCATTGCGGCCCGAGCTCGCGCGAGCCGTAGCTGTCGGGCCACAGCACGGCATTGCCGCCCCTGAGCAGCCGCTCGGCCCAGTCGCGATAACGCGGCAGCACGGCGTCGGAATGTCCGCTGAGCCCGCCGCAGCCATGCAGCGCGATCACGGTCGGAAACGGACCCGCGCCCTCGGGCTTGTAGAGCTGCGCGTGGAGGACGCCCGACGCCAGCGGAATCTCGACTGCTTGCGGCGCCGGCGCGGCGTGGGCGGCGGACATCGCTAGCGTCAGGAACAGGGCGGTCAATCGAAGGCGCATCGGACTCTGCCGTATCAGGTGCCGGGCAACGCGCGGCGCGCCGGGACGATCCTTCGGCCGAGCATTATCACGCGGGAACGGCGGCAAAACATCACAAACCGGTGGGTTTAACGGGCGGACAAGCAGCCCGATCTATGCTAGATCCCGTCCAACACATCGTGCCCTCCAGGCTCGGCCTGGACGCGGCCTTCCACGGAGACTTTCGACCGTGCTGAACAAGTTCGGCCCCTCGGGCCATGGCGAAGCGCAGGTGCAATATCTCGACGGCGATTTCCGCGTGATCTCGCCGGGGACCTTCGTGCGCTGCGCGATCACCGACGCGCGGATCCCGCTCGACGAGCTGAAGTACTGGAGCGTCGATCTGCAGGAGGCCTACGCCACGCCCGAGGCCGTCTTGCAGCGGCATTTCCCGGGCGCGATGAAGCCGGCGTGATCCTTCGGCTCCCGTAGGGTGGGCAAAGGCGCAACGCGCCGAGCCCACCTCTGTAAAACCATGGCGAACAACGTGGGCACGCTTCGCTTTGCCCACCCTACGGGACCGAGCTCGTGGCGCCGTGGTGCTATTGCTGCTCGGGACCATCCGTACCCACGCAAGTCTTGATCGCGCTCTTGCGCGCCTCACCGACGATCTTCTGATCGATCGCCTGCTTCAGGCAATCGAGCCGCGCCTGCGCCAGGCAGAGCTGCAGCTGATCGCGCTTGTCCTGCCCCTTCAGGTTTTGCGTCGTGGCAAGACAGGTGACGCGCTTGGTCGCGGGCACCGGCACGGTGGCGGTCGGCGCGGCCGACGGCGTTGTCTGCGCGAACACCGGCGCAACAATCAGACACACAAGGCTGGCGGCGACGGCGGCAAGAGGCGGTTTCATCGTAGTCTCCAGGATCGTTCGAGATCGATAGAGCTCTTGCGATGAATGTCGCCTGAATGGTGAGGTGCCGTAGCTGCCGTAGGGTGGGCAAAGCGCAAGCGTGCCCACCAGCTGTGTCCGAGCGCAACAGATGGTGGGCACGGCGCTTGGCGCCTTTGCCCACCCTACGAGACCAGCGTGTGCCGCGAGCTCACCGCTTGTTGAACCGCCGCTCGCGCGCCTTGTAGAGTTGATCGCTGATCAGCTGCCGCAACTTGGCGGGATCGTCGAATTCGAGCTGGACGGCGAACGCGACGATGCCGTCTGGCACGCCCTCGTTGCCGCGCAGGCGTGCGAGGTCCTTCTCCGTCGTCACCAGCGTGAGCTGCTCGCGCCGGGCCTCCGCTGCGAGGGCGGCGATCTCCTCGCGCGAGAACATGTGGTGGTCGGCAAAGGGTCGCGTGCGCACCACGTCGATGCCGCCGGCGCGAAGGGTGCGGAAGAACCGTTCGGGATCGCCGATGCCGGCGAAGGCGAGAACCCGTTTGCCGAGGAGCTGCGCGAGCGAGGCGGCATCCGCCCTCAGGCGCGCGCGCAGCTCGGGCTTGTTGCGCTTGGCAAGCTCCGCCGCGACGTCGTTGGCGGCGCGGCCGTCGCCGATCAGCACCAGCGCGTCGGTGCGCGCGAGCTGGGCGTTCAGCGGCGCGCGCAAGGGACCGGCGGGGAACACCTCGCCGTTGCCAAGACCGCGCTCGCTGTCGATCACGATCAGCGAAGCATCCTTCAGCAAACGCGGGTTCTGGAAACCGTCGTCCATCAGGATCACGGTCGCGCCTCGCGACTTCGCCAGCGCGACGCCGTCGAGGCGGTCGCGCGCCACCGCAACCGGAACGTCGCGCGCCATCATCAGCGGCTCGTCGCCGACATCGGCGGCCTTGTGCCGTTCGCGATCGACCATGACCGGGCCCTTCAGGCGTCCGCCATAGCCGCGGCTGAGCACCACCGGCGTCTCGCCGAGCTCGCGCAACAGCCTGGTCAGCGCCAGCACGGTCGGCGTCTTGCCGGCGCCGCCGACATGGTAATTGCCCACGCAGATCACGGGAATGCCGGCATCCGCGCCCTTGCGCAGCATGCGCCGTTCCGTGATCGCACCGTAGACGGCTCCGAGCGGCCACAACGCATATGATTGGAGGGAACGTGGCCGGTACCAGAAGGCCGGCTCACGCATTGGCGGCCCCCATCTCGATCCGCAGCTGCAGCAGATAGGGTTCGAGCGCGGTCATGGTGCGGTTGAGCGCGCCGCCGAGCTGGTCCACCACGCCGGTGCCCGCGCGCTGCATCGTCTCGCGCAGCGCGGGATCGGCCAGCAACTGGCCGAGCTGCTTGACCAGCGCCTCCTGCGTGTCGGCCTGCCGCGCCGCGCCGCTGGCGTCGAGCGCCTCGAACAATTCGGCGAAGTTGAAGACGTGCGGGCCATGCACGATCGCAGCGCCGAGCTTGATCGCCTCGATCGGGTTCTGCCCGCCATGGCGGATCAGCGAGCCGCCCATGAACACGATCGGCGAGAGCCGGTAGAACAGGCCGAGCTCGCCCATGGTGTCGGCGACATAGACATCGGTGGTCGCGGTCGGCAGTTCTTCGCGCGAGCGCAAGGCGGGCGTCAGGCCGGAGGCCGTGATCAGGCCCGCGATCGAGGAGCCGCGATCGGGATGCCGCGGCACGATCACGGTGAGGAGCTGCGGGAAGAACCCGACGAGGCTGCGATGCGCCGCGACCAGCATCTCGTCCTCGCCCGGATGGGTCGAGGCCGCGACGATGATCGGCCGCCCGCGCGTCATCGCCATCAGCCGTTCGAGCTTGGCGGGATCGGCCGGCGGCGCCGCCACGTCGAGCTTGAGATTGCCGGTCGTGACGACGTCGCGGCCGCCGAGCGTGGCGAAGCGTTCGGCGTCCAGCTTCGACTGCGCCAGGCAGATGTCGAACCGCGACAGCAGCGCCGAGATGGTGCCGTGCATGCGGCGCCAGCGCGGGAAGGAGCGCGGCGACATCCGCCCGTTGATCAGCACCATGGGCACGCGGCGCGCAGCACCCGCGAGGATCAGGTTCGGCCACAGATCGGATTCGATGAACAGCGCCAGCGACGGCTTCCAATGATCGAGGAAGCGCGCGACATAGCGCGGCGAATCATACGGCACGTATTGATGGATCACGTCGGGCGGAAAGCGCTTTGCGACCACCGCGGCCGAGGTGACGGTGCCTGACGTGAGCAGGATGCGCAAATTGAGATCGCGCAAACGCTCGATCAGCGCGGCCGCGGCCAGCACCTCGCCGACGCTGGCGCCGTGGATCCAGACCAGCGGACCATGCGGCCGCACGTCGCGGGACAGGCCCCGCCGTTCGCCGACGCGCGCGGGATCTTCCTTGCCCTGCCTCAGCCGGCGCTTGATCAGCGCAGGCGCGAGCGGCACCAGGCTTGATGCCAGGCGCCGGTACATCCGCAGCGTGATCGGCAGCGCAATGGGCAGCGATTTAGGCATCTTGCGGTCCCGGGCGGCCGAGCTGCGCGTAGGCGCGGCGAGTCGCCTCGTTCAACGTCTCTTCCAGCTCCAGCCGCAGCGCCTCCATCATGGCTGCGTCGGCATCCGCGGGAACGTGGATTTCCTTGATGCCGACCAACGCGCCCCGGCCGAAGGGCAGGTTGATGGTGGTGCGGTCCCAGTTCTTCAGCCGGATGAAGCGGCTGGTCGCCATCGCGAAAGGCATGATCGGCCGCCCCGATTCCCGTGCCAGCATGATGATGCCGAGCCCGGCCACGCGCGCGCGCTTGGGGACATCGGCGGTCAGCGCGACATTACAACCGTCCTGAAGCGTCCGCACCATTTCCTTGAAGGCGCCGACGCCACCCTTGCGGTGGAAGGCGCTGCCATGATCGCCGGAACCGCGGATCAGGCCGATGCCGAGCCGCTCCACCGCGATGGCGTTGAACTCGCCGTCGCGGTGACGGGAGATCAGGACCTTGGCCCGGTAGGAGTCCTTGTTCTTGATGAAGGGGGTGAGGAAATGCTGGCCGTGCCAGAAGGCGAAGATTGCCGGGATCTGCGGCTCGACGATGTCGTAGACGTCAGGCGGATCGAACGTGAATGTGTTGGTCCGCCAGACCAGGCGCAGATATTCGGCCGCCAGAAACCCGACGGCACGTTGAAACCAGCTGCTTCGCAGCGTATTGCGAAGCAGTTTTTTCAACGCGCCGGTTCTTGATTGGGGTCGAGCAGCCGGTGGAGATGGACGATGAAATAGCGCATCTGCGCATTGTCGACCGTGCTCTGCGCCTTGGCCCGCCAGGCGGCATGGGCGGTCGCATAGTTCGGGTAGAGGCCGACGATCTCGACGTCGTCGAGATTCTTGAAGGTGTTTTGCGTGAGATCGACGAGCTCGCCGCCGATCACGAGGTGAAGCAGTTGTTGCGGGGCACTATCTGGCATGAGTTCTGTTCCTAACGGGCTGCCCGGCAAAGCAGTGTTCGAGAAGCACGACGAAAAGCGCCTTAGGCCAGGGGACGGTTTCGAAAATGCGCGACTATGCCCGCATGACGATCGCGTCCCGCTGCCACCAGCACCCCGTGCGCCACTTCCCGGCGGTTATAGAGGATGGGTTCTCCGGAGAGGTCGCTCATCCTACCATCGGCTTCCTGCACGATCAAATCGGCCGCCGCAAGGTCCCAATCATGGCTATTGCCCCCCGCAAAAGCCGCATCCAGCGCGCCATGGGCGACCCGGCACAGGCGCAGCGCGAGCGAGCCGATTCGCGGATGCAGCTTGATGTCGCCGCCGGCGGTATTGAGCCGCTCCACCATCGGCTTCGGGCCGGCGATGCGGGCGAAGTCGAGCGCCGATCCGGGCGACGCCTGCACGGCCCTGCCGTTCAGCGTCGTGCCCTGGCCGCGGGCGGCGAAGAAGAACTCGCCGCTGACAGGGGCGAACACCGCGGCCAGCACCGGCGCGGCGTCCTCGACCAGCGCGACACTGACGCACCAATCGTCATGGCCGCCCAGGTAATTGCGTGTGCCGTCGATGGGATCGACGATCCAGGTCAGCCGCCGCGACAGCCGGACCGCGTCGTCGGCGCTCTCCTCCGAGAGCCAGCCATAATCCGGCGTCGCACTGCGCAAGCGCGTTTCGAGCAGGTCGTTGACGGCGATGTCGGCTTCCGACACCGGCGAGGAGGCGCCCTTGGTCCACTTCTTCAGCTCGGTGCGGAACATCGACTGTGCCAGCGCACCCGCTTCCCGCACCGTGTCCTGCAGCAGCGCCGCGTCGCGCGTCAGGATGATGTCGTTCGCGTCAGCGTCCGCCAAGCGTCAAACCCTCGATGCGCACCGTCGGCGCATTGACGCCGTAGCGGAATTCGAGATTGTTCGCGGGCTGCATCGACTTGAAGATCTCGAACAGGTGCCCTGCGATCGTCACCTCGCTGACGGGATAGGTGATCTCGCCGTTCTCGATCCAGAAGCCGGAGGCGCCGCGGCTGTAATCGCCGGTGACGCCGTTGACGCCCGAGCCGATCAGGTCGGTGACGTAGAACCCTTGTCTGATGTCGGAGATCAGCTCCGCGGGTGTCGGCGTGCCGGGTTCGAGATGCAGGTTATAGGGTCCCGGCGAGGGCGAGGACGACACGCCGCGATGGGCGTGGCCGGTGGTGACGAGGCCGAGCTCGCGCGCCGTGGCGCAGTCGAGCAGCCAGGTGGTCAGCACGCCTTCGTCGACCAGCGCGGTCTTCTTCACCGCGACGCCCTCGGCGTCGAAAGTCTGCGAGCGCAGGCCGCGCTTGCGCAAGGGATCGTCGATGATGCGGATGTTCCTGGCAAACAGCTGCTGGCCGAGCTTGTCCTTCAGGAAGCTGGTCTTGCGCGCAATCGAGGCGCCATTGATGGCCCCGACAAGGTGGCCGACCAGGGAGCCCGCGACGCGCGGATCGAACACGACGGGCACCTTGCAGGTTTCGACCTTGCGCGGATTGTAGCGCGCCACGGTGCGCTCGCCGGCGGAACGGCCGACGACCTCGGGCGACAGCAAATCGGCGCCGTGCGGTGCCGAGGTGAAATCGTAGTCGCGCTCCATGCCGGTGCCCTCGCCCGCGATCGCGGTCGCCGAGATGCCCTGACTGGAGCGCAGGTAGGAGCCGTGGAAACCGGTCGAGGTGACGAGCACCATGCCGCCCATGCCCGCGGAGGCCGAGGCACCGCCGGACTTGGTCACGCCCTTCACCGCGAGCGCGGCAGCTTCGGCGGCGAGCGCGCGGCGCTCGAGCTCGGCAGTTGCGGGCACATCGGGATCGAGCAGATCGAGCTCGGGGAAATCGCGCGCGAGCAGCGCGGGATCGGCAAGTCCGACATATTTGTCGTCGGGCGCGACGCGTGCCATCGCGACCGCGCGTTCGGCGAGCTTGGTGACGGCGTCGCCGCTGACGTCGTTGGTGGAGACCACCGCCTGACGCTGGCCGACCAGCACGCGCAGGCCGACATCGTCGCCCTCGGACCGCTCGGATTCCTCGACGCGTCCGTCGCGCACCTCGACGCCTTGCGAGACGCCGCGCACCGCGACCGCATCGGCCGCGTCCGCGCCGGCGCGCCGCGCCGCCTCCACCAGCCGCTGCGCCAGATCGGAGAGCGCGGACTGATCGAACAGGCGATTTTCTGTGGTCGAAGGCGACGAGCTTGGTGAAGAGTTCACGAACGAAATCCTGTTGGGGCGGGGGTTCGGGACCGGAACCCACAGATGTGCCCTGATTGCGCGGACTTCAAGCATTTTCAGCCCGCCAAAAGCTCAGATTCGCACCATCGGCGCAACGTCTCGTCAATCATGCGTGCCAAGGTCTTGTCAATCATGAGCCGCAGTGACGGTGGGTTAACCAGCCTTTTTAAGCGGTTTCGGAAAGGCCCGCGCTAAGGTCCTCGCATCGACCGGGAACATAATCCCGGCGGGGAGAACTAAGCCGTGAGGCGTCAAACAGCAACATGCGGGGTCACTCCCGCCGGGTCGAGCCGCTCTCTGCGGCTCGACCCTCTTTCCCTTCCGGTCCGCTTCGACGCGCATGATCCGCGCGCCGACGGATACACCAGGCAGATCGAGCTTCATCGCGAACGCGTCGTCCTGCGCCGTGCCGTGCGCGGCATGCAGATGGCGATCAACGTCCGCGTCAGCGACTTCACCGGTGTCGCGCTGCGCGGCAATGACGAGGCACAGGCCCTCGTCCTCGTGCATCGCGATCCCTCGCTCTCCGTGCCGCTGCTGGTCGGCGCCGAGGGTGACGAACTCACCGAGGCCTGGGCGATCTGGAGCGAGCTCTTCGCGCTGCCGCAGCTCGACGAAGGCGCGCGCAAGCCCGCGGCCCGCCGCCGCCGCGCCAACGCGATCCGCGCCCGCCGTCCGAAATTCCTGATGCGCCGCCGCGCCGGCATCGCGCGCGAGCTGACGATTCATCAAGGCGAACGCGAGATCATCGCGCGGAATTAAGCGGCAATCACAGGTGTCGTAGGGTGGGCAAAGCGAAGCGTGCCCACCTTCTCTATCAATCATTGAAAGATCATGGGCACGGCGCAAGTGCGCCTTTGCCCCACCCTACGAGACCTACGCAGCCCGCATCACCGCGTCGGCCAGCAATCCCGCGAACAGCAGCAAGCCCGCATGCTTGTTCGATTTGAACAGGCGCAGGCACAGCTCCGGATTATCGATCCGCAAGCGCATGATCTGCCACGCCAGATGCGCGGCGAAGGCGGCGAGCCCGAGCCAGGCCGGCCAGCGCGCATCGCCCGAGGCCAGCGCGACGCCGATCAGCATCACCGAAAGCCCGTAGAACAGGATCAGCGCCTGGTGCGTATGCGCGCCGAACAGGCGCGCGGTCGACTTGATGCCGATCAGCGCGTCGTCCTCGGAGTCCTGATGCGCGTAGATCGTGTCATAGCCGATCACCCAGGAGATCGCGCCGGCATAGAGCACCAGCGCGGTGAGGTCGATGCGGCCGAAGGTGACGGCAAATCCCATCAGGGCGCCCCAGGAGAAGGCAAGCCCGAGCACGGTCTGCGGCCACCAGGTGATCCGCTTCATGAAGGGATAGATCGCGACGATCAGGAGCGAGGCGATGCCGGTCGCAATCGCGAAGCGGTTGAACTGCAGCAGCACCAGAAGTCCGATCGCGGCCTGCGCGACCATGAAGGCCAGCGCCTGTTTCGTGCTGACCTGCCCCGACGGCAGCGGCCGCGAGCGCGTGCGCTCGACCTTGTCGTCGAGGTCGCGGTCGGTGATGTCGTTCCAGGTGCAGCCCGCCCCGCGCATCACGAAGGCACCGACGAAGAACAGCACGATGGTGAGCGGCAGTCCGCGGATGTCGTGCGCCATGCCGCTCGCGAGCGCCGCCGACCACCAGCAGGGCATCAACAGCAGCCAGGAGCCGATCGGACGATCGAAGCGGGACAATCGCAAATAAGGCCGCGCCCATGGCGGCGCGATCGTATCGACCCAGTTGCCGGTGGAATCGGCAACGCGGGCCGATGTGCCAGTGCCCAGTTTTCGAAGTTCGTATTCCATCGCGGCGTATTCCGGTACGAACTTCGAAAACGACAAGGGCACTAGCAAGAAATCGCAATTCACGTGCCGCTTATCGATTTGAAGTTCCTATGAGGATCGCGCGGCAGGCACCGTAGGAACTTCAAATCGGCGGCACGTGTATCATCGGGTGAGGACGTTGCCGTTGAGCGTGTCGAAGGTGCTGCCGCCCTTCTTGCCGGCATTGGCCTCAGGCGCCGAGCCCGAACCCAGCACCTCGCTCAGCGACGGACCGGCGGGACGTGCCTGCTGCTGCTGCATCTGCTGCGCAACGTTGCAGACCTTCGCCTGCATCGCCTCGGTGTTCTTGTGGCCGTCCTTCATCTGCGCGCCGACCTGCGCCGGAATCCCGCATTTCGAGGCATTGGCCTCGATATACTTGATCATCTTCGACTCGGCCTGGCTGAAATTGCGGATCAGCTTGCAGGCCTCGTCGGGCGGCGCGTGACGGTCGCTCGCGGCCTTGATCAGCTTGCCGCGCTTCTCGGCTTCCTCGCGCAGGGGCATGAACGACTTCATGCAGTCCTCGCCGGGACCGCCTTGCGTCGGCGGGGCCGCGCTGAAAGCGCCGGCGCCACCAACGGGCGCGGCGCCGTTCACGGGGAAGGACGATTGCGGGGCCGTGCCGACGGACGCGACCGGCGCCGAACCGTTCACCGGCGGAAACGCCGAACTGGTTGCGGCCTGGCTGGGCAGCGGCGCCGGAAACGCACTTTGCGCATAGGCACCCGCGGCACCCATGGTGACCATGGCGGCGGCGATCGGAACCATCAAATGACGGATCATCAAGAAAATCTCTCCGGCAGGAGCTTACGGGGTCCAGCGCCTTCCCAATTGAAGCGCAACCAGCGTGCTCGCGATTTTACGATTCCCGCCGGCCCTTAACAACCCACCGAATAGGGCAAGAGCGCGGCGCGCCGACGCAGCGGTGGGGCAATATTTACCCCCGAAACGGCTGGTTTCGGTTAATAACGGCGCCAAATTGGACTTTTGAACGATGCCCTCCCACGATTTTCGCGCGCCCCGCCTGTTCGTCGATGTTCCCCTGGCCCAGGACGCCAGGGTCGCGCTCGACCGGGATCAGAGCAATTATCTCGGCAATGTGCTGCGGCTGGCCGCCGGGGCCGAGGTCTTGGCGTTCAACGGCCGGGATGGCGAGTGGCAGGCCGCCATTGAAGGCCGCAAGCGGCCGGACAGCCTCGTCATCCTCCAGCAGACCCGGCCGCAGGACCGACTCGCCGACCTCGCTTATGTCTTCGCCCCGCTCAAGCACGCCCGGCTGGACTATATGGTCCAGAAGGCCATCGAAATGGGCGCTGCCGCGCTGCATCCGGTCCTGACCCGCTTCACCCAGGCCTCCCGGGTCAACACCGAGCGGATGCGGGCCAATGTCGTCGAGGCCGCCGAGCAATGCGGCATTTTGAGCATCGCAACTGTCGCCGAACCGGTCGCCCTGGAGCGCTTCCTCAGCCAGCGCCCAGCCGACCGCCTGCTGATCTTCTGCGATGAGGCGGCGGAGGTCGAAAACCCGGTTCAGTCCCTGCAAGCCGCGCGCGCGGCTGGAGAAGGTATCGACGTCCTGATCGGTCCCGAAGGCGGTTTTGCCGAAGACGAGCGGGCCCTGCTGCTGCGGCAGCCCAAAATCCTTCGGCTGGCCCTCGGCCCCCGGATCATGCGGGCCGACACGGCCGCGGTGGCGGCACTGGCCCTGGTGCAGGCGGTGCTGGGCGATTGGGGCGGAAGCAGGGGCTAGAGCGTCTCCCGCATCGCACGCTGCAAGGTCTCGGACGGAAGCTCTCCAAAGGCCGCCTTATAGCTCGCCGCGAACTCGCCCAGATGCCAGAAACCGTGCGCCATCGCACAGGACTTCACGCTGCGCTGCCCCGCACCGATGCGCAACTGCTTGCGCACCGACCACAGCCGCAGGATCCGGCTATAGCGATTCGGGCTGATGCCGCAGATTGCTTGTGTCGCGCTCTGGAGCGTGCGGACGGACACGCCGACCTGCTCCGCGAGCTCGGGCGTCTTGAGCCAGATCGTCAGATTGTGCTGGATCAAGCGTTCCATGTCCGCGACGATGCGCCGATAGCCCTCCATCGTGGCCGGCACAGACCTGCGCTTCCCGCTGGTGCACAACGCGGCTTCCATCGTGCTGAGCAATGATTGCTCGACGGCGGTCAACGACGCCGGCGCCTTCAGGAAGTCCGGGTCGTGCGCTGCAATTTCCAGCGTGACAGAGACCAGATGCTGTAACGAGGCCAGGACGTCCGGCGCCGGGTTCGCCAGATGGTAACCGTCACCCAGTTGGGTCCAGGGCTCGCGCGGGGGCGGAGTGAAATACACGACAGCTATCAGCCGGCCCTCGGGCTCGTGGACAAGGCAATCAGAGGCTCCTCGCAGCATCACGATGGAGCGGTCGATCGATTGCCCGTTGATACAGGCCGAGGTCACGTGATCCATCGGCACCACGACGGCGGCGGCATTCATCAGTCGATAGCCGCGAATGATCCGCGGAAAGGTTTTCACCAGAGACAGGGTCAGGTTCGGCAAGCCGAGCCGCGCGCGCATGATGGCCTTCGCACCGGGGGACAAGGGCATGCTGGACGCGCCGGCATACCTCTCCGTCTCCCCGAAATGGTCGATGTCATAGGCTTCGAGTTCGAGCGCGGACGACGGCTTGAGACGCTGGAAAGACATCAAGCGGTCCGTCGCCGGCTTTTGCGCTCCGTCGCGCGCGATATCGAGATGGCCCTGATCCATATCGTGCAGCTTACCTAGCCTTCCCTGCATTCGCGGTTCGATTGGAGGCGCGCAGATCGTCCGGCCCATTGATGCCGGCACGCTTGAGATCGCGAAGCAGCTTCGTCAGCAGCAGCATGTTGGTCTTCTGCAGTTCGTGGTTGTTTCCAAACCGGAATGCGTTCTGCTCGGTCACGATCAGTCCGGCCTTGGTCTCTTCGAGAATCTTGCGCCTCTTCAATCCGGCCACGCGACGGCGAACGGTTTCGAGCGGCAGGCTGAGAAAGCGCGAGAGCGCCGCACGAGAGACCCCCTGCTTGATCACATCCGGCTCGACGGCATGAATGCTCGAGAACTTCTCGTCCAACACCGGATCGTTCATCACATGGATGACGTTCGCGTTCAGGACAGCATGAACGATCAGAAGGTCGAGCGGATCGAATTCGTCGTAGTGCCGGAACAGCTCGCTCATCGAGAACAGCATGTAGGCCAGCGTATGTCGCGAGACCGTCCGGATGATATCAGAAGCATTGCGCATGAATCGGAAACCAACATTGATGTTGTAAACGATGCCTACGGCGAACGGATCATCTGCCGTACCCAGAATGAGTATGCGGCGACTTGCCCGCGGTTCTCAATTTATCATTGTGACGCTCGGCCTTCTGCCGCACCGCGACGTCGCTCGCCGAGGCGTTCGGCAAGAACGATGACGGCGACATCAAAGGTGACAATCGTGAGTGAAGGCGTGTCGATCAATGTCGATGTCGTGCCGGACGCGCGGCGATCCGAGGCGCTGCGGCTTATCAGGGCTTTTCTCCGCCTCACCGATTCCGGCAGGCGGCAGAGGGTACTCGAATGGGCAGAGCGGCTGGCGGAAGACGCCGGGTCCGCAGCAGAAGCGCCGGACTTCGCAGCGACCGATCCTTCGGCCGCAGCATCAACCGGAAGCCTCTGTGGCCCGAGCGAATGACCCGCCCTCGTCTGCCGGTTCATCATCGAAGGGGTATTTTAATACCTTAATCGGGGATGAAGGCGCTTTCCTCGTTTCAGACCTGAACGCCGGGCTTCCGCGCGCCAAACTCCGTTAAGCGATTGATCCTTTGGAGGTCGAAACCGCGCATCGACCATGCTAAGGGCTGCGCCAATTCGCCCCCCTTGCCCTGCCCGGTTCCCCCGGGTCGATGGACCCTGTCATGACCGCGACCGCCACCTCAAATGCTGCCGGCTCCGCCGCCTGGGCGGATACGCTGCTCTTGTCGTTCGCGCAGGCCGGCTATGTCAGGGCCGAGCCCGCCGTCCTGCAGCCGGCCGAGCCGTTCCTCGACCTGTCCGGCGAGGACATCCGCAAGAGCCTGTATCTGACCACGGACCTCACGGGCGAGGACTTGTGCCTGCGCCCGGACCTGACCATTCCCGTCGCCCGCGACTATCTCGCCTCGCCCCGCGCCGGCCAGCCGGCCGGGTTCAGCTATCTCGGCCCGGTGTTTCGTTACCGCAGCGGCCGGGCCAGCGAATTCCTGCAGGCCGGGATCGAATCCTTCGGTCGCCAGGACCGCGCCGCGGCCGACGCCGAGATGCTGGCGCTGGCACTGGAAGCAACGAGCGCCTTCGGCGTCCGCGACGTCGAGATCCGCACCGGCGACGTCGCGCTGTTCAACGCGCTGCTCGACGCGCTCAACCTCTATCCGGTCTGGCGCCGCCGCCTGGTCAAGGATTTCAACCGCAAGATTAGCCTGGAGCAGGATCTGGAACGGCTGGCGGCCGCGACCACCGCGACGCGCAGCGAGTATGAGGGCGTGCTCGCCGCGCTCGCCGGCTCCGACCGCAAGGCGGCGCTCGCCTTCGTCACCGACCTGATGTCGATCGCCGGCACCACCAATGTCGGCGGGCGCACCACCGCCGAGATCGCCGATCGCTTCCTCGAGCAGTCGACGCTGAAGGGCGGCGCGCTGTCGCGCGAGGCGATCACCGTGCTCAAGCGCTTCCTGTCGATATCAGGCAATCCCGACGACGCCGTCGCCCAGCTGCGTGCGCTCACGACTGACGCGAAGCTCGATCTCACGGCTGCGATCGACCAATTCGAGAGCCGGGTCGGCTTCATGGCCGCGCGCGGCATCGACGTGAAGCAGACGCGCTTCTCGACCGCGTTCGGGCGCGGCCTCGACTATTACACCGGCTTCGAATTCGAGCTGCATCACCGCGGCAACGGCACCGAGCCGCTGGTCGCCGGCGGCCGCTATGACGGGCTGATGACCCAGCTCGGATCTGCCGAGCCGATCCCGGCGGTCGGCTTCTCGGTCTGGGTGGATGCGCTGACGAAGATCAGCCGCAAGGTGGGAGCCTAAGTCATGAGCGCGCCGTTCGTTCTGGCCGTTCCCTCCAAGGGCCGCCTGCAGGAAAACACCGAGGCCTTCTTCGCCCGTGCCGGCCTCAAGCTGTCGAAGGCCGGCGGCGCCCGCGACTATCGCGGCACGCTTGCAGGCCTCGACAATGTCGAGGTCGCCTATCTCTCGGCGAGCGAGATCGCCTCGCAACTGTCGCGCGGCTTCGCCCATCTCGGCGTCACCGGTGAAGACCTGGTGCGCGAGAACATCGCCGACGCCGACAAGCGCGTATCGCTGATCGACGGCCTCGGCTTCGGCTATGCCGACGTCGTCGTCGCGGTGCCGCAGGCCTGGATCGACGTCCGCACCATGGCCGATCTCGACGACGTCACCACCGGCTTCCGCGAGCAGCACCACATGCGGATGCGGGTCGCGACCAAGTTCGTCAATCTCACCCGCGCGTTCTTCCAGAGCCACGGCATCACCGATTACCGCATCGTCGAAAGCGCAGGCGCGACCGAGGGTGCACCGGCGGCCGGCAGCGCCGAGCTGATCGTCGACATCACCACGACGGGCGCGACGCTCGCCGCCAACGGCCTGCGGGTGCTCGACGACGGCATGATCCTGCGCAGCCAGGCCAATCTCGTGGCGTCGAAGGATGCCGACTGGTCGCCGCAGGCGCGGGAGACGGCGCGCGTCATCCTCGATCACATCGCGGCACGGGCGCGGGCCAACAAATACCGCGAGGTCCGCACCCGCTTCCGGCAATGCGACGCCGCCCTGCTCGGCGAAGCCCACAGCCGGTTCGGCGTCGAGGCGCCGTTCGGCGGGCCGACCTCGTCAGGCATGCTGACCTTGCACTGCCCGCCGGGACAGCTCTATGCGCTGGCGAGCTTCCTGCGCGAGCATGGCGCCGAGACCGTCTCGGTGGTGTCGCTCGACTACGTGTTCGACCGGGAGAACCCGCTGTTCGCCAAGCTCGAGACGTTCCTGCGGCGGTGAGTCCCAGGCCGGTTCAGCTTTCCGTTCAGCTTTGCGACAGCAAACGGCAGCTACCATATGCTGTTGAGATGACTTTTGAACGCCTCTGGAACCTTGATCGATGACGCTGGGCTCTGACGTTTCCGGCATGACGACCACCGCGGGCAATGCCGCCGCGAAGGGATTGTCGATCGTCGTCCCCGTCTACAACGAGGCGGCGGGCCTCGCCGCCCTGCATCAGCGCATCTGCGAACTCGCCAAGACCGTGCGGGAGCGCTATCGCCTCGCTTGCGAAGTCGTCTATGTCGACGACGGCAGCAAGGACGCGACGCTGGCGATCGCGCGCAGCCTGCCGGCCGACGCGATCGACGTCCAGGTGGTGTCGCTGTCGCGCAATTTCGGCAAGGAGGCGGCGCTGATGGCCGGCCTCGACCATGCCCGGCTCGGCGCCGTCATGTTCATGGACGGCGACGGCCAGCATCCGCCGGCCCTGATCGAGCAGCTGGTGCGGCACTGGATCGATGACGGCTATGACGTCGTCTATACCGCCAAGGCGCATCGCGACAACGAGAGCTTCCTCCGCCGGCTGTCGGTGCACGGCTTCTACGCGCTGATCAACTGGGGCGCCCGCCAGAAGATTCCGGAAGACGCCGGCGACTTCCGCCTGCTGTCGCCGCGCGCGGTCTCGGCGCTTCGGCAACTGCCGGAGCGCAACCGCTTCTTCAAGGGCCTCGCCAGCTGGATCGGCTTCCGCCAGATCCGCGTCGATTACGAGCCCGCGGCGCGCGCCCATGGCGTCACCACCTTCAACGCCGCAAGCCTGCTCGGCCTGTCGATCGAGGGCCTGACGTCGTTTTCGGTGGCGCCCTTGCGCTTCGCCAGCCTGCTCGGCGTCATCCTCGCCGGCGGCGCCTTCCTGTTCGGCCTTTCGATCCTCTGGGAAGTGTTCACCACCGGCAAGCAGGTGCCCGGCTATCCCTCGCTCGTGATCGGCCTGATGACGATCGGCGGCGTGCAGCTCATCATGATCGGCATCGTCGGCGAATATATCGGCAAGATCCTGTCCGAGCTGAAGGCGCGCCCGATCTACTTCGTCGCCGAGCACAGCGAAAAGCACTACGAGGCCGGCCAAGCCGAGGACGCCGCGAAGCGGACGGCGGCCGAATGAGCGCGGCCGCGGACCTGCGGCGGATCTGGCTCTGCGCCGACGATTACGGCATCAGCCCGGGCGTCAACCGCGCCATCCGCGATCTGATCGAACGCGGCCGCCTCAACGCCACGTCGGTGATGATGGTGGGACCTGCGATCGCGCGCGGCGACGTCGAGGCGCTTGAGGCGTCGGCAAAGCAAAGCCCGCGCTGCGCGATCGGCCTGCATGTGACGCTGTCGGCGCCGTTCCGTCCCCTCACCATGCATTTCCGCCCGCTCGACGGCGACATGTTCATGCCGTTTCCGAAGCTTCTGCGCGCCGGATTGATGCGCCGGCTCGACCGCGAGTTCTTCCGCAACGAGGTGAAGGCGCAGCTCGCGGCCTTCATGGACGCGTTCGGCCGCGCGCCCGACTTCGTCGACGGCCATCAGCATGTGCAGCTCTATCCGCAGGTGCGCGACGGCTTTGTCGATGCGATCGTCGAGGCTGCGCCGAATGCCTGGGTCCGTCAGGGCGGCCGCGATCTGCCGCTGAGGCGGCGACTGGCCTCGCCGAAGGCGCTGGTGCTCGACAGTCTCAGCGCGCAATTCCGCCGCCGCGCCGGCCGCGCCGGCCTGAGCTTCAATCCCGCCTTTGCCGGCGCCTATGACTTCACGCGCGCAGGCGATTACGGCGTGCTGATGCGGCACTTCCTCGAAAGCCTCCCCGACGGCGGCCTCGTGATGTGCCACCCCGGCTTCGTCGACGACGTCCTCGCCGGCCTCGACCCGATGACGGATGTCCGCGAGCGCGAGCACGCCTATCTCTCCGGCGAAGCCTTCGCGCACCTGCTCGCGGACAGTCGCGTCACGCTGGGGTGAAACCGGCGGACAACAAGCCGCGGGGCAGCTTGTCGCATACAGAAATTTAATCCGGCCGGCACTGTTGGGGCCACAATGGAACCCTACATCTGCTGCGCGCTTGGTTTGGCGCGAAGGAGACAGATCATGACGCCGCAGGAACGCCAGCTCGTCGACGACCTTTTCGACCGGCTTTCGAAGCTGGAAAACGCACCGCGCGATCCCGATGCGATCGCCGCGATCTCCGACGGCCTGCGCAAGGCGCCCGGCGCGGTCTATGCGCTGGTGCAGACCACGCTGTTGCAGGACGAAGCGCTCAAGCGTGCCCATAACCGCATCCAGGAGCTGGAAGCGGCCCACGCGCCCGAGCAGGCGCAGTCCGGCGGCTTCCTCGACACCATGCGCGACACGCTGTTCGGGGGAGGCCCCTCGCGCGGCTCGGTTCCGAACGTGCCGCCCCGTGATCAACGGCCGGTCTGGAACACCGGTCAGGCGATGCCGCAGGCCCAGCCGGGCTACGGCGCGCCGCCTTACGGACAGGCTTACGGTCAAGGCCCCGGTCAGGGTTATGGCGCTCCGCCGGTCGGCGGTGGCGGCGGCTCGTTCCTCGGCACGGCCGCGGCCGCTGCGGCCGGCGTCGTCGGCGGCTCCCTGTTGCTCTCGAGCATCCGCGGCATGATGGGCGGATCGCACCAGCAGGCTTTCGGCGACACCAATTCCCTCGGCGGCGATCGCAGTGCTGGTGGAAGTCCTTGGGGCGGCAGCGACCAGTCCGGCGGCTCGCTCGCGCGCGATGCCGGCCTGAACGACATCGGCTCGAATCGCGATTCCCGCCAGGGCTTCCTCGACCAGGCGTCGAACGACCACGACAACAACGATCAGAACTACGGCGACGATCGCGGCGACAACACGGACATGGCCGACGACAGCGATTTCGGCGGCGACGACGATGGCGGCAGCGATTACGCGTGAGGTTGCCGTGTAGCACCACGAACAAAAGCGGCCGCCCTTGAGGCGGCCGTTTTCATCTTGAGCAGCTCCGGCTCTCTTGCGGGAGAAGGTCGCACGCGGGGGTCTCTGTTCGCGAGCGCAGTATCGCAGGGTGGGCAAAGCGACAGCGTGCCCACGTTGCCGTATCGTAGAGGACGTGGGCACGGCGCAAGGGCGCCTTTGCCCACCCTACGATTCCGAACGAGGGTGAGGAGACCTCACATCACCACGACCTTGGTGCCGACATTGACGCGGCCGTAGAGGTCGATGACGTCCTCGTTGCGCATGCGGATGCAGCCGGAGGAGACGTTGGTGCCGATGGTCCAGGGCTCGTTGGAGCCGTGGATGCGGTAGAGCGTCGATCCCAGATACATCGCGCGAGCGCCGAGCGGATTTTCAGGACCACCTTCCATGTGCCGGGGCAGATCGGGCCGGCGCGCGAGCATTTCGGCCGGCGGCGTCCAGTCCGGCCATTCGCGCTTGGCCGTGATCGACTTCACGCCGGACCAGGTGAAGCCGGGACGGCCGACGCCGATGCCGTAGCGCATCGCCCTGCCGTTGCCCTCGACGAGATAGAGGAACTTGTTCGGGGTATCGACCACGATCGTTCCGGCGCTTTCCTTGCCGCTATAGTCAACAGATTGTTTCTCGAATCTCGGATCGAACGGGCGCTGCCGCGGATCGACCGCCTCCTGCTGGAGGCCTGCGCCCTGATATCCACCCTGCATCTGCGGCTCGCCCATCGGCGGCAGGCGGCGCTGGTCGTAATAGCCGGGCTGCTGCTGATACACCGGCCGCTCGGGCGCGTAGGCCGGGCCGCGGCCGGGACCGTCGCCGAACAGGAACTCGATGAAGCCGCCGCCCATGTTCGAATTGGAGGCGACGCGCACCGGCGCCGGCGGCACCTGCGGCTGGTAGAGCACCGCAGGCGGATCATTCGGCACCGAATTGTCGAAGGCACCAGCACCGCTCGTGCCGGCAATGAAGGTGCAAGCGCTGCCGAGCAGCGCGACAGACATTTTCTTGAACATCGACGTACTCTGTACTGTTTCGTCTAGATCACATGCGTCGTGGAGAGCTGGTGGCTGATCCGCGCCCTGCGACGTGGTCAATAAAAAGCAAAAGCCGTTTTGTTTGGTAAACGGATCGGGCGTTTGGATTCACCACGTCGCGAGCGCAGCGGCAATTTGGCGATCAGCGTTTATTTTCGATGAACGCGGCGCGGCCATGGTTAATCGCTTGTTTGCACGCCGTCGCGCCACGCCGCACGACAGTTCCGGCTGTGAACTTCGTGTTAAATCGCTTCTGCCTAAAAAGACGCGTGAGTGAGGTGGGGGGAGTATCCTGATGGCTGTTCACCGCAAACGTTTTCGCGTCGAGGATATCGTTAGTGGCGAGATGCCGATTATCGACGTGACCGAAGAGGTCGGCCCGATGCACAGCGAGATCATGGCCGAGTTGCGCGCGATCCGCGCCCAGATGGCGAAGGGCGTCGTGGCGGCTCCGCTGTCCGGCAGCGCGGCCATGGCAGCGATCGACGCCTCGACAGCCCATGAGCTCGCCGAAGCGCGAAACATGCTCGAGACGTACCGGGCGCAGATCGAGCAGTGCGAAAAGCTCAAGGTCGAGCTCGACCTCATCCACGACGCCATCGACCGCACCAAGCGCGAGATCGCGACCCTGCACGGCAAGAGCTTCGACGGCGGCGAGATGGCCAAGGTCAATGGCGAGCTCGGCGCGGTGGTCGGCGGCACCGAGCAGGCGACCCAGCAAATCCTCGAAGCCGCGGAATCGATCGACCAGGCCGCCAGCGCGATGTCCAAGGTGGATTCGGTCGATCAGCAGAAGCGCCTCGCCGACGACATCCAGGAACGCGTCATCTCGATCTTCGAAGCCTGCAACTTCCAGGACCTGACCGGTCAGCGCATCAGCAAGGTCATGGCCACGATGAAGTTCATCGAGCAGCATATCAACTCGATGATGGACATCTGGGGCGGCGTCGACGCGATCAAGGCCCACGTCGTTCCGCAGGCCGACAATCGCAGCGAGGACGAGAAGCTCCTCAACGGTCCGAAGCTCAGCGGCGACGTCGGCCACGCCTCGCAGGACGACATCGACGCGCTGTTCGACTGAGCGGACGCATACGGAGAAAAACAAAACGCCGGCCCCGGGCCGGCGTTTTTCGTTTTGGACCATCCCCTCCGCTGTCACGCCCGGCTTGACCGGGCGATCCAGTATTCCAGAGACGGTCGTGATTCAATCGAGAGGCCGCGGCGTACTGGATGCCCCGCCTTCGCGGGGCATGACGGAGGCGCGAGATCACGCCCTGGGCGCGCAGCGGACGTAGACCATGTTGCCGTAGCGGGTGGCGGCGTCCTTGTCGATGAAGCGGGTGATCAGCACGCGGCCGTCGAAGGACACGATCTCGCGGTCCTGCTCGCCGGGGGTCGGACCCGCGGGCCCGATGTAGTTCTTGCCGCTCGGCGAGCCCTTCAGCCGCAGCTCCTGGGGCGTTGCCTGGTCGGCCAGATGCATGATCACCCCGCCGGAGGAGCCGGCGGTGATCACGTAGGGATTCTTGCACTGAGCCCTTGCGGCCGCCTCGGTGCGGGCGCGGTCGGCCGGGTTCTGGAACGAGGCGAGGCCCCAGCGGCCGACGATCTCGTCGGCGCGAATGGTCGCAGGCATTTCCGGGGCAACGCCCGGCTCGGCATCGGGCGGCGGCGAGGACGACGAGAAGGACGGCAGGCTCATGCCGCCGCCGCAGGCGCCCAGCAGCAGCGCCAGACAAGAGGCGGCCGCCAGATTGGCAACCGTGCGCGCGTGAGCCGAACTGATCATGGCATTCCCCCGAACAAGACCATGGCCGCACCCCTCCCGCAGCCAAGCGCAAAACCGCTGCCGGAGCAATGACGTCCTTTGATACGTCGGCGCCCCGAACAAAGTTTCCAATGCCACCATCCTATATCCGCCTCACCAATCGCTTAACCACCTTTGCTTGACAGGATCGCGGCCAAGCCATATTTCCGGGCCCACTATTAGCACTCGGAAAGCCCGATTGCTAAGGGCGCCGTTCGATCCTCTGGACAGGGGGTGGACGGAAGCGCCGCCCCACCCACTTTCCACTACTTCCGAAGCGAGCCTCCAAAGGGAAACGTCATGGCTAAATCCAAATTTCGTCCGCTGCATGACCGTGTCGTGGTCAAACGTATCGACGCCGAGGAAAAGACCAAGGGCGGCATCATCATTCCGGACACCGCCAAGGAAAAGCCGTCCCAGGGCGAAATCGTCGCCGTCGGCCCCGGCGGCCGCGACGAGGCCGGCAAGCTGGTCCCGATCGACCTCAAGGTCGGCGACCGCGTGCTGTTCGGCAAGTGGTCGGGCACCGAGGTCAAGATCGACAACGAAGATCTCCTGATCATGAAGGAGTCGGACATCATGGGCGTTCTGGCCTAAGGCCGTCCGCCTGAACGGCCGCTGAATGCGCCGCTGTCATGCCCGGGCTCGACCCGGGCATCCATCCTTCCTCATAAGATGGATTGCCGGGTCAAGCCCGGCAATGACGGAGAGAGTGCCGGACAGCACAAACAAGACACAGCACGAAACACGAGGGATTGCAGACCATGGCTGCCAAGGACGTCAAGTTTTCCGGAGACGCGCGCGATCGCATGCTGCGCGGCGTCGACATTCTCGCCAACGCCGTCAAGGTGACGCTCGGCCCGAAGGGCCGCAACGTCGTCATCGAGAAGTCGTTCGGCGCGCCCCGCATCACCAAGGACGGCGTCACCGTCGCCAAGGAGATCGAGCTCGAGGACAAGTTCGAGAACATGGGCGCCCAGATGGTGCGTGAGGTCGCCTCCAAGACCAACGACCTCGCCGGCGACGGCACCACCACCGCGACCGTGCTGGCCCAGGCCATCGTGCGCGAAGGCGCCAAGGCGGTTGCCGCCGGCATGAACCCGATGGACCTCAAGCGCGGCATCGACAGCGCGGTTGCGGCCGTCGTCAAGGACATCGAGAAGCGCGCCAAGCCGGTCGCCGCCTCCTCCGAGGTCGCCCAGGTCGGCACCATCTCGGCCAACGGCGATGCCGCGATCGGCAAGATGATCGCCCAGGCGATGCAGAAGGTCGGCAATGAGGGCGTCATCACCGTCGAGGAAAACAAGTCGCTCGACACCGAAGTCGACATCGTCGAGGGCATGAAGTTCGACCGTGGCTATCTCAGCCCCTACTTCGTCACCAACCCCGAGAAGATGACCGCCGAGCTCGAGGACGCCTACATCCTCCTGCACGAGAAGAAGCTCTCGGGCCTGCAGGCCATGCTGCCCGTGCTCGAAGCCGTGGTGCAGTCGGGCAAGCCGCTCGTCATCATCGCCGAGGACGTCGAGGGCGAGGCGCTGGCCACCCTGGTCGTCAACCGGCTCCGTGGCGGCCTGAAGGTGGCCGCGGTGAAGGCGCCGGGCTTCGGCGATCGCCGCAAGGCCATGCTCGAGGACCTCGCGATCCTCACCGGCGGCCAGCTCATTTCCGAAGACCTCGGCATGAAGCTCGAGAACGTCACGGTGAAGATGCTGGGCCGCGCCGGCAAGGTCGTGATCGACAAGGAAAACACCACGATCGTCAAGGGCGCCGGCAAGAAGCCGGAGATCGAGGCCCGCGTCGGCCAGATCAAGGCCCAGATCGAGGAAACCACCTCGGACTACGACCGTGAGAAGCTCCAGGAGCGCCTCGCCAAGCTCGCCGGCGGCGTCGCGGTGATCCGCGTCGGCGGCGCCACCGAGATCGAGGTCAAGGAGAAGAAGGACCGCGTCGAGGACGCGCTCAACGCCACCCGCGCCGCGGTGCAGGAAGGCATCGTCCCCGGCGGCGGCGTCGCGCTGCTCCGCGCCAAGAAGGCGGTGGGCCGTCTCACCCACGCCAATGCCGACGTCCAGGCCGGCATCAACATCGTGCTGAAGGCGCTGGAAGCCCCGATCCGCCAGATCTCCGAGAACGCCGGCGTGGAAGGTTCGATCGTGGTCGGCAAGATCCTGGAGAACAAGTCCGAGACCTTCGGCTTCGACGCCCAGAACGAGGACTATGTCGACATGGTCGAGAAGGGCATCATCGACCCCGCCAAGGTGGTGCGCACCGCGCTCCAGGACGCCTCCTCCGTGGCCGGCCTGCTGGTCACCACCGAGGCCATGGTCGCCGAGACGCCGAAGAAGGAAGCCCCGCCCGCCATGCCCGCCGGCGGCGGCATGGGCGGCTTCTGAGCCCATCCTCAACCGATACGATCGCGAAGGCCGCCTCCGGGCGGCCTTCTTTTTTGCCGACGATGGGCGCCGCTTTCCGATTCAATCCACCGCCAAAACCCACTACGGTGGCGCCGATTCTATTGCATGATCTTTTCGGAAAGCCGCTTCACACTTTTCCGGATCATGCTCATTGCTCGAGGATTTCGTCGATGCGCACGCTCTTGGTTTGTTCGACAGCCCTGTTAGCGGCTCTGCTTGCGGTTGAGCCAGAGGTCGCCTCCGCCCAGATGAAGCTGTCGCCCAAGGCCACGGCGCCCGGTGGCGTGGAGACGCGCTATTTCACCTCGATCGACGGGCTGATGGACGGCAATGCCGACGTGATCCTGAAGGAGACGCGCCAGGGCAAGACGGTCACCGCCGCGACGCTCGACGTCTGCTATCCGATCGCCAAGAACTCCGACCGCAAGGACCGCTTCGTCGTCAACCTTCAGGTCGCGGGCCAGAACCTGACGGGCACGACGCAGAGCATCGGTGAGAAGGCGCCCGTCAGCGTCAAGCTGCTGCGCAAGCCGAGCGGCGACACCTTCGAGTTCCGCGGCCAGATCAGCATCGGCCAGGTGGTGACCGAGGTGACCTCGCCCGACAATTCCGATCTCAGCGAGAAGGAATTCCAGGACAACCAGACCTCCGACGACGGCATCACGCCGCAGCCGAAGGATTTCACCGACGTCTCGCCGGAGGCGATCGCGGTCAAGGTCAAGCTCGATGCGGCGACCGACTTCCTGAAGGGCCTGAGGGGCCAGGAGGTCGAGGTGACGCTGGCGAGCCTCACCGTCGGCTGTGACGCGCTGCGCGCAGGCGAGCAGACCATCAACATGTCGGTCGATCCCGAGCGTGCCGGCGCGCTGCTGGCGAAATTCAAGGCGATGCCCGGCGTCACCGCCGCCGGCTGGACCGCGGGCATGACCGAGATGGACCGTACCATCCGCTTCGCCGCGGCCGACTGGCGCGAGGGCGACAAGATCAACCGCACCAAGCTCGCGACCACTGTCGCGAACGTCCTGAGCCGGACGCTTGCGGCAAAGCCGGTCTCGCAAAACTTCAACCCCGCCACGGGCAAGCTCAAGCTGGTCTTCAAGCGCCCGAACCAGGATTTTCCGGCGCTCGAGCTGACCGACACGATCGAGGTCACGGGGCTCGTCTCGCCTGACAAGCCGGGCGCGACCGACAAGCTCATGCTCTGGATCGGCAGCCCCGCGACGACGACCGCCGACGAGAGCAGCGGCGCCAGGCTCAATCTCTCCGACGACGCCTCGGTCGACGAGGAAGGCGACCAGCCCGACGACAACGGCTCGATCGAGGCCCTCGCCAAGGAGCTCAAAGCTCAGCGCTGGGATGCCGACAAGTCGGTGTGGAAGTGACGAAGTCATTCCGGGGCGACGCGTCAGCGTTGAACCCGGAATCTCGAGATTCCGGGTTCGCGCTTCGCGCGCCCCGGAATGACCTGGCGATCAGTTCCCCGTCGTCCTGAAGCGCAGCGGCTTCGGGCCGATCAGCGTCAGCACGTCGCCCTGGCGCTTCCAGGTCTCGACGCTGGAGAGCGCCGCGACGAGATCGTCGTCGGCCTGCGCGCGTCCCGGCGGGCAGTTGCGGTCCTGGATCTGGCCGGGGACGAAGATCACGGTGTTGCCGGCGACCGAGAACTGGCCCTTGCCGCCCTTGCACCAGAGCTCCAGCAGGACCTCGCCGTGGTCGCCGATCTCGATGTTCGGAATCCGCTTGGAGCCTGCTTGCGGCAACGCTTCCAGCGTCATCTCGGTGCCGAACGGAAAACCATCCTCGGCACGCGCGCCAATGGACATCGCGAGCATTGCAACCGCCGCACACACCAACCGCTTGAGCGAAACCATGAGACCTCTCGTCCAGCCTGAATTGCCGCACCTTCTATAAGACGGCGACGCCATTGAGAAGGTTCGCGCAACGTAGACGCAAAAATCCCCGCGGGGCGACCCCCGCGGGGATTGGCGTCGAAGCCGGAACGCGGCCCGTTACTTCAGGACCATCGCCGTGAACGGATAGACATAGGCCTGCAACGTCACGAGCACACCGACGAGGCAGGCCAGCACGATCGAGTGCCAGAACACGAAGCGCAGGATGGTGCCCTCGTGGCCGTACCAGTTGGTGGCGGTCGAGGCGACGACGATCGACTGCGCGTCGATCATCTTGCCCATCACGCCGCCGGACGAGTTCGCCGCCGCCATCAGCACCGGCGACAGGCCGAGCTGTTCGGAGGTGATCTTCTGCAGGTTTCCGAACAGCACGTTGGAGGCGGTGTCCGATCCCGTCAGTGCGACGCCGAGCCAGCCGAGCAGCGTGCCGAAGAAGGGATACAGCACGCCGGTGGCGGCAAAGGCGAGACCGAGCGTCGCGTCGACGCCGGACAGGCGCGTCAAGGTGCCGATCGCGAGCATCGCCGAGATCGTGATCAGCGAGATCGCGCACAGCCGGATGGTGCGACCGTACTCGGTGAGGAGCCTGCCGGGGCCGACGCCCATCAGGACACCGGAGATGATCGCCGCGATCAGCATGCCCGTGCCGGTGAAGGACAGGTAAGTGAAGCTGAACACCGCAGCCTCCTTGGTCGGCCCTGGCGCGACCGGCGGCATCTTGTTGATCATCTGGTGCAGCTCGGGCACCGGATAGTTCCAGGTGAAGATCGAGTTCGCCCAGGTCTTGAAGCCGCCATTGCCCCAGATCAGCATCACGATGCAGACGATGATCCACGGCAGCAGAGCGCTGAACACCTCGCTCTGGGTCAGCGGCGTCTTGTCCAGCGGCTTTGCCGCCGCCATGGTGGCTGCCGATTCATCATTGCCCCGCAGCGCCGGCGACAGCCACAATTGCCTGGGCTGCCAGACCTTCAGGAACAGGATCAGCGCCCCCATCGAGATCAGTGACGCGCCGATGTCGACGATCCAGGGATTGATGTAGTTCGAGATCACGAATTGCGGGACCGCGAACGAAATGCCGGTGACGAGAATCGCCGGCCAGACGTCCTTCATGCCCTTCCAGCCCGCGAAAGCCCACACCACCCAGAACGGCACGATCAGCGAGAAGAACGGCAATTGCCGGCCGACCATCGCGCCCAGGATGTAGGGATCGAGCCCGGTGACCGAGGCAAGGCCCTGGATCGGCGTGCCGAGCGCGCCATAGGCGACCGGCGCGGTGTTGGCGATCAGCGACAGGCCGGAGGCCGCGAGCGGCGAGAAGCCGAGGCCGATCAGCACGGCGCCGGTGATCGCGACTGGCGTGCCGAAGCCCGAGGCGCCCTCGAAAAATGCGCCGAAGGAGAACGCGATCAGCAGCAATTGCAGCCGGCGGTCCTCGGTCACGCCGCCGATGGCGCGCTTGAGCAATTCGAAGCGTCCCGTGCTCACCGTCACCTGGTAGAGGAAGATGACGTTGAGGACGATCCACCCGATCGGGAAGAAGCCGGTGACGATGCCCAGCACCGAGGCGCGGATCGACATGTTCGCCGGCATGGTGAAGACGAAGATCGTGATCAAATTGGCCACGATCACGGCGATGATGGCCGCGATATGCGCCTGGACGCGGCCGCTCGCGATCAGGACCAGCAGCGTGACGACGGGCACTGCCGCGGCAATCGTCGACAGCACCGGGCTGTGCAGCGGATCATAGACTTGATTCCACATGGTCTTCCTCCCCCACGCATGTTTGCGGCAGACGGCCCGCGTGGAGAGCCGATCCTGCTTGACGCTGGAAGCGATAACCCCCGAGCTGGACGCGAATTCCTCGCGAATGCGGCGGTTCCCGTCCCGCTCACAAGGTCGCGAAATCCCTGGTCACCCCACCCCGCGCCGTCGAACCCCATGCTAGGGTTGCAAGCTGCGACAAGCCAACGCAAATTGCACACCTTGCGACTTTAGTCTAAGCGCGCCCATTTCCGCCATTGCCTCAGGTCGTTGGCTCCAGGCATTTGTGCACACCCCTCCAGGAGACCCAGCTCTGTGAAGAACATCAGCGCCACGCTCGCGATCGTCTGGCGAATCGCGATCCCCTATTTCCGGTCGGAGGACAAATGGGTCGGCCGCGGCCTGCTCGCCGTCGTCGTCGCCATGGAGCTGGTGCTGGTCGCGATCAACGTGCTCCTCAATCAATGGCAGAACCGGTTCTACAGCGCGCTGCAGGCCTACGACCTGCCCGAGTTCATCAAGGAGGTCTGGATCTTCCTCGGCCTTGCCTTCACCTTCGTCGCACTGGCCGTCTACAAGCTCTATTTGAACCAGTGGCTCCAGATCCGCTGGCGGCAATGGCTGACGCAACATTATCTCGGCGAATGGCTCGAGGGCGCCACGCATTACCGCATGCAGCTCAAGGGCGACGCCGCCGACAATCCGGACCAGCGCATCACCGAGGACGTCAAAACGTTCGTCGAGCAGACGCTGACCATCGGCCTTGGCCTGCTGTCCTCGGTCGTGACGCTGGCCTCGTTCGTCGTCATCCTCTGGGGCCTGTCCTACAAGGCCCCCCTGTACATTTACGGCACCGATATCGTCGTCCCCGGCTTCCTGGTCTGGTGTGCGGTGGCCTATGCGATCGTCGGCACCGCGCTGACGCACTGGATCGGCGCCCCGCTCATCAACCTGAATTTCGAGCAGCAACGCTATGAGGCCGATTTCCGCTTCAACCTGATCCGCGTGCGCGAGAATTCCGAGCAGATCGCCCTACTGAAGGGCGAGCGCGCCGAGCGTGGGCGTCTGCTGCAGCGCTTCGGCTTCGTCATCGGCAATTGGTACGGGATCATGAGCCGGACCAAGCGCCTGACCGCCTTCACGGCGAGCTACGGTCAGGCCGCAACGATCTTTCCCTATGTGGTGGTGGCGCCCGCCTACTTTGCCAAGCGGATCCAGCTCGGCGACATGATGCAGACCGGCTCGGCATTCGGCAGCGTGCAGGACGCGCTGTCCTTCTTCGTCACCGCCTATCGCTCGCTCGCCGAATGGCGCTCGGTCATTGCCCGTCTCGACGGCTTCGAGATGTCGGTCCGCTCCGCCGCTCACGGCGCGGCGCTCGAGCCGACCATCGAGGTGGCGCCGTCCACGGGCAAGGCCATCACGCTCGAGCATTTGCTGGTCAAACTGCCGAACGGCGCACCTCTGGTCGCAGCCGATGCCTTCACGATCCAGCCGTCGGAGCGGGTGCTGGTGACCGGCCCCTCGGGCTCCGGCAAGTCGACCCTGTTCCGGGCGATCGCGGGCGTCTGGCCGTTCGGCACCGGCACGGTCGCCATTCCAGCGGCGTCGAAGCTGATGATGCTGCCGCAGCGGCCGTATTTCCCGATCGGCCCGCTCGGCGACGCCGTCATCTACCCGGCCGAGCACGGCTCCATTCCGCCGGAGAAGATCCGCGACGCGCTGACGGCCGTCGGCATGCCGCGCCTGGCGGAGCGGCTCGACGAGGACGGTCACTGGAACCGGACATTGTCGCTCGGTGAGCAGCAGCGCCTTGGGCTGGCCCGCGCACTGCTGCACGTGCCGGACTATCTGTTCCTCGACGAGGCGACGGCCTCGCTGGATGAGCCGTCCGAGGACCGCCTCTATCGGCTGCTGACGGAGAAGCTGCCCCAGGCCACCATCGTCTCGATCGGTCACCGCTCGACGCTCGACGCCTTCCATACCCGCAAGGTGTCGCTGGTGAAGGACGACGAGATCCACGTCCTCGGCAAAGCCGGCGAGCCAGCCCCGGAGCCGAGCGCCGCGCGCTGAGATGCAGGCGGGCGGGAGGCCCCCAGGCTCGTCATTGCCCCAAAGCAAAAGGGCGGCAGGTTGCCCTGCCGCCCTCTGAGATGGTCTCGGAACGAGATTTACTTCAGGTTGGTCATCGCCGTCAGGTCGAACGAGAGCTTGGCGATGCCGGCCGCGCCGCACCAGTTGGAGCCGACGCCAGTCGGGTTGATGCTGCTGAAGCTGCCGTTCGCGACGGCCGTGTAGTCGCTGGTGAACGCGTTGCAGTTCGCCTTCGACAGGTCGGTGTCGGAGTAACGCAGATCGAGCGTGAAGACCTTGTAGGTGAAGCCGATGCCGATATTCCAGGTGTTGTAGTCGGCATACTTGATGCCGTTCGGGAACGGACCGGCGAAGCCCGGCGCGGCAATGCCGGTGCCGTAGAACGAGTCGGAGGTGCCGAGGAACTGGCGACCGAACTCACCCGACACATACATGCCGACGCCGCTGGAGCCGAAGGTCGTGCTCGGCGCCGTCCACTTGGCGGTGATCGACACGTAGTCGCCCCACGCACCCGAGTTCAGGAAGCTCGGCGTGTAGTACTCGTTGAGGCCGACGCTCCAGTTGTCGTTGATGGTGTAGTTCACCTTGCCGTAGACTTCGAAGAAGCTGACGTCCTTCTTCATCACGTTGCCGTTGAGCAGCGCGTTCGCGGCGCACTGCGCGCTGAGCGGGTTGCCGGCGGTGTCGGTCGGCGCGCCGTAATAGCAGGTCCCACCCGGATACAGGTAACCCCAGACGCCGATATCGAAAGCGAACGCACCGAAGGTCGGGCGGATACCGCCGTAGATGTCGATCTCGGCCGCGGCGCGGTTCGGGAAGGAGATGCTCTCACCGGCCACGCCGACATAGAGCTGGAGGTCTTTGTTGACGTTGAAGCGCGGCTCGAAATAGGCGGAGACAGACGGCTTGTGGTTCGACTGGGTGATACCGCGGAAGATGTAGTCGCTCATGACCGCGCCGCCGAAGGCGATGTCCCAGGGGTCGAAGGCGGGCGGCGGCGGGGCCTTCAATGCCTTCACGCGCAAATCCGCCGCAAAAGCCGAACCCGTCGTCACCATTGCCAGCGCCGTTGCCAACAAAGCTACTTTCTTCATCTCGATCCCCATCGCCAGTTCTTGCCAAGTCTGTTGCCAAGTCGGATCCCGGAAGCCCCCCGGAGCAAACGACCCATGTGCAAAATTACGTTACTGCGACAATCTGGATTGAGGGATGTGGGCCGTGAAGCAAAAATCACGGGCAACTGCCGACTTTTTGGGCGTTTTGGCGATTCCACGAAAGGTTGTCGGGCTGTGTGTCTTCTTGATCACATGATCCGCATCCCAAAGTGCACGGCGGGACCGTGCAAGTACGGGGAAGATCACCAGCGTGGCAACCGGGGCACGAATCAAACGGGTGCCGGAAAGGACGGCTTCTGAACGTCCATATGGCGATGCAAAAAGGCCGCAGCGTCACCGCCGCGGCCTTGCTGTTGGAGATCGCGGTCGCTGGACGGGGCCTAGCCTTGCCCCTCGGCCGACGCCGGCTCCGCAGAAGACGAAGGCATCGCCCAACTCGTCTCGGCCGCCGGTTCGGGAGCTGGAGCTGCCGCCGGCGCTGACGGCTTCGGCGCGGGAGCTGCCTTCGCCTTCTTCGGTGCCGCCTTCTTCGCGGCCTTCTTCGGTGCAGCCCTCTTGCCCGCGGCCTTCTTTGCCGTCTTCTTGGCAGCCTTTTTCGGGCCGGCCTTCTTCCCAGATTTCTTGGCGGATTTCTTGGCTGCCTTCTTCGCGGACTTCTTGGCCGCCTTCTTCGTCGATTTCTTCGACTTCTTCGCGGTCTTCTTCGCCGCTACAACCTTCTTGGCCTTTTTGGCCTTCTTGCTTTTCTTCTTCTTCGCTTTCGCCATCGTGGTCCTCCTGTTGCCGCCGAACAATGGTCGATCGGGCGTCTTCAGTCGTCACCCCGGGGAGGACAGTTCAGGCTCTGAAAGCTCAAACTTGCGCGTTCAGTGCCGGCCGCGACCCGCCCGTAGCCCAATCGAGAAGCTCAATCGTGTGTACGACCGGAACTGACGTGCCACTGGCAATCTGCACCATGCAGCCGATATTGCCCGCGGCAATCATGTCCGGCTTGACGCTTGCGATGTTGGCGATCTTGCGATCGCGCAACCGACCCGCAAGCTCGGGCTGGAGAATGTTGTAGGTCCCCGCCGAGCCGCAACACAAATGGCTCTCGGGCACATCTTTCACCACGAATCCATTCTTGGAAAGCAATTCTTTCGGAAGCCCCGTGATTTTCTGTCCGTGCTGCAACGAACATGCGGAGTGATAGGCGACGACGATGTTGTCTTGCCGTGCCGTCGTCTCCAATCCGAGGCCGGCGACGTATTCGGTGATGTCCTTGGCGAGCGCGGACACCTTCGCCGCATCGGCGGCGAAGGCTTGATCCTCGCGCAACAGATAGCCGTAGTCCTTGATCACGGTGCCGCAGCCGGACGTCGTCACCAGGATGGCGTCGAGCCCTTCTCCGGCGGCCTCCTTCTGCCAAGCCGTGACGTTGGCGCGGGCCCGGGCCAACGCATCTTCGTCATGCCCGAGGTGATGGGTCAGCGCGCCGCAACACTGCTCGTCCCTGACAAGCACGACCTCGATGCCGTGGCGGGTGAGCAGACTGATGGCGGCCTGGTTGATGCGCGGCGCCAGCACCTGCTGGGCGCAGCCCTGCAGCAGCGCGACCCGGCCGCGCTTCTTGCCGAGCGCTGCGAACACGCTGCCCGGAAGCGGCCCCGGTGACGGCAGCCGCTGCGGGGCCAGCGCCAGCATCGCCTTGATGCGCTGGATCAGGCCGGGCGTGGCCGACGGCCGCGGCGTCGGCAGGAATACGGCGAGCGGACGGGCCAGCCGCGCCAGCACCATGCTGATACGAAAACGCTGCGGGTTCGGCAGGACGAAGGCCAGCACCTGGCGCAGCAGCCGCTCGGCAAGAGGCCGCTGATAGCGCTGCTCGATCCTGACCCGGGCCTGGTCGACGAGATGCATGTAGTTCACGCCGGAGGGGCAAGTCGTCATGCAGGACAGGCACGACAGGCAGCGGTCGACGTGCTTGACCACCTCGGCCGTCGGGGTCTGGTCCTTCTCCAGCATCTCCTTGATCAGATAGATGCGGCCGCGCGGGCTATCGAGCTCGTCGCCGAGCAGCACGTAGGTCGGACAGGTTGCGGTGCAGAAGCCGCAATGGACGCAGGCACGCAGGATCTTGTCGGCTTCCGCGATATCGGGGTCGGCGAGCTGCGCGAGTGAGAATTCGGTCTTCATGCCGTAGCGCCTCGGCTCAAGCGTCCCCGGTTGAGAACGGTCTTCGGATCGAAGCTGGCGCGCACCCGCTCGCTCAGGGCGGCGATGCCCGGCGCCTGCGGATGGAACACGTCGACGTCGCGCCTGATATCTTCGGCCGCCCGGATCAGCATCGCATGTCCCCCGACCGCATTGGCGCGCGCGCGCACCGCCGGACCATGCGCATCGGCCTTCGGCGGCAATGCGGCCCAGATCAATCCGCCGCCCCAATCGTAGATCACATCGCCCCCCGTCTCGCGCGCCAATTGCGTGCCGAGCGCCGCGCCCGAGGCCGGCGGGCAGACGATCCGCCACACCTGCCAGGCGCCGAGCGCCCCATCGGCCGCGAACGGCAGCACGTCGCGGATCGTGGCCCACAGCGCTGCAGATGCCGCGTCCTCGATCAGGGTTGCGGTTCCGAACGGCGCCAGCAATTCGCTCAGCGAGCCCGCGCGATGGGTGGCGGAGGCCGTGATGCCCTCGAGCCGGAGCGCGGTCAGCGCCTCGCCCTCGCCTGCAAGATCGCCAAGCCCCTCGGTCTTGGCCCGCAACGCCTGATGCGGCAGATGCGCCGCGCCGGAGACGTCGAAGGGCGAGCCGAGCGCCGCGGTCATCGCCTTGTTGGCGGCGGCATCATCGAGCCCGCGCAGCAGCAGCGTCCGCTCGGCCTCGGGCTTCGGCATCACCTTGAGCGTGACCTCGGTCATCACCGACAGCGTGCCCCAGGACCCCGCCAGCAGCTTGCAGAGGTCGTAGCCGGTGACGTTCTTCACCACCTTGCCGCCGGTCTTGAAGCTGTCGCCGAAGCCGGAGACGGCGTGTGCCCCGAGCAGATGGTCGCGCGCTCCGCCCGCCCGGATCCGCCGCGGGCCGGCGAGCCCGGCTGCGATCATGCCGCCGATGGTGCCTCGCGCGGGCGTGCCGAGCAGCGGCGCGGTGTCCATCGGTTCGAAGGCGAATTGCTGGTTCTTGGCGTCGATCAACGACAGCACGTCGGCCAGCGGCGCACCGGCCTGGAGGGTGACGATCAGCTCGTTGGGCTCGTAGGCGGTGACCGCATTGAGCGCGGAGAGGTCGAGCACGGCGTTGGTCGCCATGGCATGGCCGATGCCGCGCTTGCTGCCATGCCCGATAATCTCGAGCGGCTGCTCGTTGGCAATCGCCGCGCGCACCACTTCTTCGACGTCTTTGGCGTCTCTGACTTTAAGCGTATCCACGGGTGAGCCGGTATCCAAGTTTGGAACGGAAAGCAAATTTGAGGCGGAGCGGTCGCGTCAAAACCGCGGAATGTCCGGAAACGCCAGCTTCCCGGCATGCACATGCATGCGGCCGAGCTCGGCGCAGCGGTGCAGGGTCGGAAATACTTTTCCGGGATTGAGCAGGCCCTGCGCGTCGAAGGCGCATTTGAGCCGCTGCTGCTGGTTGAGATCGATCTCGGTGAACATCTCCGGCATCAGGTCGCGCTTTTCGATGCCGACGCCGTGCTCGCCGGTGAGCACGCCGCCGAACTCGACGCAGGCACGCAGGATGTCGGCGCCGAAGGCTTCGGCCCGCTCGATCTCGCCGGGCTTGTTGGCATCGTACAGGATCAGCGGGTGCAGATTGCCGTCGCCGGCGTGGAACACGTTGGCGCAGCCGAGCTGGTATTTTTCGCCGAGCTCGCGGATGCGCGCCAGCGCCTTCGGCAGCGCGCCGCGGGGAATCGTGCCGTCCATGCAGAGGTAGTCGGGCGAGATGCGCCCCACCGCCGGGAACGCGGCCTTGCGGCCGGCCCAGAACAAATTGCGCTCGGCCTCGGAATTGGAGATCTGCAGCGTCACCGAGCCGCAGCCTCGTGCGATGGTCTCGACGCGCGCGATCAGCTCGTCGACCTCGATCTTGGGACCGTCGAGCTCGATGATGAGCAGCGCCTCGACGTCCAGCGGATAGCCGGCATGGACAAAGGCCTCCGCGGCATGGATCGCGGGCTTGTCCATCATCTCCATGCCGCCGGGAATGATGCCGGCGCCGATGATGCGCGCCACGCATTCGCCGGCGGCCTCGACCTCGGCGAAGCCGACCATCAGCGCGCGCGCCGTCTCGGGCTTCTGCAGGATGCGGACCGTGACCTCGGTGATGACGCCGAGCAGGCCTTCGGAGCCGGTGATGACGCCCATCAGGTCGTAGCCCGGGTTCTCGCACCCCTTGCCGCCGATGCGCAGGATCTCGCCGCTCATCAGCACGATCTCGCAACCGAGCACGTTGTTGGTGGTCATGCCGTATTTCAGGCAATGCACGCCGCCGGAATTCTCAGCCACATTGCCGCCGATCGAGCAGGCGATCTGCGAGGACGGGTCGGGCGCGTAATAGAAGCCGGCATGGGCGACCGCCTGGCTGATGGCGAGATTGGTGACGCCGGGCTCGGTGACGACGACGCGGTTGTCGAAATCGATCTCGCGGATGCGCTTGAACTTGCCGAGACCCAGCAGCACGCCGTCTTCGAGCGGCAGGGCCCCGCCGGAAAGCGAGGTGCCGGAACCGCGCGGCACCACCTTGATGTTCTGCCCTGCACAATATTTCAGAACGAGCGAGACCTGCTCGGTGGTGTCAGGCAGCACCACGACCATCGGCGGCTGCCGATAAGCTGTCAGTCCGTCGGACTCATAGGCCCGCATCTCCGCCGGCGTATCGATCACCCCCTCGCCCGGCACGATCGCGCGCAGCGCAGCAATAATTTCGGCGCGCCGCGCGAGCACGGCCTGGTCGCTCGCAGGCATCATAATGGCCATGATCTATCCTTCCGGCTCACGCCGCACGGTCAATTTGTCTCGGCAAATCAATCACGTCCGCGCCTGTTTGGGTAGGCCATCCGAAAGTCGAAGCGACGATCTCGCGCCAGTTCGCTCTGGGACAAGTCGGAAATCATGAAACCTGTCATGGTTTGGTGGCTTGTCCAAGCCGAGCAGGCCTGCCAAAACCGGCAGGTCGGGCGATTGCCGATCCGGCAAAAGACTGACCAGCCCAGACCCACCAGGGAAGAGACGAAGAGCACCCGATGAAAAAACTGATTTTTGGCGCACTGACGATCCTCACCGCGATTGCCACCGCACCCGCCGCGATGGCGCAGGATGCCGCGGCCGGCAAGACGTCGTTCAACAAATGCCTGGCCTGCCACGCGATCGGCGAAGGCGCCAAGAACAAGGTCGGCCCCGAGCTCAACGGCCTCAACGGCCGCAAGTCGGGCTCGGTCGAGGGCTATAGCTACTCGGACGCGAACAAGAATTCCGGCATCACCTGGAACGAGGCCGTGTTCAAGGAATACATCAAGGACCCCAAGGCCAAGATCCCCGGTACCAAGATGGCGTTCGCCGGCATCAAGAACGAGACCGAGATCAACAATCTCTGGACCTATGTCTCCCAGTTCGACAAGGACGGGAAGATCAAGCAGTAAGCCTGCCACGCGATCACCGCCGCAGCTTCGGTTCCGATCAATCGGGACCAAAGCTGCGGCTTTTTTGTTGTGACGCGTTTCGACACGGCGTCATTGCGAGCGCAGCGACTTGTCCGCCGAAGCCTTGGCGAAGGCGGAAGCAATCCAGAATCTTTCCGCGGAAGGGCTCTGGATTGCTTCGTCGCCAGCGCAAAACTGCTTCGCAATTGTGTCGCGGGCTCCTCGCAATGACGGAGGATGACGTGGCCTGCTTCTCCAAGCGACGCTGTCATGCCCCGGCTTGACCGGGGCATCCAGTACGCCGCGGCGTCTCGGTTCAATCACAACCGCCTCTGGAATACTGGATCGCCCGGTTAAACCGGGCGATGACACCGAATGTGTGGTGGCAAACATGCGTTCGCGGCCTCGCGGCTTGTTTCGCCCGAGCTTTGCTTCATCTTTCGCCCTCTCAATCCAAGAGGGCACAGGGAAGGCCGGGTGCCCACCTCGCACCCGCGGTCCGCTGCGCTAGAGCACACGCAGAAAGAACCGCACAGCAGCATACAGGTGTGGCCGATCACTCGGCCTTCCCTGCGCGGTGGTCGGACGGCTTATGCCGTGCTCTCCCGGGAGCCGAACTTTCCTTCTGGCCTCCCTCACCCCTGCGAATTTGGATGATGCAGTCCGCCCGGTTGGGCTCGCTCGCAGCTCCGCAAGAGCTTGACCGTAGCAACGACGGCCAGGACCACACGGTTTTGCCGTACGCGTTCAGCGCCGCTCGTCTGCACGCGGGGGTTCGGGCTCACAGGGACTACCCGCCCTGCCCGTCCCATCTCGTGCCGTCGCTGCCGCGTCCACCGCAAGCCCGGCTCGCGATCAAGACGACGACGAGATCGCCCCTCTTGGTGAGCCGGGATGAGCGATGGATACGACAAAACCGAATTTCGGTAAAGTGGAATATTTTTGAGCGAATGGATTGACAGCGGGCGACACAGGCGCGGTGCCGTAGGGTGGGCAAAGCCGCGCTCTTGCGCGGCGTGCCGACGATCTCTCTCGGTTCACACAGCCAGAACGTGGGCACGGCGCAAGTGCGCCTTTGCCCACCCTACGGGAGCTCTACGAGAGCCGCCACTTCGCGCGAGGCGCCCTAGTCGGCCGCCGCCTGCGCCGGGGCGATCTTCCCGATCATCGTCTCGATTTCCGTCTTCACCAGATCCGGCACCGCGTTCTGCACCATGTGGCCGAGATCGGGCAGCACGATCAGCTTCGCATTCGGCACCGTGGCCGCGAACGGGCGGGCGTGGATGCTGGTCCTCACCGTCTTGTCGGGCTCGCCGGCGATGATCGTGACCGGGGCCTTGATCTCGCCATAGCGCGGAGCTTGCGCCGCGACCGCCTCCTTCAGCGTCACCAGATCATAGGCATTGGCGATGAACTCGCGCGGACGCAGCAATAGCGGCGTTGCGGAATCCTGCACGAAACCATCGGGCATCGTCTGCGGCAGGAACACGTTGCGCGCGCCGGCCTCGGCGACGAAATAGCCGAGCGGCAAGGTGATGGTGTAGGCGAGCAGCGGGCCGATCACGGGCGTCGCGATGATCTCGTTGTAACGGCCGACGCCACCGCGCCAGGGATGAGTGACGGGCGCGAGCATGACGAGACCGGCGACGCGGGACGGATGATCGAGCGCAATCCGCGCGCCGAGCGCGCCGCTCCAGGAATGCACGACGAAGATCGCGCGCTCGATCCCGAGCTTGTGAAGCGCCTCATCGATCATCCGCGCCTGGATCTGCGGCGTCGAATCCTGCCGCCGCGCCCGCGTGCTCCAGCCATGGCCGGGACGATCGACCAGGATGACGCGATGGCTTTTGGCCAGGAGGTCGCCGAGCGGGCGCCGCATCGCCTCGAGATTGGAGCTCGCGCCGTGCAGCATCACGATCGGCAAGCCGGCATCGCGCGGACCGGGTTCGGCCGCGCGCGGGCCGATATCGACGACGTGCAGCGTCGCGCCGTCGACCTCGACCATCCCGCCTTGCGGCGGAAAGGCGCGCTGCACAGCGACGATTCCGGCCTGCGTGACCAGCGCCAGCAGAACCAGCGCCGTCACGACTGACATCACGATCATGGAGAGAATCCGGGAGATCCTGGGCACGGGGAAGTTACGAGCCTTGTGGGCGGCAGTTTCGTTCCATCAGCTCTTGCCGCCGTCCACCGAAAACGCCGGGGCTGTGGATATGTGCATAATTGCGGAACGTAAAAACTCAATGGAATCAACAATATTCCATACGGACGCGCAAGCCCCGGACCAGCTTCATGCGGCCGTCATGGCGGCTTCCATATAATCGCCACGGTCGGTTCCGCCATCTAGGCGCGGGTGGGCGCCGATCCTCCTCGCAACCTCAGGGGCTGGGGAAAGACCGGCAGAACTTGGCTTGGTTTGAACCGGAGGATTTTCGATGAGCTTCAGATCGAACGACACTGCGATCGACGAGATCGTCGCGAGCTGCAACGGCGACCTGCGCGGAGCCGTGCGGGCGCTGCTGCTGATCAACGAGCATCTGGAAACGGAGCTGGCAAAAGCCTACGCCGCAGCCGCCGACCGCGGCCTGGTCGAACGCGGCGGCAGCGCTCTGCACTAAGGTGCGATGGATCGCACATTAGTGCTCTCCATGGAGCATGATCTTGTCGGGAAACCGCTGCACGCTTTTCCCGATCATGCTTGGACCGCAGGCTAGTTCGTCCCGTCCTCGTCCTTTTCCTCGTCCGGCGTGAGCGCGGGACAGGCGCGGATCGTCGAACGGGCAAGCTTGGCATCGGCCCGGGACTTGTAGGGACCGTCGCCGAACCAGATGTCGCCGATGATGACCGGATTGCTGGTCACGATGTTGCATTTTCCGGTGGCGCGGTTGCCGACCACCCAGAACAGTCCGTCGGCGAAGCTCAGCGTCCCCGACGCGAGCAGCAAGCACCCTGCAAGAATCAAACGCTTCATGGCTTTCGCTCCTGCCATGCAGGTAGGCCCCCGGCGGCGCCGACAATAGTGCTCACGATGACGCGCTTCCGATCGTGGTTAATCCGAAGCCGCCGCGTTCACTCAAGACATGATCGAGTTTGAGGCTAAATATCGCGACCTTCGACCTTCTCGGTCAGCGCCTTGACCTGGTCGGGGATCTTTTCGAGATGCGGATTGACGGCGAGCGCCTTGCGATAGGCCTCGAGCGCGCGCTTCTCGTTACCGACCTCCTGCATGATCATGCCGAGGCCTGCGAGCGCGCCGAAATGGCGCGGCTCCCGGATCAGCACTTGCTGGATATCCGCGAGCGAACGGCCATAGTCGTTCTGCATGTAATAGAGCGTGGCGCGGCGGTTCCAGGCCTCGATGTAGTCGGGCCGGAGCTTGATGACCGAATCCAGCAGCTTGATCGCGACATCGATCTTCTTGGCATCGACCGCGGTCTTCGCCCGCGACATCAGCAGGGACGCCGTGTCGCTCGGGGTCTGCAGCCAGATCGCCCAGATGCGCGCCTCGACATGCTTGGCGCTGACCTCGTCGGGCGCCGCCTTCAGCGCGCCGAACAGGAAATCCAGGTTCTTGGTGCGATCGACCTTGGGCAGCTTGGACGGCGCCTCGGGCAGCTTCTTCTGCTTGCCGGGGGGGTTCGGCGGTTCAATCTGCTGCGCCAGCGCCGGAGCCAGACCGGCAGCTCCCAGCACAAGGGCCAGACACAAGGTGCGCGGACGAAGGAATCTCACTGCCATCGGCAAAGTCTAAACGCGTAAAGCCGCCCTTGCAAAGCAAAGGCGGCGTCAAACTCGTGTGAGCCGTGGTCTTGCGGGAGCGCGTCAGGCGTCCGGCAGGGCAGAGATCAGCCGTCGACTGATCAGCCCTGGCGAGCCTTGAAACGGCGCTGCACCTTGTTGATCACATAGACCCGGCCCTTGCGGCGGACCAGGCGGTTGGCGCGATGGCGACCGCGCAGCGATTTCAGCGAGTTACGGACCTTCATGGCAGAATCCTGAACGTTCGAAAGGCCGTGTTCGGCACTACCGTTTCGGCACGCGCGAATGTGGCAAAATGAGATTTTTCCCGCCGGCGGACGACCGCCCGGGACGGGGCGGTTCTTAAGGCATGGCGGGAGGTGATGTCAATGTTAACCGCCCGGTTCCGAACCGGCAAATTCGCGAAAACAACCCGATGCACTGAAGAAGGGGCCGGATCGGCCCGATCCGGCCCATCCGCGGGCAGGCACTTTGAAAGACTTTCGCGGACTGCACACTCGCGGCCCCCAACGCCTTGCCAAATTCGTTATATCATATAATCAATTCGGCAACCCGTCGGGAGGAAACCCATGCCGAAGCTGAAGCTGCCTGATATCGACAAAGTCGTCGCCATCGACATCCACACCCATGCCGAGGAGCCCTGCGGCTGCCATCCCGACGACGGCTATGACGATTTCCAGGCGCAGATGGCGGAATACTTCAAGTCGCCGAACAAGCATCCGCCGACCGTGCCGGAGACCGCGGCCTATTATCGCTCCAAGAACATCGCCGCGGTGATCTTCCCGGTCGACGCCGAGCGTGAGACCGGCTTCCGCCGCTACAACAATTACGAGATGATCGAGGCCGCCTCCGACCATCTCGACGTCCTCATCCCCTTCGTCTCGATCGACCCGCACAAGGGCAAGCTCGGCGCCCGCGAGGCACGCAAGCTGATCGAGGAATACGGCGTGCGCGGCTTCAAATTCCACCCGACCATGCAGGGCTTCTACGCCAACGACCGCATGGCCTATCCGCTCTACGAAGAGATCAACAATGGCGGCGCGGTCGCGCTGTTCCACACCGGCCAGACCGGCGTTGGCTCCGGCATGCCGGGCGGCATGGGGATGCGGCTGAAATATTCCAACCCGATGTACATGGACGACGTCGCGGCCGATTTCCCCGACCTCAAGATCATCCTCGCCCATCCCTCCTTCCCCTGGCAGGAAGAAGCGCTGTCGGTCGCCACCCACAAGCCGAACGTCTACATCGACCTCTCCGGCTGGTCGCCGAAATACTTCCCGCCGATCCTGGTGCGCTACATCAACTCGATCCTGCAGGACAAGATGCTGTTCGGCTCGGACTGGCCGGTGATCACGCCCGACCGCTGGCTGTCGGACTTCGCCAAGATCGAGATCCGCGACGAGATCCGGCCGAAGGTGCTCAAGGCCAACGCGAGGAAGCTGCTGGGGATCTAGCAGCAGCATCTTCGTCGGCATGGAGGGCTTCGATCACGATGACCGAAGCCCTCGCGCTTGGATGCTCGGAGCCTCAGATCTGAGCGAGGCCGCCGTCGACGAACACCTCGCTGCCGGTCATGAAGCTGCTGTCCGACGACGCCAGGAATGCGGCGACCGCGCCCGTCTCCGACGGGGCCGCCACGCGGCCGAGGGGCGTCGTGCTGCCGAGCGCGTCGAAGGCCTCCTCGCCGACAATCTCCAGCGCAAGCTCGGTCTTGGTCGGCCCCGGTGACAGCACATTGACGCGGATGCCGGTGCCGCGCAGATCCTGCGCCCAGCTGCGCGCCAGATTGCGAACCGCGGCCTTGGTCGCGCTGTAGATGCTGAACTGCGGCGTCCCCATCACGCCCGTGCTCGAACCGGTCAGGATGATGGACGCGCCCTTCGTCATCAGCGGCAGCGCCTTCTGCACGGTGAAGACCAATCCCTTCACGTTGACGTCGAAGATATGATCGTAGTGCTCGGGCGTGATCTCGCCGAGCGGCGCGAACAACCCGGTGCCGGCGTTGGCGAACAGGACGTCGAGGCCGCCTCGTTCTTTCTTCACCGTCCCGTAGAGACGGTCGAGGTCCGCCAGATCCGTCACCGAGCCCCTGACGGCGCGCGCCTGGGATCCGAGCTTCGCGACGGCGGCATCGAGCTGCTCCTGCCGCCGCCCGAAGATGTAGACGAACGCGCCTTCGTCGATGAAGCGTTTCGCCGCGCCAAATCCAATGCCGGTGCCGCCGCCGGTCACCACTGCCGTCTTGCCTTGTAGTCTGCTCATGATGTGCTCCTTCACTGAGGTTGCACTGAGCTGGCGGCATACCCACCTATCGGCAAGTATGCACCTTTTGGTAAGTGCCCAAAAAATGTCAGACACGACTTTCCCGCCTGCACGGGCTCCAACACCGGTCCAGAGCTGCACGCCGAATTTGCCCGGGTTCACCTGCGGCCTGGATGCAACCTTGCGGGTCGTCGCCGGCAAGTGGAAGCCGCTGATCCTGTACTTCGTCGCCCAGGGCGGCCCGACCCGTTACGGCGAGCTCCGGCGCGCCATCCGCGACGTCAGCGACAAGGTGCTGATCCAGCAGCTGAAGGAGCTGGAGGCCGATGGGCTCGTGAAGCGGACCGACTACAAGGAAGTGCCGCCGCGGGTGGACTACAGCCTTACCCCGCTGGGTCACAGCCTCGCTCAGGCGCTCGTGCCGCTCTGCACGTGGGGCACGGAGCATATGGCCGAGGTCAGCCAGGTCTTCGCCGAGCGGGCGACCTGGAACACAAGACGACGATAACGCAGCCACGTCGGGATGGTCCGTGCAACGGAGGCACTGACCGTCCCCGGCAGCGACTTCCCGACATCCGCCAACGGACGAACGTCGACGCGTTCTGCGATCAGTTCACGCTTGCCAGATAGCCGGCAAGAATGGTCCGGCTTTGGCTCAGCGTCTCGATACGCTCGTCGATCAGGCTGACTTGCTGGGCAAGTATTCTTCGCAGCTCGTTACACGGCGTGAAGGCCGGATCATTGTTCCGCACGCACGGAAGCAACCGCTGAATGGTCTCCAGCGTCATCCCGGCAGCGCCAAGCATCTTGATCCGCCGCACGGTCTGCTCTTCCTGCGGACCATAGTCGCGATAGCCGGAGTCGGTCCGCTGCGGCGCGAGCAGCCCTTCGGCCTCGTAGTATCGCAACATTCGGACGCTGACCCCCGTCCGCCGGGAAAGTTCGCCAATCTTCATCCGGGACCTCTTGACCCTGACAGCACTGTCAGAGCTTACAGACTGTGCTCACCCAAGTGAACGCACTTGAGGAGGAGCAACAATGAAAGCCTACCATTTGAACAGCCATGCCGGGGCCGGCCGCCTCGTGCGAACCGACGTCAGCAAGCCCGAACCCGGCAATAGCGAAGTCCGCGTCAAGGTCGAAGCCGCAAGCCTGAACTACCGGGATCTTCTGATCCTCGACCGCGCGGGCCAAAATGAGCTCACCGGCCGCATACCCCTTTCCGACGGTGCGGGCGTCGTTGACGCCATCGGCTCCCACGTCGCGCAATGGCGCGTTGGGGACCGCGTTGCCGCGTCGTTCTTTCGCGACTGGATCTCGGGTCCGTTCAAGTCCAGCTATGTTTCGTCGTCCCTCGGTGGCAACACGATGGACGGAATGCTGGCCGAGTATGTCGTGCTGCCGGCCACGGCGCTCGTCCCCGTGCCGGCGCACTTATCCTCGATCGAAGCGGCGACGCTGCCCTGTGCCGGCGTCACGGCCTGGCACGGCCTCGTCACACGCGGCAGGATGGGCAAGGGCGACACACTGCTCGTCCAGGGGACGGGCGGCGTTGCGCTGTTCGGACTGCAATTCGCGACGGCGCTCGGAGCGCGCGCCATCGTGATCTCCTCCTCGGATGAAAAGCTTGCCCGCGCCCGGGCGCTGGGCGGCTCGATCCTCATCAACTACCGTGACACGCCCGATTGGGATGTCGCCCTGATGAAGGCGACGGATGGCGCAGGCGCCAGCCATATCCTCGAGCTCGGCGGTCCCGGCACCTATGACCGATCGCTGCGATCGGTCGCTTCAGGTGGCAAGATCATTCAAATCGGTGTTTTGACGGGATTCGGTCCGAAGCCCGACCTTGCGCGCCTTCAGTGGGAGAATGCCGACATCATCGGTGTCACCGTCGGATCGGTCGAGCATTTCACGACGATGAACCGCTTCCTGAGCGAGCATTCGATCCATCCGATCGTCGATCGCATCTACGGTTTCGACGAAGTCCCCGAAGCCTATGCACACCTCCGAAGCGGATCACATTTCGGAAAGATCGTCGTAAAGCTCTAGTTCGCCGCCAGCGGAACGGCGCTAGAAGCACCTTTCCTCCTTGGATCGATATCGCGGCGCGGGGTAAAGTCCTGCGCCCCGACGATCCCGAAGGACAGCCCATGCCCATCAACGCCGTCGTCTTCGATGCCTACGGGACGCTCTACGACATCCAGTCGGTGGCTGAGATCACCGAGGACGCGTTTCCGGGCTATGGCGAGATCATCACGCAGGTCTGGCGCATCAAGCAGCTCGAATATACCTGGCTGCGCTCGCTGATGCAGGCTTACCAGGATTTTACGGCGGTGACCCGAGACTCGCTGGCCTATACGCTGCGCGTGCTCGGGCTGGACTACGAGAACGAGGCGTTCGAGCGCGTCATCGAGAAGTACCTGCATCTCGATCTCTATCCGGATGCGACTGCAGCGCTCACTGCGCTGAAGCCGCGCAAGCTCGCCATCCTCTCCAACGGCAGCCCGGACATGCTGAACGCGCTGGTGCGCAATTCCGGGCTCGACCGCCTGCTCGATGCCACCATCAGCGTGGACGCCAAGAAGATCTTCAAGCCGAGCCCGGCGGCCTATCAGCTGATCGGCGAGGAGCTCGGCACCGCGCCCGAGGAAGTGCTGTTCGTCTCGTCCAATCCCTGGGACGTGGCGGGGGCGAAGGCGTTCGGGCTGACCGTCGCCTGGATCGAGCGGGTGACGCCGGAGGCCATGGCGCTGGCTTGCCTCGAGACCGAACTCGTGGCACCGCTCACCATGTTCAAGGCGATCCGCACCCAGATGGACGAGCTTGGCTTCGCACCGGACCACCGGGTCCGCGCGCTCTCCGAGCTGCCGATGATTGCTTAGGCATCGCCGCCCGCTAGTCTTGCATGAGCTGCCCGGAATGAGCCTGGAATCCGTTCGCGCCTTCTTCGCCGAGAAAGCCCCCGACATATCAGTCATGGAATCGCCGATCAGCTCGGCGACCGTAACCCTGGCCGCCGAAGCCTATGGCGTCGAGCCCGGCATGATCGCCAAGACGCTGTCTTTGCGCGTCGGCGAGCGCGTGATCCTGATCGTGGCCGCCGGCACCTCGCGGATGGACAACAAGAAGGTCAAGGCGCAGTTCGGCGGCAAGCCGAAGATGCTGGGGCTGGAGGAGGTCGCCGACATCACCGGCCACGAGGTCGGCGGCGTCTGTCCGTTCGGGCTGAAATCGCCGCTGCCGGTCTATTGCGACGTGTCGCTGAAGGCGTTCGATGTCGTGGTCCCCGCCGCGGGCTCGACCCACAGCGCGGTGCGCATCACCCCGGACCGCATGGCCGAGCTGACCGCGGCCGAATGGGTGGATGTCTGCGAGATCAGGCCGTAAGGCGGCGCCGGACAGGATGCCTGGTGCATTTGCCGGTCAGGGAGGCTAGCATAACGACCATGACCGACGACAAGGTGAAGCGACGACTGACCACCGTGCTGTGCGCCGACGTGTACGGCTATTCGCGTCTCATGGAAGCGGACGAAGCCGGGACGCTGGAGACGCTACGCCGCTACCGCACGGCCATTGCGCGGCTGGTCGAGCGCCATGACGGCCGTATCGTGAACACCTGGGGCGATGCCGTGATCGCCGAGTTCGCCAGCGTCGTCGAGGCCGTGCAATGCGCGGTCGAGATCCAGCAGGAGATCTCCAGTCAGGCTGCGGACACGCCGCAGGCGAACCCGATGCGGTTTCGCATCGGCATCAACCTCGGCGACGTCATGGTTGACGGCACCGACATCTACGGCGACGGCGTCAATATCGCATCGCGCCTGCAGGAGCTCGCCGAGCCCGGCGGCGTCGTGATCTCGAGCTCTGTCTACGACCAGGTGCACAACAAGCTGTCGGTCGGCTTCGACTGCCTCGGCCAGCGCCCGATGAAGAACATCGCGCCCCTGACCAGCTACCGGTTGACCCTGGGTAGCCAAGTTGCTGGGCCCGCGAGCTACGCGAGCGGGGAAAGCGCAGCTCCGTTCGAACGCGCGCATGCTCCCCGGATGAACGACAGGCGCGCGCCATCACCCCCGACGAATGTCGTCTCGGATTGGCTTGCAAGGGTGCCCCGCCCGGTTGCAGCAGCCCTCACGGTCTGCGCCTTCCTGATTCTGATCAATCTCTTCACCAGCCACAAAATCTGGTTCCATTGGCCAGTCGCAGCCATTCTGTTCGGCGTGGTGTTGCGGATGGTTCTTGGACAGCGGCCTGAAACGGACAGCAGGCCGGAGCGCTGACGAGGCGGCACGACCGTATGCTCGCGCCGATCGCCGCGCATTCCGGATCAAGCCTCCCGTCGGAGCCTAGTCGTCGTTATCGTCATAGGGACGCGGCTGCGCCTGCGAAGGTGGCGGCGGCGCGGTGTTGTAACGCGGCGGCGCGGCGCGATTGCGCGGGACCTGCTGCTGCGGCGGCATCTGGTTGTTGGATTGGAACACGGCGCGGCAGCCGCTCGAGAGCTGCGGCGTGTTCTGCTGCAAGCAAGCCGTGATCCGGCTCACGTCGGGGATCTGGTCACTGCAGAGACGCCAGACGTCCGGCGTGCAGGCCATCTGCTGTTCCATGGTCCCGCGATATTCCTCGGCGAATGCTGCGCCCGGCGCGACGATGCCGCCGATCGCGAGCACGACACCCAGCGCAATCCGCTCTGTTCGCATATCCCGATCCTTCTCGATTCCCACGAATTCTCATCAATTAATGAGGCGAGAGCCGGTTCTGGACCAACAAAAAAATGTGAAAACAGACCTGGAACCTACTCCACCTTGCCGATCTTCTTCACCGCCGCGATCAGCCGCGTGCTGTCGGTCGCGACGAATTGCGCGAAGGCCGGCGCGTCCTGATAGGCAACGAGGCTGCCCGAGGTTTCGAAGGCCTTGAGCACGTCGGGGCTCGTCATCACCTGCCCCATCGCCTCGCGCAGGCGGGTCGCGATCGGCGCGGGAAGAGAACTCTGCGCGAACAGCCCGGCCCAGATGTACATCTCGACGTCCTTGTAGCCGAGCTCCTGGAAGGTCGGCACGTCAGGGAAGCTCGCGACGCGTTGCGCGCCGCAATTGCCGAGCACGCGCAGCTTGCCGTCGTCGACCTGCGGCTTCAGCGTGCCCGGCGCGGCGGCGATCGCCTGCACGGTGCCGCTGAGCAGCGCGGTGAGCGCGGGGCCTGCGCCGCGGAACGGCACGTGCAGCAATTTTATGCCGGCACTGTTCGCGAACATCTCCATCGCCACATGCAGCGTGCCGTAGGGACCGGACGAGCCGTAGGTGATCTGGCCCGGGCGCCTCGATGCGTCCTCGATGAAATCCTGCGCCGTCTTCCACGGTGCGGAGGCCGGCACCGCCAGCAGCGTGGGATCGGCGAGCACGCGCGCGATCGGCATGAACTGCGAGACTTCGTAGGCAACGGGACGGTCGAACAGCCGGTCGGCCTCGGGAAGCACCGCGAGCGAGGACAGCGTCATCAGCAGCGTGTAGCCGTCGGGCTCGGCGCGCGCCGCCGCGGCATTGCCGACCGAGCCGCCGCCGCCACCGGCGCGGTTGTCGACGATCACGGGTTTGCCGAGAATCCGCTCCAGCGCCATCGCGACGGGGCGCGCCGCAAGGTCAGCCTGGCCGCCCGCTGGAAACGGCACGATCAGTGTGATGTTGCGGGCGGGGTAAAGAGCTTGGGCAAAGCTTGACTGAGAGCAAGCTGCCTGTGCTAGCGGCAGCACGGCAGCGGCCTTCAGGAGTTCGCGGCGGTTCATTGGTTGGTACCTCCCCGATTGTTTTCGTTGTTGGGGGGCAGCCTAACCGAAATGGATTGTGTTGCGATAGCCGTGCGCTTGCCCCCTCCGCGGAGGGGGCAGGGCAATCGCATTTGCCTACTCGGCGAGGCCTGAGCAAGCGCCTCGTCCTTCGAGACGACCGCTTCGCGGTCTCCTCAGGATGAGGCTCAGTTGCATTGGCACCTGTTGAAACCGGTGCCGCACACCAGGTCCTCATCCTGAGGGCCCGCCAACGGCGGGCGTCTCGAAGGATGGCTACAGGGGAGGTCGCACCCATATGCGATTGCCCTACCGGAAGAGGGGCGACCGGTTGACCGGATCTCCTCAACTACTGCGACTGCAACAAGGCAGGCAGGCTCTTGTCGAGGACGTTGCCGAGCAGTTGCCGCGTCGACGCGCGCATTACTGGATTGTTGGCGGCTTCCGGCGGTTCTGGCCACTGCGCCCAATCGATACGCAGCGTCGGCGGCCCGGTCATAAAGTTGCTTCCGCTGATCGAGCCTTCGCCGCTCTTCAGAATATCGAAGCTTTGCCCGTCATGAACGTAGATCCGTATGACCGCGTAGATGTCGGCCATGTTGTACAACGGGCTGCCCTTCATGATACCGATGCCGAAGAATCCACCCTGGCGTATTCCCTTGATCACGACGACATAGCGTTTGCATCCGGCCTGACCGGCAACTTGTCGGACGATGGCGCCGGCCTTGTCGCTGCGAGCGAACATGCCAAGCCCGGGATCGAAGCACCATGTAGCGGTCGATCGGGTTGTTGAGAAACACGAAGCAGGAAACAAAACGCGGCGCGGATATAGACAACGAAGTTCATGACCGCAACGCGACGGCGCCTAGCGCTTCTTCGCCTTGGCAAACTGCCTGGTTAAAAGCTCCATCAACGGCAGTGCAGCAGCGGCGCGCAAGAGATCGCGTCGATCCCTGGTGGTGCCTCCCCCTGATTTTCTCATGTCGCCGCCAGCCTAACGCGCCAGACGGCAAGAACAAGACGTTTACGAAGCGTTCACCATGTCCGGCCGCGCCAGGAACGCATGCCCGGACCCGCTGTTGCCCTTCCAAGGAGAGTGAGCAATGCGGAATCTGGCGACCATCGACGTTGCGCTCGACGAGATGCTGGTGAGTCTCGCAGCGATCGTGTTGCGGCTTTCAAGGCCCGAAGTGACGCGGACACCGGAAGCGCGGCGCGCTTTGGCGCAATCCGTCCATCAATACGGCGTCTGCGCCGCACGCTCGCGCGACCCGCGCGTCCACGAATTGAAGACGCAATTGGAGGGCACGCTGAAGCCGACCTTGCGCATCGTGGCCATCGACGGCGTGAAGGTGGCGTAGGCAAAGACGTGGCCACGCTGCGCTTTGCCCACCCTACGAGAGGCGCTCCGAAGGATCGACGGGCGAGGTCTCGTAGGGTGGGCAAAGGCGCGCTCTTCGCGCGCCGTGCCCACGGTCACTCGCCGAATTGCCCTGCGATCTCCCGTACATCCCCTCCCCAGTCCAGGGGAAGGGTGCCCTTCTCCACGTGACCATGAAAGCTGCTGGACGGCCAATCGCGCACGCGGGTGACGAGACCGTGCTTCACGGGATTGAAGTGGGTGTAATCGATGTGCCGTTCCAAATCCGTATCGTCGCGAATGGCGTGCTCCCAGTAGCGACGCTGCCAGATGCCTTTCTCGCGTTTCTTCAATTTGCTCATCGAAGGCGGCCCGGCCTCCAAGCCTCGCGAAAAGCCACCCTTGATCAGATTCCAGCGCGATGAAAAGTCGACGTCGCCCTCCGGCAGCGTCCAAATCGCATGAAGATGGTCCGGCAGGATGCAGATCGCGACGGTTTCGAACGGACGGCGTTGCCGAACAGTTCGATAAATTCGCCTGAGACGATCGACTTGATCTACCAACAGAGTGCTTGAACCGTCAGCGAGCACGACAGTGAAGAAGAACGTACTGCCCCGCGCGCGCCGATATCGAGACATTCTGCGATCCTTCGAGCAAAGACGTGGGCACGCTTCGCTTTGCCCACCCTACGATGGTTTGCACAACGGCAGATTAGCGAGGTCTCGTAGGGTGGGCAAAGGCGCGCTCTTCGCGCGCCGTGCCCACGATCGCTCGCCGGACTGCCTTGTGCGCGCCGGTGTCGAGACATTTGCGCCCCCTCAGGCAAAGGCGCGGGCACGCTGCGCTTTGCCCACCCTACGATGGTTTGCACAACGGCAGATTAGCGAGGTCTCGTAGGGTGGGCAAAGGCGCGCTCTTCGCGCGCCGTGCCCACGATCGCTCGCCGGACTGCCTTGTGCGCGCCGGTGTCGAGACATTTGCGCCCCCTCAGGCAAAGACGTGGGCACGCTGCGCTTTGCCCACCCTACGATAGTTTGCACAACGGCAGATTAGCGAGGTCTCGTAGGGTGGGCATAGGCGCGCTCTTCGCGCGCCGTGCCCACGGTCACTCGCCGGACTGCCCTGTGCGTGCCGGTGTCGAGACATTTGGGCCCCTCAGGCAAAGACGTGGGCACGCTGCGCTTTGCCCACCCTACGGCGGCTGGATTGCTTCGCTGCGCTCGCAATGAGGTTGAAACAGCTCGCTCTATGAGCCCTTCACCTTCCCGTGCGGCCGCCGCTTGCATGTGCCCGGCAGCTTGGCGGCGAGGAAATCGCCGAGGGCTTCCACGCGCGCGGGACGGGGGCCGCCGGGGGGCGTCACCAGATGCACGGCGCCTTCGGCCTGCTTCCAGTCCTTCAGGATCACTTCGACGGCGCCCGACGAAATCGCTTCGCCAACGATGAATTCAGGTAGCTCGGCGATGCCGAGGCCTGCGATCAATGACGGCATCACGGCTTCGCCGTTGTTGACGCGGAGCGGCCCGCCCGGTCGCACGCTGGCCTGCTCGCCGGCCGAATTGGTGTAGTGCCAGACGTTGGGCGTCGACATGTAGGCGTAAGCGAAGCATTTGTGCTCGGCCAGATGCATCGGATGGGTCGGGCGACCATGCTTCTTCAGGTATGACGGCGCGGCCACCGTGAAGCGGGGCATGGTGAACAGGCGCCGCGCGATCAGCGACGAGTCCGGCAGCCGCGCGATCCGCACCGCCATGTCAAAACCCTCGCCGATCAGGTCGACCGTCGCATCGCTCAAATGCAGATCGACCGAGACTTCCGGATAGGCCTCGAAGAATTCCGGGAGCAGCGGCGCCACCGCCTTGATGCCGAACGTCATCGGCACGGCCAGCCGCACCAGGCCGCGCGGCGCCACCGATTGCGCCAGCGCCTCGTTCTCCGCCGCTTCGCCGTCGGCGAGCAGGCGCGTGGCGCGGTCGGCGAGCTTGTGGCCGGCATCGGTCAGCGCCAGCCGGCGCGAGGTGCGGTTGAACAGCCGCGCGCCGAGCCGCTCCTCGAGGCGCGTGACCGCCTTCGACACTGTCGCCTTGGACATCGCCAGCTCGCTCGCGGCGCCCGCGAACGACCTGAGCTCCACGACTTTTGCGAAAATCGCGAGGGCCTCGAAATCCGGGAGTTTCGCCATGGTCGCGGTCCAATTGGGCTAATTATTGAAACAATGCGTTTCAACAGTTTCTATTTCTATACCACAGGCGGAGGCTTATCCAAGGGTCAATCGCAAACCTACGCAATGGAGAAAATCCAATGACCAAGACGCTCTCAGGCAAGGTTGCCCTCGTCACCGGCGGTTCGCGCGGCATCGGCGCGGCAAGCGCCCGCGCTCTCGCCGACGAAGGCGCTGATGTCGCCATCAGCTACGTTGCCTCGCCAGACAAGGCGGAAGCCGTCGTCACAGAACTGAAGGCCAAGGGCGTCAAGGCCCGCGCCTTCAAGGCCGACCAGGCCTCCGCGAAGGACGTCACGCAACTGGTCAACGACGTCGCCAGGGAATTCGGCCATCTCGACATCCTCGTCAACAATGCCGGTGTCGCCAATGGCGGTGCGATCGACGATGCCAATGCCGACACCGAAGCGCTCGCCCGCCAGGATCAGGTCAACGTGCATGGCGTGATCGCGGCGATCCGCGCCGCGTCGCAATTGATGGGTGAAGGCGGCCGCATCGTCACCGTCGGCTCCATGCTCGCCGACCGCGCCTCGTTTCCCGGTCTCGCCGACTACGTCGCCACCAAGGCCGCTGTGGTCGGTTACACCAAGGGCGCAGCGCGCGATCTCGGTCCGCGCGGCATCACGGTCAACGTGGTGCAGCCCGGCTCGATCGATACCGACATGAACCCGAAGGACGGCGGCGAGTTCGCCGAGACCCAGCGCAAGCAGCATGCGCTGCAGCGCTTCGGCCGCCCCGAGGAGGTCGCCGCCGGCGTGGTGTTCCTCGCCAGCCCGCAAGCCTCCTTCGTCACCGGCACCGTTCTCAACGTCGACGGCGGGTTTGGCGCCTGACGCCAAGCCCCTCTCCTCCCATCAGGACACACTTCGATGATCGAACTCAGACCTTTCAACAAGCTCGGCGGCGCCGATCACGGCTGGCTCAAGGCCAAGCACCACTTCTCCTTCGCCAGCCACTATGACCCCAACAACATGGGCCATGGCTCTTTAAGGGTGTGGAACGACGACGAGATCGCGCCCAACACCGGCTTTCCCGCCCATCCCCACGCCAACATGGAAATCATCACCTATGTGCGCGAGGGCGCGATCACCCATCAGGACAGCCTCGGCAACGAGGGCCGGACCGAGGCGGGCGACGTGCAGGTGATGAGCGCCGGCAGCGGCATCCGCCACTCCGAGTACAATCTGGAGCCGACGAAGACGCGGATCTTCCAGATCTGGATCGAGCCGACGACGCGCGGGGGACAGCCGACCTGGGGCTCGAAGCCTTTCCCCAAGGCCGATCGCTCCGGCAAGCTCGTCACCATCGCAAGCGGTATCGAAGGCGATACCGACGCGCTGCCGATCCGCGCCGACGCGCGGGTGCTCGCCACCACGCTGAAGGCCGGCGAGAGCGCCGAATACGCGCCGCAGGCGTCGCGGCACCTCTACCTCGTGCCGGCGGCAGGCGCGGTCGAGATCAACGGCGTCCGCGTCAATGCCCGCGACGGTGCTGCGATCCGCGACGAGAGCACGCTGACAATCACCGCGCTCGAGGACAGCGAGCTCGTGCTCGTCGACGCGGCGTAACCACAACAACTCGTCATGCCCGGGCTTGCCCCGGGCATCCATCACCTTCGCAAGGAGCTTTTTCGAGCGGCGATGGGTTGCCGGGTCAAGCCCGGCAACGACGGCAACTCAACTCATCACCCAACGGAGACCACCATGACCAAAGTTCTCGTTCTCTATTATTCCGCCTATGGCCATATCGAGGCGATGGCCAATGCCGTCGCCGAAGGCGCGCGCGAAGCGGGCGCGACCGTCGACATCAAGCGCGTCCCCGAACTGGTGCCGGCCGAGGTCGCGAAAGCCTCCTATTACAAGCTCGACCAGGCCGCGCCGGTCGCCAAGATCGAGGACCTCGCCAATTACGACGCGATCATCGTCGGCACCGGCACCCGCTTCGGTCGCATGGCCTCGCAGATGGCGAACTTCCTGGACCAGGCCGGCGGGCTCTGGGCCAAGGGCGCGCTGCACGGCAAGGTCGGCGGCGCCTTCACGGCCACCGCGACCCAGCATGGCGGCCAGGAGACGACGCTGTTCTCTGTCATCACCAACCTGCTGCATTTCGGCATGGTGATCGTCGGCATGAACTACGGCTTTGCCGGTCAGATGAAGCTCGACGAGGTCACCGGCGGCGCGCCCTATGGCGCCACCACGATCACAGGCGGCGACGGCAGCCGCCAGCCCAGCGCCAACGAGCTCGCCGGCGCGCGCTATCAGGGCCGCCAGATCGCGGAGACCGCCAGGAAGCTGCATGGCTAGACTTCACGCCTGATCGATAAGATCGATGCATCGCGGCATTCCCGTTCGGGAATGCCGCTTCAACGTATCCCTTTGCCCATGGCCCGCGCCGCAAGGGCGGCAGCCGCGGGATAGCGGCGCAGGCCCTGTGCGGCGTGGTCGCGCCAGGCATAGGGCAGACCGCGCCAGGTCAGCGCCACGCTGACATCGGTCAACGGCACCCGCTCGGCGCCGAAGCGCCGCTTATAGTCCTGATTGCCGATGCTGAGGTCGAAACGGCGCACGCCCTCTTCATGCAGCGCCGCCATGGTGCGCTCGGCGACGAGCAGCCCCGGCGAACAGCTCGACCAGGAATCGCCGCCGTGGCTGATGCGGAGCAGGTAATAGGTCCCGCCGTGTCTGACGCCGAGCGCGGTGGCGACGACGCCCTCGTCGCACACCAGCGCCGTGAGGACGGCATACCCTTCCGCGACGCCCTGGCGGGCGACCTCGCGATAGAATCGCGCATGGGCCTCGTCGTTGAGAACGAACGGCGAGCCGAGCTTTCGCATCCGTGCCTGCTGCTGGACGTCCATGACGTCCATCAGTTCATGCGCACGCGCGACATCCGTGGCGATCTCGAACCGCGCGCCTTCGTGCCGGCTGAAGACGCGCCAGCAACGCGGCATCTGCATGCGCTTGATCGACGCCTGATAGTCCGCATAGTCGTCGCCCATCAGCACGAGATTGCCGTTGAGCGAGGAGGACCCGATCCGCCCGAGCGACACCAGCGGGTTCGGCTTGCCGCCGACCTGCACCGGCATCTTCCGCAGGCGAAGCAGATCGAAGCGGTCCGGCAAGGCGCGCAACGCCGCGACCAACGCCCTGCTGATGGCCTGCGCCGCCGCGGCGTCCAATGCGGCATCAAGTGCGAGGATCGGCGCGTTGTTGTCGGAGACGCCGAGATCGGCGAGCTCGACGACGCGGATGCCGCGCCTGACATGGCTGATCATCGGCACCACCGCGATGTCCTTGCCGGTGGCGGCATCGGAGATCACGGCAATCAACGGCGCAACGTCGTCGAACGCCTGATACCAGGCATCGAGCCAGTAAGCATGTTGGAAAGCAGTGCGATGCCCGGCGTTCAGGCGCGAGGCAGCCGCGCGCCAGTCGCGCACGAAGTCGATCGCGATGTCCGAGGCGGCGGACACAACACCATCCAGTTGCTCGACGCTGAGAAACGTCATCGGCGGGGCATACGATTACTGAATGTTTCGGGATAGGTCATGTTTTGTCGCAGACCGGCTTATCGTTAAGCCATTGTCACGACGGACGGCCTCGGACGCGAACGGCTTCATGGCGCCGGTTCCGTTTGCGCGACGCATTGGAACCGGGCCAGGAAATGCAGACCGGCCACCGCCAGAGCGAACATGAACCAGATCGGGTTCTGCCGTTCGAGCAGGAAGGTCTCGGTCGCTCCGTAATAGAGGCCGAACAACCACACGGTCAGGAACAGCTTGGCCAGCGCGCCGCTGTGGCTATGCGTCTGGGCTGACTGGAAATTGCGAAGCGGGGCGAGCACGAAGACGAGGATCACGAGCATCAGCCCCGGCAGGCCGATGGTCACCGCGAGGTCGAGATAGCTGTTGTGGCTGTGCGCCGCCGAGGTCGCCCATTCAGCGCCTTGCGCCGTCTGCCGTGCCGTGACGTCGTCCCAGAAGGCCGCATAGCCGTGACCGATGATCGGCTTCTCGGCGACGGCGGCGAGCGCGAACTCCCAGATGTCGGAACGGCCGGTGAAGGTGGGATCGAGCGGAAGCAGCCGCGTCATGGCGCCGAGCGCCGGGCTCAGGACGCTGCCGACCGTCAGCAGGTTCATCACGATCAGCGGCACGAAGCAGATGATCCGCTTCAGCCACAGGCTTGGCGTGACATAGACCAGCGAGGCCAGCGCGTAGACCGCAAGGCACAGCACCGTCGAGGTCTTGCCGCCGGTGAAGATCAGGAAGATGCCGGCGAGCGCGGCGATCGCAGGCCCCATCACGAAGGAGCCGGCGGCGCAAAGGTAGATGCCGACATAGACCAGGATAGTCATCACGGGCGAGGCGATGTTCTTGTGGCCGAAGCTGCCGCGCCAATCGCCGGCGAGCTGCGGCTCGGTGATGTCGAGTGCGGTGTGAATCGAATAATGCGGCGCGAGGACGACGCCGAGATAGCACAGCGTGAGCAGCACCAGCGCGGCGGCACCCAGGCATTCATTGAAGCTGCGCTGCGACGGCGGCAGCAATGGCAGCAGGACCGCGAGCGAGGTCACGCTGGCGGCGAGTGCGAACCGCTGAATCGAGACGCCGCGACTCTCGGAGAGCACGACGTTGATCACAAGCCAGCCGACGAGACAGAGGTGCAGCGGCGTCACCAGGGTCTTCAGCGCGGGCGCATCCGTCGTCGCGACGAACAGCATGGCGACGGCGGCGAGGAGGCCCCAGGACACATAGGTCAGCGCCATTCGTCCGCCGACGACGGTGGTGACATCGGGATTGCGCAGATCGGGAAACGGATCGAGCGTCACCAGCACCAGCAGCAGCGAGGCGACCGCGACCAGACAACGCGCGGCCTGCACGGCATCGAGCTCCGCCAGGCTATCGCGCAGGACACGGCTCAACGAGCGAGCCTGGAGGTCGGTCGTGTCAGCGGCGCTGCGGTCCATGCTTCGGTCCACGGCTCAAGACACTTCGTGCCGGTGAAGCTCCGGGTCCTGGCGCACCCCGGCTGAGCGTCCCTCATCGACCTTGCCGGCCGCCGGCTGCCGCATGATGCTCCGCGCAATCTCGTAATATTGCAGCGCCCGTTGCTCGAGCGTGAGATTGTCCAGGATATAGCCGCGCGGATCGAAAGCCCCCGCGGCACAGCCGGCCCAGAAGTCGTCCCACCCCGCCTCGAACCCTGCGATATCGGTGAACCTGGCGCCGCAGCGATCGTCCCAATACGGCACCGACGACACCGGCGCGAACTGGACGCGGTGCGGATAGTAATCGGGGTCTCGCCATGGCCCGCCCGGATCCCAGGCGAAGACAGGCACGCCGCAAGACAAGGCCTGCTGATAGGCGATGCCCTGGCTCTCGTTCTGGCACAGGAAGATCATCGCGCGCGAGGCCGCCAGCGCGGCCTGAAAATCCTCTTCCTTGTAGCTGCCGTAACGCAACTCCGTGAACGAGCGGCCCTCCTTGATCAGCCGGGCACGGATGGGTTCGATCAACTCAGGTGCAAAGCGCTCGCGGTCCCAGTGGACCTTGTCGTAGATCAGCACGTCCACGCTCTTCCGAGAGGCCTGCGACGGCGCCCACAGATCCGTGTCGATGCCGATCGGCCAGGCTTCGGTGTCGGGCCAATGCGGCCGGTACATGTCGACGTACCAGGGGCCGGGCACCACGACCTTCTTCACCGGCAGACGCTTGAAGAGATCGGGGTCGTCGAGCGGATGATTGTGGGCGGCAACGCCGAGCAGGATCGGGTTCTTCCACGCGAATTTGTCGAGCAGGAAGGTTCGGCCGATGATGCAGGCGAGCTCGTCGGGGTGCTGCGCGATGTAGCCGTAATCGTTGACGCGGTAGCGGATCCCGAGCCGGTCGAGCCCCGCGCAGAGATTGAGGAACACGCGAAGCTGCCCGCTCATGCGCGGCTCGCCCAGAAGCAGGCGGCGCGCCATGCGCCGCAGATGCCGGTCGCCGGGAAACCAGCGATCGTCCTTGTCCTCGTAGAAGAGGTTGAGGATCATCGCATCGGGGTCGTGTTCGAACGTCTTGGCGGGCACTGGATCCATCCGCGGCAACCTGATGCGCATTCTCGCATGGGACAGGCTGTCGCTCTCTTCGAAATTTGCCACAGGCTTAATGCCAGCGGCTTAACGCTAATCTACGAAACCGGCGCCGCGATGGCCTTCCCGGCAACCATTCGCGTGCGATGCGAGTATCATCCGCGCGCAATCAGGCCCGCGATCGCGCACGTTTTCAGTGCGGCGGATGCGTCCTGGTTAACGGATCATTAAAGGCGAGCAGTAGCGTGATCACCGCCGAAGACGTTCTCGAATTGCCGGCCGCCTCTCGCGTGGGGCCGGCGGCACGTCAGCCGCTGCCGGCAATTTCGGTCCCGCCCGTCTCCGTCGTCATTCCCGCCAAGAACGTCGCGGCCTATATCGGCGAAACCCTCGCCAGCGCGCTCGCGCAAAGCGAGGTCGGCGAAGTGATCGTGGTGGACGATGGTTCCACCGACGACACCACCGCAATCGTCCGCGCCATTCGCGATCCGCGTCTGCGCTTGATGACAAATGATGCCGCCGGCGTGTCGGCGGCGCGCAATCTCGGCGCACGATATGCCAGCGGCGACTGGCTGCTCTTCCTCGATGCCGACGACCGGCTGCGTCCCGGCGCCGTGGCCGCCCTGCTGACGGTCGCCCGCGGCGCGCCGCGCGCGGTTCTGGTCTATGGCGACTACAACACGATCGACAGCGAAGGGCGCCAGATCGGCCGGCGCGGCCTTCTGAAAGGACGCCGAAAACCCTCCGGCGACGTGCTGACGCGGCTTGCCGCCGGCAATTTCATCGTCAATGGCGGCATCGCGCTCGCACGCGCGGAGGCCTTCCGGGCCATCGGCGGCTTCGACACGTCCTTGAGATATTGCGAGGACTGGCATTGCTGGTGCCGCCTGGCGGCGATCGGCGAATTCGAGTTCGCACCAAAGCTGCTGCTCGACTATCGTCTGCACACCGCCAACACCATGAACGCGGCGCTGCGGACGCCGAAAGACTTCTTCCCGGCCATTGCGCGGGTGTTCGACGACGGGTTGATCCTGGCGAGATTGCCCGAGCGCATGACGGCCGGGCTGCGCCTCGCCGCCGAGATTCATCTCGTCACCTATTCGGCGATGCAGGCGGTGCGCTTCGGCAGGTATCGCGACGCCCTCTCTTATCTCGCCATGATCGGCCAGCGATCGCCGAGATCGCTGCCCCGCGCGACGCTCAGGGTCGCCCTCGCCCGGCTCGGTATCTAGCCCGTCGCGGCTGCGTCAGGACACGATCTTCGAGGCCTCATAAGGCTTCGGCTCGATCCCGAACGCCGCGAGCAGCGAGCCGAACGCGACCAACACGGGATGCATCGCGACGACGGCCTTCGACGACGTCAACAAGCCGGCAGCGCGAACCAGCGACAGCGGCAACCGTCCCAGCATCTGCGCAAACACCCGCGCCCGCGCCGCCATACCCCGCGCGGCCTTGAGCTGCACACGATAATTGATCGCGCCGATGCGCAGGCCGCGCTTTGCGATCCAGCCGAAACTGGTGCGGCCTTGCGGCACGGTCTCGGTGATCACGGCCTCGGCCGTCCAGTGGAACAGCATGCCGGCGTCGCGGCACCGCACGAAGAAATCGCAATCGCCGCCGCCGAGGAAGTTGAAGCGAAGGTCGAACGCGGGACGGTCGAAACGCTCGAAGGCCGCGCGCGTGATCAGGCAATTGCCGCAGCCGTAGATCAGCGGCACCGCGCCGGAATAGTCGTAGGCGGGGCAGAAGGCGGGATGGCGCGACAGCCACGGCTTGCTGTCGTCCTCGAACACCGGCAGCACCGGCCCGCCGACCACGTCGGCGCCGGTCGCCTCCGCGGTGCGGACCATCAGCTCGAGCCAGTCGGGTGAGGCGATCTCGTCGTCGTCGATCATCAGGAAACGGGTGGCGGCCGGAAACAGCGCCTGCGCCGTCTCGAACGCGGCGTTGATCGCCTGGCAATTGCCCTGCCGCTTCTCGACCAGGCAGACGCCCTGCAGCCTTCCCTCGGCCAGAAATTCCGCGGCGACCGGTGCGCTCTCGCGCTGCACGGCATCGTTCTCGACCATGACGACGGCAAAGGAACGCGGCGTGCGCTGGTTGGCCAGCGAGTCCAGCGTCAGCCGCAGGTGCTGCGGACGACGGAAGCAGGGAATGCAGACGACGATGCCGACAGACAGGTCGATGACGCGGGAGCTTGCCGCGATCTCCCGGTTGGGATCGCGCACGGCATCCGAGATGCGCGTGGCGGAGAGGTCTGTCGGGATCAATTTCATGACGTTCTCAATGTCCGAGATATGTTGAAAAAGCCCTGCTTCGATCCAGCGTCCCGCGACGGCACATCGCCGCGGGACAGATGCGTCCCAAAATGAACGGCCGGTCGAGACGCGCGCGCCTGCACGTCGCACCGATCTCCCGTCCGCCCTGAAGCATACATCAAGCGCTTAACCGCTTTCGCGTGTTTCTGCCGCCAGATCATGCGCGCGTGGTACTGCAATTCGCGGTCCATGCGGCGACAACGACCCAACATGAACAATGCCGTAGTTAATGCACATGCGCATTAACCCGACCGTAAGCACTGCCACCGGTGAGACCGCGCGGCATCGGATTTGCTCTTCGGGCAAGCGAGTTTTTTCCTGTAAATTTGATTAGAACAAGCGCGGTCAGAAAACATGAACAAGCCAGCCACGATCGATTTCGCAACAGCCACGGCGATCCGGGTCCCCTCGACCACTGCCCCCGTCCAGGCGCTGCACGATCTCGTCCCCGGCGAAGCGCGCGACAGCCTGCTTGCCGTTCACGACGTGTTGCGCCGCGAGCTGCCGAAGGACCGGCTTGCCATCTACGAGGCCGGCGGAGGCTCGTGCAGCGTGCTGCCGCCCGAATTGTTGAGCCGCAGCAAGGTCACCGTCGTCGATATCGACGAGGACCAGGTTCGCAACAACACCTACGCGGACGAGGCGATCCTCGGTGACGTGCAGACCTATAATTTCGGCCGTGAGAGCTTCGATCTCGTGATCTGCTACAACGTGATCGAGCATCTGCCCCACGTCGACGCCGCGCTCCTGAATTTCCGCGATGCGCTCAAGCGCGGCGGCATGATCATGATCGGCGCGCCCAATCCGCGCTCGCTATCCGGCGTCGTCACCAAATATTCGCCGCACTGGTTTCACGTCTGGTTCTACCGGCACATCCGCGGCATCAAGGACGCGGGCCTGCCCGGCGAGCCGCCGTTCCCAACCTTCTTTCATCCGCTGGTGACGCTGCCCCGGCTCGAAGCCTTCGCGGCCGCCAACGGCCTCGAGATGATCTACCGCCGTGAGGTCGAAAGCCCGCGTTATCCCGAAATGCGTCGGCGCAAGCCGCTGGTCGCGGCCCTCGTGGATGCCGGCGCCGCCTTGCTGAACACCATGCTTTCGCGTGGGACCGACGTCCGCCGCGGCGACTATCACGTCATCCTGCGGAAGAACTGACCGTCATGGCGCGCGCGCGACCCATCGCAGACCAAGCGGAGCATCGCAGCCGCACCGTGCGCGGTAACGAACCGTTAATGCTTGGGGACCCCGCGCATCGGCGTCGCGCGGACACACCGGTTCGCGTGACGCGCTTAAACGCTTTGTTTGCCATTTCGGTGAATAGTCCCCCAGTGAGTATGGTTAATTTTCCCTGTTGCGTTGATTGGGCCCCTATATCCCGGGGGCGTGGCGTAGAGCGAAGAGTAACCCCTCAGCCTGCGGCAATTGGAATGAAAGCTGGGGATCATGCTTGACTATAACCAGCCGATAGATCGGGCCAGACCCGAGCCCCCGCAACAAAGGTCCCAGGCCGGCTTCAACGTGCTGGAGCTCGCCAACCTGATCTGGCGGCGCAAGATCGCGATTGCCGCGGCCGCGCTGCTCGGCGCAACGCTTGCCGTCACCATCGGCAAGAGCATGACGCCCCGCTACACCGCCACCGCCCAGCTCTACGTCGACCCGCGCGAGCTGCAGCTCGTCGACCGCGAGCTCACGCCGCGTGCGCAGGATGTCTCCGGCATGTCGATGGTGGTGGAGAGCCAGGCGCGCCTGATCACCTCCAACAGCGTGCTGCTCAAGGTGATCCAGCAGGCCGGTCTCGACAAGGATCCGGAATTCGGCGGCGGCGGCAGCGCGGGCCCGATGTCGTCGCTGCTCGGGCTGATCGGCCTTCAGCCTGCCGCGCCCTCCGCGGCGCAGACGAAGGAGGTGCAGCTGGCGGCGCTCGACGCGCTGAACCGGCACATCACCATCCGCAAGACCGAGAAGAGCTTCATCGTCGACATCGAGGTCTGGTCGACCGATCCGGCGAAGGCCGCGATGCTCGCCAACACGCTGACCAGCGCCTATCTCGCCGAATCCCGCAGCTCGCAGGCTTCGGCGGCACGGCGCGCCACCAACGATCTCTCCGGCCGCCTCAAGGAGCTGCGCGAGCGGCTGCGCAGCGCCGAGACGACGCTCGCCACCTACAAGGCGCAGAACAATTTCGTCGGCACCCAGGATGCGCTGATCAGCGATCAGCAGCTCTCCGCCAGCAACCAGCGGCTTTCCGCGGCCCGCGCGGCGACGATGGATGCGCAGGCACGGCTCGACCAGATCGAGGCGAGCCGGCGCACGGCCGCCGATGCCGGCGCGAATTCGGAGGCGCTGCAATCGCCGACCATCGCGAATCTGCGCGCGCAATATGCCGACGCCCGCAAGAAATATGCGGAGCAGGCCGGCGAGCTCGGCCCGCGGCATCCGGCGCTGCGCCAGACCGAGAAGCAGGTCGAGGATCTCAAGCGCGCCATCAGCGAGGAGATCGACCGCTTCGCGCAGTCGGCCAAGAACGATCTGACGCGCGCCCGCGACTTCGAGGCCTCGCTCAACCGGGCGCTGGAAGCGCAGAAGCGGCAAAGCGTCCAGCTCAGCCAGGCCGCCGTGCGCCTGCGTGAGCTCGAGCGCGAGGCCGATGCCAGCCGCGACGTCTACCAGTCCTTCCTCAAGCGCTCGCGCGAGACCGAGGAGCAGGAGACGCTGAACACCTCGGCGGCCCGCGTCATCGGCGAGGCGACGGTGCCGCAGCGGCGCTCGTTCCCGCCGGCGATGAGCCTGTTCGCCATGATCGGCTTTATCTTCGGCGCGCTCGCTGCCGCAGGCTGGTTTGTCGCGGCCGAGCTCCTGTTCGCCGGCGCAACTGCACCGATCCCCGCGCCCGCCCGCCGTGAGCGCAAGCCGGTGCCGGAGAAGGCCCGCGCTCCCGAGGTCCTGCCCGCCGCGGAAGCGCCGCGACCACAGCAGGCATCGGAGCTTGCGGAAGCGGCGCAGGCGCTGCCCGAACTCGCCGCGCCGTCGCTGCAGCCCGCGATGATCGAAGAGCCCCTGATCGAAAGGCCCTTGATCGCGCGGCTTCAGGAGGCCGACGTCATCCACACGCTCGGCGCCATTCTCGCCACCGGCGGCGGTGTCGACCTGACACGGCTGGGCTGGCCGACATTGCGGCCGGGCTTTCCCCTGACGAAGCTGCTCAACGCCTGGCGCGACATGCGCGCCGCCGTGGCACGGCGCGCCGACGGCAAGGCGATGCCCGTCATTGCGCTCGTCGGTGCCGGCGAGACCACGGGGCGCAGCGTGGCTGCGCTGAATTTCGCGCTCGCAGCCGCGCGCGACGGCGCCCGCGTGCTGATGATCGATGCCGACCATCAGGCCCACGCGCTCTCGAACAAGATTAGCCGCCCCGGCAAGAGCGAGCCGAGCCGGTTCGGCTGGCTCTCGATCGGCAGCAAGGCCGCACGCGAGATCAAGACGGTCAACGGCATTTCGGTGCTGCCCGCCGGCGAGGGCGATGGCAGCAAGGCCGCCGACGCGATCCGCAAGGCGATTGCGCAGGCGCGCGCGGCGGGGGGCTATGACCTCGTCGTCCTCGACGGCCCCGCAATGCCGCTTGTTGCCGGCAGCCGCAAGCTGCTCGACGAGGTCGACGCGCTGGTGGCGGTGCTGCCGACCAGCCTCGACATCAATGACAGCCTGGAAGAGATCCTGGCCGGGCTCGGCCGCGCCGAGCGCAAGCTCGTCGGCGTCCTGCTCGACGAGCTCACTCCGGCGGTCGAAACGCGCCAGCGAGGCAGACAATATGCTTGAACGCCGCGTCAACATTGATGGACGGGCAGCGACGGTCGACGTACCGCGGATCACCGTGGGCGGGCTCCGCATGGCCGCGATCGACCTGGAAGCCACCGCCGATTTCATGATCGAGGCGACCGATCCCGACAATCGCATCGGCCGCCCGCTGTTCCTGACCTCGGCCAATGGCGAGGTTCTGGCGCGCTGCTCGACCGAGCCGCAGACCGAGCGCCTGTTCCGCGCCGCCGACCTGATCAATGCCGACGGCCAGCCGCTGGTGGCGGCCTCGAAACTGCAGTCCTGGTTTCCGCTGCCCGAGCGCGTTGCGACCACCGATCTGTTCCACGTGGTCGCGCGCAAGGCGGAAGCGGTCGGCCGCACCTTCTACATGTTCGGCGCCAGCGAGGACGAGAACATTGCGGCGGTCGAGAACGTCCAGAGGCTGTATCCCGACCTCAAGATCGTCGGCCACAGCCACGGCTATCTGCGCGGCGAGGCGCTGCGCGCGAAGGTCGCGGAGATCAACGCGCTTGCGCCCGATTATCTGTGGGTCGCGCTCGGCGTGCCCAACGAGCAGGCATTCGTGAAGGAATTCACGCCGCACCTCACCAATGTTGGCGTTATCAAGACATCCGGCGGGCTGTTCAACTTTTTGTCGGGCAGCCGTTCCCGCGCGCCGCAATGGATGCAGAAGATCGGGCTCGAATGGGCCTGGCGCACGCTGCTCGAGCCGCGCCGCCTGCTCTGGCGCTATTTGACCACCAACCCCCGCGCGCTCTATCTTCTCTTCAGCCGCAACCGACCCCTCCGCTAAGAGAAGAGCACAAGACGACATGACCGATCGACCGACTGTCCTCGTCACGGGAGGCGCGGGCTATATTGGCTCGCATGCCTGCCGCGCATTGACCGCTGCCGGCTATCAGCCCGTCGTTTATGACAATCTCTCGACAGGCCATCGCAGCTTCGTTGCCGGCCCCCTGGTGACGGGCGATCTGCTCGACGGCGCGGCGCTGGCGCGCGCCTTCGCCGACCACAACATTACGGCGGTGATGCATTTCGCGGCGGCGAGCCTGGTCGGCGAGTCAATGACCGATCCGCAGAAATACTATGTCAACAATGTGCAGGGAACTCTGTCGCTGTTGCAGGCGATGCGGAACGCGGGCTGCAACCGCATCGTGTTCTCTTCGACCGGCGCGGTCTACGGCAATGCCGATTCCAAGGAGTTGCCGGAGGACTTTCCCTGCGCACCGATCAATCCCTACGGCGCGTCGAAATGGATGATCGAGCGGATGCTGGCCGACTACCGCTCAGCCTATGGCTTCGGCGCGTTCTGCCTGCGCTATTTCAACGCCAGCGGCGCCGATCCCGCCGGCGGCATCGGCGAGCTGCGCGACAATGAAACCCACCTCATTCCCCGCGCCATGATGGCGCTGCAGGGCCATGTCGACTTCGCCGTGTTCGGCGACGACTACGACACGCCCGACGGAACCGCGATCCGCGACTACATCCATGTCACCGACCTTGCGGCGGCGCATGTCGCGGCCCTGAAGCTGCTGGAAGGCGGTCATGCCGGCGGCAGCTTCAATCTCGGCACCGGCACCGGCTTCTCCGTGCGCGAGATCCTCAACGCGATCAAGCGAGAGACCGGGCGCGAGGTGCCGCACACCGTCAAGCCGCGCCGCGCCGGTGATCCCACCTATCTGGTTGCGGATCCTTCTGCTGCCCAAAAGGTGCTGAACTTCGTGCCGCGTCACTCCGACCTGCCCACGGTGATCCGCACCGCCTGGGCCTGGCATCAGAAGGCGCATCCGTTCAGGCCGCGTTAGGCCATCGGCGCGCCCGCGCCTTGCTTCGGTCGAGAACGGAGCGCCGCAGCGGTCAGACCGCCGCGCGTTTCAACCGCGACGTCGCGGCTTCCGTGGCGGCCACGTCGGGCTCCGGCTGCAGCGGCGGGGCGACAGGCAGCACCATCGGCCGCAGCAGCTCGGCCATCTGTCGCGCCGGCAAGGGCTTGGAGATGAGGAAGCCCTGCATCTCGTCGCAGCCATGGGTGCGCAGGAAGGCCTCCTGCTCGGCGTTCTCGACGCCTTCGGCGACGACGGTCATGCCGAGCGCCTTGCCCATGCTGATGATCGCCTGCGCGATCGCCTGGTCTTCCGAATCCTGCGGCAGGTCCCGCACGAAAGAGCGGTCGATCTTGATGGTGTCGATCGGGAAGTGCTTCATCAGGGACATCGACGAATAGCCGGTGCCGAAATCGTCGATGGCAAGGCGGATGCCGCGGCTCTGGATGGCGTCGAGCACCTTGAGCGCGCGACCGACATTGCGCATCATCATGCTCTCGGTGACTTCGAGCTGGAGCAGCACCGGCGACATGCCGCTGGCCGCCAGCGCCTCGTCGACGTCCTGCAGCAGATGCTCGTCTGCGAACTGCCGCGGCGACAAATTGACCGCCATCGACAGCGGCAGCAAACCGCGGCGCTGCCAGGCCATGGCCTGCGCGCAGGCCTCGTTGAGCACCCAGCGGCCGATCGGCACGATCAGGCCGGTTTCCTCCGCGAGCGGAATGAATTGCGCCGGCGAGATGCTGCCGAGATCGGGATGGGTCCAGCGCAGCAGCGCTTCCACGCCCGTGATCTGGCCGGTCTCCATCTCCACCTTCGGCTGGTAGTTCAGCGAGAACTGCCCGCGCTCCAGCGCCCGGCGCAGCGCGCTCTCCAGCGACAGCCGCTCGATCGACTGCGTCTTCACTTCCTTGGAGAAGAAGCGATAGCCGTTCTTGCCGTCTTCCTTGGCGAGATACATCGCCATGTCGGCGTTCTTGGTCAGCGTCTGCGCGTCCGAGCCGTTCGCCGGATACATCGCGATGCCGATCGACGCCGTGGTGTGGCACTCGTGCCCGGCCAGTTCCATGGGTTGGGCGAGCGCGGTCAGGATCTCCGTCGCGATCCGCTGGACGTCGTCGATCTCGCCACACTGGTCGAGGATGACCACGAACTCGTCGCCGCCGAGCCGCGCCACCACGTCGCTTGCCCGCAGCGCGCCGCGCAGGCGGTTGGCGACTTCGAGCAGCAGCAGGTCGCCGGCCTCGTGCCCCAGCGAATCGTTGATGACCTTGAAGCGGTCGAGATCGATGAACAGCACCGCGAAACGATGGTCGTGCCGCTCCGCGGTATCGATCGCCCCGCGCAGAAGCGCGTTGAAAGTCTCGCGGTTCGGAAGGTCGGTCAGGCTGTCATGCGAGGCGAGGTACTCGATCCGCTCGTCCGCCTGGTTCTTGGCGTCGGCGCGATCGAAATTCTCCATCGCAAAGGACACGTTGTCGGCAAGACGCTGCAACAGCTCGACGAACTCGGTCGTGAAGGCGGCCGGCTCGGTCGACATGTAGATCATGACGCCGACCGCCCGGTCGTGAACGACGAGCGGAAACGCCGCGCCCGAGCGCGCGCCGTCGCCGCGCACGACGGCATGGAAGGCGCTCACGCGCTGGTCGTTGAGATAGTCGTTGCTGATGCAGGGCCGGCGCGTGCGAAACGCCGTGCCGCTCATTCCGCGCCCTTCCGGCCGCTCCGGATCGATGGAGAGACGGACGTTGCGCGTGGTGTCGGCGGACGGGCCGGCGCTCGCCACGATCTCCAGCTGATCGCTGTCGGCCTTGGCCAGAGCGATCGTCGTCGACGTGAACTTGGCACCGTTCGAGGCCGCAAGGCACACGAGATCGAACAGCTCGGCGCGCGACTTCGCCCGCATGATCGCCTCGTTGGTCGCGCTGAGCGCCGCGAACATGCGCGTCAGGCGCTCCTTCTGCGCCTCGGTGCGGGTCTTTTCCTCGGCCCGATCGAAATTGTCGAGGGCAAACGAGACGTTCTCGGCGAGGCGCCCCAGCAATTCGACCAGATCGGGCGTGAACGTGTTCTCTTCAGGCGCGAGGAAGAGCAGGATGCCGATGGGCTCCTGGCCTGTCTTCAGAAGCGGGAAGCTGGCGGCCGCGCGCGTTCCGTCCTCGACCGCCTTGGTCCGCCAGTACACCGACCGCGGCTCGTTCAGATAGTCATTCATGACGCTGGGCCGGCGCGTCCGGAGCGAAGCCCCGATGATGCCCTGGGCCTCGGGATGGCCGGGGGAGATATTGCAGGTCCGTCCGGCCATCTGCTCCTGCAGACGCCCCTTCACCGCGACGACACGAACGACTTCGTTGTTCTTGTCGATGATGCCGATCGTGGCCGAGGCGAACACGTCGCCGAGCACGGCAGCCTGGCAAGCGGCCTCGAACAATTCCTCGCGCGTCTTGGCGCGGATGATGGCTTCATTGGTTGCGCTGAGCGCCTCGAACATTCCGGTCAGGCGATTACGCTGCTTGTCCGCCTGCGCCTTCTCCTCGGCGCGCTCGAAGCTTTCCAGCGCGAAGGCGACATTGGCCTGAAGCTTGCGCAGCAGTTCGACGAATTCATCCGTGAAGGTGCCGCACTCCGGAGAGTTGAACAGGAACACGCCCTCGATCCGATCGCCGTTGAACAGCGGCAGGGCCGCGGAGGACGCGATGCCGGTGCGGCGGGCGCTGGCGTGCCACGGCGCGATACGCTCGTCGGCGAGCACGTCGTTGCTGACGGCGGGCTGACGCGTGCGGAAGGCGGTGCCGGTCAGGCCGCGGCCTTCCGGCACGTCCTCGGAGGTGGAGAATTTGAAATTGCGAACATGGTCCGCGTTCGGCCCGTAGCTGGCGACGACGCGCAGCAGCCCGGCGTGATGGTCGACCAGCGCGATGTTGGCCGAGGTGAACTTGGCGCCCTTCGCGGTCGCCTCGCAGACGAGGTCGAACAGCTCGTCGCGTGACCGCGCCCGCAGGATCGCCTCGTTGGTGGCGCTGAGCGCCGCATACATGCGCGCCAGCCGTTCCTCTTCCGCGGCGATTCTGGCCTTCTCGGACACCCGGTCGAAATTCTCGATCGCGAACGAAACGTTCTCGGCCATGCGCAGCAGCAGCGCAACGACTTCCTCGTCCTTGGCCCATGACTTGCTGATGAAGAACAGGACGATGCCGACGCTCTCGCCGAACTTGATCAGGGGAGCGGCGACACAGGCCGCGACACCCGCATTGACGTTGGCCTGCTCCCACAGCGTTCCCTTGGTGCGGCTGACGAGGTCTTCCTCGACGAAGGGTTTCTGGCTGCGGAAGACGTTGCCGGAGATGCCGCGGCCATAGGGATTGGTGGCATCGACGGAATATTTGGTCTGGGCGACGAGCTCCAGATTGGGGCCGGTGCCGGCAGCCGGCTTCAGCCAATGGGTGTCCCGCTCTTTCAGCAGGATGATGGTCGCAAGCGACTTGCCGCCATGGACGGAGGCGTCGCATACGAGCTGGTACAGCTCCTGCTCGGTCTTGGCGCGCAGGATGGCCTCGTTGGTGGCGCTGAGGGCGCCGAACATGCGGTTGAGCCGGCGCGTCGCCCGCTCGCTGGTCTGCTGCGCGGTCTCGCGCGCGAAATTGTCCAGTGCATAGGAAATGTTGGCCGACATGCGCTCGAACAGCGCGACCATCTGCTCGTTCAGCGAATTGGGCTCGCTGCGGGTCACCAACAGCACGCCGACACTCTTGCCGTTGCAGAGCAGCGGCAACGCTGCCGCCGCACCGATATGGGCCGCGGCCGCGCCTGCACGCCACGCCAGCGAGCGCGGATCATTCAGATAGTCGTTGCTGATGCACAGCTTCTGATCGCGAAACGCCTCGCCCCCCACGCCCGATCCTTCGGGCGCGCCGGCTTCCGTGGTGATGACGATCGAGCGCAATCGCTCGATGTCATCGCCGCAGCCCGCCGCAAACCGCAGGCGGCGGCCGTCCGGTTCGACCAGGAACACGGCCACGGCCAAGAAGTCCCCGCTCGAAAACCCGGCGTCGCAGACCTTCTGGTACAGCTCGTCCGGCGATTTCGCATAGAGGATCGCCTCGTTGATGGCGCTCAACGCCGCAAAGGTGCGCGCGAGTGTCGTCGGCACGATCTCAGCTCCCGGGCATTCTGCCTGTTTCTCCCGGGTGACTTTATGAACGGCCATCGCCTAAGTGGTCGTTATTGCGCGCTGCAAACCCTCAATCAAAGTGAACGAGCTGCGAACGACCTGCGCCAAACTGCAGGAAATACCGCCGCACGGGACGATTCCCCGACTCCTGGCCGTCTCTTTACGAATTTGCAGCCCTGTATTGGTTTACGGGAGATTGATATCGCAGCTGCGCTTTGAGACGATGGCTTCAACAGCCAGCGCCCGCCAAGGGCGGGGATATCGAGGGAACGCCAAGGGGAAGGCTATGCCGATCGTCAAGGCCGATCGCCTCACGCGCATCAGCGCCGCCCTGCTCCGCGCCGCCGGAGCCTCCGAGGAAGAAGCCGAGGCCGTTGCGGTCGGCTGCGTCAACGCCAATCTCGCGGGCCACGATTCCCACGGCGTGATCGCCGTTCCCACCTATATCGACCGCATCAAAGCCGGTCACATCGTGCCCGGCGCCCAATGGACCATCGTCCAGGAAACGCCGACCACGACCGTGATCGACGGCCATTGGGGATTTGGCTTCCACGTCAACGCCAAGGCGATGGCGCTGACGATCGAGAAGGCGAAGACCGCGAACGTCGCCGCCTGCACCGTGTTCCGGCAGAGCCATGTCGGTCGCCTCGCCGCCTATCCGCTGATGGCGATGCGCGAGGGCATGATCGGGATCGCGACGGCGGATTCCGGCCGTTCGCCGAAGCACGTGGCGCCGTTCGGCGGCAAGGAGGCGCGGCTCGGCACCAACCCGATCTCGATCGCAGTGCCGTCCGACCTTGACGCGCCGTTCTACCTGGACATGGCGACCTCGGCGGTCGCCGCCGGCAAGATCCAGCTCGCGGTCGCACGCGGCGAGGAGATTCCAACGGGGTGGATCATCGATGCCGACGGTCGGCACACCACCGATCCCACCCAGTACCGCAAGGGCGGCGCGCTGCTGCCGCTCGGAGGCACCGAAGGCTACAAGGGCAGCGGCCTTGCCGCCATGGTCGAGGTGCTCTGCGGCCTGTTGACCGGTCTCGGCTTCGGCGTCGAGCCGACGGGGCGGCACAATGACGGCTGCTTCATGGCCGTGTTCAACGTCGCCGCGTTCCGCCCGCTGCAGGAGTTCAAGCGCGAGGTTGCGGAGTTCGCGCGCTATCTGAAATCGACGCCGCCCTCCGAGGGCAGCAAGGGCGTCTACTATCCCGGCGAGATCGAGGGCCTGCGCGAGCAACAGCGCCTGCGCGACGGCATCGAGATCGAGGACGCCACCTGGGAGAAACTGCGCACGCTGGCGCGGGAGTACCGGCTCGAAACGGTGCTCGATCTGGCCTGACGGAATTGGAGAACAGCAGCATGACGCGACAGATGGTCCTGGTCGGCTTCCTCCAGGCGCAGAATTGCACCAACCTGCCCAGCTCCTGGCGACATCCGGACTCGCGCGACGATTCGATGTCGGCCGATTACTATCAGGAGATCGCGAGAATCCTCGAAGCCGGCAAGTTCCACATGGCCTTCTTCGACGACCGCCTGGCGATGCCGGACCGCTACGGCAACGACCACGCCCACACCGTCGAATACGGCATCCGCTGCGTGAAGATGGACCCGCTGATCGTGCTGACCACGATGGGCATGGTCACCGACAAGCTCGGCCTCGGCGCAACCTGCTCGACCACCTATTACGAGCCGTTCGATGTCGCGCGCCGCTTCGCAACGCTCGATCTCATGTCCGGCGGACGCGCGGGCTGGAACGTCGTGACCTCGCTGAACGACGGCGAAGCGCTCAACATGGGACGCGACTCCCATCCCGAACACGATTCCCGCTACGACAAGGCCGACGAGTTCATGGAGGTCGTGCTCGGTCATTGGGACACCTGGGAAGACGGCGCGCTGATCATGGACAAGCAAAGCGGCCGCTTTGCCGATCCGACCAAGGTGAAGCGGCTCGATCACAAGGGAGCGGCCTTCAAGTCGCGCGGGCCGTTCACCGTACCGCGCTCGAGCCAAGGCCACCCCGTGATCATCCAGGCCGGCGCCTCCGGCCGCGGCCAGCGCTTTGCCGGCCGCTGGGGCGAGGTGATCTTCACCGCCGCGCGCAATCTCGCGGCCGCCAAGGAAGGCTACGCCGCCGTGCGCAACCAGGCCGCCAAGGCCGGCCGCGATCCCGACCAGATGTTCCTCTGCAACCTGACGACACCGGTCTGCGCCGCGACCAAGGCCGAGGCGGAGGACAAGATGGCGCTGATCAACACGCTGCCGCTGCAGATCGACGCCCTGTCGCTGCTCGCCGAAGCGCTCAACTACGACTTCGCGTCCAAGGATCTCGACGAGCCGCTGACGACGGACGAGCTGAAGAGCATGCAGGGCATTCTCGGCATCCGCGACGGCGTGCTGAAGAATTCGGGCAAGAGCAATCCGAGCGCCCGCGACTTCGTCACCTTCTCCGGGCGCGGCCAGGTGCAGGACGCGATGGTCGGTGGCCCCAAGGAGATCGCGGACAGGTTCGAGGAGATGTTCGTCGAGCGGGGCTGCGACGGCTTTGTCATCGCGGCGACCTATGTGCCCGGCTCCTACGCCGATTTCGTCCGGCATGTCGTGCCTGAGCTGCAGCGCCGCGGCCTGTTCCAGAAGGATTATCGCGGCAAGACGCTGCGCGAAAATCTCGGGCTGAAGCGGCCGGCCGCCGGCGCCTGGAAGGTGCAGCCGCGCGATGCTGCGGAATAATAGCGAGGGGACGACATGCGCTGGCTGAAATTCACCGCCGCGGGCAAGACCTGCTGGGGGCTCGTCGAGGCCGATCAGGTGGTCGCGGTCGACGGCGATCCCTTCGGCCAATGGCAGCGCGGCTCGCGCACGCATGCGCTCGGCGACGTCAGGATCGAGCTGCCGCTGATCCCGCGCACCTTCTATTGCGTCGGGCTGAATTATCTCAAGCACTTGAAGGAAGCCGCCGACAAGGCCGGCACGGTGCCGGCCGTGCCGGACCGCCCCGAGATCGGCTACCGCGCCCAGAACGCGTTGATCGCGCATGACGAGGACGTCGTCATCCCGTCCTTCGCGACCGAGAAGATCCACTATGAGGGCGAACTCGTCGTCGTCATCGGCAAGAAGGTGAAGCACCTCACCGCAGAGAACGCGATGGATTGCGTGTTCGGCTACACCATCGGCAACGACGTCAGCGAGCGCAGCTGGCAGAAGGCCGACCGCGGCCTGTGGCGCGCGAAGAACGCCGACACGTTCAAGCCGATGGGGCCGTGGATCGAGACCGAGGCCGATCTCGCGGGGATGGAGACGGTGGTCCGGGTCAACGGCACGGAGACCAACCGCTTCGCGACCGCCGACATGATCTTCGGCGTGGTGCCGTTCCTGGTCGAACTGACGAAGTATTTTACGCTGTGGCCCGGCGACGTGATCTGGATGGGCACGGACGGCGCATCGCCTGATATCAGGCACGGCGATGTCGTGGAGATCGACATTACCGGCATCGGGACGTTGCGGAACAGGTTCGTGCGGGAGGGACAGTCGCTCTCGTAGGGTGGGCAAAGGCGCTCTTGCGCCGTGCCCACGATCCGTTTCCGTTGTGAAAGCTCGTGGGCACGCTTCGCTTTGCCCACCCTACGGCACTTCCCGTGTGTCAAAACGGCAGCGCCACGCTCGTCTTGATCTCCTTCAGCACCACGTTGCTGCGGACATAACGGATGCCGGGGATACGGAACATGAACTCGTCGAGGAAGCGGTTGTAGGCCGCCATGTCCTGCACGACGACGCGCAGATGATAATCGGCGTCGCCCGTGGTCGCGAAACATTCCAGCACCTCGCGGCGCGTCGTGACTCTGGCCACGAATTCGTCGACGAATTTCGCGTCATGCCGCTCCAGCGAGACGTGGAGAATGGCGGACATCGCAAAGCCCGCCTGATCGCGCGCGACCAGCGCTGCATAGCCGCGGATGACGCCGCTCTCCTCCAGCGCGCGCACGCGGCGCCAGCAGGCGGAGGTGGACATGCCGACCTCATCGGCGAGTTGCTGGTTGGTAGCCCGGCCGTCCTTCTGGAGATGGGCGAGAATCCGCGTATCCTGGTCTTCAATCATGTAACCCCCGCCGCGGTAATTTCTACCGAATTGTGCCATCTTCCGCAAAATTTTACCGGATTATCGATCAATACCGGGTGAATAGGCAAGACCTACCAGCATTCCCGGCATACCCTTCCGTCATCGGCAGGATGCCGCGCGAGGTCCGCCATGGACGCCATTCCGTCACTCGATGCTTACGAGCTCTCCGACCGCTACGACCGCGAGGACGGCCGTGTCTTTCTCACGGGGACGCAGGCCATCGTCCGCATCGCGCTCGATCAGGCGAGGCGCGACCGCGGGAGCGGCCTCAGCACCGCCGGCTTCATCTCCGGCTATCGCGGCTCGCCGCTCGGCGGCGTCGATCTCGAGCTGTGGCGCATCCAGGAACGGCTGAAGCGGGACCGCATCGAGTTCCTGCCGGCGGTCAACGAAGACCTGGCGGCGACCGCGGTGCTCGGCTCGCAACAGGTCGAGACGCAAGGCGACCGCGAGGTCGATGGCGTGTTCGGGCTCTGGTACGGCAAGGGCCCCGGCGTCGACCGTTCCGGCGATGCGCTCAAGCACGGCAATGCCTATGGCTCCTCGCCGCATGGCGGCGTGCTGGTGGTCGCCGGCGACGACCATGGCTGCGTGTCCTCCTCGATGCCGCACCAGTCCGACGTCGCCTTCATGAGCTGGTTCATGCCGACGCTGCATCCGGCCAGCGTCAGCGAGTATCTGGAATTCGGCGAGTATGGCTATGCGCTCAGCCGCTTCTCCGGCATGTGGGTCGGCTTCAAGGCGATCTCCGAAATAGTGGAGTCCGGCGCCTCCGTCGCGCTCCGACCTCCGCGTGCCTTCCGCACACCCGACTTCACGCCGCCGCCGGGTGGCTTGCATTATCGCTGGCCCGATCTGCCGGGCCCGCAGATCGAGGAACGGCTGGAGGCCAAGAAGCACGCGGTCTACGCCTTCGCCAAGGCCAATCCGATCGACCGCCGCATCTACGACATCAAGGACGCGACCTACGGCATCGTCACGACGGGCAAGGCGCATCTCGATCTGATGGAAGCGCTGCGGCTGATGGGCCTCGATGAAGCCGCCTGCCGCAGCATCGGCATCGACGTCTACAAGGTCGGCATGGTCTGGCCGCTGGCGCTGCATGACGCCATGGATTTCGTGAAGGGCAAGCGCGAGATCCTCGTGGTCGAGGAGAAGCGCGGCATCATCGAGAGCCAGTTCAAGGAATATTTCTACGACTATCCCGGCAGCAAGCCCGAGCGCATGGTGGGCAAGCACGACGAGACCGGGGCAAGGCTGATCTCCTGGATCGGCGAATTGTCGCCGCGCGCACTGGCGTCCGTGCTGGCGCGGCGGCTCGACCCGATGTTTCCGGGCCTCAATCTGGCCGCGCGCGCCGCCGCGCTGTTGCCGGAGGCGTCCCGCACCATCAACGTGTCGGGCGCAACGCGCACGCCCTATTTCTGCTCGGGTTGCCCGCACAACACCTCGACCAAGGTGCCCGAGGGATCGAAGGCGCTGGCCGGCATCGGCTGCCACTTCATGGCGAGCTGGATGGACCGCGAGACCTCCTCGCTGATCCAGATGGGTGGCGAGGGCGTGAACTGGGCGGCCTCGTCACGCTTCACCGGCAACAAGCACGTCTTCCAGAATCTCGGCGAAGGCACCTACTACCATTCCGGCTCGATGGCGATCCGGCAGGCGGTCGCTGCCAAGGCGAACATCACCTACAAGATCCTGTTCAACGATGCCGTCGCGATGACCGGCGGCCAGCCGGTCGACGGCCCCGTCAGCGTGCAGGCCATCGCGCATAGCGTTCGCGCCGAAGGCGTGGCGCGCATCGCGCTGGTCTCCGACGATCCCGCGCAATTCAGTCCGGCGGACCTGCCCGGCGGCGTCACCATTCATCCCCGCGAGGAGATGGACGCCGTGCAGCGCGAGCTGCGCGACATTCCCGGCGTGTCCGTCCTGATCTATCAGCAGACTTGCGCCACGGAGAAGCGGCGCCGGCGCAAGCGCGGGCAGATGGCCGATCCCAAGCGCTTCGCGTACATCAACGATCTCGTCTGCGAAGGCTGCGGCGACTGCTCGGTCGAATCCAATTGCCTCAGCGTCGAGCCGAAGGAGACGCCGTTCGGCCGCAAGCGCCAGATCAATCTGTCGGCCTGCAATAAGGATTTTTCCTGTCTCAACGGCTTCTGCCCAAGCTTCGTGACCGTCGAGGGCGCGACGCGCCGGAAGAAGAGCGCGAGCCAGATCGACGCGGTCGGCCATGCGGCTGCGCTTCCGCTGCCCGCCACCGCACCGTTCGATCGCCCCTATGACCTGCTCGTGACAGGCGTCGGCGGCACCGGCGTGATCACCGTTGGCGCGCTGATCGGCATGGCCGCGCATCTTGAGCGCCGCGGCGTTTCGGTGCTGGACTTCACCGGCTTTGCGCAGAAGTTCGGACCCGTGCTGAGCTACATTCGCCTCGCACCAAGCCCCGAGGCCCTGAACCAGGTCCGCATCGACCAGGGTGCGGCCGATGCGTTGATCGGCTGCGATCTGGTCGTCAGCTCTTCGCCGAAGGCATCCGGCACCTATCGCCGGGGCACGCGCGCCGCAGTCAACACCGCAGAGATGCCGACCGGCGACGTCGTCCGCTTTCGCGATGCCGATCTCGCCTCCCCCGCCCGCCTGCGCGCCATTGGCCAGGTCGTCGGCGAGCACAATCTCGGAACGCTCGATGCCAATGCGCTGGCCGACCGGCTGCTCGACGATACCGTCTATGCCAATATCATCATGCTCGGCTTTGCCTGGCAGCGCGGGCTGATCCCGATTTCGCTTGCCGCGCTGCTGCGCGCGATCGAGCTCAACGGCGTCATGGTCGAGCGCAACAAGCAGGCCTTTGCCTGGGGCCGGATCGCGGCGTCCGCTCCGGACTTCCTGCCGGCGCCGACCGAGGCGCCCCCAACCGAGACGCTCGACCAGATCATCGACCGTCGCGCCGACTTCCTCACCGCCTATCAGGACGGCAGCTATGCGGCACGCTACCGAGCGACCGTCGCAAGGGTCCGCCATGCCGAAGCTGCCCTGAACAGCGAAGCGCTGACCGAGGCCGTCGCACGCGCCCTGTTCAAGCTGATGGCCTACAAGGACGAGTACGAGGTGGCGCGCCTGCACATGCAAAGCGGCTTCCTCGACGAGCTGAAGCGCGAATTCGAGGATGGCTTCAGCATCCAGTATCACCTCGCCCCGCCGTTCCTGCCGTCGCGGCGCGATGCACGAGGACGTCCGCGCAAGCGCGCCTTCGGCCAGTGGATCGAGATGCCGCTCGCCGTGCTGGCGCGATTGAAAGGGCTGCGCGGAACGCCGTTCGATCCGTTCGGCTACACCTCCGAGCGGCGCGCCGAGCGCGAACTGATCGCCTGGTATGAAGGCGTGATCGAACGGTTGCTCGGCGGGCTCGATACAGCGCGTCTTGCGAGCCTCATCGCAATTGCAGAGGCGCCGATGGAGATCCGCGGCTATGGCGCGGTCAAGGACACCGCGATCGGGAAGGCGAAGACGGAGGTCGAGCGGCTGTTTGACGAACTCCGCACGCCATCGCCGGCAAGGCTGCGCGCCGCCAGTTGACGCAAAGCCGGGTCCACGGCGCAAGCGCGCCTTGCCACCCTCTGGCCCGGCGCCGCGCCGCTCATGAATACGGGTTGATCAGCTTCTGCTGTTCGGCGCTGTGGTGCACGAGCAGGTCGATGAAGGTCCTGACCTTCGCCGACAGATGATGCCGATGCGGATAGACCGCGTTCATGGACAGCTCGACCGTCCGATATTCCGGCAACAGACGCACGAGATGGCCCGCTTCGAGGTCGTCTTGAATGAGAAACCCGGCCATCAGGCACACCGCGGCTCCCTCCAGCGCGACCTTTCGCAACGCTTCCCCGCTGTTGGTGACGAAGCTGCCCGAGATTCGGACCGACGCCGGGGCGCCCTTGCGGTCGAGAAAGCGCCATTCGTCGCCAAACGGATAGTTCAGATGACGACCGCAATTATGCGTGGTGAGCTCGTCGAGTTTCTGCACCCGGCCGTGCCTCTCGATGTAATCGTGGGAACAGCACAGCACGTGGCGCCAGGTGGCGAGGCTCCGCACGATCAGGCTCGAATCCGGCGGCGGGGTCATGCGCAGGGCAACATCATAGCCTTCCTCGATGAGATCGACGTCGGCCTCACCCATGCGCAGATCGATCTTGAGCTCCGGATAGGTGGACAGCAGCCTCGCCACCACCGGCGTCACGAACGGCACCATATGGGTGGCGACGTGAATGCGCAGCGTGCCGCGGGGCACCGACTGCAATTCACCCGCGATGTCGTCGGCCTGTTCAATGTCCGCCAGGATCTGGACGCAGCGGTCGTAATAGGCCTTGCCGATCTCCGTAAGGTTGACCTTGCGCGTGGTGCGGTGAAGCAGCCTCACCCCGAGCCGGTCTTCCAATGCCTGGACGTGATTGCTCACCATGGTGGTCGACATGTTGAGCTTGCGGGCTGCCGCGGAGAAGCCGCCGGTCTCGACCACGCGGCTGAACACTTCGAGGCTGGTCAATCGGTCCATGGCTGCGTGATTGTCCGCTCTGGATAGATAATCGCTGGGGATACCCCTCGATTATCTATCAGATCCTGGAAACGGGTCCCACCCCGCCCAGAGCCTCGCGTGCGGCAGGACCCAGACGCGTTTGCCGCAATCGTACGACAGGGACGGCAATCGCTCTGGCGCACTCGCCGGGCTGGCTCGGTACACCACTGAGGTCAAGATGCAGCCTCGGACTATCCGCTGCTGGCGGATAATCCTTCCTGCATTTCGCCAATTATCGCTTGAACTGGAAAGACCGATATTCCCGGCGAGCCGAAAAGGAATACCGCCATGTCCGAGATGCCCCGCACCGATAACTTTCAGCAAGCAATTGAAATTCCTGATGATTATTCCAAGGCGAAGCCGGGTGCCCCGCCCCGGAATATGGTTCGGCGCGCGGCGCTGGTGCTTGCGCTGCTCGCGGGCACGGCGGCCGCGGCCTATTACGGGCACGACTACTGGACCAACGGTCGCTACCTCGAGACGACCGACGACGCCTATGTGAAGGCGGACTCCACGATCGTCGCACCAAAGGTCTCCGGCTATATCGCCAAGGTGCTGGTGGGCGACAACGAGAAGGTCAGAGCCGGCCAGCTTCTCGCCAAGATCGACGATCGCGACTTCAAGGCGGCGCTGGAGCAGGCCCGCGCCGATATCGCCGCCGGCGAAGCCTCGGTGCGCAACATCGATGCCCAGCTCGAGCTCCAGCAACCGATCATCGAGCAAAGCACCGCCGATGTTGCGGCAGCGGACGCCAACCTCAAATTCGCGCAGGAGGAGCGCGCCCGCTACGACGATCTGATGAAGTCGGGCTCCGGCACCATCCAGCGCGCACAGCAGACTGACGCGGCCCTGCGCGCCAGCAGCGCACAGCTGCAGCATGCCAAATCCGGCCTCGTGGCCGCGCAACGCAAGGTCGACGTGCTCACCACCCAGCGCGCCCAGGCCGCCGCCCAGCTCGAGCGGGCCCGCGCGGTCGCACAGCAGGCGGCGCTGAACCTGTCCTATACCGAGATCACTGCACCTGTCGACGGCACGGTCGGGGCGCGCGCACTGCGCGTCGGCCAATACGTCCAGGCCGGCACGCAATTGATGGCCGTGGTGCCGCTCGATGCGGTCTATGTCGTCGCGAACTTCAAGGAGACGCAGCTGACGCATGTGCGCCCCGGCCAGCCGGTCGAGCTGCACGTCGACAGTTTCCGTAACCGGACCCTGCGCGGCCATGTCGACAGCCTGTCGCCGGCCAGCGGGCTCGAATTCGCGCTCCTGCCGCCGGACAACGCCACCGGCAACTTCACCAAGATCGTGCAGCGTGTTCCCGTGAAGATCGTGCTCGACGACCACAGCCTGATCGGCCTGCTCCGCCCCGGCATGTCGGCGGTGCCGACCGTCGACACCAAGCAGACGGTGCTGGCAGAGCGCGACACCGCAAAGCATCTGGCTGAAAACGCCCCTCGCCGGAACGGCGGTTGAAGCCGGAAGACTCAGGCGGGATTGTCAAATCCTGCCGGACGATCCTTCCAGAACTTCCTCGATGATCGAGACCACCTGTCTAACGCATCCTGTCTCCGTATCCGAGACGAGGTTTCCATGAGCACGCTTCAACCGACAGTCAACGCCGCATCCATCGCCAACATCGCCGCGCCAGCCGCTCCCGCGACGCCGGCCGTGTCGGCAAAAACCTGGATCGCGGTGATCGGCGCGACGCTCGGCGCCTTCATGGCGGTGCTGAACATCCAGATCGTCAACGCCTCGCTCGCTGACATCCAGGGCGCGATCGGCGCCGGTATCGACGATGGCGGCTGGATCTCCACCTCCTATCTGATCGCGGAGATCGTGGTGATCCCGCTCTCCGGCTGGCTCGCGCAGGTCTTCTCGATTCGGATCTATCTTCTGACCAACGCGGTCCTGTTCCTGCTGCTGTCGGCAGCTTGCGCGCTGGCGCAGGACCTGCCGCAGATGATCGTGCTGCGCGCCGTGCAGGGATTCACCGGCGGTGTTCTGATCCCGATGGCGTTCACGCTGATCATCACGCTGCTGCCGCGCGGAAAGCAGCCGGTCGGTCTTGCGTTGTTCGCGCTGTCCGCGACGTTCGCTCCCGCGATCGGCCCGACCATCGGCGGCTATCTCACCGAGAATTTCGGCTGGGAGTACATCTTCTACGTCAACCTCGTCCCCGGCGCGGTCATGGTCGGCATGCTCTGGTACGCGCTCGAGGCGAGGCCGATGAAGCTGGCGCTGCTGCGCGAGGGCGACTGGGCCGGCATCATCACCATGGCCATCGGGCTCTCCGCCCTCCAGACCGTGCTCGAGGAAGGCAACAAGGACGACTGGTTCGGCTCGCCCTTCATCGTCAAGCTGTCGGCGATCGCGGTCGTGGCGCTGACCACCTTCTTCATCATCGAACTCACGGTGAAAAAGCCGCTGCTCAACCTGCGCCTGCTCGCCCGCCGCAATTTCGGCTTCGGCATGCTGGCGAACTTCCTACTCGGCGTCGCACTGTACGGCTCGGTGTTCATCCTCCCGCAATATCTGGCACGCATCCAGGGCTACAACGCGGAGCAGATCGGCATGGTGCTGGCCTGGACCGGGCTGCCGCAGCTCGTGCTGATCCCGCTGGTGCCGCGGCTGATGCAGAAATTCGACGCGCGCATCGTGATCGGCGTCGGCTTCGTGCTGTTCTCGGCCTCGAACTTCATGAACATCTATATGACCAGCGACTACGCCGCCGACCAGCTGCTGTGGCCCAACGTCGTCCGCGCCATCGGCCAGGCGCTGGTGATGGCACCGTTGTCGGCGGTCGCGACCGCTGGGATCGAGGCCGAGAATGCGGGTTCCGCCTCCGGCCTGTTCAACATGATGCGCAATCTCGGCGGCGCCGTCGGCATCGCACTGCTGCAAACCGTGCTGACCAAGCGCGAGCAATATCACTCCAACGTGCTGATGCAGTCGGTCTCGGTGTTCGAGCAGGCCACCCGCACGCGACTGGAACAGCTCACGCAATATTTCGTCAGCCATGGCATTCTCGACCGTGCAGACGCCGCGCATCGCGCCTATGTCGCGGTTGGCCGTATCGTGCAGAAGCAGGCTTACATCTTCGCCTTCAGCGACACCTTCTACCTGCTCGGCATGGCGCTGATCATCGCCCTGATCGCCGTGTTCTTTCTGAAGAAGCCAAGCCATCTTGCCAGAGATGGCGCGCACTAGCATGATAAACTCAACCAAAAGGAGAATAATGATGAAGCCTCGCATGAACTACTATCAGGCTGCGCCCGAGACGTTCAAAGCCCTGGTCGCGGTCGAAACCCAGATCAAGGCGAGCGGCCTGGAGCAATCCCTGATCGAACTGGTCAAGACACGTGCATCGCAAATCAACGGTTGCGCCTACTGCATCGCGGTCCATACCGAGGACGCCCGCAAGCGCGGCGAGACGGAGCAGCGGCTTTATCTTCTCAATGCCTGGCGCGAATCCCCCCTCTACACCGACCGCGAGCGCGCCGCCCTGGCCTGGACCGAGTCCGTGACGCTGATCGCGCAGACGCACGCGCCCGATGACGTCTACGAGCAGGTCCGCGCGCAGTTCTCCGACGCGGAGACGGTGAACCTGACCATGCTGATCGGCGCCATCAACGCCTGGAACAGGATTGCGATCGCGTTCCGCGCGGTGCATCCGGTGAAGGTCAAGGCGTCGGTGGCGTGAGGGTGGTGCAGGCCTCAAACGCAGGTCTCGCAGGGTGGGCAAAGCGAAGCGTGCCCACCTACTGTGGCTAACAGGAGCGAAGACGTGGGCACGGCGCAGGGGCGCCTTTGTCCACCCTACGGCAGCTGAGCGCGTGGCTCAGACCGCCGTCGCCTTGGCGAACTCCACATAGATCTCGCGCAGGCGCGTCGCCATCGGGCCTGGCTTGCCGTCACCGACCTTCTTGCCGTCGATCGCGATCACCGGCTGGACGAACAGCGACGCCGACGTCGCGAAAGCCTCCTTTGCGGCCAGCGCCTCGGCGACCGTGAACGAGCGCTCCTCGACACGAAGCTGGCGCTCTTCGGCGAGCGCCACCACTGCCTTGCGGGTGCAACCCGGCAGGATCGCGTTGGAGTTCTTGCGGGTGACGATGACATCGTCCTTGGTGAGGATGAACGCCGAGGACGAACCGCCCTCTGTGACGTAGCCGTCTTCCAGCATCCAGGCCTCGCCCGCGCCGGCTTCGGCCGCCGCCTGCTTCGCCAGCACCTGCGCCAGCAACGCCACGCTCTTGATGTCACGGCGCTCCCAGCGGATGTCGGGCACCGTGATCACGTTGATACCGGTCTTTGCCGAGGCGGCGTTGATGATGTCCTTTTCCGACGTGAACATCACCAGGCTCGACTTGACGTCACCCTTGGGGAAGGCGAAGTCGCGGCCCTTGTCGGCGCCGCGCGTCACCTGGAGATAGACCAGACCGTTCGCGAGCTTGTTGCGCGCGATCAGCTCCTTCTGCAGCTCGGTGATGCGCTCGAGCGTCTCCGGCAGCTTCAGCTTGATCTCGCCCACCGACCGCTCCAGCCGTGCCAGATGCGAGGCGTTGTCAACCAGCTTGCCGTCCAGCACGGCCGAGACCTCGTAGATGCCGTCGGCGAACAGGAAGCCGCGATCGAGGACCGAGATTTTGGCGTCCGAGAGCGGGACGAATGAGCCGTTGACGTAGGCGATCGGGTCCAAGGCAGGTCTCCAGGCAGGGAAAGGGAATTTGGCCACCGGTATAGGAGATTTGGCGAGCCCGATAAACCCTCGTTCCGTCATTCCGGGGCATTCGCAAAGCGAATGAGCCCGGAATCCATCTCACCTCGGAAGACGGACGCTCGAAGGATTCCGGGCCTGCGCCAAGGGGCGCGTCCCGGAATGACAGAGACGTCAATGCGACAGAATCTTCGACAAGAACTTCTGCGCGCGGTCGCTGCGCGGCTTGCCGAAGAAGTCCTCCTTCGGAGCGTCCTCGACGATCTCGCCGCGGTCCATGAAGATCACGCGATTGGCGACCTTGCGGGCGAAGCCCATCTCGTGGGTGACCACCATCATGGTCATGCCCTCATGGGCGAGATCGACCATGACGTCGAGCACCTCGCTGACCATTTCAGGATCGAGCGCCGAGGTGGGCTCGTCGAACAGCATGACGATCGGATCCATGGCGAGCGCACGGGCGATCGCGACGCGCTGTTGCTGGCCGCCGGAGAGCTGCGCGGGGAATTTCTGCGCCTGCTCCTTCAGACCGACACGCTCAAGCAGTTGCATTCCTTTCGCCACCGCCTTGTCGCGCGGCCTGTCGAGCACCTTCTCCTGCGCGAGGCAGAGATTGTCGATGATCTTCAAATGCGGAAACAGCTCGAAGTGCTGGAACACCATGCCGACGCGCGAGCGCAGTTTTGGCAGGTTGGTCTTGGGATCGTTGACCTTGGTGCCGTCGACCAGGATGTCACCGCTCTGGAACGGCTCGAGTGCATTGACGCATTTGATCAGCGTCGACTTGCCCGAACCGGAGGGGCCGCACACCACGACGACCTCGCCCTTGGTGACGCTGGTGGTGCAATCCGTCAGCACCTGGAAGGAGGGCGTGTACCATTTGTTGACGTGGCTGATTTCGATCATGAGCAGGGAGCCCTAGCGAATGATGGCGATGCGCGCCTGCAGGCGGCGGACGCCGAAGGACGCGACACAGGAAATGGTGAAGTAGACCACGGCTGCGAACAGGTACATCTCGACGAGACGCCCGTCGCGCTGCGCCACCTTGCTCGCGGCGCCCAGGAAGTCCGTGATCGACAGGACGTAGACCAGCGACGTGTCCTGGAACAGCACGATGGTCTGCGTGATCAGCACCGGCAGCATGTTGCGAAACGCCTGCGGCAGCACGACGTAGCGCATGGTCTGGGCGTAGGTCAGTCCGAGCGCGCTGGCGGCGGCCGGCTGGCCGCGCGAGATCGACTGGATGCCGGCACGCATGATCTCGGAGAAGTAGGCCGCCTCGAACATGATGAAGGTGATGAGCGAGGATGCGAACGCGCCGACGCTGATCGGGCGCGAGGCGCCGGTCAGCCACTGCCCGATATAGGGCACCAGAAAGTAGAACCAGAAGATCACCAGCACCAGCGGCAGCGAGCGCATGAAGTCGACATAGAGGCCGGCGATGCGCCCGAGCGTCTTGTAGCCGGACAGCCGCATCAGCGCGAGCGCCGTGCCGAAGACGAGGCCACCGAAGGCCGCGAGCGCCGTCAGCGTCAGGGTGAACGTCATGCCCTCGTAGAACAGATAGGGCAGCGCGCGGCGGATGACGTCGAAATCGAGATTGGCGAACATGGCCTATTTCCCCGTGATGTAGCCGGGGATCGCGACCCAGCGTTCGAGGAAGCGCATCGCGGTCACGACGACGGCGTTGACGAGGAGGTAGAGGATGGTCGCGGCGGTGAAGGCCTCGAACACCTGGAACGAGAACTCCTGCATCGAGCGCGCCTGTCCGGTCAGCTCCAGCAGGCCGATGGTGATGGCCACCGCGGTGTTCTTGATGGTGTTCAGGAATTCGGACGTCAGCGGCGGCAGGATGATGCGGAACGCCATCGGCAGCAGCACGTAGCGATAGCCCTGGAAGGTGGTCAGACCCAGCGCGGTGGCGGCCATTCTCTGTCCGCGCGGCAGCGAGCCGATACCGGCCTGCAACTGCACCGCGACGCGCGCCGACATGAACAGGCCGATGCCGATCGCAGCGGTCCAGAACGGCGCGTTCGGCAATTGCTTCAGCCACAGGCCCGCCGCCCGCGGCAGAATTTCCGGCAGCACGAAGAACCACAGGAAAAGCTGCACCAGCAGCGGCATATTGCGGAAGAATTCAACGTAGGCGAAGCCGAACCAGTTGGCCCCCTTCGACGGCAGCGTGCGCATGACGCCGACAATCGAGCCGGTGATCAGCGCGATGACCCAGGCGAGCGCTCCGGTCTTGAGGGTCAACACCAGGCCCGACAAAAGCATGTCGAGATAGGTGCCGGTTCCCATCGGGTTCGGCTGGAAGAAGATTCCCCAGTTCCAGTTGTAGTTCACGTGTCCCCCGCGCGAACGCGCCCGTCAGATATCCTGGGCGCCTATGCAAATGTCCGGCCACCCCTGTGTCAAGAGTGGCCGGACATGATCCCGATCGAAAGATCGAGGTTGTATCTTACTTGTAGTCGTCCGGGTTCGGCGAGTCCGAAGGCTTCGCGAACTCGTTCTTCAGCTCGGTCGAGATCGGGGTGTTGAGGTTCAGGCCCTTCGGCGGGATCTTGGCCGTGAACCACTTGTCGTAGATCTTCTGGCCTTCGCCGGAGGTGTAGAGCGCGGCGGTCGCGGCATCGACCACCTTCTTGAAGGCCGCGTCGTCCTTGCGCAGCATGATGCCGTAGGGCTCCGGCTTGGAGAACGCATCCTTGGAGATGACGTAGTCATCCGGCGACTTCGAACCGGCAACGAGGCTCGCGAGCAGGATGTCGTCCATGACGAAGGCGACCGCGCGGTCGGTCTCGACCATCAGGAAGGCCTCGGCGTGGTCCTTGGCGGGGATGATGTTGGCGCCGAGGCTCTTCGCGACGTTGGCTTCGGTGAGCTGCTTGATGTTGGTGGTTCCCGCGGTGGAGACCACGGTCTTGCCCTTGAGGTCGTCGATCGACTTCAGGCCGCTCGACTTCTTGAACACGTAGCGGCTCGCGGTCAGGTAGTGGGTGTTGGTGAAGGCGACCTGCTTCTGGCGCTCGGCGTTGTTGGTGGTCGAGCCACATTCGAGGTCGATGGTGCCGTTGGCCATCAGGGGAATACGCGTCGCCGAGGTCACCGGATTGAGCTTGACCTCGAGCTTGTCGAGCTTGAGTTCCTTCTTCACGGCGTCGACGATCTTGTAGCAGATGTCCATCGCGAACCCGACGGGCTTCTGGTTGTCGTCGAGATAGGAGAACGGGATCGAGGAGTCGCGGAAGCCCAGCGTGATGGCACCGGTGTCCTTGATGTTCTTCAGCGTACCGGTCAGCTCCTGGGCCCCGGCTTGGCTGACGACGAAGGTCGCGGCGAGTGCGAGCCCGATGCTACGGAAATGTTTCACTTCTTCTTCCCCTTTCAGGATGATGCGGCCGGATGCAAGCACATATCGGCCTGGATTAGAATGTGACTTTCGGCGAGATCACGCCTCAGGTTAACGGCTCAACTCAGCGGTTTGGGCAGCTGGCCGAGATCCCAGAACAACCCGGCCATCACCGTCAAGGCTTCTTCCGTGAGAGGCAGCAGAATGTGCTCATTGGGCGCATGCTGGGAACAGCCGGGATAGGAGTGCGGGACCCAGATCGTCGGCAGGCCCAGGATCTCGGAAAAGACGTCATTGGGCAGCGAGCCGCCGAAATTGGGCAGCACCGCCGGCGGCTTGCCGGTGGTCTCCTTCACCGAGTCCGCCGCCCATTTGATCCAGGGACTGTCGAAATCGGTGCGCGATGCAGCAAAACTCTGGGCCGCCCGCACCTCGACCATCGGAAACCCCTTTTCGACCAGATGGGCCCGGATCGCCTCGATCAGCCCGTCAATCCTGGTGCCGACCACGAAACGCAGCTGCAGCACGGCATTGGCATGGCCGGGAATGGCGTTGGCGGGCTTCTCGATATTACCCGACGACATCGCCAGCACTTCCAGCGTGTTCCAGGCGTAGAGCCGTTCGGCGGCCGACAATCCCTCTTCACCCCAGTTCTCGGCCAGCGCGGGCTCGTCCGCACTCGGCACCACCTGCACGTCGGCGAGATAGGAGCGGATCTGGTTGGTGAGCCGCGGCGGCTTCAGGGCGTCGAGCTGGAGGCGGCCGTGACCGTCGACCAGCGTGGAGATCGCGTTGACCAGAATGGTCGCGGGGTTGGCCAGCACGCCGCCCCAATTGCCGGAATGGTGGCCGCCGTCGCGCAGGTTCACATCCAGATGGATGCGGATGCCGCCACGGCAGCCGAGGAACAGCGTCGGACGGTCGGCGGACAGGCGCGGCCCGTCGGAGGCCATGAACAGATCGGCCTTGAGCGCGTCGCGATGGAGGTCGCAAACCTTGCCGAGATCGGGCGAGCCGATCTCCTCGCCCATCTCGACGATGAATTTGGCGTTGAAGCCAAGCTTGCCGCCGCGGGCCTCGCGCACCGCGCGGAGCGCCGCCATGTTGATGCTGTGCTGGCCCTTGTTGTCGGCGGTGCCACGGCCATAGAGCCGCGTGCCCGCAACCGTGGTGCGCCAGGGATCGCGGCCGTCGCGCCACTCGCCCTCCATGCCGTCGACGACATCGCCATGGCCGTAGACCAGCACAGTCGGCGCGGAGGCGCTCTCGTGATGCTCGGCGAACAGGAACGGCGCCTTGCCGCTGGGGGATTCGACGATGCGGCTGGTGAAGTCGAGCGCCGCGAAAGCCGGCTGCATCTCCTGTTCCAGATAGGCGCGCAGCTCGGGGCCACGCGACGGATTCTGGCTCTCGGTCTTGTAGGCGACGCGGCGGTCGAGCTCGGCGAGGAATGCGCCGGACTTGAAATCCTCACGGGCGCGGGCGATGGCGTCGGCTCTGGTCATGACTTGCTTTTCGAGACTTTGAGAGGAAGGACCTTACCCGACACGGGCTGGCCTTCGAAAGTGGCGGGGGTTGGATAGTTCTTGCAGTTCTCTTGTACTTCTCTTGGGATTTCGTCCTTGCATCCTTGAGATTGGCTTGCCAAGCGCAGCAGCGCCGCTGATTTTGGCCTTGCCAAGCGCTAGCGTTATGCAAGAACTTCGCCAAGTTTCGCGTCAAGTCCTGGCGCACGTCTATCATTCGAAGAGCGCTCGGTACAGGGCGCCGGGGGACCAGCATGGCCAAAGAGATCAGGCTCAACGCCTTTGCGATGAATTGCGTCGCGCACCAATCACCGGGCCTGTGGACCCATCCGCGCGACCGCACGGCCGAATATAACCGCCTGCCCTACTGGATCGATCTTGCCAGGACCTTGGAACGCGGCCGTTTCGACGGACTGTTCCTGGCCGACGTGCTCGGGGTCTACGACGTCTATGGCAACAGCCCCGACGCGGCTTTGCGCAACGCGGCACAGACCCCGTCGAACGAGCCGCTGCTGCTGCTCTCGGCGATGGCCGCCGTGACGAAAAATCTCGGCTTCGGCGTCACTAGCAATCTCTCCTTCGAACCGCCCTACCCGTTCGCGCGGCGGATGTCGACGCTCGACCATCTCACCGAGGGGCGGATCGGCTGGAACGTCGTCACCGGCTATCTCGACAGCGCCGCGCGCGGCGCCGGCAAGGACAAGCAGACCGGACACGACGACCGCTACGACATCGCCGACGAATATATGGAGGTCGTCTACAAGCTTTGGGAAGCAAGCTGGGAAGACGACGCCGTGCTGCGCGACCGCAAGCGCGGCATCTTCACCGATCCGAGCAAGGTTCACCGCATCAACCACGAGAGCGCGAACTACCGCATCAACAACACCATCCATCTCAGCGAGCCCTCGCCGCAGCGCACGCCGGTGCTCTACCAGGCCGGCACCTCGCCGCGCGGCCGGCAGTTCGCGGCCAAGCACGCCGAATGCGTGTTCATGTCGGGACCGTCGGCCAAGATCATCGCGCCGCGCGTCTCCGCGATCCGCCAGGAGGCCGCCGCGCTCGGCCGCAACCCTGCGGAGATCCTGATGTTCAACATGATGACGATCATCCTCGGCAACACCGAGGCGGAAGCGGCGGCGAAATACGCCGACTACCGCTCGCACATCAATCCGGAAGGCGCGCTTGCGCTGATGTCGGGATGGACCGGCATCGATTTCTCCGGCTACGAGCTCGACCAGCAGGTGCGCCACGTCCAGAACGACGCCGGCCGCAGCGCGCTCGACAACGTCACCCGCGGCGACCCCGACCGTGTCTGGACCGTGCGCGACGTCATCGAGCATGTCGGCATCGGCGGCGCCGGCCCGGTCGTGGTCGGCACGCCCGAAAGCGTCGCCGACAAGATCGAGGACTGGTTCGAGAAGACCGACGTCGACGGCCTCAACGTCGCCTTCGCGATCTCGCCCGGCGATTTCGAGGATATCGCGGACATGCTTGTGCCGGAGCTGACCAGGCGCGGACGCTACAAGAAAGAATATGCGAAGGGCACGCTGCGGGAGAAGCTGTTCGGCGATGGCCGCGCCAGGCTGGATGCGCCGCATCCGGCGGCGGGGTATCGGGTCGGGAAGACGGGGTAGTGCCCCAGGTTGATGCTGTCATGCCCCGGCTTGACCGGGGCATCCAGTACGCCGTGACGTTGCGGCTCAATCACCGCAGCCTCTGGAATACTGGATCGCCCGCCTCCGCGGGCGATGACACCGGAGAACGTGGAGGCAGCGTTGCTCCCTACACCTTCCCGTCCACCATCACCTCGATCAGCTTCGTGCCCGGCCGATTGAACGCCGAGGCCAGCGTCGCATTCAGCTCGCGGGGATCGCTGATCCTGATCGCCTCGCAGCCGAGCGCCTTGGCGACGCCGGCGAAATCCACGGGCGGATCGACGAAATCCATGCCGACGTAATTGTCATCGCCATGGAAGGCGAGCAGGCGCTGCTTGATGATGCGGTAGCCGCCATTGTTGGCGATGACGACGTTGAGCGGCAGCTTGTGATGCGCCGCGGTCCACAGCGACTGGATCGAATACATCGCGCTGCCGTCGCCGGAAAAGCACACGACCGGGCGATGCGGATTGGCGATGCTGGCGCCGACCGAGGCCGGCAGGCCCCAGCCGATGCCGCCGGAGGCAAGGCCGTGATAGCCGTAGCGGTCGCGATGCGGACGCAGCGCCGTGACCTGGCGGCTGGAGGTGAGGCCCTCGTCGACGAGGATGGCGTTCTCAGGCATGGCCTCGACCATCTGCAGCACCAGATAGTCGGGATCGATGGGGCTGCGGCCCGCGCTCTTGCCGATCTGCTCCACCAGCGCGGCACGCCGCGCAGTCCAGTTCTGCGGCGCCAATTCGGCAAGGCGCTGCTTGGCGCGGCCCGCGAGTGTCGCGCCACCCATCTCCTTCAACACCGGGATCAGCGCGCGCAACGTTTCCTTCAGGTCTGCCTTCAGCGCGATCTCGGCGCCGTAATTCTTGGCGATCTCCCAGTCGACGAGGCCGATCTGCACGATGCCGAGTCCCTCAGGCAGCGCATCGACCTCGCTATAGACCGACATCCGCAGGGGATCACCGCCGAGCGCGATCAGCAAATCATGGGGCGCAAGCGTATCGCGCGCGACCTTCTGCACGCGCGCCAGCGTGCCGACGAAGCTCGGGCTCTCCGACAGGAAGTGCGAGCCATAGGGCGTCGAAGATTGGTAGGCGGCGGCACCTAGCAGCTCGGCGAGCTCGGCGGCTTCCTTCAGCGCGTCGCTCTTGACCACCTCGTCCATGGTGACGATGACGGGACGCTCCGCCTCCAATAGCCGCGCGGCGAAGGCTCTTAACGCCTCGTCGGACGGCTTGACGCGCGCATCGATGCGGGTGGAGCGGCCGAGATCGATGCCGGCTTCGCTGTTGAGGATGTCGCCGGGCAGCGAGATGAACACCGGTCCGGTCGGCGGCGTGGTCGCGATCTTGGCGGCACGGCGCACGATGCGCGGCAGGTCTTCCAGACGCGTCACCTCCACCGCCCATTTCACCAGCGGCTCGGCCATCCGCACCAGGGGACCGTACAGCACCGGCTCCATCAGTCCGTGGCCCTGCTCCTGCTGTCCCGCGGTCAAAATCATCGGCGTGCCCGTGAACTGGGCGTTGTAGAGCGAGCCCATGGCGTTGCCGAGGCCGGGGGCGACGTGGACGTTGCAGGCGACGAGCTTTCCCGAGGCGCGGCTGTAGCCGTCGGCGATCGCGACCACCAGGCTCTCCTGCATCGCCATCACGTAGGTGAGATCGGGATGGTCCTTCAGCGCATGCATGATCGGCAGCTCGGTGGTGCCGGGGTTGCCGAACAGATGCGTGATGCCCTCGTCCTTGAGCAGCGCGAGAAAGGCGGAGCGGCCGGTGATCTTGTTCTTCATGTTTCCTCCAGGGAGCGGACGTTGCCGCAAGGACGAAAGGCATGATGGCCGAAGTCGGAGGCGACGCGCAAGGAAGCGCGGTCATGGCTGCGTTGCGCGGGAGCGACAAACTTCGCTCTGGTGTCCCGGACGCGGTGCAGCGCGCAGCGGTGCGGCGCAGAGCCGGGACCCCGTCGCTCACGGCATTCTCTGCTGCATAGGCCCCGGCTCAGCAGTGCGGCACTGCGCGCCGCACCGCGTCCGGGGCACGAGAGCGGGACTACATCTCTTCGCGCCCCAGCTCGAACGGGTCCTCGCCGCCCGCGCGCCTTTTCTTTTTCGAGCGCTGCCAGACCACGCCCGGAAATCCCTTCAGCGGCACCAGCGGCTCGCCGGTATAGGCCCACTCCTGCAGCTCCTCGATCGCGATGTGGTAGAGCGGCTGGCGGCCGGTACGCTCCTTGAACAGGGCGCGGGGGATGTTGACCATGTGCGGCCCGCGCGGGCGTTCATAGGCGATCGGTGTGCCGCAATGGGAGCAGAAGCTGCGCGTGGTCCTGGTGGCCTTGTCCTCGTAGCGGGTCAGCGCGGTCTTGCCCGAGGTGATGCGGAAGCGCTTCTTCCAGCTGCCGACATAGGTGGCGTAAGCGGCACCATGAGCGCGGCGGCTGGCGGCGGAATGATCGTGCCAGGCCCAGCGCGCGGGAACGTCGATCTCGAAGGTTACCTTGCCGCAGAGGCATTGGCCGGTGGCGATACCTGCGGCGGCTGCGGCTTTGGCCATGGACGTCCCTCCGTCGTCATTGCGAAGACGACAATACACGATCGTCATTCCGGGGCGATGCGAAGCATCGAGCCCGGAATCCATCTCACCCTCGCCATGTGCCGCCAGATGGATTCTCAGATGCGCAATTGCGCATCATAGCTCGTCGCGCCCGGAATGACGGAGGGAGAGTGCCTACGCCGGCGTCAGTTCGTCATACACAGGATAATCCGTATACCCCTTCTCCTCGCCGCCGTAGAACGTCGCGCGGTTGTACGGCGTGATCGGGTAGTCGTGCGCGAGGCGCCGCGGCAGATCGGGGTTGGAGATGAAGATGCGGCCGAAGGCGATGATGTCCGCATGTCCCTCGGCGATCGCCGCGTTCGCGGTCTCGCCGGTGAAGCCGCCGGCCGTCATCAGCACGCCGCTGTAGAGCGGGCGGAACAGCACCATCGCCGACGGCACGTTCTCCCAATGGACGTCGGCGCGGCCGGCGCCGCTGGAGCGCGGCTCGATGAAATGCAGATAGGCAAGGCCGCGCTTGTCGAGCGCCTTCACCACATGGGTGTAGAGCGGCATCGGGTCCGGCTCGCCGGAATCATTGGCGATGCCGTGCGGCGACAGCCGCACGCCGACGCGGTTCGCACCCCAGACGTCGATCGCGGCCTGCGTGACCTCGAGCAGAAGCCGCGCACGGTTCTCGATTCCGCCGCCATATTGATCGGTACGCTGGTTGCTGCGTGACTGCAGGAACTGCTCGAGCAGATAGCCGTTGGCGCCGTGGATCTCGACGCCGTCGAAGCCGGCGGCGAGCGCGTTCTTCGCAGCCTGCCGGAACGCCTCGACGATGCCCTTGACCTCGTCGGTCTCCAGCGCGCGCGGCGTCTCGTACTCCGAGATCTTGCCGTCGGCGGTCATCGCCTTCATGCCGTCCGCCTTGATCGGAATCGCCGAGGCCGAAACCGGCAGCGCGCCGCCGTGGAAGGAGGAGTGCGAGACGCGGCCGACATGCCAGAGCTGGAGGAAGATGATGCCGCCCTTGGCGTGCACCGCGTCCGTCACCTTGCGCCAGCCGGCGACCTGCGCGTCCGAATAGATGCCAGGTGTCGCCGGATTGCCGCGGCCATGCGAGACCACGGGCGAGGCTTCGGCGATGAGCAGACCGCCCTTGGTCGCGCGCTGGCCGTAATATTCGGCGTTGAGCGGCCGCGGCGCAAAGCTCTCGCGCTCGGCGCGCATGCGCGTCAGCGGCGCCAGTGCGACGCGATGCGCGAGCTTGTACGGACCGACCTGCAACGGTCGAAACAACGCGTCGAATTTCATGGGGACCCCGGATGTCACTGAAAGGATGCAAATCATATAGCGAGGGGCGGCCACCGGAAAAGGCGCCGCCCCTGCAAAAATGGATATTCCCTCTCGCGGAACGCGACAGAGAGGCCTTACGCCGTCTTGATCCAGACGGCCTTCACGTTGAGATATTCCTCGACATGCTGCTTGCCGGACTCGCGGCCATAGCCGCTCATCTTGTAGCCGCCGAACGGCACGGCCGGATCCATCGCCTGGTAGCAGTTCACCCACACCGAACCGGCGCGCAGCGACTTCGCAACCGCATGGGCCTTGCTGACGTCGCGCGTCCACAAGCCGGAGCCGAGGCCGAACGTGGTGTTGTTGGCGCGCTTGACCAGCTCGTCCATGTCCTTGAACGCGATCGCGGAGATGACGGGGCCGAAGATCTCTTCCTGCGCGATGCGCATGTTGTCCTGGACGCCCGCGAACACCGTCGGTGAGACGAAGAAGCCTTTCGACAACGCGCCTTCGGTGGCTCGGCCACCGCCGGCGAGGGCCTTCGCGCCTTCCTTCTGGCCGATGTCGAGATAGCCGGTGACGCGCTTGAGTTGCTCCTCGGAGACCAGCGGGCCGATCTGCACGTTGGGATCGAGGCCGTTACCGACCTGCAGCTTCTTGCCGAACTCGGCGACGCGGCCGACGAACTCCTCGTAGATCGCCTGCTCGACGAACAGGCGCGTGCCGGCGCTGCAGATCTGGCCCGAGTTGGCGAACACCGCCATCGCCGCGCCTGGCACGGCGGCGTCGAGATCGGCATCCGCGAACACGATGTCCGGCGACTTGCCGCCGAGCTCGAGCGAGACGCGCTTGAGGTTGCCGGCCGAAGCGCGGATGATCGACTGGCCCGTGACGTGCGAGCCGGTGAAGGCGACCTTGTCGACGTCATGATGCGAGGCGAGCGCGGCGCCCGCGGTCTCGCCATAGCCGGGCACGACGTTGATGACCCCTGGCGGAATGCCCGCTTCCATCGCCAGCTCCGCGATGCGCAGCGAGGTCAGCGGCGCCTCTTCGGCGGGCTTGAGCACCACGGTGCAGCCGGTCGCGATCGCCGGTCCGATCTTCCAGATCGTCGCGGTGAGCGGTCCGTTCCAGGGAATGATGGCGCCGACGACGCCGATCGGCTCCTTCAGCGTGTAGGAGAAGATTTCGCCGGGCAGCGAGTTCTCGATGGTCTCGCCGTGGATTGCGGTGGTCTGGCCGGCGTAATAGCGCAGCATGCCGACCGCGCGCAGGCGATAGGCGCGGGTGCGGCTGAGCGGCGCACCCATATCCAACGTGTCGAGCTGCGACAATTCGTCGAAATTCTTCTCGACCAGATCGGCAAGCTTCAGAAGCAGGTTCTGCCGCTCGAACGGCTTGACCTTGCTCCAGGGGCCTTCGAAGGCGCGGCGGGCGGCGGCAACCGCTCGATCGATGTCTTCCTTGTCGCCTTCGGCGACGGTTGCGAGCAGTTCACCGGTGGCGGGGTTGTGAGTCTCGAAGCGCTTGCCGGAAGCGGCATCAACCCACTTCCCGTCGATCAGCATCTGCTTGTAGGACCCGTTGGCGAACGGATGGCGCGTGATCGGAATAGCCTGCGACACAGCCATGGCTGCACTCCCTAGTCAGGTGATTGATTGGTTCGATCTGGGCGGGATCGTTAGGTCGTGAAGAATACAGCGCTGCCCGAGGGGCGTAAAGGCAGCGTGGAACGAAGACCTCCCATGCCGACTTGTGCAGGGTCGCGCGCATGCCATGCTATAGCTCGACCGAGCCCGCCCCGGAGATCTTGCCATGCCACATTCCGCCATCGCCAAAGACAATGTTGCCGTGATCACCGGCGGTGCATCCGGCATCGGACTGGCGGCTGCCGCGTCCTTCGCGCGCGCCGGCATGAAGGTGTGCATCGCTGACGTGGATCAGGCTCGCCTTGCCGAAGCTGCGACAAAACTGTCATCCGTCACGTCTGCCGCAAATGTGATGACCTCATTCGCAGATGTCGGCAAGGTCGAGGATGTCACGGAACTGGAGCGCGCCGTGCGCGAGCGGTTCGGCGGCACCGACGTCCTCATGAACAATGCCGGCATCCAGCCCGGCAGTTCGCTGTTCGGCGAGCCCGATCATTGGCAGCGAATCATCGGCGTCAATATGTGGGGCATCATCAACGGCTCGCGAATCTTCGCACCCAACATGATCGCGCGCGGCAGGTCCGGCCTCATCATCAATACCGGATCGAAACAGGGTATCACCACGCCGCCCGGCGACCCCGCCTACAATGTCTCCAAGGCCGGCGTGAAAGCCTTCACCGAGGCGCTCCAGCACGAGCTGCGCAACACGAAGGATTGTCGCATCACCGCGCATCTCTTGATCCCCGGCTTCGTCTTCACCGGTCTCACCGCGAAGGGCCGCACCGAGAAGCCGGCCGGCGCATGGACGCCGGAGCAGACGGTGGATTTCATGCTGGCGCGGTTGGAGGCCGGCGATTTCTACATCCTGTGCCCCGACAACGACGTGCCGCGGGCGCTCGACGAGAAGCGCATGCTGTGGGCGGCGGGTGATATCGTCGAGAACCGTCCGCCGCTGTCACGCTGGCATCCGGACTATGCCGATGCGTTCAGGAGATTTGTGGAGGGGAAGTAGGCTTGCACCGCCCTATCACATGGAATCGATTTCAGCTGTAGCCATCCTTCGAGACGCCCGCCATGGGCGGGCCCTCAGGATGAGGACCGAGTGCGTTGCGCCAGCTTCACGAGGCGCCGATGCGGCTAAGCCTCATCCTGAGGAGACCGCCACCGGGTCCGCGCAAAGCGCGGACCGATGACAGGCTCCGCGGTCGCCTCGAAGGACGTGGCGTGCGCTCAGTTCGCGCAAAGCGCGCTACAGCGTTTCCTGCTTGTGCCCGCAATTCTTGCAGGCGAATTTGACGCGGGTCTGGCCTTTCTCCGCCTGAACCCGGTTCGGCGCGCCGCACTTGCCGCAGACGGCCTCGATGCGGGTCGAGCCCTGCTTGACGACGATGGACTTCTTTTCCATCGATTCGCGGATCAGGCGCTCGGCCTCCTCACGCAGCGATTGTTTCGACAAAGCTCGTCTCCGCCTCTGGAAAGCGCGCGAGCCATATCGCACCTGGGGTCGAAGCACAATGCGGGATGCGCGAGAGCCGCGGCGCACTGCACCGCGGCTCTCTTGCCCAAGGACCGGATCGGGCGCGTTTCTCACGCGGCCTTGGACACCTCCATCAGCAGGCGCTCGGCCTTGGCGTCCTCGATGCGGTTCACCAGCCGGCTGCTCTCGTGATTGTCGCGCACCGTCTTGGTCAGGGTGATGCAGGTCTGGACCAGCATGACGATACCCATGGTGAGATAGCCCTTCATCCAGACGTCGATGGGCAGGAAGAAAACGCCGATGGCGACGAGGAAGGCGGAGGCTGCGAAGGAGGCGTAAGTGAAGGTCACCCAGGCGCTGCTGTGGGGCTGGCCGTTCTGGTTCATGATGGTCTCCTGTTGGTGCGAATGATGTTTGGATCTGGAATCAAATCGTGGACGTGCGCTTGGACTTCAGCCGCGCGAGCACGTCGTCCGCGGTTGTCTTCAGCCGCGGGCCAAAGCCCTGCTCGGCCAGCCTCTCGGCGGTGGCGAGGGGACCGGTCGCGACATCGAGCTCGACCAGCGCATCGTCGGCCGCCTGGGCTTCCATCTGCCGGTCGCGCAGACGCCTCAGGGTGCTCTCCGCCTCCGGCAGGGTGGATTCGTAAGGACGCGCGGCCTCGATGCCGCTGCGGCGGAGCGAGCGCACCGCTTCGGAAGCGCGGGCCAGACGGCGGCCCCGATCGAGCTCGTTGATGCGGGCCTGTGCGCTCGCCACGTGTCTCTTCAACCGGGCGATCTCGGTCGCGAACAGCGCGCGTGCGGTCATCGCGGCATCGCGATCGGCCTCCAGGCCCGCAATGGCTTCGGCGGCCTCCCTGGCGAGATCCTCACGGCCGCCCTCGAGCGCCGCAACCGCGCGGGTCTCGAGATCGGCGATGCGGGCGATGGTCGCCTCGAGCTTGCGTCCCTCCTGCTGGTCCTGCGCGATCGCCAGCGCCAGCGTTCGCTTGCTGCGCTCGACGGCAGCGGCCGCATCGCGCATCTGCTGGTCGAGAATGAGGAGGGCGGTTCGATCCTCCAGCTCCTCGCCGGCGGCGGCCACGCTGCCCCGGAAAAGTGTCACGACGGTCTTGAACATCTGCAGCTCCCTGTTATGAGCGTTGCTCACAAATTCTTTGTAGCAACAACCATGAACATTGTTCAAGAGAAATTTGAGCAACGCTCAAAAATTTGGCCAGATATGCCTAAGGCATTGGAACGACGACAGAAACTTCGATCCGACCTGATTTTCGCGGCGGAGCGGATGATCGCTGACCGTGGATTGTCGGGACTGAAGACCCGCGATCTCGCCCGCGAGATCGGCTGCGCCAATGGCGCGGTCTATAATCTCGTGGAGGATATGGACGAACTGATCCTGCGCGTAGGCTCGCGCACGCTGCACCGCCTCGACGAGGCGCTGAGCGCGGCAGAACGCGCGGGTGAGCCATCGCCGCAGGAGACGCTGGTCCGGATCGCCCTCGCCTATTGCGACTTCGCGGCCAAAAATCTCCAGCTCTGGCGCGCGTTGTTCGAGCACCGCATGGAGGCCGACAAGACCGTCCCCGACTGGTCGATCGACGACCAGATGCAATTGTTCCGGCACATCTACGTACCGCTGGCCACGCTGTTTCCGAAGCGAGGTGCGGACGAGCTCGGCATCACCGCGCGCAGCCTGTTCTCCGCGGTGCATGGCATGGTGGCGCTGGGGTTGGAGCAGAAGCTGGTCGCGGTGCCGCTGCCGGCATTGCGCGAGGAAATCGCAGGCCTCGTGCGCGCGATGATCGACGGGCTTATCGCGCGGGCCGAGCGGAGCCACGCAGCGGCGGCACCGTAGAGGCCTCGCCGGCATTCACGAACGTGCAGATGCGCTCCGCTTTTTCTTCGCAGCACCGGATCTGAATCTCGACGAAGTAGGAACGAACGTTCCGAGGGCCGGTTGACGCGCATAGTCTCCCCAACAGCGCGAGCCCTCCCATGTATCACCACGTCAAAAAACTGATGTTCACCGTGCGTGTCGACGAACCCGATCCCCGCTTTGGCAATATGCTTCTCGAGCAGTTCGGCGGCGCCAATGGGGAACTCGCGGCTGCCATGCAATATTCGATTCAAGGTTTGAATTGCGAGGATCCCGACCGCAAGGATCTCCTGATGGATATCGGCACCGAAGAGCTCAGCCATCTCGAAGTCGTCGGTTGTCTTGCGCGCATGCATCTTGCGCCTTCAAAGAACGACCGCCAGGCGGCAGAGGCCGATCCGCTGATTGCGATCGCCGGTGGCGGCGGCGTCAATCTGTTCAATTCACAAGGCAATCCCTGGACCGCCGACTATCTGAAGATCACCGGCGAGCTCGACGTCGACCTCCGCAGCAACATCGCCGCCGAGGCGCGCGCGAAGATCGTCTATGAACGGCTGATCAATTTCTGCGACGATTCGGGCAGCAAGGACGCGCTCCAGTTCCTGATGACGCGGGAGATCACTCATATGAAGGCTTTTGCGCGGGCGCTCGAAAGCCTGGAGAAGCCGGCCTTCAGCATCGGCAGGCTCGCGCCGACGCCCGGCCTCGTGAACCAGTACTTCAACGACTCCACCGGCAGCGGCGACCACGGCGAAATCGACACCCGCGGTCCCTGGAACGAGGGTGAGGACTGGGTGTTCACGGAATCGCCTGCCCTCCAGTCTTCGGATCCAGGCTCAGCCCCGTCGATCGTCGCGGAGAGTTCGTCGCCCGTCGACGAGTCCGGCCTGACCGAGCTTCTGCTTCACGAGCTGCGCGACATTCTCCATGCCGAGAAGCAGTTGACCAAGGCGCTTCCCAAGATGGCGCAGGCTGCCCGCTTCGACCAGCTGCGCGAATTGTTCGAGCAGCATCTGGCCGAGACCGAGAACCAGGTCGAGCGCATCAACGAATGCTTTGAGCTGCTCGGCGAGAACGCACGCGCCAAGCCCTGCAAGGGCATGATGGGCCTCATCGAGGAAGGCCAGGAGGTCATGAAGGAAGCCGAGGACAAGGAAGACGCGGCCGCCGACCTCTCGCTGATTTCTGCGGCTCAACGCGTCGAACATTACGAGATGTCCGGCTACACCACCGCGCGCAACCTGGCGCAGCAGCTCCGGCATAGCGCGGTGGTCGCCCTGCTCTCCAAATCCCTCGCCGAGGAAGAGAACGCCGATCTGTTGCTCAATCAGGTCGCGCGATCGCTGATGTCGGTTGCAAAGATGCCTGCCGCAGTGGAGCAGGCCGAATAAAAACAGCCGGCGAACGCACAGACGAACCGAACGAAGCCGCCTCGCGCCATCGCGCGGGGCGGCCGGCCATGGATATCGCACGATCGGTCGTGCCATTGGCACACACCTTGCCTCTCGATACCGGATAATGCCGGACAGGAGGCCCGATGAGCAGTTCACCGTTCCATATGAGCCGCCGCAGCCTGCTCGGCGGCGTGGGTGCCGCCGGCATCAGTGCCGTTGCTCCGCCGCTTGCTTGGGCGCAGGGACGTAGCGAGACTCTGCTGGTGGTGCAGGAGCTGGGTCCGAACTCGCTGGACATGCAAGGCGTCGGCTCCAACCAGACCGTGAACGGGCTCTCGTGGAATTGCTATGACCGCCTGCTTTCCTACGCCTCCAGGACGCTGCCGGACGGGACGCTGTCGTATGATCGCGAGAAGCTCGCGCCCGAACTGGCCGAGAGCTGGGAGGTTGCGGCCGACGGCATGTCCTGCACCTTCAGGCTTCGCAAGGACGCGAAATTCCATGACGGCACGCCTGTCACGGCCAAGGACGTCAAATGGTCGTTCGACCGCGCGGTGAAGGTCGGCGGCTTCCCGACATTCCAGATGTCCGCGGGATCGCTGGAAAAGCCCGAACAGTTCGTGGTCGTCGACGATCACACCTTCCGCATCGACTATGTCCGCAAGGACAAGATGCTGCTGTTCAACGTCGCCGTGGTCGTGCCCTTCATCATCAACTCGGAACTGGCGAAGAAGAATGCTAATCCTGACGACCCCTGGGCATTGACGTGGCTCAGGAACAACGAGGCTGGCGGCGGCGCCTACAGGATCGAGAGCTGGAAGCCCGGCAGCGAGACCGTGCTGGCGCGTTTCGATGACTGGAAGAGCGGACCCTTGCCGAAAATCAGGCGCGTGATCGCACGCGACGTTCCCTCCGGCGGGACCCGCCGCGCCATGCTGGAGCGAGGCGACGCCGACTTGTCGAGCGGCTTTGCGCCGCGCGATTTCGACCAGCTCATCAGGGAAGGCAAGGTCAAGGTGTCGGGCGTCCCGATCCCCAATGCGCTCTGGTACGTCGCTCTGAACACCGCAAAGCCGCCGTTCGACAATGTGAAGCTGCGCCAGGCCGTTGCCTGGGCGATGCCATATGAGCAGATCCAGAGCAGCGCGTTCTTCGGCCGTGCCGTTCCGATGTACGGAGGAGCGGCAGAAGTCTCAAAGCCGGTCTGGCCACAGCCGTTTCCCTATGCCACCGACCTGGACAAGGCCAAGGCCTTGATGAAGGAAGCAGGCTTCGAGTCAGGCCTGGAGACGACCTTGTCGCTCGACACGGGCACGGCGACCGTCGGCGAACCGACCGCGATCCTGATCCAGGAGAATCTTGCCAAGATCGGCATCAAGGCCGCTATCGAGAAGATTCCCGGCGCCAATTGGCGCACGACGTTGAACAAGAAGGAGCTGCCGCTCGCGCTCAACCGTTTCAGCGGCTGGCTCGACTATCCCGAATACTACTTCTACTGGAATTTCCACGGCAACAATTCGATCTTCAACATCTCCTCCTACCAGAACAAGGAGATGGACGCGCTGATCGACAAAGCCCGCTTCACCGCTGATACGGCCGAGTACGACAGGTGCGTGAAGGATTCCATCGCGCTCTGCATCCGCGACGTACCTGTCGTTCCGCTCAACCAGCCGATCCACGACGTCGCCATGCAGAAGAGCATCACCGGCTACGAGTTCTGGTTCCACCGCGAGCCGGACTACCGTCAATTTGCGAAGGGCTAGTGGCGACGAGGTGGACCGGGCCTGAGGCGGCCCGCACCTGTTCGATCGAAAAGCCTCGCGCGAGCCGCGCCTCGCTCGCATGCAGCATCGCCGCGTCCAGCATGCCTTTCCGCGAGCCTTCCAGGGCGCAGGCGAAGACGCGGTAGAACTGCGCGCCGTCATAGGCGACCAGCAGCATGTCGACACCGGCATTGATGGCCTCGACCACGGCCTTGCAGACGTCGTTCTGGTAGATCGCACCCATCACGAGATCGTCGGTCATCACCATGCCCTGATAGCCCCATTTCTCGCGGATGATCCCGTCGACGACGCGTTTCGAATGGGACGCGGCGCGATCCGGATCGACGGCAGTGAGCGTGACGTGCCCCACCATGAGCGCGCTGCGCGAATGCGACAGCACCTCGCGGAACGGGAGCCAGTCGGTCACCTCCAGCTCCCTCACCGGCGTGTCGAGATTGGCGCTGAAATGATGCGTGTCGGTGCGGACGCGGCCGATACCTGGAAAATGCTTGAGCGTCGCGCCGACGCCCGACTCCTCCAGACCGCGTACATAGGCGCTCGCGATCGTGCTGACGACGGCGGGATCGGTGGCGATCGCGCGCCGGCCGATCAGCGTGTGGAAATCGAGGCGGTTGCGCCGCGCCGGCGGCTTGAGGTCGAGCACCGGAGCGAGGTTGAGATTGACGCCGAGCCCCGCGAGCTCGCTTCCGTGGATGCGGCCGTACTCCTCCGCCTTCGCCCGCTGGTCGTCGGGCGCAAGCCCGGCAAGCGTCGCCAAGGCCGGCACTTTCGTCAGAGGTGGTGCGAGATGGCCGACGATGCCGCCCTCCTGGTCGGCGGCGACGACCAGCGGCGGCAGGCCGGCGGCGCGCCTGACGTCCTGGAGTGCTGCAAGCTCCGCGCGCAGCGCCTCGACGCCTCGGCCCCGAATGTTGTGCCGGGTCACGTAGACGCCGCCGATCAAGCCCTGCCCGGCGAGGCGCGCGACCTCGGAATAGGAGGAATAGCCGACCATGAAATGAGGCCCGAGCTGGCGCGCCTCGGCGGCACTGGCGGCCAGGACCTCTTGCTTGCGGAGCTCGAACTTGAGATGCGCGGCCGACATCAGGACCGGCGGCAGGCACCAGAGCACGATGAGCATCTTGCCGGCGATGCTGCGCCAGCGCCCGTGCCACAGCAGGACCGCGACGACCGCAAGGCTTGCGACGACAAGCGCGATGTTTCCGGCGCCGCGCAACGGGACCAGATAGGGATCGTTCTTGTTTGCGGCCGCGAAAGCGACGAGCGGCGCGGCCAGCCAGAGCAGGATGAGACCGATACGACGAAGGAATTGCATGATGTGCCAGATGCGATGAGGGACGAATGCTTCGCACCTATCAAAGCGATTTGCGCTCCGCGAGAGGCAAACGCGCGCCTGCACGAAATCTGCAAAAGACTCCTGAAGCCCTGCAGACGACGATCCCGCCTTCTGCACAAGCAGCGTTCAGACTTCGTGATGCCACCCCATCACGAAAGGTCTTTTCGGATATGACAAGCCTGGCTTCGACGATCGCAAGGGAAATAAAGCCGATCGGTCACGCCTCGATCCCCGCCAAGATCGGCCTCGCGCTGGTGCTGGCCGCACTCGCGGACTGGCTGTTCTACGGACAGCGGATCGGGCTGTCGCTGACGCTGTTTGCGATCGCGCTGGCCGCCGTGTCGGCGCTCTTCAATCGCGCGGCTCTCGACTTGCGCCGCGCCATGATCGGCTCGGCCATCCTCGTCGCCGGTCTCGTGCCTGCTATCGAGGAGCTCGACACGCTGTCGTTCCTGATCCTGATAGCGTCGCTGGCGATTGCGCTGCTGCTCGTGACCAATGCGGAGGCGACCGGGCTCGCCGACCGCGTCCGCGCGCTGCGCAATTTCGTCCTGCTCGGACCCTTCAGGTTCTTCCTCGATGCGCCCCAGGCGTTCAGCGCGTCGGCGCTGACCCGCGGCATCGCACAATGGCTGCTCCCAGCTGCACTCAGCGCTGTCTTCGTCGCGCTGTTCGCCGCGGCGAATCCGGTGATCGAGCAATGGGTATCCCTGCTCAATCCGAAGCTCGTCCTCCAATATGTCAGCGTCCCGCGCGTGCTGTTCTGGGCCTTGATGCTGGCGCTGGTCTGGCCCTTCATCCATGTGCGCTGGCGGCGCAGGACGATCGTCACGACAGCCATCGCGGAGGGACCTTTGCCGCCGCCGCTTCCGCCGCTCGTTTCGGCGGAGTTTCTTGGTCCCTCCACCATCCTGCGCTCGCTGATCCTGTTCAACCTGCTGTTTGCGGCGCAGTCCGTTCTCGACGGCATCTATCTCTGGGGCCATGTGGCGCTGCCCGACGATCTGACCTATGCGGGCTACGCCCATCGCGGCGCCTATCCGCTGATCGTGACCGCCCTGCTCGCCGCGGCCTTCGTGCTGGTGGCGATGCGCCCGGGCGGGCCGGCGGAGAGGTCGTCGGTGATCCGGCCGCTGGTCTATCTCTGGGTGGGGCAGAACGTGCTGCTCGTCGCCTCCTCGATCCTGCGCCTCGATCTCTATGTGGACGTCTACATGCTGACCTACTGGCGCATCGCGGCCTTCATCTGGATGGGGCTGGTCGCGCTCGGACTGGTCCTGATCGTGACCCGCATCGCCCTCAGCCGGTCCAACCAATGGCTCGTGGGCGTCAATCTGACCGTGCTTGCGATCGTGCTCTATGGCTGCTCGCTGGTGAACTTCGATGCCTTCATTGCCGACTATAATGTGGCTCACAGCAAGGAGGCTTCGGGCAAAGGCGTGCAGCTCGACACCAATTATCTCCTCTCGCTCGGACCGCAGGCACTACCGGCGATCGACAAGGCGATCGAACTCCTGGCCAACGCCAAAGGGAGCGATCTTTCGGCGCGAGGCTACTGCCTTGTGTCGCGCCGCGACCGCCTTGTAGAACAGCAGCATCAGGATCTGGCCTGGCGGAGCTGGAGTTTTCGGAGCTGGCGGCTCCAGCGCAGGCTGGACGCGCAGGCAAGAGATCCGTCCGGCAGCCGGCCGGCAGGGTGAGCGGAGAGTTCCTTGGCGCATCGCATTCTCATCGTCGACGACGAGGGCCACATCCGCGAGGTCATCCGCGTCGCCCTGAAGAAGGCCGGCATGGACGTGATCGAAGCGCGCGACGGCAAGGAGGCGCTTCTCCGCGTTGCCGCCGACAAGCCCGACCTGATCGTGCTCGACATCGGCATGCCGGAATTCGACGGTCTCGACGTCTGCCGCGAGGTCCGCAAGACGTCCGACGTGCCGATCCTGTTCCTGTCCGCCCGCGACGAGGAGATCGACCGCATCCTCGGCCTCGAGATCGGCGGCGACGATTACGTGACGAAGCCGTTCAGCCCGCGCGAGCTGGTCGCGCGGGTCAACGTCATCCTGCGCCGGCTCAGCCCGCGCAATGGCGAGATCAAGGCCGGCCCGGCAACGCTCGCGCAAGGCGGCCTGCTGATCGATCCCGAGCAGCACGTCGCGTCCTTTGCCGGCACGCCGCTGAAACTGACCGCGATCGAGTTCGGCATCCTGCGCGCGTTCCTGACCCGGCCGACCTCGGTGTTCAATCGCGAGCAGCTGATGCGAGCGGCCTATCAGCTCAACATCCAGGTCTCCGACCGCACCATCGACAGCCACATCCGCAACATCCGCGCCAAGCTCGCGGCACAAGCTTGCGAGAACGTGATCGAGACCATCCACGGCGTCGGCTTCAAGCTCGGCCGCTGCGAGAAAGAGGCATGAGCGCGGCGCCCGACAAATGGCGGCCCTCGCTCGCCCTCGTGATCTTCACGGTGCTGGCGACGGTCGCGATCCTGCCGCTGGTCGGCCTGTTCTTCTTCCGCCTCTACGACAACCAGCTGATCCGCCAGACCCAGGCCGAGCTGATCGCGCAGAGCCGCGTGCTGGCGACAATCTATGCGCAGGAAGTCACCGCGCGGCTCGACAGCGGGCTGACGCTCGGGGCCGAGGTGCCGCCGAACGTGCTGCCCGATCCCGGCGACCAGGTCACGCCGATCCGCCCGGCGCTCGATCTCACCGCCAACGATCTCTTGCGGCGGCGGCCCGATGCGCAGGCCGCGGCCCAGCCGGCGCAGGCGACCTATGTCGAGATCGGCGCAAGGCTGACGCCGATCATCCGCGAGACCCAGAAGGTGACTCTGGCGGGCTTTCGCATCCTCGACCCGCAGGGCGTCGTCATTGCCGGACGGCAGGAGGTCGGGCAGTCGCTCGCCCATATCGATGAGGTCGCGGACGCGCTGCACGGGCAGTACCGCGCCACCTTGCGCAACCGCGTGCCGGACAAGCCGCCGCCGCCGATCTATTCCTTTAGCCGCGGCCTCGGCGTGCACGTGTTCTCGGCCATGCCCGTCATCGTCAACAACCGCGTGGCCGGCGTGATCTACACGACGCGGACGCCGAGCAACATCTTCGACCATCTCTACCAGGAGCGGGCCAAGTTCGTGCTGGCCGGGCTCGCCGTGATCCTCGGCACCGTCGCCATCGGCCTCGTGTTCTCCCGCACCATCACCCTGCCGATGCGCGAGCTGATCGATCGTGCCGCCAGAATCGGCCGCGGCGACCGCGAGGCGTTCCAGCCGCTCCGGCATTACGGCACGCGCGAATTCGCCCAGCTCTCGCACAGCTTCCTCGGCATGGCCGAGCAACTGGCGCGGCGCTCGGACTATATCGCGACGTTCTCGGCCCACCTCACCCACGAGCTCAAGTCGCCGCTGACCTCGATCATGGGCGCCGCCGAGCTGCTGCAGGATTCCTATCAGGGCAAGGCCGAAGGCCTGACGCCGGCGGAACAGAAGACGTTCATCGCCAACATCCTGTCCGACACCAGGCGGCTGGAAGCGATGGCGCAGCGGCTGCGCGAGCTGGCACGCGCCGAAAGCCTGCCGCAGAACGAGCGCACGGAGCTGGCCCCCGTGATCACCGAGCTCAGGAGCCGGTTTCCCGCAAGCGATATCGCGGCCAGCGGCAGCCTGGATCGACCGATCGGCATGTCCGGCGAGAAAGCGCTGATCGTGCTGTCGCATCTCGCCGACAACGCGGTGCGGCACAAGGCTGGGACGATCAGGCTTGAGGCGACCTTCGAACGCACGACCTTGCGTCTGACGGTGAGCAATGACGGCGAGCCGATCTCGGCGCCGAACCGCGACAGGATCTTCGATGCGTTCTTCACCACGCGCCGCGACCAGGGCGGCACCGGGATGGGACTGGCGATCGCGCGCGCGGTGATGGCAAGCCATGGCGGCTCGATCATGCTCAAGCCGACCGACGCGGGCGCGGCCTTCGAGCTTCGGTTTCCCGCAGCCTAGATGGCAAATACCCAGGCGGCGACGATGGTGCCGATGGTGACCAGGCCGGCAATGGTCCAGCCGGCGGCGTATTCCAGCTCAGGATGACCGGTCGCCCGCATGATCTCTGCCGGATCGGCGGTATGCTTCTGTGCCATGACAGCCTCGCACGTTACTCCCCGCGTCATATGTAAGTCGCATCAGCCGCCAATAGGTTCCATCACGGAAATGCGAGCAATGACGCAGCTTGGCTTGTTCGCCGAACCGGAGGCCGGTCCGACCGGCCTTCGCTACACGGATAATTTCATCGAGCCTGCCACCGAGCAGGCGCTGATCGGCCGCATCGCAGCATTGCCGCTGCAGCGTTTCCAGTTCGGGGCGTTCGAGGGCAACCGCCGGGTGGCCTCCTTCGGCTACCGCTATGACTACACACTGCAGCGGCTGACCGATGCCGAGCCGATGCCGGACTGGCTCGCGCCGATCGCGCGTCGGGCCGAGGCATGGGCCGGCCTGCCGGAGGGAAGCGTCCGGCAGGTGCTCTGCACCGAATATGAGGTTGGCGTCGGCATCGGCTGGCACCGCGACAAGCCGCATTTCCGGGAGATCCTCGGCCTGTCGCTCGGCTCGGCCTGCAAGTTCCGCTTCCGCCGCCGCAGCGGCGACAAATGGCAGCGCCACACGCTCGAGGCACAGCCTCGCTCGCTCTACATGATGGAGGGCGAGGCACGCTCGCAATGGGAGCACAGCATCCCGCCGGTCGAGTCACGCCGTTACTCCATCACGTTCCGGACGATGAAGCCGGTGTGACAGCCCTCCAAACCAAAACTGCGAAAACAACCCCATGCACAGTAGAAGCCGCCCTCCGGCATGAGACGAGGCCGCGACACGCAACGGTTTGACTCATCGGTGCAAAACGGCCGTCCGGCGCAGCCGGCGCACGGCTCGCGCCTTGCCTTCCGAATCCGGTTGCATGCTAAAGCGCGATGAGATCTGGATGAACCATCATCGCGCTTTAGGTTGTTGTTTGCGCATGATCTTTCCGGAAAACCGCTTCGCACTTTTCCGGATCATGCTTTAGAGTGGACCCATTCCACGGCAGGAGGAAAGCATGGCCGACAGCAAGGCAAAGCGGGGCGGAGCCGATCGGGCGCTGATCGCGCTCACCGAAAAATACGAAGTCGCCTACTGGTCGAAGAAGTTCAAGGTGACGCCGGCCAAGCTGAAATACGCCGTCAAGAAGGTCGGCCGTTCCGCCAGGAAGGTCGGGGAATATATTCAGCTCCAGAAGCACCGCGCCGCCGACAAGAGCCGGATCGCGCTGAGCGAACCCTACGAGGTCCGCTACTGGTCAAAGAAGTTCAAGATCACCCCGGCAAGGCTGAAGCTGGTGGTCGGGGTGGCCGGCCATTCCTCCAAGAAGGTCGAAGCCTATCTCGCCGCCCAGAAGGCCGCGAAGAAGAAGACCGTCAAGAAGAAGACCGCCAAGAAGACGGTGAAGAAGGCCGCCAAGCGCAAGAAGGCCGCCTGAGGAGCTCGCTCCCGGCGGCTTCCCTCTGGCACACGCAGCGGCCGCGGCGATATGCGCGCCGCAGCCCCTCGCCATTCACGCCGCGCGGATATTCGAAAGGACCTTGCCGACTTCCGTCCTGGGCCGATTGCTCTCGGGCGACTGCGCCGAGGCTCGCATCGTCATCTCTCGGGCGAAGACGGTCGTCGACCATGATCGGCAGGCGAACCGAACTTGAGAAGCAGCAATTTCAGCTGCGCGATGTCCAGAAGGCGCTGGGTGAGTTCGATCCGCTCGGCGAACAGCTGGCGCATCTTGGGATCGTCAATTCGCGGTTCGATGACGCGCGCGTGCTGGATGGCGAGTTCAAACTGACCGGTCAGCAGATTGAGCGCGTCCCGCGCGCTCGCGCATAGTGCGGCGGTGAGATGGGTGGAGGACTGGCCGGCTTCTTTCCGAGATTCCGTGGCGCCAGGCCCCGCGTCAAACTCAAGGACATTCGTCATGCTGCATTCCCGTAGCGGAAGATCCGCCGACAGGGACGCTATTATCCGAGTCGCGTTATCAGTGTGTTTGACCGATCCACGACACTCTGGCCGGATTCTGTCACGCGGATTAAGCGGACACTGACGTTTGACGGTAACGCGGGGCGCTTCTCTAAAGCAGCGCTAAGATCACTATCGAAAATCGGCAATCGCCTGGACGTTGGCGGGCGTGCCCGCCGCTGAACGGCACGATCGATTGAGCCCAGGCGCAAGAGCGCCGCAGCCGCGTTACATGTCGGGCGGGCGTCCGGACCACGTGGTAAGGTGGAGGGGACGCCGCGAAATTGCCTCAAGCCGACCCAACTATGAAGGCGAATTGGAAAGACACGCCAAACGTGCCAGCCAATATGAGGGCGCAAGGCTAGCAGCAAGATGAAGAATTACCTCGCAATTCTCCTGGTCCTCACCGTGACGGCCGCCTCCGCTCGCGGACCCTTGCCGGCCCGGCTGTCGATGCCGTCCGATGTCCTGCGAGTGGGCCTCACCGATTCCGACACCACCGCCGGCGGCACCGCTCGGCTGTGCGAGCAGGTCACCTTCTCGCGCGGCCTTCGCTACGGCGACAGCGAGGCAAATGTGCTCGACGTCGCCACCAGCGAGACCAAGGCGGATACGCCGCGGCCGGTGCTGCTGTTCGTGACCGGCGACACCTTCACCGGCGACCGCGCCGCGCCCGAGCTGTCGCGCCAGATCCAGGATCAGGCGATGTGCTTTGCGGCGCGCAACGAAATGATCGGCGTACGCATCAATTATCGCCTGGCTCCCGCGGCGACCTGGCCGATGGGGGCAACCGACGTGGCGGCGGCACTATCCTGGGTTCACGGCAATATCGACCTGTTCAACGGCGATGCCCGCGAGATCGTCGCGGTCGGCTACGGTGCCGGCGCCTTCCATGTCGCGACCCTGCTGGCGCATCCCGAGCTGCAGACCGATCGCGCCGATGTCGCCGCTGTCGTGCTGGTGTCCGGCATCTACCGCGCCGGCAAGGACGCGAGCGACAGCGAAAAGGCCTATCTCGGCAGCGACGCCGGCCAGTACAACAAGCGCTCGGTCTTCCCTGGCATCCTCAACGTCGATGTGCCGATCGTGCTGGCCTGGGCTGCAGACGATTCCGCCGGCATCGTCGCGCAGGGCGAAACCTTGAAGAAGACGCTCTGCGGCGCCGGCCACTGTCCGCGCAGCACCCTGCTGCGCAGCCGCGACGGCCTTGCCAACGCCTTCGGCCTCGACGGTTCCGGCGACAGCCTCGCCGAACCGACCCTGCTGCTGGTGCATCAGCTCGAGGCACGGGGGTTGCCGTAGCGGGGCGTTGGCCCGTGCGGCGCGCTAGACCTTGTGCACGGCATTGTCGGCGGTGGTGACCGTGATGTCGGCGTAGCGACAGGCACCGTGGCGGCGCTGGAACGGGGCCACGGCAAGCAGCCAGATTTTCGAGATCGCCGTCGCCGATCCGCCGATATGGGCCGCGTAGTCCGCGGCGACGTCGCGCAGCCCGGCCTGCCAGCTGCCGAGGCCGGCCTTACCCGAACGGACGATCATATGTGTCTCGATCGCATTCCAGCCGGGCAGCGGGCACCGGAAGACTTTGCCTTCCGGCAAATATTCGCTCCAGACATAGGTCAGATCCTGCCCGTCGTCGAACTTCACGCCGATCGAGAGATAGTCGTGGGTCGCCGCCTGATCCTCCGCGACGACGGACGGCAATTGATCGATCTTCCAGCGCCATGCGAGGCGCGGACGGGAGGCCAAGGCAAGCGGCAGCGGCCGCTCGATGATGCTGACACGGCCCGTGATGTCGCAGACGATCTCGCCGCCGGTCCCCTGGCTGAAGACCTCCTGCCCGCCGCCAAAGCCGAGCAGGTTCGACCAGCCCGCCGGCAGCTTGCCGCCGCGCGCGAGACGCGCGAGCTCGGATTTGAGCAGACCGCCGACGTCGCCATGCGCCAGCAGACTCGTGACGCCCGCCGCGGCATCCCCGCGCCACAGCAGCGCAATCCCCGAGATCTTCACATCCGCCTTCTTGTAGATGTCTTCGGGCGTAGCGAGCGCCCCATCCTCGTTGGCCCATTCCGCCGCCGAACGCGCGACCTCGATGCGTCCGTCGTGCGAGGCAATCATGGTTCCCGTATCGAGCATCGGATTGTAGATCGGCCGCTGCCCGCGCGTGCGCGCATGGAAGACAAGACCGGGTCCGAACCAGAGATCGTGATCGCGCGACAGCCACATCCGACCGCCCAACAGGAAGGTCACCTGCTGCCCTCGCGTCGCATCGAGACCGAGATCGGTCCAGGGCAGATCGGCGCCGTTGATCTCGAACGTCTTGGTGGCAACCAGCTCCGGTGAATTCGCCTTCGCGATGATGTCCTTGATGCCGCCCACCGGATCCGCCGGCGCGCTCTGCTCCGCCGCGTGCGCCGTCTGCAATGCAGGCGCGGCAAGCGGCAGCACCAGGCCGAGCGCCGATGCGCGCAGCATGACATCGCGCCGGGAAATCTTCCCGGCCGGAGACGAGAAGCCAAGACAAGCAAAGCACATGCATTCCTCCCTGCCCCGGCGCGATTCGGGCGTTCGGCCGTATTCCCCGGGAATTGGGATGCTATGCTTTCGTGCCGAATTCAGCCTGCCATGACGTGCCGACGTGGCCGCCGGTTTGGCGCGCGAGGGCAGATGCAGCAGACCGGATACACACGCGCGAGCACGCTCGGTCCGATCGCGGGGGTCGTGACCGCGGCCGGCGGATCGATCGAGCGGGTGTTTCGCCGCGCCGATCTTCCGCTCGCCTTGCTGGAATCGCCGGACACGCTGCTGCCGCTGCGCGATCACTTCCGGCTGTTGATGGTGACCTCGCGGGAATTGCACGACGACATCTTCGCGGCCCGGCTCGGCCGCCAGACGTCGATGGCAGGCCTCGGTGTCTTTGGCCGATGGGTGACCCAGGCCCCGACCTTGCTCGAAGCGATCCAGCGCGCCGGGGCGAGCCTGCCGCACATGCTGCAGAACGCCACGCAGCTGGTGGTGCGGCGTGACGGCAGCGACATTCACTGGTCCTACGAACTGGCCGACCCTGCGCGCGACGGGCGGCAGCAGAGCGAGATGCTCGCGATCTGGTACATGATCGCCGTCGTCAGGCATTTTGCCGGCGCCCGCTGGCTGCCGAACCGGATCATCCTGGCGAACCTCCCAAACCGGCTGCGATGTCCGGTGGGCGAATTGATGGGCACGGACGCGGCGATCGGCAACGGCGCCAGTGCGATCGTGTTCGACCGCCGCCTGCTGACATCGGTCAATCCGGACCTCGAACAAGACGACGGGCTGAGCGCGAGCGAGCTCGGGCGCATTTTCGACCTGCCGGATCCGGAGGACCTGCCGGGCCGTCTGTCCGTCCTGATCGAGTTGGAGCTGCTCGATCGGCGTCCGACCCTTTCACGCATCGGAGGCCGGGCGGGGCTCGCAAGACGAACATTGCAGCGCAGGCTCGGCGACGCCGGCCTCAGCTACAGCGACCTGTTGCGAAACGCGCTGCAGCGCCGGGCGGTGCGGCTGTTGTGCCAGACGGACCGGTCGATCGGCGACATTGCCTCCACGCTCGGCTATGACGACCCCGCTCATTTCAGCCGGGCCTTCGAACGCTGGAGCGGCATTGCTCCCACACGCTGGCGGCGGCTGCGCGAAGCGCACAGGCGGCCGTAAGCGAAGCGTCAGCACACCTTCCGTTTCACGCGCAGCCGGCCACAGCTTTGCCAAACGCTTGACCTAGATCAACTCGCCTTGGAGTGGACTGAGCCGACCTCGTTGGGGGCCAACGACAGGGTGTCGCGCATGCACGTCACCGGCAGATTGCTATTCGTCCTGATCGCAGCACTGGCCTCGCTTGGGGCGATGTCCCAGCAACACGCCGAACAACCGGCAGGCGACAAGGAAATCCGCATCGGCAATGTCATGCCGTATTCGGGACCGCTGTCGGAATTCGGCGCGATCGGTCAGGCGGAGGCGGCCTATTTCGACATGATCAACGCGCGCGGCGGCATCAACGGCCGCAAGATCCGCTTCATCACGCGCGACGACAATTCCGATCCGGCGACGGCGCTGGAGCTGACGCGCAATCTGGTCGAGAAGGACGACGTGCACCTGATGTTCGGGTCGTTCGGCACGCCCGGCAATCTCGCCACGCGCTGGTACCTGAACGAGAAGAGGATCCCGCAGCTGTTCGTTGCCTCCGGCGACGAGGAACTGAGCCGGGCCGAGAAGTTTCCCTGGACCATGGGATGGCAGCCGTCGTTCCGATCGGAGGGGCGTATCTACGCCAACTACATCCAGGCCTACTATCCCCGGAAGAAAATCGTCGTGCTCTGGCAGAACGACCAGTTCGGCCGCATGCTCTACAAGGGCATCCAGGAAGGGTTGGGCGATCTGAACCGTCATGTCCTCGTCGACATCGCCTTCGACATCAACGACGCCCATCTCGACGGGCACGTCTCGATCCTCAAGCGCACCGGCGCCGACATCTTCGTCTTCCTCGGGGTGCCGTCAACGGCGTCCCAGGTGATCAAGCTGGCCGCGTCGCTCAACTGGCATCCGGTGTTCATCGTCAACGATGCCTCCGCCTCGATCGCCAATGCGATGGCGCCCGCGGGCCTGGAGAACTCGGCCGGCGTGATCTCGGCGGCCTTTCTGAAGGATCCGAGCGATCCGGCATGGAAGGACGATTCCGCCATGAAGGAGTGGTTCACTTTCATGGACAAGTACCATCAGGTCGAAAGCACCAACAACAGCGCCGCGGTCTACGGCTACGCCGCGGCCGAGGCGCTGACGCAAGTGCTGAAGCAATGCGGCGACGATGTCTCGCGCGAGAACATCATGCGACAGGCGGCTTCGCTAAAGAGCTTCAATCCTTCCGTCGCGTTGCCCGACATCAGGATGAGCACCTCGCCCGGCAATTATCTGCCGATCAGGCAGATGCGGCTGGTGCAGTTCGACGGGCGGTCGTGGCAGCCTTTTGGCGAGGTGATCGAGACGGCATTCACGGAAGGGATGGCGCGGTGAGGTGACGCTGCCCCTCCCCTGGAGGGTAAGAAAAGCCTCACACCGGCTTCAGTGAAGCCAGGGCGCTCTCCAGCAGCGCGCGCACATGGGCGGCGTCGCCGGATTTCACCACGGCGGGATCGAGGTAGAGCTCGAGGCCGGGTGCGCGCTCGGTGATGACCCCGCTGCTCTCCGTCGCCGCGTCGTTCAGCGCGTCGACGGAATAGGGAATGACCTCGCGGCTGATGCCCTTCATCGTGATCCCAGGCAGGGCATGGGCGCGGACGATGTCGCTGACGAGCGCGAAGGTCTCGTAGCTCAGCACGATGCCGCCCGGCTCGGCGATCGACTGCAAGCGCGCGGCGAGGTTCGCTTCCGCACCGATGATGGTGTAGTCCATGCGATCGGTGCTGCCGAAATTGCCGACATTGCAATAGCCGGAATTGATGCCCATGCGCGAGCGGAACGGCTGCTCGATGCCGGCGGCACGCCATTTCGCGTTGAGCTCGGCTAGCCGCTGCTGCATGCGCCAGGCCATCTGCAGACAGGCCTGCGCATCGGCGCGATCGCCCTTGGTCTCGGGATCGCCGAAGAAGATCAGCATGGCATCGCCGATGAACTTGTCGATGGTGCCGCCATAGTCGTGGGCGATCGCCGACATCTCCGTGAAATATTCGTTGAGGAGCTGGGTCAACTGCTCCGGCTGCAGCCGTTCGGCGGTCGCCGTGAAGTTCTGGATGTCGGAGAAAAAGATCGTGAGCTTCTTGCGCTCGGTGTGGATGGTGACGTCCTTCTGGCCGGAGAAGATGCTCTTGTAGACCTGCGGCGGAATGTAGCGCGAGATCTTCATCGAGAGCGACGCGAGGAAGTCGTTGGCCGATTCCAGCTCTCGGTTCATCGACTTGATGCGGCCGGCCTGCCGGCGCTGCAACGACAGAAACGCCAATCCGCTGCCGGCAGCGACCAGGAAATAGGCCAGCAGGAACTTGAACGAGAAGATGTTGGCAGCAATCGGCTGCGCGATGATCACCTCCTGGATGCCTCTGACGTCGCCGACCTTCCAGTCCTTCTTGGGGCTCTCGGGGTGGCTGTTGTGGCAGCTCACGCAGGCGGGCCCCATCGTGACGGGCGCGACCAGACGGACCTTGTCGTTGAACAGCGATGTCTCGGTCTCCACGATCTTCTGCTCGGGATCCCTGCGCAGCGCATCGAGCGCGTCCTTCTCGAACTTGTCGAGCTGGTGCGGGGCGCGGTTCTGGAACGGGAAGTCGGAGACGAAGCGGTAGGTGATGTTCTCCTGCTGGGCGCCGATCACCCGGCCGAGCTCCAGCGACAACGTCGCGGGAATCGGGATCGCGCCGGGAACCGATTCGTAATTGTGCACGACCTTCGTGGTCCCGTCAGGGTTGGCCAGCACGCGCCCGACCACGTTGGAGGCGTAGTAGCTGCGCACGCTCGAGATCACCGAATTGAGATCGATCGCCTGCCGGCGCAACGCCGTCTTGCTGAGATCTGTCAGGTCCAGCCATACCGCGACCGGCAGGGCGAGCAGGAGGAAGGCGATCACGGCGCCGATGAGGATGCCGTTCTTGCGCTGCTCTTCGGAGATCTCTGGTTTCACACTGTGGCTCCGTCGTGTGCGATTTTGTCGCAAACGCCTGCAATTTGCGGGGGAATGCGGCGGCACAGAACCCAGAAAACGCCGGTTCGCGCAACCCCATTTTATGGTGGTCGGACCAGCCGCCTTTCCGTTTCATCACGAATGTCTAAGATCGACATCAACCACCGTTGATCATCCGGAGCCTGCGCCATGACCGAAACCATCCGCATCAAACGCCTCAACGCGCGGCCCGTGATCGTGCCGATGAACCTGCCGCTCAAGACCTCGACCGGGACCGTGGCGACGGCGCCGCTGGTGCTGATCGACTGCGAAACCGACCAGGGCGCAATCGGGCACGCCTATCTGTTCTCGATCACGCCGTCGGCCTTGAAGCCGCTGGCGGCGATGGTCACGGAAATGTCAGAGCTCATTGCCGGCGACGAGCTGCTGCCGTTCGAGATCGAGCGCAAGCTGAGCCAGCGCTTCACGCTGCTGGGCCTCGCCGGCCTGCAGCGGCTGGCGCAATCCGGCATCGACATGGCGGCATGGGACGCGCTGGCCCGGGCCAGGGGCCTGCCGCTGGCGCGGCTGCTCGGCGGCGCGCCGAAGCCGGTCAGGGCCTACAATTCGAAGGGGCTCGGCATCATGCCGGCCGGTGCAGCGGTCGACGAGGCGCACAAGCTGCTGGCCGAGGGATTCGGCGCCGCCAAGATCCGCGTCGGCCGCCCCGATGCGCGGGAGGATCTCGCCGTCGTCCGCGCGGTGCGCAGGGCCGTCGGCGACCAGGTCACGCTGATGTGCGACTACAACCAGGCGCTGACGGTGACCGACGCCATCCGCCGCGGCGAGATGCTCGATGACGAGGGCCTCACCTGGGTCGAGGAGCCGATCCGGCACGACGACTATGCCGGGAATGCGCGCATCGCGGACGCGCTGCGCACGCCGGTCCAGATCGGCGAGAATTTCGACAGCGCCTTCGCGATGCAGGCGGCGCTCTCCGCGGAAGCCTGCGACTATGTCATGCCCGACGTGCAACGGATCGGCGGCGTCACCGGCTGGCTGCGGGCGGCCGCCCTCGCTCATGCCGCCGGCATCGAGATGTCCACGCATCTGTTCTCGGAGGTCAGCGCGCACCTGCTCTGCGTGACGCCGACGGCGCACTGGCTGGAATATGTCGACTGGGCGGATGCCGTGCTGGCAACGCGGCTCGAGATCAAGGACGGCTTCGCGCTGCCGAGCGAGGAGCCCGGCAACGGCATCGCGTGGGACGAGGCGGCGGTTGCCAAATATCTCGTCGGATAAAGCTGCCGGCTAAAGCATGATCCGGAAAAGTGCGAAGCGGTTTTCCGGAAGGATCATGCACAAACAACAACCTAAAGCGCGATGACGATTCGTCCAAATCTCATCGCGATTTAGGACCGCACAGCAGCGATCATGCTCAGCTCGACCGGCGCCCCGCGCGGCAGCTCGGCGACGCCGACGGACGTGCGGGTATGACGGCCGCGCTCACCGAGACGTTCGATCAGCCGGTCGGAGGCACCGTTCATGACTTGCGACTGCTGGGTAAATCCAGCCGCCGAAGCGACATATCCCACGACCTGCAGGACCTGGACGATCCTGTCCTCTCCGCCGGTTGCGTGATTGATGGCGGCAATGCAGAGGTCGGCACAAAGGGCAGCGGCTTCCTGTGCGGCCGCGATATCGACACCTGCCCCGACCTTGCCTGCATACAGCAGGTCTTCGCCGCGACGCGGCAGCTGGCCGCTGACATAGGCGAGTCCGTCATGGATGATCACCGGCAAGTAATTGCCGCCGGGCTTGTTCACGCTGCTCATTTCAATAGCCTTCTCTTCACGTCCGGCGAAGCGACGCATATCGGCGAACCCGATGACACGATCGCACCAAGCTCACTGGGGTGGATGGCCGGACAATGGCAGGCCGCGAATCGTCGATCAAGGCTGCGACGCCTGGTCCGGCCTGACAGAGCACGCCTCCGCGCATTGCACGGCGGCGGTGCGCGCGATAACGATCCTCCATGACTACATGGCGCCCTCATCCGCACATCCGCGTCGTCGCAATCGGCCTGAACTGGCGGGACGGGCGGCTGCTGGCGGCCGAGGTTCGAGACGATGCCGGGCGCATCAAGGGCGTACGCCCGCTCGGCGGCGAGATCGAGTTCGGCGAGAGCTGGCGGACCGCGCTGGTCCGCGAGTTCAACGAGGAGCTCGGCATCCACGTCACCATCACAAGCGAGCCGCTGGTGCTGGAGAACATCTTCGAGCACGAGGGATCGACCGGGCACGAGGTGATGTTCGTCTGCGAGGTGACGTTTCCTGACGGCGCCTTCGACGGGCAGGACCGCATCGACTTCCGCGAGGACAATGGAGAGCAGATCGTCGCGCGCTGGTTCGACCTTGCCGGGCTCGACGTGGATGGCGGACCAAGCCTGTACCCGACCGGATTGAAGGACGTGCTGCGCAGTCGGAAGGGCGGATCCAACTGATCGCCGTCCCGCTACCACGTCTCCGCGCCGGGGATTTTCTTCCGTACCGCCATGCGCTGGATCCAGATGCAGCGACGGACGGATCGGTTGGAGCGGCCGACGGCGGATATCCCCTCGCCGGCCTGAAGCAGCGGCGCCACGCTCGCGCGCAGCTCGCGGCAGCGCTGCAACTCGGCCTGCCAGTCGATGATCGCAGCGTCGGCACGCGAGGCGATCAGCGATAGCGCCGCCGCGGCAAGACAGCTCGCCCGGGTCAGTCCCCTCACTGTGATGCGCCTCCGCCGCGCCGGTAGCGGAAGTCGCAATGCGGCGCGCCCTGCATGATGGTCTGTGTGCGCGTGAGCTTGACGTCGGGACCAAAACCTTCCGCGGTCGCGAAATCTGCGGTGCAGACCAGGAGGAAGCCGAGCTCAGGTTCGCCGAGCGCCTGGTAGAATTCGGCGTAGGCGCAGCGCTTGACGTCGAAGGCAAAAGCATCAGGCGACTGCTCGATGACGTCGTAGGCGAGCGCGTCGTCGCGGGCGTAGGTCCTGAAGGCGGAGGATACGGACTTGCCGAGATCGGCTTGGCTATCGCGGGGGTTCTTGGCCTTCCAGAACTCCTCGCCGAAGCCGCGATAGAAATCGCCGAGCGCCTTGCGCACCAGCGCATTGGCGCGCGCCGCGCCGAGCTCGGCCTGCAGCGCCTTGACCAGCGGCACCAGCACCTGCGCCTGGATCTTCGCTTGCGCGATGACGGATATGCTCATGGGCGGCCTCGCGAGAGAGGTACGACCGTAACACATCGGAACTGCAGGGTAAGATTTTGGCTTGCCGAGCCGAAGCTCGCCGCGGCAGCCCGCCTGCGCCCTTTGGGCTTCGGCGCCGAGCGAGAAACGCCAGTCCGTCTTCGCTCTTCGAGCTTCGCCGGACACGCTTGGCGTTGAGTTGATATGAGTATGCGGCTTGCCGAGCCGAAGCTCGCCGCGGCAGCCCGCCTGCGCCCTTTGGGCTTCGGCGCGGCATCCTTCTCTCGCTATCGCGAGCGAAGGATGGTGGGCACGACAGGGATCGAACCTGTGACCCCTACCATGTCAAGGTAGTGCTCTCCCGCTGAGCTACGTGCCCTAATCGTCCACTTGGGTCGGGTGGGGTCCCTATAACGGCTCAAGGGAGCCGGCGCAAGGACGGAACAAGGCCGATTTAGGCGGCCAGCATCTTGTTCACTTCGCTGACCAATTCGCGCAGATGCACGGGCTTGGACAGCACCTTGGCGTTCTTGGGGGCGTCCGAATCCGAGTTCAGGGCGACTGCGGCGAAGCCGGTGATGAACATGATCTTGATGTCAGGGTCGAGTTCCGAGGCCCGGCGGGCGAGCTCGATGCCGTCCATCTCCGGCATCACGATGTCGGTGAGCAGCATTTCGAACGGCTCTTCCCGCAGCCGCTGATAGGCCGCCATGCCGTTATCATGGGACGAGACCTGAAAACCGGCGTTTTCCAGCGCCTTGACCAGGAAACGGCGCATGTCGTTGTCGTCTTCGGCGAGCAGGATCTTTGGCATGGCAGGAATCGTCGCATCCCCAGAGGATATCAGCAGAGATCACTAAGCCCGACAGAGGGTAAATTTGGGGTGAAAATCTTTACCCTGGGCCGGCTGCGCTGCCGCCCTCTTGTGAACCGGATAGCGGCTCGAATCAATCGAGCCGCGCGGGCCAATCCCCGCCTCCCTGCCCACACGGTTAAGACCTGTTCCAATCAATGTCGCATCTTTTCGCTTGGCAGAATGGTTGCGATTCCGGACAATGACGACACATAAGAGCCGTTCGATCGGCCGAATCGATGCGGTCTGGCCCCTGCCAGATCCCGGCGCGAAGGGACGAAGCCTGAGAAGATGACCCGGTTTGACGGCGAGACGTCGCCAGCCTTCGAGATCGTGGAGCCCGCGCAATGGCGCGCGCCGGTCATCTTCAACTCGCCCCATTCCGGCTCGACCTATCCGGACGAATTCCTGGCGGCGTCCAGGATCGACCTGCCGACGCTGCGGCGGTCTGAAGATTCCTTCATGGACGAACTGATCGGCCATTTGAGCGAGCGCGGCTTTCCGACCGTGCGGGTCAACTTTCCCCGCTCCTATGTCGACGTCAATCGCGAGCCCTATGAGCTCGACCCCCGCATGTTCAGCGGACGGCTGCCGAGCTTTGCCAATACCCGCTCGATGCGGGTCGCCGGCGGCCTCGGCACCATTCCGCGCGTGGTCGGCGACGGTCAGGAGATCTATCGCGAGCGCATCCTTGTCGACGATGCGCTGGGGCGGATCGAGACGCTGTACAAGCCCTACCACCGCGCGCTTCGCCGGCTGATCAACAAGGTGCACCAGATGTTCGGCACCGTCGTGCTGGTGGATTGCCACTCGATGCCCTCGGTCGGCGTCAGCCGGGACGAGCCGCGCCGGCCCGACGTCGTGATCGGCGACCGCTACGGCACCAGCTGCACGCCGCTGCTGCCCGACAGGGTCGAGGAGACCATGACCGGCCTCGGCTATTCGATCGGCCGCAACAAGCCCTATGCCGGCGGCTTCATCACCGAGCATTACGGCAATCCCGCGAGCGGGCTGCACGCAGTGCAGCTCGAGCTCAACCGCGCGATCTATATGGACGAGCGGCGGCGCGAGCGCGGTCCCCGCTTTGCGCAAGTGGCGACCGATTTCGGCGTTCTCGCCGATGTGCTGGCGACCACGATTCCCTTCGGCGATCTCGGCCCATTCCAGGCTGCGGCGGAATAGAGCTTCTTCTTCGAACGACGATGGTCTCCGCGCGAGCGCGCTTTCGCTTCGCAAGCTTGCGCGCCTCAAAATGAAAGCGGCGGCGGCAAGAAAAAAGGGCCGCTCGCGAATGACGCAAGCGGCCCAAGTCTAGGGAGGAAACGCCCAAGGAGGGCAGCGGTAACGCCAAGCGCTACCGCACCGCAACAATATGCGACCGCGCCGCACAAAGTGCAAGGGCTTTTGAGCCGTTTCCCATGCAATAAGCACATGGCTCAGTTGCTTTCATGGAAACCCAGATTCAGTTTCTTTGATAAGGAAATTCAATGGGTTGATTGTCATTTGCATACGAACAAGGCATCCCCGGAACTAAGTTTTCAACGCTATGATCGATATTTGGCCAGCGGATGACTTGGATGAGGCAGCGGGCGGCGGTATCCAAAATACCAGGGTGCAAATCAACACAGCGCTGCACGCGGCTGGCGAATTGAGCTAGGCAGGAGACGAGCTTCATCCACCTTTCGCTTTGAGGATACGCCGTGACGGTGATCGACTTCTCCGCCTTCATCGGACGGCTCGCCACCGCCTCCGGCGAAACCATCCTGCCGTTCTTCCGCACCTCGTTGTCGATCGACGACAAGAGCAAGACCGGGGAATTCGACCCCGTCACCGAGGCCGACCGCGCCGCGGAGGCGGTGATGCGCCGGCTGATCAAGGCGAGCTTCCCCCAGCACGGCATCGTCGGCGAGGAATTCGGCAATGAGGGCGAGGACGCCGATTATGTCTGGGTGCTCGACCCCATCGACGGCACCAAATCCTTCATCGGCGGCTTTCCGATCTGGGGAACGCTGATCGCGCTGCTGCACAAGGGCGCGCCGGTGTTCGGCATGATGCACCAACCCTTCATCGGCGAGCGCTTCTCCGGCGACAACGGCTCGGCCAATTACAAAGGCCCTTCCGGCGAACGCCGGCTCCAGGTCCGCCGCTGCGCCTCGCTTGCCGAAGCCACGACCTACACGACCAGCCCCCTGCTCATGAACGAGCGCGACCGCGCCATTTTCGGCCGCATCGAGCAGGGCGCGCGGCTGTCGCGCTATGGCGGCGACTGCTACTCCTATTGCATGCTGGCGGCCGGCCACGTCGATCTCGTGGTCGAGACCGAGCTGAAGCCTTACGATATCGCCGCGCTGATCCCGATCGTGACCGGCGCCGGCGGCGTCGTCACCACCTGGGAAGGCAAGCCAGCCCAGGGCGGCGGCCGCATCGTTGCAGCCGGCGACGCCAGGGTGCACGAAGAAGCGCTGAAGCTGCTGAATCAATAACAATCGCGAGCGGGAGGCTTGCATGACGATCTCACGCAGGCTGCTCGTTGGACTGTTCCTGGCATCGTTCCCGCTGCTGCCGTCAGCGGCGGTGGCGCAGAATTTCCCTGCCAAGCCGATCAAGCTGATCGTGCCGTTCCCGGCCGGTGGCCCCAACGACATCATCGCGCGGGTGATCGGCCAGCGCATGTCGGAGCTGTCGGGGCAGCCGGTCGTGATCGACAATCGCGGCGGCCAGGGCGGCGTGCTCGGCACCGACGCGGTCTCCAAGGCCCCGCCCGACGGCTACACCATCGCGATCTCCTCGGCCGGAGCCCTCGCCATCAGCCCGAGCATGGAGAAGGTCGCCTACGACACGCTGGCCGACCTCACGCCGGTGACGCTGGTTGCGACCGTGCCGGAAATGCTGGTGGTCGCCACCAACGTGCCGGCCAAAGACATTCGCGAACTGATCGCGCTCGCCAAGGCGCAGCCGGGAAAGCTCAACTTCGCCTCCTCGGGACCCGGCAGCCTGCCGCACCTCGCCGGTGAATTGTTCAAGCTGACGGCCAAGATCGACATCGTGCACGTGCCTTATCGCGGCGCCGCGCCGGCCGTGAACGACCTGCTGGGCCAGCAGGTGCAGATGACCTTCCTCGATCTCCCCGTGCTGCTGCCGCAGGTCAAGGCCGGCGTGTTGCGGCCGATCGCGATCGGCTCGGCCGAGCGCGCCCCGACCGCGCCCGACGTGCCGACCACGCAGGAGGCCGGCTTTCCCGATCTGCGCATCGAGAACTGGTACGGCATGGTGGCGCCGAAGGGCACGCCGAAGGAGATCGTCACCGCGCTGCATGCGCTCGCGACCAAGGCGATGGCGGATCCGGCGGTGAAGGAGAAGCTCGCGGCGCAAGGCGCGACGCTGGTCGGCGACGAGCCGGAGCATTTTCGGAGCTTCATCGCCGACGAGACCAAGAAGTGGGCCAAGGTGATCAAGGACGCCGGGGTCGAGACGGCGAAGTAGGTCTCTTCCCCTCCCCTGGAGGGTAAGAAGCCTCACACCGCCGCCGCCCGCAAATGCTCCACCAGCATCTTGGCCGGCCGCGGCAGCGTCTTGAAGCTGCGCGCGCAGATCACGAGCTTCCTGTTCGCCCAGGCGTCGCGCAGGCGGACCATGGCGAGCGGCATCAGCCTGGCGCAGCGGCGGGCGGCGGAGATCGGCACCAGGGCGACGCCGACATCGGCGGCAACCATCTGGCAGATCGCGTCGAAATCGCGCATCCGCGCACGGTAATGCGGCCGCATGCCCAGCCGCGCGGCGTGCTTCGAGATGTGCATCTGCAACGCGGTGGCGCTGGTGAGCCCAACGAAATCGCACGCGCCCGCCTCCTGAAAATCGATCTGGCGGCGGCCCGCGAACGGGCCGCGCCTGGACGTCACCAGCGTCAAATGGTCCTCGCTGAAGACGAAGCGCTCGATATGGTCGGGCAGCGCGTGCTCGGCGGCGAAGCCGAGATCGGCGGCGCCTGCGGTGATCGCGGCCGCGATGTCGGTGCTCTCGCGCTCCTCGATATCGACGGCGATATCGCGATGCTCGTGCAGGAAGCCCGCCAGCGCCTTCGGCAGGTGCTCCGACAGCCCCGACGTGTTGACGAGGAAGTGCACGCTGGCGCGCACGCCGCTGGCAAAGCCGGCAAGATCGCCGCGCATGGCGTCGATCTGGTGGATGACCACCCTGGCATGATCGAGCAGGCTCTCGCCCGCCGCGGTCAGCTCGACGCCGCGGCGTCCGCGCTTGAGCAGGGCGACGCCGAGCGCGTCCTCGAGCCCCTTGATGCGCGCGCTGGCCGAGGCAAGCGCCAGATGCGACCGCTCCGCCCCGCGCGTGATGCTGCGTTGATCGGCGACCGCGATGAAGAGTTGGAGGTCGACAAGGTCGAAACGCATGGCAGGTCGGGTCTCCTTAGGCTTCGCAGAGAACGAAGGCTATCTCCGGAACCTCCAGATTGTGCCGGGGCGCCGCTTCGGTCAATGTGCGCGGCATGATCGACCCGCTCCTCATTCTCATCGCCGCCGTCTTCCTGATCGCCGGATTCGTCAAGGGCGTGGTCGGCCTCGGCCTGCCGACGGTCTCCATGGGCCTGCTCGCGGTGAGCATGGCGCCCAGCCGCGCCATCGCCATCGTGATCGTGCCGGCCATCGTCACCAACATCTGGCAGACCTTCGCCGGGCCCTATTTGCGCGACATCCTGCGGCGGCTATGGCCGCTGATGATCGGCACCGTGATCGGCTGCTGGCTCAATGCCGGCGCGCTGACCGGCCCGCATGCGCGCTACGGCACGATCGTGCTCGGCGTCCTGCTCGTCATCTACGCCGTGATCGGCCTCAACAAGTTCAAGTTCCACGTCGCGCCCGCGAACGAGAGATGGGTCGGCGGCGTGGTCGGCGTCGTCACCGGCGTGATCTCGGCCTCGACCGGGGTGCAGGTGATCCCTTCGATGCCGTTCATGCAGGCGATCGGCATGGAGAAGGACGAGCTGGTGCAGGCGCTCGGCGTGTTCTTCACGACGGCAACGCTGGCCCTCGCCTTCAACCTCACCGTCGGCGGATTATTGACGCCGGCCAATGCCGTGCCGGGCGCCGTGGGCATGGCGATGGCCTTTGCCGGCATGTTCGTCGGCCAATCGGTGCGGGCGCGGATGCCGGCGGAGGCGTTCCGCCGCTGGTTCCTGATCGCGATGATTTTGCTCGGCCTTTATCTGGCCGGCAGTGCGCTGCTCAAGGAATTCGCCTAGGATTTCGGCTCGTAACCCGGCACAAACTTTTCGTATTGAGGCAGGTCGTCCTCGATGGTCCACCACGGCGCGCGCGACGAGGTGAAGACGTGCAGGCGGGGCCGGACTTGCGGATCATCGTCGAGCAGGCCGGCGGGAATGCTGACGGTCGGCAGGTAGCTTGCCTTGCCCGGCGTCAGGCAACCGCAAATCTTGCAGCGATGGCGGAAACTGCCCGGCGCGGATTCGTAAGCCACGGTCGCGTCCTCGCCGGTCACGAAGCGAAACTTGTCGGCATCGACATGGGCGTAGGTTGCGAAGGCCGCGCCGGTCAGCTTGCGGCAATTGGTGCAGTGGCAGTGCGTCAGTACGCGCACCTGATCGATCTCGAAACGCACGGCGCCGCACAGACAGCTTCCACGAACCATCAAGACCTCCCCGCGCGGCCTCTCTTGGGCCGATTGCGCACCGAACCTCGTTCGTTCGAATGAGGTTACCGCGTCTCCAGCATGGCGACGCGGATGCCGAGATAGATGAAGAGACCGCCGAGCGCGCGATTGACCCAGGCGATCGCGCCTTCGGACTTGCGCAGCCGGTGAGCGGCCTTCGCCGCGAACGCCGCCAGCACCAGGCACCACAGCGTTCCCGTGAAGATGAAGATCAGGCCGAGCGTCAGGAAGGCGAGCGGCTTGTGCGGCGAATCGACTGCGACGAATTGCGGCAGGAAGGCCAGGAAGAACAGCGCGACCTTGGGATTGAGCGCGTTGGTGAAGACACCCTGGAGGAAGACCCGCCGCAGCGAGCTCCGCTCGGCCTCGTCTTTCACCGCCGTGAGCACCGGCCGCGACCACAGCATCTGCAATCCCGTGACGACCAGATAGGCCGCGCCGACCAGCTTCAGGATCGAGAAGGCCGTGGATGAGGCCATCAGCAGGGCGGAAAGCCCGATCGCTGCGCCCGCAACATGGACAAAGCAGCCGCAACTGATGCCCAATGCGGCGGCGGCTCCGCCCCGCCAGCCCATCTGCATGCTGCGGCCGATGACGTAGACCGAGTCCGGCCCCGGCGTGATGTTGAGCAGCACGCCCGACAGGATGAACAGCCAGATTTCGTGAATGCCCAGCATGTGTGACGTGCCCTCACCGTCGGCCCCGGCCCAAGGCACGAGGCAGGGTATGGGCTTAGTTGGTTCGCCACGTCTCGTCCACCGCCGGAATTGCGTGGGATTTACCTCGAATTTGCAATGCGGATCATACTATCGCTCGGCCGCATCTGCTCTATAAAGGCAGAGTTCTTGAAATGCGGGATTCGAGGCGACTGCCACGTCGTGGCCGGTCTGTCCTCCCTTGGAGCTCCGGGAATATGGAAAGACGTCTGGCCGCCATCGTCTGCGCCGATGTCGCCGGCTATTCGCGCATGATGGGCAGCGACGAGGCCGGCACCCATGCCGCCTTCAAGGCCCATCGCGCCGCGATCCACCCGATCATCCTCAATCACGGCGGCCGCGTCGTGAAGAACACCGGCGACGGATTCCTGCTGGAGTTCCCCTCCATCGTCGGTGCCACCGAGGCCGCGATCGCGATGCAGACGCTGATGGCGGAGCGCAATCACCATCTTCCCGCCGACCGCGCCATGCAGTTCCGCCTCGGCATCCACATGGGCGATGTCATCGCCGACGAGGACGAGGTGTTCGGTGACGACGTCAACATTGCCGTCCGCCTGGAATCGGTGGCGAGCCCCGGCGGCTTCGCGATCTCGGCCAAGGCCTATCGCGAAGCCGGCAAGCATCTCGCCGTGCCGCTGGTCGATGCCGGCAACCATCGCTTCAAGAACATCAAGGATCCGCTCGGGGTCTTTACCTGGACGCCCGAGGGCGCACCGGCGCTCGCGCCAGAGCTCCGGGAGGCATCCGCCCTCTCGCAACAGTACCGCACCGCGATCGTCGGCGTGCTGCCCTTCGCCAATCTCAGCGACGCCCAGGACGAATATTTCTCCGACGGCCTCACCGAGGATCTGATCCACGCGCTGTCGCTGCAATCCTTCTATCGCGTGCTGAGCCGCAACTCGACCTTCGCCTTCAAGGGCAAGAACACCAGCACGCGCCTGATCGCACGCGAGATCGACGCCACCTATCTGATCCAGGGCTCGGTGCGGCGCGCCGGCGCCAAGATCCGCGTCACCGCCGAGCTGATCGCGCCGGAGACGGGCGAGCAGCTCTGGACCGGCCGCTACGACCGCGATATCGGCGATCTCTTCGCGATGCAGGACGAGATCACCACCAACCTGTCCGCCGCCATCGCCACCGAGATCGTCCGTGCGGAAGCCTCGGCGCCGGCGCGGCTCTCGACCGACGTGACCGCCTGGGACCGCTTCCTCAAGGGCCTGTCGCACTACTACCGGCAGACCAAGGAAGACCTGGCCGCCGCCGTCGAGCTGTTCCGGGAGGCCATCCGGCTCGATCCCAAACTGTCGATTGCGCACGCCTATCTCGCCACGATCCAGATCCAGAGCATCCAGTTCGGCTGGGTCAAGGGCACGCGCGAGATGTGGGCCGAGGCGATGAACCTCGCCGAAACCAGCGTCCGGCTCGACCCGCGCTCCTCCTTCGCGTTCTCGATCCTGTCCTGGGCGCATGCGATGGAGGGCCATTACGAGGCCGCGATGGATGCGGCCAAGCGCGCCGTCGCGCTCAACCCCTACGACAATGGCGCACGCGGCGTGCTCGGCATCTGCCATTTCGTCATCGGCGAGCACCGCGAGGCGATCGAGCTGTTCTCGATGGCCGCGCAGCGCGACAACAGCGACCCGCGCTATCAATGGGCGGCCCTGAACGCCTTCAGCCACTATCTGTTGCGCCAATATGACGCGACCCTGTCATGGGCGCGCGAGCAGCTTTACGTCAACCCCAACCACCTGCAGGCGCTGGCGATCCGCGCCGCGGCCCTGGCGGAATTGGGACGCAGCGCCGAGGCGAGCGAAGCAACCTCCGTGCTGATGCGCAATTATCCGACTCTCAACGTCGATCGTCACTTGCGCAACTTCCATTGGAAGAAGCCCGAGAATCTCGCCCATTATCGCGAGGGGCTGCTGAAGGCCGGCGTGCCGCTCGGCAAGCTGACCCTGGTGCAGAGCGACGTCAAACGCGCCGCCGAGTCCTGACAAGCGGGCCGCGCGTCTCCCGGCGGTCGTTGACGCAGTTTCCTTGCCAGAACACCCCTGCTTTTGTTGACAGGACAGTGAAATCGGCCACACTTCGCTACACGCTCAAGTAGTATAGCTTGCTGTCGGTTTGTTAGGACTTTCCGCGCTTGATCGGCGCGCCATTTCACAATTCTCCGTTTTCAGGATTTTGGGCCATGCATGACCCCGCTTCGAAACCGCCATTCAACCCTTCGATCCAGGTCTCGCCGAACAATCCCTGCCCCTTCCTGCGCGGCCTCGTCGGCGAAGGCTTCGTCGAGGGCGGCACCGTTCCGCTCGGCAAGCTGTCGGAGACGATTGCGAACGCGACCGGCGAGACCGGGCTGAAAAAGGCCTCTGCGCGCGTCCAGGTTCGCGGGGTGGCGCTCATTGCCAACGGTCTCGGCCACATCCTGAAAAGCATCGTCTCGGGCGCGCAGCTCGACGCGCTGCGCGGCGGTCCGCTGGACAAGCGCGGCGCCGGCTCGCGCATCCTCGGCGTCGACGGCAAGGTCAACGAGGACGAGATCGCGCGGTTTGCGAGTTTCGGCCGGACCTACACTGACCCGAACGGCGGCTCCGAGCCGGGCCTCAACGCCTCAGAAATCGACGTCTTCATGCGCGACAACCTCAAGCGCGCCGGCAGCGCCGCGCGCTGGTACTATCCGCTGCTGATGAAGTTCGAATGGCCGATCCTACTGAAGATCATCGGCAAGGGCACGGGCGAGGATCGCTATCTCAGCGTTGCCGACGTGCGCACGCTGTTCAACGAGCGCCAATTCCCCGCGCGTATCAACCAGCTTCTGGTCCCGCCGGTGCTGTCGACCTGCCAGCGCGTGGTGCGGGGCGCCCTCAAGCTTGCCGCCCTGCTGGTTGCCATTGGCCTCGTTGCGCTTGTCGCAGTGGCCGAATTCCCCAACCAGATCCGCGCCATGCTGCCGCAGAAGGGCATCCTGGTGAACCTTCTGCCGCCGCCGCTGCCCGCGGCGCCCGCGGCAAAGGCCGCTTACTGGCTCGATCAGAACTGGTCGCTGAAGGACCGGCACTGGTTCCACCATGCCAGCCAGGGCACCGCGACCTTCCCGGTGCCCTATGAATGGTTCATGGCGCTGGAGCAGCCGCGCCTGCATCTGCTCTCGAAGCCGGGCATGATGAAGGACAGCGGCTATCTCGAACGCTTCGGCTTCATCCCGAGCCCGCAGTCGATCCAGACCGACACGACGACGTTGCGCCGCTTCGGTTACGCCAATGTCTATGAGACGACGCAGGTGCCGGACTGGTCGACCAGGTGGACGCCGGCGGAGAACGTCGACGGCCTGCCGGTCGGTTTCGCGCGGATGACCGGCGTCGTCGATCCCGCGACCGGCCGTCGCGAGGAAGACAAGATCGGGCTGACCTGCGCGGCCTGCCACACCGGCCAGATCCATTACCAGGGCGTGGACGTCCGCTTCGACGGCGGCCCGGCGATGACCGACCTGAAGAAGCTGGAACTCTCCACCGGCCTGTCGATCGCCTACACCCTGTACGTTCCGTTCCGCTTCAACCGCTTTGCCGACCGCGTGCTCGGTCCCGATTCCAGCAAGGCGGACCGCGCCGCGCTCAAGCAGAAGCTGAGCGCGATCGGCACATTCCTGATCGACTGGGCGAAAACCCAGCAGAAGACGGTTGAAGGCAAGAAGACCTGGAACGGCAGGCAGCAGCAGGACACTGAGGAAGGGTTCGGCCGCCTCGACGCCCTCAATCGCATCGGCAACCAGGTCTTCTCGCAGGACCTCGCGCTGAGCGGGATCAAGGGATTCGAGAAGAACCTGCACGCCCAGGACGCGCCGGTCAGCTACCCCGCGATCTGGACCGTGCCCTGGTTCAAGTTCGCCCAATATGACGCCTCGATCGAGCAGCCGCTGATCCGCAATGCCGGCGAAGCGCTCGGCGTCACTGCGCTGCTCAATCTGTCCGACGCCTATCCGGAAGACAGGATCTGGCGATCCTCGGTCAATATCAGGACGCTCGGCTGGATCGAGGACATGCTGCGAGGCCCCGATCCGTTCAAGTCGGCCGATCCCAAGAAGACGTTCGGCGGTCTGCGCTCGCCCCAATGGCCGTCACAGATCCTCGGCGACGCCTGGAGGATCGATCAGAAGAAGGCCGACAATGGCCGCAAGATCTACGATGAGATGTGCTCGGGATGTCACCTGCCGGCCGTCAATACCGATGCGTTCTGGTCCTCGTCGCATTGGGAGCCGAGCGGCGACAGCAAGGTGCTGAACGCCGTCACGATCCCGCTCAAGGAGATCAGCACCGATCCCGAGCAGTCGCTCGTGCTCAGCAACAGGATCGTCGATGTGCCTGGTTTTCTGAAGGTGAACACCGCCGACCTCCAGACCTGGTGGCAATGCGACATCCCGACCGCGAGCAAGTCCCCCAATGAGATGGTCTATGCACTCGGCCTCATGACGGTGGTCGATCTCGTCGCCCGCAAATGGATGGACGACGAGAAGGTGCCGGAGGCCGAACGCGCGAAAATATGGAATCTGGCGCGCAAGAACTGTCTCAATCCGGCGCCCGATCCGCGCTATCGCGCGCGGCCGTTGAACGGCATCTGGGCCACCGCGCCTTACCTGCACAATGGCTCGGTGCCCTCGCTGTATTGGCTGCTGAAGCCGGCGAGCGAGCGCCCGACCAAATTCTGCATGGGCCGCCGCGATTATGATCCCGTGACTGTCGGCTTTGCCGTGACCGCAAACGAGAAGTGCAAGACGGGTGAGACCGAGTTCTCAGCAATGAGATCTGATGGCCAGCCGGTCCAGGGCAACAGCGTGCTCGGCCATTCCTTCGAACGAAAGCCGGGCGAGCCGAAGCGTGACGGCGTCATCGGCCGCGAGTTCAAGGACGATGCCGAGCGCTACGACCTGATCGAGTATTTGAAGACGCTGTAGCGGTCTTTTGCCTCTCCTCACTCCCGCTTGCCAAAGCATCGGCCAAGGCGAATGCGGGAAGGGCTGGTATCTCTCCTCGCCGTCATTGCGAGGAGCCCTTGCGACGAAGCAATCCAGACTCTCTCCTCGGAGCGACTTCTGGATTGCTTCGCTGCGCTCGCAATGACGGAGAACGAGGACGCTCCGTAAGGCCGACGACCACTGCCCCGAGGCGACCCCTCCCCTCAAGCGGGGCGAGGGAGCGCCCCGTCACTTGAACAGCGGCGTGCCCGGCACGAAGGCGTCGAAGGCGGCCCAGAACTGGGATCGGTAGCGGTCCTGCTCCTGGAGGATCTCGTGCTTGGCACCGGCGATCACCAGATGGGAGCCGGCGCGCAAATGATAGGCGAACTCCTCGATCGCCGCGGTCGAGACCACGGTGTCGTTGGAGGCCGCCAGCATCAGGATCGGCTGGCGGATCTGGGAGGGGTAGTGCATGCCCTTGAAGGTGTGCATCGCCCGGAAGGCGGTATCGGCCCAGGCCACGGTCGGCGATGCCAGTCCGAGCGTCGGATCCTCCTCCAGGATCGCGGCATTGCGGGCATAGCGGACGGGATCACTGGTCACGGGATTGTTGATGAAGGGATCGAGCCCGGTGATGCGGTCGCTGCCGCCAGGGACGTAACGGCCGCCCTGCCCGAGCAGGCGCATCGTCTTCAGCAATGCACGCACCGGAAACGAGGTGGTGCGGCCGGGGAGGTCGATCATCGGCGCCGACAGCACCATGCGGTCGAACCAGCGCTTACCCGCATGCGCCACCCGCAGCATGACCGTGCCGCCCATGGAATGGGCCAGCGCGAAGAACGGCGGCGGGCAATCCGGCAGCACCACCTGCTGCACGAAGGTCTCGACGTCGATCTCGAAATCGGAGAAATCGCGCACATAGCCCTTGCGCGGGTCGCGCAGGCGGCGCGAGGAGTGGCCCTGCCCGCGCCAGTCGATCATCGCCACCGCAAAGCCGCGGTCGCGCAGGTCGCGCACGGTCTCGAAATATTTCTCGATCTGCTCGCTGCGGCCGGTGAAGACGCAGACCGTGCCCTTGCGGTTCGCCGGAGGCGCCCAGCGCGCAAAGCGCAGTTCGACGCCATCGGGGGTCTTGATGGTGCCGCTGACGACGTTTTCGGGGACGGGGTTGGACGGGATCGAGACCAGCGTCATAGGCGGCAAGTACTGCAAATCAAGGGGCTAAAGCGCCGAAAAGGCGCCAATGCCGCCCTCTTGAACGCCGTCTCGTTCCACCCATATCACCTTCGTGCAGGCCGCTACCAGTGTTTCGGAACCGGAACATCAGGCTGCACACAGACGAAAGCCCGGCCCGATTGGCGGGCGGGTTACTTGAACAGTCGCTCAATGGAGGACTTGACCATGCGTAGCTACGATCTCACCCCCTTCTATCGTTCCACCGTCGGCTTCGACCGCCTCTTCAACCTGCTCGACCAGGCCGGTTCGGACGGCGCCAGCCCCGGCTACCCCCCTTACAATATCGAGCGCACCGGCGAGAACGCCTACCGCATCACCGTTGCGGTGTCGGGCTTCGCCAAGGACGAGCTCTCCATCGTCGCGAAGGAAAATACGCTGACGATCAAGGGCGAGAAGGTCGCCAACGAGAACAGCAAGAACGAAGTGCTGTACCGCGGCATCGCCGCGCGCGCCTTCGAGCGTGCTTTCCAGCTCGCCGACTTCGTGCAGGTGAAGGACGCTTCGCTCGAGAACGGCCTGCTTCACGTCGACCTCGTCCGCGAGATTCCCGAGGCGAAGAAGCCGCGCCAGATCGCGATCAACACCGGCGCGCCGAAAGCGCAGGTGATCGAGAACTCGGCCGCGCAAGCCGCCGCGTAAATCCCGCCCCACTCCAGGTTTGAGAAAACGCCCCGGTGCCCCGGGGCGTTTTTTTTCGTGCGCCGAAGGAATACCGAACGACGGACATTCCATACCTTGCCAGAAGGCAACGATTGCGAACGACGTAGCCGAACTCTTGCGCCGCATCACAGAGCGGTGAGCCGGCGTAACCACACCGCCCTGCGCCTCGTCATTTGGATATCGAACCCAAAACAAGACGGAGAACGACCATGACTTTCTGGCGCAGCCTTTTCGTCGCCGCGAGCCTTCTGGCGGCCCACCTCAGCCTTGCTCACGCCCAGACGCCGCAGACGGTGAAGGCCAGGAACGTCGTCCTGGTGCACGGCGCCTGGGCCGACGGCTCGAGCTGGTCGGAGGTGATTCCGATCCTCCAGGCCGCGGGCCTGCACGTCACCGCCGTTCAGAATCCGCTGTCGTCGCTTGCAGATTCAGTCGAGGCGACGAAGCGCGTGCTGGCCGAGCAGGACGGGCCGACCGTGCTGGTCGCGCATTCCTGGGGCGGCACCGTGATCAGCCAGGTCGGCACCGATCCGAAGGTCAGCGGGCTCGTTTACATCGCCGCACGCGCACCGGACGCGAACGAGGATTTCATCGCGCTGTCGAAGCAATTCCCGACGGCGCCCGCGCGCGCCGGAATCGTCGAGCGCGACGGCTATACCAAGCTGTCGGAAGAGGCTTTCCTGAAGTACTTTGCCAACGGCGTGAAGCCGGAGCAGGCCAGGACGCTCTACGCCGTGCAATGGCCGACCGCGGCCTCGATCTTCGCCGGGCGCACCACGGAGGCGGCATGGCACTCCAGGCCGAGCTGGTACGCCGTGTCGAAGAAGGACGACACCATCAATCCCGATTTCGAGCGCTTCCTCGCCAAGCGCATGAACGCCACAACGATCGAGCTCGACGCCGGCCACCTCTCTCTGGTGTCGCATCCGAAGGAAGTCGCGAATCTGATCCTGGAGGCCGCGGGGTATCCGCGGAGCTGAGGCAGTCGCCGTGATGCAGAAGACGCCTGATTTTTTCAGGCGTCTTTTTGCTTTGCTCGTCTCCCTCCGATGTCGTCCCCGCGAACGCGCGAGGGCGTTCGCAGCGACGACAGGGCCGGGTTTGGCTGGCGCTATCGTCTCAAATCGGCAGGACTAATCCAGCCCCTGCGCCGCCGGCATCTCTTGCGTCGGCAGGATTGTCGGAGCGGGCTTGGCCTGGCCGACGGTCGGCGCGGAGGCTTGAGGCGCGGCCTCCGCCGGCTTCGCCTGCGCAGCAGCGGTCTGCTGCGGAGCTTGGGCCTGAGGCGCTTGAGCCTGCGGGGCTTGCACCTGCTGCGGTGCGGCTTCAGCCGGCTTGGCGGCGGCAACCGGCGTCTCGCCCCGTCGCGGGGCCGCCTTGGGCAGCGGCACGCGGCTCGCCACATGCGGGATCGAAGCCGGCGGGCGCGGCGGACCGCTGCGGATCACGGTCGGCGGCGGCAGCGCGGTCTGCGGCCCATACGGCGCGACCGCACGCTCCTCGTAGGGCGGCGCCATGCCGTAGGCGTCGGCGGCCGGCATGAAACGCAAGATCCGCCCGTCACGGGCATCGATCACCAGCCGGCCGTCGTCGCCGCGGCGGTCGATCGCTGCGATGGTGTAGACATTGCCGCGCAGGCGCGGGATGCCGAGCGGCGAGAAGCCGTTATCGCGCAGCACGGCATAGACCTCGGTGGCCGGCAGCAGCGCCGGAGCCGGGCCGCGCTCCTCGTAGCCGTAATCGTAGCCTTGGCCGTAACGCGGCGGCGGGGGCGGCGCGGCTTCGCCCGGCGCGTAGGGTCCGTCGAAATCCGACACCGTGATCACCGCCCCTCTCGCGATACCGCTTGCGGGAACTTGCGCCAAAACCTGCTGCTGTCCGGCGCTCATGGCGAGCACCAGCGTGGCAGCGGCCACACATCCTGTGAAAAACTTCATCGGTCGACACGCTCCTGTCAGGCCCCCGAAGCCTCGCGCTCTTTCGCTTCTTGCGGCGTGGCGCGCCTTCCGAAGGGTTGATCCGAAGCTTCATCCGGGATTCCGGCGTCCACAGGGCCGGATCGGGGCGCGTTTGCCTCAAAACCGGGGCCGCGCAACTTTCGGAAAGCGATTGATTGACTTATCGGGAATCGGGACTTCCGCGCGCTTGTGTGATAGACAAAAATTTGGCAAGGTGATGGTTAGGACAGGAAGACTGTCTCAATTTTGCTTGCGGTTCCGGCATAGGGATTGCAGCGAAAGTCGGTGCTCTCGAGCACAATAAGGCAGCGGGCAAAGCCGTTCTCGGGGACGAAGAACGCCTTGGCCTGAATTTAAGAAAATGCGGCTCGCTAGCGGACGAGCGGTGACCCAGAGGCGGGTGCCGCGGAACGCCCAAGGTGCGCCGAAGATGGCGGTGAGGCAGCTTGCCGCACGGAGAGGACAGGAACAATGAGCAGGTCGCAAGTCGAGCGCGCAAACATCGTGGCAGAACAGCTGTCGGCGACGGTCGCCTCGAAAACGACCGATCCGATTCAGGAGCATAATTCGCGCCCCACAGCCGAAGGCCTGTACGATCCGAGCCTGGAAAAGGACTCCTGCGGCGTCGGCTTCATCGCCAACATCAAGGGCCAGAAGTCGCACGAGATCGTCTCGGACGCGCTGAACATCCTCTGCAATCTCGAGCATCGCGGCGCTGTCGGCGCCGACCCGCGCGCCGGTGACGGCGCCGGCATCCTGGTGCAGATCCCGCACGCCTTCTTCAGCCGCAAGGCGAAGGAACTCGGCTTCGCGCTGCCCGCGCCCGGCGAATACGCCATCGGCGCGCTGTTCATGCCGCGCGACACCGCCTGGCGCAACGTCATCAAGAGCATCATCGCCGACCAGATCAAGGAAGAGGGCCTGACCCTGCTCGGCTGGCGCGACGTGCCGACCGACAATTCCTCGCTCGGCGTCACCGTGAAGCCGACCGAGCCCGCCTGCATGCAGGTGTTCATCGGCCGCAACGGCACCGCCAAGACCGAGGACGAGTTCGAGCGCCGGCTCTACATCCTGCGCAAGTCGATCTCGCAGGCGATCTACCAGCGCCGCGACCGCGGACTTGCGGGCTATTACCCCTGCTCGATGTCCTGCCGCACCGTGATCTACAAGGGCATGTTCCTCGCCGACCAGCTCGGCAAGTACTATCCCGACCTGCACGAGAAGGACTTCGAGAGCGCGCTGGCGCTGGTGCATCAGCGCTTCTCGACCAACACCTTCCCGGCCTGGTCGCTGGCGCATCCCTATCGCATGATCGCCCATAACGGCGAGATCAACACGCTGCGCGGCAACACCAACTGGATGGCGGCGCGCCAGGCTTCGGTGAGCTCCGAGCTGTACGGCAAGGACATCAACCGGCTCTGGCCGATCTCCTACGAGGGACAGTCGGACACCGCCTGCTTCGACAACGCGCTCGAATTCCTGGTGCAGGGCGGCTACTCGCTGCCGCACGCCGTCATGATGATGATTCCGGAGGCGTGGGCCGGCAATCCCCTGATGGATGAGAAGCGCCGCGCCTTCTACGAATATCATGCCGCGCTGATGGAGCCGTGGGACGGCCCCGCCGCGATCGCCTTCACCGACGGCCGCCAGATCGGCGCCACGCTCGACCGCAACGGCCTCAGGCCCGCGCGCTATCTCGTCACCAAGGACGACCGCATCGTGATGGCGTCCGAGATGGGCGTGCTGACGATCCCCGAGGACCAGATCATCACCAAGTGGCGCCTGCAGCCCGGCAAGATGCTGCTGGTCGACCTCGAACAGGGCCGTCTCATTCCCGACGACGAGATCAAGGCCGAGCTCGCCAGGAGCCATCCCTACAAGGAGTGGCTGGAGCGGACCCAGATCGTGCTGGAAGAGCTGCCGAAGGTCCCGACCACCGGCGTGCGCTCGAACCTGTCGCTGCTCGATCGCCAGCAGGCGTTCGGCTACAGCCAGGAAGACATCGCCATCCTGATGACGCCGATGGCCGCCACCGGCGAGGAAGCCGCGGGCTCGATGGGCAACGACACGCCGATCTCGGCGCTGTCGGACAAGGCCAAGCCGCTGTTCACCTACTTCAAGCAGAACTTCGCGCAGGTCACCAACCCGCCGATCGACCCGATCCGCGAGGAGCTGGTGATGAGCCTCGTCTCCATCATCGGACCGCGCCCGAACCTGTTCGACCTGCAGGGCATGGCCACGACCAAGCGCCTCGAAGTGCGCCAGCCGATCCTGACCGACGCGGACCTGGAAAAGATCCGCTCGATCTCGGAAGTGGCCGAGTCGCACTTCAAGTCGCGCACGCTGGACACCACCTTCCACGCCGGTCTCGGCGCGGCCGGCATGGACCAGGTGCTCGACGAGCTTTGCGCACGCGCCGAGAGCGCGGTGCGCGAAGGCGTCAACATCATCATCCTGTCCGACCGCATGGTCGGCACCGACCGGGTTCCGATCCCGTCGCTGCTGGCCTGCGCCGCCGTGCATCATCATCTGATCCGCACCGGCTTGCGCACGTCGGTCGGCCTCGTCGTCGAATCCGGTGAGCCGCGCGAAGTGCATCACTTCGCCTGCCTCGCCGGCTACGGCGCCGAAGCGATCAACCCCTACCTCGCGTTCGAGACCATCATCGCGATGAAGGACCGCCTGCCCGGCTCGCTCGACGACTACGAGATCGTCAAGCGCTACATCAAGTCGATCGGCAAGGGCCTTCTGAAGGTGATGTCCAAGATGGGCATCTCGACCTACCAGTCCTATTGCGGTGCGCAGATCTTCGACGCGGTCGGCCTCAAGGCGGACTTCGTCGCAAAGTTCTTCGCGGGAACGCATAGCCGCGTCGAGGGCGTCGGCCTTGGCGAGATCGCCGAGGAAGCCGTGCGCCGTCATGCCGACGCGTTCGGCGAGGCTCAGGTCTACAAGACCTCGCTCGACGTCGGCGGCGAATATGCCTATCGCAGCCGCGGCGAGGACCATGCCTGGACCGCGGAGTCGGTGTCGCTGCTGCAGCACGCCGCGCGCGGCAACTCGCAGGAGCGCTATCGCGCCTTTGCGAAGATCCTCAATGAGCAGTCCGAGCGCCTGTTGACGCTGCGCGGCCTGTTCCGGATCAAGAACGCGGACGAGGACAAGCGCAAGCCGATCCCGATCGACCAGGTCGAGCCGGCCAAGGACATCGTCAAGCGTTTCGCCACGGGCGCGATGAGCTTCGGCTCGATCTCGCGCGAGGCCCACACCACGCTCGCGATCGCCATGAACCGGATCGGCGGCAAGTCGAACACCGGTGAAGGCGGCGAGGAAGCCGACCGCTTCAAGCCGATGCCGAACGGCGATTCCATGCGCTCGGCGATCAAGCAGGTGGCCTCGGGCCGCTTCGGCGTCACCACGGAGTATCTCGTCAACTCCGACATGATGCAGATCAAGATGGCGCAGGGCGCCAAGCCCGGCGAAGGCGGCCAGCTGCCCGGCCACAAGGTCGACGCCACCATCGCCAAGGTGCGTCACTCGACCCCGGGCGTCGGCCTGATCTCGCCGCCGCCGCACCACGACATCTACTCGATCGAGGATCTGGCGCAGCTCATCTACGACCTCAAGAACGTCAACCCGACGGGTGACGTCTCGGTCAAGCTCGTCTCCGAGATCGGCGTCGGCACGGTCGCCGCGGGCGTTGCCAAGGCGCGCGCCGACCATGTGACCATCGCGGGCTTCGAGGGCGGCACCGGTGCATCGCCCCTGACCTCGATCAAGCATGCCGGCTCGCCGTGGGAGATCGGCCTTGCCGAAACCCACCAGACGCTGGTGCGCGAGCGGCTGCGCAGCCGCATCGTGGTTCAGGTCGACGGCGGCTTCCGCACCGGCCGTGACGTCGTGATCGGCGCGCTGCTGGGCGCCGACGAGTTCGGCTTCGCCACCGCGCCGCTGATCGCGGCCGGCTGCATCATGATGCGCAAGTGCCATCTCAACACCTGCCCGGTCGGCGTCGCGACCCAGGATCCCGTCCTGCGCAAGCGCTTCACCGGCCAGCCCGAGCACGTCATCAACTACTTCTTCTTCGTCGCCGAGGAAGTCCGCGAGATCATGGCCTCGCTCGGCTTCCGCACCTTCAACGAGATGGTCGGCCAGGTGCAACTGCTCGACCAGACCCGGCTGGTCGCGCACTGGAAGGCCAAGGGCCTCGACTTCTCCAAGCTGTTCGTCAAGCAGAAGGAGGAGAAGGGCCAGAAGATCTATCATTCCGAGCGCCAGAACCATCATCTGGAAGCCGTGCTCGACCGCACGCTAATCGAGCAGGCCAAGCCTGCGCTCGACCGCGGCGCGCCGGTGAAGATCGAGGCCAGGATCAACAGCACCAACCGCTCCGCGGGCGCGATGCTGTCCGGTGCGGTCGCCAAGATCTACGGCCATGCCGGCCTGCCCCACGACACCATCCATGTCGGCCTCAAGGGCACCGCCGGCCAGGCCTTCGGCGCCTGGCTCGCCCACGGCGTCACCTTCGAGCTCGAAGGTGAAGGCAACGATTATGTCGGCAAGGGCCTCTCGGGCGGCAAGATCATCGTCAAGCCGCCGAAGAACTCCGGCATCGTGCCGGAAGAGAGCATCATCGTCGGCAACACCGTGATGTACGGCGCGATCGAGGGCGAGTGCTACTTCCGCGGCATCGCCGGCGAACGTTTCGCCGTGCGCAATTCGGGCGCGGTCGCCGTCGTCGAGGGCGCGGGCGATCATTGCTGCGAATACATGACCGGCGGCATCGTGGTCGTGCTCGGCAAGACCGGGCGCAACTTCGCGGCCGGCATGTCCGGCGGCATCGCCTACGTGCTCGACGAGACCGGCGACTTCGACCGTCTGTGCAACATGGCCATGGTCGAGCTCGAGCCGGTGCTGTCGGAGGAGATGATCAACGCCGACACCTATCACGCCTCCGGCGACCTCGAAGCGCACGGCCGGGTCGACGTGTTCAAGAACCTGCTCGCCTCCGACGTCGAGCGGCTGCACGTCCTGATCTCGCGCCACGCGAAAGCCACCGGCTCCAAGCGCGCCGCCGACATCCTCGCCAATTGGAAGGAATGGCTGCCCAAATTCCGCAAGGTGATGCCGGTCGAGTACCGGCGCGCGCTGCGCGAAATGGCCGCCAACGCGGACGCCGAGCCGAAAATCGCGATCGGGGCGTAATTCTCACAACGCGTCATTCCGGGGCGCGCAAAGCGCGAACCCGGAATCTCGCAAGGACAACCTCCAGGTTCCGGGTCTGCGCGCCGAGCGCGCATCCCGGAACGACGGATAAAGAAACCTAAGCGGCAGGGACTTCGGGTTTAATGGGCAAGATCACGGGTTTTCTCGAAATCGAACGGCGCGACCGCAAGTACACCCCGGTCGCCGAGCGCGTGAAGCATTACAACGAGTTCGTCGTTCCCCTCTCCGAGAAAGAGGTGCGCGACCAGGCTGCGCGCTGCATGAATTGCGGCATTCCCTACTGCCACGGCACCGGCTCGGTCGCGCCGGGCACGCCCGGCTGCCCGGTCAACAACCAGATCCCCGATTGGAACGACCTCGTCTACCAGGGCAACTGGGAAGAGGCCTCGCGCAATCTGCACTCGACCAACAATTTCCCGGAGTTCACGGGCCGCATCTGTCCGGCGCCATGTGAGGCCTCCTGCACGCTCAACATCGACGACAACCCCGTCACCATCAAGACCATCGAATGCGCGATCGTCGACCGCGCCTGGGACAATGGCTGGCTGAAGCCGGAAGTGGCCGCGGTGAAGACCGGCAAGAAGGTCGCCGTGATCGGCTCGGGTCCGGCCGGCATGGCCTGCGCGCAGCAGCTCGCGCGCGCCGGCCACGACGTGCACCTGTTCGAGAAGTACGCCAAGGCCGGCGGCCTGCTGCGCTACGGCATCCCCGACTTCAAGATGGAGAAGGGCGTCATCGACCGCCGCGTCAAGCAGATGGAAGGCGAAGGCGTCACCTTCCACTACAACAGCCATGTCGGCGCTGACGGCAATGTCGATCCGCGCGAGATGCTCAACGATTACGACGCCGTGGCGCTGACCGGCGGCGCGGAAGCCCCGCGCGACCTGCCGATCCCCGGCCGCGACCTCCAGGGCATTCACTACGCCATGGACTTCCTGCCGCAGCAGAACCGCCGCGTCTCGAGCGAGCCGTTGAACGGCGTCCAGGAAATCCTGGCCGCCGGCAAGCACGTCGTCGTCATCGGCGGCGGCGATACCGGCTCGGACTGCATCGGCACGTCACTGCGCCAGGGCGCGCTGTCGGTGACCCAGCTCGAGATCATGCCCGCTCCCCCCGAGCGCGAGAACAAGGGCCTGACCTGGCCGAACTGGCCGCTGAAGATGCGGACGTCCTCGAGCCAGGCCGAAGGCGCGGTGCGCGAGTTCGCCGTGCTGACGCAGAAGTTTTCCGGCGAGAACGGCCAAGTCAAGAAGCTGCACTGCGTCCACGTCGACGACAAGTTCAAGCCGATTGCCGGCACCGAGTTCGAGCTCGATGCCGAGCTCGTCCTGCTCGCCATGGGCTTCGTCCACCCCGTGCACGAGGGCCTGCTCAAGCTGCTCTCGGTCGAGCTCGACCCGCGCGGCAACGTCAAGGCCAACACGCTGGACTACCAGACCTCGCGCCCGAACGTGTTCACCGCCGGCGACATGCGCCGTGGCCAGTCGCTGGTGGTCTGGGCGATCCGTGAGGGCCGGCTGTGCGCACGGTCGATCGATACGTTCCTGATGGGGAAGACGGACCTGCCAAGGTAGGTTCCGTCATTCCGGGGCGCGCCACTTGGCGCGAGCCCGGAATCCATCGGGCCTCAGCGCTCGTGGATAAATGGATTCCGGGCTCGCGCGACGCGCGCCCCGGAATGACGGCGGAAGAGTAGTGCCTCGTACTGCGACGGGCGCACTAATTCTGCAGCCTGACCCCCAGCATCACCACCGTCCCCTGCGAGCTTGACCCCGGCTGGTTCGAATCCAGGATGTCGTGGCGCAGCGTGCCCTTGACCCAGATGTTGCGGTTGAGCTTGTAGATCAGGTTGCCTTCGAGCGAGTAGGTCTTGTCGTTGCGGTTCTGGCCCTGGTAGTCGAGCGTGCCGTAGGTGAACTTGCCGACCGCGGTGAGCCAGCGGCGGAAGTCGTGGTCGACCTCGGCGGAGTACGTGCGCACCAGCACGCCGGACGAACCGGGGACGGTGGTCTCGGCGATCTGCGTGTCGGTGAAGAATTTCACCGTGGTGAGGCCGCTCGCATTCCAGATCAGCGAGCCCGAGGTGAGAAACCCTGCGAGCTGGCTGAGGCGCGGATCGGTGTAGTTGCGCGCGGAATAGCCCACCGAGACCTCGCCGGTGAGGATGCGCGAGAATTCAAAGGACGAGCCGACCTTGGCGTAGCCACCGTTCGAATCGCGGAAATAGCCGTTGCGGTCGGCGGCCTGATCGTGGACGCGGGTGTCGCCCTGGATCTCGACGAACGGCTTCAGGCCCGGCTTGAGGTCGTAGGAGAAGCGCCCCACGCCGCCATACTGGTTGAAGTCGCGGTCGTTGTTGCTGAAGGTCGAGCCGTCCGTGAGCTTTGAATCGGTGTAGGCGGTGCGATCCACGGTGGCGCCGGCGGCGACCTGGAAACGATTGAAGGTCTGGTCGAAGCCGACCGTGGTGCCGTAGGAGGCGTACACCGGATATTTCTGCAGGCCGGCCTGCACGTTCGGGCTGCCGGGATTGTCGGTGGCGAGCCGCAGGCGCAGCTGCGAGGTCAGCTTGAGATCGCGGTCGACGTCGAGGCGGCCGTCGACATGGCCGGTGAAATCGGGACGATTGATCTCGACCGGCGAGGGCGAGGCAAAACCGTCGATCGTCGCCGGCATGTTGTTGGTGTAGCCGGAGAACGAGCCGCGCAGATCGGCGACCAGCGCGTGGCGCTCCCAGTCGGACTGAACAAGAAGGTCGGGCGCAACGACATAGACCGGCGATCCCACCGGCTTGTTGAGGCGCGCCGGATTGGTGTCGTAGCCGGTGGAGAGCTCGAGCCCGCCCTTGATCAGGAAGCTGCCGGCATAATCGCCGACGGCGCCGAACGGATCGTCATCCGCCTTGAGGCGGCGACGCAGCGGCTGGCCGGGCACGGTGCCCGCCATCGCAGCCGGCACCGGCGCCTTGTTGGCGGACGCCGACGGCGGCGGCGCGATCTTGGGCAGGCCGAGCGTGGATGGCGGCGGCGCCGTGGTCGGCGCCGGCGAGCCGGGACCGGCTGCGCGCTTCGGCTTCGGCTGGCCCGGATAGAGCTTGGGTTGCTGTCGCTTGCGGTTGAGCGAGTCGTAGCCGGAGCTGCTCGCGCCGGTGGCGGCCGGAAGGCCGTAAGTCGGGACCTGACCGATGCGCGAGGTTGCCGGTGTCTGCTGCCGCTTGCGCGGATCGGCGCTGGGATCGGGCAGCGCCGGCAACGTATCCGCCGGCGCCTGCGGCACGCCCGCCGTACGGCGCGTCGGCAGCGTCTCGGGCGAGGCGAAGCCGCCGCGGTTGGGATTGAACAGGTCGGGCGTGAGGCTCTGGGCGGCCGCGGGAGCGCTTCCGAGGGCCGTCAGCGCCAGACCCGGCACAAGGCACGGCAAAGCAGCGCGCAGAACTTGCGCGCGTTTGCTCCGGCCGGTGCCTGGAGGCGACCCCACGATGTAATAACTCCAACGAAATCAAACACTTTCGCGATCATCCCCGCCGAACGGCGGGAGCCATCGTTAATGGAGTTAAAACAATTATGGTTAATGACCCGTTGAGGGCCTTGGCGCGCGCGTCGCCTCCCGGGCCCGGGCGTGCTAATGAAGCGCCGACTGGGGCAACGCCCCTCCTCCCTGGATCACATTATGCCGAGTTCGAAACCGCTGATGACCGCATCATCCGGCCCCATCCCCGACAGCGTCGAATCCGCGCTCCGCACCCTGGAGACGGAGAGCGGCGGCATCAACGCGCTCGCAGCCGCCTTGCGCGGCCCGCTCGGCGAGACCTTTGCCAGGGCGGTCGACCTGATCCGCAACGCCAAGGGCCGCGTCATCGTCACCGGGCTCGGCAAATCAGGCCATATGGGGCGCAAGATCGCCGCGACGCTGGCCTCGACCGGCACGCCCGCCTTCTTCGTGCACGCCGCCGAGGCCGGCCATGGCGATCTCGGCATGATCACCACCGACGACGTCATCGTGGCGCTGTCCTGGTCCGGCGAGCAGCCGGAGATGAAGAACGTCGTGAACTATTCCGCGCGATTCGCCATTCCCATGATCGCGGTGACGTCGAACGCGGCGTCCTCGCTGGGACAAGCCGCCGACATCGTGATCGAGCTGCCGAAGGCCCGCGAGGCCTGCCCGCACAATCTGGCGCCGACCACCTCGACGTTGATGCAGGCTGCGATTGGCGATGCGCTCGCGATCGCGCTGCTCGAAGGCCGCGGCTTCACCGCGCTCGAGTTCGCGCATTTCCATCCCGGCGGCAAGCTGGGCGCGATGCTGAAATTCGTCCGCGACTACATGCGCACGGGCGCCGAGATCCCGGTCAAGCCGCTCGGCACCATGATGTCGGAGGCCGTGGTCGAGATGTCGGCCAAGGGTCTCGGCTGCGTCTGCATCGTCAACGAAGCGGGCGAGGTCGCGGGCATCATCACCGACGGCGATCTGCGCCGCCACATGCGTCCCGACCTGCTGACGGCATCGGTCGACGAGATCATGACGAAGCAGCCGAAGACGGTGCCGCCCTCGATGCTCGCCACCGAGATGATCGAGGTGCTGAACACCCGCAAGATCACCACGCTGGTCGTGACCGAAGCGGGCAAGGTCGTGGGCATCGTGCATCTGCACGATCTGCTGCGGGCGGGCGTGGCGTAGATCCTCCCACCTCATTGCGGGGAGCGAAGCGACGAAGCAATGACGGCGGTTAGAGGGGTGCCGGAAATCGCGCCGCCTTCTCCTCCAGCGGCAGCCGCAGCCCGTTCGCCAGATACGACACCGTGCGGTAGAAGCCGCACAGCAGGATGATCTCCAGGATCTGCGCCTCGTCGTAGTGCGCCGACAGCGCGGCAAACTCCTCGTCGCTCAATGTCGCACGGCTGTGCAACGCATCGACAGCTGCGATCATCGCCTGCTCGGCCGGCGACCAACACGGTGACGCCGCATCACCCTGCACGGTGGCACGGACCTCTTCCTCAGTCAGTTTCGCCGGCGCGGCAAAGATCGCGACATGCACGCCCCATTCATACTCGCATCGGTTCAGCGCGCAGGTGCGGTCGATGACGATCTCGCGCTGGCGCAGCGAGAGTGGGCCAGGATCGAGCAGCCCGCCGGCACGAAACTTGTCCCAGGCGCGATTGTGGCCCGCCATCACCCGGAACAGCATCAGCGGCGGCGCGCCGCGCATGATGCGATCGAACTGCGCCTGGATCTCCGGGGGATAAGGCGGCGCGAGCGGGGCAATGCGCGGTATGGCTTCGGACATGGGCCAATTCCTTTGCTACATTTATCGTAGCACTACGCTACACTATCTGTAGCGACACGCAAGGGACCGCCGATGGCGAAACAGGCCGACTCCAAGACACGTAGCGTCCGCGGCTCCCGCACGGGCCGCCCGATCATGGTGCTGCTCGACCTGCTCGGCCGGCGCTGGAGCCTGCGAATACTCTGGGAGCTACGCGACGAGCCCCTCACCTCCCGGGCCTTGCGCACTGCCTGCGACGACGCCTCGCCCACGGTGCTGCAGGCGCGGCTGACGGAGTTGCGCGAGGCGGGCTTCGTGGAGCTTGAAGAGGGCGGAGGTTATGGGCTCACGCCGCTCGGGCGGGATTTGTGCGAGATGGTCATGCCACTGCACCGCTTTGCGGAGCGGTGGCAGGGCTCTTCCCCCTCTCCCCGCTTGCAGGGAGAGGGTCGGGGTAAGGGGGAGCCTCCGCGCAGACGGTGAAAGATGGACTCGCGAAACGGTCCCTCTCACCCGGATTGCATCTGCGATGCAATCCGGCCCCTCCTCGCGAGCGGGGAGCGGCGAAGAAGACTCACGCCGCGGCCACGGTCAAATTGGCACCGTCCACCTGCACCACCTTCACCCGCGTCCCCGCCGGCGTATCGGGCCCGGCCACGCGCCACACGGTGTCACCGATGCGCATGGTGCCGCTGCCGTCGACGATCGGCTTCTCCAGGGTGAACTCGCGCCCGAGCAGCGCATCGGCGCGCTTGTTGAGGAACGGACTGGCGCTCGCATCCGGCTTCGGCCGGGCCAGGCGGCGCCACACCGGAACGGCGGCGGCGGCGAACAGCGCGAACATCACGAGCTGGATCTGCCAGGATATGACGACCGCGAACGAGATCAGGCCGACGAACAGCGCAGCGAGCCCGAGCCAGAACAGGAAGACACCCGGCGCCAGCACCTCCAGCGCCATCAGGATGAAGCCGAAGATCAGCCAGTTCCAGGTGCCGAGCGATACGAACATGTCGGTCATGACACGACCTTCTATCATGGTGCATGCCCCTGCCTGAAGGGACATGCGCCGGTGACTATCCCTGTCGCGGCGGCACCGCCGGCGGCGTGCCGCCGGTCGGCGGCACCGAGCCCGGGCGGCGCGCGGCGGCCGCTGCGGAGGCCGCGCTTTCGCCGAACGTCGCCTTGGCGATCTCGCCGATGCCGGCGAGCGAGCCCAGCATGCTGGTCGCCTCGATCGGCAGCATGATGATCTTCTGGTTCGGCGCGTCGGCGAACTGGCCGAACGCCTTGATGTACTTGTCGGCGATGAAATAATTCAACGCCGCGACGTCGCCCTTGGAAATCGCATCGCTGACCATCTGGGTTGCCTTGGCCTCGGCTTCCGCGGAACGTTCGCGGGCCTCGGCGTCGCGGAACGCGGCTTCCTTACGGCCTTCGGCCTGGAGGATCTGGCCCTGCTTGGCGCCTTCGGCGCGCAGGATCTCGGACTGGCGCTGGCCCTCGGCGGCGAGAATGTCGGCGCGCTTGACCCGCTCGGCCTTCATCTGCCGGCCCATGGCCTCGACGAGGTCGGCGGGCGGCACGATGTCCTTGATCTCTATGCGGTTGACCTTCAGGCCCCAGGGGGAGACCGCGGCATCGACCACGCGCAAGAGGCGCTCGTTGATCTCGTCGCGATGCGACAGCACCTGGTCGAGATCCATGGCACCCATCACCGAGCGGATGTTGGTCATGGTCAGGACCGTGATGGCTTGCGTCAGGTTGGAGACCTCGTAGCTCGCCTTCGCCGCGTCGAACACCTGGTAGAACGCAACACCGTCCACGGTGACGGTGGCGTTGTCCTTGGTGATGACCTCCTGCTCGGGAATGTCGATCACCTGCTCCATCATGTTGATCTTGCGTCCGACGCGATCGAAATAGGGCACGATCAGGTTGAGCCCGGGGCTCAGCGTCTGCGTGTACTTGCCGAACCGCTCGATGGTCCAGTCATAGCCCTGCGGCACCGTCTTCACGCCGGCAACCAGCGTGACGATGACGAGCAGGACCAGAACAATCGCGAAAATGTCGAAACCGCTCATAGCTCCTCCAAGCCGGAAAAAGATGCCGGGAAAAGGCCCTTTCCGGCGCTGTCATTGGTCGGGATCACGACCCTACCGGTTCAGCGGTCGCAATTCACGTCGGTATCGGCACAATTCCGCACAAGGCGTCCGGACGGGGGAATGGCCACGATATGTATTTGCGACCGGCTCTTGAAAGCGTGCAAGCGCAGACCTAGCGGCAAACGTTAAGAACTTCGCGCCCTGCTTCCTGAACGCTATCGTTCGGCCGCGCGGTTCACGCTCCAGGCCAGGACGTCCAGTCGATCCGCGCCGAAGAAGATCTCGCCATTCCACACGAAGGTGGGCGTTCCGAACACCCCGTTCGCATACGCCTCCGCCGTTCGCCTCGTTAGGGCATCGCGAACAGCGGGATCGCCGGCCCGCTCCACGATGGCAGCATCGCCGCCGGCGCGGGCGACGGCCTCGCTCAACACCAGGGGATCGGAGATGTCGCGCTGCTCGTGCCACAGACCATCGAAGATGGCGCTGCGGAAGACCTGCTCAACCCGGCCCGACAGCAAGGACGCAACGCACAATGCAGGAATTTGATTGGGCCTGTTGGGCCACTTCCACGACGGCTTCAACGGCGCCCCATAGAACCTCGCCATACGGCGGATGTCCGCCATGAGATAGGCGCGCTTGGGTGGGATGAGGGTATCGACATAAGGCGCCCACGGCTCGCGGCCGGATTGCAGATTGAGGATCACGTCGATGAAGATCGGGCGGCCGACCCATTCAACCCCGGCCGGAAAGCCGAGGCCGGCTTTGCGGATCCTGTAATCGGCGAAATAGGCGTAGGGTGATCTGAAGTCGTAATAGGTTTCGATTTGCGCGGTCATGGCTCACGATTTCCAGGATCGGGACATTGCGACAGTCCACATCGAAATCCCGCATCCTTCAAGATTTCCGATCACCGCCCGCTCTATTCAATGACGTCGTCGGCGATTGCCAGCAGGGCGGGCGACAGCGTGACGCCGAGCACCCGGGCGGTCTTCAGGTTGACCGCAAGCTCGAACTTGGTGGGATTCTGGACCGGCAGCTCGGCCGGCGGCGCGCCCTTCAGGATGCGATCGATGTAACCTGCGGCGCGCCGAAGCTGCTCGGCGCTGTCGGTGCTGTAGGACATCAGCCCGCCCTCCTTGACGAAGGTGTGGCTCCAGAACACCGCCGGCACGCGTGCTTCGTTGATTGCGGCGAGCAGATGCACGCGGCTGGCCATGGTGAAGAAGTCCGGCAGGATCAGGAAGCCGCCATCCCTCCGCGAAGCCAGTGCCGCGATGGAAGCGGCGTCGTTCACCGGCGCCGGCTCGACCGTCACGTGCAGGGTCCGCGCCGCGTCCTCGATCGTGCGCAGCATCAGGGGCGCGAACGGCGCGGTGGCGGGATTGTAGACGACAAAGGCGCGGGAAATTTTCGGCGTGACCTGCGTCAGCATCTCCAGCCATTTGCCGGCCAAGGGGCCGTCATAATCGGTGAAGCCGGTGATGTTGCCGCCGGGATGGGCGAGGTTCTCGACAAATCCCTGGCTGACGGGATCCGTCACCACGGCGAACACGATCGGGATCGTCATGGTGCGCCGGCGCAGCTCCTCCACCGAGGGGGTGCCGACCGCAAGCAGGATATCGGGCTTGAGCGCGATCAGTTCGTCGGCAAGCTGCGCGATCCGGGCGCGGTCGCCGCCGCCGGCGCGCCAATGGATCTTGAGATTGTCGCGCTCCTTCCAGCCAAGGACGGCGAGCGCCTCGACCAGGACCATGCTGCGCGTCTGCCCGATCGCGTCATCGGCCGCCGTGACCGAGAGCACGCCGAGCCGGCGCGCGGGCTGTTGCGCCAGCACCGGGGCGGGCAATGCCGCGATCATCCCAAGCGCCAGGAGCTCACGGCGGTTCACGGAGCTATATCCAGCCCTGAAGTTCGCGCAGCACCAGGGCGCGGATCACCTCCATGCCGGGCTCGCTGTCATTGAGGCAGGGGATCGCGGAAAACGCTTCACCGCCATTGTGCTTGAAGATCTCGGCATTCTCCTGCGCGATCTCCTCCAGCGTCTCCAGGCAGTCGGCGGAGAAGCCCGGCGTCACCACCGCGATGCGGCGCACGCCCTCCTTGGCGAGCCGCTCCATGGTCTTGTCGGTATAAGGCTGCAGCCACTCGGCATTGCCGAAGCGCGACTGGAAGGTCAGCAGCAGCTTGGTCTCGTCCATGCCGAGCCGGCGACGCAGCGCCTCGGTGGTGGCGATGCAGTGCTGCTGATAGGGATCGCCCTTCTCGACATAGGATTTCGGCATGCCGTGGAAGGACGCCACGATCAGCTCCGGCACGAACGGCAGGCTCGCCAGATGGGTCTCGATCGAGGTCGCGAGCGCCTCGATATAGGCGGTGTCCTCGTAGTAAGGCGGCGTCACCCGCAGCGTCGGCTGGTTGCGCAGGCGGGCGAGCACGCGGAACACTTCGTCGCAGACGGTTGCCGAGGTCGAGGCGGAATATTGCGGATAAAGCGGGACGGTGAGGATGCGCTCGCAGCCTTTCGCGATCAGCGCATCGATGCGCGACTTGATCGAGGGATTGCCATAGCGCATCGCCCAGTCCACGGTGACGTGGGCGTGGTCCGACAGCGCAGCGGCGAGCTTGTCGGCTTGCGACCGCGTGATGGTCTTCAGCGGCGACTCGTTCCTCTCTGTGTTCCAGATCTTCTGGTAATCGAGCGCCTTGGTGCGGGGGCGGCTGCGCAGGATGATCCCGTTCAGCACAGCCTTCCAGATCAGGCCCTGGTCCTCGATGACGCGGGCGTCGCTGAGGAACTCCTTCAGATAGACCCGCACGCCCGGCGCATCGGCGGTGTCGGGTGTTCCGAGATTGATCAGGAGCACGCCAACACGCGGCAAGGCGGGTTGGGCGGCCGGTCTCGCGGTCTCGATGGGGATGACGCTGGTCATGGCTCTGTGGGTCGCGCGTTGGTCCGAACTTGTCAAGATGAGGCCGGTTTCGCTAGGGTCGCACCCAGGCCGGGGAAGAACGATGACACTCGCCGAATGGTGCGTCTTCGGAGCGCTGCTGCTCTATCTGTCAACGATCGCCGCGATCAAATGGATCAGGCTCGGCCGCTTCGACAATTCCCGGCCGCGCGACCCCGCCTTCTATGAGGATGCCCTCTCGCAGCGCGCGCTCGGCGCGCACCAGAACGGCATCGAGACCTTCCCGTTCTTCGCCTTCGCGGTGCTGCTCGCCGAATACCGGGATTCGCCGCAGCGGCTGATCGACGAACTCGCGGCACTGTTCCTGATCGTGCGGATCGCCTATGTGCTGACCTATCTCGGCAACCGCCCGACGCTGCGCTCGATCCTCTGGAGCATCGGCTTTGCGATCAATCTCGGGATCTTCTTCATGCCGGCGTTGAAGCAGTTTCTGCCGCTGTGAGGTTTGTGACCGTAGCCCGGATGGAGCAAAGCGTAATCCGGGGGTCTTTTCACGGCGACTCTGTCCCGGATTGCGCTTCGCTCCATCCGGGCTACGAGACCTTCGCCTAGAAACACGTCGTCCGCTCGGCCGCGATGTAGCCGAGCAACAGGCCCGCGCCGAACAGCAGCACGACGCCTGCAGCCGCGAATTCGATGCCCCTCATGAACAGCGCACCGCCGCCGTCGCGCCCGGCGCTGAGGCGGGCGGCGATGTCCTTGGCGGAGACCGCGACGACCGCGATGGTCGCGACCGTGATCGCGGTGCCGAGCCCCATCAGAAAGGTCGCGGCAATACCGGCCCAGAACAGGCCCTGGGCGAGCGCGAACACCAGCACCAGGATGGCACCCGAGCAGGGGCGGATGCCGACCGTGAGGATAGCGGCAAAACCGCGCCGCCAGCCGCCGGGTCCGGCGAGTTCGCTCGGCGTAGGGCCATGGGAATGGCCGCAATGCTCGTCGTGGACGTGGTCGTGTCCGTGGTGGGCATGGGCGTGCGCATGACCGTGCTCGGGGTGATGGTGATCATGGCCGTGATCATGATGATCGTGGGCATCATGATGATGGTGATGATCATGATGGTGCGGCACGCCGGCCATCGCCGGTACGGGCTGGACCGCCTGCAGCGCGCGGATGAACGTGCGGCCCTTGACCCACACCAGCCGCAGGCCGAACAGCGCGATCAGGGCGTAGCTCGCGATCTCGATCACCCCTTCCGCCTTGCACATGGTCTTGGCGGTCGCATTCAGCACCCAGGCCGAAATGCCGACGATCAGGATCGCCACCAGCGACTGCATGAGGGCGGAGGCAAACGACAGCGCGATGCCGCGTCGCGCGGTCTCGCGATTGGCGACGAGATAGGAGGCGATCACCGCCTTGCCATGGCCGGGACCGGCGGCATGGAAGATGCCGTAGGCGAACGAGATGAAGAGCAGGGTCCACACCGCCGAACCGTCGGACTTGGCCGCACGGATGGTTGCCGACATCTGCCGATAGAACTCCGACTGCTTTGCCAGCAGCCAGCCAATGACGCCCCTGGCCTCGGGCTCGGCAGCCTGCGCGGGTTTCGGTGCGCCGAAGGGGTTTTGCGCGAGGAGATCGTGAAGCGCGGCATCCGCGACGCCGAGTACGACGATGGCTGCCGCACAGGCAAGAAGCCCGCGGAGAAGCGGGGAATGAAGGCGGCCGTTCAAGGGCAATCCACCGTGATCTTGTTGGCGAACATCATGCCGAAATTCGAATTCTCGCCGTTCATGAAGGTCTGCTCGTTGAGCTTCTGCGCGCTCGCGGTGCCGTCGTTCGGGCGCTCCAGCTTCAGCTGGCAGCTGGCGGGCGCGCCCACCAGTTTCACCGGGCTCTCCTTGGCCATCTGGAAGTCGATGAAGAAGGAGCGGTCGAACACTTCGAGCACCAATTGCTTCGGCTTGACCGGGTTCTTCAGCGGCAGCGTGAAGTGCAGGGTCAGGACCGTGTCCTTGTAGTCGAGGAAATAGTCGACCGGCTCCTGGAATCGTTCCTTCTTGCCGTCGGCTCGCGCAAAGGTGAAGTAGGCGTATTCCTTCAGCGACTCGACATTGGTCTGCGCCAGCGGCCCGAGCTCCTCGCGCGTATAGGCGCCCTTGGTCTTGCTCTCGAGCCCCTGCACCGCATAGGCCGAGAACATGTCGTCAAAGGTCCAGGCGTGGCGCACGCCGGTGATGCTGCCGTCCTCGGCATAGAGCAGCTCGCTGGTCGCGGTGATCCAGACATGCGGATGCGCGTGTGCGGTGCCTGCCACGAGCGACAGGCCGACGGCGAACAGCAGGCCGAGAAGAGCGCGCATGTTCATCAGGCGGCCTTGGTGTCGTCGAGCAAACCGCGCCGGCGCAGCAGCGCATCGGGCTCCGGCGGACGGCCGCGGAAGGCCTCGTAGGCGGCTTCCGGGTCGACCGATCCGCCGCTCGAATAGATGTCGTCGTGCAGGCGCTTGGCCACGGCGGGATCGAAGATGTTGCCGGCCTCCTCGAACGCGCCGAAGGCGTCGGCGTCCATCACCTCCGACCACATGTAGCTGTAATAGCCGGCGGCATAATGGTCGCCGGTGAAGATGTGACCGAACTGCGTGGGCCGGTGACGCAGCGCGATCTCCTCGGGCATGCCGATCTTTTCCAACTCCTTCTTCTCGAAGGCCCGCACGTCGCTGGCCGCCGCGGCCGGCTGGGTGTGGAACTCGAGATCGACCAGCGCCGAGGAGACGAACTCGACCGTGGCAAAGCCCTGGTTGAATTTTCGCGCGGCAAGGAAGCGCTGCAGCAGATCGTCCGGCAGCGGCTCGCCGGTCTGGTAGTGACGGGCGAACTTCTGCAGCACCTCGGGGCGCTCCTGCCAGTGCTCGTAGAGCTGCGAGGGCAGCTCGACGAAATCGGTGAACACGGAGGTGCCCGACAGCGAGGGATAGGTCACGTTCGAGAGCATGCCGTGCAGGCCGTGGCCAAACTCGTGGAACAGGGTGCGGGCATCGTCGGGCGACAGCAGCGAGGGCTCGCCGTCGGCGCCCTTGGCGAAGTTGCAGATGTTGAGAACCAGCGGCGCGACGTCGCCGTCGAGCTTCTGCTGGTCGCGCAACGAGGTCATCCAGGCGCCGGAACGCTTCGACGGGCGCGCGAAGTAGTCGCCATAGAACAGCGCCTTGTGCCGGCCTTCCGGCCCCTTCATCTCCCAGACCCGCACGTCGGGGTGCCAGACCGGAACGTCCTTGCGCTCCTCGAAGGTGACGCCGAACAGGCGCGTGGCGCAATCGAAGGCGGCCTCGATCATGTGGTCGAGCGCGAGGTATGGCTTGATCGCGGAATCGTCGAAATTGGCGCGCTGGAGGCGCAGCTTTTCGGCGTAGAAGCGCCAGTCCCAGGGAGCGAGCTTGAAATTGCCGCCCTCTGTCGTGATCAGCGCCTGCATCTCGTCGCGGTCGGCGAGCGCCCGGGCACGCGCCGGCTTCCAGACCCGCTCCAACAGGCTGCGCACCGCATCCGGCGTCTTGGCCATGGAGTCCTCGAGCCGGTAGGCGGCATAGGTCGGGTAGCCCAGGAGATTGGCGCTCTCCTCACGCAGCTTCAGGACCTCGACGATGGTCGCGTTGTTGTCGTTGGCGTTGCCGTTGTCGCCGCGCGCGATGAAGGCCTTGTAGACCTTCTCGCGCAGATCGCGCCGCGCCGAGCTCTTCAGGAACTGCTCGACCGAGGAGCGCGACAGCGTGACGATGGCCTTGCCTTCCATGCCGCGCTCTTCCGCTGCAGCCTTGGCGCTGGCGACGAAGCTCTCCGGAAGGCCCTGGCGGTCGGCCTCGCCAAGCTCCATGAACCACTCCTGCTCGTCCCCGAGCAGATGATGGCTGAAGCCGGTACCGAGCTGGGCCAGCCTCTCGTTGATCTCGGCCATCCGCGTCTTGGCCTCCTCGGAGAGGCCGGCGCCGGCGCGGTGGAAGCGGGTGTAGGTGCGCTCGAGGAGGCGAAGCTGCTCGGGCGACAGACCGAGATTGGCGCGGTTCTCGTGCAGCTGGGCGATGCGACCAAACAGCACGGCGTTCATCATGATCGGATTCCAGTGCCGCGCCATCCGCAAGGAGACATCCTTGTCGATCTCCAGGATGGCCGGGTTGGAATGCGCCGAGACGAGGTCGTAGAACACCGCCGCGACCTTGCTCAGCAGCTTGCCGGAGCGCTCCAGCGCCGTGACCGTGTTGGCGAAGTCGGGTGCGGCCGGATCATTGGTGATCGCCGCGATCTCGGCGGAGTGGTCGGCAAAGGCCTGCTCGAAGGCCGGGAGGAAGTGCTCCGGCTTGATCTCGTCGAAGGGCGGGGTCGCAAACGGCGTCAGCCAGGCCTTCAGCAGCGGATTGGTCCCGGAGTCCGTAGTTTGGCGGGGTTCTGACATCACAAGTCCCGATTTTCATGGGTCGATTGTTGCTGCCAGCTATAGCACGCGATGGGGCTTTTTTGGGCCATTTGGCCTTGCTCCCGGCCGCCTTTTCGGGGAGATTGCGGCCCTCGACAGACCACGGACCCCAGAGCTCATGAACGCGACTTCCTCGTCCTCCCGCCGGATCGTCTGGCCCAGCGTCATCACCGTCATCAGCGCCGCCATCCTGATCGGCGCCGAGGTGTTCGGCGCGGCGTTCGCCGGCGGCTGGGCGCTCGCGATCCTGTTCGGGCTCGGCGATCAGGGCACGCACATCCTGCAGGCCGTGCTGTTCGCGCTCGGCGTGCTCGTGATGACCGCGTTCATCCGCGCAGCTCAGCGCGTCGAGCCCTTCACGAAGCGCGGCTGATATTGCTCGCGCGCGTGACGCGCGCACGGGGCTCAAAAACTTAACGCCCGTTCATCTTCCGCGTCGCTCGCGCAACACTGCGCAAGCAGATGTTAGGCAATTCTGTTCGCAGCCTAAAAAAATTCTTGCGAAGCAGAGTCAAAACGCTTATGTGCGCTCTTGCCCAATTTCGCACGTGCCTGTGGTCGTGTGTCAGTCGGTAGGTATCCGGACAAGAGGCCGGACAGCCGCCAAGGGGTGAAGAAGCCGAGGGGCTCTTCGGAAGTGCGGACGTCGGACGACTGAAGGTCGCAAGATCAGAAGGTCGGACGAGAAAGCAAACCCGGAGCGTCCAGCATCTCTCTCAAAGAGATGCCTTGTCGAAGGTGACTTCGCTCTTTGCAACCGTGACTGGCAGCCGGAGGCGAACCGGCGCACCCCGCTCTCAACGGGGGACGCGACTTAAAGCAACGACGGATCGGGCTTTTTTGGTCTCTACCGGCAGTCCAACGCCGGCGCGGGCTACTGAAAAGGCTTGTCCTTCATTGCCAGGTGTGCGGGCGGGAACACTCCCAACCAATCCACGGCAGCACAGTCTGATTTGAGTCTTTGGCTTGTCACGCCTCCATCGCGTGATCTGGCCGGGGCGCTTATCCGACGACATTTTTTGAACGGATCCCCGTCGCTGGGCCGTTTGGGAGAGTGCTATGACCGAACGTATTCAGGAATTCCTGCGCAACCGCCGCAAGGATGGCCTCGACACCGAGCCGTGCCTCGTCGTCGACCTCGAGGTCGTGCGCGACAATTACCAGACCTTCGCCAAGGCACTCCCCGACAGCCGCGTGTTCTACGCCGTCAAGGCGAACCCGGCGCCGGAAGTGCTGGCTCTGCTCGCCTCCATGGGCTCCTGCTTCGACACCGCCACGGTCGCCGAGATCGAGATGGCGCTGGCGGCCGGTGCGACGCCCGACCGCATCTCCTTCGGCAACACGATCAAGAAGGAGCGCGACATCGCGCGCGCCTTCGCGCTCGGCATCCGGCTGTTCGCGGTCGACTGCGCCGCCGAGGTCGAGAAGGTCGCCCGTGCCGCTCCCGGCGCGAAGGTGTTCTGCCGCATCCTCTATGACTGCGCCGGTGCCGAATGGCCGCTGTCGCGCAAGTTCGGCTGCGACCCGGAGATGGCGGTCGAGGTGCTCGACGCTGCCAAGCGTCTGGGCCTGGAGCCGTGCGGCATCTCCTTCCATGTCGGCTCGCAGCAGCGCAAGGTGAAGGCGTGGGACCGTGCGTTGGCGATGGCCTCGCAGGTGTTCCGCGACTGCGCCGAGCGCGGCATCAACCTCTCCATGGTCAACATGGGCGGCGGCTTCCCGACCAAGTACCTGAAGGACGTGCCGCCGGTCGTGACCTACGGCCGCTCGATCTTCCGCGCGCTCCGCAAGCACTTCGGCAACCAGATTCCGGAGACCATCATCGAGCCGGGCCGCGGCATGGTGGGCAACGCCGGCATCATCGAATCCGAGGTCGTGCTCATCTCGAAGAAGAGCGACGAGGACGAGGTGCGCTGGGTCTACCTGGACATCGGCAAGTTCGGCGGTCTCGCCGAGACGATGGACGAGTCGATCCGCTACGCCATCCGCACCCGCCACGACGGCGCGGACATGACGCCGTGCGTGCTCGCAGGTCCGACCTGCGACAGCGCCGACGTGCTGTACGAGAAGAGCCCGTATCCGCTTCCGGTCACGCTCGAGATCGGCGATAAGGTTCTGATCGAAGGCACCGGGGCCTATACGTCGACCTACTCGTCGGTGGCCTTCAACGGTATCCCGCCGCTGAAGACGTATCACATCTGATCCGCCTCTCTTTTCCAGAGGCCTGACGAACCCGGGAGCCGGCTTGCCGGCTCCTTCCCCAACATCTCGATTTCTGACGACGCCTTGAGCAGGCGTGCCGCGCGCACGCCCGTTCAAGCGGGGACTGATGCGCCATGACTGCTTTTTGGAAGCCACAGATCGCCCTCACCTCGAAAGCCGCTCCGTTCGTGATCCGTGCGGAACGTGCTGCCGACGCCGTCGCCCGTGAAGCGCTGCTGGATGCCAGCTTTGGCGAGGACCGCCATGGCCGCACCTGCCAGCGCCTGCGCGACGGACGTGCACCTGCCGCAGGCCTTGCCCTGTCGGCCGTGCGCGAGGGCAAGCTCGTGGGAACCGTGCGGCTGTGGCACGTCAGCGCCGGAGGCAGGCCCGCTCTGGTCCTCGGACCGCTGGCGGTGGACCCTGCCTGCCGCGAGCTCGGGATCGGCGCCGCGCTGATGCAACAAGCGCTGGCCGCCGCCCGGGCGCGCGGGCATGGCGCCGTGATCCTGCTCGGCGATGCCCCCTATTACGCCCGGTTCGGCTTCTCGGGCGGGAAGACGGCTGCGCTCTCGCTGCCCGGCCCGTTCGAGCGCGACCGCCTGCTGGCGCTCGAGTTCACCGACGGCGCACTGGACGGTGCCGAGGGGATGATCGTCCCGACTGGCGCGGCACTGGCCAAACGGAGGGTAGTTCGTCCCCTCCAGGCGCACGCGGCCTAAGACCTCACCATGATGGTGACGACCGGAGCCGCGTCCCGCGGCGACGGTCGGCTGCCACCGTTGCTTTGGGGTTGCACCGCACCCGGAAACGCCCTTTAACCCCGCGAAACACCCCCTTCAGTCGAGGCCCAAACCATGTCCCGTCGCCTGATCTCCACCGGCTCTCCCCTCGAGAAGTCCGTCGGCTACAGCCGCGCCGTGATCGACGGCGATTTCGCCTTCGTCGCGGGAACCACCGGCTATGACTACAGCACGATGACCATGCCGGCCGACGTCACGAGCCAGTCACGCAATTGCTTCAAGACCATCGAGGCCGCCCTGAAGGAGGGCGGATTCGAGATGGCCGATATCGTCCGTGCGACCTATTACGTCACCGACACGAGCTTCATCGATGCCCACTTCGCCGTCTGCGGCGAGGTTCTCGGCAACATCAGGCCGGCCGCGACCTTGCTGGTCGTCAGCGCTCTCGCCAAGCCCGAGATGAAGGTCGAGATCGAAGTCACCGCCAAGCGCCGCAGCATCTGACAAGCATCGCAGCGCCTGATCCACCCCACCCTTTGCCTGCCAGCACGTTCCGGAGAATCCAGTCCATGAGCCCTCCCTCGCAGATCTACGCGAAGATCACCGGTCCCATCGTCATGGTCGGCTTCGGCTCCATCGGCAAAGGCACGCTGCCGCTGATCGAGCGGCATCTCGACTACGACAAGTCGCGCGTCACCGTGATCGATCCCAAGGACGAGGGTCGCAAGGCGCATTGCGAGAAGCACAATGTCCGCTTCATCCAGAAGGCCGTGACCAAGGACAATTATCGCGAATTGCTGTCCCCGCTGCTCACTGAAGGCGGCGGCCAGGGCTTTTGCGTCAATCTCTCGGTCGACACCGGCTCGACCGACATCATGGAGCTCTGCAACGAGCTCGGCGCGCTCTACATCGACACCGTCAACGAGCCCTGGCTCGGCTTCTATTTCGATGCGTCGAAGGGCCCGGAAGCCCGCTCCAATTACGCGCTGCGCGAGGTGACGCTGGCCGCCAAGAAGGCGCGGCCCAAGGGCTCGACCACGGCGGTCTCCTGCTGCGGCGCCAATCCCGGCATGGTCTCCTTCTTCGTCAAGCAGGCGCTGCTCAACGTCGCCGCGGATCTGAAGCTCAATGCTCCCAAGCCGAAGACCCGGGCCGAATGGGCGGATTTGATGCGGCAGGCCGGCATCAAGGGCATTCACATCGCCGAGCGCGACACCCAGCGCTCCAAGACGCCGAAAGAGCCCGACGTCTTCGTCAACACCTGGTCGGTGGAAGGTTTCCTGTCGGAAGGCGTGCAGCCGTCCGAGCTCGGCTGGGGCACCCACGAGAAGTGGATGCCGGAGAATGCGCGCACCCACGAAGCCGGCTGCGGCGCCGCCATCTACCTGATGCAGCCCGGCGCCAATACGCGCGTGCGCACCTGGTGCCCGACCCGCGGCGCGCAGTACGGCTTCCTCGTCACCCACAACGAGTCGATCTCGATCTCCGATTACTTCACGGTGCGTGACGCCTCGGGCACGGCGGTCTTCCGGCCGACCTGCCATTACGCCTATCACCCGGCCGACGATGCCGTGCTGTCGCTGCACGAGATGTTCGGCCGCGCCGCCAAGATGCAGGAGAAGCACCACATCCTCGACGAGAACGAGATCGTCGACGGTATCGACGAGCTCGGCGTGCTCCTGTTCGGCCACGACAACAACGCCTATTGGTACGGCTCGCAGCTCTCGATCGAAGAGACCCGCGCGCTCGCGCCCTACCAGAACGCCACCGGCCTGCAGGTGACCTCCGCCGTGCTCGGCGGCATGGTGTGGGCGCTGGAAAACCCGAACGAAGGCATCGTCGAAGCCGACGAGCTGGATTTCGAGCGTCTGCTGGAAATCCAGCTGCCGTATCTCGGCCCGGTGAAGGGCTATTACACCGACTGGACGCCGCTGACGGATCGTCCGGGACTGTTCCCGGAAGACATCGACACCAGCGATCCCTGGCAGTTCAGGAATGTGCTGGTGCGGTGAGGGGCCAACTTCGTGCCCCACACTCATTCGTGCCCCACACTCAACTGTCATGCCCCGGCTTGACCGGGGCAGCCAGCACGCCGCGGCTTCTCGGCATGCCATCGCTGTCTCTGGAATACTGCATCCCCCGCCTTCGCGGTGGATGACACCGAGTGCGTGGATGGGCGCGTAGCCGCCAGCTACTTCTTCTCGATCGGCGGCGCGATCTTCTCGGCCGGGGCCGGCGGCAGGGCCGGCTTGGTCGCCGCGCCCTGCGTCTGCGGATCGGGCCGCGCCGGCTCAGGCGCCGGCGTGGTCGGCCGGTCGCCGCCGGGCTTGGCTTCCGCGGGCTTGTTCTGATCGTCGGACGGCGTGCCCTGAAGCGGCGGTGTCGCCTGCGCCAGCTCCATCCGGCTCTCGGCGCGGATTTGCGCCAGCGACATCACCGACACCAGGACGCCTGCTGCGAACAGCGAGCCGGCGATTGTCAGGTCGAACTTCAGTCTGCGCTTGTCATTGACCGTCATGTCGATCACCGCCTTTGTCCGCGGGATCAACGAAATGGCCCGACCAGGGTTCCACCCACGGCAAGATGGGAACTGCCCGTCTGCGCGCCCAAACGCCGCGCCTACTCCGTCGTGCTGACTTCCCATGTCGCGTGCCGGACGCCCGGCAGATGCTGCAGGTCGGTTGCCGCCGCGTTCAGCTCGTTCGGATCGACCGCACTTGCGACCAGCTTTGCCACAATCTCCAGCATGTCCTCGCCGAGCTCGACGACCTCGATGCCCGCCACGGGATATTTTGCGCCCTCGAGCTTCTCGACGAGGCGGTCGCGCATGTCCGGCAAGGCATCGGCCGCGACCGCGAGCTTGAAATAGTAGGTCGCCTCCGAGGTCTTCTCATTCAACGGAATGCGGTTGATGGCATTGACCAAGGGTCGCAACATCGTGTTGCCGGCGATGACAAACACGGTCAGCGCGGCGGCCTGCGCGATCATGTCGGCACCGGCGCAGGAGCCGACCGCGGCCGAAGCCCACAGCGTCGCCGCGGTATTGAGCCCGCGCACGTCCATGCCCTGCTTCATGATGACGCCGGCCCCGAGGAAGCCGATGCCCGAGACGACATAGGCGATCACCCGCACCGCGCCGTCGGCGCCGTCCAGTTGCATGGCGAGATCGACGAAGGCGGCGGCCCCGACCGCGACCAGCACATTGGTGCGCAGGCCCGCAGTGCGCTGGCGATATTGCCGCTCGGCGCCGATCAGCGTGCCCAGCACGAAGGCCGTGAACAGGCTGACCAGCGTGTCGGCAAAATCAGCAATCTGGAAGGTCGTTAGAAATCGCATGAAGGTGAGCCGTCGTCGGATGGGCACGGCGCAACAGCGCCTTTGCCCACCCTATGATCTGAACGATGACGAATTAAAGCTCGAGCAGGCCGCCGTCCCCATTTTCGTCGGCGAACGCCAGCCGCGTACCCTTGGCGTTCCAGCCAATCGCGGCCACCGGCGGGGTGCCGTTGCGGCGGACCAGGATCTCGGCTCCGTCCTCCAGCCGCACCATCAGCACGGTGCCGTCGCTGTAGCCGGCGGCAAGGATGTCGTTCTTCGGATGGCAGGCGACGACCGCCACGCGCGCCTGCAGCGGCGCGAGCATCGCGGGCTCCTTGCCCATCGGACCGTCCTTGCTGCCGAACGGCCATATGATGACCGTGTCGGCGCCCGAGGTCGCCAAGCCTTTGCCGCCCGCGCTCCAGGACATCGAGCGGACGCGGCCGGGATAGCCGGTCATGCGCATATGCCTGTTGTCGGCGAGCCGCCAGCCATGCAGCGCCGGCTCGTGCATCGCGGTGACCAGAAATTTGTTGTCGGGGCTGAAAGTGACGGCGTGATGCGAACCGGCCCAGGGCAGGAATTCGGCCGACCCTTCCATGTTCGGAAACCACAGCGTCGCGCCGTTATAATGCGCGATCGCAAGCCGCAGTCCCTTCGGCGCGAAGGCGAGCCCGCCGACGGTCGAGGGCACCTCGAGCGACTTCTCCTCGGCCTTGCCGCTCTTCACGGTCGCGACCTTGCCGGCCGACCATGCGAACGCGCCGCCGTCGGCCTGCAGCGCCACCGCGTCGATCCAGCGCCGCTTCGGATCGGTCGCGAGCAGCGTCACATCGCCCTTGGCGTCGAGCGAGACGACCTTGCCGTCGTCGCCGCCCATGACGATGCGTTTGCCGTCGGAGGCAGTGGAGAGAATGCCGCCGCTGTGAACGGCGACGTTGGTGATTTCACCCTTGGCATCGACGAAGGCGACGTTCTCCTCGCCCCCGACGAAGGCGGCGCGGTCGCCGAGGAAATACACCGAGGTCACGCCCATGCCGAGCGCAACAGGCTTGACGCGGTCGGTGACGGAGACGATCGAGGCGGAATCGGGGGCCGGCGTAAACTCTTTCATCACGAGACGATGCAGCTCTCGAAACCCTTGCGGATCGCCTCTTCCGGCAATTCGCGACCGATGAAGACGAGGCGGCTCTCGCGCTTCTCGCCGTCCTTCCACTTCCGCTGGTGGTTGCCCTCCAGCATCATGTGGACGCCCTGGAAGACGTAGCGGTCGTCGTCGTCGTGGAAGGCGAGGATACCCTTGGAGCGCAGGATCTTGCCGCCCTCGACCTGCACCAGATTCTGCAGCCAGGGCATGAATACGTTGGGATCGAGCGGCTTGTCGGTCTTGAGCGAGAGCGACTGCATGTCCTCGTCGTGATAGTGCTTCAGGCCGTGGCCGTGATCATGGTGGTGATGGTCGTGGCCGTGATGGTGGTGATGATCATGGTCGTGGTCGTGATCGTCGCCGGCTTCGAGGAAATCCGGCTCGATGTCGAGGATGCGGTCGAGGTCGAACGCGCCGCGATCGAGCACGTCGGCCAGCGCCACCGAGCAGCGCTCGGTGCGATGGAGCTTCGCATAGGGGTTGATGGCGCGGATACGGGCCTCGACCTCGGCGAGTTCGCCCTTGGAAACGAGGTCGGTCTTGTTCAGCACGATGACGTCGGCGAACGCGATCTGGTTCTTGGCCTCGGGCGCATCCTTGAGCCGGTCGGACAGCCATTTGGCGTCGGCGACCGTAACCACCGCGTCTAACCGCGCGTTCTTCTGCACGTCCTCGTCGACGAAGAAGGTCTGCGCGACCGGTGCCGGATCGGCAAGGCCGGTGGTCTCGACGATGATGGCGTCGAACTTGCCCTTGCGCTTCATCAACCCGTCCATGATGCGCACGAGGTCGCCGCGCACGGTGCAGCAGATGCAGCCGTTGTTCATCTCGAACACCTCCTCATCGGCGCCGATGATGAGGTCGTTGTCGATGCCGATCTCGCCGAACTCGTTGACGATGACGGCGTACTTCTTGCCGTGGTTCTCGGACAGGATGCGGTTCAAAAGCGTCGTCTTGCCGGCGCCGAGATAGCCGGTCAGGACGGTCACGGGAATCTTTGGGGAGGTCGCTTCAGACATAACAACTCCGGACATAGGGCTTGTCGCGCGACGCGAGGCGGGGTGGCCCCTGCCCTAATGGTCAAGCGCGCTGGTCAGGGCCTTTATATTGTGCCTGACCATATCAATGTAAGTGGGTGCAAGCCCCTTTTCGCCGGTCAAACCGTCCGAAATCAGGGTCCCGCCGACCTTGGCCCCGGTCTCGGCGGCGATCCGGCGGATCAGCCGGTCGTCGCTGATATTCTCCAGGAATACGGCCGGGATCTTTTGAGCCTTGATCTGGCCGATGATGGCCGCGATGTCCCGCGCGCTGGGCTCGGTTTCGGTGGAGACGCCCAGGGGGGCGATGAACCGGATACCGTACTCGGCTGAAAAATAGCCGAAGGCGTCATGGGTCGAGATCACCTTCCGCCGGTCCGGCGGGATCTTGGCCGCGGCCTCGCGGACCTCGCGGTCGAGTGTTTCGAGCTTTTCCAGATAGGCCTGGGCCTGGGCATCGAAGAATGCCGCGTCATCCGGATTGGCGGCAGCCAGCGCCTTGGCGATATCAGCCACATAGATTTTGGCGTTGGGAATGGACTGCCAGGCGTGCGGATCGGCGGCGGAGCCAAGCTTGAGCGGCGCGATGCCGGCGCTGGCGGTGACGACCTGCGCCTTGCTGCCGGCGGACTGCACGAGGCGCGGCAACCAGCCCTCCAGCCCAAGCCCGTTGACGATGACGAGCTTCGCCTCCGCGACCCGCTTCGCATCGCCGGGCGCGGGCGTGTAGACATGGACGTCGCTGTCGGCGCCGACCAGCGTGGTCAGGTTGATGCGGTCGCCGCCGACATTGCGGACGAAGTCGGCCAGGATCGAGAAGCTCGCGACGACATTGAGCCGCTCCGCCGCGTGCAGTGGCGAGGCGAGCAGCAGCAGGGCGACGAGCAGAAGGAAGCGCATCGTCACGCCTCCAGATGCCGGCCGGGAAACATCTGCCTGACCACGCCGCCGACGCGGCCGAACAGCACGGAGGCGATGTAGATGATGGTCGCGACCAGAATGATGGCGGGCCCCGAGGGCACGCGGGTCTGGAACGAGAGCACGAGGCCGGCATAGCCGGAAACGGCGGCAGCGACGACCGCGATGGAGATCATCGCGGTGAGATCGCGCGACCAGAACCGGGCGATGCCCGCCGGCAGGATCATCAGGCCCACCGCCAACAGCGTGCCGAGCGCCTGGAAGCCGTTGACGAGGTTGATGACGACGAGCGCAAGGAAGGCGAGATGCGCCGGGCCCCCGGCCCGGCTCACGGTGCGCAAGAAGAGCGGATCGACACTCTCGATCACCAGCGGCCGGTAGATCACGGCGAGCACCAGCAGCGTCACGGTGGCGTTGAAGGCGACCACCAGCAGCGTCTGGTCATCCATCGCGAGGATGTTGCCGAACAGCACGTGCAGCAGGTCGATATTGGTGCCCTTGATCGAGACGATGGTGACGCCGAGCGCGAGCGAAGCCAGATAGAAGGTGGCGAGCGAGGCGTCCTCCTTCAGCCCGGTCGAGCGCGCGACCACGCCGGCCAGGATCGCGACCGCAAAGCCGGCGATCAGGCCGCCGGCCGTCATCGCGAACAGATTGAGACCGGAGAGCAGGAAGCCGACGGCCGCACCCGGCAGGATCGCATGCGCCATGGCGTCGCCGACCAGGCTCATCCGGCGCAGCATCAGGAAGACGCCGATCGGCGCCCCCGCGAGCGAGAGCGCGATCACGGCGGCAAGCGCCCGCCGCATGAACTCGAATTCGGTGAACGGGCCGATCAGCGCGTCGTAAAGCATCTGATATCAGGCCGCTTGCGAGCTTGCGTCATCGGCGGCGCAGGCCGCAGCGCTGTCGTCGAAGGCTTCGCACATCCGCATCGCGACCAGCAGGTTCTCCGGCGTCAGCACCTCCGCCGTCGGCCCCCACGCGACCGGACCGCGCGCCAGCACCAGCGTCTCCGTGAAATGGCTTCGCACCATCTCCATGTCGTGAAGCGCCGCGAGCACGGTGCGGCCCTCGCCATGCCAGTGCTTCACCAGCGCGAGCAGGTCAGTCGTGGTCTTGCTGTCGATGGCGTTGAAGGGCTCGTCGAGCACGATCAGGCTGGCGTCCTGGAGCACCACGCGCGCAAACAACACCCGCTGCATCTGGCCGCCCGAGAGCGTGCCGATCGGGCGGTTCTCGAAGCCGTTGAGGCCGACGGACGCGATCGCGCGCAGGATCTTGTCGCGGGCGGCCTTGCCGATGCCACCGAACAAGCCCGTGCCGCGCCACAATCCGGTGCCGACGAAATCGAACACCGAGATCGGGAAGCTGCGGTCGATCTCCGCGCTCTGCGGCAGATAGGCGACGTCCCTGCTGTCGAGCCCGCCGAGATGGATGCTGCCGTCGAGCGGCCTCAGGATGCCGACGATGCCGCGCAGCAGGGTCGACTTGCCAGCGCCGTTCGGGCCGATCACGGCAACCAGCGCGCCTCGCGCAACCTCGCCGCTGAGATGGTGCACGGCCGGATGCCGGTCGTAGCCGAGCGTCACATTATGAAAGTGGAGCGCCGCCATCCTCACCTCATCGCCAGGAAGACCACGCCCCAGAGCACGGCGCAGACGGCGAGCGCTGCCGCGAGACGGCCCGCCAGCGTCATGCGCAGGATCGACCAGGAGGCCGCCTGGGCGGGGTGTGGCGAGGTGGCGTCGTGGACATGGGCGTGGCTGTGGTCGTGCCCGTGCGCATGCCCGTGGTCGTGCGAATGACCATGGGAATGGCCATGAGCATGGTCGGGAGGATGGGCGTGGGATGCGGCGGGAACCATGGCATGACGTTATATTATAACATTACGGCTGTCCACGACCGGTGACCATCGTTCCAGGGCGGCGAGGCTGCCCCCGGAATGACAGCAGATGGAGACGGCTCAGGGCTTGCCGATCACCATCGCGATGGCCGCGGCCACGAACGGAAACGGCACCGACACCGCGCAGCGGAACCAGACGAAACGGGCCGGCATGAACGGGATTTCCCACAGGATCACCCGCTGGAAGGCGAACAGGGCCCAAGCCACGACGTAGGCGACCACCTGGGGCACCCCGCCGCCCGATTTCAGCGCCACCGTGCCGATCGAGAAGCCGATCACGGGCCCGCCGGGCGTGGCCGCGCCGGCGACCACGGCGCTCGCAACCCCGAGCCAGCCGCTGTCCGGCCCAAGCCATCCGGTGATCACCTCTTGCGGGATGATGGCGGCGATGTAGCCCGAGCCGATCACCCCGAGCGCGATCCGCGGCACGATGTTGATGAAATCCATCGCCCCCTCGCGCAGCGAGGCCTTGAACACCGTCGGGCCGCGCCGGAAGGCGATCAACCCGACGCCGAGCACCGAGCCCCACAGCAGGATGTCGATGAGAAGGGCCGCGCTCAACTCTCGTCGTCCTTGGCAATCGGCTGCGGATAAAGCCGGACATAGACGAAGCGGCCGAGCGCACCGGCGAGCACCGGCAGCGGCAGCGAGATCAGGATCCGCCACAGCGTGAAATCTGTGCCCATGATCGGGATTTCCCAGGCCACGGCCCGGCCGTAGCCGATCAGCGTCCAGCTCACGACCATGGCGATGGTGGCGCCGAAATCGGCGCCGACCGCCAGCAGCGCGCTCGCCACCGGATAGGCGGTGAATGGACCGCCGGGCAGGATCGCGCCGAAGGCGGTGCCGATCAAAAGGCCCATCAGCCCGGATTTCGGCCCGAGCGAGCGCGAGACCTTCTCGTGCGGCAGGATTTCCGAGATCAAGGCGCCGAGCAGGCAGCCGGCGAGCACGCGCGGCAGGATGCCCGAGAACAGCGAGAGATCATGGGTCAGAATGTCCAGAACGCCGGCGGTGCCGTCACGCCGCCAGACCAAGACCGCACTCACCGCGACCAGAACCGCGATGATGATCGTGGACCAGCCGATCGGCTTGCGCACGCGTCCCGGCCGCGGCTCGGATTCCGCGTCCTCGGCGGGCGCCGGGTTGTTCGGGGAAGGTTCTGACAATTGGCGTGGAGCGGCTCGAGGGTGATGCCCTTCCTGATTAAGGGCGGTGTTCCCCCGATGCAAACGGCGTGATGACAGACCTGTGCGCACGCCGCGCAGGGCAATTCCGCACAGCAAAAAGGCGGCCGCGCACGCGACCGCCTTGTTGTCGTTCCGGGGCGGCGCGTCAGCGCCGAGCCCGGAATCCATCGGGCGTCAGCCCGAGTGGATGAATGGATTCCGGGCTCGCGCTACGCGCGCCCCGGAATGAAGCTCAGGCCTTGTCGAACAGGGACTCGACGTATTCCCAGTTCACGAGGTTCTCGACGAACGCCTTGAGATAGTCCGGGCGGCGGTTGCGGTAGTCGATGTAGTAGGAGTGCTCCCAGACGTCGCAGCCGAGGATCGGGGTGGCGCCGTGCACCAGCGGATTCTCGCCGTTCGGCGTCTTGGAGATCTCGAGCTTGCCGTTCTTGACCTGGAGCCAGCACCAGCCGGAGCCGAACTGGCCGACACCGGCCGCCTGGAAGTCGGTCTTGAACTTCTCGAACCCGCCGAGGTCTTCGTTGATCTTCTTCTCGAGCTTGCCCGGCAGCTTGGTGCCGCCGCCGTTGGGCTTCATCCAGCTCCAGAAGTGGATGTGGTTGTAGTGCTGGCCGGCGTTGTTGAACACGGCGGGGTTCTTGCCGAACGAGCCCTTGACGATCTCCTCAAGGGACTTGCCTTCCCATTCGGTCCCCTTGAGCGCGTTGTTGCCGTTGGTGACGTAGGCCTGATGATGCTTGTCGTGGTGGAATTCCAGCGTCTCCTTCGACATGAACTGGCCGAGGGCGTCATAGGCGTAAGGGAGTGGGGGCAGCGTAAAGGTCATGGGTTCTTGTCCGCGACTGATGGGGAACTGGCTTAACGGGGACTCTTATAGAAGGTTCCCCGGCCGTTAAATACCGCCAATTTGCGAAAACACGTGATGCGACGACATGGCCAGATTGCACAACTTCACTGCACCTGGGACCCCGCAAGGCGAGACTGCCGGGCGGCCACAAAATATCATTGCCTTTGAAGCGGTTATGACAGAACGAATGGATCGCGCAGCCGCGTAGCGAGAGACAGGGTCATGAGCATCGAGATCGACATTTTGAACGGTGACGCGTCGTGGCGGATCGCGGAGCCGCTGCATCAGGCGGTCTGGGGGCCGGACAGGATCGCGGACAAGCCCTGGGCTCACCTCAAATGGGCCAATGCCGATCTGCGCGTCCTGATCGAGACGCCGGAGGATGGCCTCGTCTGCCATGTCGGCATCTATTTCCGCACCGTCACCTGGAATGGGCAGAAGGTCCATATCGGCGGCATCGGCGGGGTCTGCACGCGCGAGGACCGGCGCGGCCGCGGCTACGCCACCGTGGCAATCGACGCGGCGGTTCACACCATGCGCGCCAACGAGGCCGTCCGCTTCGCCCTGCTGTTCTGCGAGCCTCATAATTTCTCGTTCTACGAGACGAGGAGCTGGCTGCCCTTCAAGGGCGAGGTCTATTGCGAGCAGCCGGAGGGGCGGATCCGTTTCACCGAGATGGCGCCATACGTCTTCAACATCGTCCGCGCGCCGACGCTGGGCACCATCGACCTCTGCGGCCTGCCCTGGTGAGCCCTGCACGGTGAGGGGTGGTGCGGGCCTCGCGCGCCCTATAATATGTCGATCATCATTTAATATTCCGCCCGGTGAGCATGAGGATCGACGCCCCCCTAGACGCCGTCCCGCCGCGCGCACCGGTCGCCTCCCCGATTGCGAGCCTGCTGACCGCGCCGATCCTGCCGACGCTGCTCCGGCTCGCGATCCCCAACATGATCGCGATGGTCGGCAGCACGCTGGTCGCGATCGCCGAGACCTCCTATATCGGCCGGCTCGGCACCGTCCCGCTCGCCGCGATCGCGCTGGTGTTTCCGTTCGCCATGCTGACGCAAATGATGAGCGCGGGCGCGATGGGCGGCGGCGTGTCGTCCGCGATCAGCCGTGCGCTCGGCGCGGGCAATCGCGACCGCGCCGCGACGCTGGCGCTGCATGCCGCCATCATCGGCCTCTGCGGCGGACTGTTCTTCACGGCCATGATGCTGGTCTTCGGCCGTTCGTTCTTCACACTGCTCGGCGGCCGCGAGCGCGTGCTCGAGGAGGCCAGCGACTATTCGCAGGTGCTGTTCTCCGGCGCGGTCGCGATCTGGCTCGTCAACACGCTGGCGTCGGTGATCCGCGGCACCGGCGACATGCGCCTGCCCTCGATGACGCTGATTGGCGCGAGCGTGCTGCAGATCGCGCTCGGCGGCACGCTCGGGCTCGGCCTGTTCGGCGTAAAGCAGTTCGGCATGCCGGGTGTCGCGGCCGGCCAGCTGATTGCGTTCAGCTGCGCCGCGATCTTCTTCCTCTGGTACCTGTTGTCCGGGCGCAGCCGGCTGCAGCTCGATCTTCGCGCCTTCCATTTCGAGCGCGCAATGTTCCTGGATATTCTGAAAGTGGGCGCGGTCGCCTGCCTGTCGCCGCTGCAGACCGTGCTCACGATCTTGATCTTCACGAAAATCCTAGCGACCTTCGGCACCGAGATGCTGGCCGGATACGGCATCGGCTCACGGCTGGAATTTTTGCTGATCCCGATCACCTTCGCCTTCGGCATCGCCTCGGTGCCGATGGTCGGCATGGCGATGGGCGCCGGACAAACCGCACGCGCCCGCCGCGTGGCCTGGACTGCGGCGGCGGTCTCCGGGCTCACGGTCGGCCTGATCGGGCTCGTCATCGCACTCGATCCCGCGTTGTGGGTGTCATTGTTCACGCACGATCCCGGCGTCACCGCGGCCGCGCATAGCTATTTCCACTGGGCCGGCCCGGCCTTCGCGTTCTTCGGAATGGGCGTGTCGCTGTATTTCTCATCGCAAGGCGCGGCGCGTGTCGGCGGTCCCGTGCTGGCGTCCACTGCACGGCTTCTGATCGTCGCGATCGGCGGCATCGCGCTGATGACGGTGCAAGCGCCGGCCTGGACGCTGTTCTCGCTGGTCGGCGGTGCCATGGTGGTGTTCGGCCTGTCGACGGCCGCCTCGGTCGCCTTCAGCCGCTGGGGCAAATGAGCGCAGTATGTAAACGCCCATCGATAAACGCAGGAATGTGATTCCGGCCAGCGTTGCACTATCTCGCCGGCCTGCTATGGAGGCGCTCCATTTTCGGGGCCCATTCCATGACTTCCAGATTCGCCGCTCTCGTCGTCCTCCTTACCGCGCTGCTTGGCGCATCTACCGCGCATGCGCAGAACGTCGACGGGACATGGCTGACCCAGGCGGGCGATGCGCGCGTCAAGATCACCAAATGCGGCGGCGGCATCTGCGGCGTCGTCGCCTGGTTGCGCGAGCCCTACGATACCGCGACCGGCCAGCCTGCTACCGACAGCAAGAATCCCAATCCTGCGCTCGCCAAGCGGTCCATGATCGGCCTGCCGCTGTTCAGCGGCATGGAGCCCGCGGGGCCGAACAAATGGTCCGGCCAGATCTACAATGCCGACGACGGCAGCACCTATGCCAGCAGCATCAGCGTGACGGGCGCGGATTCACTGCGGGTCGAAGGCTGCGTCGGCGCGCTCTGCGGCGGCGAGACCTGGACGCGGGCGGGACGATAGCAGATCAGGCCATCATCGCCTTCAGCGCCGTTGCCGCCGAGGCGTAGCCGCCTCGCGCGCCATCGATGAAGTGCACGTGATCGCTGCGCAACGCCGACGGCGTGAAGCAGGTCATCATGGCGGCGTCCTGCTGATGGAGGCCGTAGCGCACGATGCCCGCGCGCGCGGCCGCCGCCAGACGATCGCTCAGCGCGCGTTCGAGCTCCGGCGTACAGTCGAGGATCATGCGCAGCCCGTCGTCATATTTCCTGAAGTCGGAATTCTCGACGACCTGGCGTTTGTAGACGTTTGGCACGAAGCCGCCGACATTGAGGTCGAAGCGCATGATCAGATAGACGAACAGCGTGTAGGCCAGCACGCTGGCTCTGCGCGCGAGCAGCGGACCGCCGCGCCTGGTCCGCGCCTCGTAGTCCAGCCCCTGCGGCGGCCATTTCAGCGGCGGCCCCTGCGGCGGCACCGGGCGCGCGCCGTCCGGGCTGCGCTCGACGAGGTGGATGACGTCCTCGATCACCTCGCGGAAGGCATGCGGGTCGACGTCCCGTGCCGGCATCACCAGCACCGACAGGATCAACCCGCGCGAGGCCGGCATCACCTCGAAGCGGCAGGACAGGCCGGAGAGATCGGGCTGTGTGCCGGCGGGCGCCTCCGTGACCGCAAACTCGCCGCGCTTCATCGCGGCATCGGCGAAGGCGAGCCCGCCGCCCGAGAACATCGCATAGGACAAATTGGCCGACGGGCCGAAGCGCGCGACCCGCACGTCGAGGCCCTGCGCGCGAATGGCGCTCACCGGCACCAGCGCAACGCGCATGGTCAGATCGAGATCTTCCCGCACCCAGGTCGCGGTCGCCGCCAGCGCCGCGCGCGCAGCATCGAGATCGGACGGCGCGACGGCAAAGCTTGCGCCGTCGCCGCCGAACACGAAGGGGAATTCGCGTCCCTCCAAAGCGTTCGTCACCGCCGCGATCACGGCCGCGCCGGCCATGTTGACCGCCTTGTAGCGCTGCGCCGCGATCGCCTTGGTGGAATCGACGATATCGGCAACGCCGATGCTCCAGTCGTCCGGGAGCGGCGCGTAGAGCGCGGGGTCCATCAGGCTGGTGAAGCCGCGAAAGACGGGAATGCCGTCATAGAAGGATTCGCCTGAGGTCATCGGGGATGCCGGATGGTTGGAATGCGCAACAAATACGTGGCAGGATCGATCCGGGTTCGCCGGTCGGCGCCCCCTTTCGATCATTGGCCGAAACGGGCCAAGACAACAAGATGCCGCAACAAGATGCGGCGGCAACAAGATGCGGCCGCGCTGCGATGCCGCGGCAGGTCATTGATCGGCATCAAACGAACGGCCGGCGAGTGCGGCTATCGTCGTCCAGCTCCACGGGTTTCATGGGATGATCGAGGTGTCCGACTTCGGCAACAAGGACTCCACCTCTCCGGTCCGCCGGCGCACGGGCATCGACCCGATCAGCGCGGTGAAGATGCCCGAAAGATTGACGGAAGCCGTCGATGCCTGGGCTGAAGCCCATCGCCTGACCCGTTCGGATGCCATCTGCAAGCTGATCGAGCTGGGCCTGAAGACCGCGCCCCCGGTGCTGCCGTCAGAACACCCGATCGCGTCGGAGGCCAGCAGGATCGAGGAGATCGCCATCCACGAGATCGAGACACTGCTCGATCCGGCCCTGCCGGCCGACGAACGCGAACGCCGCATCCGCCGCCTCACCGAAGGGCCGCCGGAATTTTCCCACGAACGGATCGACCTGGCGAAGGATCCGCCGAAGCACCGGACGTGAGTAGCTAGTGCAACTTCGCGTCCTGGCGCTTGCGCAAGGCATCAAGGGACGTGTCATGGCAGCCGACCAGGCGCACGAATTGCTGCGGGTACATTTCATAGCCGTGACTGCCGGAATTCTGGTGCGTCATCGGCGGGCAGTGGACGTCGTCCAGCCTGGCGCGGGATGGCTCCATCGGGCCCTGAGTTGAAGCGGTCATGTTTGGGCTGGCCATGGACTGCTCCCTGTCGATTAGGGCAGATCGATTGACGTAACCCAATCGATTGCGGGGCATCTTACGACCAAATCCGGCTGACTGTCATTGTGCCGGATCAACGCAATCATGACGGCCGGGTTCCGCTTATGCGGTATTCCCGGCATCGACGGTGAACACGGATCCGGTGACGTTGCGGCCGCCTTCGCCGAGCAGATATTCCACCATGCGTGCGACGTCATCCGTCTCCGGCAGGCGGCGCAGGGCGCTGCGGCCGGCGATGCGCTTGCGGCCCTCGTCGGACAGATTGTGCGTCAGCTCGGTGTCGATGAAGCCCGGTGCGATCGCGTTCACGGTGATGCCGACCTTGCCCACCTCGCGCGCCAGCGAGCGGGTGAAGCCGGTCGCGGCCGCCTTGGTCGCACCATAGACGGACAGGCCGTTATAGCCGGTCGTCGCGATAATCGAGGAGATGTTGATGATGCGGCCCGCGCCGTCCGCCATCATCTGCCGCGCCACATATTTGGTGAGGATGATCGGCGACAGCACGTTGAGCTGCACCAGCGCTTCGATCTCGGAATTATGCATGGTGGCGAGCAGGCCTTCGGTGCCGAGGCCGGCATTGTTGACGAGGCCGTAGACCGGGCCGAATTCGTCGCGCACGAGCTTTGCGAAGGCCGGGATCGCGTCGATCACGGCAAGGTCGCAGGCGCGGAAATGGAGGCGTCCATCCGAATCCGCGATCGCAGCCTTGAGCTCGTCGCTCTCGCGCCGCGCCGCCGCGATGACGTTGTAGCCGGTGCCGGCCAGGCGCTTGCCGATCGCAAGGCCGATGCCGCGGCTGCCGCCGGTGACGAGGACATTATGCATCGGTGCGCGCCAACTTTCCGGCCGGGGTGACGTCAAGCGCCTCGACGAAGCGGATCACCGCCGGCACCTTGTGGGACGCGAGCTGCGCGCGGCATCGATCGAGGATCTGGTCGCGGATATCCTTCGCACGCGCGGGATCGGTGCCCTCGGTGAGGATCACGTCGGCGACCACGATGCCGCCGGTGATCGGGCTCTTGCGCGATTTTGCCCGCGACATCCGCACGTCGGGATGGCGGTTGATGACCGCCTCGATCTCTTCGGGATGGACCTTCAGCCCGCCGATATTGATGATGCCGCCGCGGCGGCCGACGAAATAATAGCGATCGCCGCGCCGCTCGACGATGTCGCCGCTGTCGACGAACCCGTCGTGATCGGTCAGCGCCGCGGCGCCGCGGCCGACATAGGCATGTGCGGTGCGCGTCGAACGGATCCGCAGCGAGCCGTCCACCACCTTCATCTCGACGCCATTGCGATTGCCGAGATAGTCGGCCGGAAAGCCTTCCAGCCCGTCGTTCACGGCAAAGCCGACGCCGGCTTCGGTCGAGGCATAGGCATGACCGACGGACGATTTTGGAAATGCCGCCTTCAGCCCGTCGAGCACCGCCTGATCGGCAATTTCGCCGGAGAGGCGGACGTAAGCCGGGGCGAATTGCGCGGCCGAACCGCTCATCAAAAGCTTGCGCCAGTGCGACGGGGTGCCGGAGACGTGCGAGACGCCGCGCGCCTTCAGCCGCGCGACGTGATCGCCGAGCGCCTCATGCGGATCCGACAGCACCATCGAACCGCCGGAGAGGATGGCGCGGAGGAAGATCTGCAGGCCGCCATAGCGGCGGATGTCGTAGAACGTCGCCCAGACCGGCGCAGGTCCGCGCGCGGGGCCTTCGGCGACGATCGCGCCAGTCAGCGCTTCCAGCGTGTGGCCGACGATCTTCGGCACGCCCGAGGTGCCCGAGGTGAGCATCAGCCATTCCGTGGCGCGTTCGGTCCTGGCCGGCGCGGTGGCTTTTGGCGGCAATTGTGCGGTGACGACGAGCGACACCCCCGAACCGGCCCAGCGGTCGGGCTCGTCGGTGACGACGGCATCGATCCCGGCATCCGCGATCAGCGCGTCGAGATGGGCCGGGTTGAGATCGGGCGGACACAGCAGCATGCGACGCGCGATGCCGTCGAGCTCGATCATGGCGAGGCCCGACCGGAGCTGGTCGGACAGTTTGAGCAGCACGGCGCGGCCGGACAATTCGTGCAGGCGGCCGCCGAGGACCGTCTGCGACAGGATGTCGGTCAGCGACACGACATCTTGTGCATCGGAGATCGTGCGTCCCTTCAGCTCCGCGCCGAGATGGTCGCGAAGTGCAAAAATCTCACGCGGGGACATTTTCGTAGGCCCGCACGAAATCACCCACCGTGGCGGGGAATGCTGCGTCCTCGGAAATGGTGAAGGGGTCGACGCCGGTATCGTCCTCGAGGCGCGCGACGAGAATTGCGAAGGCGAGCGAGTCGAAGCCCGTCTCGTGCAGCGACAGATCGTCCGACAGCTCCGGAAGCGCGACCTTCTGCTCCTTGGCGATCTGCCGGATCGCCTCAATGACCTTAGACCTTACCGACATGGCTGGCTCGCTTTGTTATCGTTGGCGTTGCGGCGGCCCTTGCTGGCCGCCTCCCCATGGCGGCTTGTTTACCCGAGAGAAGTAAATGGCTTCTTGGACAATTCAGATAAAATTGGACCTATCTGCCGATTTTTGGCCTGCCTACAGCCTGATCGCGCCGTCCAGGATTGCCGCATAGGCCTCGGCGTCCAGCGGCACGTAGGATGCCGAATTTGAATCCGCCATGAACAGCGGATTGGAGATTACGGCGGGATCGAAGCCCTCCCGCGACAGATCGCCCTTCTTCTGCTTGAACGTCTCGGTCGCATCGATCTCGCTGGAGATGCGGATGAACACAGGCCGCGCATAGGCGGGCAGGCGCTGCGCGAGATGTGCAGGCAGTGCTGCGATGTCGAAGCCCTCGTTGACGACGATCGCGCTCATGCCGGCGCGGCCGTCGGCGCCGGGGATGCTGACGCCGTAGGTGGTGGCGTCGACCACGCCGGTGAAATCGCGCATCACCTCGTTCACCTCCGAGGTCGCGACATTCTCGCCCTTCCAGCGGAACGTGTCACCGATACGGTCGACGAAATGGAAGAAGCCCTTGTCGTCGATCCGCATCAGATCGCCGGTGCGAAACCAGGCATCGCCCTTGGCGAAGACATTGCGAAGGACCTTCTTCTCGGTCTCGCCGGCGTCGGTGTAGCCCTCGAAGCGGCCGCCGCCCTCGTCGGCGGTGCCGATGCGGCCGATCGCTTCGCCGGCTTCGCCGCGGGCGCAGGCGATGCAGAAACCCTCGTCATCGCGCAGCGGCGCGCCGCTGTCGGGATCGAGCTTGACGAGATTGGCAGGAAAGCGATGCGCCAGCAGTGGCGGGACCCGGCCGATCGCGCCCGGCTGGCCCTCGACGTTGAACAGCGAGAAATTGCCTTCCGTCGCCGCATAGAATTCGAGGATGCGGGGAATGGCGAAACGATCCTGAAAATCTTGCCAGATGTCGCCGCGCAGGCCGTTGCCGCAGACGAGGCGCAGGCGATGGCGGTTCTCGTATTCCGACGGCGGCGCCTTAAGCAGGTAGCGGCAGAGCTCGCCGATATATTGAAACAGCGTGCAGTCGTGACGGACGATGTCGGGCCAGAAATGCGAGGCCGAGAATTTCTCCGCGATCACCACCGAGCCGCCGGCGGCGAGCATGCTGCACGGCGCGACGATACCGCCGACGGAGTGGAACAACGGCAGGCAATCGTACAGCCGGTCCTGCGGCGTGGCGCCGGTGAGACCGGCAAACCAAAAGCCCCAATTGAGGATGCGGCGGTGGCTGATGCTGGCAGCCTTCGGCAAGCCCGTTGTGCCCGAGGTGTAGATCAGCAGCGCGCGGTCGTCGATGGTGACCTCGCCGCGCTCCTCCGGCGACAGCGGGGCATCATCCAGCGCCGCAAGCGCGACGTCGATGGCGAGATCGCTGCGCGCGTCGCCATGCGTCCACACCTTGGCGTGCGTCGTCAGATGCGGCGCTGCGCCCTGCAGCATCTCCGTCAGCTCGTGCGCCACGACGATATGCGTGGGCCTCGCGACGTCGATGCAGTGCGCGAGCGAGGGTCCGACCAGCCTGGTGTTGAGCAGCGCGACCACGCCGCCGACCCGGCTGATGCCGAGCCAGGCCGCGACATAGTCGATACCGTTCGGCATGATCAGCGCCACGGTTTCACCCTTGGCGACACCGACCGAGCGTGCCCAGCGCGCGTAGCGATTGATGCGCTTCGACAGGCCTTCGTAGGCGAGAATTCCGTCGTCCGTGACCAGTGCGACGCGGTCGGGCTGGCGCTGTGCCCAATCGTCGATGACGTCGGCGAACAGGCGTCCCGGCAGCGTTTCGATCCGCGCGGTGAGCTCGATGGCCTTCAGCCAGATCTTCGAAGCCGAAGGCGCGCGCGCGACTTTTTGCCGTTCGATGACACCGGTCGTCATGCCGCTCTTTCTCTCGGGCTGCCTGCTGATACCGGCAGCTTAGCTCGCGCCGCCTGCCCAGGTGTTAAGAGACAAGGTAAAACTCCGTTAGTGCGCGATTAACTCTAGCGATCCTTTACCAAGCCGGCGGGATCGGCGTGCACCGCAGCGCAATTCTTGCGATAGCAACGATGCCGAGCGGGCACTCTGGACCTCTCCCCTTGCAGGAGCAGGAAGAAGAGCGTGCTTCGGCTTCTTGTTGAGGCAAGACCGATGATCACCAGACGACATGTCCTTCAGACCGCCGCAAGCGCCGCCGCCGTGCTCGCCGCACCGCGCGCCTTCGCCCTCGGCAATCCGTCCTACCCCTCGCGCAGCGTGAAATGGGTGGTGCCCTATGCGCCGGGCGGCGCGACCGACCTGCTGTCGCGGCTGCTCTGCCAGCGGCTGTCCGACCGGCTGGGCCAGACCTTCATCGTGGAGAACAAGCCCGGCGCCGGCAGCAATATCGGGACACAGGCGGTCATCGCTTCGGCACCCGACGGCTACACGCTGCTGCTGACCTCGACCGCAAACGCGATCAACGCGTCGTTCGATCCGGCGCTGCCCTATGATTTCGCCAAGGGCATCGCACCGGTCGCCGGCGTCGCGCGGATTCCGCTCGTGCTGGTCGTCAACAACGACCTGCCGGTGAGGACCGTCGCCGACTTCATCGCCTACGCCAAGGCCAATCCCGGCAAGATATCGATCGCCTCTTCGGGCATCGGCACCTCGCTGCACCTCTCGGGCGAATTGTTCAAATCGATGGCCGGCGTACAGTTCACCCATGTCCCCTATCGCGGCTCGGCGCCGGGCCTGACCGACGTGATGAGTGGACAGATCCAGGGCATGTTCGACAACGTCACCTCGTCGTTCGAGCTGGTACGCGCCGGCAAGCTGCGCGCGCTCGGCGTCACCACACGCGAGCGCTCGGAGATCCTGCCCGAGGTGCCCTCGATCGCGGACACGCTGCCCGGCTACGAGACGTCGTCGTTCTACGGCGTCGGCGCTCCGCACGATACGCCGCGCGAGATCGTCGACCTGCTCAATCGCGAGATCGACGCCGCGCTGTCCGATGCCGGCATCGAGGCCCGCATCGCCGAGCTCGGCGCCGTCCCGCTGCACGGCGACGCCCGTGAGTTCGGCGGCATGCTGACGGCCGAAACCGACCGCTGGCGCAAGGTGGTCGAGCTGTCGGGGATCCGAAAGGATTAGCCTTCGCACCTGCTCGCAAGGCGCGCCGATCACGCGTCGTGGCAATCGCCCGGCGTTAGCCGCTACGGCGCAAGCGGTATCGCTGCGGCGGCGCGTAGGCCGGATAATACGGGTTGGGATCGCAGATCGCGGAACGGCCGGAGGCCGTGGCGCGACATTGCGGCAGAGAGGTGAAGGAGCAATCGTACCACTCCCCGCCACCCCCATTCGCGCCGGAATAGACGTGCATGCAGACCGGATAACGCGGATCAAAGGTCTGCGCCTGCGACGGCGCGGTCGCGAGCAATCCGGCCACCATGATCAGGCCGGACGAGAGGAGGGACAGTATTCCGGTACGTCGCATCGGAAAGCTCTATTGCACCTTTTTGTGACGCTTGCGCGGAGGCGGCGGCTGGTCGAAGGCATAATAGGGATTGACGTCGCAGCTGGCCGAACGGCCCGATGCAGTCGCTCGGCACTGTGGCAGCGAGGTGAACGAGCAATCGAAATAATCACCGCCGCCACCACCGAAGCCGCCGGGCGTATAGACGTGCATGCACACCGGGTAGCGCGGATCATAGGTCTGGGCGCTGGCACCGGTCGCAACGAACAGCGTGGCAATCGCGGTGAGGGTCAAAATCGGCAAGCGCATGGACTTAATCCTCGAATCGACGGCGTCGTCGGGTCTGATGCCGACGGCCTGCTATGGCATAACATCAGGCCGGAGGCGACTGTTCCAAGGGACAGATGACGGCAAGGTGAGCGCAGCGGTCAGCGGCGCTAGCCGCCGAGCCCTTGCAACACCAACCGGTTCAGCCTCGCCGCAAATGCCGCCGGGTCTTCCGGCAGCTCGCCGTCCAGGATCTGCGCCTGCTCGAGCAGGAGCAGGCTGAGATCGTCGACCGTGTTCGAGCCGGCCTGCGCCCTGGTGACCGCCGTGACCAGCGGATGGCGCAGATTGATCTCGAGGATCGGCTTGGTGCGCATGCCGCGGTTCTGCTGCGACAGGATGCGCTCGAGCTCGCGGCTCGGGCCCTGGCTGTCGGCGACGAGGCAGGAGGCCGAGCTGGTCAGGCGCGTCGAAGCCTTGACGTCGCTGACGCGCTCGCCGAGCGCGGCCTTGATCACGGCGATGGTAGCCGCTTCATCGGCCTCAGGCTCGTCTTTCTTCGCTTCGTCCTTGTCGTCGACGCGCGGGATCAGGTCGAGATTGAGATCGCCCTGGCTCAGCGACTTCAGCGGCTTGCCGTCGAACTCCGAGGGCATCGAGGTCCAGAAGGCGTCGACGGGATCGGACAGCAACAATACCTCGATGCCGCGCGCGGTGGCAGCTTCCAGTCGCGGATTGGATTTCAGCCGCTCGATGCTGTCGCCGACGAGGTAATAGATCTCGGTCTGGTTCGGCTTGAAGTCGGCGATGACCTGCTTCAGCGACCGCGTCTCGCCCGACGTCGTGGTGAAACGCGACAGGGCCAGCAGCTTCTCGCGCCGCTCGAAATCCTCGTAGATACCTTCCTTGAGCACCGCGCCGAAGGCGTCCCAGATCTTTGCAAGATTCTCTGGATCCTTGTCAGCGAGGCTTTCCAGCTCCGACACGACCCGGGTCGCCACGGCTTTCCGGATCTGCGCCAGTTGCGGGTTGTTCTGCAGCATCTCGCGGGAGATGTTGAGCGGGAGGTCCTCGCTGTCGACGACGCCGCGGATGAAGCGAAGATAGCCCGGCAGCAGGTCGGCGTCATCGGTGATGAAGACGCGGCGGACGTAGAGCTTCACCCGGCCCTTGCGGTTCGGCTCGAACAGGTCGAACGGCTTGGTCGAGGGTGCGAACAGCAGCACGGCGTAGGAGTAGCGGCCCTCGGCGCGGTAGTGCAGCGTCATGGCGGGATCGTCGAAGGCGGAGGCGATCTGCTGATAGGCCTTCTTGTAGTCGTCTGCCGTCAGCTCGGATTTCGAACGCTGCCACAGCGCGCTGGCCGAATTGATCTGCCGCGGCTCGCCCTCTTCCGGCACCAGCTCGATGGGAAACAGGATGTTGTCGGAATAGGCACCGACGATGCGCTCGATCTCGAAAGCCTCGAGATATTTCCTGGCATCGTCCTTCAGGTGCAGGACGATCTCGGTGCCGCGCGCCACGCGCGCGGCTTCCTCGTCGCTGGCGCGCGCGATCTCGAAGCCGGAGCCGCCGGAGGACGTCCAGGTCCAGACGTCGCTCTCGCCGGCGCGGCGGCTGATCACGACGATCTTCTCGGCGACCATGAATGCGGAATAGAAGCCGACGCCGAACTGGCCGATCAGGCCGAGGCCGTCCTTGGCCTCCTTCAGCTTCGACACGAACGCCTTGGTGCCGGAGCGGGCAATGGTGCCGAGATGGTCGATCAGCTCCTGCCGCTCCATGCCGATGCCGTTGTCGGCGATCGTGAGCGTCGTGGCTTGCTTGTTGGGGATGATGCGGATCTTGAGCGCGTCGCCCTCGCCCAGCAGCGCCGGGTTCGCGATCGCCTCGTAGCGCAGCTTGTCGCAGGCGTCGGAGGCGTTGGAGACGAGCTCGCGCAGGAAGATGTCGGTCTCGGAATAGACGGAGTGCACCATGAGGTGCAGAAGCTCGGAAACCTCGGCCTGGAAGGGCTGCGTATGCACAGCCGTGTCTGACGTCGTCATGCGTTTACCCGGTCAAAACGAAGGGGAAGAAACCCGGGATATAACGCGAGCGGAAGAAGGATCAAGTGGACGTGAACAGCCATCCTCCGGCGGAAGGAGGCCTGGCCCGGCAGGGGCCGCAGATCAGGTCACGCAACGGCCGGGCTGGAGCAGCTTTGCGACCTCGGTCAGCGAGCTGACCATCGGCTCACAGGCGATCGTCGGCCTGGTGCGCACCTTGTTCTGGTTCTGGAGCAGCACCGGCGGCTTGGCGTTACCGGTCTCGATCACCGCGGGGACCCGCAACAGCACCGAGGTGTCGGCGAGGTCGTTCAGCCGCATCGAGACGGTGCGGGTGGGAACCGCGGCCTGCTTGCGTTCGGCAAGGCGGTCGGCCTTGCCGGCACGATTGACGTTATGGCTTGTGACGTTCGGGCTTGTGACATTAGGGCTTGGCGCGTAGCTCAAGCTGTGGCTGTGCACATCGGCGACCGCCTGCCAGCGGTCGGCCAGATCGTGACCGGAGGCCAATTGCACCGCACCGAGCGTAGCAGCAATCGCGACGGCGCCTAAAAATGCCTTGTGAATCTGTGACATGGCTATTGGTCCCTCGCCCCATGGCGATCACGGGAACAACGCGGGCAGAGGACCGGGGGTTCTTGGCCGTTACGATCACTTAACCGTGTGTGACAACGACGGCAGCCCCCAAAAAAATTTCGCAAGGCGCGGAACGACTCGCGCAGACAGGAGTCGTCTCAACAGCCGGCTATTCCCCCCTGCCCCATAAGCCGGCGACGTAGGGCGCGACTGTGGTGATGCCAGTCGCGCCTTACTTTTGTCTGGGGGTATCTGCCTTACGAACCGGCAGAGACTACCGGTTCTTCTCGGCCGGAGCCGGATTAGGTCGGCTCACATCTGGCGGAGGGTAGTTTGGAGCGAATAGGCAGTCTTGCATCCATGGCTCATCCAATCCTGCCGGGCCTTCAGGATCGTATTTCGTGAGACTGCCAGCCCGCGGTGGACCTAAATCACCGAAAGATATCTGAGGGTTCGTGTTCCAGTGAGCGGCGGGTCCAACGCTGGCAATGTTTTCCGGGTCGGGGCAGACCAATCCCGCATAGCCAGTGTAGCAACTCGCGACCGGTCTGGGTTCGCCGTTCGTCGTAACACTGACAAGCCGTCGCTCGGTGGTGTGACCGGAGGCCCACTCCATCCCAACGCTACAGATTCGGCCGTTGTGCTGGCGATGCGTGGTAATCCAGCAGGCATACTCCCAATGACCATAGCGCGGAGGCATGAATCCGCAGGGACCTTCATAGCCTGCAAACGGCCCGCCGCTTTCTTTAGACGCGATTTTCCGCTGCTGCTCCATCGTGCGGATGGGCTCGTTTCCCTTGAGGAAATTGAGGCGATCCCTGGTGATCTTCAACAGCACCTTGCGGTCGTCAGCCTCCTCCTCTTGCTCCCCTTCAATTCTCGGAACACCGCGTGAACGGGCCTCAATCCACCGTCGCTGACTGCGTATGAGCGCTTCGCGGAAGTCGGGATCCGTCGTCCGGCGCAACAACGCGAAATAGGCGACGCTCATCGCCTCGTCGGCCCGCCTCGCCTCCGGAGAAGCGCAGATGAGCTTCTCCGCCGGCAGAGATGCCTTCGCGCAGTCAAGCGCCTGGACGGCCGAGGGAGAGATGACGGCGCAAGCGGCCAACGCCAGAACGGAAACCAGTTTCATGCCATTTCCAGAAGACGAGCTACACACGCCGACTCCGTCTGCGGCCTACGTCGCCTTCCCCGCCAGCCAGTCCCGTCCCTCACCATAGAGCTTCTCGACCTCGGGCCCGATCAGGCCCGGCATGTCGCGCTTGACCTTGTAGCCGATCAGTTCCTGCATGTAGGCGAGGTGCCGGTAGCCCTCGGGCAGCGCGGCGAGCGCCTTCTGGTCGAGCTTAAGCTCTGCCGCGGGATCGACCGGGTCGATCCGGTCCTTCTCGTAGATCGGCTGGCGACGGACGATGCCCCATTTTCCGTTTCCTGATTGGTCCTGCCGCTTCTCCAGGAAGTCGTAGAAGCGTCCGGTGCAGACGACGTCGCAGAGCACGTCGTGAACGAGAGCACGCTGCGAGATCGTCATCTTGGTCTGGGCGATGGCCCGCTCGCCGGCGAGGTCGATGCTGGTGCCGCCGAGGAAATGCAGGATGCGCACGCCCCTGGCAAAGCCCTCCTGGCTGACGCGCATGAATTCCCGCGCCGGTCCCTGAAACCAGGTGGCGGACATCCAGCCCTCTTCGTGCCAGACCGTGGCAAAGCGCTCCCAGTCCCCGGCATCGCGCCAGACCGCCCAGTTCTCGACGAGATCGCGGATGGCAAGGCGATCGAGCAGCTGCTGGTCCATGGCGCGTCTCCGATTGGCATCAATGCACGAGGTATGAGCGGCGAATTCGATAGCCGTCAAGCGCGGCGGACGGCACGAAAAATCCGGCGCGCCTTGCAGCACGCCGGATCAATCGTTGGCTGGATATCGGCCCGTCGGAGCCTTACGCCGCCGGCGCCTTCGGCGTGCGGTTGCGCGAGTTGCGCTGGAAGAACAGCGCCTGGCTCGCCACCGCCGACACCATCGCAGGCTGGAACGGCTTCGAGATCAGGAACGCCGGCTCTGGACGCTCGCCGGTCAGGAAGCGCTCGGGATAGGCGGTGATGAACACCACCGGCACCTCGAAGGTGCGCAGCAGCTCGTTGACGGCGTCCAGACCCGACGAGCCGTCGGCGAGCTGGATGTCGGCGAGGATCAGGCCGGGCCGCTTGTTCTTGGCCAGTGCCACCGCGTCGGCATGGGTGCGCGCGACGCCGACGACATTGTGGCCGAGATTCTTCACCAGGCTCTCGAGGTCCATGGCGATGAAGGTCTCGTCCTCGATGATCAGCACGTCGGTGGCGATCTCGGCCGCCATCTCGCGCCCCGCGGCATCCGCCAGCCGCCGCGTCTCGGCGACGTCGGTGCCGAGGATGTAGCCGACTTCCTCTTCCGAGAACCCTTCCAGCGACAGCAGCAGGAAGGCCTGCCGCGGCAGCGGCGTGATGTTCGACAGCCGCCGCTCGGGCGGCATCGGCAGGGTGGTCACCTCCGAATCGTCGTTGACCGACACCGAATTCCAGATCTGGGTGAACAGCCGAAACAGGCCGGCGCGCGGCCCATGGCTCTCATCGAGCACGCTGGGATCTCCCAGCATGGCTTCCAACATGGCTGCGACATAGGCGTCGCCGGATGCCTGGCTGCCCGTCAGGGCGCGCGCATACCGGCGCAACAACGGCAAGTGTTCAGCAACGAGCTGTGAACGGGACATCCCCACTCCATTCATCTTCGGGCCGGCCTTGCGTGACGCGGGGGGCCCGGGTTCCCCTGCTGGGCTGTTTACGCCTCAGGCCAAGAAAAGTTCCCCCCAACCGGGAACTTTTTGTCGAACCTGGAATTGTGCCTATCCAGGGAACGGCTCCCGGTTGAGAAAACTTCTCGAATTTACAGTCACTTAACTCGGGGAAACGTGGAACAGGTCATGAAAGATCTCAAGTCTCAAGCCAGCAGAAGCACGACCCCCGGCAAGGGAGGGCTCACTCCGGAGATTCAATCCCGGATCGGCCATCAGTTGCGCGCCATGTACGACGATGTCGTACGACAGGGGGTTCCAGATCGGTTCGCCGAACTGATCAAGAAGCTTGATGCGCCGGGGGCCACACCCCAATTGGGCGATGAGGGCGGATCCAACGACAACAACAATGGGAGGGATTAATGCCTCTCACGGACTCCCTGCGTAACGACATCCTGGCGGCCGTGCCGAGCTTGCGCGCGTTCGCCATTTCGCTCAGCGGCAATGCGGACCGCGCCGACGATTTGGTGCAGGAGACGCTGCTCCGCGCCCTCGCCAACATCGACTCGTTCCAGCCCGGCTCCAATCTGCCGGCGTGGCTGTTCACGATCCTGCGCAACCTGTTTCGCTCGGACTATCGCAAGCGGCGGCGCGAGGTCGAGGACGCCGAGGGCAATTACGCCAAGACGCTGAAGACACAGCCGTCGCAGAACGCGCATCTCGAGTTCGAGGAATTCCGCACGGCGCTCGAAAAGCTTCCGCAGGATCAGCGTGAAGCGCTGATTCTGGTCGGGGCCTCCGGCTTCTCCTACGAGGACGCCGCCTCGATCTGCGGCTGCGCCGTCGGCACGATCAAGAGCCGCGTCAACCGTGCGCGCTCGAAGCTCGCCGCGCTGCTCTATGTCGATGGCGCCGAGGATTTCGGCCCGGACGAGACCGTGCGGGCCGTGATCGGCGGCAGCGGCGGCTGACGGCCGGCGTCAAACGGATTGAGACAAGGATGAAGGCGGCCGTTTCCACGGCCGCCTTCGCGCATCTGAACGATTGCGTCCTCGATCACTCGTCCACGAAGGTCACGGTGTCAGCCACGCTCGCACGCGAAGTGCGGTAGCTGTTGACCTTGTGGGCGTGGTCGGCGTAGCCGAACGAGATACCGCAGACGACGCGCCGGTCGTCGGGCAGGCTGAAGTGGCGGCGGATCAGGCCGGAATGGCGCGCGAGGGCGGCTTGAGGAATCGTGCCGAGGCCGAGCGCCTGCGCGGCCAGCATGAAATTGCTGACATAGGCACCGCAATCGATCGCACCGTAAATGCCGAGCGGCTCGTTGGTGTGGATGATGGCGACATGCGGCGCGCCGAAGAAATTGTAATTCTCCAGCGCCTGCTTGGCATACGCCATCTTGTCACCGCGGGCGATGCCGAGCGTGTTGTAGAGCTGGAAACCGCTCTCGCGGCGGCGGTCGAGATAGACGCCGACATATTCACGCGGCGGCGTGAAGTCGTAGTCGTCGCCAAGTCCGCCTGAGGCCTCCTTGTAGATCGCCTTGCGGAAGCGCTCCTTGGCCTCGCCGCTGGCGATGACGACCTGCCAGGGCTGGCTGTTGCACCAGGACGCGGTGCGCTGCGCGGTGGTCAGCACGTGCTCGATGGTGGCGCGGTCGACCTGCCTGGGCAGGAAGGCGCGGACGGAATAGCGCTCGTTGAGCAGCTCTTCGAGCACGCCGATGCGGTCGTTCTGGTTGACTTTTGCGTCCATGGATCAGCTCGCGCTCTTCTCTTCGTAGGGCGGGCAAAGACGCGCAGCGTCGTGCCCGCCGACAGACTAACCCCGACGCATCTGCATATGGTGGGCACGCTTCGCTTTGCCCACCCTACGAGATACCGCGAGACGTGAGTTCACCGCCCCTTGGTCGGGATCTTGTTGTAAGGCACGTCCTTGTCGACACGGATGTCGCCGGGCAGGCCGAGCACGCGCTCGGCGATGATGTTGCGCAGAATCTCATCGGTGCCGCCAGCGATGCGCATCGAGGGCGAGGACAGCAGCATCTGCTGGAACTGGCCTTGCACCGTCTCCTCGTCACTGCCGGTCAGCACGCCGGCCGCACCCTGCAGGTCCATGGCGTAGGTCGCGATGTCCTGCAGCATCATGCCGGAGACGAGCTTGCCGATCGAGTTCTCCGGTCCCGGCCGCTCGCCCTTCGACAGCGCCGAGATGGTGCGATAGCTGGTGAATTTCAGCCCGTTCGACTTCGCCGCCCAGCTCGCAAGCTTCGAACGCACCGCGGGATCGTCGATGGCCAAGCCCTCCTCCAGCATCAGATTGGAGCAGAACTCGAACATCTCAGGCACGCCGGTCGCAAGCCGCGCGCCGATCGACATGCGCTCGTTCATCAGCGTGGTCAGCGACACGCTCCAGCCTTCGCCGACGGCGCCCAGCCGCTGGCTGTCCGGAATCACCACGTCGGTGAAATAGACCTCGTTGAATTCCTGCATGCCGTTGGCCTGCTTGATCGGCCGCACCTCGACGCCCGGGCTCTTCATGTCCAGGAAGAACATGGTGAGCCCCTTGTGCTTGGGCACGTTTGGATCGGTGCGCGCGATCAAAAGGCCGTAGTCGGAATAATGCGCGCCCGAAGTCCAGATCTTCTGGCCGTTGACGACCCAGTTGTCGCCCTTCTTCTCCGCGCGGGTACGCAGCCCCGCGACGTCGGAGCCGGCGGACGGCTCGGAGAACAGCTGGCACCAGATCTCCTCACCCGAGGCAAGCTTGGGCAGATAGCGGCGCTTGGCCTCCTCGCTACCGAACGCCATCACGGTCGGACCGCACATGCCCTCGCCGATCTGGAACGGCTGCGTCAGCTTGCCGTAGACGCCCTCCTCCTGCTGCCAGATCACCTTCTCGATCGGCGTCGCGCCGCGGCCGCCATATTCCTTCGGCCAGTGCAGGCAGGCCCAATTGCCCTCAGCCTTCTTCTTCTGCCAGGCCTTGCCGACCTCGACCATGTCATGCTTGGCGAGCCGGATGCGACCGAGCGAGGATTTTGAAAGCTCCTCCTCGAACTCCTTCGGCGCGTTGGCGTCGATCCATTTGCGCGCGGTCTCGCGGAATGCGGCTTCCTGCGGGGTGTCGTCGAAATTCATGGCGGCCTCTTTCTTTCTGTCATTCCGGGGCGCCCGAAGAGCGAACCCGGAATCTAGAGGTTAGTGACTCATCTCGAGATTCCGGGTTCGATGCTTCGCATCGCCCCGGAATGACGGCTAATTTCTTCCCTTCGTCGGGATCTTGTTGAACGGCACGTCCTTGTCGACACGGATATCGCCGGGCAGGCCCAGCACCCGCTCGGCGATGATGTTCCGCATGATCTCGTCGGTGCCGCCCTCGACGCGGGTGCCGGGCGCGCGCAGCAGCATGGCCTGGAAGCGGCCGGCCAGCTCGCCATCCTCGCCGCTGACGACCCCGTTCGCACCCTGCAGGTCCAGCGCGTAGGTCGCGACGTCCTGGATCATCGAGCCCGCGACCAGCTTGCCGATGGAGTTTTCCGGCCCCGGCCGCTCGCCCTTCGACAGCGCCGAGATCGCCCGCATGCTGGTGTATTTCAGCCCGCTCGCCTTCACCGCCCAGTTCGCGAGCTTCGAGCGCACCGCGCGATCCTCGATCGCCGGACCATCGTCGAGCATCAGGCTGGAGCAATACTCGAACAACTCAGGAAAGCCGGTCGAGACCGCCGCGCCGATCGCGCTGCGCTCGTTCATCAGCGTGGTCAGCGAGACGTTCCAGCCGTCACCGACCTCGCCGAGGCGCTGATGGTCGGGAATCCTGACATTGGTGAAGTAGACTTCGTTGAAGTCGGAGGCGCCGCTCGCCTGCTTGATCGGCCGCACTTCGACGCCCGGGCTCTTCATGTCCAGGAAGAACATGGTGAGGCCCTTGTGCTTGGGCACGGTGGGATCGGTGCGCGTGAGCAGAATGCCGTAGTCGGAATAATGCGCGCCCGAGGTCCAGATCTTCTGGCCGTTGATGACCCAGTCGTCGCCATCCTTTTCCGCGCGGGTGCGCAGTCCTGCGACGTCGGAGCCACCAGCCGGCTCGGAGAACAGCTGGCACCAGACCTTTTCGCCGGAGGCGAGCGGCGGCAGATAGGTGCGCTTATGCTCCTCGCGCGCGAACGCCATCATGGTCGGCCCGCACATGCCGTGGCCGATGATGAACATGCGGGAGAGCTGGCCGAACGGACCCTCCTCCTGCGACCAGATCACGCGCTCGATCGGCGACGAGCCGCGGCCGCCATATTCCCTAGGCCAATGCAGGCAGGCCCAGCCGGCGTCGGCCTTCTTCTTCTGCCAGGCCTTTGCGACCTCGAGAATGTTGGCGTTCTTGAGCACGGTGCGGCCGAGCGAGGATTTGCGCAGCTCCTCCTCGTACTGCTTCGGCGCATTGGCGCCGATCCAGGCGCGGGCGGTCGCGCGAAATTCGGCTTCCTGCGGAGTATCGTCGAAGTTCATGATCTTTTCTCTCTGTCATTCCGGGGCGCGCACAGCGCGAACCCGGAATCTCGATGTTATTCACTCATCTCGGGATTCCGGGTTCGCCGCTGTGCGGCGCCCCGGAATGACGACATCATCACGCCGCGTTCTTCTTGCGCATGCGATCGATCAGCTGGTCTTCCCAATAGGTGAGGCTGCCTAGACCCAGCGCCATCGCGTTGGCGCGGCGGTAGTACATGTGGCAGTCGAATTCCCAGGTGAAACCCATGCCGCCGTGAACCTGGATGTTGTTCTTGGCGCAGTGCTGGAACGCCTGCGTCGCGCTGATGCGCGCCGCGGCAGCGGCCTCCGGCAGCTCGGCCGCGTTGGTCGAGAGCGCCCAGGCGCCGTAATAGCTGTTGGAGCGCGCCAGCGTTGCCGACACATACATGTCGGCGAGCATGTGCTTGACCGCCTGGAACGAGCCGATCTGGCGGCCGAAGGCGATGCGATCGAGCGCGTAGTCGCGGCCCATCTCCAGCGCACGGTCGGAGCCACCGACCTGCTCGAAGGCGCAGAGCACCGCGGCGCGGTCGAGCACCTGGGTCAAGATGCTCCAGCCCTCGCCGGCGGCGCCGAGCGGCTCGGCCTTGGCGTCCTTGAAGATGATCTCGGCCTGCCCGCGGGTCGGATCGAGATTGGTGAGGCTCTTTACCTCGACGCCACCCGCCTTGAGATCGACCAGGAACAGCGAGACGTCGCTGTCGCGTCCGCTCGACCCGGTGCGCGCGGCAACCACCGCAAAGTCGGCAATGGCGCCGTCGGCAACCGGCTTCTTGACGCCGTTGAGCAAACCATTCGCAGCGGTCAGGTTGACGTTCTTCGGCGCCGGATTGCCCTTGCCCTCGAACAGCGCCAGCGTGCCGATCGCCTCGCCCGAGGCAATCGCAGGCAGCCATTTCTTCTTCTGCGCCTCGCTGCCGGCAATCAGCAGCGCCTCAGCAGCAAGGTACACGGTCGAGGAGAACGGCACCGGCGCGTTGGCCCGGCCCATCTCTTCGGCGATCACGCAGAGCTCGAGATGGCCGGCGCCGGCACCGCCGAACTCTTCGGGGATCGCAACGCCGAGGAAGCCCATCTCGGCGAGGCCCTTCCACAGCTCCCTGTCGTAAGGCGCCTTGCCGTCAAGCACGACGCGCACCGCCTTGGGCGAGCATTTCTCGGCAAGGAACTTGCGCGCCTGATCGCGCAGCTGCTTCTGGTCGTCGGAGAAGTCGAAGTTCATGGCGGGCTACCTTCTTCTTGCTGTCATTCCGGGGCGCGACGAAGTCGCGAGCCCGGAATCCATTTTGCCACGTGCTTGCGGCCCGATGGATTCCGGGTTCGCGCTATGCGCGCCCCGGAATGACGAGTGGAGAGATTGTTGACTCATTTCAGCACGATCACATCCTGATCCGGCTTGTCGGCATACAGCCGCTCCACCAGCTCAGCGCGGCGTTCCAGGCCCGCGCGCTGGTTGATATAGCCCTTGTCGGTCAGCTCGTTGCCGTCGATCGAGGCCGGCTCGACCATCAGCATCGCGCGCGCGATGATGCGGCTGCTGGCGCCCTCACACTCCCTGTTGTGAGCCTCCAGCCCGCGTTTGAAGCAGGCAATCACCTCGGGATGTTTTACGGCGTCCTCGAAGCTGAGATCGGGATTACCGACGAGCTGCCGGCAGGCGTGCAGGTTCGGCCAGGCCAGGAGGCCAATGAAGGCACGATCCTGACCCGCGACCAGCGCGTCATGCACGACGGGCGTTGCGGCTGCGATCGCGTCCGTGCGGAGCGAGCCGACATGCACAAACGTCCCCGTGGTGAGCTTGAAGTCCTCGACCACACGCCCCGCAAAGATGATGCCCTTCACCGGATCGGCATCGTCGACAAAAATGCCGGCGTCACCGATGCAGTAAAAGCCTTCCTCGTCGAACATCTTCTTCGTCAGCTCCGGCTGGCCGAAATAGCCGGGCGTGACGTTGACGCCGCGCAGGCGCAATTCGTATTTCGAGCCGCACGGCACCATCTTCAGCTCGACGCCGGGGAACGGCAGGCCGATCAGGCCGACGCGCTCGGTATCCCAATAGGTACCGGTCGAGGTCGGCGCGGTCTCGGTCGAACCCCAGCCGGTGTAGAACACGATGCGTTCGCCGGTGGTCTTCACGGCAAGCGCCTGCATGCGGTCGTAGAGATCGTCCGGCAGGCGTGCGCCGCCATAGGCCATGATCGAGAGATTCTTGAAGAAGGAGCGGCAGAGCCCGTCGTCCTTCTCCATCGCGGCGGCGAGCGCCGCGTAGCCGGCCGGCACGTTGGCGTAATAGGTCGGCGAGATCTCGCGCAGGTTTCGCAATGTCTCCTCGAACTGGCCGGGCATCGGCCGGCCGTCGTCGATATAGAGCGTGCCGCCGTCGACCAGGATCGGGTGGAATGCCGCGTTGCCGCCCATCGTGTGATTCCAGGGCATCCAGTCCAGCATGGTCGCGATAGGACCATCAGGCGCGCGCGGACGAACCTGCATCATCATCGCAGCATTCGCGCACATCATCGCCTGCGTGTTGATGACGGCCTTGGGCATGCCGGTCGAGCCCGAGGTGAACAGCAGCTTGCCGACGGTCTGCGGCGTGATCTTTGCAATCGATTCCTCGACGGCCTTCGTCACCGGCGTGGCCGCCAACTCGGCGAAGCTGACGCTCTTGATGCCGTCGCAGGGCCGCGCGACGTGGACCACGGTGACGCCACTGAGATCGAGCGCCTTCAGCGCCTTCTCGAAGGTCGGGCCGTCCTGCACCACCACGACGCCGGGCTTGATCAGGTCGAACAGGTATTTCAGCTTGACGTGATCGTGGCTCATCAGCGAGTAGGCCGGCGACACCGGCGCCGCCGGCGAGCGCGCCTGCATCGCGGCCTGCGTCATCAACGCATGCTCGATCGAATTGCCCGAGAGGATCGTCACGGGGCGACCGTCGAGTCCGAGATTGAGCAAGCCCTGCGTCAGCGCGTCCACCGTGCGCTTGGCTTCGCCGTAGGACACCTTGCGCCATTCGCGGTTCGGACCGCCGCGCTGCGCCAGCCAGATGCGCTCGGGCGCTTCCTTCGCCCATTTCGCCAGCGATGCGGGAATATGCGTCTCGTACGGCTGCAACGGAATGCGCGACTTCAGCACCACCGTGCCGTCGCTACGGCGCTCGACGTCGATGTCGCGCGCCAGCCACTCGATCTTGCGAAAGGCGGGCTTCGTCATCACAGCCGCCGCGCTTCCACTCATTTTGCGTCTCCCGGAATTATCGTCCTTTGCGGATCGTTCTCGTTCAGCGCTTGATATAGACAGGCTTTCGCTTCTCAAGGAAGGCCCTGATGCCTTCCGAAAATTCCTCGGAACGGCTGCACAGGACCTGGTTGCGATCCTCCATCGCGATCGCAGCCTCCAGCGATCCGGCATCGACGCTCATGTTGAGACATTCCTTCGACAGACGCAGGCCCACCGGCGAGGCCGTCATCATCGCCTCGACATAAGGCTCGGCCGCTTCGTCGAGCTTGTCCTCGTCGACCACTTCAGAGACCAGCCCGACCGCGAGCGCGCGCTCGGCGCCAATGAAGCGGCCGGTGAGGATCAATTCGGAGGCGACGGAGACGCCGACGAGACGCGGCAGGAAGTAACTGGTGCCAATGTCGCAACCACCGAGACCAAGCTTGATGAAGGCGCAATTCATTCGCGCCGACCTCGTGGCGATGCGGATGTCGGAGGCCAGCGCCAGCGCAAAGCCGCCGCCGGCGGCCGCGCCCTGCACCAGCGACAGGATCGGCTGCGGGCAACGCCGCATCAGCATCACGATGTCGGCAATGCGCCGCTGCGAGTCCAGGGACTCCGTCACGCCGGGCGGCTCCTGCTGTCCGGCCCGGCGCGCCATCGCCGCCTTGAGATCGAGGCCCGCGCAGAAATTCTTGCCGGCGCCCCGGAGCACAACGACGCGCGTGTCGCGATTGCGCTGCAGGCCCTGGAAATAGGCGTTGAGCGCATCGATCAGCGCGGGATCGAGCGCGTTGAGACTATCGGGACGATTGAGCGTCACCCGGTCGACACCGTCGTCGTGCTCGATCAGCAGCAGTTGGGACATTCAAGCGTCCTCCATGCGAGTCAGGCGCCGGTCTTTCACCCTCCCCTGGAGGGGGAGGGTCGATCGCGCGCAGCGCGAGCGGGGTGGGGTGACGGTCTCTCCCCAACGCGCACTGCCCGAGTGGAGAGATCACCCCACCCCGGCGCTTCGCGCCGACCCTCCCCCTCCAGGGGAGGGTAAGAAGGCAGCGCTTTACCGCGGAGCCATGCGGATGGCGCCGTCGAGACGGATGGTCTCGCCATTCAGCATCGCGTTCTCGACGATGTGCACCGCGAGCGCGCCGTATTCCTTGGCATCGCCGAGACGCGAGGGATGCGGCACCTGGGCGCCCAGGCTCTTGCGAGCTTCCTCGTTCAGCCCCATCAGCAGCGGCGTGAAGAACAGGCCGGGCGCGATGGTGTTGACGCGGATCTTCTGGCTGGCGAGATCACGCGCGGCCGGCAGCGTCAGGCCGACGACGCCGCCCTTCGAGGCCGAGTAGGCGATCTGGCCGATCTGGCCTTCATAGGCCGCGACCGAAGCGGTGTTGATGATGACGCCGCGCTCCTCACCGACCGGCTCGATCGTGACGAGGCGCTCGGCGAACAGACGCAGGCAGTTGAAGGTGCCGATCAAATTGACGTTGATAATGCGCGCGAACTTTTCGAGCGGATAGACGCCATCGCGGCCGACGATGCGCTGCGAGCCGCCGATGCCGGCGCAATTCATCAGCACGCGCGCAACGCCGTGCGCGGCCTCCGCCTTGGCGATCGCGGCCTTGATCTGCTCCTCGGAGGTCACGTCGGCATGCAGCGCGACGCCCTTCACTTCGGCGGCCACCTTCTCGGCGTTGTCCTTGTTCTGGTCGATCACGCCGATCTTGGCGCCTTTGGCCGCCATGGCGCGGGCCGTGGCTTCGCCGAGGCCCGAACCACCACCCGTGATGAGAACGGCTACGTCTTTCAACTCCATCGTATTCTACCTTTCCTCTACCTTTTCCTTGGGCGTTTCTTCTCTCGACTTGCAGCGCTTCAGCCGGATTATCCGGCCGCGGCAGCTTCCGCGGCTTGCGTGAGGATGCCGCCGCAGATCAGCGTTTCCATGTGCTTGATGTATTGCCGGCAGACGTCATCGGTAACAGGACCGACGCCGGTCGCGCGAGACATCGCGTGCCGGCCGAAGAACAGGTGATCGCAGGCGCCGATCAGGCTGGTGTAGAACAGCACCGGATCGGTGGCGCGGAACTCGCCGCGGCTAACGCCTTCGGCGAGCAGGCGGCGGTGGAAGTCGAGCAGCGGCGCGACGAAGAATTTCGAGACCTCGTCCGCAGAGCCGGCGCTGGTCTCATGCAGCAGATAGTGGATCAGCCGGTTCATGTAGGGGAACCGGTGATAGGCGCGGATGATGCCGGCGATGTGCAGCTTCAGCTTCGCGGTCGCCGTGATCGGCTGCGCCAGGAGATATTCGAGATTGGACATCTCCGTCGCAGCGTCCCGCGCGAGCAGCGCCAGCAGCAGGCCGTCCTTGTTGCCGAAATGATATTTGACCAGCGCGGCGTTGGCGCCCGACTTCTGGGCGATGTCGGACAGCGAGATCTCGATCGACGAACGTTCGATCATCAGCTCGCTCGCGGCCACGAGCAATTTCTCCGCCGTGGAATTCTTCCCGCTGGGGAGCCTGTTCGGTACGCTGGTAGCCACGGAAGATCCCTGTTCGCCGCTCGAAGCGGGGCGCAGATAAGCTCAAGCAGCGCCTCATCACAAGAGTTAATTGATCGATTGACTAAATGATCCTGCGACCCTTAAATCCGTCCCCGACAACCAACCCAATCAAGAATTCAGGGAGAAACCGACATGGCCGAGGCTTACATCGTCGCCGCCGCGCGTACCGCCGGCGGGCGCAAGGGGGGCCGCCTCGCCGGCTGGCATCCGGCCGATCTCGCCGCCAAGGTGCTGGACGAGCTGGTCGATCGCACCAAGGTCGATCCGGCCCTGGTCGAAGACGTGATCATGGGCTGCGTGATGCAGGTCGGCGAGCAGTCCAACAATGTCGCGCGCAACGCGATCATGGCCTCGAAGCTGCCGGAGAGCGTGCCGGGCACCTCGATCGACCGCCAGTGCGGCTCCTCGCAGCAGGCGCTGCACTTCGCCGCGCAAGCCGTGATGTCCGGCACGATGGACGTCGTGATCGCGGCGGGCGTAGAATCGATGACGCGGGTGCCAATGGGCCTGTCCTCGCAGCTCCCGGCCAAGAACGGTTTTGGCAATTACAAGAGCCCGGGCATCGAGGCGAGATATCCGAACATCGTGTTCAGCCAGTTCACGGGCGCCGAGATGATGGCCGAGAAGTACGGCCTGTCGAAGGATGATCTCGACGAATACTCCTACAACAGCCATCAGCGCGCGATTGCGGCAACGCAGGCCGGTCACTTCAAGAAGGAGATCGTGCCGCTCGAGATCACCCGCGCCGACGGCTCCAAGGACACCCATCACATCGACGAGGGCATCCGCTTCGACGTCACCCTCGACGGCATCAAGGGCGTCAAGCTGATCGCCGAGAACGGCAAGCTCACCGCGGCCAGCGCCAGCCAGATCTGCGACGGTGCCTCCGGCGTCATGGTGGTCAACGAGCGCGGCCTCAAGCAGCTCGGCGTCAAGCCGCTGGCGCGCATCCATCACATGACCATGACCGGCGGCGATCCCGTCATCATGCTCGATGCTCCCCTGCACGCCACCAAGAAGGCGCTGGAGAAGGCCGGCATGAAGGTCGACGACATCGACCTGTTCGAGGTCAACGAGGCCTTCGCCTCGGTGCCGACCGGCTGGCTGAAGACCACCGGCGCCGATCCGGCGCGCCTCAACGTCAACGGCGGCGCCATCGCGCTCGGCCATCCGCTCGGCGGCTCCGGCACCAAGCTGATGACGACGCTGGTCCACGCCCTGCACCAGCGCGGCAAGCGGTACGGCCTGCAGACCATGTGCGAAGGCGGCGGCATGGCCAACGTGACGATCGTCGAACGGCTGTAAGAAGAAAAGCGAAGAACAAATGGCGAGTGGTGAATGGCGACAGGGAGCGGCTTCCGCCCCTGCCGCCATTCACCGCTCGCCTCTTTTTTGAGGAAACGCCATGACCCATCCGTCCGTCTACGCGAAGACGACGCCAAACAAGATCGCCTATCAAATGGCCGGGACCGGCAAGGCGATCACCTATCGCGAGCTCGACGAGCTCTCGAACCAGGGCGCGCAGCTGTTCCGCTCGCTCGGCCTCAAGGCCGGCGACCATATCGCGCTGCTGATGGAGAACCGCCTCGCCTTCATGGAGCTGTGCTGGGCCGCGCAGCGCAGCGGGCTGTATTACACTGCGATCAGCCGTTATCTGAAGCAGGACGAGATCGACTACATCATCGCCGATTGCGGCGCCAAGGTCGTGATCACGACGCCGAAATGCGCGGACCAGATCAAGGGCCTGATCAAGGGCACCGCTGACGAGCCGATCTTCTACATGATGGACGAGCCGCTGCCCGGCTTCCGCTCCTACGACAAGGAAGCCGCAGCGCAGCCGACCACGCCTGTTGCGGACGAGGTCGCCGGCTATGACATGCTGTACTCGTCCGGCACCACCGGCCGGCCGAAAGGCATCAAGAAGGCGTTCGAGGGCAACAAGATCGACGTTCCGAACGCCTTCCTGCGCGTGCTCTGCGCCGACATGTGCGGCATGAACGAAGAGAGCACCTATCTGTCGCCGGCGCCGCTGTATCATGCAGCGCCCTTGCGCTTCAACATGATGGCGGTGGTGCTCGGCGGCACCTCAATCATCATGGAGCACTTCGACGCCGAGGAATTCCTCAAGCTGGTCGAGAAGTACAAGGTCACGCAGTCCCAGCTGGTGCCGACCATGTTCGTGCGCATGCTGAAGCTGCCGGACGAGGTACGCACGAAATACAACGTCTCCACGCTGAAGGGCGCGATCCACGCCGCCGCGCCCTGCCCGGTCGATGTGAAGGCGAAGATGATCGAATGGTGGGGACCGATCCTGATCGAGTATTACGCGGGCTCGGAAGGCAACGGCGTCACCGTCTGCAACTCGCAACAATGGCTGGAGCATCGCGGCAGCGTCGGCCGCGCCGTGGTCGGCAAGATCAAGATCCTGGACGAGAACGACGAGGAGCAGCCGGCCGGCGAGATCGGCACCGTCTATTTCGCCGACGCGCCCGTCTTCACCTATCACAACGACCCCGAGAAGACGAAGAAGGCCTACAACGCCAGGGGCTGGTCGACGCTCGGCGACGTCGGCTATCTCGACAAGGACGGTTTTCTGTTCCTCACCGACCGCAAGTCCTACATGATCATTTCCGGCGGGGTGAACATCTACCCCCAGGAAACCGAGGACGTGCTGATCACCCATCCTGACGTCGCCGACGTCGCGGTGTTCGGCGTGCCGAACGAGGAGATGGGCGAAGAGGTCAAGGCGGTGGTGCAGCCGCACGACATGAGCCGCGCCGGCAAGGCGCTGGAAGCCGACCTGATCGCCTATTGCAAGGGTCGTCTCTCCGCGATCAAGTGCCCGCGCTCGATCGATTTCGAAGTTGAGCTGCCGCGCACGCCGACGGGCAAGCTGGTGAAGCGGCATCTGCGGGATAAATACTGGCCGAAGGCTGCGGCGAAGATCTAGTGAGTTTCGTAGGGTGGGCAAAGGCGCGAAGCGCCGTGCCCACGACCTGTAAATGTTACGACGCGATCGTGGGCACGCTTCGCTTTGCCCACCCTACGGCACCTGCGTCCGGGGCACGAGACCTCGTGCCTCAATCAAACAAGCTCGGCGTGTGGTTCACCAGCGCGCCTTCGATCTCGAGCATCTTCAGCTTCGTCACCACGCCGCCATTGGCCGAGAAACCGCCGGGCTTGTTGCCGGCCGCGAGCACGCGATGGCAAGGTACGACGATCGGGCACGGGTTGCGGCCGAGCGCCTGGCCGACATCGCGCGACAGCTGCACGCCACCGAGCTGCTTTGCGATGTCGCCATAGGTGATGGTCTTGCCGGGCGGAATGGCGCGGGCAATCTGGTAGACGCCGCGATTGAACTCGGGCACGCCGTCGAGATCGAGCTCGATATCGGTGAGGTCGTCGTTCCCGCCCGCAAGCAATTGGACGATGCGGTCGATCGCCTGCCGCACCTCAGGGGTCGGCTCGGCTTCGGTCGCGTCCGTGTGACGCTGGCTGATGCGGGTGCGGATCTGCTGCTCGCCGCCCATCGGCAGCTGCGTGCCGTTGATGCCGCGCGGGCCCCAGGCAATGGCGCAAAGGCCGATCCTTGTGTCGAACAGGGCAAAATGCTGGTCGGTCATGGCCTGGTTCCTGGGCTTTGCGTCCTCGTCGCATGCCCCCAATGTGATCTCGGCCTCAATCTAGGCTTGGAAATAGTTGCGATCCACCCGGTTTCCGGGAATCTTGCACAGGAGTTCCGCCCCGCCGCGAGTCCCGAATGCAAAGCCTTCCCGTCAACGGATACGACATGACCTATCTCGACGTCGGCGAGGACCGGAATAGACCGCCACTGGTCTGCGTGCATGGCTCGCTCTCGGACTTCCGCATCTGGGGCTGCGTGCTCGGGCCGCTGACGCAGCGTCATCGGGTGATCGCCGTCAGCCTTCGGCACTTCTTCCCGGCACGATGGGACGGCGTCGGAGACACCTATTCGATCGCCCAGCATGTCCAGGACGTGATCGCCTTCATCGAGAAGCTCGATCTCGGCCCGGTCGATCTGATGGGCCATTCCCGCGGCGGGCACATCTGCTTCCGCGTCGCGCAAGCGCGCCCCGATCTGCTGCGACGGCTGATCCTGGCCGAGCCCGGCGGCGAGCTCGATGCGAGCCTTGATCCCGACTATGTCGGCGGCCCCTCGCCGCTGCTGGCGCGCTTCACCGCCTCGGCCGAGAAGATCGCGGCCGGCGATGTCGACGGCGGCCTTGCCGTGTTTGTCGACACGCTGGAGGGCGCCGGCACCTGGCCGCGGCTGCCGGCGATGGTGAAGCAGAACCTGCGCGACAACGCCACCACGCTGATCGGTCAGGTTCGCGACAATCGCCCGCCGTTCTCGAAGGCGGATGCGGAATCGATCAAGATGCCGACGCTGTTCATCCTGGGCGCACGCACCAAGGGCCTGCTGCCGAAGGTGCTGCATGCGCTGGCCGCCCATGTGCCCTATTCGAAGACCGCGGTGATCCCGAACGCGACGCATCCGATGTTCGAGCAGGCGCCGCAGAAATACTCCGAAGTCGTCCTGGATTTTCTGGCGAGCTGACCATGCAGACATTCCGCGTCAACGGTTACGACATGGCCTATCTCGACGTCGGAGAGGGCCATCCACTGGTCTGCGTGCACGGCACGCTGGGTGATTTCCGGACCTGGTATTCGGTGCTCGGGCCATTGTCGAAGACCCATCGCGTGATCTCGGTCAGCCTGCGGCATTTCTTTCCCGAGCATTGGGATGCCGTCGGCGACGACTACAAGATGGCGCAGCACGTCGCTGACACGATCGCCTTCATCGAGCAGGTGCAGCCTGGCCCGGTCGATCTGATGGGTCATTCGCGCGGCGGGCACATCGCGTTTCGCGTGGCGCAGGCGCGGCCCGATCTGTTGCGAAAGCTGGTGCTGGCCGAGCCCGGCGGCGACCTCGATGCCAGCCTGCCGGTCCCCGACGGCACGCCGGCCCATCCACCGCTGGCGGCACGCACCGCGCGCTCGGTCGAGATGATCCGCGGCGGCGACCTCGAAGGCGCGCTGCAGAATTTCTACGAAGGCATCGAGGGCGACGGCTCCTGGCGGCGCGTGCCGGCCGCGGCCAAGCAGCAGCTGCGCGACAACGCGCTGACCTTCCTCGGCCAGATCAATGAGCAGCGCCGGCCTTACACGCTCGCCGACGCGCAGGCGATCACAACGCCGACGCTGCTGATCGGCGGCGGCGCCACCACCGGCAGCCTGTCGGTGATGTGGCGCGTGCTGGCCGAGCACATCGCGGGCGCCAAGACCGCGGTGATCCCGAATGCCGGCCACTGGATGTTCGAGCAGGCCCCGCTGGAATATGGCGAGGTCGTGAACAGGTTCCTGGCCGAGTAGATCCGCTCTTCGCCCCTCCCCGCTTGCGAGGAGAGGCGCAGAACGGCCTCACACCTTCCAGACACCCACCGGCATCTTGATGGCCGCGTTCAACCTGTTCCAGACATTGATGGTCGCGATCGACAGGATCAGCGTGGCGAGCTCGCGCTCGTCAAAATGCTTGTCGGCCTCGCTCCAGATTGCATCCGGCACCGGATCCTCGCGATCGGCGAGGCGCGTGACCGCTTCGGTCAGAGCCAGCGCCGCGCGCTCGGCGTCGGTGAAATAGGGCGCCTCGCGCCAGGCGGACACGGCGAACAGGCGCTCGTCGGTCTCGCCCAGCTTGCGGGCGATCTTGGGGTGCATGTCGACGCAGACGCTGCAGCCATTGATCTGGCTGGCGCGCAGGTGCACCAGTTCCAGGAGCTTTTCCGGCAGGCCCTGCTTGGTCAGGTTGCCGAGGGACTGCAGGACATTCATGGCCTCGGGGAGGACCATGACAGGGTGATTCATGCGGGCGTGCATCATTTTCGTCTCCATCTCACAAATCCCGAAGTTTCCGGTCACATCGGCCGGATCGGCTTCGTCATCGCCATGACGGATCGCGACGAGGGAATGTGACCGATGAGCGAAGAAAATTTTCTGACCCGGCAATTCGAAGCCAGCAGGGACCATCTGCGCGCGGTCGCCTACCGCATGCTGGGCTCCCGCGCCGAGGTCGACGATGCCGTGCAGGAGGCCTGGCTGCGGGTCAGCCGCTACGACATGTCCGACATCGCGAATCTGCGCGGCTGGCTGACCACCGTGGTCGCCCGCATCTGCCTCGACATGCTGCGCGCACGGAAGTCACGCAAGGAAGATCCGATGGGCCCGGATGTGCCGGAACCCGTCGACGAGACGCGGGAGCGCGAGGCCGAGATGGCCGACTCCGTCGGCGCGGCGCTGCTTGTCGTGCTGGAAACGCTGCAGCCGGCGGAGCGGCTCGCCTTCGTGCTGCATGACATGTTCGCCGTGCCCTTCGAGGAGATCGCGCCGATCGTCGGCCGCTCGGTCGAGGCATCGCGGCAGCTCGCGAGCCGGGCGCGGCGGCGCGTGCAGGGGGTGCCGGTGCCCGAAACCGACCTGTCACGTCAGCGCGGCATCGTCGATGCCTTCCTCAAGGCGTCGCGCGAAGGCGATTTCGAAGGTCTGCTTGCCGTGCTCGATCCCGACGTCGTCTTCCGCGCCGACCAGGCCGCAATGCGGCTCGGCACGCTGGCCGAGATCCGCGGCGCCGATGCGGTCGCACAACTCTACAAGGGCCGCGCCCATGCGGCGCGGACGGCGCTGGTCGACGGCGAGATCGGCGTTGCCGTCATCTTCGGCGGACGGCTGCGCATCGCGCTGCGCGTCACGTTCAGGGAGGACCGCATCGCCGGGATCGAGGCCCTGGCCGATGCCGAACGGATCGCCGCGCTGGATGTGGAGGTGCTGGACGGCTGAAGGCCCGACGCAATTTCGCGAAAACAACCCCATGCACAGTAGAAGAGCCCAGCGAAATCAATGACTTACCGGGATCGAAAAGGGCCTCTCGCACCATCCTCGGATACCGCTTGACGGGCCATGACTGCGAGGCGTAGCTTCGAATACGGAATTCCGTATTCCCCTTTGTCATTCGGAGCCGCCGGCGTGATCCCTCTCGACCCGCTTCCGAATCTGATCGACCAGGTCTATGCGCGCATCCTGGAGGCGATCTCCGACCGCACGCTCCAGCCCGGTCAGCGCATCCGGCAGAACGAGCTCGCCGACAGGCTCGGCGTCTCGCGCCAGCCGGTGTCGCACGCGCTGCATCTGTTGCACCGGCAGGGTCTCGTCGCCGAGAGCGGCAAACGCGGCTTCGAGGTCACCCAGCTCGATCCCGCACGCATCCGCCAGCTCTACGAGGTGCGCGGCGCAATCGATGCGCTGGCCGCACGGCTTGCCGCGGAGCGCGCCGCAAGCGACGCCACAGGACGCGCGCGGCTCGACGCGGCGCTGACCGCCGGCCGCCACATCGATCGCACGACCACGCTGGCCGAGCTCATCGCGCTCGATGTCGATTTCCACCGCGCGATCTACCAGCTCGCCGGCAACCCCGTGATCGAGGAGACCATCGCGCCGCAATGGCCGCATATGCGGCGCTCGATGGCAACGGTGCTGTCGGAGCTCGACTATCGCGGCAGCGCCTGGGCCGAGCATGCCGATATCGCGGGGCACATTCTCGCGGGGAACGCAAAGGCCGCCGAACGCACTGCATTGGCGCATGCGCAGACGGCGGGACGGATGACCGAGGAGAGATTGCGGGCGACGAACGAGGCGGCGGCGTAGCTATTTGCGCGACGTCATTCCGGACGCGCGAAGCGCGATCCGGAATCTCGAGATTCCGGGTTCACGCTACGCGTGCCCCGGAATGACAGAAAATAATCAAGACAGGAGGACGACCCATGAAACTGTCTCAGGAGCAATTGGAGTTCTTCCACCGCGAGGGCTGGCTGTTCCTGCCCGAGCTGTTCACCCCGGAGGAGGTCGATCTGCTCGCGCGCGAGGCGGTCGGCATCTACGATGCCAACCGGCCCGAAGTCTGGCGCGAGAAGAGCGGCGCGCCGCGCACGGCGTTTGCCGCGCATCTCTACAACGAGGCCTTCGGCATTCTCGGCGCGCATCCGCGCATGATCGAGCCCGTCGAGCAATTGTTCGGCGAGCCCGTCTACATGCACCAGTTCAAGATCAACGCGAAATCGGCCTTCACCGGCGACGTCTGGCAGTGGCATCAGGATTACGGCACCTGGAAGCGCGACGACGGCATGCCGGAGCCGCGCGCGATGAACATCGCGATCTTCCTCGACGAGGTGATGCCGATCAACGGACCCCTGATGCTGGTGCCGCGCAGCCAGAACGCCGGCGATCTCGAAGCCTCGCACGACCTTGCCACCACCTCCTATCCGCTGTGGACGCTGGACGAGGCCACGGTGACGCGCCTCGTCGCGCAGGGTGGCATCGTTGCGCCGACCGGCAAGCCCGGCGGCATGCTGATGTTCCACGGCAATCTCGTGCACGGCTCGGCCGGCAACATCACGCCCTTCCCGCGCAAGATCGTGTATCTGACGCTGAACGCGGTCTCGAACCATATCCGCACCCCGACGCGGCCGGACTACATCGCCCATCGCGACTTTGCGCCGATCAAGACGGTGGACGACGACGCCCTGCTGCGGCTTGCGCGTGCGCCAAGGCAGGCGGCGGAGTAAGTTCTGACTGTCATTCCGGGGCGCGCCCTCCTGGGCGCGAGCCCGGAATCCATACTCCCGACCGTGGTTATGGATTCCGGGCTCGACGCTGCGCGTCGCCCCGGAATGACGAACCTTGTTTGTTTCGATCACTGGATATCCCCCATGAACCTCTTCCGCCTCCTCCAGGCCCGCGCCTCCGCCGGCAAGCCGGTCCGGGTCGCATTGATCGGCGCCGGCAAATTCGGCTCGATGTTTCTGGCGCAGGTGCCGCACACGCCGGGGCTGGAGGTGCCCATCATCGTCGACATCGACCGCGAGCGCGCGCGCGAGGCGTGCCGCACGGTCGGCTGGAGCGCCGAGCTCATCGCGAAAACCGTATTCACCGATGACGGCGCGCGGGCCATCGCCGGCGGCGCGATGGATGTCGTGGTGGAGGCAACAGGCAATCCCGCCGTGGGGATCCGCCACGCGCGCGCCGCGATCGCCGCGGGCAAGCATATCGTCATGGTGAACGTCGAAGCCGACGTGCTGGCGGGCCCCCTGCTCGCCGAGGAAGCGCGAAAAGCCGGCGTGGTCTATTCGCTGGCCTATGGCGACCAGCCGGCGCTGACGGCGGAGATGGTGGATTGGGCCCGCGCGACGGGATTCCGCGTCGTCGCGGCCGGCAAGGGCACGAAATATCTGCCGGCCTATCACGACGTGACGCCCGACGGCGTCTGGCAGCATTACGGCCTGACCGCGGGCGAAGCGCAGTCGGCCGGCATGAATCCGCAGATGTTCAACTCCTTCCTCGACGGCACCAAATCGGCCATCGAGATGGCCGCGATCGCCAACGCCTGCGCGCTCGACGTGCCCGCGGACGGCCTGCTGTTTCCGCCATGCGGCGTCGACGACCTGCCGCACATCATGCGGCCGCGTTCGCATGGGGGCGTGCTGGAGCGGCCGGGCGTGGTCGAGGTCGTGTCCTCGCTCGAACGCGACGGGCGGCCGGTATTCCGGGATCTGCGCTGGGGCGTCTACGTGGTGCTGGAGGCCCCGAACGATTATGCCGCCGACTGCTTCAGGCAATACGGCCTGAAGACCGACGGCAGCGGACGTTATGCTGCGATGTACAAGCCGTATCACCTGATCGGGCTCGAGCTGAACATCTCGGTGCTGTCGGCCGCGCTGCGGGGCGAGCCAACCGGCCAGGCGAGCGGCTTCCGCGGCGACGTCGCGGCGATCGCCAAGCGCAATCTGCGCGCAGGCGAGATGCTGGACGGCGAAGGCGGCTACACCGTGTGGGGCAAGCTGGTACCTGCGGCGGCGAGCCTGAAGGCCGGCGCGCTGCCGATCGGCCTCGCGCACCGTCTGAAGCTGAAGCACGACGTCGCGCACGGCGCGGTGGTGCGCTGGAGCGACGTCGAGTTCGACGCGAACAACGAGACGGTAAAGACGCGCAAAGCCATGGAGGCCGCGTTCGCAGCGCAACATTGAGCGGCGCCATCGCAAGCTCAACCAAAGCACGCTTGATTTGCGATCCCCCTTTGGTCATCCTGCCCTCCGATCCGGGAACACAGAATTTCGGACGCCAATAAAACGTCGGCCACCGGCGAAGACAAAGCGACGACAAGATCGCGATCCCTCGTCGAGGACTCGACAGCACAGGGAGGGAATGCATGGAACGTCGTAAATTTCTGACGGCGGGCGGGCTGGGCCTGGCCGCGAGTGCCGTTGCCGCGCCGGCCGTGGCACAATCGATGCCCGAAGTGAAATGGCGGTTGGCTGCAAGCTGGCCGAAATCACTCGATACGCTCTACGGTGGCTGCGAATATTTCTGCAAGCGCGTCGCCGAGATCACCGACAACCGTTTCCAGATCCAGCCCTTCGCCGCCGGCGAAATCGTGCCGGGCCTGCAAGTGCTCGACGCCGTCTCCAACGGCACCGTCGAGATCGGCAACACCGCGCTCTATTACTATTGGGGCAAGAACCCGGCATTCACCTTCGGCACCTCGCTGCCGTTCGGACTCAACACGCGCCAGCACATTTCCTGGCTGTTGTGGAATGGCGGGCAGGAGATGCTCAACGACCTGCTGAAGGAGCACAATGCCATCGGCGTTCCCACGGGCTCGACCGGCGCCCAGATGGGCGGCTGGTTTCGCAAGGAGATCAAGACCGTCGACGACCTCAAGGGCCTGAAATTCCGCGTCGGCGGATTTGCTGGGACCATCATCGCAAAACTTGGCGGGGTGCCTCAGCAGATCGCCGCCGGCGACATTTATCCTGCGCTGGAGAAGGGTACGATCGACGCGGCCGAATGGGTCGGGCCGTATGACGACGAGAAGCTCGGCTTCGTGAAAGTGGCAAAGTATTACTACTATCCCG
>NZ_NWTI01000001.1:0-202500 GCF_002531575.1 Bradyrhizobium sp. Y36 | reverse complement strand
CGATCATTTCTGGTCGAACACCAAGACACAAGGTCTTGGAGTTCCGGCTATCGAAGGTGGGTTTCCCCATTCGGAAATCCGCGGATCAAAGCTTCTTCGCAGCTCCCCACGGCTTATCGCAGCGTAGCACGTCCTTCATCGCCTCTCAGCGCCAAGGCATCCACCGAACACCCTTAAGGCACTTGATTGCTCTCATTATCAATGTCCACACACTCGGCAGAATGTTGTCTGCACGATTGCCAAGAAACCGAAGTCTCTAAGGCGCGCACCCTCGATGAATGCTACGTACAGCCGGACATTGACTAGAAAGACCAGCTTGCTTCGTAAGATCGTTCCGATAGCGAGGCGGTCAAGCTTCGCTAAAAGGATCATTTTACAACTCTCAGCCAACCTTGCGGTCAGCGTCGAGCGCCGAAAATGATCCGGAGATAATGAAGGATCCGCGCAACAACCTGCTGCACGACCCAACTCGGATCGATCTCCTCTTTACGATGTCAGAAAACACGCATCTTGCTGTCTATCCAGACTAGCAGGATGCGAAGTGATGTTTCGCGGACGACGGTACAAGATCTCGGTGATCAAACCATCTGGTGGAGCCAGACGGGATCGAACCGACGACCTCATGCTTGCAAAGCACGCGCTCTCCCAGCTGAGCTATGGCCCCGTAACCAGAAGACGAATGCTCACTCGATGAAAGTGGTGGGCCTGGGAAGACTTGAACTTCCGACCTCACGCTTATCAAGCGCGCGCTCTAACCAACTGAGCTACAAGCCCCTAACGCTTATCCTGTTAAGGACCAGGGATTCTGCATGCTTGCAGCCCCAGCGCGTGTTCGTCCGCGAAGAAAGAGAAACGAAGACGGCGAAATCCCGCCAATGCAGCTCAACGATCTGGCGATCTGTTGGCCACTGATGTTTCTAAAACAGCTCGATAGAAGCAAGCTTCTGAAGAGCCATCCTTAGAAAGGAGGTGATCCAGCCGCAGGTTCCCCTACGGCTACCTTGTTACGACTTCACCCCAGTCGCTGACCCTACCGTGGCCGGCTGCCTCCCTTGCGGGTTAGCGCACCGTCTTCAGGTAAAACCAACTCCCATGGTGTGACGGGCGGTGTGTACAAGGCCCGGGAACGTATTCACCGTGGCGTGCTGATCCACGATTACTAGCGATTCCAACTTCATGGGCTCGAGTTGCAGAGCCCAATCCGAACTGAGACGGCTTTTTGAGATTTGCGAAGGGTCGCCCCTTAGCATCCCATTGTCACCGCCATTGTAGCACGTGTGTAGCCCAGCCCGTAAGGGCCATGAGGACTTGACGTCATCCCCACCTTCCTCGCGGCTTATCACCGGCAGTCTCCTTAGAGTGCTCAACTAAATGGTAGCAACTAAGGACGGGGGTTGCGCTCGTTGCGGGACTTAACCCAACATCTCACGACACGAGCTGACGACAGCCATGCAGCACCTGTGCTCCAGGCTCCGAAGAGAGGGTCACATCTCTGCGACCGGTCCTGGACATGTCAAGGGCTGGTAAGGTTCTGCGCGTTGCGTCGAATTAAACCACATGCTCCACCGCTTGTGCGGGCCCCCGTCAATTCCTTTGAGTTTTAATCTTGCGACCGTACTCCCCAGGCGGAATGCTTAAAGCGTTAGCTGCGCCACTAGTGAGTAAACCCACTAACGGCTGGCATTCATCGTTTACGGCGTGGACTACCAGGGTATCTAATCCTGTTTGCTCCCCACGCTTTCGTGCCTCAGCGTCAGTATCGGGCCAGTGAGCCGCCTTCGCCACTGGTGTTCTTGCGAATATCTACGAATTTCACCTCTACACTCGCAGTTCCACTCACCTCTCCCGAACTCAAGATCTTCAGTATCAAAGGCAGTTCTGGAGTTGAGCTCCAGGATTTCACCCCTGACTTAAAGACCCGCCTACGCACCCTTTACGCCCAGTGATTCCGAGCAACGCTAGCCCCCTTCGTATTACCGCGGCTGCTGGCACGAAGTTAGCCGGGGCTTATTCTTGCGGTACCGTCATTATCTTCCCGCACAAAAGAGCTTTACAACCCTAGGGCCTTCATCACTCACGCGGCATGGCTGGATCAGGGTTGCCCCCATTGTCCAATATTCCCCACTGCTGCCTCCCGTAGGAGTTTGGGCCGTGTCTCAGTCCCAATGTGGCTGATCATCCTCTCAGACCAGCTACTGATCGTCGCCTTGGTAGGCCATTACCCTACCAACTAGCTAATCAGACGCGGGCCGATCTTTCGGCGATAAATCTTTCCCCGTAAGGGCTTATCCGGTATTAGCACAAGTTTCCCTGTGTTGTTCCGAACCAAAAGGTACGTTCCCACGCGTTACTCACCCGTCTGCCGCTGACGTATTGCTACGCCCGCTCGACTTGCATGTGTTAAGCCTGCCGCCAGCGTTCGCTCTGAGCCAGGATCAAACTCTCAAGTTGGACTTGAACTTTGAACCGGCTGATCACAACGTTTGACGAGGTCCCACCATTATCGACCGAAGTCGATGTGCTGCCTGCGATTCACATCGCGGGCAACGATGGTGTTTCCTTTAAAACGTGTACCGCCGAAGTCTTTCGTCCGGTCCCGATCCAAAAAGCCGAAGCTCTTCAGAAGCGAGACCCGCAAGGACTCCGCCGTCCACGTTTCTCTTTCTTCATCTTCACTTGTCAAACAGCCCGGGACCGGAGAGGTCCCAACCTTCCCGAGAGGAAGGGTTCCGACACCCTTACCGACGATGGATGAACTCCAACCGACTTGTGTCGGCTGTTGTGTCACTCAACAAGGTGAGGAGCATCAGTGGCGCGTTCGCTCGCCTTGGTCAGTGACCCGGCGGCGCCGCGCTCAGTGGTTGGGGTTATAGGCCCCACCTTCCGGGCTGTCAACGCCAATCGTCAACAAATCGTCGCACAGTGGATCGCCGAAAAAATTCAAGCGATTCCAATCGATTAGCGGCCCGCAGAATGCGGCAGCCGGGCTCACGCGGTAAAAAATCTGAAAAAAAGTTTGCGCACCCGCGCCCTCCGGAGGGCTCTCCAGGCCCCCTCCTGGACCCCCTCCCCGGCGTCCTTCCAGACGCCCCAGCCGGCCCGGGCGGGCAGGCCCCTTCCCCGGCCTGGCCATCTCCAGCGAGCCGCGCCCTACGCTTGAGGGAGCACCCACTCCCGTTCGGGGCCGGGCTGCCCCCGTAGTCAGACGGGGCCGTCTTGCGGCCGCCGGTTCAGGAAACTTTTTCCATGACAGGCGCCGTACTTGAGCCACAATCCCGCGGCGTTCTGATAAGAGACAAGCTTGAATCGCGGGGAAGCCAGTGGGGGCTGCCGGCGGTTTTCATGGGGTCAGAGGAAGGCGATCTTGCAGATGACGCGGCCTTCCCCGGACATTCGAGAGACATCGAGAGAGCTTTTTCCGTCCAGCTGTTCGTAATTTCGGCCGGTCCCCGTCGGGGACCTCCTGAGCGCGGACGCCTGTGCGGCTTGCCTTTTTCCGGCGATGCCCCTTCAAGAGGGCGACGAGGACGAGGTTTGGACCGGGCTTCTTGGGTCGTTGATTGGGGGACTTGAGTGAACCACAGGACGTCACGCGGCGCTTACGGGCGTGAGACCGGGATCATCGATCTCGGCCACGAGCCGCCGCTGTCCGTCGACGGTTCCGAGGCCGCCGTGATCGACCGCCGCCGCGTTTCGGTGCAGTGGTTCAGCGGGACAATTTTGACCGGACTCTGCGGCGCAGCCCTGATCGGCGGCGCCGTTTTCGCATCGCTCGACGGCGAAATGACCTTCGCCAAGGTGCCGGAGCGGGTCGAGGGTGCGCTGCGCGGGGCATTCGGCGCCGCCGATCGCGCCGCCACGCTGCACAAGAGCGACCGCCTGCCGCCGCCGAGCGAATCCACGGCCTCCCGCAACATCGTGCGCGTCTCCACCGTCGCCCGCGTCGGCAACCGCGACGTGATGCGGGTGCGTCCCTTCGTGCGGATCGCCGGCAATCTGTCGATGACCACGAGCGATCTGTCGGCGAAGATTCCGCCGTTCAACGCCCAGCGCCTGCTCACCGATGTCGGCTCCGACCCGAAGACGGCGGCGGAAGACCCGAACAATCCGGAAGCGGTCGAGCCCGACGCGGAAGTCTCCTTCGTCACCAAGGACCTCTCGTCGGTGCTGCCGAAGGCCAAGATCTCCGCCGTGGTGGCGCTCGACGACATCCTGATGCGGGTGCGCGATGCCGCCAATTGGCGCGGCAATGGCGGGGTGCGCTACGCCTCGCTCGCCAATGCCGCCGCCGACATTTCCGGCGCGACCGGCCCCTCCGACATCAGAACCGCCTACGCTCCCGAGGCCTCGCCCTCCGATCCCTATGCCGGCTTCGAGACGCGCGTGGTGCCGGAAAACGTGACGCTGCTGCCCAAGACCAAGGAGCAGATCACCGGCGGCAATCCCAACGGCGAACGGATCCATCTGGTCAAGAAGGGCGACAGCGTCGCTTCGGTGCTGCGCGATCTCGGCGCGAACGCCGACGAGATCAAGGCGATCACCGCGACGCTCGGGCCCCGCGGCCGCGACGGCGGCCTGAAGGAAGGCGAGAAGCTCCGCATCCTGATGGCGCCCGCAAATCCCGGCGCCCGCCTCCAGCCCTACCGCGTCGTCGTCGCCAACGAGACCATGGTCGAGGCGATCGCGGCGCTGTCCGATCTCGGCAAATACGTCGCGGTCGACGTCTCCAGCATGAACACCGTCGCCGACGCTGCGGCCAACGCGAGCAGCGACGACGATGACGACGATGACGGCTCCGGCGTGCGGCTGTACCAGAGCATCTACGAGACCGCGATGCGCAACAAGGTGCCGATGCCGGTCATCGAGGACATGATCAAGATCTACTCCTACGACGTCGATTTCCAGCGCAAGGTGCAGCCGGGCGATTCCTTCGATGTGTTCTATGCCGGCGAAGACGAGGGCGTGACGTCGAGCGAAAAGAACGACGTGCTGTTCGCCTCCCTCACGGTCGGCGGCGAGACCAAGAAATACTACCGTTACCAGAGCCCCGACGACGGCGTCGTCGACTACTATGACGAGACCGGCAAGAGCGCGAAGAAGTTCCTGGTCAGGAAGCCCGTCAACAACGCCATCATGCGCTCGGGCTTCGGCGGCCGCCGCCATCCGATCCTCGGCTATGTGAAGATGCACACCGGCGTCGACTGGGCCACCGCCTACGGCACGCCGATCTTCGCCTCCGGCAACGGCATGATCGAGAAGGTCGGCCCCGAAGGGGGCTACGGCAAGTACATCCGCATCAAGCATTCCAACGGCTACGAGACCGCCTACGGCCACATGTCGGCCTTTGCCAAAGGCATGGAGGCGGGCAAGAAGGTGCGTCAGGGCCAGGTGATCGGCTTCGTCGGCTCGACCGGCCAGTCGACCGGCCCCCACGTCCACTACGAGATCCTGGTCAACGGCCGCTTCGTCGATCCGATGCGCGTGAAGCTGCCGCGCGGCCGTTCGCTTGAAGGCCCGATGCTCGCAAGCTTCGAGAAGGAGCGCGACCGGCTCGAGGGCATGATGAGCGGCCGCGGCGGCGCCATCGCCCGCATGTCGGACGCGACCGGCGGCCCGTTGCAGGTCAGCAACCGCTGATAGCAACCGGCCGAGACCGGCCGGACATCGTCAAACACGATCCGAAATCATCGTTGTTCGCGTGAGGCTGCTTGCCAGCATCACAACGTGAAGTTTCGTTTGCCAAAGCGGCGCAAGGGGCGAATACTTTCCAAAAAACGGGAGGTCTCGCCATGAACAACAGGCTCGCCTGCGCAGCCTTCGTCGCTGCGCTTTTCGCCACCACGAGCGCATTTGCCGACAGCTGGGAGGTGACGAAGCTCGTTCCCGGCTCGGCCTTCCATGGCGTGCACGGGCTTGGCATCGACAAGGCCGGCCATCTGTTCGCCGGCAGTGTTGCCGGCGCGGCGCTCTACGAGGTCGACGTCTCGGGCGGTACCGCCAAGGTTGCAATCCCCTCTCCCGTGGGCATGGCCGACGACATCGCGTTCGCGCCAGACGGCACCATGGCCTGGACCGGATTCCTCACCGGCGATCTCTACGCGCGCAAGGGCGACGGCCCGATCAAGAAGCTGGCGAGCGGCCTTCCCGGAATCAACTCGCTCGCTTTCCGCAAGGACGGCCGGCTCTACGCCACCACCGTCTTCCTCGGCGACACGCTCTATGAGATCGACGTCGAGGGCGTGAAGCCGCCGCGCCAGATCATGGAGAAGATGGGCGGCCTCAACGGCTTCGAGTTCGGTCCCGACGACAAGCTCTACGGTCCGCTCTGGTTCAAGGGCCAGGTCGCAAGGGTCGACGTCGACAAGGCCGAGCTCACCGTCGTCGCCGACGGCTTCAAGGTCCCGGCTGCGGTGAACTTCGATTCCAAAGGCAATCTCTTCGTGGTCGACACCGCGCTCGGCCAGCTCGTCCGCGTCGATGTCAAGACGGGCGGCAAGACCATGGTCGCGCAATTGAAGCCCTCACTGGATAACCTTGCCATCGACGACAAGGACCGCATCTACGTCTCCAACATGGCCGACAACGGCATCCAGGAGGTCGATCCGGCGACCGGCCAGGCCAGGCAGGTCATCATCGGCAAGCTCGCGCTGCCGGGCGGCATCGGCGTCACCTCGGAGAACGGCAAGGATACGATCCACGTCGCCGACGTGTTCGCCTATCGCACGGTGGACGGCGCGACCGGCGAGGTCACCGAGAAGGCGCGCATGCACGCCGACGGCACGACGCTCGAATATCCCATGAGCGCGACCGCGCGGGGCAATGACGTCGTGCTGTCGAGCTGGTTCACCGGCACGGTGCAGGTGATCGACGGCAAGACCGGCGCGACGCGCGACATGCTGCACGGCTTCAAGGCGCCGCATGATGCGATCGTGCTCGCCGACGGCAGCGTCTTGGTGGCCGAGCTCGGCACCAAGTCGCTGGTCAAGGTGAGCGGCGAGCACGGCAAGGACCGCACCACGCTGATTGGCGGCCTCGAGGGCCCGGTCGGGCTGGTCCGTGGCAAGGCCGACGAAGTCTACGTCACCGAGGCTTTTGCGGGCACCGTGTCCCGGATCGACAGCAACGGCGAGAAGACCGTGGTCGCCAAGGAGCTGAAAATGCCGGAGGGCATCGCACGCGGCAGTGACGGCCTGCTGATCGTGGCGGAAGTCGGCGCCAAGCGGCTGATCGCGATCGCGCCGGAGAGCGGCACGGTCACGGAGATCGCGGCCAACCTCCCGATCGGCCTCGCGGGCGCCCCCGGCGGCCTGCCGACCAACATTCCGACCGGCGTCGGGATCGGAGCGAGCGGCGTGATCTACTTCTCATCGGACGTGGAGAACGCGATCTACAAGGTGGTGAAGAAGTAGCGACCCAACGATCGTAACCGCGATAAAGCATGCCAACAACAAGATCATCGCCCCGACGCACCGTTCACGCAGCGATGTAGTCGAGATTGATGGAAGAAAGGAGCGCCCGTCCTGATCACCCGCCGCAAAAGGCAGGCGACAGGATCTGTCGCAGATTGTAGCTCCGTCGCCGGCGCTAGTCGGGGAACGTTCCTTCGAGATTGTACGTCCCGTTTGGCTGCTTATCCTTTTTCAACTCGGTCGCTCCAAGAGCTTTGAAGGCCTCCTCGACGTCGTCGATTTCGTCGGCCGGTATGTTCTTAGCCAGTAGCTGCTTCGTCATATCGTCCTCCTAAGCGCAATAACCAGCGATTCTTGCTTTTTGCATAAGATCTTCAGCGGCCGCCGGCGCTTTACCACCGAGCAACACCGCGAAACCTGCACTACTGGGTTGAGGCATCAGAGCGAGCAACCGCGACTTCTGCACTGCTACTGTTACCCCAGTTGGCGGATGCAACAAACACGAACGCAGTGCTCGCCCAGTCGACGTCGACACATACGTGAACTCGATTCTATCCTGCTTCAACAATTCAGCGAGTTCAGCCTGTGCTCCCAAAGTTGCCGACGTACCCAACAGGCCACCAGTGAATGTGCCAGCGCGATAGTATTCTTCCAAATCGTTGAGAGCCATGGCCAAAGGATAATCGGCAGTTGAGGCCTTCATTCCTAGAAACATTCGCTGCGCAACAACCGATCGCTGCGTTCGCATTTGCGTCTGAATCCATTGGACGCTATGGGCAAATAGCACATCATTGTCATAGGCGGCGCGAGTACCAGTAGCCACCCCCGCCAGTCCGGTTAGAATATTTTTTGTGGCGACCGGCGCAATCAACGTGGACGCGGTAGTCAGACCGAGTGTGGTCGCCGCCGCCCCAAATCCCACGGCCTGTCGCTCCTTTGTGAGCTCAGCCTCGTACTCGGTGTATTGGATGTCGATCGCATACATGCGCGCAGCGAGCCAGTCGTTGCGATACTTTACGCGCAAGGGTTCATCCGATTGTGCATATTTGGCTAAGCTCAACTGAGCGAGACTATCTCGTATGATCTGGGTCTCGTCTTGAACCCGATAGAGACGAGAAGGGCCGTCTGCCGTGTTACATCCGGCGACTAGCAATCCAGGCAAGAACACGCCGGCAATCGCCTGCCCTACACGACGCAACGCCCCCACGCTACGCATCTCACGCCCCCTTAAACTCCCCGTTAAGGATTGTGGCGGCGATGTGACGAGTTGTTCAAGAAGAATCGCACAGCCAGAGCGATAAAGCGCTTGCCGTGTTTCATTTGCACAACACTCCTTTTGCGTGCAGCGCACCAAAATTGTAGATAGCGTGCATATGTCGGGGAGGCTGCACCAAAGCGCTTGCGCACGCCCGAGAACGGGGCTCCGGCATCTGCACTCAACTCGCCAACGGCCCCACAAAAAATCGCCCCGGAGAGGTTGGCCTCTCCGGGGCGATCATCGTTTCAGGCCTCGAACGGCCGCGTTCAGTTCAGCTTGCGCTTCGCCGCCGGCGCCTCGAACTGGGTGATCTCGGCGGTCTGCGGCGCCTTGCCGTTGAAGGTCAGCACGTTGCCTTCGGACGAGATCGCGACGCTGTCGCCGTCCCTGACGTCGCCGGCGAGGATCATCTCGGCGAGCGGGTCCTGGACGTGACGCTGGATCACGCGCTTCAGCGGCCTTGCGCCGTAGGCGGGGTCCCAACCCTTGGCAGCGAGCCAGTCGCGGCCGGCGGCATCGAGTGTCAGCACGATCTTGCGGTCCGTCAGCAGCTTCTGCAGCCGCGAGAACTGGATCTCGACGATCCGGCCCATCTCGCTGCGCTGCAGGCGGTGGAACAGGATGATCTCGTCGACCCGGTTGAGGAATTCGGGGCGGAAGTGCCCGCGCACCATCCCCATCACCTGCTCGCGCACGGCCGAGGTGTCCTCGCCCTCCGGCTGGTTCACCAGATACTCCGAACCGAGGTTCGAGGTCATGATGATCAGCGTGTTGCGGAAGTCGACCGTGCGGCCCTGGCCGTCGGTCAAGCGGCCGTCGTCGAGCACCTGCAACAGGACGTTGAAGACGTCGGGATGCGCCTTCTCGATCTCGTCGAACAGCACGACCTGATAAGGCCGGCGCCGCACCGCCTCGGTGAGCGCACCGCCCTCGTCATAGCCGACATAGCCCGGAGGCGCGCCGATCAGGCGCGAGACCGAGTGCTTCTCCATGTACTCGGACATGTCGAGGCGAACCATCGCGGTCTCGTCGTTGAACAGGTACTCCGCCAAAGCTTTCGTCAGCTCGGTCTTGCCGACGCCGGTCGGCCCCAAGAACATGAACGAGCCGGTGGGACGGTGCGGGTCCTGCAGGCCCGCGCGCGAGCGGCGCACGGCGGTCGCAACCGCACGCACGGCCTCGGCCTGGCCGACGACGCGGGTGCCGAGCTGCTCCTCCATCTTCAGGAGCTTTTCCTTCTCGCCTTCCAGCATCTTGTCGACGGGCACGCCGGTCCAGCGCGAGACCACCTGCGCGATGTGGTTGGCGGTGACCGCCTCCTCCACCATCTCGCCGGAGTTCTGCTTCGAGTCGTCCTTGGCCTCGATATCGGCAAGCTGCTTCTCGAGCTGCGGGATCCGGCCATAGGCCAGCTCGCCCGCCTTCTGGAATTCGCCGCGCCGCTGCGCATTGGCCAGTTCGACCCGCAAGCCGTCGAGCTCGGCCTTCAGCTTCTGGGCATCGGAGAGCTTGTTCTTCTCCGCGCTCCAGCGCGCCGTCAGCGCCGCCGACTTCTCCTCGAGCTCGGCAAGGTCCTTTTCCAGGGTCTGGAGCCGGGACTTGGAGCCGGGATCGCTCTCCTTCTTCAGAGCCTCCTGCTCGATCTTGAGCCGGATGATCTCACGGTCGAGCGAGTCCAGCTCTTCCGGCTTGGAGTCGACCTGCATCTTCAGCCGCGCCGCGGCCTCGTCCATGAGGTCGATCGCCTTGTCCGGCAGGAAGCGGTCGGTGATGTAGCGGTTCGACAGGGTCGTCGCCGCCACCAGCGCGGAATCGGTGATCCGCACGCCATGGTGCTGCTCGTACTTGTCCTTCAGGCCGCGCAGGATCGAGATGGTGTCCTCGACAGAGGGCTCGCTGACGAAGATCGGCTGGAAGCGCCGCGCCAGCGCGGCGTCCTTCTCGACGTGCTTCTGATATTCGTCGAGCGTGGTCGCGCCGATGCAGTGCAGCTCGCCGCGGGCGAGCGCCGGCTTGAGCAGGTTGGAGGCGTCCATCGCACCGTCGCCCTTGCCGGCGCCGATCAGGGTGTGCATCTCGTCGATGAACAGGATGAAGGTGCCCTCGCTCCCGGTCACTTCCTGAAGCACGGCCTTCAGCCGCTCCTCGAACTCGCCGCGATACTTTGCACCCGCAATCAGCGCACCGAGGTCGAGCGACAGCAGCTTCTTGTCCTTCAGGCTTTCGGGCACGTCGCCATTGACGATGCGCAGCGCGAGGCCTTCGGCGATGGCGGTCTTGCCGACGCCGGGCTCGCCGATCAGGACGGGATTGTTCTTGGTCCGGCGCGACAGCACCTGGATCGTGCGGCGAATCTCCTCGTCGCGGCCGATGACCGGGTCGAGCTTGCCGTCACGCGCGGCCTGGGTCAGGTCGCGGGCATATTTCTTCAGCGCGTCATAGGCGTTCTCGGCCGTCGCGCTGTCGGCCGTGCGGCCCTTGCGCAGCGCCTCGATCGCCGCATTGAGGTTCTGCGGGGTGACCCCACCCTTGTTCAGGATCGTGCCGGCCTCGCTGGTCTTCTCCAGCGTGAGTCCGAGCAGCAGCCGCTCGACGGTGACAAAACTATCGCCGGCCTTCTCGCCGGCCTTCTCAGCCGCGTCGAAGGTGCGGGCAAGCTCGGGCGCCAGATAGATCTGGCCGGCGCCGCCGCCACTGACCTTCGGCACCTTGCCGAGAGCTTCCTCGGTCGCCTTCAGAATTGCGCGGGAATTGCCGCCGGCGCGGTCGATCAGGCCGGAAGCCAGCCCTTCATTGTCGTCAAGGAGAACCTTCAACACGTGCAGGGTGGAAAACTGCTGGTGCCCCTCGCGCATCGCAAGCGACTGCGCGGACTGGATGAAGCCCCTGGAGCGTTCGGTGTATTTGTCGATATTCATCTTTTCTGTCCCTCGGCCTGCCCTCGGGGCCCTCTAAGGCACCCCAAACGGCATCTTCATTGGGTTTCCGATTACCGCATTGACGTTTCTCAACCGGTAACGGTCGTCATTGACCGACGTTGCCGCCGGCCTGAGGCAGATGTGGGAAGCAGTTTGCGGATACGAAAGAGGCGCCTTCACAATTTCGTGCGCCGATCCGACGGCTTGGCGGGCGGCGGGCGAATCCCTTAAGTAACGCCATGACCCCTGCCGCAAAGCCAGCCAGCCAGACCGCCGAGATTACTGGCCTCTATCGCTACCCCGTTAAGGGCCTGACCCCTGAGCCCCTGCGCCGCGTCCCCTTGCGGACGGGCCAGACCCTGCCCGCCGACCGCCGCTACGCCATCGAGAACGGCCCGAGTGGCTTCGATCCCGAGCAGCCCGAGTGGAAGCCGAAAATCCAGTTCCTGATGCTCGCACGCAATGAGCGGCTGGCCGAGCTCGACAGCCGCTTCGACGATGCCAGCAATGTCCTGACCATCCGCAGGGGCGGCGAGACCGTCGCCAGCGGGGACCTCGAGACCGCGGCCGGGCGGGCCGCCATCGAGCGCTATTTCACCGAGAATTTTCAGCCCGAGCTGAAGGGGCCGCCGAAGCTGCTGTCCGGCCGCGACCACAGCTTCTCCGACGTCGCCCGCAAGGTGGTCTCCATCATCAACCTGAACAGCGTCCGCGCCATCGAGACCATGCTGGGCGGCACTGCCGTGCACCCCTTGCGCTTCCGCGCCAATCTCTACGTGACAGGCTGGCCGGCCTGGTCGGAGCTCGACCTCGTCGGCCAGACGCTCGCGATCGGGCAGGCCCGGCTGAAGGTGGTCAAGCGCATCGTCCGCTGCCCCGCCACCAATGTGGACCCGGTGACGGCCAAGCGCGATCTCGAGATCCCGCCGACGCTCTCGCGTCATCTCGGCCACATGGACTGCGGCATCTATGGCGAAGTCATCGCCGACGGCGAGATCGGTATCGGCGATTCGGTTGCGGTGGAACAGCCGAAGCTGCTGTGAGCTGGCACCGCTGCCGTAGGGTGGATTAGCTGAGCAGCTGCGCGAAGTGCAGTCGCTCAGCGTAATCCACCATGCTTCGTCGATCGCCGAATGAAGTTGGTGGATTACGCTTCGCTAATCCACCCTACGGCACCTTCCTCAATTCGGCATCACATAGGCATAGATCCGGCCGCGCGAGACCGGCGCCTCGCGGACGCGGTTGCCGTTGTTGCCGGAGATCATGATCGGATTGCCCTGCGCGTCGATGCCGGTGATGATGCCGACGTGGCCGCCGCGGCGGCCGCGCGACATCACCGCGATGGCGCCGACCTGCGGACCCGAAACACGCGTGCCGTAATGCGCGAACGAGTTCGCCATGTCCGATCCCGTACCCTGATGGCCGGTTTGCTGCAGCACCATGTTCATGAAGCGCGCGCACCACAGGCTGCCGCGCCCGGTCGGATTGCCGCCGATGTAGCGGCGCGCCTCGGACACGAGGCCCGATCCGCCGCCGAAGCCGCCGTTCGCGGTCGTTTCGCTACCGGCCGTCGCGACGTTAACCCTGGTCTTCGCTACGCCGCTGTTGGTGTTCGGATCGTAGCTGGCCTGCGTGTCGGCAAACACGCTCGCCTGCAACTGCGCCGCGCTGCGCTCGAAGCGCGAGCTGCGGGCATGATGGCGGACATGATGATGCCTGGCATGGTGCACGGAAGCGTGCCGCTCTGCGCTATGACGATGATGCGGCCGCGCTGAGGCCGGAGAAACGAATGCGGCAATCGCCGCGGAGAAAATCGCCAGCGCGACAACACAACGCGACAGGCGAGACGCAAACAACTCAACCATTCTTCATCCTTCTTGACACCCCACTTCCCGCCGGCCCGTGCAAGGACCGACATCCGTCTGGCCGTTAAGCCGCCGGATGTGGCGAGAAAAAGACGCGGGCCGCCCGCGAATGGCTGTGATGATTTTGTGCCGACACTGGTCCAATGCTGCCGCATTGCGGACAACAGCATTAACTGCAATCCTGCAAAGGCGGCTTGAAGAGAGGGAAACGGTTAATGCCCCACGCCACGACCAGGGACGACGTCCGCATCTATTTCGAAGAAGCGGGTCAGGGAACGCCGATTATTTTTCTGCACGAGTTCGCGGCCGACTACTCCAATTGGGAGCCGCAGATGCGCTACTTCTCGCGTGGCCACCGCTGCATCACCTATTCGGCGCGCGGCTACACGCCCTCGGATGTGCCTGACGGCGAGGTCTACAGCTACGAACATTTCTACACCGACGCGCTGGCCGTGCTCGATCATCTCGGGATCGAGCGCGCGCATCTCGTGGGCCTGTCGATGGGCGCCTATTCGGCGCTGCAGATCGGATTGAACGCGCAGCAGCGCGCGCTGTCGATGACGCTCGCCGGCGTCGGCTCTGGTTCGGAGCTCGAGACCCTCGACAATTGGCGCAAGCAGTGCCGAGCCAATGCCGAACAATTCGCGACGCTGGGCTCGGCCGAAGTCGCGAAGATCACGCGCGAGGCGCCGAGCCGGATTCCCTTCCTGGTGAAGGATCCGCGCGGTCATGCGGATTTCTACGCCGCGCTGGCGCGGCACGACGCCAGGGGCTCGGCCAACACGATGCGCGGCTTCCAGGGCGGCAGGCCTTCGATCTACACGATGTCCGACGCGATCAGGAAGGTGACGACGCCGGCACTGATCATCTGCGGTGACGAGGACGATCCCTGCGTCGCGCCGAGCCTGTTCCTGAAGAAGCACCTGCCCGCCGCCGGGCTCGCGATGTTTCCGAAGTCCGGCCACGTGCTCAATCTCGAGGAGCCCGCCCTGTTCAACGAGAGCGTGGAGCGCTTCGTCACACTGGTGGAAGCGGGGCGCTGGCCGGTGCGGGATCCCAGGTCGCTGGCTGTCGGTTAGCTCGTCATTCCGGGATGGTCCGAAGGAGCAGACCCGGAATCTCGAGATTCCGGGTTCGCTCTTCGAGCGCCCCGGAATGACGCCTGCGGCGTCATTTCCCCCCGCCGCGGCTCAGCAGAAACACGCCCTGCTCGCCGAACATGTTCCACACCCACCAGGGCAGGTTCAGCGGCACCGGGCGGCCGTAGAGGTCGAGCGCGACCGCGCGCTCCATCTTGACGTTGATCTCGTCGCAGAGCTGCACGAAATCCTTGATGGTGCAGAAGTGGATGTTGGCGGTGTCGTACCAGGTCGCCGGCAGATTCTCGGTGCGCGGCATGTGGCCGCCGATCAGCAGCTGCAGCCGCATCTTCCAGAAGCCGAAATTCGGGAACGAGACGATGGCGCGGCGGCCGATGCGCAGCAGGTTTTCCAGCACCACCCGCGGCTGCCGCGTCGCCTGCAGCGTCTGCGACAGGATCACGTAGTCGAAGGCGTCGTCGGGATAATTGACGAGGTCGGTGTCGGCGTCGCCCTGCACCACCGCAAGGCCCTTGGCGACGCAGCGGTTGACGCCCTCGCGCGACAGCTCGATGCCGCGGCCGTCGATGCCTCGGGTCTCCAGCAGCTGAAGCAAATCGCCCTCGCCGCAGCCGACGTCGAGCACCTTCGAACCCGGCTTGACCATGTCGGCGACCAGCAGATGGTCGGCGCGAAACTGACCGGACGATCCGGTCGCAAGGCCGCCCAGCGGCAATACTTCCTGCACAGACATGCTAGCCATCCTTCAGTCCACGCGCCTTGCCTGCCGATTGCAGGAAGGCGCGGGAGATATCGAAGAATTCGGGAACGTCGAGCAGGAAGGCGTCGTGGCCGCGATCGGTCTCGATCTCGGCGAACGACACCCGTGCGCTCGACGCATTCAGCGCATGCACCAGCGCGCGCGATTCCGAGGTCGGAAACAGCCAGTCGCTGGTGAAGGAGACCACGCAGAAGCGCGTCTTGATGTCCGCGAACGCCTTCGCGAGCACGCCGCCATGGTCGGCGGCGATGTCGAAATAGTCCATCGCGCGCGTCAGATAGAGATAGGCGTTGGCGTCGAAGCGCTCGACGAAGGAGGAGCCCTGATAGCGCAGATAGGACTCGACCTGGAAATCGGCGTCGAACGAGAAGGTCGGCAGCTCGCGGTCCTGCATGCGGCGGCCGAACTTGCGATGCAGCGCCGCGTCCGAGAGATAGGTGATGTGCGCCGCCATCCGCGCCACCGCGAGCCCGCGATGCGGATGGATGCCCTGATCGGCATAGCCGCCGCCGTGCCAATCCGGATCGGCCATCACGGCCTGGCGGCCGAGCTCGTGGAAGGCGATGTTCTGCGCCGAGTGCCGCGTCGCGCAGGCAATCGCCAGCGCGGAGAACACGCGGGACGGATAGGCCGCGGTCCATTGCAGCACCTGCATGCCGCCCATCGAGCCGCCGACGACCGCAAACAGCGTGTCGATGCCGAGCCGGTCGATCAGCATGGCCTGCGCGCGCACCATGTCGGGGATGGTGATGACAGGGAATTCCAGGCCCCAGACCTTGCCGGTGGCGGGATTGATCGACGCCGGCCCCGTCGAGCCCATGCAGCCGCCGATCACGTTGGAGCAGATGATGAAGTAGTTCTTGGGATCAATGGGGCGGCCGGGGCCGACCAGGGTTTCCCACCAGCCGGGCTTGCCGGTGACGGGATGCACATTGGCGACATGCTGATCGCCGGTCAGCGCATGACAGATCAGGACCGCGTTGGAGCGATCGGCGTTGAGCTCGCCATAGGTCTGATAGGCGATCTGGAACGGAGTGAGATCCACGCCGCAATCCAGCCGCAGCGGCTGCTCGGCGCCGAAATGCGCGACCTGCGAGCTCGGATGATCCACCTCATGCGACCGCTCGTCGGCGCTGATCGCAGGACTCGGTATCGACTTGACGCCATCCATGACCATCGACCTCGTTTGCGATCAAACGCGTGATCGCCACTTGCATCAGGCCATGAAAAACCCGGCCTGAACGATAGGTTCGGCCGGGATCGGAAGCGTCCCCGGCCTGTTTAGCGAGTTTTTTAACGTGGCTGCAAGCCGGCCGGCTCAAATGACCACGGAACGGAGAAAAACTACCGTCTTGGGCGGTTTTCGTCAAGTCACGGCCCGGATCGGCCCAATTCGCCTCCGCCGCGGCGACCGAGAGGGACGTCATTTCTCTTTGCTTTCACCGCCCCGACTGCCTAATCAGGACATCCCCCATCGGAACAATCGACAGCCCGACATGTCCCAACGTCCGCCCGCGCCACCATCGCTGCAGGAACTGCGCAAGGAGATCGACGCGATCGACGAGGGCATGCATCGCCTGTTGATGCAGCGCGGCGACATCATCGACCGCCTGATCCAGGTGAAGCAGACCCAGGAGGTCGGCTCCGCGTTCCGCCCGGCGCGCGAAGCCTCGATGATGCGCGAGCTCGTGCAGCGTCATCGCGGCATCCTGCCGCTCGACACGGTCGAGAGCATCTGGCGCGTCATCATCTCGACCTTCACTTACGTGCAGGCGCCGTTCTCCGTGCATGCCGACATCTCGGCCAGCGAGGCGGCGATGCGCGATTCCGTGCGCTTCCATTTCGGCTTCACCGTGCCCTACGTCGCGCATTTCAGCGCACAGGCCGCGGTCGAGGCGGTGGCGAAATCCAAGGGCGATCTGGCAATGGTCTCGGCCACCTCCAGCCGCACGCCGTGGTGGCTGGAGCTGGAAGCGGAGGGCGCGCCGAAGATCATCGCGCGGATGCCCTTCATCGAGCGTGCCGACCATCCGGCCGCCCTGCCGGTGTTCGCGATCTCGCGCGTCGCCGACAGCGCCCTGGTGACCGAAGTCGAGACCTTCAGCGTACGCGTCTCCGGGTGGAACGCCGAGGTCGCCCGCGCCCTGTCGCCGCTCGCGGAGATCGTGGCGGTACCGGACACCGCCTTTGACGGCGCTGCATTGCTGGTCTCGGTCACGAGCGCGACCAGCATCGATAAAATCAGGGCTGCCCTGATCGAGGCGGGGGCCTCGGTACGCTCCACGGCCCTCGTCGGCAGCCACGCAACGCGCTATACGGTGCCCCCGACCGGGCCAAAATCGTAAATCGCGTACCGCTTAGAGCCACTTTCGGAGTTGAAGATGTCCCGCCCCGTGCCGAATCCCGGCATTCTCGATATTGCGCCTTACACGCCCGGCAAGAGTCCGGTGGCGGAGCCGGGCCGCAAGGTGTTCAAGCTCTCGGCCAACGAGACGCCGTTCGGGCCCTCGCCCAAGGCGATCGAGGCGTTCAAGCACGTGGCGGACCACCTGGAAGACTATCCGGAAGGGACCTCGCGCGTGCTGCGCGAGGCGATCGGCCGCTCCTTCGGGCTCGATCCCAACCGCATCATCTGCGGCGCGGGCTCGGACGAGATCCTCAACCTGCTCGCCCACACCTATCTCAGCCACGGCGACGAGGCGATCTCCACCACCCACGGCTTCCTAGTCTATCCGATCGCGACCATGGCGGTCGGCGCCAAGAACGTCGTCGCGCAGGAGACCAACCTCACCTGCAACGTCGATGCCATCCTCAAGGCGGTGACGCCGAAGACCAAGCTGGTCTGGCTCGCCAACCCCAACAACCCGACCGGGACCTATGTGCCGTTCGACGAGGTCAAGCGCCTGCGCGCCGGCCTGCCCTCGCACGTGCTGTTGGTGCTCGACGCCGCCTATAGCGACTACGTTTCCCGTAACGACTATGAAATGGGAATCGAGCTGGTCGCCACCACCGAGAACACGGTGGTGACGCACACCTTCTCCAAGATCCACGGCCTTGCCGCGCTGCGCATCGGCTGGATGTTCGGCCCCGAGCACATCATCGACGCGGTCAACCGCATTCGCGGTCCCTTCAACGTATCGACGCCGGCGATGTACGCGGCCGTTGCCGCGATCGAGGACACAGCGCACCAGGCGATGTCGAAGCAGTTCACCGAGACCTGGCGCAACTGGCTCACCGAGGAGATCGGCAGGCTCGGGCTGAGGGTGACGCCGAGCGTCGCCAATTTCGTGCTGATCCACTTCCCGACTGACAAGGGCAAGACCGCCGACGACGCCGATGCCTTCCTCACCAAGCGCGGCCTCGTGCTGCGCGCGCTGAAGAATTACGGCCTGCCGCATTCGCTGCGCATGACCATCGGCACCGAGGAGGCCAACCGCCTCGTCGTCGATGGCTTGCGCGACTTCATGGCCGGCAAATGAGTGCGCAGGCGCACTTTCAGCGCTTCGCGCTGATCGGCTTCGGGCTGATCGGCGGCTCGATCGCGCGCGCTGCGAAGCTCCAGGGGCTGGCCGGCGAGATCGTCACCACCGCGCGCTCGGAGAAGACCCGGGCGCGGGTGATGGAGCTCGGTATCGTCGACCAGGTCGTGGCGACCAATGCGGAAGCGGTGAAGGATGCCGATCTCGTCATCCTCTGCATTCCCGTCGGCGCCTGCGGGCCGGTGGCGCAGGAGATCGCGCCGCATCTGAAGCCCGGCGCCGTTGTCTCCGACGTCGGCTCGGTGAAGGGCGCGATCGTCAGGGACATGGCGCCGCATCTGCCGAAGACCGTCCATTTCGTGCCGGCGCACCCCGTCGCGGGCACCGAGCATTCGGGGCCGGATTCCGGCTTTGCCGAGCTCTTTATCAATCGCTGGTGCATCCTCACTCCGCCGGAAGGCGTCGACGCCGCGGCGACCGATCGCTTGCGCGCCTTCTGGGCGGCGATGGGCGCCAAGGTCGAAGTGATGACGCCGGATCATCATGATCTCGTGCTCGCGATCACCAGCCATCTGCCGCATCTGATCGCCTACACCATCGTCGGCACCGCCGACGAACTGGCGCAGGTGACGGAATCGGAAGTCATCAAGTTCTCCGCCGGCGGTTTCCGCGATTTCACCCGCATCGCGGCGTCCGATCCGACGATGTGGCGCGACGTCTTCCTCGCCAACAAGGAGGCGGTGCTGGAGATGCTCGGCACCTTCACCGAGGATCTCGCCAAGCTGACCCGCGCGATCCGCCGCGGCGACGGCGAGGCGCTGTTCGACCACTTCACCCGCACCCGCGCCATCCGCCGCGGCATCGTCGAGATCGGCCAGGACTCGGCGGCCGCCGATTTCGGCCGCCAGCATGGCCAGCTCGGCAACAAGCCGTAGCGCTGACGGCCGCCCGCGTCAGAACGGATAATAGCGGATCTGCGTCATGACGACGTTGTCGTCCGTCCTCGGCGCACCGCCGACTCCGGCAAACGCGAACCGCTGCGTATGGGAATACTGCACCCCGGCTTTGAGCGTGCCGTAATTGCCCTGGTAAATGGTGTCGTAGATCCCGGCCGTGATCTGACGAACCTCCCTGGTGTTGCCGTTGCAGGTCGCGGCCGGCGAGCTCTCGATGCCGCAGCCGGTGTTGTTGTAGAGCGGATTGCCGTAGCCGAACGGCACCGTACCGACGTTGGCGAAGTTCGCCTTGGCCTTCTCCAGACCCGCGTAGCTGTAGACATCGAGGCTCGGCGTCGCATGCCAGATCAGGCCGACGGCGGCCGCCGTGATGGTGAGGGGCAGCAGAGTGCCGTCCTGTGCCACCGCCGCGTCGGGGAATGGCGTCGCCGTGAAGCGGCCGAGCACGCCGTGCGAGCCGTAGAGCTGCAGATCGAGCGTTTTCGGAATCAGCTCGGCATAGATGTGGCCGCCAAAACTCCCTGTGTCATAGGTGTGATTGGCATCGTTGAAGCGGTCGAACAGCTGGCGATAGAGCGCCCAGGCCTCGACATGCAGCTTGTAGGGGCCGAGCCGCGGATCCCAGGCCGCCTTCACCGTCACATCAGGCACCTGGTTCAGACTGACATTGTTGAGGTTGTTGAAGAAGCTGCCGCCCGGTCCGGTCAGATTGACCTGAAGGTTCGGATTGAGCACGCCTTGCGGGCCCACTGCGGGCGTGCCGACGGCCGGCACGTTGCCGCCGAAGAATGCGGTCTGGGCGTTCTCGACAGATGCTGCCAGCTTGAACTCCGGTCCGAAGTCCTGCCAAACGCGCAAGCCCGGTTGGCGCGCCGCCAGGAATCCCGGAACGGATTCGAAGTCGATCACGCCGGGCGCATCGACGCCGCGCGGGTCGATGCCCGACTTGCTCGGCGCGTTCAGCGACCATGATTGTCCGGCGAGAAAGTGAAGCCCGAGATCGCTGCGATCGACCTCGAGGCTGAGCTGACGCATGCGCGGGTTGAACGAGTTGGTCGCCACCGAGCTCGCCGTCTGCGCCGCGCCCTCGAAGTCGATCTCGCCATAGCCGGCAAGATGCGTGTCCGCGCCGGCGTTGCCCTCGGCCAGCACCGAGAACCGGCTCTGGCGCGCGGAGAAGCGCGTTTCCGGAATGTTGAAGTTGCGACTCTGCTGATAGGGGATGAAGTTGTAGACCGAGCCGGTGTCGGAGGCGAGATTGCGCGAGCGGTAGATGCCGGTGAGATCGACCCAGCCGCCGAATGTCAGCGTGATGCCCTTGTAGCAGACCTTGCCGGCCGCACAGGGATCGACGGGCAGCGCCTTGTATGTCGCCGGCATCGGAGCCGCCTTCGCCTGCGCTTCAACCTGGCGCGTCTTGCGCGCCTCCTGGTCCACCCGCTGCTGCAGCTCCTTCAGCTTGGCTTTCAACGACTGGATTTCGGTTGCGACATTGTCGTCGGCACGCGCCGCGCCCGAACAGGCAGCGACGATGCCCAGCATCAGTCCGCACGTGATGATCCGCACTTGAACCTCCCTCCTCTTGGGAAGCCTGTTGGTTTCCGCGTGCCGTCTCCGGCAGCTGCATGCTTCCCTGACGAGGAGTGATTGAAAGCCGGCTGCGGTTATTCGCGGCGAAGCGCATCTTCTGCATCACGTTTTCCTGACGATCTCGTTCGGAATATCTGCGCGGCCTGGTCGATCGCGTCGCTCTTGTCCCGGATTGTGCGCATTGGGCCCGGCCGGGGCATGGCCGGGCCCGCTTTCGCGACGGGCAAGCGATGGACGGCGGCTATTTGCCCTTGGTCGCGCGCATCACCGTGGGACGCGGTGATTTCGGTGAGGGAACTAACGCCATCGTGTCCCGCGTCGCGGGGCTCGCGAGGCTGCGATCGCCATTCGGATACATCGAGGCGTAGGCAGCCGGCTCCTGCATTTGCCACTGCCACTGCGCGAGCGCCGGTGTCACGGACGCGGCCGAGATGGCGACGGCGGCAACGAACAGCTTGGACTTGGTCATGGTAGTCTCTCCTGCCTGGGCGGCCCGCATCATCGTGCGGCCGACATGGAGAGAGAGCGGCGTTGCCGGCCCCGCATTCCCGCGCGTACCATCACGATCCGGCGAAGCAATCGTGACGACAAATCGTGGTGAGTTCGCAGCCCGGATGCAGCGAAGCGCAATCCGGGACAGTGTCAGTCGCGGCCCAAATCCCGGATTTCGCTTCGCTGCATCCGGGCTACAGGCGGCGCCTAATACAGCGGCGGAATCTGCCCGACCTTGACCGGGCCGAGCAGCACGGCGCCGTCGACGAACTTCAACGGGAAGCTCCTCGCCTTCTTGCCTTCCAGCGTGCTCTCGGCGCCGATCGAATTGATGCCGGCGGCAAGGCCCGCATTGGCGTTTTGCTTGATGACCTTGCCGAGGCCGGGAACGGCGCGGTCGAGCGCGCCGAACAGATTGTTGAGGTCCTGCGACTTCACGCCGGGCGCGACGCGATCGAGCGTTGCCTGCGGCACGCCCTCCTCCAGCATCTTCTCGATGCCGAGCGCCGGGATCACGCGCTCGAGGCCCGTCACCGTCATCTGCAATTCACCATCGAGGCGGCCATTGGCGGAGAGGCCGAGCGTGCCGGCCGCAACCGCGATCATCTCGCCCTGCTGGATCCGCGACTGCACGATCTCGATATGGCCGCCGGCCGCCTGGATCTCGCGGAAGCGCTGCGGCCAGGGCTTTGGCGTGAGATCGGACAGGCCGGTGATCTTGGCCCGCGTGTCGGCCTCGAACGGCTCTGCGAGCAAGGGGTGGACGCCCTGGATGCTGCCTTGCGCGACGTGGGCAACGGTTTCGATCACGGGATGATCGGCCGGCGAGCCGTCCGCGAGACGGCCGTGCAGCTCGATCTGCTTGGCCCGCGCCAGCGGCACCTGCATGCTGCCGTCGAGCCTGTTGAGGGTGGGATCGTCGAACACGATGGAGGCGCGGTCCGGCACGGCCGGCAGGCCGACCACGCTGCTGCGGCCCTTGCTCCAGTTCACCACGAAGGTGTTTTGCGTGACGCCGTCGGTCAGCGTCGCGGGCGAGGAGAATTCGGCGATGACGAGCTTGGGATCGTACACCTGCGCAACGACCAGGATGTTGTCGAGCTTTGCCGTGAACGGCGTCTTGCTCGCATTCTGCGACACCAGGGCGACGCTGGCGCCCGAGCACTGGACCTCGAAGCGGAACGGGAAGCCGGCGATCGAGCGCTTGGTGCAATCATAGATGCGGCCGGACTTGGCCTCCTGCGCCCGCCAAGCGTCCGCCGCCACTTCGGCCTGCGAGGCCGCATAGAACCAGAAGCAGCTCCACGCGACGGCGAGGACCAGGACGAAGACGGGTGCGATGAAAAGGCCCCAGCGGGAGCGACGGCCTGCGGCAACGTTCATATTGGACATGCGGCGACCCTTTGACCCCGGATTTTGGCAAATGTAAGCGAGGCCGCACCGTGGCGATAGGCGGAGAATTCACTTCGCTTGGAGGCGCGGTTCTGGTAGCCGTGCCCGAAATGTCGGAAATTACCCTTCCCTCCGTCACCACCGCCAAGGGCGACCTCTGGGTGTTCGGCTACGGTTCGCTGATGTGGCGGCCGGGCTTCGAGTTCGAGGAGCGCGTCCCGGCGCGGCTGGTCGGCGAGCATCGTGCGCTCTGCGTCTATTCCTTCGTGCATCGCGGCACGCCGGAAAAGCCGGGCCTGGTGCTTGGGCTCGACCGCGGCGGCGCCTGCCGCGGCATCGCCTTCCGCGTCGCCGAGCGGAATCGCGTAGACGTCGTCGCTTACCTTCGGGCGCGTGAACAGGTCACGTCGGTCTATCGCGAGGTGATGCGCTCGGTCTGGCTGGAGAACGATGCGCGGGCGCGCGTCTCCGCGCTCGCCTATGTCGTCGACCGCGGTCATGTGCAATATGCCGGCCGGCTTTCGCTCGCCGAGCAGCACCGCCATGTCGTCCAGGGCCACGGCCAGTCCGGCGCCAACCGCGACTACGTCACCGCGACGGTGAAGGCGATCGAGGCCGAAGGCTTTCGCGACACGCAGCTGCATCAGCTTGCGACCATGCTGCATGGTGATGGGCATTCCCTGCACGCGCCGCCGCCCGCCGAAGGCCGCGAAAATCGCTAACCACCGGTCGGCGCGTAGCCGGGCGCCGAGCCGATCAATTGCTCCTGCTCCTTCCGGCCTGCTTCGACGAGGCGGCCAGTCGCATCCTCGATCGCGCCTTGCACCCGGGAGAGAAACTCGTCCTTCGGCAGGCCCGGCGGCAGCGGCTCGAGAAACTCGACCACCAGCGTGCCGGGATAACGCATGAAGGTGCGGCGCGGCCAGAACAGGCCGGAATTGAGCGCGATCGGCAGACACGCCACGCCGCAGGACGAATAGATCTGCGCAAAGCCGGTCTTGTAGTCGGCCGGTGCGCCCGGAGCGCGGCGCGTGCCTTCCGGAAAGATGACGAGTTGCTTGCCGCTGCGCACCGCCTCGCGCGCCCGCCGCGTCATGTCGAGCAGCGCCTTCACGCCGGCCTTGCGGTCGATCGCGATCATCCCGGTCTTGACCAGGAACTGACCGAATACCGGGATCTGCATCAGCTGGCGCTTGAGGATGAAGATCGGACGATTGAAGAATCCGGGCAGCACGAACGTCTCCCAGAACGACTGGTGCTTGGCCACGATCACCAGCGGTCCTTCCGGGATGTGCTCGACACCGCGGAATTCCACCTTGATGTTGCAGACCACGCGCATCAGGACCAGCGTCGCCTTGGCCCACCATTCCGCGATCGTCAGCATGGCGCGGGGCGGCAGTGCGAAGGTCGGCAGCGCCACGATCGCGAGGCAGACCAGCACGGCATAGAACAGCACGTTGAACACGAGCGAGCGCAGGAAAATCAGGAACATCGAGTATCCGATTAATTTGCCGGTCAATTCGCGGTCAGTTGGCCTGGGCGGTGGCGGGCCGCCTCGGTTGCTGACCTGCAGGCTGCTCCGACATCTCGGGCGAAAGGTCAATCCCGAAATCCTCCAGCCGCACCCTGAGCTCGGCCGCGATGTACTTGACATATTCCGACATCAGCAGCCGCAGGGTGGAGGCCGAGGTCCACCACGGCTCCTCGCGCCATTTGTCCCCGACCACCGCGAACGGAATCAGCGTCGTCTGCGGCATCGCATGCGAGAATTCCACCAGCGCACGCGGCATGTGGTAGTTCGAGGTGACCACGATCAGCGACTTGAACCGGCGTCCCTCGGCCCAGCGCCGCGCCTCCGCCGCGTTGCCGCGGGTCGAGAGCGCGGTGCGGTCGAGATCGACGCAGCAGGTCATGAAGGACTGGTTCTCCGGCAACGTGCGGGAGATGTCGCTCGCGGTCGACGTCGGATGCACGCCGGAAATCAACAGCCGCTTGCCGTAGCCGGCAGCGAGCAGCTCCATCGCATCCGACACCCGCGAGGAGCCGCCGGTCAGCACCACGATGCCGTCAGCCTTGCTGCTTGGCGCGATCTCGGCGCCGCGCAATTGCGACAGGAACGCGATGAAGCCCGCCGCAGCGCCGACGAAGGCGAGCGCAATCGTCGACACGATTGTCGCGCGCAGCCAGCCGCGCGGCAGTTTCGGCGATCGATCGTCGGTCGGCGAGCTCATGTGATGTCGGTCATCCCTTCCCTAAGCGATTTTATGACGTTTTGAGGCGAAGTGGAGTCCGGTTTATCAGGCCTAGTCGACGTCATTCAACGTCGCGAACAGCGTCTGGCGCGAGGCCACAGCGGTGATCGCGCCGATCAGCACGGCCTGGACCGCGAGCACGATGTAGCCGGATGGCCGCAGCGAGAAGGTGCCGAGCAGCGCGGCGAACTGGTCGCCGACGGGGGTGCCGGAGAACCAGCCGGCGATCGACTCGGAGAAGCCGAACACCAGCATGGCGGCGCCGCCGCCGATGACGCCGCCCTCGAGGCCGAGCCTGAGGAAATGACGCAGGAAATGATTGGCAATGTAGCGGTCGCCGGCGCCGACGAAATGCAGCACCTCGACGATCGGACGGTTCGCGGCCATGGCGCCGCGGGTCGCGAACGAGACCGAGATGATGGTGGCGACGATGACCAGCGCGAGGATGCCGAGCCCCGCGAGCACAGTGGCGTTGGTCATCGAGCGCATGCGCTCGATCCAGGCGCGGTGATCGTCGACGCTGGCGCTTGGCGCGACCTGGGTCACCCGCGCGCGCAGGGCGCCGAGGTCGAGCGGCGTGCCGGGCTGCACCCGCGCAATGATCATGCGCGGCACCGGCAGATCGTCCATCGACAGGCCGGTGCCGAGCCAGGGCTCGAGCAGCTTGCCGCTCTCCTCCTTGCTGAACGGCTTGACCTCGACGACGCCGGCCTGTGCGCGCATCGCCTCGATCACGGCCGCGGTGTCGCGGTCGAGATCGCGCCCCGTTTGCGGACGGACCTGAATGGTGATTTCGCTCGCGACGTCCGACTGCCATTCCGCGGCGGAGGCGCTGACCAGGAGCACCGTGCCGGTGGTCATCGACGCCAGGAAGGTCATGATGGCGACGACGGCGACCAGCGCGCGGCCGTGGATCGAGGCGCGCGGCACGATCGGCGACATGTTGCGCGCCTTGGCCGGAAGCTGCGGACGCTCCTGTCCGAGATCGACCAGCACGCCGCGCTCGTCGGTCCTATTCATAGACGTGCAGCCGTCCCTGGTGCAGCACCAGCCGCCGTGCCTCGTACTGGTCCATCAGGCCGATGTCGTGGGTCGCGATGATGACGGCGGTGCCGGATTTGTTGAGCTCGATGAAGAGCCGCAGCAGGCGGCGTCCGAGCGTCGGATCGACGCTGCCGGTCGGCTCGTCCGCGAGCAGCAGTTGCGGCCGCGAGATCACGGCGCGCGCGATCGCGGCGCGCTGCTTCTCGCCGCCCGACAGGATCGGCGGCAGCGCGTCCATGCGCTCGCCAAGCCCGACCCAGCGCAGCAGATCGATCACCTCCTTGCGATAGCTCGACTCGCTGCGTCCCATGACGCGGAACGGCAGCGCGACGTTTTCATAGGTCGTCATATGGTCGAGCAGGCGGAAGTCCTGGAGCACGATGCCGATGCGCTTGCGCAAATCGGCGATCTCGTCCTTGCCGAGCTGCGAGATGTCGTGCCCGAACAGATTGACGAGGCCGCGCGTCGGCCGGTGCGACAGGAACAACAGGCGCAGCAGCGAGGTTTTGCCGGCACCCGACGGGCCGGTGAGGAACTGGAACGAATGCGCCGGGATCTGGAAGCTGAGGTCGCGCAGGATCTCCGGCCCCAGACCGTAACGCAATCCGACATTTTCGAACCGAACCAAGTTCAGCTCCGTTCGAGAGGGGGCGCGGGTCGCATGGCTGCGCTCCGCCATGCGCGATCCACGGGTTTTGCCGCCGTTATGGTTTCCGGTTCGTTAACGGTCGGCCTGTAGCATATTTGGCAGCATCGTGGCCGTCCCGTCCTTCCCGGCGGGTCATTGGTCAAGACCTCGTTCAAGTCCCGGTTCATGCATCAAGGCTCGTCCATGCATATCGTCTGCCCCCATTGTATGACATCCTACGCCATCAAGCTTGCGAGCCTTGGGGCGAACGGGCGGGCGGTCCGCTGTTCCCGTTGCAAGGAGACCTGGATCGCCCATGCCGAGGATGCCATCGAGGAGGCATCCGTCCCGGCCATGGCGGCAGCCAGCCAGGCCGACGACCAATCCGATCTCGCCGAACAGTGGAACTCCTATGCCAAGGACGAGAGCGCGGCTGACGCGCCCGTCGTCGACAGCCCCTCGATCGCCAGCGACTGGCCCGATGAAGAGGCCAAGGAGACCGAGGACGAATGGTCAGCGGCTGCCCGGGCGGCCGAGGAGGAGGTCGTCGGCGCCCAGCACCAGTCCTGGTTCCGTGGCCTGTTCGGCCGTCGCGGTGCACGAGTCAGCCGGCCGGTCGCCACCGCGTCGCCCAAAAAATCCTATTTCGGCCTGCCGACCGCCTGCGCCGCCATGGGCGCGCTGGTGCTGGCGCTGGTGATCTGGCGCGGCGACATGGTGCGGCTGCTGCCGCAGACGGCGGCGTTCTACAAGATGGTCGGGCTCGAAGTGAATCTGCGGGGCCTCGCCTTCAAGGACGTCAAGCTGTCCAGCGAGACCGTTGACGGTAAGCAGGTGCTGGTGATCGAGGGCGTAATCGTCGGTGAAGGCAAGAAGCCGCTGGACATCCCGCGGCTGCGCTTCGCCGTGCGCGACGCGCAAGGCGCGGAGATCTACGCCTGGAATACGGTGCTGGAGCAGACCGTGCTGCGGCCCGGCGAGCGCGCCTTCTTCCGCTCCCGCCTCGCCTCGCCGCCGCCGGAGGGCCGCAATATCGACGTCCGCTTCTTCAATCGGCGCGACATTGCCGGCGGCAGCGTATAATCAGCTTGCACAGTCCTGCACGGGAAGGTTCGCCCCAAGGGTTGATCTGATGCCCAAGATCCTGATCGCCGACGACGAGGATTCGATGCGCCAGCTGGTGGCGCGCGCCATCGCCATGGACGGCCACCAGACCGTCACCGCGCAAGACGGCGCCGAGGCGCTGGAGATCCTGACCCGCGAGGACGGTGCCTTCGACCTGCTGCTCACCGACATCCAGATGCCTGTCATGGACGGCATCGCTCTCGCGCTCTCCGCCGCGCGCGATTTCCCCGAGCTGACCATCCTCTTGATGACCGGCTACGCCGACCAGCGCGAGCGCGCCTCGAACCTCAATGCGCTAGTGCACGACGTCGTGACGAAGCCGTTCTCGGTCGCGGATATCCGCACCGCCGTGGCCGATGCGCTGGCGGCGAAGAAGGCGTAGCGGCGGGCGACCTTAACCGCACATTCCGCTGTCATGCCCCGCAAAGGCGGGGCATCCAGTACGCCGCGGCGAACGTGGTGCGAACGAGATCTCCAACGAAGGCTTCTGGAATACTGGATCGCCCGCCTGCGCGGGCGATGACACCTAATGTGGGATCAAAAATCCTTGAGCAGCCGCTCGATGTAATCGAGCTCGATCTGCGGGCGCGAGCTGTCGCCGAGGCGGCGGCGGAGCTCTTCGAGGATGCGGCGGACGCGCTGGGCGTCGATCTCGCCGGGAATCTTGACGGAGTAGTCGTCGCTGAGATCGCGACCGTGAAGCGGGCGCCCCAGCGGATCGGTCTGATTGCCGCCGCTCTGCTGACGGCCGGCGCGATTGCCGGGACCATCGCCCTGCCCGTCGCCATCGCCCTGCTGCATCGCCTCGGCCATCTTCTGCGCGCCCTTGCGCATGGCGTCGAGGGCCTTGCCCTGCGAGTCCACGGCACCGTCGGCATTGCCTTCGCCGAGCTTCGAGCCGGCATCGCCCATGGCGCCGTCGGCGGCGTCGAGACTGCCGTCGTCATCGCCCTGGTCGCCGTCCTGATCGCCGCTCTGGCCCGGGTCGCCCTGCTGGCCCTTCTGACCCTGCTGCCCTTTCTGGCCCTTTTGTCCCTTCTGCGCGAGGCCGCGCTTGGCGAGCTCGTCCTGCAGCTTCTTCAGGCGGTCGCGCAGCGACTGCTGATCCTGCTGCAGGTCCGACATCGACTGGTCGCCCTGCTTGCCGCGCGAGCGGTCGCGCCGGGAGTCCTGGCCCTGCTTGAAGGTCTTGTCGCGCAATTGCTGCTGCTTGCGGATCATGTCGCTGAGCTCGTTCAGCGCCTGCTCCATCTCGCTCTCGCCGGATTGCCCGGGCTGCGCCATCTGGAGATTTTCCATGATCTGCGCGAGCTGCTCCAGCATGCGCTGGGCCGCCTCCTTATTGCCTTCGCGCGCGGCTTTCTCGATCTGCTTCAGCAATTCGTCGAGATCGCGCTGCGTGATGACGTTGCGGTCTCGGCTGGAGGATTGGCTTCGTTCCGTGGCCCGCTTGTACTCCTCGAGCCTCTGGATGGCGTCGGACTGGTTGCCGAGGCTCTTGCCGGATTCCTTCTGCCTGAGGCTGTCGCCGGACTCCTGCATCGCCTTTTCGGCGCTGTCGAGCAGCGCGTCGGGATCCTGATCCAGCTGGGCAACGGCCGGCGAGACACCGCCGAGCAGCAGAGCGAGGCAGGCGATCGACATCGCCTTCAAGACTGGCACGCGCGCTAGCTTCCGCATTTCCGGTCCCGCGTAAACTGGTTGGTCTTGTCGTCCCCCGCCTTGTTGGCCCGGCTGTTCGCCGACTTCCGATAGGCCTGAAGCTGCTCGCGCAACGCGTCCTGCTGCTGCGCCAGCTCTGCGAGCTGCTCAGCCGTCGCGTGCTGGGTCTTCTGTCGCAGCTCGACAGCCTTGTCGAGGATGAGCTGGACCTCGGCCGGGAACGGCTGCCGCGGTCCGAGCGGATTCTGCTCGGCGCGACGGGCGAGATCCCGCACCTTGCCGGCCATGGCCTCACGAAGCTTTTGCGTCAGCACCTTCAGCTCGTCCTCGCTGGCACCACGGTCCAGCGCCGCCTTGAGCGCGTCCTGCGCCGAGCGCAGCGCGGCGTTGACGCTGCCGGCGACGCCGTCGTCCTCGATGGTGGTCGCGAAGGCCCACATGCTCGCCACCACATTGCGCAGCGCATCGTCGGTGCGGGCAGCTTCGAGCTGGGTCGCAAGGCTCCGGAGGCCGAGATAGCAGCCCGCATCCGGCGTGAACAATTCGGGCGCGATCATCAGCGCGTCGAGCGCGGTGTAGACCTCCGAATTCTTGTTGGCGTCGAGCGCGAGGATGCGGCGCTGCTCGATCAGCGCGCGCGCGAGCGAGTTGGTAAACAGACGCTCGGGCAGACGCATGTTGAAGGGTTCGCTCCTGGCCTCGTTGCCGGCCTCGTCCTTGGCGGTGAGGGTCAGCGTAACGTCGGCGCCGGCATAGGGGTCCTCGCTGAGGTCCTTCACCGTCTGGCCGACGCCGTTGCGGGTGCGCGCGTTCGGCAGCACCAGCGGGAATTGCGGCGGCTCGAACAAAGGTCGCGCCGCGGTCTTGGCGTCGGAGTTCTTGGCATCGAAGTTCTTGGCGTCGGAATTCTTGCCGTCAGCCCCCTTGCCGCCGTCCTTGGCATCGTCCGGACGCAGGGCGATGTGCGCATCCGCGCCGGTCACGCCGTAATCGTCCTCGATCTTGTAGGAGAGCTGAAGCCCGCCGCGCGCCTGGCGCTCGGGATCCTTGGCCAGCGCGATCGTCGGTGCACGGTCCGGGGTTGCCGCGAACGCCCATTGCGGCTGGCCGGAGGGCGCGCGGACATGCGCGGTGCCGTCGGCGGTGATGGTGAAATGCTTCTCGTTGGTGCCCTTGGGTGCGGCCTCCGTGGGGGCAACCTCCTTGAGGCCGCTGGAGACGACGACATCGAGGGCGCCGCCGGAGGAGCGCACGATCAGGGTCGAGCCGGCGGGAACGGCAAGCGGGCCGGACGCGGGCAGCGCGGCGGCCTCCTTGTTGGCCGCCGACAGGATGATCGGCGGCTTGCCGGTGTAGAGCGGCGGGGTGACCCAGGCATCGACGCGAACATTGGCCGGGGCCAGCACGCCGTTCCAGTCGAAGGCCGCGCCGAGCCGCATCGCGCGCTCGTCGCCGGCGGCGAAGAAGGTCGCAACCAGCATCACCATGACCAGCGCGCGCAGCGCCCAGGGGTCATGCAGCGCCAGCCGCGGATGCGGCAAACCGGCGCGGATGCGCCTGAGCGAGGCCAGCGTGCGCTCGCGCTGCGCCTGCCACAATGCCTGTGCGACCGGATCCTGCGAGGACAGCGTGTCCGTCAGCGTGGTGGCCGGGCGGTGACGGATGCCGGAGCCGCGGTCCAGCCGGCCAAGTGCCTCCCCGCGGCTCGGCCAGCGGTAGCGAATCAGGGGCAACAGCGCGGCAATCGCAATGCCGGCGAAGATGAAGAGGCCGATGGCACGGGCAATGAACGGCAGCGCCAGCCAGAGGCCGGCCCAGGACACCACCAGGAACAGCCCGATGACGGTCAGAAGCCGCGCCAGATGCGGCCAGGCACGCTCCCACGCGATGGCATAAATGGCCCGATCGAGGGCCTGCGCCAGCTTCAGCCGCGACAGAGCATCACTGTTGCGGGTCGGGTCTGACGGGTCGGGGGTGACGCCGTTCAATCAACTCTCCAGGTTGCCCGGTCGAGAAGAGCCTATCACAACGGCAGCACTGAGGCATCCGTTCCGGTACGGGAGACACCCCTTTTCCCGCATAACACGAGGACGTGACTGGCCCCGCCCAACCCCGTAATTTCCGCGCGCCACCCAAGGGAAATGCAGGGAAAAGCGGAGGGAACGACATGGACAAGAAGATGCACGACAAGGGCCTGGAAGTCCGCAAAGCGGTGCTGGGGGAAGCCTATGTCAACAACGCCTTGAAGAACGTCGACGATTTCAACCGTCCGTTCCAGGAGATGCTGAACGAATATTGCTGGGGCACCGTGTGGGGCCGCGAGGAGCTGCCGCGCAAGACCCGCAGCATGCTCAACATCGCCATGATCGCGATCCTCAACCGCCAGCACGAATTCCGCGCGCATCTGAAGGGCGCGCTCACCAACGGCGTCACCCGCGAGGAGATCCGCGAAATCCTGATGCAGGTCGCGATCTACGGCGGCATGCCCGCCGCCGTCGACAGCTTCCGCATCGCGCGCGAGGTGTTCGCGGAAATCGACGGGAAGGCGTGAGACTTAGCGCCAATCTGCATCGTCATCCCGGACAAGCGGAGCGCAGATCCGGGATCCAAAACTACAGGGAGACGTGGTGACGGGGACCAGGAGTGACCGCTTCGGCATAACAACGCCTCCCGGGATCATGGGTCCCGGATCGGCGCGCGCTTCGGGCGCGCTTGTCCGGGACGACAGCGAAGATGAAGCAACAACAACGACCAAGAAGGAAACACCATGGACATCGGATTCATCGGCCTCGGAAACATGGGTTTCCCGATGGCGCGGCGGCTGATCGAGGCGGGACACAAGCTCGTCGTGTTCGACACGCGCAAGGAGGTCACGGGCAAGCTCGCGACGCTCGGCGCCACGGTCGCGACATCGCCGAAGGACGTCGCCGACCAGGTCGAGACCGTGATGGCGAGCCTGCCCTCGCTGCAGGCTTCGCTCGAGGTTGCCACCGGCGCGAACGGCGTGATCGAGGGCAAGCGTGCCAAGCGCTTCATCGATCTCTCCACCGTCGGCTCGGCGATGGCCGTGAAGATTCACGACCTCCTCGCCAAGCGCAACATCGTGCAGATCGACTGCCCCGTCTCCGGCGGCGTCGGCGGCGCCGAGAAGGGCACGCTGGCGGTGATGGTGTCGGGGCCGAAGGCGGAATTCGAGCTGCTCAAGCCGGCGCTCGACGTGATCGGAAAGGTGTTCTTCATCGGCGAGAAGCCCGGTGCGGCGCAGACCATGAAGCTCGCCAACAATTTCCTGTCGGCCACCGCGATCGTGGCGACGTCGGAAGCGGTGGTGATGGGCGTCAAGGCCGGACTCGATCCCGCCGTGATGATCGACGTCATCAATGCCGGCTCCGGCATGAACACCGCGAGCCGCGACAAGTTTCCGCGCGCAGTGCTGCCGCGCAGCTTCGATTTCGGCTTCGCCACGGGACTGATGGTGAAAGACGTCCGCCTGGCGCTGGAGGAGATGAAGCAGCTCGGACTGTCGATGGACGTCGCGGATGCGGTCGGACGGTTGTGGGAGACCGTGATCAGCGCGGAGGGCGCGGAGTCCGACTTCACCGCGGCGATCAAGCCGATCGAGAAGAAGGCGGGTGTTGTGGTCGGCGGAGCGAAGGGCGGACTGGCCGGGAAGTAGCCATCCCGCAACCGCTTCAGTAGCCCGGATGGCGCAGCGCAATCCGGGATTGTTGCCGCTGGACGAGCCCCCGGATTTCGCTGCGCTCCATCCGGGCTACGGTCAATGGCTCACAACCACGGCGCCGGCGTATCCATCGCAATGAGCTGCTCGACCTCGATGCGCGGGCGCACGACCGCGTACTGATCGTCCTTCACCAGCACCTCCGGCACCAGCGGCCGCGTGTTGTAGGTGCCCGCCTGCACCGCGCCGTAGGCGCCGGCGGTCATGATGGCGAGGAGATCGCCGGGCTTCGGCGTCGGCAGCGTGCGGTCGAGCGCGAGATAGTCGCCGGTCTCGCAGACCGGGCCGACCACGTCGGCCAGGATGGTGGCGGCGCCCTTGGCAGGCTGCGTCACCGGCAGGATGTCGTGATGCGCCTCGTAGAGCGTCGGGCGAATGAGGTCGTTCATCGCAGCGTCGATGATGACGAAATTCTTGCCGTCGCCGTGCTTCACATAGATCACCTTGGCGACCAGGATGCCGGCATTGCCCACGATCATGCGGCCCGGCTCGAACATCAGCGTGCAGCCGAGATTGTGGCTGACGCGCTTGACCATGGCGGCATAGGCGGCCGGCGCCGGCGGCGCCTCGCGGTCCATGTAATAGGGAATGCCGAGGCCGCCGCCGAAATCGACGTGGCTGATATTGTGACCGTCGGCCCGCAGCGTCTGCACGAATTCGGAGAGGATGCGGAACGCGGTCTCCATGCCGGAGAGGTCGGTGATCTGGCTGCCGATATGGACGTCGGTGCCTGTTACCTCGATGCCCGGGAGTTTCGCGGCGCGGGCATAGACCTCACGGGCATGCACGATCGGGATGCCGAACTTGTTCTCGGACTTGCCGGTCGAGATCTTGGCGTGGGTGCCGGCGTCGACGTCGGGATTGACCCGCAACGAAATGCGCGCGGTCTTTCCCATTTCGGTCGCAAGCCGCGACAGCAGCTCGAGCTCCGGCTCGGATTCGACGTTGAGGCAGAGGATGTCGGCGGCGAGCGCGGCGCGCAGCTCGGTTTCGGTCTTGCCGACACCGGAGAACAGGATCTTGTTCGGCGGAATGCCGGCCGCCAGCGCGCGCTTCAACTCACCGCCCGAGACGACGTCGGCACCGGCGCCGAGCTTGGCCAGCGTGCGCAGCACCGACTGGTTCGAGTTCGCCTTCATGGCGTAGCAGACCAGCACCTTTTCCCCGGCGAAGGCCTCGGTGAAGACGCGATAGTGCCGCTCCAGCGTCGCGGTCGAATAGCAGTAGAACGGCGTGCCGACGGTTGCGGCCAGCTCGGACAGGTTCACCGCCTCGGCGTGCAGCACGCCGTTGCGATAGTCGAAATGATTCATGGCTTAGGCTCGGTTGTCCCGGCTTATTTCTTGCCGGGAGGTTCGTCCAGGAGCGGGTCGAGAATAAACGATTTCTTCCGGCCCTTCGCCGCCGCGGGCGCGGCCTCCGCGTCGGAGGTGGGGTTGAACAGGCTCGGCGTCTTCTGGGCTGCGCTCTCGGCGTCGGCCGGAGCTGCGACGGTGCCCGTCGGCGCGTTGGAGGCGGTCGGCGGCAGATCCAGCGGGCCCTTGCGACCGCAGCCGGCCAGCGCGAGCGCCGTCAGGCTCAAGACAACGATGGCCCATCCCGAGCCGGTCGGGCGAAACTTTGACGTCACGACGAAATCCCCACTACGCGGGCCGCACCATACAGAGATTGGCGCGCTCTGGCGAGAGCCCGGATGACCATGAAACATCAGCGAAATTTTGCCCTCAGCCCTATTTCCGCTCTTTTTCCAGCCGCTTCACCCAGACCTTGGCCTGCGCCGCCACGTTCTTTGGCGCGGTGCCGCCAAAGCTGGTCCGGCTCTTCACAGACGATTCGACCGAGAGCACGCCGAGCACCTCCTTGGTGATCTTGGGCTCGATCGCCTGCATCTCCTTCAGTGGCAGCTCGTGCAGCGCCACGCCGCCCTCGGCGGCCTTGGCGACGATGCGGCCGGTGACGTGATGGGCGTCGCGGAACGGCATCTTCAGCGTCCGCACCAGCCAATCGGCAAGGTCGGTCGCGGTGGCATAGCCCTCACCGGCGGCGGCCTTCATTTTGGCCTCGTCGGGCACGAGGTCGCGGACCATGCCGGTCATGGCGCGGATCGCCAGCGACAGCGCGGCGAACCCCTCCATCGCGCCCTGCTTGTCCTCCTGCATGTCCTTTTGATAGGCGAGCGGCAGGCCCTTCATCACGATCAGCAGGCCGTTGAGCGCGCCGATGACGCGGCCGGTCTTGGCGCGCACGAGCTCGGCGGCGTCCGGATTGCGCTTCTGCGGCATGATCGAGGAGCCGGTCGTGAACTTGTCGCTGAGGCGGATCAGGCCGACCAGCGGCGAGGTCCAGATCACGATCTCCTCGGCAAAGCGCGACATGTGCACGGCGCAGATCGAGGCCGCCGACAGCGTCTCCAGCACGAAGTCGCGGTCGGAGACGGCATCGAGCGAGTTCGCCATCGGACGGTCGAAGAGAAGCGCCTTCGCGGTGGCGTGGCGGTCGATCGGGAACGAGGTGCCCGCGAGCGCGGCGGCGCCGAGCGGCGATTCGTTCAGCCGCTTGCGCGCATCCTGGAAGCGGCCGCGGTCGCGCGCGGCCATCTCGACATAGGCGAGCAGATGATGACCGAAGGTCACGGGCTGCGCGGTCTGCAGATGCGTGAAGCCGGGCATCACGGTCGCGGCATGTTCGAGCGCGCGATTGACCAGCGCGGCCTGAAACGCCGCGAGCGCCGCATCGGTCTCGTCGATGATGTCGCGGACATAGAGACGGAAGTCGGTCGCGACCTGGTCGTTGCGCGAGCGCGCGGTGTGCAGGCGGCCGGCGGCGGGGCCGATCAGCTCCGACAGGCGGCTCTCGACATTCATATGGATGTCCTCGAGCGCGCGCTTGAATTCGAAGTCGCCCTTGCCGATCTCTGACAAAATCGTGTCTAGACCCTTGCCGATATTTTTCGCATCAGAGTTCGTGATGATGCCTTGGCTGGCGAGCATCGCAGCGTGGGCCTTGGACGCGGCAATGTCCTGGGCGAAGAGGTGACGATCGACGTCGATGGAGACGTTGATCTCTTCCATGATCTCGTCGGGACGTTCCGAGAAACGGCCGCCCCACATCTTGTTGCTCATGATCCCCTGCTCACGCCTTGATTTGCCGCACGTTTGCCGGCCACTGCCAGCCGTACTAAGAGGCCCCTGATAGCCATATCTGCGACCGGATGACAAACGATATGCTCGACAAGACGCCCTCCGCCACGCGCCGGGTCCCCCTCGTCATCGCCACCGTGGCGATCGGCGGCCTGGCCGGCTTCGCCGCACTTTACGGGCTGGGCCTCAGCCGGTCGCCTGGCGGCGATCCGACCTGCAAGCCGGCGGTGGCGACGGCCCAGAAAATCGCCCCCCTCGCCCACGGCGAGCTGGCAGCGCTGACCATGGCGGGTGCCCCCCTGAAGCTGCCCGACCTCGCCTTCGAGGACGCCGATGGCAAGCCGAAGAAGCTGTCCGATTTCCGCGGCAAGACGCTGCTGGTGAACCTGTGGGCGACGTGGTGCGTGCCCTGTCGCAAGGAGATGCCGGCGCTGGACGAGCTCCAGGGCAAGCTGTCGGGCCCGAATTTCGAGGTGGTCGCGATCAATATCGACACCCGCGACCCCGAGAAGCCGAAAAATTTCCTGAAGGAGGCCAATCTCGGCAGGCTCAGCTATTTCAGCGATCAAAAAGCCAAGGTTTTCCAGGATCTTAAGGCCATAGGCCGGGCTCTGGGCATGCCGACCTCGGTGTTGGTCGATCCGCAGGGCTGCGAGATCGCGACGATTGCGGGGCCGGCGGAATGGGCCAGCGAGGACGCGCTGAAGCTGCTCCGGGCCGCGACCGGCAAGGCCGCCGCGTCGCTTTGAGGTTCAGGCCGTGACGTTGAGATTGCCGCCGACACCCGGGCCGACATTGGCGAGCGAGGGCTGACCGGCACCGAGCAGCGTCAGAACGGTGGATTTCTCCATGTCCGCGTTCTGCTTGGTCAGCGTTGCCGCAATATTCGACTGCAGCGCGCCTTGCTGAGCGGCCAGCATGGTGCTGACCATTGCCATCATGTCCATTACGCGAACCCTCGTACTGGCCGCAGCCTAGGCGCGAGGGGTTAACGGGACATGAATTGTCACACGGTCGACCCACGGCCGAGGTGTCGTAGGGTGGGCAAAGCGCAGCGTGCCCACGCACTTGCGGTAACCGAGAGAGATCGTGGGCACGGCGCAAGTGCGCCTTTGCCCACCCTACGGCACGACAGCACGTCGCCTTACCGCGTCGGAACCGGCTTGGCGCCGCGATAATCGTAGAACCCGCGCTGGGTCTTGCGGCCGAGCCAGCCGGCCTCGACGTATTTCACGAGCAGCGGGCACGGACGGTATTTGGAGTCGGCCAGGCCCTCATGCAGCACCTGCATGATGGACAGGCAGGTATCGAGGCCGATGAAATCGGCAAGCTCCAGCGGGCCCATCGGATGGTGGGCGCCGAGCTTCATCGCCGCGTCGATCGCCTCGACATTGCCGACGCCTTCATACAGCGTGTAGATCGCCTCGTTGATCATCGGCAGCAGGATGCGGTTGACGATGAAGGCCGGGAAATCCTCGGAGACCGCGACCTGCTTGCCGAGCTTGCCGACGAATTCCTTGGACGCCTCGAAGGTGGAATCGTCGGTGGCGATGCCGCGGATCAGCTCCACCAGCTCCATCAGCGGCACCGGATTCATGAAGTGAATGCCGATGAAACGCTCGGGCCGGTCGGTGGCGGCGGCAAGGCGCGTGATCGAGATCGAGGACGTGTCGGAGGCGACGATCGCCTCCGGCTTCAGCACCGCGCAGAGCTCGTGGAAGATCTTGCGCTTGACCTCTTCCTTCTCGACCGCGGTCTCGATCACGAGGTCGCAATCGGCGAGATCGTCGAGCTTTTCGGCGGGCGTGATGCGCGCCATCGCCTTGGCCTTGTCGTCTTCGGAGACGGCCTTCTTGGAGACCTGGCGCGCCAGATTGCCGTTGATGGTGGCCATGCCCGACTTGAGGCGCTCGGCCGAGATGTCATTGAGCACCACGTCGAAGCCGGCGAGGGCCGCGACATGCGCGATGCCATTGCCCATCTGCCCCGCGCCGATCACGCCGACCTTCTTGATCACTGCCGCCATAATGTCATCCACCGGAACGGCGCGCGTCGAGCGCACCCTGCCTATACCCCTTGAGCCGGGAGGTCCGATTTAATCAGAACCTTGGCTCGAAACCTAGATTGGATCGCTTCGAAGGCCTGCCCCAGGCCAAAGAAAACGCCTCACAAATGCAACACCGGCCGGAGTTTATACCTCCGGCCGGTGTTTTCGACGTCTTTTACTTGCCGAGCTTGCCGAGTTCGGTCGTCAGCTCCGGAACCGCCTGGTAGAGGTCGGCGACCAGGCCGTAATCGGCAACCTGGAAGATCGGCGCGTCCTCGTCCTTGTTGATCGCGACGATCACCTTGGAGTCCTTCATGCCGGCCAGATGCTGGATGGCGCCGGAAATGCCGACGGCGACATAGAGCTCGGGCGCCACGACCTTGCCGGTCTGGCCGACCTGCCAATCGTTCGGCGCATAGCCGGCGTCGACCGCCGCGCGCGAGGCACCGACGCCGGCGCCGAGCTTGTCGGCGAGCGGCTCGATGTACTTGGCGAAGTTCTCGCGGCTCTGCATGGCGCGGCCACCGGAGACGATGATCTTGGCCGAGGTCAGCTCGGGACGGTCGCTCTTGGCGACTTCCTCGCCGACGAAGCTCGACAGCCCCGGATCAGCCGCAGCCTGAACGGTCTCGACCGGTGCGCTGCCGCCCTCGCCTGCAGCGGCGAAGGTGGAGGTACGCACCGTGATGACCTTCTTGGCGTCCTTCGACTTCACGGTCTGGATCGCGTTGCCGGCGTAGATCGGGCGCTCATAGGTGTCGGGGGCGATCACCTTGATGATCTCCGAGACCTGCATGACGTCGAGCAGGGCGGCGACACGCGGCATAACGTTCTTGAAGCGTGAGGTCGCGGGCGCGACGATCGCGTCATAGCCGCCAGCCAGCGAGACGATCAGCGCGGCCAGCGGCTCGGCGAGATCGTGCGCATAGAGGTCGCCGTCGGCGAGCAGCACCTTCTTGACGCCGGCAAGCTTGGCAGCGGCATCCGCTGCAGCCTTGGCGTTCTGGCCGGCGACCAGCACCTCGACATCCGCGCCGAGCGCGGCGGCCGCGGTCAGGGCCTTGTTGGTCGCATCCTTGAGCGACGCATTGTCGTGTTCGGCAATCAGAAGCGTCGTCATCAGAGCACTCCGGCTTCGTTCTTGAGTTTCGACACCAGCTCGGCGACGTCCTTGACCTTGACGCCAGCCTTGCGGCCCGCCGGTTCGGTGGTCTTGAGAACCTCGAGGCGCGCGGCGACGTCGACGCCATAATCGGCGACGGTCTTCTCCGCGATCGGCTTCTTCTTCGCCTTCATGATGTTCGGCAGCGAGGCATAGCGCGGCTCGTTGAGACGGAGATCGGTGGTGACGATCGCCGGTCCCTTCAGCTTGACGGTCTGCAGGCCGCCGTCGACTTCGCGGGTCACCTTGAAGTCGCTTCCTTCGACCTCGAGCTTCGAGGCGAACGTCGCCTGCGACCAACCGAGCAGCGCGGCCAGCATCTGGCCGGTCTGGTTCGAGTCGTCGTCGATCGCCTGCTTGCCGAGAATGATCAGGCCCGGCTGTTCTTCGTCGGCGACCTTCTTCAGGATCTTGGCGACCGCGAGCGGCTCGACCGTGCCGTCCGCCTTCACCAGGATGCCGCGATCGGCGCCCATGGCGAGACCCGTGCGGATCGTCTCCGACGCCTGCGCAGGTCCAATGGAGACCACCACGACTTCGGTCGCCTTGCCGGCTTCCTTCAGACGCAGCGCTTCCTCGACCGCGATTTCGTCGAACGGGTTCATCGACATCTTGACGTTGGCGAGTTCAACGCCCGATCCATCGCCCTTGACGCGGACCTTGACGTTGTAATCGACCACCCGCTTAACCGGCACTAAGACCTTCATCGATCCTCTTTCACTCAATTTGGGAGGGGGGTTATCAACTGGCGCGGAACCTAAAGGCCCGACCTGCCCCGGTCAACGCGCGAGCGGGCCTAATTTTGGCCTTCTGAAATGCGCCAGGTTCGCCGCTCGGGGCGATCGCTAGCGGTTCTGGCCGGGAACCCAGAGCACGTCGCCGGCCCCGTTACCGTTGGCGGCTCGGCTGGCCACGAACAGGAAGTCCGACAGGCGGTTCATATATTGAATGCCAGCCGTGCTGACCGGCTCGCCCGGCCGGGCTGCCAGTTCCACGATCACCCGTTCCGCCCTGCGGCATATCGTGCGGGCGACGTGCAGATGGGCCGCGGCCGGCGTGCCGCCGGGGAGCACGAAGGAGGCGAGCGGCTGGAGCTTGTCGTTGAGAGCGTCGATGTCGCGCTCGAGCCGCTCGACCTGGCTCGCCACCACCCGCAGCCGCTCCGCCTTCCCTTCACGCTCGGGCACCGCGAGGTCGGCGCCGAGATCGAACAGATCGTTCTGAATGCGGCCGAGCATCGCGTCGAGCTCGGGCATGTCGCCGGTATGGAGCCTGACAACGCCGATCGCGGCGTTGGTCTCGTCGACGGTGCCATAGGCTGCGATGCGCAGATCGTATTTCGGACGGCGCTCGCCGGTTCCGAGCGCCGTCGTGCCGTCGTCACCGGTCTTCGTGTAGATGCGATTGAGTACGACCATGATCAGCGCCCCATCGCCCAGACCGCGAGCATCGCGATGACGATCGCCACGAATTGAAGCAGCACGCGCCAGCGCATCAGCTTCTGCGAGGTGTTGGGCGAGCCGCCGCGCATCATGTTGATGAGACCGAGCAGCAGCACCAAGGCAACTGCACCGGCGGCCGCCGGCAGGATGAAGGTAGTCAGGAGAGATGCCATGAGGGGGTAGATAACACCGTGCGCGCCGGTCCGCCATGGCGTTCGCGATCTGGCTTTTGAGCCCATAATATCAGAAGCTAGTTGAATGATTTTCGAACTGACTCAGCCGCCCTTCACCTCTCCCCGCTTGCGGGGAGCGAAAGCATCAGCCGCCGACACGGGTGCCACGTGAAAGCCATCCGCTACATCTACGTCGTCGTGATGGATGCGTTCTACACGTTCCTGGCGGACGACGGCTGGGCGATCGCGAGCCACATCGCGCTCTCGACCTTGATGGCGCTGTTTCCGTTCCTGATCGTGTTGACCTCGCTCGCCGGCTTCTTCGGCTCCAAGGAACTCGCCGACCAGGCCGCCAGCCTGATGCTGCAGATCTGGCCCAAGCAGGTCGCCGATTCGATCTCGGGCGAGGTCCATGACGTCTTGACCACGACCCGTACCGGCGTGCTGACGATCGGCGCAGCGCTGTCGGTCTATTTCGCCTCCAACGGCGTCGAGGCGCTGCGGGTTGCGCTCAACCGCGCCTACGCGGTGGTGGAGATGCGGCGCTGGTACTGGCTGCGGCTGGAATCGATCGGCTACACGCTGGTCGCAGCCTTCACCGCGCTCGCCATGGCGTTCCTGATCGTGCTCGGTCCGCTGCTGATCGAAGCGGCGCGAAGCCATATCCCGTTGTTCGTCGAATCCAACGAGAGCATCCTCACCTGGCTGCGCTACGGCATCACCATCGGCGCGCTGGTGGTGGCGCTGATCATCCTGCACGCCTGGCTGCCGGCGGGCCGGCGCAACTTCTTCCAGATCCTGCCCGGCATCGTCTTCACCATCGTGGCGTCGCTGATCTCCGGCATCGTGTTCGGACAATATCTGGCGCGCTTCGCCAACAACTACGTGACCATGTATGCGGGGCTGGCCTCGGTGATCATCGCGCTGGTGTTCCTGTACTTCATCGCCGCGATCTTCGTCTACGGCGGCGAGCTCAATGCCGCGATCATCAAGTCGCGGCTTCCTCACGGCGTGTCGCTTCAAGCAGCGCAGTCGCTAGCGCCCGCGGAGACACAGGCTTGACCAGGAAGGCATCGGCGCCCGCCTCGCGCGAGGCCACCTCGTCCTCGCCGCGGCCGGACACCCCGATGATCGGGATCTGAGCCAGCGGCGCCTCCATGGTGCGGATCCGCCGGATGGCCTCGACGCCGTCGATGCCCGGCAGCACCATGTCCATCAGCACCGCATCGAACGCGCCCTGCGCCAGCCGGCCGACGGCGTCCTCGCCGCGCCCGATGAACTCGGCATGATGGCCGAGCTCGGTCAGGATGGTGTTGAGCACGACGCGGCCGAACGGATTGTCCTCGACGCTGAGCACGCGCAGCGCGGCGACCGCATCGGGCTCGGTTTCGCCCTTCGACTTGCGGGACTTGGCCGGCGCCATCGCGTCCAGCGATATCGTCAAAGTGAAGGTGGCGCCGCCGCCAGCCCGCGGCGCGACCGTGATGTCGCCCCCCATCGCGCGCGCCAATTGCTTCACCGAGGACAGTCCGAGCCCGGCGCCGCCGAAGCGCGAGGCGATGGTGACATTGGCCTGGGTGAACGGGCGGAACAGCCGCTTGATCTCGGCCATGGTCAGGCCGATGCCGCTGTCGGACACTGCGAAGGCGACACCGGCCCTGGCCTTCGTCTTGCCTTTTTTCTTGCCTTTGGCCGGACGCCAGGGCGTCACCGCGAGCGCCACGCCGCCCTGGTCGGTGAACTTCACCGCATTGTCGATCAGGTTCTCGAGCGCGGCGCGCAGGCGGACGGGATCGCCGACCACGAGGCCGGGGAGCTTGTCGGAGATCTCGACCCGGGCCTGGAGACCCTTGGCCGCGGCGCGCCCGGCGAGCGAATCGCCGGCGCTGCGGGCGAGCGTCCTGAGATCGAACAGGTCCTGCCGCAGCGTGCTGCCGCCCTTCCCGCCGGTTCTGGCGGCATCCACGAACAGCGTGGCCAGGCTCGCCAGATGCTCGGCACCGGCCTTGATGGTGTCGGCCCAGCGCCGCTCCCGTTCGCCGAGATCGGAGGTCGCGAGCAGGTCGCTGATCGCAAGAATGCCGGTCAGGGGGGTCCGGACCTCATGGGCAAAGGCGGCGAGCGCCGCCTGGACCACGTCAGGCGCGACCGTCCGGGTGCTGCGCTTGCGCACCTGTCCGGCCGCCCCGGACCGCTTCCGAGGCGGTCGGCTGGACGTCCTCGTGGTGCGCGCTGGGCGCTTCTTCGCCGCCATGAATCCCCTTCGAAGTCGTCCCTTCGGGCCCCCGGGCTGTTTTTCGACCATGGCACGGCGAAACACCCGAAGTCACGGCGACGTTTCGCTAACCCCCAGAGAAACTTAACCTAATCCCACCAGCTGGCGGATGCCTTCCGGCGTGACGCCGGCCGCGCGCAAGGCCCGCAGGCCGGTCGATTGGCTCGATTTCGACAATTTCCGCCCTTCGCCGTCGCAAATCAGCCGGTGATGGCGGTAGGCGGGTTCGGGCAGGCCGAGCAGGATCTGCAACAGGCGATGCACCGAGGTGGCGTGAAACAGGTCCTGGCCCCGCACGATCTCGCTGACGCCCTGGAGCGCGTCGTCGACGACGACGGACAGATGGTAGCTGGTCGGCGTCTCCTTGCGGGCGAGGATCACGTCGCCCCAGAGCTCCGGCCGCGCCGCGACGCGCTCGCCGTCATGCCTCTCGCCAAACTCGTTCCACGTCAGTCCGGCAACGCGCCGACAGGCGGCCGCCATGTCGAGCCGCAGCGCGTAGGGCATGCCTGACGCCATCAGGCGCGCCCGCTCGTCGGCCGGCCGCGATCCGGAATCGCCGGGATAGAGCGGCGCGCCGTCGGGATCGCGCGGCCACGGGCCATCCGCCTCGCGCGCGGCAACGAGCCTTGCGATCTCGGCGCGGCTTTCGAAGGCGGGATAGACGAGACCGAGCGCCGACAGCTTGTCCAGCGCGGCGCGGTAATCGGCGAGATGCTCCGACTGCCGCCGCACCGGAATCTCCCAGTTCATCCCGAGCCAGGCCAGATCCTCGTAGATCGCCGCCTCGAACTCCGGCCGGCAGCGCGCCGCGTCGATGTCCTCGATCCGCAGCAGCAAGCGGCCGCCGGTCTCGCGCGCCCGCTGGAAGTTCAGCAGTGCGGAATAGGCGTGGCCGAGATGGAGATGGCCGTTCGGGCTCGGGGCGAATCGGAAAACGGGTGGCATCGCTTTCATGGTACTCGTCATTGCCGGGCTTGACCCGGCAATCCATCTTCAAGGACTCTGTTACGATAGGAGATGGATGCGCGGGTCCCGCCTACGCCGAAGGCTTCGGCGGGCTTCGCGGTATTGGGCCGGCGGAGCTTTAGCAGAGACGGCAAGCCCGCGCATGACGAGTTGAGCGACCATGACAATCCACCTCGAAACCCAGTCCGATCTTGAAGAAGCGGTCCACGCGCTGATCAAGCGCGATCCGCGCCTCAGGCCCGTACTCGAGATCGCGGGCATGCCGGCGCTGCGGCGGCGGGAGCCGGGTTTCGCAGGCCTTGCCCACATCGTCTGCGGGCAGCAGCTCTCGACCGCGAGCGCGGCGGCGATCTGGGGGCGGCTGTCGACGGCCTTCGATCCGTTCGACCATGCGGCGGTGGGCCGCGCCCGCGCCGACCGGCTGGGGCGGCTCGGGCTGTCCGCCGCCAAGATCAAGACGCTGAAACATCTGGCACGCGAGATCGGCGCGCAGCGGCTGAACCTCGACGTGCTCGCCGAGGAAGATGCCGACGCCGCACATCACACGCTGATCGCGCTGCCCGGCATCGGTCCCTGGACCGCGGACGTCTATCTGCTGTTTTGCCTCGGCCATGGCGATGCCTGGCCGGCCGGCGACCTCGCCGTGCAGGAGGGCATCAAGATCGGCCTCGGCCTTCCGGCGCGGCCGACGGAGAAGCAGATGGCGCCGCTCGCCGAACCCTGGCGTCCGCTGCGCGGCGCGGCGGCGCATCTGTGGTGGAGCTATTATCGCGCGGTGAAGAAGCGCGAGGGCGTGCTGGCCGGCGAGGCAAACGCCGTTTCAAACAATGTTGCTGTTGCAAAGCCCTCGCGGGTCAAAGAGAAGATCCCGGCACGAAGAAAGCCGAGGCCTTCACCATGACATCGACCGACTTCGTCGTTGCGCGCAACGACCTCGAGCAGTTCAAGCTGATCGAGACCGCCATTCCCGATGCTGCCATGCTGCCGGCGGATGCGCTGCTGGTGAAGGTCGAGCGCTTCGCGCTGACCGCCAACAACATCACCTATGCGGTGATGGGCGACGAGCTGAAATACTGGCAGATCTTCCCGGCGCCCCAGGGTTTCGGCAACATCCCGGTGTGGGGATTCGGCGAGGTGATCGCCTCGAAGCATCCAGCGGTCACCGTGGGCGAGCGGCTGTTCGGCTATTTCCCGATGGCGACGCATCTCGTCATCGAAGCCGCTGACGTCAGCAAGCGTGCGCTGCGCGACGGCGCCGATCATCGCAAGCAGGTCTCCCCGGTCTACAACCTCTATTCCCGCGTGACGGACGATCCCGCCTTCACCGGGCATCAAGGCGACCTGCAGGCGCTGCTGCGGCCATTGTTCATGCTGTCGTTCATGGTCAACGATTTCCTGGCCGAGAACGACGACTTCGGGGCGCGCGGCGTGCTGCTCTCCAGCGCATCCAGCAAGACCGCGTTCGGGCTTGCCCATCTGCTGCACACGCGCGGCCGCAAGGTGATCGGACTGACGTCCGCAGGCAATGCCGGCTTCGTCGGCTCGCTGCCGTGCTACGACGAGGTCGTCACCTATGACCGCGTCGGTTCGCTGCCGGCGAATGCGCCGGTCGCTTTCGTCGACATGGCCGGCAGCAGCGCGCTGCGCGCCGAGCTGCACCACCACTTCCGCGACCAGATGAAATGCTCGGTGCGTGTCGGTTTGACGCATCGCGCCACCGAGGCCGAGGAAGGCACGCTGCCCGGCGCAAAGCCGCGCTGGTTCTTCGCGCCCGACCACATCCGCAAGCGCGCCAAGGAATGGGGCCCCGGCGGCGTCGAGCAGCGTTTTGCCGCGGCGTGGTCGGGCCTTGCACCGCTCCTGGAGAAATGTCTCACCGTGGTCGAAAGCCGCGGACCAGAGGCCGTGCAGCGGATCTATCTCGACACGCTGAAAGGGCGCATTCCGCCCGAGCAGGGGCACATGCTCTCGTTGCTCGGGTAAAGCGCTTTTGACATCTGGCAATCCAGTATAGCGTTGCCCTCCAGGGAAACGCCGCGAAGACGGCCATGAGGTCGCGCATGCTGGACAGGACGAAGGACATTTCCATCGCCGCGCAGAGCTGGCTCGACGCGTTCGAGCGCACGCTCGGCAAGCCAGATCCCGAGACGCTGGACCACCTGTTCCTCACCGACAGCTTCTGGCGCGACGTGCTGGCGCTGAGCTGGAATCTGCAGACGATCGCCGGGCGCAATGCGATCGCGCAAGCGCTGGCCGCACTCGCACCCAAGGTTGCGCCGATCAATTTCAAGATTGCGCCGAACCGTGCGCCACCGCGCTGGGTGACGCGCGCCGGCACCAGCAGCGTTGAGGCGATCTTTGATTTCGAGACCGCGATCGGACGCGGCAGCGGCATCATCAGGCTCGTTCCTGATCCCGCCGACGGCGACCGCCTGAAGGCCTGGACGCTGCTGACCGCACTCGACGAGCTCAAGGGATTCGAGGAGCAGCTCGGCACCTCGCGTCCGCGCGGCCAGGCCTATTCGCGCGATTTTCGTGGACCGAACTGGCTCGATCTGCGCAACGCCTCGCGCGGCTATGCCGGTCGCGACCCGGCTGTGCTGGTGGTCGGCGGCGGCCAGGCCGGGCTCGCGATCGCCGCGCGGCTGACGCAGCTCAAGGTCGACGCCCTGATCGTCGATCGCGAGATGCGGGTCGGCGACAATTGGCGCAAGCGCTATCACGCGCTCACCCTGCACAACCAGGTGCAGGTCAATCACCTCCCCTACATGCCGTTTCCGCCGAACTGGCCGACCTACATCCCCAAGGACAAGCTCGCCAACTGGTTCGAAGCCTATGTCGACGCCATGGAGCTGAACTTCTGGACCGGCACCGAGTTCGAGGGCGGCGCCTATGATGAGGTCGAGCGCCACTGGACCGTCACGCTGCGCCGCGCTGACGGCGGCAGGCGCACCATGCATCCGCGCCACGTCATCATGGCGACCGGCGTCAGCGGCATCGCCAACATTCCCGACATCCCGACCCTCGACAATTTTAGGGGGACGCTGCTGCATTCCAGCCGCTACGAGGATGGTGAGACCTGGACCGGCAAGCGTGCCATCGTCATCGGCACCGGCAACAGCGGTCACGACATCGCGCAGGACCTGTTTTCCAGCGGCGCCGAGGTGACGCTGGTGCAACGCTCTCCGACGCTGGTCACCAACATCGAGCCGTCGGCGCAGCTCGCTTATGCCACCTACAATGAAGGCACGCTCGAGGACAACGACCTGATCGCGGCCTCGATGCCGACGCCGCTCGCGAAGAAGACACACGTGATGCTGACGGAGCAGTCGAAGCAGCTCGACAAGGAGCTGCTCGACGGCCTCTCGCGCGTCGGCTTCAAGCTCGACTTCGGCGAGGCCGGCACCGGCTGGCAGTTCAAATACCTCACCCGCGGCGGCGGCTATTATTTCAACGTCGGCTGCTCCAACCTGATCGTCGAGGGCAAGATCAGGCTGCGGCAGTTCGACGAGATCGAGGGCTTTGTCGCTGACGGCGCGCGAATGAAGGACGGCTCGACCATTGCGGCCGATCTCATCGTGCTCTCGACCGGCTACAAGCCGCAGGAATATCTGGTGCGAAAGCTGTTCGGCGACGCCGTCGCGGACCGCGTCGGCCCGATCTGGGGCTTTGGCGACGGCTTCGAGCTGCGCAACATGTATGCGCGCACCCGGCAGCCCGGCCTCTGGTTCATCGCCGGCAGCCTCGCGCAGTGCCGGATCAACTCGAAATACCTCGCGCTGCAGATCAAGGCGACCGAGGAAGGGGTGTTGGGGGCGGACGTAAACACGACCGTCATTCCGGGGCGCGCGTCAGCGCGAACCCGGAATCCATCTACCCGCAAAACATGCTGAACAATGGATTCCGGGTTCACGCTTCGCGTGCCCCGGAATGACAGGAGGACAGATTCATGCCAGCCCTTCTCGGCACCGGCGAGCACCGCTATCGCGTCGTCGACAATTTCGCGAAGCTTCCCGACGGCTGGCAGCTCACCGACGTCGCCTCCGTTGCGGTCGACAGCCGCGACCGGATCTACGTCTTCAACCGCGGCGAACATCCGATGGTGGTGCTGGACCGCGAGGGCAATTTCCTGCGCAGTTTTGGCGAAGGCCTGTTCTCCCGCGCGCACGGCCTGCACATCGATGCCGACGACAATCTCTATTGCACCGATGACGGCGACCACACCGTGCGCAAATGCACCACGGACGGCAAGGTGCTGCTGACGATCGGCATTCCCGCGAAGCCGTCGCCGTTCATGAGCGGCGATCCGTTCCACCGCTGCACCCACACCGCGCTATCGCCGAAGGGCGAGATCTACGTCTCCGACGGCTATGGCAATGCGCGCGTGCACAAGTTCACCCCCGACGGCAAGCTGATCAAGAGCTGGGGCGAGCCGGGTACCGATCCCGGCCAGTTCAACATCGTGCACAATATCGCCACCGATGCCGACGGCTGGGTCTATGTCGCCGACCGCGAGAACCATCGCGTCCAGGTGTTCGACGGCGAGGGCAGATACGAGACGCAGTGGAACAACCTTCACCGCCCTTGCGCGCTGTGCTGCTGCGGCGGGACGAAGAGCCCGACCTTCGTGATCGGCGAGCTCGGCCCCGGCATGGCCGTCAACCGCAAGGTGCCCAATCTCGGCCCGCGGCTGTCGATCGTGGACGCCAAGGGCAAGCGCATCGCGCGGCTCGGCGGCGAGGACGGGCCCGGCATTGCCAGCGGCAAATTCCTGGCGCCGCACGGCATCGCGCTGGATTCAAAGGGCGATATCTATGTCGGCGAGGTCGGCGTCACCGACTGGAAGACGAGCTTTCCGGACGAGGAGATGCCGGCCGTCGTGCGCGCGAGCAGGTGCTTGCAGAAGCTGGAGCGGGTACGGGAGTAGCTTGCCACGGCGACGCGCGACGAACGGGCTGGCGGTTCCGCGCCGCCGCCATACCCTTACGGGATCGCGGCCTTTTGAGCGCTCTTGCCACCCCGCCGCCGCATTGCTTGCGCCTGAATAAGTCGCTCAACGGGCTTCACAATCCCGTCACGCTGCATGTAGTATGTCAACACATGCTGCTTCGCAGCGTATGTTGGAGGCCGGGAGCGTTACTTGAACGCACATGTCTCGCAAGGCAGTTGGCCGGTGTTGGTGCTGAATGCGGACTTCCGGCCGCTGAGTTACTACCCGCTGTCTCTCTGGTCGTGGCAGGACGCGATCAAGGCGGTGTTCCTCGATCGCGTCAACATCGTCGCTCACTACGATCAGGCGGTCCACAGTCCCACGCTGCAGATGCAGTTGCCGAGCGTCGTCTCGCTCAAATCCTTCGTCAAGCCGACCACCCATCCGGCCTTCACCCGGTTCAACGTCTTCCTGCGCGATCGTTTCGCCTGCCAATATTGCGGCTCGCCCGAGGACCTCACCTTCGATCACATCATCCCGCGCAGCAAAGGCGGTCAGACCACCTGGGAGAACGTGGTCGCGGCATGCTCGCCCTGTAATCTGCGCAAGGGCAATCTGACGCCGGCGCAGGCCAAGATGTTCCCGCGCCAGAACGCGTTCGCACCGACCGTGCACCAGCTCCACCGCAACGGCCGACTGTTTCCGCCGAACTATTTGCACGACAGCTGGCTGGATTATCTCTACTGGGATACGGAGCTGGATCCGTAGGGCGGGCGCTCACCCCCCGATCGCGTTCCTTGCCACCACGTCGCGATAGAACGCGGCGCTCAGCTTCGGCACTCTCGCCTGCGTCTCGAAGTCGACGCGGTAGAGCCCGAACCGTTTGCCGTAGCCGAAGATCCACTCGAAATTGTCCATCAGGCTCCAGAGGAAATAGCCACGGATCGGCACGCCCTCGGCGGTCGCGCGGTGCATCTGGGACAGATAGTTGCGCAGGAACATGATGCGGTCGAGGTCGTAGACCTGGCCGTCGGCAGCGATCTTGTCCTCCGACGAGGTGCCGTTCTCGCTGATGTAGATATTCTCGATGTTCCAGATCTTTGCAGCAAGGCGCGGCGCCCAGTAGATCACCTCGGGGCCGACGCGCAGCCATTCCGAATTCATGTGCGGGAACGAGGTGGGGAACGGCAGCACGTGGAAGCCGGGCGCGCGGTCGGAGGCCGTGACGTAGTATTGCGGCGCGTAGATGTTGAGGCCGACGAAATCGTTTGGCGTGCCGATGATCTTCAGCTCCTCGGGCGTGAATTTTGGCGCGTCCGCGCCGGCATAAGCGAGGAAGCCATCGGTGTATTTGCCCTCCAGCACCACGCCAAGGAAACCGGCGTTGAGCTCGCGCGTCGCGATCTCGGCGGCACGGATGTTTTCCGGCGACGCGATCGCCGGCACGCAGGCCGCGATGTTCTCGGCGGCACCGACACGGGTGCCGGCGCGGCCGGAGGCACGGATCGCCTGCACGGCAAGGCCGTGCGCCAGCGCGACGTGGTGGCGGGCCTGATTGAGCTGCGCGACCGGCAGCTTGAGGCCGGGCGCATCGATGCCCCAGCCATAGCCGAAATTCACGAAGCGTCCGACCTCGTTCACGGTGAAGATGTTCTTGACGCGATCGGTCAGGCGCGCGGCAACGTATGCGGCGTAATCGGCAAAAGCCTTCGACGTGTCGCTCGACGACCAGCCGCCGACGCGGTCCTGGAGCGCCTGCGGCAGGTCCCAATGATAGAGCGTGGCATAGGGCTCTATGCCGTTCGCGAGCAGCTCGTCGACGAGGCGGTTGTAGAAGTCGAGTCCCCTGGGATTGGGCTGGCCTGCTCCATCCGGAAACACCCGCGGCCAGGCGATCGAGAAGCGGTACGCCTTGACGCCGAGCGCCTTGATCAGCGCGACGTCCTCCTTGTAGCGATGATAATGCTCGTTGGCGCGGTCGCCGGTCGAGCCGTCCTCGATCTTGCCGGGCGTGTGGCTGAAAATGTCCCAGATCGACTTGCCGCGCCCGTCCTCGTTGACCGCGCCTTCGATCTGGTAGGACGAGGTTGCCGTGCCCCACAGAAAATTCTTCGGGAACAGCGCCGGCGCGGGGGCCCGTTCGTCATCTGCGGCCTTGGCCCCAGCGGCGACGCCCAGCGCGGCGAGGCCGGCGAGCCCAGCAAAACAGCGTCGCGAGACATCGGCCGACATCGCTATCTCCGCGCCTGCTCCAGATCGATCTGATAGACGGAAATGCGGTCGATCTCGAATGCGACGCTCAGTGGCGATTCCGCGTCGACCTGACTGACGCCGGGAAAGAACTTCGACCCGATCGCCAGGTTGACGATCATGTACATGGGATCGTCGAAGCCGATCGGCACCTTGATGTCGGACACCGGCCTGCGGTCGATGAAATAGACCAGCCGGTCCTCCTGCCACAGCACACCGTAATTGTGGAATGCGCTGGAGGCGTCGCCGACCGCGAAATCGAAGCCGCAGGACTGGATCTTCTGGGTCGCGGGAATCCGCCAATGCGTCGTCATCACGAGATCGCCCGGGCGCTCGCCGCGGCCTTCCAGCACGTCGACCTCCGGCGGCCAGCCGCCGTCGTCCGCCAGCATCCAGAACGCCGGCCATACCGCATGGCCGACCGGCACCTTGGCGCGAATTTCGAAATAGCCGTGCTTCTGGGCGAACGTGCCCTGGGTCGTCAGGATGCCCGAGATGTACTCGTTGTTGAACAGCAGCGGTTTCAATTCCGGCGGCGTGCGGCTGGCGACGATCGACAGCACGCCGTCCTTCACCCTGAACGGATCGAGCCCGAGCGGTGCCGCCGCGCGACCCGCATAGCGCGGATCGACATAGATCTGCTGCTCGCCATTGGCGCTGGTCTTGCGCTTGAAGTCGGAGCCGTCGCCGCCCCAATAGCGCGCCTCCGGCCAGGCCGCACCGCCGGCGTAATGCGGGACCCAGCGGCCAGTCGACAGCGGATGCTCGTCAAAATCCTCGCTGAACGTCCGCCGCAGCGGCAGGAACACGAGCGAGGCCGGATTGACCTCATCCAGCCGGCGACACGCGATGGTGGACGGATCGGTCGTGACCTGCAGCGACATGCTCGCCGGCGCGCCATCGAGCTCATCCTGGGCAGGACACGGCGCGGCCAGCACGCCGAGGCCGATCGCAACCAGAGCGCCCCTCGTCCAAAGGTCGATCATCACCGCACCCGACGATCCACGACATCCGCACAGGTTAGCTCAGCCGTCTTCGCGCAGGCAACCGCGGTATCCAATGCCGGCGGGCGATTTGAAAAGCATTTCTCCCGCCTTTCCGCCGCCCCGAGGCTGGCGACGTTATCCCCGCTGCAAGGCCAGCGTCACGCCGCCGAGCGTGAGCGCCATCGCCGTCCATTCGCGATAGCCGAGCGGCTCGCCGAGAATGATCGCGGCGGAGACCACGCCGATCACGGGCACGATCAGCATGCCGGTCGAGGCCGTGGTCGGCGGCAGACGGCGCAGCGTCTCGAACCAGGTGACGTAGCAGACGCCCATCGGCACCAGTGTCATGTAGACGAAGCAGCCGAGCCCCAGCGGCGTGATCGCGGTGACGTCGGGGCGCTCGAACAGCATGCCGAGGACCAGCATCGTGCCGCAACCGAGCCCGACCTGCCAGGCCACGACGACCAGCGGCGGCATCGGCAGCGGCTTGCGGTTGAGCACGTTACCGAGCGCGAACAGGATGGCGCAGAGCAGCGCGAGCGCAATTCCGATCAGCTTGTCGGCGCTGAAGGCGAAGCCGTTGCCGCTCAACAGCAGCGTGACGCCGGCAACACCGAGGACGAGCCCGAAGGTATCCCGCAGGCCCGGCCGCGTATGCAGCACCGGCCAGGCAAACAGCATCGCCCAGATCGGCATGGTGTAGGCGAGCAGAGCGCCCTCGCTCACCGTCACATATTTCATCGCGACCGTGCCGAGCCCCATCCAGGCGAAGACGTTGGTGAAGGTCGCGAATACCAGCCGCGGGATGGCCTCGCGCGGCACGGCGAACGACTCCTTCCGGCTCAGCACCAGCGCGCCAAGAATGACAGAGGCGCAAACGCCAGCAAGTCCGCGGGCGAACAGCGGTGGCCATTGCTGCAGCAGCAGCTTCATCAGCGGCCAGTTCAGCGCCCAGCCGAAAGCCGTCACGCAGAGGCAGAGAGAGCCGATCGTCCTGTCGCGTCGCGCCGAGTCCATCATTAGCGCTTAGCAGGCCGGCGCGCTCGGCTCCACCTCGGCCGGCGCATGCGGGCCTTCACGGGACAAGGAACCCGAAGCGCCCACGCCCGTTCAGAGTCAACGCCATGCGCAGCCGCATGCGCGTTGCTACCGAACGCCTTCGTCGGCCGCAAACTGAAACAGGGGAAAACCCATGCCCGCAACCGAGAGCGATCACGTCTACAAGATCCTGGACCTCGTCGGTTCGTCCGAGACCTCGATCGAGGACGCAATCAAGAACGCGGTCAGCCGCGCCGCCAAGACCGTTCGCGAGATGAAATGGTTCGAGGTGGTGCAGACCCGCGGCCACATCGAGAACGGTACTGTCCGCCATTACCAGGTGACGCTGCGCGTCGGCTTCACGCTGGAGGGCTGACAGCGCTCACCAACCGTAGCGAACGCTGCCCTTGCCGGCGTAGCTGCGGGTGACGCTGGAGAACTCGCCTTCGAACGTGGCCGCCGCCGACCAGCCGTTCAGCCATTTCATCTCGACCGAAGCCGTCGTGAGCGCGGCGTCGCGGGCCTGCGCTGCGCCGTTGACGACGAAGCTTGCCAGCGGCAACGCCTGAAAGGTCGCCGCGGCCGCACGATCGGGATTGAAATCATGCGCCCAGGCAAGGCGGCCGCGCAGCGCCAGCACGCCGTCCGGCATGGCAAAGGACCTGTCGCTGCGCAGGCCGAGCTCGCTGCGGCTGTCGGTCACGCTTTTGGCAGCGTAGCTCATGGCGAATGCCGATGAGCCGGAGACCACCTGTTCGGCATAGCCGGGGAGATCGAGCGTCGTGAACTGCAGCGCGCCATAGGGTGTGAGGCCGATGCTGCCGACCCGCGGCGTGACCAGGCGATAGCCGCCTTCGAGACGACCGGAATACGCATTGGCGTCGAACGCAGCGCGCAGGCGATCGGCGCCGGCGATAGTCACGGTGCGATCGGTGGTGATGCTCTGCCAGCCATAGGCCAGCGCGGCGGAGACATAGGCCGGGCCGTTCGCATGGGACAGATAGGCGCCGGCCTGGAACAAATCGGAGCGCCCGGATCCGAGACCGTTCACGTCAGAGCTGGTACCGCCGCCGGCGAGCGCGAAGCCGAGCTTCGTGTTCGGCGCGAGCCAATAGTCCGCGCCGACCGCCGTGCCGGCGATGCGGCCCGTCATGTCGTTGGAACCAACCGTCGGATTGCCCTGGGTCGATTGTGATCCGCCGAAGCCCGCAGCCCACACGCTCCAGCGCTGCGCAAATCCTGGTGCCGGCGCCTTGGCGAACATGGCAAACGCGTCGGTGCGCGGACGTGCGGCATAGGCGCTCGATTGATCGCCTTCGGCAAATCCGGCCGCATTGTTCGCCTGACCCGGCCCGCTCTCCCGTTGCGCGGAGGGGTCGGTGAGCAGGCCCATGAACTGGCTCATCGCGCTGAACGTCGTCTGCTGCGCGGCCGTGGCTTGTTCGCCCGAGGCTTGCGTCAAGCCGGCCGCCGTCATGCGGCCGTAGATCAGCGAAATGCCGCCGTTGACGTCGAAGGAATGGACCAGTGCATTTGCAACCGCCTGCTGATTGCCATTCAGGCCGGAGTTCGGCGGCGGGACGAAGGCCAGCGACAGGTTGAGATAGGCATTGTTCGCATCGTAGCTGAGATCGGTCTTGAAATTCGTCGGCAGATTGCTGCTCGCAACCGTCGCAGCGAAGGCGCCGGAAACCCCGCCGCCCGCGTTGAGGATGGTGTATCTCTTCTCGACATAGCTGCCGGCCGCGAACACCGCGTTCACCGTGGCGCCGCCGAGGGTCGCAGTGCCCGACACGCTTGCGGAGGACGCCGTCGAGGGATTGACCTGGACCTGATAGATCGCGCCCGATTGCAAGGCGAGATCGCCGACGACGCTGGTGACGCTGCCGGGCGTGCCGTTGCCGGGCGCGAAGGTGCCCCCGCCGGCGATCGTGACCAACAGCGGATCGATCGTGCCCGCGCCCATCAGCGCGCCACCGGCATTCACCGTGACCGAGGAGGTGCCGGTGATGGTTCCTTCGACGTCGAGCACGCCGCCATTCACGGTCGTCGCTCCGGTATAGCCGTTGTTGCCGAGCAGCATGGTGAAGCCGGCCGTGGTCGTCAGACTCGCGGTCCCGCCGATGCCATTGAGGACGCCTCCGATGGAGGTGATGGGCGCATTCAGATTGCCGTTGCGAATCGTGCCACCGCTCAGGCCGACCGCGCCCTGTGTCTGGGTCGTGCCGCCCAGATCGAGCGTGCCACCGCTGTTGACCGTGGTCGTCGCGCCAGCGGCGCCCAGCGTGCCGGCGCCGCTCAAGGCCAGCGTGCCGCCGTTGACGAAGGTCCCGCCGCTATAGGTGTTGGCGCCGGTCAGCGTCAGCGCGCCCAACCCCGTCTTGGTCAGGGCTCCCGTGTTGATGATCTGTCCTGACAACGTCGCATTGAAGCCATTGGTGTCGATCGTGCCGCCGCCGGCCAACAATGAGATCGTCCGCGCGCTGCTGAAAGCCCCCGTGAACCGCAGCGAGCCGCCGTTGAAGTTGACATATTGCCCGAAGTCCATCGCCGTGAGCGCGGCATCGCTGCCTGCCGAGACCGCCCCACCCGCCGCAACGATGACGTTCGGCCCAATAAAGGCGGTTCCGCTAGTGCCGTTGTCCACGATCGGCATGGTGACGGAGGACAGGATCGTGTTGGTGGCCGTATCCATCACGTAAAACCCGAGGCCGGTGGTGATGTAGGCCCGGCTGCCGTCGGGCGTGACCGTCACGCCAATGCCGTTGCCGGTCAAGCCGCCAGACAAGGTCACGCTCGCCGTGACGGTGTTCGTCACGGCATTGATCACCACGAGCTGGTTGGTCTGCGTCGTGACATAGATTCGCGACCCGTCCGGGCTGGCCGCGACGCTCAGGGGCAGTCCGGAGACCGAAACCGTCGTCACCACCGATTGCGACACTGCATCGATCACCGTGACGCTGCCACTGCTTTGATTGGTCACGTAGATCCGGCTTCCATCCGGAGACGTTGTGATGCCGGAGGGGGAGCTTCCCGTCGCAACCGTGCCGATGACGGTTTTCGACGCGGCGTCGATGACCGAAATGTTCGCGGAGCCCTGGTTGGCGACATAGATCCGAGTCCCGTCCGGCGAGACGGCAACGCCATAAGGGGTTACCCCCACCGCGATAGGGGAGCCGACCACGAGATTGGTCGCAGTGGAAATCACCATGACCGAACTCCCCGAGGAGGTCGTCACGTAGAGACTCGCGCCATCCGGGCTGAGCGCCAATCCCGCCGGCGATCCGGCGACGGGTATGGTCGCGACGACCGTCCGGCCGACGACGTCGATGACCTCCACCGCGCCGGACATGGCAACGACATAGGCGAAGCGGCCATCGGCCGAAAACACCGCGCTATGAGGATATGCGCTCGTTCCGATCGGGGACCCGATCGGAGCGTTGCCCAGCGTGCCGAATTCAATCACCTGCCCTGGCACACTATTGAGTGCGGTCCAGATGCCGTAATGGTCGATCTGCGCCCGGCTGGCGGAGGTCGAGCCGAGATATGGCAGAACCAGGATGACGAGCATCCCGCAAGCTCGCATTGTCCGGCGACGACGGCAGCCGCGCGGACGTCGTTGCCGACGACCAGCGCTCCCAATTCCCATTGACCCCACGCGGCAACCCCATTCCGACGGCGCGGCCCCGCACGGCGCGCTCGCATTCCAGAGACGGGGGAATCTCTAACAGGACGGCAGGACGGACGATGTGCCGGGCGTCTCAGCCGGACTAAATTCGGCGCGACTCTCGCAATAGTTGCGTGACACCGGATTCACTATCCGTCTCACCTTCGCTTGCGCGCCGATTTCCGAATGGCTACACCCGGTCGCGACATTGGCTTGCCGCCGATCTCGAGAAGTCAGTTGCATGCGGTCCTTCCGCATCGCGAGGGGATGTGGACGGGACTGCGTTGAACGAAAGCACGGCGGCGGACGATCCCGGGCGCGGTCCGGAGGCGCTCGCGCGATTGCGGGCCGCGACGGTCGATATCTGCGAAGTCATTCCGCGTACCGCGGAGGATGAATTCCACGTCACCTCGGTGACAAGGATGATCCGCAACGCCTTGCTGATCGACACGCGTGCCACCGATCAGGACTATGTCCGCACGCCCGCGCACGTCGCCCGTGGCGCGATGGATCATTTTCAGATCACCCTGTGCGTCGAAGGCGCGATGCAGTTCAGCTCGGGCCGGCGCGAGGTCACGCTGCGCTCCGGCGACATCGTTCTCATCGACATGGCGCAACCGAACCGGACCGCACTGCGCGCCGGGGGCGGCCGCACCCATCTCATGGCGATCGTCCTGCAGCGCGCGATGCTGGCGCCGCGGCTCGCCCATCCGGATGCGGCAACGGCAACCCTGCTGCCGTCGAACCACCCTCATGCACGCCTGCTCGCCAGCCACTACGCCGCGCTTGCCCTTTCGTCCGAGACCGGGACGGATACCTGCACTGGCAATACCGAAGCCACCGTCGAGGCGATCGCCGATCTCGTGGCGGCTGCCGCCGGCGGGACGGCCGAAATCGTCGCGGGCCTTGAGCGCGCCGAGCGACATCTTTACCTCCCGATGATCAAGCGCCGTATCGCGAACAATCTTGAAACCGATGCGCTCACCACCGAGGAGCTCTGCCGCCACTTCCATATCTCGCGCGCGACCCTCTATCGGCTGTTCGAGGCCGATGGCGGGCTTGCCCATTATGTGCGGGAGCAGCGGCTCAATCTCGCGTTTCGGCGGTTGATATCGCCGTCCGCACAGGAGAGCCGTCTGATCGAGCTCGCCGTCGACATGCGCTTCAGCAGCGATTCCACCTTCATTCGAGCGTTCCGCCGCAAGTTCGGGCTGACGCCGGGCGAATTGAGGGAGTTGGCCGACAATTGGCTGCGCGAGAGCGGAGCGGTGCCGGCCGTCGACACGGTGCTGCATCAACTGGCGCGGCGGCGCGCATCGCAGCCCTAGCGAGTGCCTGATTTGTCGCCTGCGTTCCGGCGGGATATGACTTCCGCCAGGGCCGGATGTTCGGCCGATCCGCGAGTGCCGCCGTGACTGCTGCCATCAAGCTCGTCCTCTTCGACATGGACGATGTCCTCTGTGACTACGACAGAGGAACGCGTGTCGCGTGCCTGGCAAAGCTCGCGGGGACGACCAGCGAAGCCGTCGACGCGGCGATCTGGGACAGCGGGTTCGAGCTGCTCGGCGATTCCGGCGCGCTCGAGGCCGCCGATTATCTGCGAGGCTTCGGGACACGCATCGGCTATCCCCTCTCGCTCGCGCAGTGGGTGGAAGCCCGGCGCCGTTCCATGCAGGCGGACCGCGCGATGCTGGAGATCGTCGGCCGCTTGCGGCAGAGCGTCGACATTGCCGTGCTGACCAACAATACCACGCTGGTCGCGGACCATATCGACACGCTGTTGCCGGAGCTGCGTCCGCTGTTCGGCTCCCGGATCTACACCTCGGCCCAGTTCAAGACGGCCAAGCCGGACCCGCGCTGTTATCGGCTGTGCCTCGCCGAGCTCGACGTGAAGCCGGAGACCGTCCTGTTCGTCGACGATCTCGCAGCCAACGTCGCCGGCGCGCGCGAGGCCGGCCTGTTCGCGCACCGTCACACGTCCGTGGAGAGCTTCAGGCACGCCCTGTCCAAGCACGGCCTGCTTCATGGATAGATATGCGCGGGGTGGGCAAAGGCGCGACAGCGCCGTGCCCACGTCTTCATAATCGTGGGCACGCTTCCGCCGGCGCTCTTCGAGCTATGGCGGACAAGTCGCTTTGCCCACCCTAAAGGTTCTGAACCCGCGTTTCGCGGCCTCAGGCCAGATGGCACGCCACGAAGTGCCCGCCCGCCCCTTCCTTCAGCACGGGCGCGCTTTCGGCGCAGCGCGGCTGGGCGATCGGGCAGCGGGTATGGAAGTGGCAGCCCGACGGCGGCTTCATCGGGCTCGGCACGTCACCCTTGAGGCGGATGCGCTCGCGCTTCAGCTTGGGATCGGGCACCGGCACCGCCGACAGCAACGCCTTGGTGTAGGGATGCTGCGGATTGCGATAGAGGTCGCTGGCCTTGGCGAGCTCGACGATACGGCCGAGATACATCACCGCCACACGGTCGGAGATGTGCTCGACCACCGAGAGGTCGTGCGCGACGAACAGATAGGTCAGGTTCATCTCCGCCTGGAGGTCTTCCAGGAGGTTGATGACCTGGGCCTGGATCGACACGTCGAGCGCGGACACGGGCTCGTCGCAGACGATCAGTTTCGGCTCGACCGCGAGCGCCCGCGCGATCACGATGCGCTGGCGCTGGCCGCCGGAGAATTCATGCGGATAGCGCCGCATGTGCTCGGCCTTCAGCCCGACCTTGACCAGGAGACCCGCGACGCGCTCCTCGCGCTCCTTGGCGGAGGTGGCAAGATTATGGATGGTGAAGGCCTCGCCGAGGATGGCGCCGACCGTCATGCGCGGATTGAGCGAGGCGAACGGATCCTGGAACACCAGCTGCATATTCCGCCGCATCGCGCGCAGATCGTTACCGCCGAGCTGACGCACATCCTGGCCGTCGAAGATGACCTCGCCGTCGGTTGGCTCGATCAGGCGCAGCACGCAGCGTCCCGTCGTCGACTTGCCGCAACCGGATTCGCCGACGAGACCAAGCGTCTCGCCGCGGTTCACCGAGAACGACACGCCGTCGACCGCGTAGACGGTGCCGACCTGGCGCGACAACAGACCGCCGAGCACGGGAAAATGTTTCTTCAGGCCGCTGACGCGGAGCAAGGGCTCGCTCATGACGCCGCTCCCAGGTTCGGATCGCCGAGATGGCAGGCCATGCGATGGCCGGGCGAGATCTCGCGCAGCAGAGGCTCCTTCTCGGTGCAGACGTTCATGGCGAACTTGCAGCGCGGCGCAAAGCGGCAGCCGACCGGCGGATTGATCAGGATCGGCACCGAGCCGCCGATCGCTTCCAGCCGCGTCTTGTGCTCGCTGTCGAGGTCGATGCGCGGGATCGAGCGGATCAACCCTTGCGTATAGGGATGGCCCGGGTTGCTGAACAGATCGTCGACCGGCGCTTCCTCGACCACCTTGCCGGCATACATCACCACGACGCGTTGCGCGGTCTCGGCGACGACGCCCATGGCATGGGTGATCAGCATCACCGCCATGCCGAAGCGCTCCTTCATGTCCTGCAAGAGGTCGAGGATCTGGGCCTGGATGGTGACGTCGAGCGCGGTGGTGGGCTCGTCGGCGATGATCAGCTTGGGCTTGCAGGCGAGCGCCATCGCGATCATCACGCGCTGGCGCATGCCGCCGGAAAACTGGTGCGGATAATTGTGCACGCGGCCTTCGGCATTGGGGATCTGCACCAGCTTCAGCATCTCGATGGTGCGTTCGAGCGCCTGCTTCTTGGTCACCGCCTCGTGACGGCGCAGGCTCTCGGCGATCTGCTCGCCGATGGTGAGCACCGGGTTGAGCGAGGTCATCGGCTCCTGGAAGATGAAGCCGATCTCCTTGGCGCGGATTTCGTCGAGCTGGCTGCTGGTCAGCGGCACCAGATCGCGGCCCTCGAAGATGATCTGGCCGGCCGCGATCCGGCCCGGCGGCATCGCGATCAGCTTCAGGATCGACATCGCGGTCACGGTCTTGCCGCAGCCGGATTCGCCGACGACGCAGAGCGTCTCGCCCCGGTTGATGGAGATGTCGACGCCGTCGACGGCCTGGAGAATGCCGTCGTCAGTGGAGAAGTGGGTTTTCAGGCCCTTGATCTCGAGCAGCGGCGCCATCAAATCACCCGTCGCGCATCGAGCGCGTCACGCAGACCGTCGCCGATGAAGTTGATCGCGACCACCGCGATGAAGATCGCGCCGCCCGGAAACAGCGCCCAATGCGGGCCGATGTCGAGGAAGTCCTTGGCGTCATACAGCAGCCGGCCCCAGGTCGGGGTATCCGGCGGAAAGCCGAGACCGAGGAAGGACAGCGTCGATTCCGCGATGATCGCGGCTGCGACGTCGATGGTGCCGGCGATGATCACCGGGCCGAGCGCATTGGGCAGGATATGGCGTACCACCTGCCGCACCGGGCTGGCGCCGAGTGCGCGGGCCGCCTCGACGAACTCCTTCTCGCGGATCGACAGGAACTGCGCGCGCACGAGCCGCGCGACCGGCATCCAGCGCAGGCCGCCGATCACCAGCACGATCAGGATGAAGATGCCGCCTTCGGGTCCGAACACCTGCTTCAGCCCGTCGCGGAACAGATAGATCAGCAGCAGCAGCAGCGGCAGCTGCGGCAGCGACAGGAACAGGTCGGTGAGCCACATCAAGCCGTGGCCGAGCGCACCGCGCGACATGCCGGCGAGCGCGCCGATCAGCGTGCCGATGAAAACCGAGACCAGCATCGCGGCGAGGCCGACCGCGAGCGAGATGCGGCCGCCATAGATCATGCGCGCCAGGATGTCCTGGCCGAGATCGTCGGTCCCGAACGGATGGGCCAGCGAGGGCCCTTGCAGGCCCGCGACGATGTCGATGTCGCTCATCTTCACGCGCCACAGGAAGGGCCCAAGCAAGACGGCGAGAATGAGAACAAGCAGCAAGAAGGCGCTGACCACGGCGAGCTTGTGGCGGCTATAGCGCCGCCACGTCTCGCGCCAGGGCGAATAGACGCGCCGCTCAGCGGAAGGAGATGCGAGGGTCAAGCCAGCCATAAAGGATGTCCGCGATGAGATTGAACAGCACGACCAGGCACGCGAAGACGAAGGTGACGGCCATCACCACCGGCGTGTCGTTGGACAGGATCGAGGAGATCAGCAGCGAGCCGATGCCGGGGATTCGGAAGATCTGCTCGGTGACGATGGCGCCGCCGAACACCGCGGGGATCTGCAAGGCGATCAGCGTCACGACCGGGATCATGGCGTTGCGCATCACGTGCTTGACGATGACCTTGGCCTGGCCGAGGCCCTTGGCGCGCGCCGTGGTGACGTAGTCGAGCCGGATCACGTCCAGCATCGCCGAGCGCACGAAACGCGTCATCGACGCCGCCTGGAACAGGCCGAGCACCGCCACCGGCATGATCGCCTGACGGATCATCTCCAGCACCCAGTGGATGCCGGTCGCCTTGATGTCGGTGGTGTAGACGAACGGCAGCCAGTCCAGCGTGACCGAGAAGATCAGGATGAAGAGGATGCCGGTGAAGAAGGTCGGTAGCGAGAAGCCGACGAAGGCGAGCGTGTTGGCGATCTGGTCGAACAGCGAGTAGGGCTTGGTCGCGGCATAGACACCGACCGGGATCGCGATCAGCAGCGCCAGGATTTGCGCCGAGCCGATCACGAAGAGCGTGGTCGGCAGGCGTTGCAGGATCAGCTTGTCGACGTCCATCCGGCTGACGAAGGAGAAACCCCAGTCGCCGTGCAGCATGGCGTTGAGCCAGTGGCCGTAACGGAGGTAAATCGGATCGTCGAGGCCGAACTTGGCCCGAAGCGCGGCCTGCACTTCGGGCGGGACGTTCGGATTCGTCGCCAGTTCGGAGAATGGATCGCCGGGCGCAAGCGCCAGCACGAAGAACAGCACGGCTGAGATTCCGAGCAGGCTCGGAATCGCTATCAGCAGGCGACGCAGAACGTATTGACTCATGAGGGAAGGCCCCGTCTAGAGCTTGGGGATCATTCCTCGCGGTACCAGTCGAACAGGTTGTCGGTTTCGTTGGCCCAGCCCGAGATCACCGGACGCAGATTGTTCGCGGCCGCCTCGACCTTGAGACGATGCATCACGGGGATGAACACCGTGTCTTCCCACATCAGATCGTTGGCCTTGATGTAGAGCGCCGCGCGCTTGACCGGATCCATTTCCATGTCGGCGGCGTTGATCGCGGCGTCATAGTCCTTGTTGACCCAGCGCGGGAAGTTGGTGCCCTGCCACTTGTTCTCCTTGGTCGCGGCACTGGTGGAGAGGTAGCGGCGCATGTGCTGCGACGGATCCGGCTGGCTCAGCGGGATCTGGAACATCTCGAGGTCGGCGTAGAACTTCGGATAGGTATCGGGATTGGCGACGTCCGAGGAGAAGAACACCGACGCCACCACCGACTTCAGCTCGACGTCGATGCCGGCCTTCTGGCAGGCCTGCTTGACGATGGCCTGGGTCTTCTGGCGCGGACCGTTGATCGAGGTCTGGTACAGCAGCTTCAGCTTCTTGCCGTCCTTCTCGCGGATGCCGTCGGCGCCGGGCTTCCAGCCGGCATCGTCGAGCATCTTGGCGGCCTTCTCGACGTTGAATTCCCAGCTCGTGTTCTTGGACACGAACTTCTCGGGGCCGTTGAGGAAGTTCGCGGTGGTGCGGCCGGCGCGGCCGTAGATAGCCTTCTTGACGGACTCGCGATCGACCAGCAGGGACAGCGCCTTGCGCACGACGGGATCCGAGAACAGCGGATGCTTGGTCTTCATCGAAGAACGCTCGCCGTCGACCTCGACGTTCGGATCGGTGAAGTTGAGCGCGATGAATTCGGTATCGCCGCCTACGGCGTAGACGGTCTTGCCCTTGCCGCCCTTCTCCAGGCGCAGCAGCACGTCATCCTCGACCTGAATGTTCCAGCCGAAATCATATTCGCCGGTCTGGATCACCGCGCGTGCCGCCGAGACGGCATCGCCGCCGCCCTTCATCTCGATCGAATCGAAATAGGGCCGGTTGGCCATATGGTAGTCGGGATTGATCACGCCGCGGATGAGATCGCCCGGCTTGAACTCGACGAACTTGTAGGGACCCGTCCCGACCGGGGAAAGGTTGGTCGGCGCTTCCCGTGACTTGCTGCCCGTGTAGTCGGCAAACAGGTGCTTGGGGAGAATGGTGTTGGGAGCTCCGACAAAGGCGTCCGCCCAGAACGGTGTCGGCTTCGGGAAGGAAATCTTGACCGTGAGATCGTCGATCTTTTCGACGGTGAGGTCGCGATAGCTTGCGATGGTCACGGCCGCCGTGGCCGGATCCTTGATGAACTGCCAGGTGAACACGACATCGTCTGCCGTAAACGGCTTGCCGTCATGCCATTTGACGCCGGGCTTCAGCTTCCACGTCACCGACTTGCCGTCGGCGGCGAGCAGGCCGTTCTGGATCGAGGGGATCTCGGTCGCCAGAACCAGCTTCATGTTGCCGTCCGGGTCCCAGCAGGCGAGCGGTTCGTAGAACAGGCGCGAGCCGTCCTGGTCCTTGGTGCCGGTGGCGAAATGCGGATTGAGCAAGGTCGGGCCCTGCCACCACAGCAGCTTCAGCGCACCGCCGCCGCCGCGCTTGGTCGGCTTGTAGGTCGAGGCGCCCTCGGCCATGGCAACGCCGCCGAGCGCGAGGATCTGGTTGGCGAGGGGAGCGGTGAGACCGACCGCGGCCATGCGCTTGATGAAGCTGCGGCGATCCATCCGCCCGTCCTTCACCTGACCGATCATCGAACGCAGTTCTTTATCCAGCATGGTTGTCCCCGTCTGGTTCCCATCATGATGAAGACGGCCAACAAGAGGTGACCGCCCAATTAGCTGGCAGTAGATGGCACACCGAATGGGGGGCGCGTCAACTGGGACCGTGTGTATGCAAACGGTCTTCTGGCTGTCCGTTGGGCAAAACTGCGATCCGTAGCCCATCCGTTCGGCAATCCAGCATCAAAACATGCTGGATTGCACGCTGCACTGCGGAAAATTTGTTCGTCGGATCAGACGAAGTATCGAGGCGAAATTCTACGCCACGGACATGGTGAGCGGCGGCTCGACATGATCCGGCAGCGGACAGACATACGGCGTCCTCGCCGTCCGCTTCTTCAGGTCGGCCTTCGCCGCCTTGATCAGCTCCGGATCCGTCAGCGCCTTGATGCCGAGACCCGCCATCGCCTTAGCGGCCTGCACCATGGCCTTGTGGGCGTGCGAACTCTTGCCCTGTGCCACCACCTGCCAGGTGTGGAAGGGCGTGCCGATTGCAACTGTGGGTGCGTGCACCTGCACGGTCGGCACCACCCAGCTGACGTCGCCGACGTCGGTCGAACCGACCAGCGGGTTGCGCTTGGCATCGAGCGGCACCAGGAAATCGGCCAGCGGCCTGTCCGTCGGCTCCATGCCGATCGCGTAGTAGACGGACGCGATGTCCTTGTCGCTCAGCGTCGCGCGGATCTGGCCGGCAAAGCTCTTGTCCGCGTCGTCGAAATGCGGCGGTCCGAGCTCTTCCATGACCCGGTGCAGCGCCTGTTCCAGCGGCGCGTTCGGCAGGATGTTGGAGACCGCGGAAATGATCTTCATCTCCACCTTGGTCTCGGTCATCAGCGCCGCGCCCTCCGCGATCTTGCTCACGCGCCCGACCAGCTCGTTCATGCCGGGCAGATCACGCGCGCGGATCGAATAGCGCACCCGGGCATGGGCCTGCACCACGTTGGGCGCGATGCCGCCGGTATCGAGCAGTGCGTAGTGGACGCGCGCGTCGCTCGGCATGTGCTCGCGCATGTAGTTGACGCCGACATTCATCAATTCCACCGCGTCGAGCGCGGAACGGCCGAGATGCGGCGACGCCGCCGCATGCGAGGTACGGCCGGTGAAGATGAAGTCCGCACGCGTGTTGGCGAGCGACGGCGTCACCGCGACTTCCCAGAAGCTGTGCGGATGCCAGGTGATGGCGATGTCGGCGTCCTCGAACGCGCCGGAGCGCACCATGAAGGCCTTTGCGGCGCCGCCCTCTTCAGCCGGGCAGCCGTAATAGCGCACGCGGCCAGCGACCTTGTTCTCGGCGAGCCAATCCTTCATCGCGGTCGCCGCGAGCAACGCCGCGGAACCGAGCAGATTGTGACCGCAGCCATGGCCGTGCCCACCGGTCTCCACCGGACGGTGCTCCGCGACACCCGCTTCCTGGCTGAGGCCGGGCAGCGCGTCATATTCCCCCATGAACGCGATGACCGGACCGCCCTCGCCCCACTCGCCCATCACCGCGGTCGGAATGCCGGCGACCTGCTCGGTGATGCGGAAACCCTGATGACGCAGCTCGGCGAGGTGCTCGGCGGCGGACCTCGCCTCGGTATAGCACACCTCGGGCATGCCCCAGACCCTGTCGCTGAGGTCGATGAAACGCGCCTTGATCGTGTCGACGCCACGCCAGATGTCGCTGCGGTTGTCCATGCTTCGATCCGTGATCCCTTGGTCAAACGAAGCGGCAATGGTTAGCAGTTTCACCGCACCGCGCCTAGCGCCGCGCCGGACACCAGCCATGCGGCATGGGCCGGATCGAGGGTCACCTGCCGTCCATGTGCGTGGTGCTTTGCGTGCCTTTCGAAGATTTCACGCGGCGTTCTCCCGAATAGTTGGGAACGAGGCTTTCAAGACGGTCTCCCTCGGCCTAAATTATGTGTGCTTCGCGCGTCACTCTGCTGCAATCCGGGAGCGATGCACCCAGCCAGGAGAACCCGATGTCCACCCTGACCGAATGGAGAGTGCCGCCGGCCAATCAGCCGCGTGCGAGCGATTACGGTTTCGATCTCGACCGTGCGCTCGGATCCGTCGTCGGCCTGCACGCCATCATCCCTCCGGACGCCTTCAGCGCCGAAACGCTGGGCACCGAACGCGCCGGCAACGGCGTCGTGATCGACGACGGGCTGGTGCTCACCATCGGCTATCTCATCACCGAGGCGGAATCGGTGTGGCTGCACCGCGCCGACGGGCGAGTGGTCGAAGGGCATGCGCTCGGCTTCGATTCCGTCACCGGCTTCGGCCTGGTGCAGGCTCTCGGTGAGCTCGACGTCGCGCCGTTGCCGCTCGGCAGTTCGGCGGAGACCCGGGTTGGCGACCGCGTCGTGGTCGGCGGCGCCGGCGGCCGCACGCGCTCGGTCGCGAGCCAGATCGTGGCCAAGCAGGAATTCGCCGGCTATTGGGAATATCTGCTGGACGAAGCCGTCTTCACCTATCCCGCCCATCCGAACTGGGGCGGCACCGCGCTGCTCAACGAGCGCGGCGAGTTGATCGGCATCGGCTCGCTTCAGCTGGACCGCGAACGCGGCGGCAAGGCCGAGCACGTCAACATGATCGTGCCGATCGACCTGTTGAAGCCGATCCTGGAGGACTTGCGCAAGTTCGGCCGCGTCAACAAGCCGGCGCGGCCCTGGCTCGGGCTGTTCTCGACCGAGATCGACAATCGCGTGGTGGTAATCGGAATCTCCACCAACGGCCCGGCGGCTCGCGCCGAGCTCAAGACCGGCGACGTCATCCTCGCCGTCAACGGCGACAAGGTCACCAGCCAGACCGCGTTCTACAAGAAGATGTGGGCACTCGGTGCTGCCGGGGTCGACGTGCCGCTGACCGTGCACCACGAAGGCGTCACCTTCGACGTCACGGTGACCTCGACCGACCGCTTCAAGCTGTTGAAGGCGCCGAAGCTGCATTGAGCAGCCCTGCAAGATAAGGCTGTGCTGAGGCGAGCCAGCGCCGCGCCCCGCTGAGGCGCGGCGATTTTGCGCACTTGCAATTTAAACGTGTCTCTGATCCAATTCAGAAATATTTGAATAATAGGGATTGGAATTGATTGGGGGAGAGCTTTGCTGTCCGCATTGGGGATCAATTTACAAAACGACACTGCCAGAAAGACAGCCGGAATTCTGGCGTTCTTTGGTCTCATCCTGCTCGCGTCCTGCGTCCTCATCGTGGCATTCGAGACTCATTTTGATCGATGGCTCTACGAGTCGAAATCCGCCGCAGGAGTGGTGGTATCGAGCGCGAAGGATGCACGCGACGACTGCGGACCCAAGCTCGAACAAGATCTCAAACAGCCGGATGGGGCGAGTGAGCAGGCAACGGCTGACAAGGAAGGGAAGCTGCGCATCATCGCGGTCTGGCCTCCCACTGTCAGGCTGGACGGCCATATCTGCGTCGTCGCCGCCGGGATCGCGTCACAGGCCTCGTTGGACAAGCTCAAGGCAGCGGTGGATGTGAAGGACAAGGAAGTCGTTGCCGCCCAGACTGCGTTCGACAATGCACCAGCTGACAAGAAGGCGGATTTCGAAAAGAAGCTGGCTTCCGCCAAATTGGCGCTCGCAGAAGCCAAGGCGGCCCGCGATCAGCCAGCTTCGGTCGAGGGCGTTGCGCTGTTCTTGAATGGCAGTCGATCTCCGCTGGCACTTGGCGCACTTGCAACGCCGGCACCTCAATTGCTGTCCTACAAATTTGGGCAGAATCCCGACGCATCGTCGGAGGACGCCAAATTCTGGCGCAAATTGCTCGGTGGAAAAACAGACCAAGGCGTCGCATCATTCCGGATCGGGTTGTCTCGATCACAGGGCAGCACTCCGGAAATCGAACGCAAGGAGGCGATCAAATTCCGGGTCTTCTGGCCACCCGTCGTCGGCCTGGGCGCGCTATCGGTTGTCCTGCTCGCCCTCGCATTCGCGATCTTCGCTGCCAACTCCAGCATATTGCGCGACCATGCGCTCTCGAATATCGAGACCGCCGAATATAATGACAGAATTGCCCGTGCGGCGGCCGCAGCCGATCCTGCAAATCAGGCTCTCGCCGACAAATCCGCGCAGACCGCGCAGGTCCTGCTCGCGTGCAAGAATGCGTCCACAAAGGACGATCCGGGAGGCTGCTACAGCCTTGGCCGCACTCAAATGGCACTGTGGCTCTGGCTGTCGATCGCGGGCTTCATCTTCGTCTGGCTGACGCTGGGAATTTACCGGAACGTCATCACGGAAGCGATCCTCGTTCTGCTCGGCATCAACAGCGTGACGGGGCTCGCCGCCGTCATTCTGGACAAGGACGATCCCAAGAAGCCGATGGAGAAGGAGACAACGAAAGGCTTCTGGGCCGATCTGATGTCGGACGGCGAAGGCCCCAAGCTGCACAGAATCCAGATGATCGGCTGGACCGGCATTCTTGCCATCATCTTTGCCTGGAATGTCGTGGCGAATTTCATCTTCGTCGAATTCGACGCCTATCTCCTGATGCTGATGGGGATTGTCAATTCCGCGTACCTGGGATTTAAGACCCAGGAGAAAGTGCCGGCCAAGTAGCGCCACCATAGGCCGGACAGTTCGCGGCATCGATTGCCCTACGTCCGGAGGAAGCCGCGATGAGCGAGGCCGTGATCGACGACATCGTCGCCGTGCTGCCGCCGTTGCTGAACGCGCTGGAGGCGCTTGGGTTCTTCCAGCGGAATCTGCATCCGCCGGTCTTTGCCTCCGTCATGAACGCAATCGGCAAACCGGACGAGGCGCTGCAGGCAGCGCGGGCATCGATCGCCGATTGGCCGGAGCAGTTCGCGGACTTGCGCGCACGACTGGATCGCGCCTGCGACGAGACGCTCGCCGCCTTTGCCGGCATCCGCGAGGTCGAGCGCGGCAACGGCGATCTCGTCGCGGTTTTCCGCACGCTGCGCCATCTTCCGCGCGCGCAGGAGGCGCTTTATCCGCTGTCGCTGCAGTTTCCGCCGGTGAGCAGCTTCTTCCTCGACGCCGCCAATCGCGACAATGCGGATGTGCTGTCAAGGCTCGAAGCCGGCGCGAGCGAGGATACCGGCATCTTCCACGATCACAACGAACCCGGCAGCCGCGGCGGCTTCTCGGTCTACGTGCCCGAATACTACACACCCGGTCGCGCCATGCCGCTGGTGATGGCGCTGCATGGCGGGAGCGGCAACGGCCGCGGCTTTTTGTGGAGCTGGCTGCGCGACGCCCGCAGCCAAGGTGCGATCCTGGTGGCCCCGACCGCGACCGGCCCGACCTGGGCGCTGATGGGCGATGATGCCGATACGCCCAATCTCATGCGCATCCTCGAGAGCGTGCGCAGTCGCTGGAGCGTCGACGCCTCACGTATGCTGTTGACCGGTATGAGCGACGGCGGCACCTTCTGTTACGTCAGCGGGCTCGACGGCGCCTCGCCCTTCACGCATCTTGCGCCTGTTGCGGCGACGTTCCATCCGCTGATGGCGGAGATGGCAGACGCCACGCGCTTGCAGGGGCTGCCGATCTTCATCACCCACGGCAAGCTCGACTGGATGTTTCCGGTGCAGACCGCGCGCCAGACGCAGGCGGCGCTCGCGGCCGCCGGCGCCGACGTCATTTATCGCGAGATCGACGACCTCAGCCACACCTATCCGCGCGAGATCAATGCGGAGCTGGTGCAATGGCTGAACGGAGAATGAACGACCTGTCCTTAGATGCGCCGCATGGCCGCGGAACCATCGTGCCGCGCCGACGTTATCGGCGCGTCACCGGAGGTTCGCTATGAGGACGTTTTTTGGAATGATTTTGGGCGCGCTGCTTCTTGCCGGCGGCGTCTACGTCTACGACTCCATGCAGACCTCATCCGTCGCCAATGGCGAGGTCGCGACCAGCAATCGCACCATAGTGAACTGGGACGTCGCGAAGGCGGATTGGGATGCGCTGCGCGATCGCGCGCACAAGGATTGGGTCCGGATCTCGTCGAAGTAACGACACCGTATCATGAACAAGGCGCCGTCGCGAGCTCCGCGGCGGCGCCTTTGTGTCGGCTGCGATCAACGCTGCGCGCGTCAGTTCATCTTGGCCTTGCGGGCATCGGCGATGACCTGCTCGAACTCGGCCATGCTGAGCACGCCGGGAACGCGGTACTTGCCGACGATGAAGGACGGCGTGCCGCGGAAGCCGAAGGCTTCGGCCTGCTCGTTGTTGCGCTTGAGGAGCGCATCGATGTCGCTGCCATGGCCGGCAAGATCGCGCTTCAGCCGGTCCATGTCGACGCCCGCGGCCGCCAGCAATTCATTGATGCGCGGCTCGGTCAGGCGCGAGCTGATGCCCATCATGGCGTCATGGGCCTGATGATACTTATCCTGGAACTTCGCCGCGAGCGCGGTTCTCGCCGCCGTGACCGAGACCGGCCCGAGGATCGGCCAATCCTTCATCACCAGCCGCACCTTGCCGTCGTCCTGGACGACCTGGCGCAGCTCGGGCTCGAGCTTGCGGCAATAGGGGCAATTGTAATCTGACCATTCGACGATGGTGATGTTGCCGTCGGGATTGCCGGCGACGGGCGTGTCGGGATCGCGCAGCACCTTGGCTTCGGTCAACACCTCGTCATCGCCGTCCGCGGCCAGCGCCAGGCTAACGCCGCCCGCCGCAAGCGCACCGGCCCCGAGCAGCGTCAACGCCGCGCGCCGCGTCGGCAAGAAGCCCTTGTCCTTAAGTGCAGCCATATCTCGTCCCGTTTCGGTCCCATCCTCCCGAATACGGTTCGGGACCGGGAATTGTTACTGGTCATATAGAGTGTCCCGGCGGCAATGTCATCGCACCAGCAGCGTGACCGCCAAGGGGACCAGGAACGAGGTCACCAAGGCGTTCAGGCTCATGGCGATACCGGAGAAGACGCCGGCGATCTCGTCGACCTGGAAGGCGCGCGCAGTCCCGATGCCATGCGCGGCAAGGCCCGCAGCAAATCCGCGCGCGCGGTAATCGGTGACGCCGGTGCGGTTCATCAGCGGTGTCACGATGATGGCGCCCATGATGCCGGTGAGGATCACCGCCACCGCCGCCAGCGAAGGATCGGCATGCAGGGATTCGGCGATGCCCATGGCAACGCCGGCGGTGACCGATTTCGGCGCCAGCGACAGCACCACGTCGCGGGGAAGGCCGGCGAGCTCGGCCAGCAGCACCACCGACACCACGGCCGTGACAGATCCCGCCAGCAGCGCCACCAGCATCGGCACGATCGAGGCAACCACGCGCTTGCGATTCTCGTACAGCGGCACGGCGAGCGCGACGGTGGCGGGCCCCAGCAGGAAGTGCACGAACTGCGCGCCGGCGAAATAACTCGTGTAGGAGGTGCCGGTCAGCAGCAGGAACGCACCGATGATCCACATCGCGTGCAGCACGGGATTGGCCAGCGGATGCCGCCGCGTCGCCAGCGACACCGCGTCCGTGGTCGCATAGACCAGCAGCGTCACGGTCAGCCACAGCAGCGGCGACTGCGAGAGATAGACCCACAGCGAGAACGGATCGTCCTTCATCGCGCATCCTGTTGCCGCAACAGGCGGCTGACGAGGCGGAAGGTCAGCACCGTCGTGAGCAGCGTGACGATCACCGACAGCGCGAGCACCAGGACGATCGCGACGCCGTGGGACGCAAGCAGATCGAGCTCCTGCACGACGCCGACGCCGGCCGGCACGAACAGCAGCGACAGATGCGCCAGCAGGCCCTTGCTCGCCGTTTCGACGCCGGCCTCGCGCAGCGGTCCGCGCGCGAGCAACGCGAAACGATCGCGGGCGAGGAGGAGCACCAGGAGCAGCAGCAGGCCGAGCACCGGCCCCGGCAGCGGCAGGCCGACGCCGCGCGCGACCGCTTCGCCGATCAATTGACACAGCAGGATGACACCGAGACTCGCAAGCATGATCTTCGCATCAAGGGATGCGTCGGCAGGCTTGTCAATCGCCGCCCGGCGCGAGAGGCGCGCGGCACACGCTAGGCAGCATTGCGGGGCAGCATCGCCATCAGCGTCGCGGTCATGGTGGCGATCAGGCTCGTCTTGCCCTCGTGCTCGGCGAACGCTCTGGCCTCGCAGAAGGTGAGCGTGCGGCCGGGCCTGACGACCTCGGCCTTGAACACGAACCGCCCGCCGCGGGCGGGGGCGAGCAGCGTGGTCTTGAACTCGACGGTGAGGATGTCGGCCTCGCGCGGCATCAGGCTGAAGGCGGCAACGCCGCAGGCGTTGTCGAGACCTGCGGTGACGATGCCGGCATGGATGAAGCCGTTCTGCTGCGTGAAGGCGGCCGAATGCGGCATCGCCAGCTCGACCGCGCCGGGGGCGAGTTCGACGATCGAAATGCCCAGCGTGCCCATCGCCGGCTGGGCGGCGAACATCGCGGCGGCGGCGGTGCGGTAATCCGGATTTTTCGGCTGGAACGCGGACATGACCTTCATCTCGGCCGGCTTGGGGCAGCTGGCTCGGGAAACTCGCGCGGCTGCGCCCTTCGGCAATTGATACGGTAGCGTATCAGGGCGCTCCCGCGTTAGCAATACGGTACCGTATCAAGAATCGGAGAGCTCGCTTCATGAGCGACGGCAAGGGCGATGTCTGGGTCGAGGCGGGGTTTGCCGAGCTCGCCCGCTCGGGAGTCGAGGGGGTCAGGGTCGAGGTGCTCGCCAAGAATCTCGGCGTCACCAAGGGCGGTTTCTACCGCCGCTTCGCCGACCGCGCCGCGCTGCTCGACGCCATGCTGCAGCGCTGGCGCGAGGGCCGTGCCGCCTCGATCGCGCAGCAGACGCGCCTCGACGGCGAGGAGCCCCGCGAACGGCTGAAGGCGGTGATCCAGCTCTATTCTGAAAGGCTCAATCCGGAAGCCATGGCGATCGAGCTCGCGATCCGGCAATGGGCCCGCTCGGACGAGAATGCCGCATCTGCGGTCGCGGGCGTCGACGAAGCGCGGCTCAAGCACGTCGCCGAACTCTATCGCGCCACCGGGCTTGCGGCCGAGGAAGCCGACGCGCAGGCCTTCCTGTTCTACTGCTTCATCTTCGGCCAGAGCCTCTTGTTCGTCGAGCGCGGTCCGCGCAAGCGATCGCAGCTGGTGGCGAAATCGGCGGAAAAATTGCTCGATTAGACGAAATGGCCGGAGCGTTGCTCCGGCCATCGCATCAGTTCGAAGCTCAGGCCGCGCCCTTCAGCTTCTTGGTGCATTCGCTGTAATAGCCGCCGCCCTTCTGGATCCACTTCAGGCCGCCATTGCCGTTGGTGGTCTTGTTGGCATTGTACTGGTCGACGCAGGTGTGCATCCGCGCCTTGCCGGCGGGCTCCTTGGCGTATTTCGGATCGACCGCGTTCGGATAGATCGCAGGGCCGGCCGGCAGGGCCGGCGCGGCAGCGGGAGCTGCCTCCTTCTTCGCCTGCTTCGGCTCGGCGGGAGCGGCGGGCGCAGCCGCCGTCGGCGCAGCGGCCGGCGTCGCATCCGCGCCGCACTGGGCCTTGCGGAAGTCATTCCACTTCATGGTGCCGAGCGAGCCGTCCTTCTTGGCCGCCTGGTACTTCGCGCTGCACTCCTGCGAGGTCAGCGCCTGCGCCGGCGCCGACACCGCGAGCGCAGCAAATCCCGACAACGCGATCGCACACAGCAGTTTCGATTGGATGGTCATCCCTGGGTCTCCTCCTTGGTCTTCCCCCGACGGGGAAGTGAAATGAGCATTGCTATCCTAGCGTGCCGGTCATTCGCGACAAGAATCTGCCGCCAAAATATAGTGAGCGCATCGTTCGGATTATTCATGTCGCGTTCAGCAACGCGAGCCGAGGTTCGCAACCCTTCGCAATTCTCGCAAGAAGAGTGCAACACCATGACCCTCGCCTCTCGCTTCGCCGCCGTCGCCCTCGCCTCCCTGCTTGCCACCGGCACCGCGTTCGCGCAGACCGCCGCGCCGGCAGCCAAGACCGATACGAAGACCGATGCCGCCGCGACCGCGGACAAGAAAGCTCCGAAGGAGCGCTCGGCCGAGTCGCTCGATTGCTCCAAGCAGGCCGACGCCGAGGGCCTGCACGGCAAGGAGCGCAAGAAATTCCGCTCCGAGTGCATCAAGAGCGCCAAGGCGGGCACTGCCGCACCCGCCGCCGACAAGAAATAGGCTCCGACACGGTTCTCGCAGAGCCCCGGCGGGGGGCGCGCGCATTGCGGCATGACGAGCCTGCAATTGTGCGCCTCCCGCTGATTTGCGATAAGGCGGCGTGAAGCAAATCGTCGCCTCCCTGCCGTTCGAATGGCCGAGCCGTGCCAAGCTCCTGGGCACGGCCGAGACGCTCGTGATCGGCACGGCCGGCGGCCTGGTGTTTCTCCTCGCCGGCCTTCCGGGCGGGCTGATCTCGGGCTCGATGATCGCGGTCGCCATCGCCGCCATCGCCGGCCGCCAATTGGCGCTGCCGCCGCTGTTGACCCAGACCGTGCTGGTGCTGCTCGGCATTTCCCTGGGCTCGGTGGTCTCGCGCCATCTGCTGCAGCAGGTCAGCGCCTATCCCGTCACCATCGGGCTGCTTGCGCTGGCAACCTTCTGCTCGACCTTCGGCTCCAGCTATTACCTCCAGCGCGTCCATGGCTGGGACCGCACCTCGGCCTTCCTGGCCGGCAGCCCCGGCGCGCTGTCGCAGATCACGATCCTGGCGGTCGAGCGCGGCGCCGACCTGCCTGGTATCGCGGTGGTCCAGACCATGCGCGTCATCATCCTCACCGCCGCCCTGCCGATGGTGCTGGCGATCGCGGGCGTCGCGCCCTCCGCCGCGCCGTCGCTGACGACGACGATCGCCTCGCCGCTCGACCTCGTGGAGCTGGTCGGCGCCTCGCTCGCCATGGCCCTGCTCCTGCGACTGATCAAGTTTCCGGCGAGCTGGATGTTCGGCGCCATGATCGCCTCCAGCGTGCTGCATGGCGGCGGCTGGGTCGAGGGTGGTCTGCCGGACTGGGTGCGCGGCGTCGCGCTGGTCGGGATCGGCGCGCTGATCGGCAGCCGCTTCGCGCGGATGCGGATCAAGACGCTCGCCGGCCACATCAACGCGGCGCTGGGCTCGTTCACGGTCGCGATTGCCGTCTCCGCCGTTTTCGTCGGCATCGTCGCGCTGACCACGCAGGTCAAGTTCTCCGATGTCGTGGTTGCCTTCGCGCCGGGCGCGATGGACGCCATGCTGGCGCTGGCGCTGACCTTGCACATCGACCCGATCTTCGTCGGCGCTCATCACCTGTCGCGCTTCGTGTTCGTGACGATCGCAACGCCGGGGATCGTGCATCTGTTCGGACGCACGCAGGACGACGTCGACGATTAAGAAGGCGCGCTCTCGTCGCGAACGCCGCTGTGGTAGGGTGGGCAAAGGCGCATAGCGCCGTGCCCACGTTCTGCTTGCGGGAGTATCATTCAGGAGACCGTGGGCACGCTTGCGCTTTGCCCACCCTACGGCAGCCCGCCTAGGCTCTCGCCGTCTTCGCAAATCCCCACGCGGCGATCGCGGCCATCAGCAGCGAGATCAGCACGTTGTAGCCGGCGAGCGAGAGACCGAGAAAGCGCCACTGCACCTCGTCGCAGCGCACCACCTTCACGGTGTCGAGCCGCGAGAAGAGATCGCCGGCATTGCCGAGATTGACGACGGGACCGGTGCAATCGGTCGGTCCCTTCCAGAATCCCCATTCGACGCCGGAGTGGTAGGTGCCGAGACCGGCATTGGCGAGCGCCGCCAGCGCGAGGATGGCGAGTCCCGCCAGCAGCAGCGGCCGCGGCGCGCCGCTTCTCGCCGCAAGCGCCGTCAGGGCCCCGAGCGGGATCGCGAGGTAATAGGCGTAGCGCTGCTCCAGGCAGAGCGGACAGGGCAGGATCTCCAGCACGAGCTGGAAGAACCAGGCGCCCGCGATGGTCGCCGCCGCAATCAGCGTGACGAGCAGCGAGGCCGTCAGCGCAGCGCCGCTGGCAGCCGGCTTGAACGCAGGTATGGCGGCACTCTGGGTCGTCACGGCAGCCTCTTTCCGATGGATAGCGCCCTCAAGGCTGTAGCTCCGGTCCATGCGGCTGTCGAGAACGGCCGGGATCACTTTGGCGCGGGTTGACCCCGCTTTGTCCATGGCTATAGTCCGCCGGCTTCGCGACGCTCCTCATCGAGGGCCGACCGAGGGCCCCTGTGGCGGAACTGGTAGACGCGCTCGACTCAAAATCGAGTTCCGCAAGGAGTGCTGGTTCGATTCCGGCCAGGGGCACCACGCTTCGCCCTTCGGGCTTCGCGTGGCGTGGCCGCGCTGGGCCGAAAGACGAAGCGTGTTCGGTGGAGCCACGCGGAGCCCGAAGGGTGAAGCGTGTCCGGCGTAGCCTCTTGGCGAAGACGGACTGCCCCCGCAAAACTGCTCTCCCCCACCGCTAGCCATCCCCGCATCCCGCCTGTATAAACCGGTAGCTTCTTCCGTTATTCGAAGGAGCAGATATGAACGACCTGCACGCGTGGCTTTCGCAACAGCACCACGGTTTGCGGACCTTCCAGACCTTTCAGCACAAGCTCGAGACGCTCGGCCGGGACGATCCCGCCCAGCGCGGCCTGTGCCGCCTGCTCAGCGGCATCGTCGGCAGCTATGTCGAGGCCTTTGACGAGGCCCCGCTGCCGGTCGAGATCGCCGAGGGCGCCTATCGTCGCCTGCTGACGCTGGTCGAAAGCCTCGATCTGCACGGCGATGCCGCACGCCGCCTCGCCGACATCAACCGCGTGGCGACCTGCGAGTTGTGGCGGTGATCGCCGCGACGAGCGGGCACATATATCTGGATGCGTCATGGTGAGCGCGGCGAAGCAATCCAGGACTGCATCCGCGGAAACAGTCTGGATCGCTTCGTCGCAAGGGCTCCTCGCGATGACGAGGAGGAATCGCGCGTATCCTCGGGGAATTCGACTTCGCCGCGCCAATCCCTATATCCTCTCGCAACCGACCCGACGCAGCGGACAGTTTGATGGCCAGGACACGCACGACGGACGCCGACGACCTTCCCCGCTTCTTCGTCTGGGTCCGGGGCCTTGAAGGCCCCGAGCCGCAGAAATGGACGGCGATGGATTTCGGCATCGGTGACTGGAAGCGGCCGCTGGTGCTGGCCTATCTGGAGCTGCCGGTGGACGAACGGCCTCTGTCGCTCTCGATGCTCGCCCGGCGCTATCCGCCGCCGCGGGTGGATCTCTCGTAGGCTGCGTGATCGCGAGCGTAACCCACCTGGGTCAATGGTTGGGACAGTGGTGGGTTACGGCTTCGCCTAACCCACCCTACGCCGCTCACCCACCTACGCCGCCCTTCACTTCCCTCTCGCCGCGGTCGGCGTCAGGCCGAACCGGCGGCGAAAGCAGCGGTTGAAATAAGAGAGATCGTTGAAGCCGCAGGCGAAGGCGATGTCGCTGATGCGGGCTTCGCGATCGGCAAGAAGGTCGGCGGCCTTGCGCAGGCGCAGCTCGGTCAGGCGCGTGGTGAAGCTGGCGCCGGCTTCGAACAGCAATTCATTGACGTAACGCTCGGAGAGGCCGGCCGCGGCGGCGAGCCTTTGCGCCGAGAAATCCGGCTCATGAAAGCGCGCCTGAAGGATCGACAGCACGGCCGTGAGCCGCACCGCGCGCAGGCCCCGGCGTCGCGCGGCCGTGGCCATTTCGCTGCGGGCGCCGAGACCGATCGCGGCGAGATCGAGCAAATGCGCGGCGATCGCCATGCCGGCCTCATCCGCAGCGGTCGGGTGGCGCAGCAGGAGGTCGCTGTAGTCCATCGCCAGCGACAGCGCGCCGCCGGGCTCGAGCTCGCAGCCGACGAGATCGTCGACACCGGGCACCATCGCCCGCAGCGTGTCGACCGGCAGATGCACATTGGTGAAGCGTTTGTGGCTGGCGCCGTCGGCGGCGAAGAACGGCTCGTCCAGCTTGAGCAGCACCATCGATCCAGGCCGCATGGTGAATTCGCGACCGCGATGGCTCACCTCCGAAGAGCGATCCCCGGTGTTGCGTGCGAGGCAAAAGCGGTCGTCGCCAGTCTCGATCACCTGGCGCTTCTCGCGCCGGACCGTGACGAAGCTGCCGTTGCAGCGGCCGAGCATGGTGGTGCCGATGTGAATCGAGTTCATGGTGGCACGGAACGGCACGTCGGATGCCGGATCGAGCTCACCGGTGTTGGAGAAATGCTCGAACAATTCGGCGAAGCGGATGAAGCGCTGCCGGTCGGACAGATCCCGCGGCAGCATGTCGGTCGAGAGCGACTTCCTGATGACGGACATCGAAAGAGCTTCCAGGAAAGACTTTTTGGAAAAGGTCGTGCACGAAGCCCGCCGAAGCCTGCAGGGACGAGAATGAACGTCTGGTGAAGGCCGGCCGGGCACAGGCTATCAGCACGCCAACGTGAATCAAGCTGCGCCGGTCAGTCCAAGCCGCGCCACCGCCGGCGCCGGTCAGTCCAAGACGGTCCGCACGAGCGGGCCCTATTCAGGCGGCGGGTGCAGCATCCCGCCACACAAGAGGACTGCGCCCGGGCAAACCGGGCGGCCCCTGCCTGACGCCCGCTGGAGGAGACGACGACATGCGAACCTCTCTACCCCGCAGCCTCGCGCTCGGTGGCGTCATCGCGACCAGTCTCTGCATCGGTTACGCGCTGGGCGCGCAGCCGCACATGAGCGAAGCCATCGCGATCCTGCAATCGGCCCGCGCCGAGCTCGGCAAGGCCGAGCCGAACAAGGGAGGCCATCGCGAGAAGGCGATGGGGCTGATCGACCAGGCGATCTCCGAGGTGCGCGCGGGCATCGCCTTCGCCGCCAGCCACTGACGCAACGTCATTCGGGAGGACAAGTCATGATGCGAACCATGTTTGCCGCCGCACTCGCGCTTTGCGCGCTCACCGGCATTGCCGAAGCCATGCCGCTTGACCCGCTCGCGGGCGCGACTGGCGACGTCATCGCGATCGCCGGCGGCTGCGGCACGGGCTGGCATCGCGGCCCCTATGGCGGATGCTTGCGGAACTACGCCAACCCCGCGGCGCACGCCTGCCCGCGCGGCTACCATATCGGCCCCGGCGGCCGCTGCCGCGGCAACGGCAGGTAAAGGCTGACCAGCCGGTCTCTTCTCGCCAACGGTCGGGCAATCGCAGATGGGAGCCGTCTTCGTTTGCGGCCATGCTGCGCGACGTCCGCCGTTGGCGGGCCCTCAGGGTGAAGACTGAGTGCGCGCGCTGGTTGCAAAGCGCACCGATCGCCCATGGCCTCATCATGACGCCGAACGACGAAGCCGCGTGGTTCCGCGGTCATCAATCCGCGGTGATCCGCTGCGTTCCCGCTTGCTACCGCAGCGGGACTATGGGCAAAGTACACCTGCATTTCATGACGCACCGATTGATGGATTCCGGGGAGTGCAGCCCGGTTCAGGTCTGACACTTTCCGGTTGCATTGCCGGAGAGGCCCCATGACGTATCGTGATGTCGGGCGAAACCCCGATTCCGCCGAGGCCGATTCCACCAAGGTCGATTCTCTTCAGCCAGAACGCACGTCCAGCAACAGGAATGACGGTGGAGGCGCGAGCGCCGCACCGCCGAAACGCAAGCTGGTGCTGTTCGCCGACGGCACCGGCAATGCGTTCACCAACCAGGAATCCAGCGTCTGGCGTCTTTACGAAGCCCTGGACCACACCCAGCCCGATCAGATCGCGCATTATATCAAGGGTGTCGGCACCGCCGGCTGGGCACCGCTCGCCGCGATCGACGGCGCTACCGGCATCGGTGTGCCCTCCAACGTCCGCAAGCTCTATCGCTTCCTGTGCTGGAACTGGCGACCCGGTGACGAGATCTACATCTTCGGCTTCAGCCGCGGCGCTTTCACCGCGCGCACACTGGCTGCGCTGATCTCGAGCCAGGGCCTGGTGCCGGCGGAGATCGACGACACGCCGGTGTCGCATGCGGAGATGGCGCGCAACGTCAAAGCCGCCTGGCGCGCATACCGGCGGGAGACCGTGCCCTGGACCAGGAGCCTGCCGACGATCTGGGTCACGCGCTGGATCCGCGACGCCTTGCTCTTCATCTATCACTGGCTCTTCGGACACCGCAGCTACGCCGAAGTGCGGAGCAAGATGAACGGGCGCACCGAGGTCGAGATCGCGTTTCTCGGCCTGTTCGACACCGTCGAGGCGTTCGGCGTTCCCGTGGAGGAGCTTCGCCTCGCCATCGACTGGGCGATCTGGCCGATCTCGTTCCGCAATCATCGGCTGTCGCACAAGGTCAGGCACGCCTGCCACGCGCTCGCGCTCGACGACGAACGCACCACGTTCCATCCGCTGAGGATCGACCAGAGCCATCTGGCGCAGGGACAGATCGTCAAGGAAGTGTGGTTCGCCGGCGTCCATTCCGACATCGGCGGCGGCTATCCGGAATCCACGCTGTCCTTCGTGCCGCTGGTCTGGATGGTCGAGCAGCTCGGCGGCCGGCTGCGCTTCCAGGACGGCGAGATCGAGCATTTCAGGGACTATCAATCGGCGCTCGGACCGCGGCACGATTCGCGCAGCGGCGCAGCGGTGCTGTACCGCTACGGGCCACGGCCGATCCTCGGCGACGTCGTCAATGGCGGACCGCCGGTGGTGCACTTCGCCGTCATCGAGCGCATGCTGTTCGGCTGCGACGATTACGCGCCGATCATGCTTCCGGCGAACTGCCGGGTGCGGCTGCCGGATGAGACGACCTTGCCGCTGCGTCCGGACGGAGACAACCGGGAGCTGGAGGAGCAGCGCGCGCGCGAGGTGCTGAGAGAGGCCTATCTGGCCCAAGCGACCGGCCCGCGACGCGAAGAGGAGGCGAAAGCCTTCACCGTGATGAGCACGCCCGACCCTGATATGTCGAGCCTGACGCGCGACACCGTGTGGTGGCGGCGCGTCGCCTATTTCTCGCTGCTGTTCATGGTCGGCTTCATCGCCGTCTTCCCCTGGATCGCGCGCGGTATCGTCGGCTCGTCCGAGGACGGAGGCCTGGAAGGCACCGGCTTCCTGAAGCTCGTCACCGACACCGACTGGCTGCTTGGCGCCGTCGTGGCGCCCTTCACCAACATCCTGCGCGACCTGCTGCCCTCCTACGCGAAGCCCTGGCTCGACATCGCGACCTATTACCCGGTGCTGACCTCGGCCGTGCTGCTGATCACACTGTGGGTGTGGAACAAGAACTCGGCGCTGCGCGACAATATCCAGGAGCGCGCGCGGCTCGCCTGGAACACGCCGCGCCGCAAGGCCAGTCGAAAACACGTCGCGACATCCAGCTTGGCGCTGAGCATCGCCAACTGGATGCGTCACCATGCGGGACCCGCGCGTACCCTGTTCGCAAGGCGCCTGGTGCCGTTCGCCTTCCTGTTCGTCATCTTCAGCTCGGCCCTGCTGATTGCATCCACCAGCTATTTCACCGGCCGCGTCGCGCTCGGCCGCGTGTGCGCGCCGCCGGAGATCAAGTCGGCAAGCGGTCCGCGCGTCGAACGCGGCAGGCCCGTGCTCGACGAGCCCTTGCCGGCCGACACCGTGTTCGCGACCAGCGAGTTCTGCTGGTGGAGCGGACTTGCGGTCGAGAAGGGTCGCAAATACCGCGTCTGGCTCGATATCGAGGAGCCCTGGTTCGACCGCACCATCATGACCGGCGTCAATGGTTTCACCACTGATCTCGCCCGGATCCTCTTCCTGCCGATGCGAAGGCTGTTGGGTGCCGACTGGTTCCAGCCGGTGGTGCGGGTCGGGTCGAAAGGCATGAACGACATTCCGCTCACGGCCGTCAACGTCATGCCGGCGGAAGACCTGCCGCGCCGGAGGCATCCGACGCTTCCGGCGGAGGACGACCTGACCAAAGATCCCGCCCATCGCTATTGGGTGCGCGTCGAGGAAGAGCTCGACAAGAGCGATCCGCGCCGCGCGCGACTGGAAGGGCTCGACAACTTCCTGCCGATTCCGCCGGACGACCTGCCCGCCGCCCGGGAGATCTGGAGCAGGCAGAACCTGACCGGCCGCGTCGTCGCCGAATTCGTCGCGCCCGATTCCGGCGAGCTGTTCTTTTATGTCAACGACGCCGTCCAGATGTTTCCCACCATCCTGCCCGCCGGCATCACGCCCGCGTTCCTGGCGCCGTTCCAGGGATCGCTCAGGAAATTCTACGACAACAACAGCGGCACCGCGCGGATCAGGGTGCAGCGGCTTCCGCCGCCCGGCGAGGCCGCAAGACCACCGAAACCGGCCGAAGCGAAACTGTAGTCCTTACGCGCCGCCGGCCTGGACCGCCGGGCCGATGCGGCCCGGCGCGCGGCCTATCCGGAGCGCTGGATTTTTTCGCCCCCATGATTATGGGTGTCGTGGCATCCGCGCTGCAGCTAGACTTGACCTTGCGCCGCGGGGGACACGCGGGCGCGGGACCATGATCATGACCGAACAGGGCGAGACGGGTGACATCATCACCATCCTCCTCGTCGAGGACGACGCGCCGACCTGCTGGCGGCTTCAGGATGCGCTGGTCAAGGCCGGCTACGAGGTGCGCAGCGCCGGCACGCTCGGCGAAGCCCGGGCGGCGCTGGCCGCCGGCGCGCCGCGCGTGCTGCTGACCGATTTGCGGCTGCCCGACGGCCACGGCATCGAGCTGATCCGCGAGATGCGGCAGCGCTTTCCCGACACCGAGATCATGGTGATCTCGGCCCTCGGCGACGAGGAGAGCGTGATCTCCGCGATCACGGTCGGCGCCACCGGCTATCTGCTCAAGGACGCCTTCCCGACCGACATCGCCACCACCGTGCGCGATCTGGTCGCCGGCCATTCGCCGATCTCGGCCTCGATCGCGCGCTTCATCGTGCGCAGGACCCAGGGCGCCGCGCCAAATTCGGCGGAGCCGCCGCCCGGCCCGGTGCTCAACACCGCCAAGCTGACGCCGCGCGAGATCGACATCCTCTGGGGCATCGCCAAAGGCTTCAGCTATGCCGAGATCGCGAGCCATCTCGGCCTGTCCAAGCAGACGGTGCCCGGCCACATCAAGAACATCTATCGCAAGCTCGAGGTACATACGCGCAGCGAGGCGGTGTTCGAGGCGGTGCAGCAGGGCCTGATCAAGCTGTGAGCGAGATCGCGGCGAAGGCGGCTCCGAAGACAGCGGCCAAGCCCGCGCGGCGCCGGGTGCTGGCCTCGCGCCTCGTGCCCTATCTGCTGCTCCAGACCCTGATCGTCATCGTCACCATTCTCGGGCTTCGGCTGCTCCAGCCGAGCGATCCCGAAGACTTCGCCGTGAACGATTTCTCGGCGCGGGAAGACGGCCTGACCCGACCCGTGACGCTGCCGCATTTCACGTCGTCGCGCTACTCCCTCGCCGACCCGCCGGTCTACGCCGGCGCCTTCACGTTCCGCAGCGCCGATGCGGCCTCGGGCTGGTCGGTGTTCCTGCCGCGCTTCAGCAACGCGGTGGAGGTCGCCGTCAACGGCGTCGTCGTGCTCGATTCCCGGCGCGATGCCAATGCCAACCGGCCCGACCGCAACACGCCGCAGATTGCAGTGATTCCTGCATCGCTGCTTCGTGAGAGCGCCAACGAGATGACGGTGCGGCTGTTCGTATGGGGACCGCTCAAGGGCTTTCTCGATACCGTCTATGTCGGACCGGATGTCGCCCTGCGCCCGGCCTATGAGAGACGCACGCTGCTGTTCGTCACGCTGCCGGTGGTGTTCTCGGCCTGGCAGTCGATCCTGGCCGTCATTCTCGCGATCATGTGGCTGATGCGGCGTCACGAGCCCGTCTATGGCGTGCTGGCTGCGGCAATGGTGCTCGGCGTGGTGCAGGCGTACGTCCCGCCGCCGGTGCCGCCGGCCATCACGTCACGGCTTGCTGCAGTGCTGCTGGCGTCCGCGCCGATCGAGAGCGCGTTGGTCGTCATGTTCGGCGTGCTGTTCTTCGGCTGGCGCTGGCCGCGCTACGGCATGCTGCTGTTCGTGCCGGGCCTCGTCGTATTCGTGGTCGGGCTGATCGGCGGCCCGCCGCTGCCGCGTATCCTCTTCCTGGTGCTCGGCATCCCCACGGTCGGGCTTTGCCTGCTGCTGATGGCCTGGGTGACCGCGATCGCGGTCGTGCGGCGGCAGGACGCCGCAAGCTTCACGATCGGCTGCGCCGTCACGATCGTGCTGGTCTGCTGGATCCAGGACATGCTGACGGTGCTCGAGATCGTGAACAACGATCGCATCTTCGTTTCGCGCCTGTCCTATTCGGCGATGCTGGTCGCGATCGGCGCCGGGCTGACCTGGCGCTTCGCCCGCGCGCTGAACCAGGTCGACAGCTTTGCCGGCCAGCTGGTGACGCGCGTGCGGGAGGCCGAGGAGCGGCTGAAGGCGAGCTTCGTCCGCGAGGAGGAGCGCGCACGCGCCGCCGCGCTCGCCAACGAGCGTACCCGCCTGATGCGCGACCTGCATGACGGCCTCGGCGGCCAGCTCGTCAGCATCGTCGCGCTGTCCGAGCGCGGCCATGAGGGCGCGACCATCACCGACGCGGCCCGTGCCGCGCTGAAGGATTTGCGTCTCGTCATCGATTCCATGGACGACATCGGCGGCGACCTGATGCTCGCGCTCGGCTCCTGGCGCGAGCGCGCGACGGCGCAATTGCGGCCGCACGACATCACGCTCGACTGGCGCGTGGCCACGCCGCAGGGCGTGCCGCTGCATCCCGAGCTCAGGCCCTGGCACGTCATCCAGATCGTGCGCATCCTCGACGAGGCCGTCACCAATGCGGTCAAGCACGCGCAGGCCCGCCGCATCGCGGTCACCATCGACACGCTCGACGCAGACGAGGGGCCGTATGGCGTGATCAGCGTGACGGACGACGGTCATGGCTTTGCGATTGAAGGCAGCGGCGCGGCCGGACGCAACGGCCAGACCGCACGCGGCCTGAGCAACATGAGGAGCCGCGCCGCACGCTGCGGCGCCACGCTCGAGCTGAGTTCCGATGCCTCCGGAACGCGCGTGCGGCTGCAATTGCCGCAGCGTTTTCCCGACAGCGACATGGCCGCGGGCTGAAAAACCCCCTCCCCGAACGTGTGGGGCGCACGGAGAGAGGGGACGGGCCGGGTAAACTTGCCTGCGGAGGACGGGGGGTGTTCGTCCGCAGGCCCCGTTGGCCCGATGCGATGCAATCAATTCAACGGAAAAAATCAGCGCACGCCGACGCGATTGACCGGGCCGCCGCGGTTCATCGGCGTTCCCGCGCGCACGCCGACACCGGGCGCACCAACGCCGGGCGTTGCGACCGCCGCGGCCGCAACCGGCGCTCCCGGGGCAACCACCACCGCCGCCGTCGGCCGCACCACGCAGCCCTTGGGCACGCCCACGGTCTTGCAATAGACCACCGCCTGCGCCGGGCTCGTGCCCAGCGACACCATCGCCGCGCCCGCGAGCGCCATGACCGTCAGCCCTGCGCTCAGCGCTCCAGCTCTCTTCGACATTCCTGCTCTCCTGCTTCCCGTTCGGCGTCCCGATGCAATCATCGGGTTTCGCAGCCGAGGTGAAGCCTGAATGACAAAAGACGGCGCGCGGATACATGCCATGAAGATGGGGGTACCGCGCCCCTCAGGGCCCTGCCGGTGCCATGAACATGGCATGGACCCTCGCGCGGCCTTTGCGGGATGGTCCGGTCCGATTGGTTCCGGTCGGGACCAACGAGGATTCCAGAAGAGGTGCTTCATGAAGATTTCGGTTCTTGCCGCGCTGCTGCTCGCCGCAACCGCCCTGCCCGCCGCCGCGCAATCCGGTCCGTCGGTCCAGGAGCAGATGGCCTGCCGCGGCGACGCCAGCAAATTCTGCGCCGAGCATATCGGCAAGCCGCCGCAGATGAACGCCTGCCTGCGCGAGAACAAGTCGAAGCTGTCGGACAGCTGCCGCAAGGTCGTCGAATCCCGCGGCGGCTAGTCTTTCTTCGAAGAAGGCAGAGAGGGCGGCGCTGCGCCGTCCTCTCGAAGGATTCTGAGCGCACGCCTCGTCCTCCGAGACGGCGCTGACGCGCCTCCTCAGGGTGAGGCTCATCGACATCAGCGCCGGTTGACGTTGCGGCCGTGCACACGATCCTCATCCTGAGGGCCCGCCAACGGCGGGCCTCGCGAAGGATCGCCGCAGGTAACAGCCTTGCCGCTACTCCTGCATCATCTCGCCGCTGCCACCGAACTCGGCCGGGAAATCCTTCAGCTTGGGCAGGCCGTCGCGCATCGGCAGCACGGTCTCGGCATAGTTGACGTGAACGCCGGGCGCGAATGCGAGCGTCGGGATGGTGGCGCTGAAGACGTCGACCAGGCCGAGCGGCGGGTGGTTGGTCATGAGATGACCGCCGCATTTCTTGCAATATTGGCGCTGGCTCAGCGGCGTCTTGGCGAAGGTCTCGACATTCTCCGCGCCCCCGGTGACGCGCACGGCCTCGGGCTTCCAGAGGCTGAAGGCGTTGACCGGCCCGCCCGACCACGACCGGCAGGAGCGGCAATGGCAGTAGCCCATCGCCTCCGGTGCACCCGTGACCTCGATCGTCACCGCGCCGCAGAAGCAGTTTCCGACATGTTTCATTGGGTCGTCTCCGTTTGATGAAAGGGGAGAAATCCTCTCCCTGCCCCGGGGTCCACGATATGTCGGGACAGGCGGGTGCAGGGAGAGGTGTCGGGGTGAAGGGGGAGATCACCCCGGGGGGACGTTCAGGGGATTGACGCGTGAGATGCTGGCGTAGCTCACCCGTCGCGGCAGGGCATCCTCCGTTCGGCGGATGCCCGTTGCCGCGACGGCGTTACAGTGACCGGCGCCAGGGAATAAGCATCGACACCCGTTGTTTGTACTGCCGGTACTCGTCGCCAAAGAGCGCGACGAGGTCGTGCTCCTCCAGCGCGATGCCGACGAAGATGTAGAGCGTGGTCACGATCGCGAACAGCAGATGGCCCGCGGTCATGGTCGGCGCCGCCCAGAACGCGATGATGAAGCCGAGATAGATCGGATGGCGGACGAAATTGTAGAGCAGCGGCGTCCTGAACCGCGGCGGCGACGCCTCCTTGCCGATCAGATGGTTGGTCACCTGATGCAATCCGAACAATTCGAAATGATTGATCAGATAGGTGCTGGTGAACACCAGGACCCAGCCCGCAAAGGACAGCTTGACCAGAATCACGGCGATATCCGGATTCTCGACGTTCCATATGACCGCAGGCAGCGGACACCACTGCCAGAACAGGAGCAGCAATGACAGGCTCGCCAGCAGCACATAGGTGCTTCGCTCGACCGGCTTGGGGACGAACTGCGTCCACCACGCCTTGAACTGCTGACGCGCCATCACGCTGTGCTGAACGGCGAAGATCGACATCAGCAGCAGATCGATGACGACGGCCTCGATCGTCGAGGTCTGGGGTCCGATGTCGATGGTCTTGTCGATGGTCTTGGGCACCACCAGGCCCGTGACGAAGCCGATGGCATAGAGAATGGTGACGAAAAACACGAGATACGCCGCAATTCCGTACAAAAAGGCGATGAATTTGAATATGCGCAAGCCCGCAACCTCCGGGCCAACAGAATGAACCTGATGATCGAGTTGGGTCATGAAAACAGCTCCGTTGTGCCAGAACGCCGGCACCTCGTTGGTTGCTCCACCATGCCCCTCGGACGGGTTTGAAGCTTTCGCGGATAGTTGATTTTCGCCTGAGACGACTTTGATTTTTGCTTGAGACGAACAACGTGCGATTCCGGTTTGAAAACAACGTGCTCGACGGCAACCTGCGGGAACTCACCTGCGGCGGGGCGACTGTTCCGTTGCAGCCGCAGGTGTTCGACCTGCTGCTCTATCTCGTCGCGCAGCGCGCCCGTGTGGTCAGCAAGGATGACCTGATCAGCCAGATCTGGAGCGACCGCATCATCTCGGATTCGGCGCTGAACAGCCGGATCAACGCCGCGCGCAAGGCGCTCGGCGACGACGGCGCGAGCCAGCGGCTGATCAAGACCATTCCGCGCAAGGGCTTCCGCTTCGTGGGCGACGTCCGGGAAGAAGTGACAGCATCGATCGTGCCGGCCGAGGCGAGGCCCACCCTGCCGCGGGTGGCGGACCGCCCGGCGGTCGCGGTGCTCGCCTTCGAGAACATGAGCGGCGATCCCGCCCAGGATTACTTCGGCGACGGCATCAGCGAGGACATCCTCACCGCGCTGTCGAAGCAGCGCTGGTTCATGGTGATCGCCCGCAACTCGTCCTTCACCTACAAGGGACGCGCGGTCCATATCAGGCAGATCGCCGAGGAGCTCGGCGTCCGCTACGTCGTCGAAGGCAGCGTGCGCAAGGTGGGCAGCCGGGTACGCATCACCGCGCAGCTCAACGATGCCAGTTCGGGCAGCCATCTCTGGGCCGAGCGCTACGATCGCGAGCTGGTCGACGTCTTCGCCGTCCAGGACGAGATCACCAATGCGATCGTCGCGGCGATCGAGCCGCAGATACACGCCGCCGAGAGTTTCCGCGCCCACAGCAAGGCGCCCGCGAGCCTCGACGCATGGGATCTCCTGATGCGGGCGCTGTCGCATTTCTGGCGGGTGACGAAGCGCGATCACGAGACCGCACGGTCGCTGCTCGAACGCGCGATCGCGATCGATTCGGGCTACGGCCAGGCGCTGTCGCTGCTGGCGGCCAACCACATGTTCGGCGCGCATCTCGGCTGGGGCGACCTCGCCGCGGTGGCACCGGTGGCCGAAGCTGCCGCGCTCGCCGCGGTGCGCTGCGACGACGAGGATGCCTGGGCGCATGTCGCGCTCGGCAGCGTCTATTTCTCGACACGCAGGCTCGCGGACGCGCTGTCCGAGTTCGAGCAGGCGCTCACGCTCAACCCGAACTTCTCGCTGGCGCAGGGTTATTACGCGTTGGCGCTGTCCTATGCCGGACGCTCCAAGGAGTCGTTCGAGGCAGCGCAAAGGGCGATCCGGCTGTCGCCGCGCGATCCGTCGCTGGCGATCTATCAGGGCATCGCCGGCTATGCGCGCTTCACCGAGCGCCGATACGACGAGGCCATCGCGCTCGCGCGCGAAGCGATCCGCCATCGCGGCGATCTCACCGGCGCCTACCGCGTGCTCGCGGTCTCCGCCGGCATGACCGGCGACGAAGTGCTGGCGGAGACCGCGCTGGGCGAGCTCCGCCGCGCCCAGCCGGGCATCTCGCTGCACTGGATCGCGACCCAGCTGCCATGGGCCAACCAGGCCGATCGCGAGCACTATCTCGAGGGCTTCCGGCGCGCAGGATTGCGTTAGACGATGTGCCGTCGCTACGTTCGCTTGCGGCGCAGATGGACGATGACGTCGAGCCGCGCGATCTCGTGGCCGGGAAGCGCCTCGGGGATCCTGGTGAAGGTGAGGCCTTCGGCGACGTCGACCAGCATATCCTCGCCTTCGAGATAGAAGTGCGGATGGATCGACGTGTCGGTGTCGAAGAACGACTTGAGGCCGTCGGCGGCGATCCGGCGGAGCAGGCCGGCCTCGGTGAACTGGTTCAGCGTGTTGTAGACGGTCGCCAGCGACAAATAGGCGTTCGCCGCCATCGCCTCTTCATAGAGGCTCTCGGCGGTGACATGACGATGGCCGCCGAGGAACAGCAATTGGCCCAGCGCGAGACGCTGGCGCGTCGGACGCAAGCCGGCATTGCCGAGCAATTGCAGGCAGTGCTGCACGCCCGCATCGGGTGCCGCTTCGAGGCCCGCGACATCAGGTCCGCTCTCGTCAACCGCCGGGATAATTGTGGCCTGCATGTCCATCGATCGTCTCACGGCTCAAGGGAGCAGGACGCCCGCTGCCGGGTCCCGCCAGTTGCTATTGGATTGCAAAAGCGGCGGCCTGACTTTGATCCGGATCAAATCGGAAGCCGCCTCTGACCTATCGCAAGGCGGGCCGGTCTATTCCCGGCCAGAATTGGCGGGTTTCCAACGAGGCTCACATGTCCAGGCCGGTTCCAGACAAGGCAGAGGTCGCGCTTGAATACCCCGACAAGTTCTATGTCGGCACTTTCGAGCGTTCGTCGAAGTTCGAGGCGCGGCTCGACGGCAGCGGCGTTGCGCTGGTGCTGCAACATCCGGGCACGGCCGACGAACGCAAATCGGTGCATCTGCACCTCAATTTCGGCCTGCTCGCCGGCATCCTGCGTGAGCTCGCCGGCAGTGTCGCTGCCATCCCCAAGGACGACATCGCGCACCGCGAACAGCTCGCAGAGGCGCTCGACGAACTGCGGAAGGCGCTGCGGACCTCCTGAAGCCTACCTCGCTTTCGCCGGTATCGGCTTCAGGGCGGGCACCGCCGCCCATTCCTTGTCGGCGCGCGGGCCGTTGAGATCGCCGGTGAGGCCAACGAGCTGACCGGGCGCGACATCGAGAGTCTGCTGCCAGGTCTGGGTCTGGCACAGCAACTTGATCAGGCAGCCTTTCAGCTTGAGGCGCTCGGGAGACTCGCGCCAGATCGAGACTGAATAAAACCTGCCGTCCTCGGCATTATAGATGTCGCCGGCAAAGCGCCCTTCCGCCGTCGCCTGCAGGCCCATGATGAGCTGGTGGCCGAGCAGTGTGCGGGCGCGCTTGTCCGGATCCGGATTCTGACTATCGCGGTAAGGCTGGCCGCGCTTGTCCGCCGGCTCCTTCATCCAGACGATGAAGCCGCAGAGGCGATCGCGCGACGGCCCGCAGCGCTCGAGGCGAATGCGGGCGCGGCCGTCCTCGACCAGCCAGGTGCCGCTCGGATCGGCCGGCGCAGCCGCGCCGGCGCGGCCGCCAAATGCCAGCATCACGATCGTGATCGCGATGCGCAGCACGAAGCGAAGGAGAATGTTCATCAGCAATGCCTCTCGTTGAATGAATCGCGGCGTCAGTTCAGCTGCGCCATCAGTGCGTCGGCGCCCTTGTCGAGACCGGCGGTGGCGGCCGCGAGCGCGCCGGTGGTGGCCTTGATGTCGTAGGCGCCGGGATATTGCTTGGTGACGTAGGCAGAGAGCAGACGCGAGGTCGTCGCGTCGAAGATCTCGACGCCGTATATGACCGAGCCGGTCATCATGCCCTCGCCGTCGCGCGCAGCCTGCACGCCATTGTAGACCGCGCCGGCCATATCGAACCGCGACAGCGTGCCGAGCACGGGCGTGTTGGTGACGGCACCGGTGAGCGTCAGCCTGACACGCAGCGTGTTCGGTCCGCGCTCCTGCACCAGCGCGAAGCGGCCGCGCAGCCGCTCAGTGAAGCAAGTCTGCATGTAGGCGGCGAGCGTCGCCTTGTCCTTGGCGGACATGTCGCCGAACTGGTGGTCCCGCCCGCGATAGACCACGACGGGATCGAGGATCACCTTGTTATAGGCGCGCCAGTCGACCGGCGTGGAATAACGGTAGGGCACGCGGCCGGAGGCGTCCGATCTGTCGGGGGCCATGGAGGCCGAGGACGCCAGCTCCGAATAGGGCACGGGCGCGACCGAGGCGCAGCCGGCCATGCCTGCGCAAAGCCCCAGCGTTCCCAGACCGCGCAGGGCGATCGAGCTTCTCATTCCAGACTCCTCTTGGCACTGTTCAGGCGATGGCGACCGCAGCCGCGTCAGGGACCGGACGCGGCTGCGGGGCTCACCATGGCCAACCCTCGGCTTCGTCCGGGGCCATGTCAGAAGCTTCGGATGGCCTCAGTGGGCGGATCTATAAAACCGACCAGACGGTTTGTAAATAGCCAAAATGTGGACCTGATGCATTTCGCCGCTGGCGCGGCTTTGTGCAGGTCCTGACGAGGTTTCGTTAAGGACGAATCAGGCGCGCTTGCGCCGGGTTGCAGCCTTCGCGGCTGGCACCGTTCCGGATTTGACGACGCGCGTTGCCGCCGGCTGTTCAAGGCCGCCCCATTGCGCATCGTCGACGAGACGCGCGAACAGGCGCTGATGCTCGTCCTTGCTGAGCGGCGACATGCCGAACAGCGAGGTCAGCAGCAGCCCCATCGCGCCGGCCCAGCGCAGCATCGCCAGATCCGGATCAGCGGCCTCTTCCCTGATCGCCGCCATCCTCTCCATCTCGCGCTCGCGCGGCAGCGCCATCAGATTGGGATTCTCGACCATGGCCGCCACCAACGCCAGCGCAGCCGAATTCGGCGAGGTCGCCGCTTCGCGCACGGTCGCGAGCTGGGTCGCCAGATTCGGATTCGTGGAGGTCTCACTCGCCTTCGCCATGTAGCGCGTCGAGAACTCCTCGAAATGCGCCATCTGCCGCTCGAGCAACGCCTTCAGCACCGCTTCCTTGGTGCGGAACTGGTGCATCACGCCACCCTTGCTGAGGCCGCTCTCGCGGGCGATCGCATCGAGCGTCAGCCGGCCCGGCCCGTCGCGCGCGATGATCGCGATCGCTGCCTCGAGCGCAGCGTTGCGGGATCGTTCGGAGCGGCTGGCATTGTCCATGGCCGACTTGTCTCCGTGACGCGACGATGAATCAAGTGAAAACGGGACGCGCTGTACATTTTTTGTGCGAACGCTGTCGAGACTTTCATCTTGCGGCGCCGAACGAGACTATGTGAGCCTTGATATCGGATGGGGACTGGGACGGGTCGGCCGTAGCTTTGCGCGTGAGGACGTCGCGAAGCGCTTTCGGCTGGTCGCGCTTGAGAAAGATATGACATGCCGAAACGAGTGTTGCTTGGTCTCCTCCTGGCTTGCGGGCTTGCGGCCCCGGCGCTGGCGCAAGAGCCGAAGACGGGGGGCGTGGTCAATGCCGTGATCCAGCCCGAGCCGCCCGGCCTGATGCTTGCGCAGGTCCAGAACGGCCCGACCCAGATGGTGTCCGGCAACATCTTCGAAGGGCTGCTGCGCTACAGCCCGAAGCTCGAGCCATTGCCGGAGCTTGCCGAAAGCTGGAGCGTCAGCGAGGACGCCAAGACCTACACCTTCAAGCTCAAGAAGGGCGTCACCTGGCATGACGGCAAGCCCTTCACCGCCGCCGACGTCCTGTTCTCGATGGAGATGCTCAAGCAGACGCATGCGCGTGCCCGCACCAATCTGGCGCAGGTCGACAAGATCGAGACCCCGGACGACTATACGGTGGTGTTCACGCTGAAGCAGCCGTTCGGCCCGTTCCTCGGCATCTTCGAGGTCGGCTCGATGCCGATCGTGCCGAAGCATCTCTATGAAGGCACCGACTGGAAGACCAACCCCTACAACAACGCGCCTGTCGGCACGGGCCCCTTCATGTTCAAGGAATGGCAGAAGGGCTCGTTCATCCGCCTGGTCAAGAACCCGAACTACCACGAGAAGGGCAAGCCCTATCTCGACGAGATCTACTGGCAGATCATTCCCGACGCGGCCGCGCGCTCGGTGGCGTACGAGACCGGCAAGGTCGACGTGCTTCCCGGCGGTTCGGTCGAGAATTTCGACGTGCCGCGGCTGTCCAAGCTGAAGGACACCTGCGTCACCGGCGCCGGTTGGGAGTTCTTCTCGCCGCTGGCCTGGCTCTGGCTGAACAACCGCCAGGGGCCGCTCGCCGACAAGCGGGTGCGGCAGGCGATCATGTACGCGGTCGACCGCGATTTCGCCAAGGACGTGATCTGGAACGGGCTCGGCAAGGTCGCGACCGGCCCCTCCGCCTCGACCATCAAATATTACACCGACGACGTGAAGAAGTACCCGTACGATCCGGCCAAGGCCAAGGCACTGCTGAAGGAAGCCGGCTACAAGGGCGAGAAGATCCGCCTGCTGCCGCTCGCCTATGGCGAGACCTGGCAGCGCTGGGGTGAAGCGGTGAAGCAGAACCTCATGGACGTCGGCATGAACATCGAGACGATCGCGACCGACGTTGCGGGCGGCAACCAGAAGATCGGCGACTGGGACTACGACATCGCCTTCACCTATCTCTACCAGTATGGCGATCCCGCGCTCGGGGTCGGCCGCAACTATATCTCCAGCAATATCGCCAAGGGTCAGGTGTTCAACAACGTCGAGGGCTATTCCAACCCGGAGATTGACAAGCTGTTCGCCGACGGCGCGGTCGCGACGCCCGATTCCAAGCGCAAGGAGCTCTACGAGAAGGCGCAGAAAATCCTGGTCGAGGACGTGCCGGTGGCCTGGATGCTGGAGCTGCAATTCCCGACCATCACGCGCTGCAAGGTCAAGAACCTGATCACCACGGGGATCGGCGTCAATGACGGCTTCAAGGACGCATGGCTCGACAAGTGAGCCCTGCTCTCGCACCTCTCCCCGCACGCGGGGAGAGGTGCTCTAAGAGCACTTCTCCGCGGCTGCAGGTCACCCCATCGGTATGACTCTCTAAGATGCTCTCCTTCGTTGCCCAGCGTGTCCTCAAGGGCGTCATCGTCCTGCTCGCGATCGTCGTCCTCAATTTCTTCCTGATCCGGCTTGCGCCCGGCGACCCCGCGGTCGTGATGGCCGGCGAAGCCGGCGCATCCGACCAGGTCTTCGTCAAGCAGCTCCGGGAGAAGTTCGGCCTCGACAAGCCGCTGCCCGAGCAGCTCTTCATCTACGTCAAGGGCGTCGTCTCCCTCGACCTCGGCTTCTCCTTCCGCCAGCAGGCGCCGGTGGCGAAGCTGATCGGGGAACGGCTGCCGGCGACACTCCTGTTGACGCTGACCGCCTTCGCGATCTCGCTGATGCTCGGCATTCTCTTCGGCACCTTCGCCGCCCGCTTTGCCGGCACGTTCCTCGACACCGCCATCACCGTCTTTGCGCTGATCTTCTACGCCATGCCGATCTTCTGGGTGGCGTTGATGGGCATCCTGCTGTTCTCGGTCACCATGGATTGGCTGCCGAGCTTCGGCTACGAGACCGTCGGCGCCAACCTCACCGGCCTGTCCCATGCCGTGGACGTCGCAAAGCACCTGATCATGCCGGCGATGACGCTCGGCCTGTTCTTCATGGCGACCTACACCCGCATGACGCGCGCCTCGATGCTGGAGGTGAAGCGGCTCGACTTCGTCAAGACCGCGCGCGCGAAAGGCCTGTCCGACGCCGTGATCCAGCGCCGCCACGTGCTGCGCAATGCGCTGCTGCCGGTCGTGACGCTGGCCGGGGTGCATTCCGGCACGCTGATCGGCGGCGCCGTCATCACCGAGACCGTGTTCGCCTGGCCCGGCATCGGGCGGCTGATGTACGACGCGCTGCTGCAGCGCGACTACAATCTGCTGCTCGGCGTTTTCGTGATCTGCTCCGCCATGGTGCTGATCTTCAACCTCATCACCGACCTGGTCTACCGCCTGGTCGACCCGCGCATCGAATTCGCCTCATGAAACAGTTCTGGAAATCGATGCTGAGAAGCCCGAGCGGCGTCGTCGGGCTCGTCATCCTTCTGCTCGCGATCGCCATCGCGGTGTTCGGACCGATGCTGTTCCCGAACTCGCCCTGGCGCATGGTGCAGCGGCCGTTCCTGCCGCCCTTCACGCTTGGGACCGTGCCGCTCGGCACCGACGCGCTCGGCCGCGACGTCTTCGCGGGCATGATCTTTGGCGCACGCGTCTCGCTCCTGGTCGGCCTCGTCTCGACGCTGGTCGCGCTGGTGGTCGGCATTCCCATCGGCGCCATGGCCGGCTATTTCGGCGGCAGGGTCGACGACGCCCTGATGCGCTTCACCGAGTTCTTCCAGACCATTCCGAGCTTCGCGCTCGCGATCGTGCTGGTCGCGATCCTGCAGCCCTCGATCTATTCGATCGTGGCCTCCATCGCAGTGGTGAGCTGGCCGCCGGTCGCCCGCCTCGTCCGCGGCGAGGTGCTGTCGCTGCGCACGCGCGAATATGTGCAAGCGGCGATCGTCACCGGCCAGAGCAACAGCTGGATCATCCTGCGCGAGATCCTGCCCAACGCGCTGTCGCCGGTGATCGTGCTGGCCTCGCTGATGGTGGCGACCGCGATCCTCCTCGAATCCTCGCTGGCGTTCCTTGGTCTCGGTGATCCCAACCTGATCTCCTGGGGCTACATGGTCGGCGCCGGCCGCACCGTGATCCGCCAGGCCTGGTGGATCACCGTGTTTCCCGGCGTCGCGATCCTGATCTCGGTGCTCGGGCTCAACCTGATCGGCGAAGGTCTCAACGACGCGCTCAATCCGCGCCTGTCGCGGGAGGGCCGCTGACGATGACCGCCCCGCCTGCCGTCGCCATCAGGAATCTGCGCATCGCGCTGCCCAAGGGTGCCGAACGTCCGTTCGCCGTCGACGGGGTCTCGCTCGATCTGCGGCCCGGCAAGATCGTCTGCGTCGTCGGCGAATCCGGCTCCGGCAAGTCGATGTGCGCGCATGCGCTGATGGGCCTGCTGCCCGACACGGTGTCCGTCACCTCGGGCGAGATCCAGTTCGAAGGCCGCGACCTGCTCAAGCTCGACGACGACGGCTGGCGCGACCTGCGCGGCCGCAGGCTGGCGATGATCTTCCAGGAGCCGATGACGGCGCTCAATCCCCTGATGCGGATCGGCGACCAGATGGCCGAGATGTTCGAGGCGCACGGCCTGCTGACGCCGAAGGAACGTCGCGCCAAGGCCTTGTCGCTGGCGCGCGAGGTCGGCCTGCCCGACCCCGAGCGCATCGTCCGCGCCTATCCGCACCAGCTCTCCGGCGGCCAGCGCCAGCGCGCCATGATCGCGATGGCGCTCGCGCTCGAGCCGGCGGTGCTGGTCGCGGACGAGCCGACCACCGCGCTCGACGTCACCACGCAGGCGCAGATCCTCAAGCTAATCCGTAACCTGCAGCGCAACCGCAACATGGCGGTGATGTTCATCACCCATGACTTTGGCGTGGTCGCCGACATCGCCGATCAGGTGGTCGTGCTCCGCCACGGCAAGGTCGTGGAGGAAGGCCCGGCAGCGACGGTCTTCAACGCGCCGCAGCACGACTACACCAAGGCGCTGCTCGCCGCCGTGCCCTCGATGGACCCGCCGGCACGCACGCCGCTCGACGACCAGGCCAAGGCGGTCGAGGTGATCGGGCTGGACAAGACCTACGTGACGTCGGGCGGCTGGTTTCGCGAGGACCGCCGCGTCGATGCCGCGCGAGCGGTCAATTTCGACATCTTCAAGGGCGAGACCCTCGGCCTCGTCGGCGAATCCGGCTCGGGCAAATCGTCGGTGGCCCGGCTCGTGATGCGGCTGATCGAGGCCGACCGCGGCACGGTGCGGATCGGCGAGACCGACCTCACCTCTCTCACCGGCAAGGCGCTGCGCACCGAGCGGCATCGCATCCAGATGATCTTCCAGGATCCATTCGCCTCGCTCAATCCACGGCGCAAGATCGGCCACATCATCGCGGACGGTCCGATCGCAGCCGGCACGGATCCGAAGGTCGCGTTCGATCGTGCCCGCGATCTCCTGAGGATGGTCGGCCTCGATGCCGGCGCGCTCGAACGCTATCCGCATGAATTCTCCGGCGGCCAGCGCCAGCGCATCGGCATCGCCCGCGCGCTCGCGCTCGAACCGGAGATCATCGTCGCCGACGAAGCCGTCTCCGCGCTCGACGTCTCGGTGCAGGCGCAGGTCCTGAGGCTTCTCGAAGATCTCAAGGCGCGCCTCGGACTCTCGATGCTGTTCATCACCCACGATCTGCGCGTCGCCGCGCAAATCTGCGACCGCATCGCGGTGATGCAGCGCGGCGCCATCGTCGAGTTGAAGCCGACCGCGCAGCTGTTCGCCGCGCCCGAGCATGCCTACACGCGCGAATTGCTGGCGGCGGTGCCGGGACGAAAAGAGCGCGCACCGGCGGCTTAAGACGGTGCGGCGTCGGATCACCAGATCTCCGGATGGTTCCAAAAACTTGGCGGCCTCCGGCCGTGAAACATATTGGTCCCTTCCGTATTTGCATTTACGCAATGATCCTTGCCGGTGACGGCAAGGCGTAAAGCCGACACCGGCATTCGTTCGTCTGGCCAATCGCCTTGCAACGAATATGAGGTGGTGAGCGACTTCTCAACCCGGCGCATCGATGGCGCTGGACAGTTGGGATGCCCGGGTGCGCTCACGCGTTTTTGTTCCCTCGTGATCGGCGGCGTCGCTTCAAAGGCGAGGACGGCACCATAGATCGAAATGGAATGATCAACGTCATCTGATGACGGACAGCAATTGATACGGAGCCATCATGGGCGAAGTCATACGATTTGTCTCGAAGTCCGAACGCGAACGGGCGCGTCTCATCCAGGAAGCGCGCGCCATCTACGACAGCATCTTCCCGTCGGCCGATCAGGCTGGCGAGGACAACGACAAGACGCCGATGGGCCGGACATTCGTCGGCGACGGGAGCACCCGGTCGTGATCAAGATCATCGCGGTACTCTGCAGTCTCGCCTCGCCGAGCAATTGTCACGAGCAGCTCGTCACCAGCTCGGATTTTGCCGAGGTCTCGGTGCAGTCCTGCCTGATGGGCGCGCCGCAACTCGCCGATTGGATGAACCAGCATCCGGCCGAGCGACTTGCAGCATGGCGGTGCGTGATCGGAAAGCAGGCCGGCCGGGGAATCTAGCGGAACTCTCCTCCGGCCGGTGCACGCTATCTCAATCTCACTCGTTCTATCGCGTGGTGTTGCTCCAGGTCGGAACGGAATTGGTCACGCCGACCGACGGCCAATTGTACGATCCGATCGAGGGCGCCGTGACGGTGCCGACCGATTGTCCGGATGACCCGTAGGGCTTCGGCTGCGCCGCCGGCGATGCGGCGCCGCCGTAATTCGGCGCCACCACGCCAGCGCTGTAGTGCCGGCTCGACCGCTTCTTGGCCTCGGCCGCGAAGGGCGCAACGAGCAGTCCGGCAGAGACGAATGCGGCAATGGCGAATTTGAAGCCGGTCATGACTGATCCTCCGAAGCTGGCGCCTTGCTGCCATGTGTTCATTCGCCGGACGAAGTCCAGAGGCGCCCGTTCATAACTCCGTGCTCGCGCGAAGGTGCCGAAGCGCGCCCACCGCCGAGGTCGATGCCGAATGTCTTGCGCAAGCCGATCTGGCCGGCCGGCGTGACCCGCACGATCCGGCTGTCGCGGTCCCGCCTCAGCCAGCCGCGCTCGAGACAGCACCGATTGATCTCAGCGCCGACGTGCCCGGCGATATGATAGCGGCGCTCGCTCCAGTCGAGGCAGGGACGGCAGAAGATCCGCCTGCTTCCGGATTTCGGTCCCAGCTCCGCGCCGAATGCCGAGAGGAAGTTCAGCCCTGCTGCCGTCACCTCCCCGCCGTCATCCGCAAGGACGACGTGCCCTCCGGCGACCAGGGCATCGGCGATCGCGACGCCCAGATGGCCGGCCAGATGATCGTAGCAGGTGCGCGCGAAGCGGAGCCGGTCATCGGTGGCCGAGCGCGGCTGATGGCGCTGCGGAACCTCGATCGCGGCGACCGCCTTGATGCCTTCCAGCATCCTGGCAACCAGTGGCGAGGCGATGCGGTAGTAGCGGTTGCGACGCTTCTGGGTCACGTCGAGCAGGCGCGCCCCGACCAGCTTGCCGAGATGTCCACTCGCCGTCGATCTCGATATCCGCGCGCGCGAGGCAAGCTCGCTCGCGGTCAGCGCCTGTCCGCCCATCAGCGCCGCCAGCATCGTGGCCCGCGCGGTGTCACCGACCAGCGCCGCCACCTCGACCATGTTTGCCGCTGCGACCATGGCGAAATCGTATCGTGACGGCCCGGGTGCGGCAACGGGCATGGTTTGGCGGCCACCGAACCATTGGATCCGACGGCGACCTACGCTGGCTTCCGCAGGCCGTGGAGAGCGACATGAAGAGAATTCGCGTGGAGCCGATATCGACCTATCTGGAGCGCCGCCGCAAAGGCCCGGTCCATCCCGTCGTCATCGCCGAGGGTCTGGTCTACCTGTCCGGCTTGCCGCCGTTCGATCCCGAGACGGGCGACGTCAGGCCGCTGCCATTCGAGCGACAGGCCGAGATCGTGCTGGACCAGATGCAGCGGTGCCTGGAGGCAGCAGGATCATCGCTGTCGGAGGTGATCAAGTGCAACGTCTATTGCACGCCGGACCCCGCGCATTTCACCGCGTTCAACGAGGTCTACGCCCGCTACTTCCGGAACGAGGCGCCGGCGCGCATCTTCGTGCACGTCCCGTCATGGCCGGGGCCGTTCGACATCGAGGTCGATTGCGTCGCGCTGGCGGGACGCCGATGAGATTGTCACGCGCGGCCCGCCTTCGGATGGACCCGAATCAGCGCTACTGCATTTCCCTCATCGACTTCCCGCATTGAGGCGACATGACCGGCCCCGAACTGAAGCAACTCCGCGCCGACCTTTCCGATGCCCTCGAGCGGAAGCTCACTGCGGCCGACATGGCAAGGCTCTGCGGATTGCCGGACAAGGGCGGCAGCGACACCATCAGGCGCTGGGAGGTGAGCGGCCCGACGCCGTCGGCGACCAAGGTGCTGCGCGTGCTCGCGATGGCGAGCGAGCGCTATCCGATCCTGGAGAAGTTCGACATCTTCGATCGCCATGACGTGCGCGAGGAGGACCGTCCTGCAAAGCGCGCGGCGTTCCGCCAGCAGATGCGGGACGAGGCGCGCCGGCGCCTTGGTTAACGAAGCGCGCGTGGAAGTTACTCCAACGCTGCCACGTTAAGCCTTCCTTCAGCATTTCTTAAGCCGGCATTAAGCACGAAAACCGATTGCAGCCCAATAAGTTAGGTTGGCTCGCGCTGTGCCATGCATGTGACAGCATTTTCGTCAAAAGCGAGCTATCTGAAAAACCAACGCGGCGCGGAAAGCGCGCCTGCCGGGGACATTGAGTGCTGGAGTTCGAGACCATGAAGAAGATTCTGTTTGCAACCGTTGCGCTGCTCGTGGTGGGCGCTGCTGCGCCGGCCGTCGGTGCCGATCTCGGCAACCGCAACTACTACAAGGCCCCCGCGCCGGCCTATGCCGCGCCGATCTACAACTGGACCGGTTTCTACATCGGTGGCCATATCGGCGGCGCGTTCTCGAGCGACAACAATTTCAGCGGCCTCTCCACCGGCAACAACGGCAACGGCCGTTTCCTCGGCGGCGTGCAGGTCGGTGCGGACTGGCAGTTCCACCCGAACTTCGTGGTCGGCGTCGAGGGCCAGTATTCCTGGCTCTCCGGCAGCGTCGGCGCCGTGTTTCCGGGCGGCATCGCCTACACCAACGACCAGCGCGGTCTCGGCTCGATCACCGGCCGCGTCGGCTACACCTGGGGTCCCGGCCTCGTCTACGTGAAGGGCGGCTACGCCTATTCGGACAACAACGAGAAGGTGACCGTCGGCGGCGTGCCGGCTGCCTTCATCATCACCGGCGACCACCGCAACGGCTACACCGTCGGTGCCGGCCTCGAATACATGTTCGCCCCGAACTGGTCGGCCAAGGCCGAGTACCAGTACTACAATTTCGGCGACGCGAGCTTCACCGCGGGTCCGCTCACGGGCACCGGCAGCTTCACCACCGACGACCACACCATCAAGGCGGGCGTCAACTACCGCTTCAACTGGGCGAGCCCGGGCGTCGCGCGCTACTGATCGGTTACCACAACCTTACCATGACGATGCGGCCGGCGATCTCGCCGGCCGTTCTTTTTTCGCCCTGCGGAACGACCGCAAGCTTTTGCGGAGATTGCGAATTTTTAACCGGCGGTGCCGATACTGCCGGCCACAAAGATAAGCAAGAGCTGGGGGAATTTTCGATGGCGATCCGTCTGGGGCTTGGCCGCTTGGGCCGTTTTCTGCCTCGCTTCAAACTGCCGACATGGGGCGTGCGCGGCAGCCTGTTCACGGCCTTCGCGGTGATCGCGGGCATGGGCCTCGTGATCGCGGCCGGCGCGGGCCTGGCGCTGCAAAATCTCGGCGGACGCATGACCGAGCTGAGCGGGCGGGACATTCCGCGCCTTGCCGCCAGCCTTCAATTGTCGGCACTGAGCGCGAGTCTGGCGGCCCAGGGACCGGCCCTGCTCGCGGCGCAGAGCGAGGAGGCCCTCAACGAGCGCACCAAGAAGCTCAGGGAATTGCAGGAGCAGACCCAGCAGAAGCTCACCGAGATCATCCAGCTCGGCGGCGACAAGAGCGTCGTCTCCGGCCTCAGCGAAACGATGAAGAGCATCAACGAGGCGGCGCAGAGCCTCACCAAGGCCGCCCGCGAGCGGCTGGATATCGCCGCGCTTCACGAGAAACAATATGATGCGCTGCGCAACGCGCAGGGCTCCTTCGTCGGCGCGGCCAGTCCGGCGATGCTCGACGCGCAGACCCGGGTCAACGCCATTCTCGGCTCGGCCGACCTGTCGGCCGCGGATGCCAGCGACGCCGCGCAGACCGTCGGCCAGCTCGGCAACGTCGTCGCCAGCGGCAATCTGGCCGCCGCCGACATGAGCGCGGCGCTGTCCGCGAGCACCAGCGACAAGCTCGACGACATCCAGAAGGAATTCAAGACGGCACAGGGCCGCCTGCGCTCCAACCTCGATCTGTTGCCGGACAATCAGGGCAACAAGATGCTGCGCGAGTCGGCGGAAAAGCTGCTCGCGCTCGGCACCGGCAAGACCGGCGTGTTCAATCTGCGCGAGAAGGAGCTCGACTCGATCGACTACGGCCAGACCATCCTGGACGAGACGCGCAAGCTCAATGTCGGCCTCGGCATCAGCGTGCAGCAGCTCGTCGACGGTGTGCAGAAGGAGACCAACGCCTCGACCTCCCAGGCGCAGCAGGAGACCTCGCTGGCGACGACCGTGATGCTGGCGCTCGGCTCCCTGATGCTGGTCGGCTCGGCGCTGTTCGTCTGGCTCTATGTCGGCCGCAACATCCTGCGCCGCATCCGCGAGCTTCAGCGCGCCATGCAGCTGCTGTCGGCCGGCGACCTCGACACCGAGATCGTCCGCTCCCGCCAGAACGACGAGATCGGCGTGATGAAGGAAACGCTGACCGTGTTCCGCGACAGCATGATCGAGGCCCGGGCGCTCGCCGCCGAGCAGGACAAGGACCGTGTCGCCAAGGCCGAGCGCGCCGCGCGCATGGAAGCGAAGATCGCCGAATTCGAGAACACGGTGCGCTCCGCGCTCGACAATCTGGCGCAGTCGGCCAATTCGATGCAGTCGACCGCGCAGAGCATGTCGACCACCGCCGACCAGTCCAACGCGCTGGTGAACGCGGTCGCCTCCGCCGCCGAGGAGACCTCGGTCAACGTGCAGACCGTGTCGTCGGGCACCGAACAGCTGTCCTCCTCGATCGAGGAGATCAGCAAGCAGGTCGTCACTTCGGCCGCGATCGCCAAGAAAGCGGTCGACGAGGCCGGCGCCACCGACGCCACGGTGCAAAGCCTCGCCGACAGCGCGAGCCGCATCAGCGTCGTGGTCGACCTGATCCAGACCATCGCCTCGCAGACCAATCTGCTCGCGCTCAATGCCACCATCGAGGCGGCGCGTGCGGGCGAGGCCGGCCGCGGCTTCGCGGTGGTTGCCTCCGAGGTGAAGAGCCTCGCAAGCCAGACCGCCAAGGCGACGGAGGAAATCCGCACCCAGATCGCCAGCATGCAGGACATCACCACGTCGGCAGTCGGCGCCATCCAGGGCATCGGCCGGATCATCGGCGAGATCGACAACGTGACCACGACGATCGCGGCCGCGGTCGAGGAGCAGGGCGCGGCGACGCGCGAGATCGCCCGCAACATCCAGCATGCGGCCGGCGGCACCAGCGAGGTCTCCAGCAACATCGTCGGCGTCTCCACCGCCTCCGCCGAGGCCGGCGCGGCCGCGAACGAGGTGCTCGGCGCCTCCGACGCGCTCCGCCGCGAGGCCGACATGCTGCGCGGAGAGATCGACGCGTTCCTCAACAACATGCGGGCGGCGTAAGGACGCCGTCCCGTAGCCGTAGCCCGGATGGAGCACAGCGTAATCCGGGATCCGTGCCACAAGCGCGGAAGCCCCGGATTGCGCTGCGCTCCATCCGGGCTACGGAAAAATGCTGCGGTATGACCGCCATGCGGAGACCACGGGCCAGCCTTTTTCGGCTGGCGCCCCGCCCGCGCTGGGTTTAAGCGGGTAACATGAACGCAAAATCCGACACCGCCCAGTCCTCGGCCGAGGCACTGCGCTATCCCTGGGAACAGCATCCCGGCCACGACGAGATCGTCGAGGTCAGGCCCGGCGTGTTGTGGGCACGGCTGAAATTGCCGTTCCGCCTCAACCACGTGAACATCTACCTGCTCGCCGACGGCGACGGCTATGCGATGGTCGATACCGGCTTCGGCAACGAGGAAACCATCGAGGCCTGGACCAAGCTGTTCGACGGACCGCTGAAGGGCATCACCATCACGCGCCTGATCGTCACCCACTCCCACCCCGACCATGTCGGACTGGCGGGCTGGGTGGTCGAGCGCTTCAATTGCCCGCTGGTGATGTCGCAGGTCGAATATCTGCAATCGGTCTATCACCAGAACCGCGGCACTGCGGAGCGGCAGGAAGCGCAGCGGCTGTTCTTCCGCCGCCACGGCATGGACGAGTCGCTCACCGAGAAGCTGCTCGGCCGCGGCCAGGATTATCTCAAGCGCGTCTCGGTGCTGCCGCCCTCCTACCGCCGCATCTCCCACGGCGAGGACGTCGTGATCGGCACGCGCCGCTTCAAGGTGATCACCGGCGGCGGCCACGCGCTCGACCAGGTGATGCTGTACTGCGCCGACGACAAGCTGTTCCTCTCCGCCGACCAGGTGCTTAGCAAGATCTCGCCCAATGTCAGCGTCTGGGCGGTCGAGCCCGACCAGAACTCGCTCGGCGAATATCTGGCTTCGCTCGCCAGCCTCACCACGACGCTGCCCTATGACGTGCTGGTGCTGCCGGGCCACGGCGTGCCGTTCTACGGACTGAAGACCCGCATCAAGCAGCTCGCCGACCACCATGAAGAGCGCTGCCGCCTGATCGCGGAAGCCTGCCGCGAGGTGCCGCAGACCTCGCGCGCTCTGGTGCCTGTTGTCTTCAACAAGCACGTGCTCGACGAGCACCAGATGGGCTTTGCCGCCGGCGAGCTCGTCGCGCACGTCAACTACATGATCGTCGAGGGCCGCCTGACGGCCGAGACCAAGGACGGCGTGCTGCAGTTCAAGACGACGTGAGCTCTTCGCCTCTCCCCGCTTGCGGGGCGAGGGAGCCGCCTCACTTCATATTCGCGATCGCGTGCAGCGCTGCGATGTAGCCGAACGGCCCCAGCCCGCAGATCACGCCCGTCGCCACGAACGAGATCTTGGAGTGACGATGATATTCGTCGCGGGCGTGGATGTTGGAGATATGCACCTCCAGCACCGGGGCCTCGAACGTCTTGATCGCGTCCATGATCGCGACCGAGGTGAAGGAGAAGCCCGCGGGATTGATGACGATGGCGTCGGCATCCTGCCGCGCCGACTGAATCAGGTCGACCAGCACGCCTTCATGGTTGGACTGGTGGAAGGCGAGCTTGAGGCCGAGCTTGGCCGCGACCGCCTCGCAGCTCGCATTGACCTCTGCGAGCGTCGTCGTGCCGTAGATGTGCGGCTCGCGGATGCCGAGCATGTTGAGGTTGGGACCGTTGAGGATCATCACGCGCTTCATCGGGCGTCCTTTCGCATGAGCTTGCCGGGCGCCGATCCGCGCCTCGCAGACTGCAAGGCTACGACATCGGCGCGACCGGCTCAGCCATCATGGACCGAGCGTGCCCCATGGACAAAATGTCCAAGCCGGCTGCAACGGTCCCTGCGCTTTCCGCCAGCCTCGGTCCGCGCCGGCGGGCAAGTGTTAGGCGTTTGATCCACATCAACTATCCCCCGCGACGGGGCGCTATCAATATACCCGCACGCCTCGCCACAAATGTGTGCTGGCGCATAGACATTGGAGCTGGAAAAGCTCTAAAAACGAGTGGCCGCCGTGGCCGGGTTCCGTTGCAGGTTTTGCCGATGGATTACAACCAGTTCTTCGATACCGCCCTCGATCGTCTCCATGCTGAACGGCGCTACCGCGTGTTCGCCGACCTCGAGCGCACCGCCGGCCGATTCCCGCACGCGGTCTGGCACTCGCCCAAGGGCAAGCGCGACGTCGTGATCTGGTGCTCCAACGACTATCTCGGCATGGGCCAGCACCCGAAAGTGGTCGGCGCCATGGTCGAGACCGCGACGCGCGTCGGCACCGGAGCCGGCGGCACCCGCAACATCGCCGGCACGCATCATCCGCTGGTCCAGCTCGAAGCCGAGCTCGCCGATCTCCACGGCAAGGAAGCCGCGCTGCTGTTCACCTCGGGCTATGTCTCGAACCAGACCGGCATTCCCACCATCGCCAAGCTCATTCCGAACTGTCTCATCCTGTCGGACGAGCTCAACCACAATTCGATGATCGAGGGCATCCGCCAGTCCGGCTGCGAGCGGGTCGTGTTCCGTCACAACGATCTGGCCCATCTCGAGGAGCTGCTGAAAGCGGCGGACCCGAACCGTCCGAAGCTGATCGCCTGCGAGAGCCTCTATTCCATGGACGGCGACGTCGCCCCGCTCGCCAAGATCTGCGATCTCGCCGAGAAATATAACGCGATGACCTATGTCGACGAGGTCCACGCGGTCGGCATGTACGGCCAGCGCGGCGGCGGCATCGCCGAGCGTGACGGCGTCATGCACCGCATCGACGTGCTGGAAGGCACCCTCGCCAAGGCGTTCGGCTGCCTCGGCGGCTACATCGCCGCCAACGGCCAGATCATCGATGCCGTGCGCTCCTATGCGCCGGGCTTCATCTTCACCACCGCGCTGCCGCCGGCGATCTGCTCGGCCGCGACCGCCGCGATCAAGCATCTGAAGACCTCGAACTGGGAGCGCGAGCGCCACCAGGACCGTGCTGCCCGCGTCAAGGCGATCCTCAACGCCGCCGGCCTGCCGGTCATGTCGAGCGACACCCACATCGTGCCGCTGTTCGTCGGCGATCCCGAGAAGTGCAAGCAGGCCTCCGACCTCCTGCTCGATGAGCACGGCATCTACATCCAGCCGATCAACTATCCGACCGTTCCCAAAGGCAGCGAGCGGCTGCGCATCACGCCCTCGCCCTATCACGACGACGGCCTGATCGATCAGCTCGCCGAGGCCCTGCTGCAAGTGTGGGAGCGTCTCGGCCTGCCGCTGCGCGAGAAGTCGCTGGCGGCGGAGTAGGCGTTTTTCTTCTCTTACCCTCCCCTGGAGGGGGAGGGTCGCTATGCATGGAGCGAAGCGGAATGCATAGCGGGGTGGGGTGACAGCCCCTCCACGAACACACTGCCCGTGCTGAGAGATCACCCCACCCCGCTCGCGCTTCGCGCGATCGACCCTCCCCCTCCAGGGGAGGGTAAGTGTCCCCGGTGTCCTCCTACAGCTTAACGACAACCCCAGTTCCCGCCTCCGTCCGGCATTTCGCTGTCGCTTGCGCCCGCCCAACGCGCTAGATTTGCTTGGAAATTTACTTGGATAATGAGACCGGGTGCTCTTGCGCCTGGGGAAGATCGGGCGCCGCCGGCGCCCTGGAGGAAGCGCGTTTCCCATGCTGCACGACTGGGGCGTGATCGCCGCCGCCTTCGGCTATATCGGCTTCCTGTTCCTGGTGGCGAGCCATGGCGACCGCCGCTCGCCGGCCGGGCGCGGCCGCGCCTCCGGGCTGATCTATCCGCTGTCGCTGGCGATCTATTGCACCTCCTGGACCTTCTTCGGCTCGGTGGGCTTTGCGACGCGCACCTCGACCGACTTCCTCGCGATCTATGTCGGCCCGATCCTGATGATCGGGCTCGGCGCCGGCATCCTGCGTCGCGTGATCCAGCTCGCCAAAGCGCACAACATCACCTCGATCGCCGACTTCATCGGCGCCCGCTACGGCAAGAGCCAGGCGGTGGCGGCCACCGTCGCCGGAATCGCGATCATCGGCTCGGTGCCCTATATCGCGCTGCAGCTCAAGGCGGTCGCCTCCTCGCTCGCGACGATCCTGAGCGAAGACCAGGCCTTCTCCCACATCCCGATCGTCGGCGACGTCGCGCTGATGGTGACGCTGGCAATGGCGGCCTTCGCGGTGCTGTTCGGCACGCGACAGACCGACGCGACCGAGCACCAGCACGGCCTGATGCTGGCGGTGGCGACCGAATCCATCATCAAGCTGGTCGCCTTCCTCGCCGCCGGCATCTTCGTCACCTTCTGGATGTTCTCCCCGCACGAACTGATCGAGCGCGCCATGAAGACGCCGGAGGCGGTGCGCGCCATCAACTATTCGCCGTCGATCGGTAATTTTCTCACCATGACGCTGCTGTCGCTGTGCGCCATCATGCTGCTGCCGCGCCAGTTCCACGTCAGTGTCGTCGAGAATTCGTCCGACGCCGAGGTCGGCCGCGCGCGCTGGCTGTTCCCGCTCTACCTCGTCGCCATCAATCTGTTCGTGATCCCGATCGCGCTCGCCGGCCTCGTCAGCTTCCCGTTCGGCGCGGCCGACCCCGACATGTACGTGCTGGCCCTGCCGATGGAGGGCGGCGCGGACCTGCTCAGCGTCGCCGTCTTCGTCGGCGGCCTGTCGGCGGCGACCGCGATGGTGATCGTCGAATGCGTCGCGCTCTCGATCATGGTCTCGAACGACCTCATCGTGCCCCTGGTGCTGCAGCGGCGGCCGGAGGGGCGCACCGGCGGCGCCGATTTCAGCGACTTCCTGCTGCGCTCGCGGCGGCTCGCGATCTTCGCCATCATGGTGATGGCGTATTTCTACTACCGCGCGCTCGGCAACACCCAGCTCGCGGCGATCGGCCTGCTGTCCTTTGCCGCCATCGCCCAGCTCGCGCCGAGCTTCTTCGGCGGGCTGCTGTGGCGGCGCGCCACCGCGCGCGGCGCGATCGGCGGCATGCTGGTCGGCTTCGCGGTGTGGCTCTACACGCTGTTCATGCCGAGCTTCATGGATTCCTCCACGGCAGGCATCCTGTGGCTCCAGCACGGCCCGTTCGGCATCGAGGCGCTGCGACCCCAGGCGCTGTTCGGCGCCGACCTGCCGCCGCTGATGCACGGCGTGATCTGGTCGCTGTCGCTCAACATCCTGACCTACGTGCTGCTGTCGCTGGCGCGCAGGCCCTCGTCCATCGAGCTCTTGCAGGCCGATCTGTTCGTGCCCAACACGCTCGCGCCGATCTCGCCGAGCTTCCGCCGCTGGCGCACCACCGTCACCGTTCAGGACATCCAGACCACCGTCGCGCAATATCTCGGCCCCGACCGTGCACGGCATTCCTTCGAGGCCTTCTCCGCGCGGCGCAATCTGCGGCTGGAGCCCGGAGCACCTGCCGATTTCGAGCTGCTGCAGCACGCCGAGCACCTGATCGCCTCCTCGATCGGAGCGGCCTCCTCGCGCCTCGTGATGTCGCTGCTGCTGCGCAAGCGGACGGTGTCGGCGAAGGCCGCGCTGAAACTGCTCGACGATTCGCACGCGGCCCTGCATTTCAACCGCGAGATCCTCCAGACCGCACTCAACCACGTGCGCCAGGGTATCGCCGTATTCGATGCCGACCTGCAGCTGATCTGCTCCAACCGGCAGTTCGGCGATCTCCTCAACGTGCCCCCGCACATCGTCCAGTTCGGCACGCCCCTGCGCGAGATCCTGGAATTCATGGGCGTGAGCGATCCCGAAAACCAGGCCGACCGCGAAGCGATGATCGAGCAGCGGCTGGTGGCCTACACCACCGACAGCGAGCCATATCTCGAACGCCTGCCGGAACGCCACATGGTGATCGAGGTGCTCACCAACCGCATGCCCGGCGGCGGCTTCGTCATCACCTTCACCGACGTCACACCCACCTTCGAAGCCGCCGAAGCGCTCGAGCGCGCCAATGCGACGCTGGAAAAGCGCGTGCGCGACCGTACCGAGGAGCTGACGCGGCTGAACTCCGAGCTGGCGCTGGCCAAGAGCGCGGCCGAAGACGCCAGCATCTCCAAGACGCGCTTCCTCGCCGCCGCCAGCCACGACATTCTCCAGCCGCTGAACGCGGCGCGGCTCTATGTCACGAGCCTGGTCGAGCGCCAGCACGGCGGCGAGGAAACGCGCCTGGTCGAGAACATCGACGAATCGCTGCAGGCGATCGAAGAGATCCTCGGCGCGCTGCTCGACATCTCCAGGCTGGACGCCGGGGCGATGACCACCTCGATCTCGAGCTTCAAGATGGCCGACCTGATGCGCTCGCTGGAGATCGAGTTCGCGCCGATCGCGCGCGCCAAGGGCCTCGAGCTCGCCTTCGTGCCCTGCTCGCTGCCGGTCGAGTCGGATCGGCTGCTGCTGCGCCGCCTGCTGCAGAACCTGATCTCGAACGCGATCAAATACACCCCGCGCGGCCGCGTGCTGGTCGGCTGTCGCCGCCAGGGCGCCTCGCTCAAGATCTGCGTCTACGACACTGGCGTCGGGATCCCGCCGGTCAAGCGCGGCGAGATCTTCAAAGAGTTCCACCGGCTCGAACAGGGCGCGCGGATCGCGCGCGGCCTCGGCCTCGGCCTGTCGATCGTCGAACGCCTTGCGCGCGTGCTCAAGCACGGCATCGCCATCGACGGCAACAAAAGCGGCGGCTCGGTGTTCTCGGTGACCGTGCCGACCGCCAAGGCGATCACCCACACCGCCGCCGTGACCAGCGCGACGCCGCTGGCGCGCACGCCGATCTCGGGCGCGCTGATCGTCTGCATCGAGAACGACGCGGCGATCCTCGACGGCATGCGTACGCTGCTGAAGGCGTGGGATGCCGAGGTGATCGCGGTCGCCGATCCCGAAGGCGCGATCGCCGCGATCGAGACCGCCGGCCGCCGCGTCACCGGCCTCCTGGTCGACTACCATCTCGACCGCGGCAACGGCATCGCCGCGATCCGCGAGATCCGCCGCCGTTTCGGCGACGGCATCCCCGCGATCCTGATCACCGCCGACCGCAGCCCCGCCGTGCAGGTGGCCGCCCGCGACGAGAAGGTCGCGGTGCTCAACAAGCCGGTCAAGCCGGCCTCGCTCCGCGCCCTGCTCGGCCAGTGGCGCACGCAGCAGATGGTGGCGGCGGAGTGAGTGGCGCGGCTGGTCAAGACCGGCCGCGGCTTTGAATGGCCCACCGCGTCATTGCGAGCGCAGCGACTTGTCCGCCGAAGCCTCGGGCTAAGGCGGAAGCAATCCAGAATCCCGCGGAGAGATTCTGGATTGCTTCGTCGCTTCGCTCCTCGCAATGACGGAGCATGAGGTGATGGCTCGCTCCCCAATTGACGCCGTCATTCCCCGCGAAAGCGGGGAATCCAGTACGCCGCGGCTTTTCGGTTCAGTCACTGCCGTCTCGGAATACTGGATCGCCCGGTCCTAGTGCGCAATTGCGCACTGGCCGGGCGATGACACCAATTGTGTGGCTACAGACACGTCTTCGCCTTCTCGCGGCGCGTTTCGCCCGAGTCTTGCGCGTCTCGTCACGCCCTCCTGGAGAAAAGGGCGCAGGGAAGGCCGGGCGCCGGCTGGCACCCGCGGTCCGCTGCGCGAAATGCGCACGCAGGAAGAACCGCACAGCAGCATACAGGTGACGCCGAACGCTCGGCCTTCCCTGCGCGATGGTCGGACGGCTTATGCCATGCTCTCCCGGGAGCCGAACTTTCCTTCTGGCCTCCCTCGCCTCACGGAATTCGCCGACATGACGCCGGTTGGCGCCAGGCCGCGTCCGCAAGGCTTGACCGTGGCAACGACGGCCAGGACGACACGGTTTTGCCGCACGCATCGGTGCCGCTCGTACAACGCGGCTTGCGAAACGCTCACGGGGATCGGCTCAATCCATCACCCCGCCCTGCGCCTCACATCCGCGACGGCGCCAATGCGTCCACCGCAGCCCGATCCGCGGCTCGTGACGACGTACGACCGCCCCTTTTCGCCGGATCAGGATGGGCGACAACTACGACAATTCCGAATTTCTGTAAAGAAGAATATTTGCCGGCGAGCCGATTGACCCAGCAATTGCTGTTTTGCCCGACGAAGACGCAAGCCGTTGGGGTGAGCCGCCTCAATTCGTCGTGGTCTTGCCGCCGCGCATGGACACGAGCTTGTCCTCACGAAACCGGAGAACGAGCCATGCGGTCTCGTCGAAGCCGTTTGCGAGCTTGCCGCCGTGAGAATACACCATCCCGGCAGCTTCCGACTTCGACGGCGGTCCCAGCGCCGCCACGACCTCCGAACGCGACATACCCAAATGCAGCTTGCCGTCGAAGACGACGGGGCCGAACTTGTCCGGGATGACGGCGCAATCGGTCGACGTCTCCGTGTCCTTCTCGGTGAGCTCTTCGACGATCGCCGTGACGCGGTGGTCCGGACCGCCCATCTCGCCGCTGGACACGACCCACAACCGATGCTGCGCGCGCCTGTAACACAGCCAATAGATGCTATCTCCCGCGTCGCCCCGGTGCTGGATGGTCCCTTCGCCTACGGCTTTGCGGACCGCGCCGAGCGGCGTCTCCTCGAAGCGGCCGGCGAATGCGCCCAGCGAAAAGCGGGTCGCCAATCTCCTCGCGATCGTCGGCGGCACATGCTCCAATGCATGTTCGTCGAGCGGCGGCGGCGGTGTCTGCGCGGAGCAGGCGCCTGCGGGGATCGCGAGAAGCAGAAGCAGCAGGAGAAGCGTCTTTCGACCATCAGCTGCGAATGGCCTCACGTTCGGGATCGAGCGCTTCTGCATAGCTCAATTGCTCGTCATTTTGGGCTCAAGGCTTTCTTTACTCGCTTCCGGCGGGCGTCGTCGGGATCCTGCGGATCAAGTTTGGAAGCTGTGTCATGATCCACCAGCGCCTTTTGGAGAAAACGCGCTTCCGGCCCTTGGTCGGGGCGGCAATTCAAATGGTTCATGATGATCGCCGGCCGAGGCCCGCTTCAGGGCGCAAGCCGGGTGAAGACGTAGTCTTGGCTTTTCGCACGGGCTTCGTGACAGCCCCAGCAGGTGCGGTGCTGAGCTTCATCGACCGGCTTGCCGCCGACGAAGCGGCCAAAGCCCCAGCCGCCGGTCGCGGCGTATTTCCTGGAATCCTTCACCATCACCTGCACGGTGGTGGCGGCACCGGGAATCGTCGCGGAGGCAAACTCGGGCGACTGCTTCCGCTTCCATGCACGCTTGACCAGGATGGTGCCGTCGGGGAATGGCAGCCTGCCGGTCTGATACGCATCGATCGCGGTCTGGTTGCCGACCACGGCGCGAAGCTCATCGAGCGGCGCGGCCTCTTCCGCCGGCGCGATCAGCTCCCACTGCTTGTAGCCCGGCGGAATCGTGACGCCGAAGATCGGCGAGGCTTCAGTGTTTTGTTTCGGCCCCTCGGCAAGCGCGATCGAGATCAGATAGGGCACGCAGGTCAGGAGAATGACGAGAGCAAGCGCGGCCAGCGTGATCGCCGTGGCATAGGAGCGCGTCTTCGTCTGGGGTTCGTTGGGCGTCATGTCATTTCTTCAGGTTGGGTCGGCACATCCTCGGTCCAGCCGCGCCGGACCGAGGCATCACAGCGATGATCAGGCGCCGTCGGCGTCGATGACCGCCTTGGCAAAGGCTTGCGGCGCTTCCTGCGGCAGATTGTGACCGATGCCGCCGGTGATCAGGCGAAACTCGTAGCGGCCAGAAAACTTCTTGGCATAGGCGCTGGGCTCGGGATGTGGCGCGCCGTTGGCATCGCCCTCCATCGTGATGGTGGGAACGCTGATCACCGGGCCGGCCGCGAGCTTCCTTTCGAGCTCGTCGTATTTCGCCTCGCCCTGCGCAAGCCCGAGCCGCCAGCGGTAATTGTGGATCGTGATCGCGACGTGATCCTTGTTGTCCAGCGCCGCCGCGCTGCGGGCGAAGGTGGCGTCGTCGAACTTCCACAGCGGCGAGGCGAGCTTCCAGATCAGCTTGGCGAAATCGTGCGTGTATTTCTCGTAGCCGGCGCGGCCGCGCTCGGTCGCGAAATAGAATTGATACCACCATTGCAGCTCGGCCGACGGCGGCAGCGGCATGTTGCCGGCGGCCTGGCTCGAGATCAGATAGCCGCTGACCGACACCAGCGCGCGGCAGCGCTCCGGCCACAGCGCGGCGATGATGTCGGCGGTGCGCGCGCCCCAGTCGAAGCCGGCGACGACGGCCTTCTTGATGTCGAGCTTGTCCATCAGCGCGATGATGTCAGCGGCCATCGCGGCGGGCTCGCCGTTGCGCGGCGTCTCGCTGGAGAGGAAATGCGTCGTGCCGTAGCCGCGCAAATGAGGGATGATCACGCGATAGCCGGCCTTGGCCAGGATCGGCGCGACGTCGACGAAGGCGTGGATGTCGTAGGGCCAGCCGTGCAGCAGGATCGCCACGGGACCGTTCGACGGGCCTGCCTCGGCATAGCCGACATCGAGAACGCCGGCATCGATCTGCTTGACCGCAAAGGTCGCAGTCGACGCCTGGGACCGCGGCGCGTCCGTCTCGGCACGCGCGAGGTCGATCACGCCGAGACCGACGGCGACGGATCCGGCCGCGACGCCGAAGAAATTGCGACGATGCTGGTCGATGATCTGCTTCATGGTGGTGCTGCCTTTCGATGGTTTGGTGATGGTGCGTCAGATCAGCGCGACCGTGACGTCGACGTTGCCGCGAACGGCCTTGGAATAAGGACAGGTCTGGTGCGCATCATCGACGATGCCGCGCGCCGTCTCGGGGTCCAGGCCCGGAAGACTGACATTGAGGCGCGCCCGCAGCGAATAGGCGCCGTCGTCGAGCATGAGATCGATCTCCGCATCGACAGCGCATTTCCGGGGAAGGTCGACATTGCGTTTGCGGGCCGCGATCTCCATCGCGCCCTCGAAGCAGGCCGACCAGCCGGCAGCGAACAATTGCTCGGGATTGGTGCCGATGCCGGTGCCGCCCGGCGGCGACAGCTTGACGTCCAGGCGGCCGTCGGAGCTGCGCGATATGCCGTCGTGCCGTCCGCCGCTGGTGTGGGTCCTCGCCGTGTAGAGTATCTTTGCCGCCTGCGCCATCGTGGTCTCCTCACCGTCACGCCACTGACTAGCAGCGGCTGCGGCAGCACGCCCGTTTGGACTTGTGAGAAGTTGTGAGGCCTCGCCTTACGCGCCTCACAAGGCCTGCATCCGCGGTCTGATGCCGATGCAGGGACGGCCTTGCAGGATCGCGATCATCTGGCTATCGGGTCGGTCGAAGGAACCAAGATTTTCGCCATGACCGAGCCTGCCGGCACCGCGACGGGAACATTGTCGTTCGGGCCATTCTCCGTGACACCGCATGAAAGGCTCGTGACGCGCGACGGCGTGGCGTTGCCGCTCGGCGCGAAAGCGTTCGACACGCTGATGGCGCTGATGTCGCGGCCGAACGAGGTCGTCAGCAAATGGGACCTGATGGCGCTGGTGTGGCCCGGCCTCACGGTCGAAGAGGCCAGCCTGCGCTTTCACGTCGCGGCGCTTCGCAAGGCGCTCGGCGACGGCAAGAACGGCACCCGCTACATCACGACGCTCTCCGGCCGCGGCTATTGCTTCGTGGCGCCGATCTCGCATGCAGGTGGCGCGGCGACGCAGCGCCCAGCACCGCGACCGGAATTGCCGCCCGTGAAACTGCCGAACCGGCTGCAGCGGATGGTCGGGCGCGACGATGCGATCGCCGCCGTCTCCAATAAGCTCGTGACCTCGCGCTTTGTCACGATTGCCGGCCCCGGCGGCGTCGGCAAGACTGCGGTCGCCGTGGCCATCGCCCACGATCTGCTCGAAACATTCTCGGACGCCGCGCACTTCGTGGACCTCGCCGCGCTGAGCGATCCCGATCTCGTGATCACCTCGATCCTGCTGATGCTGGGCTTGCCGGCCCAGGCCGACGATCCCCTGCCCGCGCTGCTGGCGCATCTGCATGACAAGCGGATGCTGCTGATCCTCGACAATTGCGAGCACGTCGTCGCGGCCGCCGCGCCGCTGGCGGCGGAGATCTTCCACGCGGCGCCTCACGTCCATATCCTCGCCACCAGCCGCGAAGCGCTGCGCGTCGAGGGCGAGCAGGTCTATCGATTGGCTCCGCTCGCGGTTCCGCCCGACGGCTCCGGACTGACGGCCGCCGCAGCGCAGACCTATCCGGCGCTGCAACTGTTCCTCGAACGCGCCGTGTCCAGCGGCGCGCAGATCGCGCTCGATGATGCCAATGCCGCGGTGATCGCGAGGATCTGCCGCAAGCTCGACGGCATGGCGCTGGCGATCGAGCTCGCCGCCGGCCGGGTCGAGGCCTATGGCCTCACGCAAACCGCCGCACTGCTGGACGAGCGCCTCAACCTGCTCTGGCAGGGCCAGCGCACTGCGCCACCCCGGCAGAAGACGCTGCAGGCCACGCTCGACTGGAGCTACGGACTGCTGTCGGATCGCGAACGGATCGTGCTGCGCAGGCTTGCCGTCTTCGCCGGCCATTTCACCCTCGACGCCGCGCTCGAGGTCGTGCCGGACGCGCGAATCGACCAGGCGCATCTGTTCGACGCCGTCGACAGCCTCGTTGCCAAATCGATGGTGGCGCCGCGCCCCATCGGCGCCATGATGCGCTACCGCCTGCTCGACACCACGCGCGCCTATCTGCGCGAGATCGAACCGGACGACGCGGCGCTCGCCGCCCGCCACGCGACGTACTACCGGCGCTGGCTGGAACAGGCCGGCACGTCATGGGTCGCGGTGCCGAGCGCGGACGAACGCGCTGTTCACTTCTCCGCGCTTCACAATGTGCGCGCCGCGCTGGACTGGTGCTTCGGCGCGGACGGTGATCCCGGCATCGGCATCGCGCTCGCCGCCGCGGCGGCGCCGATCTTCCTGGCGATGTCCCTGTTGATCGAATGCCGGCGCTGGTCGGAGCGGGCGCTGCTGGCGATCGCCCCCTCCGCGCGCGGCAGCGCCGAGGAAATGCACATCCAGGCCGCCCTCGGACTGACCCTGATGTTCACCCGGGGCGGCAGCGAAGCGGCGCGCGGCGCCTTGAGCCGGAGCCTTGCGATCGCGCAAGCCCGCGGCGACGACGTCAATCGGCTCCAGCTGCTCGGCCGGATGCATATCTTCCACGAGCGGATGGGGGAGTTCGACGCCGCGCTCGGCTATGCGCAACAGAGCCTCGCAGTCGCAAGCTCGCTGGGCGATACCGCCTCGATCGCCCTCGCCCATTCCCTCCTCGGCGTCTCGCTGCATCTGGCAGGCGAGCATCGCGACGCGCTGAAGATGCTGGAAGTCGCCTGGCAGGGACCGGGCACGGAACGAATCAGCACGGTGTACGGCTTCGATCATCGCAACCGGGCCGGCATCACGCTGGCCAGGGAACTCTGGTTGCAGGGTCGGCCCGCGGACGCGCTGCAGCTGGCACGGCAGACGGTCACCGAGGCCGGGCAGATGGATCACCCGATCACACTCTGCATCGCATTGATCTGGGCGGTCTCGATCGATCTCTGGGGCGGGGACCTCGACGGCGCGGAGGCGAACATCGACCGCTTCATCGCGCATGCCAGCTCGCGCTCGATGGGCCCCTATCTCGCCGTCGGCCGCGGTGTCAAAGGCGAGCTGGCGATCCGGCGCGGCGATGCCGCCGGCGGCGTCGAGACGATCAGGACCTGCCTGCGCGAGCTCCACGATGCCGGCTACGAGCTATTGACCACGACGTTCAACATCGCGCTGGTCCAGGGCCTGCTCGCGCTCGGACGGATCGAGCAGGGCGCGGAACTGATCGACGATGCGATCCGCCTCGTCGCGCGGAGCGGCGATCACCTCTACATGCCCGAGCTGCTGCGGATGAAGGGCAGAATCCTGCTGTCGTTGCCGGAGCCCGATGTCGCGCAAGCGGAAGCCCGCTTCATGCAGTCGCTGGATCTGAGCCGTCGCAAAGGCGCCAAGGCCTGGGAGCTGCGGGCCGCGATCGACCTCGCCGGTGTCATCGCCGGACGCGGCCGGCGTGACGAAGCCAGGCAATTGCTTCAATCGGCGCTCGAGGGTTTTGCGGCAGGCTCGGAGACGGCGGATATCCGGGCCGCCGCCAGCCTCCTCGAGACGCGATAGCGAATTGCCCCCGTCGTCCTGAGATGCGAGCGGCGCGATGCGAAAGCATGGCGCCGGAAGCCTCGAAGGATGACGGATTTGATGGCGAAGCAGGGTTCACCCCGTCGGCGTGCCCTGCTTCCACTGGCCGCCGGCGATCTTGGCGGCGGCGATCACGGCCTGGGTGCGGCTCTCGACGCCGAGCTTTTGCAGGATCGCCGAGACGTGCGCCTTGATGGTGGCCTCGGAGACGCCGAGCTCGTAGGCGATCTGCTTGTTGAGGAGGCCCTCCGACAGCATCATCAGGACCCGGACCTGCTGCGGCGTCAGCGTCACCAGGCGGTCGCGCAGGCGCGTCATGTCGGGGTCGGCGGCTGCCGACAAATCGGTGTCGGCGGGAACCCACACGTCGCCTTCCATCACCTTGAGGATGGCATCGCGCAGCGTCTCGACGCCGAAACGCTTCGGAATGAAGCCGGAGGCGCCGAAATCGAGCGAGCGGCGGATCGTCGCGCTGTCATCTGACGCCGAGACGATCACGACCGGGATCGCCGGATATTGTGCGCGCAGATAGATCAGGCCGGAAAAGCCGGAAATTCCAGGCATCGAGAGGTCGAGCAGGATCAGGTCGACGTCCGAGGTCTGTTCCAGAAGCGTGGTCAGATCCTCGAACGATCCGGCTTCGTCGATTCGGGCGGAGGTCAGCACGCCCGCCACCGCCTGTCGCAGCGCGTCGCGGAACAGGGGATGGTCATCGGCGATGACGAGATGGGTCGAGGGAGCGTTCATCGTTCTCTTGCTGTCGTTCGCAGGCCGGCGGACCGATCCCGGATGTGTCAATTCTTCCCTGAGCGGCCGTGGCATGCAAGTGCACATTATCCCTTTGCCGCAAAGGGGTTAATCCGAAGCCTCCGTGGCAGCGTGCCGGCGCATGATACCGGACGTCAGCTGCGCGTCAGTGCGCAAGGCCGAAAGTCGTATTGGGGTGGGTTTCACGCCGATGTTACCTTGCAGGCAAGGCCTGGGTTGATCCGGTATGTCCGGACGTCTGGGGCGCGAGGAAACGCATTTCGGGGAGCGACTCAACATGTCGACAATGGCTGTATCTCAAGCAGGCGCGGGAGGGATGACGAAGGACGAACGGTTCGTCATTCTCGCTTCCTCGCTCGGTACCGTCTTCGAGTGGTACGATTTTTACCTCTACGGCTCGCTGGCCGGCATCATCGGCGCGCAGTTCTTCTCGGCCTATCCGCCGGCAACCCGCGACATCTTCGCGCTGCTGGCCTTCGCCGCCGGCTTCCTGGTCCGCCCCTTCGGCGCGATCGTGTTCGGCCGCATCGGCGACATCGTCGGCCGCAAATACACCTTCCTCGTCACCATCCTGATCATGGGTCTGTCGACCTTCATCGTCGGCCTGCTGCCCAACGCGGCGACCATCGGCATCGCGGCTCCGATCATCCTGATCGCGCTGCGCCTCGCCCAGGGCCTGGCGCTCGGCGGTGAATATGGCGGCGCGGCCACCTATGTCGCGGAGCACGCTCCGAACGGCAAGCGCGGCTACTACACCTCCTTCATCCAGACCACCGCGACGCTCGGCCTGTTCCTGTCGCTGCTGGTGATCCTGTTCACCCGCTCGGCGATCGGCGAGACCGACTTCGCCGCCTGGGGCTGGCGCATTCCGTTCCTGGTCTCGGTGCTGCTGCTCGGCATCTCGGTCTGGATCCGGCTCCGCCTCAACGAATCCCCGATCTTCCAGAAGATGAAGGACGAGGGCAAGAGCTCGAAGGCCCCGCTGACGGAAGCCTTCGGCAACTGGCAGAACGGCAAGCTCGTGCTGCTCGCGCTGCTCGGCGGCGTGATGGGCCAGGGCGTGGTCTGGTACACCGGCCAGTTCTACGCGCTGTTCTTCCTGCAATCGATCCTGAAGGTCGACGGTTACACCGCCAACCTGCTGATCGCATGGTCGCTGCTGCTCGGCACCGGCTTCTTCATCGTGTTCGGCATGCTGTCCGACCGGATCGGCCGCAAGCCGATCATCCTCGGCGGCTGTTTGATCGCGGCGCTGACCTTCTTCCCGATCTTCAAGATGATCACCACCAACGCCAACCCGGCGCTGGAAAAGGCCATCGAGCAGGTCAAGGTCGAGGTGGTGGCCGATCCCGCAGGCTGCGGCGATCTGTTCAACCCGGTCGGCACCCGCGTCTTCACCGCGCCTTGCGACACCGCACGCGCCTACCTGTCGCAGTCGTCGGTCAAGTACGCGACCACGCCAAGCGCGGCCGGCTCGGGCGTGAAGGTGATGGTGAACGGCAAGGAAGTGCCGTACGCCAACGCCAAGGACGGCAACCCGGCGGTCCTCGCCGCGGTGCAGGCGGCCGGCTATCCGAAGACCGGCGACGCCGGCATCGTGAAGATGGCCCATCCGTTCGACATCTTCCGTCCGCAGGTGGCGGCGATCATCGGCCTGCTGTTCGTGCTCGTGGTCTACGTCACCATGGTGTACGGCCCGATCGCGGCGATGCTGGTCGAACTGTTCCCGACCCGCATCCGCTACACCTCGATGTCGCTGCCCTACCACATCGGTAACGGCTGGTTCGGCGGCCTGCTGCCGGCGACCGCCTTCGCCATCGTGGCCTCGACCGGCGACATCTATGCCGGCCTCTGGTATCCGATCATCTTCGCCTCGATTACCGTGGTGATCGGCTTCTTCTTCCTGCCCGAGACCAAGGACGTCGACATCAAGGCGACCTGATCGACGGCTGCGATCGACAACACGAACCGGCCGCGGTCTCCCGCGGCCGGTTTTGTTTTGGCAGCTTGCCGACGCCGTCTTCCCGACGCGAACCGGCGGCGATTGGCGCGAAAACGCCCTACTGATTGCTGCCGACGAATTGCAGCACCACCTCGCGCCGGTGCGGGCGCTTGCGATGCTCGATCAGATAGATCGCCTGCCAGGTGCCGAGCGCGAGCCGGCCGCCCAGGACCGGGACCTGGAGCGAGGCGCCGGTCAACATCGTCTTGACGTGGGCCGGCATGTCGTCCGGCCCTTCGGTGTCGTGGGTCCATCCGGCATTCTCCGGCGCGAGCCGGGACAGCGCGGTCGTGAGGTCGACGAGCACCGAAGGATCGGCGTTCTCCTGAATCGTCAGCGAGGCCGAGGTATGGCGGATGAACAGCGTCAACGCGCCGTCGCCGGCGTGAACCTCGCCGATGAATTTTGCCGCTTCGCTGGTGAGATCGGTGAAGCCGCGGCCGGACGTCTGCACGGTGAGCAATGACGAAGCGATGGTGGTGGCCTGCACCGACGACGGCGCCGAGCGGGTGACGGATTTGGTGGATGTCATGACAGATATCTCAACTCGGGAGGCTGCCGTAGGGTGGGCAAAGCGAAGCGTGCCCACGTCTTTCTTCATCGTCGTAGGGATTTCGTGGGCACGGCGCTTTGCGCCTTTGCCCACCCTACGAGAGCTCAACGCGTGGAAGGCTTCTACGGCTCCTCAAATCCTGCCCGACACGTCCTTCTGGACGCGATTGGCCATGTCGATCAGCCGCCGCCAGGCCTTTTCCAGAAACGACATCACGCGATCGACGTCCTGGTCGCTCGGCAGCGGGATCTCGATCTTGCGCTCGCCCTCGGCAACCCTGGGCTCCTTCTTCAGCGGGTCGGATTTCGGCAACGCCTCGTCGATCTTGCCCGACACCGTCGGCCCCGCCGCGAGCTGTCCTTTCAGCTTCTCGACCTCGACCTGGAGCCTGCCGATCTCGGCGTCGAGCGCGGTCCGTTCGTCGGGCACGGCGTAGCAGGCCCAGCCGGCGCCGTTCTTGCTGCAGGTCGAAACCGTGCCCGTGCGCGTGTCGAGCCGTAGCACGCCCTCGGGGATCGGCGTCATGCTGTAGCGGCCGTTTTCGCCATCGGGCGCGGATTGGGCGGCCTTGAGGCCGCCGCTGACGGCCATCGCCGCGGCGAACGCCGCCGCCGCCAGCCAGGATGTTGTGGATGATGTCACAGGTCTCATCGCGCTCTCCGCCACGACGTGTAGGTGGCACTCCCGCAAATTCTACACCCCGGCGAGGCGATCCGCCGCCCAAAACACCCGCCGGACATGAACGATCCAGCCATCCCCATTGATCCCGGCAGCGCGGCGAAATGGCAACCGTGTCCGCCGATCGTGAGGCGAGCTGCTGCGGTGCGGCGTCACGCTGTGTGCAGCGCTGCCGCACGCGTCGATATTATCAAGAAAATCAATGGCATAAGCGAAAGAGACGCAATCGTGACTTGGCTTGACTTGATTATGGGCCATCAGTATGGTCCGCGCGGCTTTTGAGGGTGGCGGGCGCAATTTCCATTCAGCCGCGGCGTTTCGGGTCTTCGTTGCATGACACAGGGCACGGGACACGGCGAGAATGGAGATCGCGATAGATCGTCCGAGGAAGCTGCGCTTTCCGAACGGCTCGGAAGTCTCGATCAGCGGTTGTCCGAATTTCGCGGCCGCCGGATCAAGACCGAGCAACCCGCAGGTGACGGTGGAGACGGAGCGGCCAGAGCCTCGGCGATGGCGCTTGGTTTTCGGTTATCCTCCGAGTTGGTCGCCGGTGTCGCTGTCGGAGCGGGGATTGGCTGGGGGTTCGACCGCTTGCTGTCGACGTCGCCTTTCGGATTTATCGTGTTCCTGCTGCTCGGCTTCGTGGCCGGCGTGGTGAATGTGGTGAGGTCGGCGGGCGCGGGTCAAAACAGGCGCGGTGGTTCGTAAGGCAATCCCACCAGGAGAGGAATGATCGTGCCGGTTCCGCCGGTACGGGCCGGCCCGGCCGGCAGACCGAGACCCGCCGGCATCGCCCGGCAGACCAAGAGATGCCGAGCCGATGAAAATCGATCCAATCCACCAGTTCAACATCGAGCCTCTCTTCACGATCGGCCATATCGGCAATCACACGATCGCCTTCACCAATTCGTCGCTCTACATGCTGGTGGCAGTCGCGATCATCTCGCTCCTGATGCTCGCCAGCGGCACGCAGCTGGTTCCGGGCCGCCTGCAGTCGGTCGCCGAAATCTCCTACGAGTTCGTCGCCTCGACCATCCGTTCGACGGCCGGCTCGGAAGGCATGAAGTTCTTCCCGCTGATCTTCTCGCTGTTCATGTTCATCTGCGTCTCGAACCTGGTCGGCATCATTCCCTACACCTTCACGATCTCGAGTCATCTGATCGTCACCGCGGGGCTGGCGCTGCTGGTCTTCTTCACCGTGCTGATCTACGGCATCGCCAAGAACGGCGTGAAGTTCTTCAAGATTTTCGTTCCCCACGGCGTCCCCGGTTACGTCCTGCCGCTGGTCATGTTCATCGAGGTCCTGTCGTTCTTCCTGCGGCCGGTCTCGCACAGCATTCGTCTGTTCGCCAACATGCTGGCCGGCCACATCGCGCTGAAGGTGTTCGCGGGCTTCGTCGCCATGCTGGGCTTCTCGCTCGGCGCCATCGGCTGGGTCGGCGGCGTGCTGCCGCTGGCGCTCACGATCGCGCTCTACGCCCTCGAGATTCTGGTCGCGTTCCTGCAAGCCTATGTGTTTGCGATCCTGACCTGCATCTACCTCAACGACGCCATTCATCCGGGACACTGAGCGGTCCGGGGAATTTCCACCCACAACCCAATCTTTCTTCCAAGGAGTCTAAAATGGATCCGGCAGCAGCAAAACTTATCGGCGCGGGCATCGCGTGCATCGGCATGGGCGGTGCGGGCGTCGGCGTGGGCGTGATCTTCGGCAACTACCTCGCCGCAGCCGTCCGCAATCCGTCGGCCGCTCAGGGCCAGTTCGGCAACCTGATCTTCGGCTTCGCCGTGACCGAAGCGCTCGGCATCTTCTCGCTGCTGATCGCGCTGCTTCTGCTGTTCGTTTTCTAAAGAACGACTTCTTTCGCGCCGCTTCATCCGAAGCGGCGCGTGACAGCAACAGGAGTACTCCATGGCCGAGAGTCATGGCGGGGCAAAAGGTCCGGCGGCGGGCGCTCACACCGAAGCCGATGGCGGTCATCACGGCGGCGGTTTTCCGCCGTTCGAGAGCAGCACTTTTGCTTCGCAGCTGGTGTCGCTCGCGATCTTCTTCGTCCTGCTTTACGTGATCGTGTCCAAGCTCGCTCTGCCGAAGGTCGGCGGTGCGATCGAGGCGCGTCAGAACAAGATCGAGGGTGACCTCACTGAGGCGCAGAAGCTGAAGGATCAGTCCGAGGCGGCGCTGAAGGCCTATGAAAGCGAGCTCGCCTCGGCGCGCACGCGGGCACAGGCGATCGGCAACGAATCCCGCGACAAGGCGAATGCGCAGGCCGACGCCGAGCGCAAGGCGCTGGAAGAACAATTGGCGGCCAAGCTCGCCGGGGCGGAGAAGACCATCGCCTCGACCCGCGCCGCCGCCATGAGCAACGTCCGCGGCATCGCGGCCGATGCGGCAGGCCAGATCGTGCAGCAGCTCACCGGCGTCGTTCCGGATGCGGCCTCGGTCAATGCTGCCGTTGACGCGTCCTTGAAGGGTTAGTCGATATGTTCTTCGATCCGGAGACTTGGGTCGCCGTCGCCTTCGTGATCCTGATGGTCTTGTTCGGCTATCTCGGGGTCTTCAAGTCGGCGATGACCGCGCTCGATCATCGCGCCGACCGCATCAAGGCCGAGCTCGACGACGCCCAGCGCCTCAAGCAGGAAGCGGCCAAGGTTCTGGCCGACTACAAGGCGCGCACCGCCTCGGCGGAACGCGAGGCCGCCGAGATCATCGCCAACGCCAGAAGCGAAGCCGAGCGCATCGCGGCCGACGCCAAGGCGAAGGTGGAAGACTTCGTCGCCCGCCGGACCAAGACCGCGGAGAGCAAGATTGCGCTCGCCGAGGCCCAGGCGCTGGCCGATGTCCGCGCCGCAGCCGCGGAAGCCGCCGTCCAGGCTGCCTCCACGATCCTGTCGCAGTCGGTCAAGGGCCAGATCGCCGACGACCTGCTCGCCAAGGGCATCAGCGAAGTCAGGCAGAAGCTGAACTGAGGGATTTGCCTCACCGATCAAAAAGCCGGCGCGTTGAGCGCCGGCTTTTTTGTTGGGCGGGTAACAGCATCCACAATGCCGGTGTCATCACCCGCGAAGCGGGTGATCCAGTACGCTGCGGCTTCTCGGCTCTTGCCGCACCGCCTCTGGAATACTGGATTGCCCGCCTTCGCGGGCAATGACAGTTGAGAGCGCTGCAGGCAGAAGCTGAACTGAGGGACTTGCCTTCACCCAGTCAAAAAGCCGGCGCGATCAGCGCCGGCTTTTTTGTTGGGCGGGTAACAGCATCCACAATGCCGGTGTCATCACCCGCGAAGCGGGTGATCCAGTACGCTGCGGCTTCTCGGCTCTTGCCGCACCGCCTCTGGAATACTGGATTGCCCGCGTTCGCGGGCAATGACAGTTGAGAGCGCTGCAGGCAGAAGCTGAACTGAGGGACTTGCCTTCACCCAGTCAAAAAGCCGGCGCGATCAGCGCCGGCTTTTTTGTTGGGCGGGTAACAGCATCCGCAATCCCGGTGTCATCACCCGCGAAGGCGGGTGATCCAGTACGCTGCGGCTTCTCGGCTCTTGCCGCACCGCCTCTGGAATACTGGATTGCCCGCCTTCGCGGGCAATGACAGTTGAGATCGCTGCAGGCAGAAGCTGAACTGAGGGACTTGCCTTCCACCAGTCAAACAGCCGGCGCGATGAGCGCCGGCTTTTTTGTTGGGCAATCTGCGGCGACAAACCGGATGTCATCACCCGCGAAAGCGGGTGATCCAGTATCCCAGAGGCTGTTGTGCTTAAGCCGATAGGCCGCGGCGTACTGGATGCCCCGCCTGCGCGGGGCATGACACCGAATGCGCCGCAGCCCCTACTTCTTCTTCCGCCCCTTCGGCTCAGGCGACAGCGCTTGCGGGTCGAAGCCGACGTAGAAGACATAGGAATCAGCGACCGCAGCTGCCGGCACCGGATAGCTCAGATCCTCGGCGACGAACGTGAACGGCACGCTGCCGCCGTCCGTCATCTCGACCGTGGTCCGATAGGCCTTCGAGGCGATCACCTTCTCGCCGACGCCGCCCTGCACGATGGCGATGCGGAGCGGCACCTCGACGGTGGCAGGCGCGCCCGCGGGGCCGGCGATGACGCGGCCCTGAATCCCGATGCGGGCGGTGATGCCGGCGCTGCTGCGGGCGCATTCGCGCGCCATCTTGGTGATCGTGGCCTGGAATCGAATCTCATTGCCCACGGCTGGCTTGCCGGAGGCGCCGACCGCGTAGGTCGAGGCCCCTGCGCGCACCGTCACCTGCGGGCAATCGACATCGTCTTCGGCCGGCTGGCCGGGTGCGGGCGCTGGCTTGGGCGGGGCCGCCTCGTCGGACTTGCCGCCGAACAGGCTCTTGAAGCGGTCGGTCAACGACTGCGCCGCAACCGGCGAAACCGCCGTGAACGACACCGACAATGCAAGTGCGATCGCCGGCATCCGCCGCAGCACATTCCGCGATGACCGAAACTGCTTCCCCATCAAAGCCCGAACTCCATGACAAAACCCGGCGGATCCCCGGTAGGCCTGCGCCTTATATCGCCAAAATCGGCGAACCCAAGGCAGCAAAAAGGGGGGATTTGGCCGCGCGAATTGGGCGGCTCAGCCGCGGAAATCCTCGTGCAACAGGCCGAACAGCAAATGGTCCTGCCAAATCCCGTTGATGCAGAGATAGCGGCGCGCCAGACCCTCGCGGGAGAAGCCGCATTTCTCCAGCACCCGAATCGAGGGCGCATTGGTGGGGATGCAGGCCGCCTCCACCCGATGCAGGTTGAGCTCGCCGAACAGCGTCGGCAGCAGCACCCGCAGCGCCGCCGTCATGTAGCCGCGATGCGCATGGGGCTGACCGACCCAGTAACCGATGGTTCCGGCTTGCACGATGCCGCGCCGGACATTGGCCAGCGTGATACCGCCGACCATTGCGCCGTCGAGCTCGCGAAAGATCAGAAAGGGATAGGAGCGGTCCGCGGCGATGTCCTCGGAATAGCGGCGCAGGCGACGACGGAAGCCGGAGCGCGTCAGATCGTCCGAGGGCCAGATCGGCTCCCAGGGCGTCAGGTAATCGCGGCTGGTTTCGCGCAAATGCGCCCATTGCAGGAAGTCCGACATCTGTGGTGCGCGCAGCAACAGCCCGTTACCGCGCGGCGCAAGGGCGGCGGGTCCACTGGACGGCAGGCGAAAGAGGGCCATGGTGATGCTTCCCGGGGCGGTCTCGCCGTTGCGCGGCTCCCTAATGCAGCCGCGCCTTGGCACGCGCCCGGGTCAATCCTTCCGCAAAAGATACCGCGGTGTCCAGACCCCTGCCACTGCCCAATGCGACAACGGCAGGCCGGCTCCGCGCCAGCAGCGCGCGCGCCGCGTCCCGGGTCGATTCGACGCTGACGGCGTCGATCCGGGCCACCAGCTCCTCGACCGTCTGCGGCCGCCCATAGGCGAGAACATGCCGGGCGAGCTGCTCGGCGCGAGACGAGCAGCTCTCCAGCGCCATCAGGAGGCCCGCCTTCATCTGCGCCTTGGCCCGTGCGATCTCGGCCTCGGCCAGCGTTTCCACCGACTCGTTCATGATGTCGACCACGACCTCCATCATCTCCGGCGCATCGGCCGGATCGGTGCCGGTGTAGAGGCCGAAGAAGCCGGTGTCGGTATAGGGCGCGTGGAACGAGTAGATCGAGTAACAGAGACCGCGCTTCTCGCGCACCTCCTGGAACAGGCGCGACGACATTCCGCCGCCGAGGATGTTGGTGAAGACCTGGAGCGAGAACAGCGACGCGTCGGCCTGCGGCACGCCTTCCAGGGCCAGCGTCAAATGCGCCTGCTCCAGCTCGCGATGCACCACCTTGGCGCCGCCCTTGCCGAACTGGGCGGTTTGCGGCTTCGGGCCCGGCGCCGCCTCGAAACTCGCAAAGCGCTTCTCGGCCTCGGCGACCACCTGGCTGTGATCGACCGCGCCGGCCGCCGCCACCACCATGTCGGGCCCGCGATAATGCGTCGAGAGATAGCCGCGCAGCATGTCGCGGTTGAAGCTGCGCAGCGTCTTGGCCGTGCCGAGCAGCGAGCGGCCCATCGGCTGGTCGGGATAGCAGAGCTCGTTGAGATGCTCGAACACGACGTCGTCGGGCGTGTCCTGCGCAGCTCCGATCTCCTGCACGATGACGTTCTTCTCGCGCTCCAGCTCGTCCGGCTCGAAGGCGGGATTGGCCAGGATGTCGGCGAGCACGTCGAGCGCGAGCGGGACGTCGGCCTTCAGCACCCGCGCGTAATAGGACGTCGTCTCGGTCGAGGTGCCGGCATTGAGGTCGCCGCCGACCGCCTCGATTTCCTCGACGATCTCGCGCGAGGAGCGCTTCGTCGTGCCCTTGAACGCCATGTGCTCGAGCAGATGCGAGATGCCATGCTCGTTCGGTTTCTCGTCGCGCCCGCCGACGCCGGCCCAGACGCCGAGCGCGGCGGTCTCCAGATGAGGCATCTTGTCGGTGACGACGGTCAGGCCGGAGGCAAGCTTGGTAATCTCGACGCTCATCCGGTAACTCCCTGCTTTGCAGCGCGGCTGACCGACAGCACGAACCGCTCGAGCTCGGCCTGATCGTTCTTCATCACCTTGATGTGTTCGGATTTGGTCATCAATCCGTCGAGCCAGACCGGCAATTGCGGCCGCTGGCCGCAGGCCGCTTCGACAGCGTCGGGGAATTTGGCCGGATGGGCGGTGGAAAGCACGATGCTGGGCACCGTGGTGTCGGTGCTGTCGCGATCGGCGACGGCGAGCGCCACCGCCGTATGGGGATCGACCAGCTCGCCCGCCTCGCGCCAGCCGGCGCGGATCGCGGCCGCAGTCTCGGTCTCGTCGGCGCGGCCGGCGTCGAACTCCTCGCGGATGGCCGCCAGCGTCGCATCGGGCAGCACGAAACGTCCGGACTGCTTTAACGAATCCATCAGGCGGCGCACGCCCGCCGCATCGCGCCCGCCGGCCTCGAACAGCAGCCGCTCGAAATTCGACGAGATCTGGATGTCCATCGAGGGCGAGGCCGTCGCGTGCACCTCGCGCACCTCGTAGATCCCGGTCTTCAGGGTGCGGGCCAGGATGTCGTTGACGTTGGCGGCGATGCGCAGGGTGCGCACCGGCAGTCCCATGCGCTTGGCGACGTAGCCGGCGAAGATGTCGCCGAAATTGCCGGTCGGCACCACGAAATCCACCGCGCGCGCCGGCGCGCCGACGGCAACGGCGGAGGTGAAATAGTAGACCACTTGGGCGACGATGCGCGCCCAGTTGATGGAATTGACGCCGGAGAGCGAGGTCGCGTCGCGGAAGCGATGGTTGTTGAACATCCCCTTCACGAGCGCCTGGCAATCGTCGAAATTGCCCTCGATGGCGAGCGCATGGACGTTGGCCGCGCCCGTCGTCGTCATCATCCGCCGCTGCACCTCGGAGATGCGGCCGTGCGGGAACAGCACGATGAGATCCACATTCTCGAGCCCGGCGAAGGCCTCGACAGCAGCGCCGCCGGTATCGCCTGACGTCGCAACCACGATGGTGGTGCGCTGACTGCGCTTGGCGAGCACGTGGTCCATCAGCCGCGAGATCAGCTGCATCGCCACGTCCTTGAAGGCGAGCGTCGGGCCGTGGAACAGCTCCAGCACGAACTGATGCGGCGACATCTGGCGCAGCGGCACCACGGCGGGATGGCGGAAGGTGGCATAGGCCTCGTTCGCCATGCGGCCGAGCTCGGCATCGGAGATCTCGCCGCCGGCGAAGGGACGGATCACCTCGACCGCGACCTCCCAATAGGGGCGGCCGAAGAAGCCGGCGATGGCATCCGTGGAGAGCTGCGGCCAGACCGTCGGCACATACAGGCCGCCGTCGCGGGCAAGCCCGGTCAGCATCACGTCGCAGAAGCCGAGTTCGGGGGCCTCGCCCCGGGTCGAGATATAACGAGTCAAACTGCCCTCCAAAGGCCGGCCGGCCTGAGCCGCTCGTTAAGCCTTTGATTTTATGAAACTACTTGTTAACAGCCAGAGGCTTTGGGCCACCATAAAGTGTTTTGCGGCATCGGGAAACCGCTTCCCGCCCTCCCCCAGCCCAACGAAAAGGGGCTGCGGCGATGCCGCAGCCCCTCTCTTGGAAGGTCTGTCGTTGATGTGTGCAGACCGGTTTGCCTCGTCCGGGTCGCCGACCCGTCAAAACTGATCGCGCAACCTTTCGTCGCCTGTCACGAAACCGTCAAGGGCGAAAACGGGATATGCGCGAAAATGTTCCTATTTTTCCCGATCGCAATTCGGCACCGACAAGGACAAACAAGCCGCGGTACGCCTGCGCGTTGCCGTCATTTCCCGAATTCCAGGACATCTCGGGCTCAATCAATGCCGGGCCGCGCGCGTCGGACCATCAATTCATCCCGATTTCCACCGCGATCCTGATCAGGTCGGAATGGTTCTTGGCGCCCAGCTTCTGCTTGAGCAAGGACGTGGTGTTGGCGACCGTCTTGTAGGAAATGCCGAGCGCCTCGGCCACTTCCACGATCTTGTCGCCGCGTCCGAGCAGACGGAGAATTTCGAGCTCCCGCGGCGTCATCTGCGAGGCCGGGTTGGCCTTGATGGCCGCGCCGGAAAACGTCACGGCTTCCGCAAGCTGCGGGGAGATGAAATTGTCGCCCGCCACCACCTTGCGCACCGCTTTGAGCAGGATCCGGGGATCGTCGCCCTTGGAGACATAGCCCTGCGCCCCAAGCTCGACCGCCCGCACCACGAAGGCCGGATCGTCGTTCATGCTGAACATGATGATCTTGGCGTCGGGGTCGTCCTTGCGGATGCGTCGCATCAGCTCGAAACCGGAGACGTCGGGCAGGCTGATGTCGATCACGGTAACGTCGGGCCGCTTGCTGACATAGGCGCGATGCCCGGATTTGGCGTCCGTCGCTTCCTCGATACGGATCGAGTGGTCCGCCGCGAACAGGGTGCGGCAACCGGACAGCACCACGGGGTGGTCGTCGACAATCAGAACCCGGGTCCCCGGTTTGGCCGTATCTTGCATCGCGCGCTCTCTTGTTCTTCAACTCATAGACCGGCGGGAACAAATGGAAAGAGTAAATTCCCCCGATGCGCGTTAGAATTGACCTAATGTGGCAACGACTCTCGTTCAGAACGCAACTGTTTCTTCCGCTCGGGGCGAGTTTTCTCGCTGCGCTGATCCTGGGCGGTATTTTGCTGCAGATTTTTGCAACCGGTCAGCTCGCCGACGAAAACGAGCCGGCGCGACGCTCGATCGGGACCATTTCCACCGCGCTCAACAACACGCTGCGCGCCGCGGACAATCCGCAGAAGACGCTGGATGCCTTCGTCCAGTCGCTGGGCGCCTCCTCCGATATCCAATTCCGCCGCATAGAAGATGGTTCTCCCGTCTCCCCGAAGGATGATGCCCGCAACCTGAAGGTTGTTCCAAGGTGGTTCGTCGATCTGTTGACCATACCGGAGATGGAGGCCGCCTCTCCTGTGGTCGTTGACGGCAGACATGTCGGCGATCTCGTGTTCGTGCCGGATCTGTCGGCGGACCTGTTCGAGAAGTGGATCGGCTTCCTCGCCCTGACCGGCCTGGTCGCCGTGCTGATGATGCTCACCGGTATCATTGCCTATGTGTTCGCGGAATCTGCCCTGCGCCCGTTGCAAAATCTCGGCCAAGGCCTGACGCGTATCAGGCGCGGCGATTACGCGACGCCAATCCCGGTCGGAGGACCGCCCGAGATCCGGCAAAGCTGCGAGGAAGCGAATGCCCTGGCCGCGACGCTCGCCCGGTTGAGCCAGGACAATCGAGACCTGCTTCACCGCCTGGTGTCGCTTCAGGACGACGAGCGGCGCGATCTCGCCCGCGAATTACACGACGAACTCGGGCCGCTGCTGTTCGCCATCCGCGCCGGCACGATCGCCCTGATCGACGCCGAGCCACAGGCGGGAAATCTCGGCAATCCGGCTCAGGATGTGCTGCAATCGGTCGAGGCGCTGCAGCAGACCAACCGCCGCATCCTCGATCGGCTGCGGCCGCTCTATATCGAGGAGCTCGGCCTTGCGACCAGCGTGCAGACGCTGCTCCGGAATTTTCGCAAGCAGGCGCCCCATATCGCCCTGACCGACGCGATCGATCCGGACCTCGACGTGATCGACGGCCCGCTGGCCCGGACCATCTACCGGGTGATCCAGGAGGCACTCACCAACGTGCTGCGCCATGCCAAGGCCGGCAGCGCCCATGTCCAGGCGAGCGCTGCCGGCGAGACGCTGGTGATCGAGATTTCCGACGACGGCGGCGGCTTCCCCGCCGACAATGTCTTCGGCCGCGGCCTCACCGGCATGCATGAGCGCGTGCGGGCGCTCAGCGGCTCGCTATCATTGCTGCGCGTGGATGAGCGCACCTATGTCCGCTGCCGTCTTCCGGCCGAGACGGTGCGAGAGGCAACGGTCAATGGCTAGCAGGCGCAGCAGCCGTCATGCGCGTTCTGCAGCGCCGGCTCGCACAGCGTGCTGTGGATCTTGCCTTCCGGGCTGAAGCGAAACGAGGCGTGGATGCGCAGCGCCCCGGCGACGGAATATTCGAGAACGACGCCATGGGGCACCGGCTGGATCTCCTCCAGACCGAAACCCGCCAGCGAATACGCACTGAGCCGCGGCTGCCAATAGGCTTCGAGCTCGCTCCGGCCGCGATAGCGCTGCGCGCCGTTGCAGGTGCATTCGAGCTGGGCGTCGTCGGCATAGAGGTCGAGCAACGTCGTGAGGTCGCCCTTCCGGCAGGCATCCACCCAGTCGACGACAATTCCCATCTGATCGAAATCGCTCACGCCGCAATCCTGTCTGCCGCGGAAAAACATCGGCGGCTTAGGACCACACTCGTGAATGCGCGCTGAATGGTAAACCCCGGGCGATACCGGGTTCCCATACGGAAACCGATCGCCTCAGCTCTGCCGCCGGCCTCTTGCCCACACCGCGAAGGCGATGAGCACGGCGCCGGCGAGCATGAACCAGGTGACGGCGTATTGCAGGTGATCGTCCTTCAGATGCACGTCGAGCGGCCCCGGGCGCGGGATGCCGTTCTCCGGAACCGGCTGCTCGAGGTCGACATAGAACGGCGCCACCGTACCCCAGCCGAGTGCGCTGGCGATGGCCGGATGATCGCGCACGAACCAGAGCCGCTTGTCGCGGTTCTGCGCCGGCGTCAGCCAGCCGGCCGCCTCGGGAAAGCGCAGATAGCCGGTGAGCGCGACCGGCTGCCCGGTGACGAGCTTCTTCACCGCGCGATCCTCGACGCTGCGGTCCTGCATCGTGTTCTCGACGAAGCCGGCATCGATCACGACCGTCTCCCCGCTCGGAAGCCGCGCCGGCAGGAACGCCCAGGTGCCGGGGCCTGACGCGTCCTTGCGCACCGCAGAGCCCGAGGAATAGACCATCGCATCCGGCTGGGCTGCGTAGGTCGCGGTGAAGCTGACGCGGCGGAACTCGTCGTGCGCGGGATTGAGCGCTGCCCATTGCGAAGGCGGCGGCAGCGCGATCGGCGCCTCTGCAAGCCGTTCGGTGAGTGCCGCGACCAATTCGTGCTTGGCGGTCCGCCGCTGCAATTGCCAGAAGCCGAGCGCGAGGAAGACGGCCGTCAGGAACAGCGTGAACAGCGCGAAGCCGGCCACGCGAGGCTTGCGTGCAGGCTCGTTCATTTCGCGCGGTCGACCAACCGGCCCGGCGCCGCCTTGTGGTGGAATTGCAGCGCGATCAGCAGCGACTTCATCGCACGCAGCGGCAGCAGCGTGGTGGCCAGGATCAGCGGCAACCACAACACCGCGTGCAGCCAGTACGGCGGCTGGTACTTGACCTCGACGATGAGCGCGGCCGCGACGACGATGCCGCCGGCCAGCATGATGATGAAGATCGCCGGACCGTCGCCGGTGTCGATGAAGGCGTAGTCGAGGCCGCAGCGGTCGCAGGCGGGCGCGAGGTTGAGGAAGCCCGCATAAAGCTTGCCCTGGCCACAGCGCGGGCATCTGCAGGCAAGGCCGCGCAGCGCGCTCTGCAGGACGGTGGTTTCGGGCTCGGTCTTGCCGGCGGTGTCGTTCATGATGGCGGACTCTATCACAATTTTCGCCGAAACTTCCGGCGGACCAAAAGCGAAGGGCGGCCCTGCGGCCGCCCTTCGTGGTCGATTCGATGCGGCTCAGTGCGCGCCGTGGGCCATGGTCTCGGCGCCGTGTCCCCAGACGTAGATGCAGAGGAACAGGAACAACCAGACCACGTCGACGAAGTGCCAGTACCAGGCGGCAAACTCGAAGCCGAGGTGCTGCTTCGGCGTGAAGTGGCCGGCATAGGCACGGAACAGGCAGACCAGCAGGAAGATGGTGCCGACCAGCACGTGGAAGCCGTGGAAGCCGGTCGCCATGAAGAAGGTCGCGCCGTAGACGTTGCCGCCGAACGAGAACGCCGCGTGGCTGTATTCATAGGCCTGCACGCAGGTGAAGAGCGCGCCCAGCACGACGGTGAGGATCAGGCCGTATTTCAGGCCCTGACGGTCGTTCTCGAGCAGCGCGTGGTGCGCCCAGGTCACGGTGGTGCCCGAGGTCAGCAGGATCAGCGTGTTGAGGAGCGGCAGGTGCCAGGGATCGAAGGTCTCGATGCCCTTCGGCGGCCAGGTGCCGGGGACCGCGCAGGCGCCGGCCTGGGTGCCGAGACCGCAGCCGAACACGGCGTCGCGGGTGGCGTGGACGGCGTCAGCCGGAAACAGCGCGGCGTTGAAATAGGCCCAGAACCAGGCGACGAAGAACATCACCTCGGAGGCGATGAACAGGATCATGCCGTAGCGGTGATGCAGCTGCACGACCCGGGTGTGGTCGCCCTTGTACTGGGCTTCCTTGATCACGTCGCCCCACCAGCTTGCCATGGTGTAGAGCACGCCCACGGTGCCGACGCCGAACACGATCGGCGCGGCCGAGAACATGTGGTGCATCCAGGCGATCGCGCCGACCGCCATGATGAAGGCCGAGAGCGAACCGACGGCCGGCCACGGAGAGGGATCGACCAGGTGATAGTCGTGATGCTTGGTGTGCGCCGTTGCCATTTGCGGTCTCTCTCCTCAATCCCGTGCCTGTCAGGCACTTATCCCCTTGTTTCCGACCTTCCGGGCGCGAGCCCGGCGGTCAGAGATTTCCCTTGCGTTTGTCGCCTTCGCCCGACGCCAGCGGCTTCACCACGGGATCCTTCACCGGATAGAAGGTGTAGGACAGCGTGATGGTGTTCAGCCCGTCGTTCTCGTGGTCGTCGGCGATCGACGGATCGACGTAGAACACGACCGGCATCTCGCGCTTCTCGCCGGGCGCCATGGTCTGCTCGGTGAAGCAGAAGCAGTTGATCTTCTGGAAGTAGGAGCCGACCGTCAGCGGCGCGACGTTGTAGGCGGCCTGCGCGGCCGTGGTGCGTGCGGCCTGGTTGGTCACGGTGTAGAAGACGGTCACGACCTGGCCGATATTGACCTCGATCTCGTTCTGCTCCGGCTCGAACTTCCAGGGCAGGCCGGGCGCGACGTTGGAATCGAAGCGCACCGAGATCTTTCGCCCGATCGGCCCGGTCGCCGGCGCCGAGGTCGCCACCTGCGTCGTGCCGTTGAAGCCGGTGGCGCGGCAGAACCAGTTGTAGAAGGGCACCGCCGCGTAGGAGGCGCCGACCATCAGCGCGACCACGCCGCCGCAGATCGAGGCAACCACGACGTCACGACCCAGCCCCCGGCGCTTGGCCGGCTCGAGATCGGCCTGCCCGTTGGCGCCGACATCCCGCGATATGGTGGGCTCGTGATCCATGTTTGCTACATCGGCCGCACGAGAACGGCCGGTCCCTTGACCATGGTGACGGCAAAGAACAGCACAACGAGCACGCCGAGCGCCAAAGCGATGGCAATCGAGCGCTGACGACGGCTCTTCTTCTGCGCCTCGGTGAGGACGATTCCGTCTGTCTCGGGTTTGTCGGCCATCGCGGTGATCATGCGCCCCCAACCATCGGAGCCAGCGCGCGGAACACGACCTCGGCCAGCAGGGTCGCGAACAGCGCGAACAGATAGAGGATCGAGAAGGCGAACAGCTTGCGGGTCGCGCGCAGCGATTGGCTGCGCTCACGGCGCAGATAGACGTTGATCGCGAGCACCAGCATGCCGGCGCCGAGAATGAGCGAGACGATGCCGTAGATCGCGTCGAAATAGCCGAGCGCCCAGGGCGCGGCGGCGACCGCGATCAGCACGACGGTGTAGAGCAGGATCTGCAGCCGCGTCGCGTCGGGGCCGGCGACGTTGGGCAGCATCGGAATGCCGGCCCGCGCGTAATCGTCGGAACGGAACAGCGCCAGCGCCCAGAAATGCGGCGGGGTCCAGAAGAAGATGATGGCGAACAGCAGCAGCGGCTCGACGTCGACCGTGCCCGTGACGGCGGCCCAGGCCACCACCGGCGGCAGCGCCCCGGCGGCGCCGCCGATCACGATGTTCTGCGCGGTCCAGCGCTTCAGGCCCATCGTGTAGATCACGACGTAGAAGAAGATGGTGAAGGCGAGCAGGCTGCCGGCGATCCAGTTGACGAGGATGCCGAGCGTCATCACCGAGAAAAAGGACAGCGTCAGGCCGAACGCCATCGCCTCTGGGCGGGTGATGCGGCCGCGCGGGATCGGACGGTTCGCCGTGCGCGACATCTTGGAATCGATGTCACCTTCGAGCGCCATGTTGAGCGCGCCGGAGGCGCCGGCCCCGACGGCGATGCAGAGCAGTGAGGTGAACGCCAGCACGAAATGGAAATGTCCGGGCGCCATCGCCATGCCGACCAGCGCGGTGAAGATCACCAGCGACATCACCCGCGGCTTCAGCAGCGCGATGTAGTCGCCGACCTCCGCCTCGGAGATGCGGGGATTGATGTCGATGGCGTTCTGGTCGAGGACGGACACTAAATTCAACTCGCTTCCTGAGAAGAGCCGCGGCGCCCGTCACGGGCGCCGCGGAAGATCGCTTACTGCACGCGGGGCAGCACTTCGAACTGGTGGAAGGGCGGCGGCGAGGGCAGCGTCCATTCCAGCGTGGTCGCACCGGCGCCCCACGGATTGTCGCCTGCCGGCACCTTCTTCATGAAGGCGTCCAACACGCAGTAGAGGAAGATCAGCACGCCGAAGCCGGAGATGTAGGAACCGACCGACGACACCAGGTTCCAGCCCGCGAACGCGTCGGGATAGTCGACGTAGCGGCGCGGCATGCCCGACAGGCCGAGGAAGTGCTGCGGGAAGAACACCAGGTTGACGCCGATGAAGGTGACCCAGAAATGCGCCTTGGCGAGCGTCTCGTTGTACATGTAGCCCGACATCTTCGGGAACCAGTAGTACCAGCCGGCGAAGATTCCGAACACCGCACCCAGCGACAGCACGTAGTGGAAGTGCGCGACGACGTAGTAGGTCTCCTGCAGCACGCGGTCGACGCCGGCGTTCGCCAGCACGACGCCGGTGACGCCGCCGATCGTGAACAGGAAGATGAAGCCCACCGCCCAGATCATGGGGGCGCGGAATTCGATCGAGCCGCCCCACATCGTTGCGATCCAGGAGAAGATCTTCACGCCGGTCGGAACCGCGATGACCATGGTCGCGGCGACGAAATAAGCCTGCGTCGCCGAGGACATGCCGACCGTGTACATGTGGTGCGCCCACACCACGAAGCCGATGCCGCCGATCGCGACCATGGCGTAGGCCATGCCGAGATAGCCGAACACGGGCTTGCGCGAGAAGGTCGAGACGATCTGGCTGATCATGCCGAAGGCGGGCAGGATCAGGATGTACACCTCGGGGTGACCGAAGAACCAGAACAGATGCTGGAACAGCACGGGGTCGCCGCCGCCGTCGGGGGCGAAGAAGGTCGTGCCGAAATTGCGGTCGGTCAGCAGCATCGTGATCGCACCGGCGAGCACCGGCAGCGACAGCAACAGCAGGAACACCGTCACCAGGATCGACCACACGAACAGCGGCATCTTGTGCAGGGTCATGCCCGGCGCGCGCATGTTGAAGATGGTGGTGATGAAGTTGATGGCGCCGAGGATCGACGAGGCGCCCGCCAGATGCAGCGAGAGGATCGCGAAGTCGACCGCCGGACCCGGATGACCCGAGCTCGACAGCGGCACGTACATGGTCCAGCCGGCGCCGACGCCGTTGGCACCCGGCTCGCCCTCGACGAACGTCGACATCAGGAGCAGGCCGAAGGAGGCCGGCAGCAGCCAGAACGAGATGTTGTTCATGCGCGGGAACGCCATGTCCGGCGCGCCGATCATCAGCGGGACGAACCAGTTGCCGAAGCCGCCGATCATCGCGGGCATGACCATGAAGAAGATCATGATCAGGCCGTGCGAGGTCACGAACACGTTGTAGGTGTGCGTCTCGTGGAAGATCTGCACGCCCGGATACATCAGCTCGGCACGGATCGCGATCGACATCGCGGCACCGATGATGCCGGCGATGACCGCGAAGATCAGGTACATCGTGCCGATGTCCTTGTGATTGGTCGAATAGACGTAGCGCCGCCATCCGGTCGGATGGGCGTGCTCGTCGTGTCCGTGGGCGTGATCGCCGTGTGCCGCTGCGCTCGTTGCCATTTTCAAATCCTGCCTTGCGTCCCATTCGGACCTTTGGAGGTCCCGCCCTTATATCGCTTTCAGTCCCTCAGAGCCGTCGCCCGGCGCTTACTGCGTCGGGCCGGCTGCGGAGGCGTAGGTGCTGGTGCCGCCGCTCGCGTATTTCTTCTTCGCCGTCTCGACCCAGGAGGCGAACTCCTGATCGCTCACCACACGCACGGCGATCGGCATGAAAGCGTGGTCCTTGCCGCACAGTTCAGAGCACTGGCCGTAATACATGCCGGTCTTGGTGGCCTTGAACCAGGTCTCGTTCAGCCGGCCCGGAATGGCGTCGATCTTGACGCCGAAAGCCGGCACCGCGAAGGCGTGGATGACGTCGGCGCCGGTGGTCTGGACGCGAATCACCTTGTTGACCGGCACCACCATCTCATTGTCGACGCCGAGCAGACGGGGCTGCTTGTCCTGCGCCATCAGCGAGTCGAACTCGAACTTGCCGTTGTCGGGATAGGCGTAGGACCAGTACCACTGCTTGCCGGTCGCCTTGATCGTGATATCCGCCTTCGGCACGTCCAGCTCGAGGAACAGAAGCCGGAACGACGGCACCGAGATGCCGACCAGAATCAGCACGGGAACCAGCGTCCAGGCCACCTCGATCAGCGTGTTGTGGGTGGTCCGCGACGGCACCGGATTGGTCTTCGCGTTGAACTTCAGGACAACGATGACCAGCAGCGCCAGAACGAACAGCGTGATCACGGTGATCAGCACAAACAGGAAGTTGTGGAACCAGACGATGTTGTCCATCACCGGGGAGCCGGACTCCTGCAGCGTCCATTCCCAAGGCTTCGGCTGCCCGAGCTCGGCAAATGCCGCGCCGCCCGTCGCCAGCGTCAGACCCGCTACGGCCAATCCCAGCAAGTGCCGGCCCACCGGGCCCATCGACATCCTCATGCCGTTCGCGCTCCCCTTACGAAATCACCCCAAGTGCGCTCCCCTGTGTCCGGGAAACGCTTATTCGATCCGCCCGCCTGACAAACCGCCGCGCAAGAATGCCTCCAAGAGACAGAATACCTCTAAGAGGAATTCGGGCCAGATCGCTAGAACGCCGAAATCAAGCCTCTCAAACCATAATTTTTGATCTATCGCAATGCAGTCTTGAGGCCGGTCTGCCAGCCATCACCCGCAAGATAATTCCTAGTAATATCGGACAAAAATACCGTTGGCCGGGATGCGGCGGCTTGACAGCGGAATTGCCCGCGTTAGGCACTGCCAGATGGCCGCGCAGGAACCTGATTCGTGCGGGCGGCGGCGGTGCGAGGCGGCGTGGAATTTGCTTGGGAATCGCCTTCAAGACGCCGTCATTCCCGTATCAGTCCGCCAGACTAGTCCGCCAAGCGCGAGCGACCCAGGCGAGCAGAGGGACCGACCCGATGGGGCTTTCGAAATCGACGGCAAGGCAGGCGAGATCGCTGGCTGACCGCCTCCCGGCGCTGGCAGGCCTGCTGGCGGCGATCGTCCTTCTGGCGCTTCCCGGCCTTGCTCATGCGCAGGGCGCAGTGCGCTCCGTCCATGGCGACTGGCAGATTCGCTGCGACACGCCGCCCGGCGCCCAGACCGAGCAATGCGCCCTGATCCAGAGCGTGGTCGCCGAAGACCGTTCCAATGCCGGCCTGACCGTCATCGTGCTGAAGACCGCCGACCAGAAGAGCCGCCTGATGCGCGTGGTCGCGCCCCTGGGCGTCCTCTTGCCCTCCGGCCTCGGCCTCAAGCTCGACAACCAGGACGTTGGCCGCGCCGGCTTCGTCCGCTGCCTGCCCAATGGCTGCGTGGCCGAGGTCGTCATGGACGACAAGCTGCTCGGCCAGCTCCGCACCGCCAAGACCGCCACCTTCATCATCTTCGAGACCCCGGAAGAAGGCATCGGCTTCCCGCTCAGCCTGAACGGGCTGGGTGAAGGCTACGACAAGCTGCCGTAGGGCAATGAGCCTAATAGATCTCGAGGCACGCCGTACTATTGTCGCCCTCGAACGCCTCAATGGTCTGGGCGTGTCGGCGGAGCAGATCGGCAATTGCCGCAGTGGTTCGATTGCCGCTCCGGAGCCAGAGGACCTTGGGCGGAGAACCCAATAGGCCCGCCATCTCGGCGAAATCGACGTCCTGGGTTACAATTGCAAAGCCATTTGCTTTTTCAAACTCCCAAAGGACAGGATCAGCCGCTTCGGAGAGCCCGTGAAACCGGGCATGAGCGGATTGCGGAAAAATATCGGCCATCATCTGGCAAAGCTTGAAGCTGAGATTCTGATCGAACAGCAGCTTCATGTTGCGGCGGTCACCAGTCGCCTCTCGCGATCGGCAGCATAAGCCAGGCAGGCTCGAATATCGTCCTCGGTCAACTCAGGAAAATCATCGAGGATTTCGGCATGAGTCTGACCGGCAGCCAGCCAGCCGAGCACATCGGCCACCGCAATCCGCATATGGCGGATGCAGGGGCGCCCCCCACGCTTGCCGGGCTCAATTGAGATGACGTCTCGGTAGTTCATTAGGAGAGAATAGCATCGTTCCGCGCCGGATGCAGCATCAGTCAGCCGCCCCATCCTATCGTTTCCGTAATGTGACGCCCCGCCCCCTCGCGGAACCGGTCCGAAACCATTATCTTGCCCCACATCTTCCGCTAATGGACGGATTCATGACAAACCCTGCCACGACCTCCCTGCTCGACCGCGCCAATCTCGACCGCGACCAGGTTCGCCACGAGGTCGCGCGCGGGCTTTCCGGTGCCGACGACGGTGAGCTGTTCCTGGAGTACAGCCAGACCGAAGCGCTGATGTTCGACAATGGGCGGCTGAAGCAGGCGACCTACGACACCTCGCAAGGTTTTGGCTTACGCGCGGTGAAGGATGATGCCGTGGGCTATGCCCACTCCTCCGACGTCTCGTTGCCCGCGCTGATTCGCGCGGCAGATGCGGTCGCGGCCGTACGCGGCGGCTATTCCGGCAGCTTCGCCGCGCCGCCGCCTCACACCAATGTCCGCCTCTATGGCGACGACAATCCGCTCGATGCCCCCGGCTTCGAAACCAAGGTCAAGCTGCTGGCCGAGATCGACGCGTATCTGCGCGACAAGGATCCCAGGGTGCGGCAGGTCAGCGTCAGCCTGGGCGCGACCTGGCAGGTGGTTGAGATCCTCAGGCCCGACGGCGAGAGCTATCGCGACATCCGTCCGCTGGTGCGCGTCAACGTTTCCGTCGTCGCCGGCCAGGGCGACCGCCAGGAGAGCGGCAGCAAGGGCTATGGCGGCCGCGCCGGCTATGCCGAATTCATCGAGAGCAAGAACTGGCGCGACGCCGCCGACGGCGCGCTGCGCGAGGCGCTGGTCAATCTGGAATCGATCCCCGCCCCCGCCGGCGAGATGGACGTCGTGCTCGGGGCCGGCTGGCCCGGTGTGATGCTGCATGAAGCGGTCGGCCATGGCCTCGAAGGCGACTTCAACCGCAAGAAGACGTCTGCGTTTGCCGGCCTGATGGGCCAGCAGGTCGCGGCCAAGGGCGTCACCGTGGTCGACGACGGCACCATTGCCTCGCGGCGCGGGTCGCTGTCGATCGACGACGAGGGCACGCCGACCAATCGCACCGTGCTGATCGAGGACGGCATCCTGGTCGGCTACATGCAGGACCGCCAGAATGCGCGGCTGATGAACATGAAGCCGACCGGCAACGGCCGCCGCCAGGGCTATGCCCATGTGCCGATGCCGCGCATGACCAACACCTACATGCTCGCGGGCGACCGTGACCCCGCCGAAATCCTGGCGTCGGTGAAGAACGGCGTGTTCGCCGCCAATTTCGGCGGCGGCCAGGTCGACATCACTTCGGGCAAGTACGTGTTCCAGTGCACCGAGGCCTACAAGATCGAGAACGGCAAGATCGGCGCGCCGCTGAAGGGCGCCATGCTGATCGGCAACGGGCCGACCGACCTGCATCGCATCCGCATGATCGGCAACGATCTCGCGCTCGATACCGGCATCGGCACCTGCGGCAAGAACGGCCAGGGCGTGCCTGTCGGCGTTGGCCAGCCGTCGCTTCTGATGGAACGCATCACGGTGGGTGGAACGGGCGCATGAGCGTTGAGAAAGCAACTGTCGCCGCCAAGCGGAAGAGCAGCGGCTGGGGCGGCCAGCTCGTGCAGCTCGCCGGCATCGTCGCCGCGGTGTTCATCGCCAAGGGCGCGCTCGCCGAGCCGTTCTACGTGCCGTCGGGCTCGATGGAGCCGACGCTGCTGATCGGCGATGCGCTGCTCGCCTCGAAATTCCCCTATGGCTACGGCACCTCGTCGCTGCCGATCCAGATCAATCTGCCCGAGAGCGGCCGCGTGTTCGCGGAGACGCCGAAGCAGGGCGACGTCGTGGTGTTTCGCTGGCCCGACGATCGTTCGCAGGCCTGGGTGAAGCGCGTCGTCGGGCTTCCCGGCGACCGCATTCAGATGCGGCAGGGCCAGCTCTTCATCAACGACCGCCCCGCCGAGCTGAAGCCGGACGGCGTTGGCGCTGCCGAGGACGACAATGGTGGCAGCGAGCCCGCCTACCGTTACGTCGAGACGCTGCCGAACGGCGTCTCGCATCTGATCTTCAAGATGCGCGACAACGGCCCGCTCGACAACACGCCGGAAGTGACGGTGCCGGCAGGCCACCTCTTCGTGCTCGGCGACAACCGCGACAACTCCGCCGACAGCCGCGTGTCGCTGCGCTCCGGCGGCGTCGGCCTGCTGCCGATCGACAATCTGATCGGCCGTGCGGATGCGGTGGTCGGCTCCTGGGACCTCGGCATGCGCAGCCAGCCGGTGTACACGTGGCTGTCCGGCTTCCGGCTCGCGCGGTTCTTCACCGCGGTGCATTGAGCCTTCACTCACGTCACCTCTCCCGCGAGCGGGAGAGGGAGAGCAGCAGCGATGAACCGCGACGAATTCCTCGCCCTCGCGCTGCAAAATCCCGCCAACGCCGCAATCGTCGCCGAGCTCGATCGCCTCGCGCTGCCCGATGCATGGCTGGTCTCGGGATGCCTGGTGCAGACGGTGTGGAATGTCCTCACGGGCCGCGCGATCGATCACGGCATCGCCGATTACGACGCATTCTATTTCGATCCTGATACCTCGTGGGACGCCGAGGACGCCGTGATCCGTGCGCTGCATGCGCGGCTCGGGCATCTCGGCGTCAAGGTCGAGATCCGCAACCAGGCGCGGGTGCATCTGTGGTATCCAGCCAAGCACGGCCTGCCCTATCCGCCGCTTCGAGGTTCGCGCGAAGGCATCGATCGCTTCCTCACGCAGAACACGCAGGTCGGCGTCAGGCGCGTCGCCGACGGCTACGAGGTCTACGCGCCGCACGGCTTTGACGATGTTGCAAAGCTGATCGCGCGGCCCAATCCGGGTCCGAATTTTTCCGCGGCGAATTACAACGCGAAGGCCGCGCGATGGAAGGCGCTGTGGCCGGAGCTCACGGTGATTGCTGCAGAGTGAGATCCCGTAGGGTGGGCAAAGCGAAGCGTGCCCACCATCTCACCTAATGAAAGAGATCGTGGGCGCGGCGCTTCGCGCCTTTGCCCACCCTACGGCACTACGAGATTATCTCGTGTCCCGGACAAGACGCATCGTGAACCGATGCGGCGCAGAGCCGGAACCCATCTTGCTTCGGATTGCGAGGCCGCATGGGCCCCGGTTCAGCGGCGCATCACTTCGTGCCGCGCCGCGCCCGGGGCACGATAACGCGCTACCGCACCACGCCTGAGGTGAACCCCGCCTTGCGGCGCGGCGGCTTGATTTCCTTTTTCAGGAAGCAGCGCGCCTCACGCCCGGTGTAGCCGGGGCGGGCATAGGTGAAGGCGCGGCATTTATTGTCGGCGGTGCACGCGGCCTTGCAGGCCTCCACGCCGTCGCCTTCCTTCAGATCGAAATTGCGTAAGTCGCCGCCGGGGCGGTCGATCGACGTCTCCACGCCCTCGACCCGCGGCTCGATCACGCCGGCACCGCGCACACCGGAGATGCAGCAACTGCCCGGCACCCGCGCCGGCACGGTGTTCTTCAGCCAGCACACCGCCGAACCGCCTTCGACGTCCGGGTAGCTGAAGCTCCACGAGCGGCAGCGGCGGTCGCGCTCGCACAGCAGCGCGCAATCCTCGGGATCGCCTGAGGCGACAGGCGCGCTGAAATAGTCGCCGCCGGGCCGGTCGAATGCAGTCTGGGCGCGCGCCGGCACGCTCGCGAAAGCGAGCGAAAGCAGCGTGACACAAGCCACGACGCAAGCCATGACCTTTGCCATGAAGGCCCGGGACTGGCGGCCCTTCCCCATCGGAACAGCTTTCGAGTTATTGACGACGCTCGGTTTTTTCGGCCGGTCATTTGATCGCCGCAAACCTGTATGGGCGATGAACGGCTGCAACCTGATCGTTGGCCTATGGTCTAGAAAGCGTATTCCGCGTAGGCCGGTTCCACCGAGCCCTTCCAGGGACCGTTGAACTTGTCCAACATTTCTTCGGCCGGCGTCCGGCCGGAATCGATGATGCGGTCGAGCGGCTCCAGATGCCGCGTTTCGTCGCGGCCGAGCTGGTCGATCCGGGCGCGCCGGCGCAGGCCCGCATGTGCCAGAACGAGGCATTCCTTGGCGATCTCGAACAGATAGCGGTTCTTGATCCGCGCCTTGAAGCCGAAGCGCGGCACGTCGTCGCGCAGGGCCTGACGCTCGGGCGCGGTCCAGTGCTTGACGATCTCCCAGGCCGCATCGAGCGCGACGTCGTCATAGAGCAGCCCGACCCAGAACGCCGGCAGCGCCGGCAACCGGCCCCACGGGCCGCCGTCGGAGCCGCGCATCTCAAGATAGCGCTTGAGCCGCACTTCCGGGAAGATCGTGGAGAGATGGTTGGCCCAGTCCGACAGCGTCGGACGCTCGCCCGGAAGGTTGTTGTTGCGGCCCTCGAAGAAGGCGCGGAACGAGGAGCCGGACACGTCGATATAGTCCTCGTCGCGCTTGACGAAATACATGGGCACGTCGAGCGCGTAGTCGACGTAGCGCTCGAAGCCCATGCCGTCCTCGAACGCCCACGGCATCATGCCCGACCGCGCATTGTCGGTGTCGCGCCAGATCTCGGAGCGGAAGGACAAAAAGCCGTTCGGCTTGCCTTCCGTGAACGGCGAATTGGCGAACAGCGCGGTTGCGACCGGCTGCAGCGCCAGCGACACGCGCAGCTTCTTGACCATGTCGGCTTCGGAGGAAAAGTCGAGATTGGTCTGCACCGTGCAGGTCCGGTACATCATGTCGAGGCCGTACTGGCCGACCTTCGGCATGTAGTTGGTCATGATCTTGTAGCGGCCCTTGGGCATCATCGGGATGTCGGCGCGCGACCAGGACGGGGTCATGCCGAGGCCGAGGAAACCGATGCCGAGCGGCGTTGCGATCTCGCGCACCTGCGCCAGATGCGCCATCAGCTCGCTCTGGGTCTGATGCACATTCTCGACCGGCGCGCCGGACAGTTCGAACTGTCCGCCGGGCTCGAGCGAGATCGCCCCGCCCCCGGTGACGTCGTAGAGGCCGATGATGTTGCCCTTCTCCATGATCGGCTCCCAGCCGAGCAGGAGCTTCATGCCTTCGAGCAGCGCGCCGATGCCCCGCGCGCCTTCGTAAGGCACCGGACGGTGGCCTTCGAGGGTGAACGGCGTCTTCTCGTGCTCGGTGCCCATGCGCCACTCGGACGCCGGCTTGCAGCCGGCCTCGAACCACGCCACGAGCTCGTCGCGCGACTGCAGCGGCGTCATATCGATCTGGTCTCGCGCCATATCAAACTCTAATCAAAGGCGCTTCGATCGAATGCGCGCGGGTGACGGGGTTGGTCCGCGAACCCACCGGGCGCACGGACGAGCGGGTGTGCCGCGCGATCATCGCGACGGCGAGGTTTCGTTGACGTTGGCGACGGGCGGCAGCTTCATCTCGCCGCACGAGCAGCCCAGGCGGTCGAGCAGACCGCACAGCTTGACGGCATCGGCATCGGACAGTTTCGAGCCGACATATTTCTCGATCGCGGCGGAATAGGCGCCCCACATCCGCTTCTGCAACTCGCGGCCCGCTTCCGTGATCTCCACGAACTGGCCGCGCTTGTCGATCTTGCATTCGCGCCGCGAGGCGAGGCCCTCGTCGACCAGGCGGTCGATCAGGCGCGAGGTGGAATATTGCGGGATCAGCATTTGCCGTTCGAGTTCCACCGGCCGCAATTCGCCCGAGGGAGCACGCGACAATTCCAGCAGCGCGTCGTACCATGCCAGCGGCGGGAAGCCCGCCTTCTTCAGGTCCTGCTCGACGCAATCGAGCACGCGGCTCTGCACCCGCATCAGGCGGATCCAGGCGGAGGTCGCCTCGGTCGATGGTTTGCGCTTCATGGTCCCGCTCAAGCTCGTCGCCCGTCTCTTACCCCATTTGATGCAGCTGCATCAATCTTGACTATTCCATGCAGACGCATGTAGTCGTTCTTTCGCCCCAACCAAGCGTCAAGAGGAGGAAATTCCATGAAACTCTATTACTCGCCCGGCGCCTGCTCCCTGTCCCCCCACATTGCGCTCCTGGAAGCCGGCCTGCCCTACGAGCTGGTCAAGGTCGATATCCGGGCCAAGAAGCTCGAAAATGGTGAGGATTATCTGAAGCTGAACCCCAAGGGCCAGGTCCCTGCGCTGGGCCTCGACAGCGGTGAGATCGTGACCGAAGGGCCGGTGATTGTCCAGATGATCGCCGATCAGGCATCCAGCAAGGCGCTGGCGCCGGCTCACGGCAGTTCCGAGCGCTACAAGCTGCTGGAGTGGCTCAACTTCCTCACCTCCGAGGTGCACAAGAGCTTTGGCCCGATGTTCGCGCCGGCGCTGAACGACGAGGCCAAGGCCTTCTTCAAGGACCGCGTCATGGGCAAGCTGAAATATATCGACAGCCAGCTCGCCGGCCGCGACTACCTGATGGGCAAGCAGTTCACGGTGGCCGACGGCTATCTGTTCACGATGCTGACCTGGGGCGACCGGATGAAGTTCGATCTCTCGGGGATGCCGAACCTGACGGCCTACAAGGCCCGCGTCGCGGCCCGGCCGCAGGTGCAGGAAGCGCTGCAGAAGGAAGGCCTGGTCCAGGCAAAGTGATCCTTCGTCATTCCGGGGCGCCGCGACGCGGCGAACCCGGAATCTCGCAATTGTTGCATGACCGAGCGAAGCCGATCGAGATTCCGGATCAGTCCGCGTCGCGGACTGTCCGGAATGACGGGCTAGATCAAGCCGCCGCCTTCTTCGGCGCGAAGCGGCCGTAGAAGGTCTCGCCCTTTGCCGCCATCTCCTCGAGCAGCTTGGGCGGGGTGAAGCGCGAGCCGTACTTGGCCTCGAGCTTGTGGCAGAGCTCGACGAACTTCTTCGTGCCCATGAAGTCGATATAGGACAGCGTGCCGCCGGTGAACGGCGCGAAGCCGAAGCCGAGGATCGAGCCGACATCCGCTTCGCGCGGATCGGTGATGACGTGGTCCTCGACCGTGCGCGCGGCTTCCACCGCCTGCACCACCAGGAAGCGCTGCTTCAGCTCCTCGACATCGAGCGTGTCGGGGTCGAGCTGCTTCGGCTGCAAGGCCGAGAGGCCCGGCCACAGGCTCTTCGCGCCCTTGCCCTTCTCGGGATAGTCGTAGAAGCCCTTGCTGTTCTTGCGGCCGAGACGGCCCTGCTTCTCGACCATCTCCACCATCAGCTTCTTCTGATCGGGGTTGATGGCGTTGGGGCCGAGATCGGCCTCGGTCGCCTTCATGATCTTGAGGCCGAGGTCGAGCGCGACTTCGTCCGAGAGCGAGAGCGGGCCGACCGGCATGCCGGCCATCTTGGCGCAGTTCTCGATCATCGCCGGCGGCACGCCTTCGAGGAACATCTCGTTGCCTTCGGCGACGTAGCGGCCGACGCAGCGGTTGGCGAAGAAGCCTCTGGAGTCGTTGACCACGATCGGCGTCTTGCCGATCTGCCGGACGTAGTCGAGCGCGGTCGCAAGCGCGACGTCGCCGGTGTTCTTGCCCTTGATGATCTCGACGAGCATCATCTTCTCGACCGGCGAGAAGAAGTGAATGCCGACGAACTTGCCCTGGTCCTTGAAGCTCTCGGCCAGCGAGGTGATCGGCAGCGTCGAGGTGTTCGAGGCGAAGATCACGTCCGGCTTCATGTGCTCCTGCGCCTTGGCGAAGGTATCGGCCTTGACCTTGCGGTCCTCGAACACGGCCTCGATGACGAGGTCGACGTCCTTCAGCGCCGCATAGTCGGCCGTCGGCGTGATGCGCGCGAGCAGCTTCTCGGCATCATCAGGCTTGGCACGGCCCTTCTTGATCTGCTCCTCGATCACCTTCTGCGCGTGCGCCTTGCCCTTGTCGGCGCTTTCCTGGTCGCGGTCGATCAGGACGACGTCGAGGCCGGCACGGGCCGAGACGTAGCCGACGCTGGCGCCCATGAAGCCGGCGCCGATCACGGCGATCTTCTTCACCTTGGTTGCGGGCACGTCCTTCGGACGGCGCGCACCCTTGTTGAGCTCCTGCATCGACAGGAACAGGCTGCGGATCATCGCCGCCGCCTCCTTCGAGCGCAGCACCGAGGTGAAGTAGCGCGACTCCACGCGCAGCGCCGCGTCGATCGGCAGCTGCAGGCCTTCATAGACACAGCTCATGATCGCCCGCGCGGCCGGGTAGTTGTCGTAGGTCTCGCGGCGATAGATCGCGTTGCCGGCCGGGAACATCATCATGCCGGCCTTGGAGAACACCGGACCACCGGGCAGCTTGAAGCCCTTCTCGTCCCAGGGCGCGACCGCCTTGCCGCCGCCCTTGATCCAGTCCTTCGCGGCCTTGACGAGATCGGCTGCGGGAACGATGGCGTGAATCAAATTCAGCGCCTTGGCCTTCTCGATCGTCACCGGATCGCCCTTGAGCAGGATCGTCATCGCATCCTGCGGCGGCACCAGGCGCGGCACCCGCTGCGTGCCGCCGGCGCCGGGAAACAGGCCGACCTTGACCTCGGGCAGGCCGAGGCGGGTCTTGGGATTCTCCGCGGCGACGCGATAGTGGCAGCACAGCGTGATCTCGAAGCCGCCGCCGAGCGCGAGCCCGTTGATCGCGGCCGCCCACGGCTTGCCGGAGGTTTCGATCGAGCGCAGCACCAGCGAGAAGCGGCGGCTCTGGTCGAACAGCATCTGGTTCGCGGCGGTCTCGCCCTGCTCCCCAAAGACCTTGGCATAGGCCTGGTTCATGCCTTCGAGCATGGAGAGATCCGCGCCGGCGCAGAACGCGTCCTTGGCGGAGGTGATGACGACGCCCTTCACCGCGGCATCCGCCGTGGTCGCCTTGACGATGGCATCGAGCTCGCTGGTCGAGGTCTCGTCGAGCACGTTCATCGAACGGCCCGGGATGTCCCAGGTGACGAGCGCGATGCCGTCTGCGTCGGTCTCAACCTTGAAGTTCTTGTACGACATATGGTTGCTCCTCGGTGCCGCAGCCGATCTCAGGCGCGGCGGTTGACTTGAGATCTCGTAGGGTGGGTTGGCGAAGCGTAACCCACCACGGTCTTTCACTGCGGAGACAGAAGAGGTGGGTTACGCCTTCGGCTAACCCACCCTACGAAGTTACACCCGCTCGATGATGGTCGCGGTGCCCATGCCGCCGCCGATGCACAGCGTGACGAGAGCGGTCGACTTGTTGGTGCGCTCGAGCTCGTCGAGCACGGTGCCGAGGATCATCGCGCCGGTCGCGCCGAGCGGATGGCCGAGCGCGATGGCGCCGCCATTGACGTTGATCTTGGCGTTGTCGATGTCGAAGGCCTGGATGTAGCGCAGCACGACGGAAGCAAAGGCCTCGTTGAGCTCGAACAGGTCGATGTCCGACTTCTTCATGCCCGAGCGCGCGAATAGCTTCTCGGTGACGTCGACCGGACCGGTCAGCATCATCGCCGGCTCGGAGCCGATGTTGGCGAACGCACGGATCTTTGCACGCGGCTTCAGGCCGTATTTGCTGCCGGCCTCCTTGCTGCCGAGCAGCACGGCGCCGGCGCCGTCGACGATGCCGGAGGAGTTGCCGGCGTGGTGCACGTAATTGACGCGCTCGATCTCGGGATGCGACTGCAGCGCGACGCCATCGAAACCGCCCATCTGCGCCATCATCGTGAACGAGGGCTGCAGCTGCGCCAGCGACTGCATCGTCGTCGACGGACGCATATGCTCGTCCTTGGCCAGGATGGTGAGGCCGTTGATGTCCTTCACCGGGACGATCGACTTGTCGAAGCGGCCTTCATCCCAGGACTTCGCCGCACGCTGCTGGCTCTGCACGGCGTAGGCATCGACGTCGTCGCGGGAGAAGCCGTATTTGGTCGCGATCAGATCGGCCGAGACACCCTGCGGCATGAAATAGGCGGGCACTGCCATCGAGGGATCCATCGGCCAGGCGCCGCCGGAGGCGCCGATGCCGACGCGGCTCATGGATTCGGCGCCGCCGCCGATCACCAGCTCATGCTGCCCGCTCATGACCTGCGCGGCCGCAAAGTTCACGGCATCGAGACCGGAGGCGCAGAAGCGGCTGATCTGCACGCCGGGGACGGCTTCGCCGAGACCGGCTTTCAGCGCGGCAAAGCGCGCGATGTCGGAGCCGGCCTCGCCGACGGGATCGACCACGCCGAGGATGACGTCGTCGACGGAATCTTCCGGCAGATTGTTGCGGTCCTTCAGCGCCTTCAGCGGCACGGTGGCGAGCGCCAGCGCCGTGACTTCGTGCAGCGAACCGTCGGCCTTGCCGCGGCCGCGCGGGGTGCGGACGTGATCGTAGATATAGGCATCTGCCATGGGAGCCTCCTGATTGCAGTTATGTTGGTGGCGACCGCGGCGCGGTCGCGATCTCCAGTGACGCGGGAAGCCTCAGAACGCTTCCGCGGGCAATTCCATGATGGTGGCGCAGCCGGCCTGGATGCGCGCGAGATTGGCGGCGGTCTCCGGCAGCATCCGCTCCATGAAGAAGCGGCCGGTGACGAGCTTGGTCGAGAGATAGGGCGTCGCCCCGCTCTCGGCAATCTTGGCGTTGGTCACCTTCGCCATCTTCGCCCACATGTAGCCGAGCGCGACGAAGCCGAACAGATGCAGGTAATCGGTTGCGGCAGCGCCGGCATTGTCCGGCTTCGCCATCGCGTTCTGCATCAGCCAGGTCGTCGCCTGCTGGAGATGGCCGAGCGAGGTCGAGAGCGGGGCGATGAAGGGTTTCAGCGCGTCGTCGCCGCCGTTCTCCTTGGCGAAGGCCATGACCTCGCCGAAGAACGCCATGATGGCGCGGCCGCCGTCGCGCGGCAGCTTGCGGCCGACGAGGTCGAGCGCCTGAATGCCGTTGGCGCCTTCATAGATCATGGCGATGCGCGCATCGCGCACGAACTGCTCCATGCCGTGCTCGGCGATGTAGCCGTGGCCGCCATACATCTGCTGAGCCTGCACCGCGTTGGCGAAGCCGTAGTCGGTGAGGAAGCCCTTCAGCACCGGCGTCATCAGGCCCATGTGGTCGTCGGCGGCCTGGCGGTCCTTCGGGTCTTCGGAGCGATGGGCGACGTCGCTCTTCAGCGCGGTCCACATCACGAAGGCGCGCGCGGCCTCGTTGAAGGCGCGGATCGAGAGCAGCGTGCGGCGCACGTCGGGGTGCACGATGATCGGGTCGGCCTGCTTGTCCGGCGCCTTGGCGCCGGTCAGCGCGCGGCCCTGGATGCGCTCGCGGGCATAAGCGACCGCGTTCTGGTAGGCGACCTCGGACTGCGCAAGGCCCTGCACGGCGACGCCGAGGCGGGCCTCGTTCATCATCACGAACATGCCCTGCATGCCCTTGTTCTCTTCGCCGATCAGCCAACCGGTGGCGTTGTCGTAGTTCATCACGCAGGTCGAATTGCCGTGGATGCCCATCTTGTGCTCGATCGAGCCGCAGACGACGCCGTTGCGGCTGCCGACCGAACCGTCTGCATTCACAAGGAACTTGGGCACCACGAACAGCGACACGCCCTTGATGCCGGCGGGTGCGCCCTCGATGCGGGCGAGCACGAGGTGGATGATGTTGGAGGCGAGGTCATGCTCGCCGGCCGAGATGAAGATCTTGGTGCCCGTGATCTTGAAGCTGCCGTCGGCCTGACGCACGGCCTTGGTGCGGAGCATGCCGAGATCGGTGCCGCAATGCGGCTCGGTCAGGTTCATGGTGCCGGTCCATTCGCCCGCGACCATCTTCGGCACGTAGGTCTTCTTCTGCTCGGGCGAGCCGTGAACGATCAGCGCCGCGGTCGCGCCCATGGTGAGACCGCCATACATCGAGAACGCCATGTTGGCGGAGATCTGGAATTCGTTGACCGCCTGCGAGAGCGTCACCGGCAGGCCCTGACCGCCGAACTCGGTCGGCGCCGACAGACCGAGCCAGCCGCCCTCGGCAACCTGCTTGAAGGCATCCTTGAAACCCTTCGGCGTGGTGACGCTGCCGTCATCGGCGCGCTTGCAGCCTTCGAGGTCGCCGACGCGGTTGAGCGGCTGCAGCACCTCTTCGGCGAGCTTGGCGGCCTCACCCAGGATTGCTTCGCGCACGTCGCTGGATGCGTCGGAGAAGCCGGCGAGGTTGTCGTAGCGATCGATCTGGAAGACGTCGTTGAGCAGGAAGTTCACGTCTTCGACGGGGGCTTTGTAGATCGGCATGGGATTCTCCCGGCAATGGGCCTTGGAACGTGGTGATATCGGCGTGTTTCCTGCGGCGCAGCCTGGCCCGCGAGCTTAGCGGGTTCTGCAACCTCAGGGCAGTGTCATGATTGGGCGGCCAGCTGCTCGGCCATCAGGCGGTGCAGCATGTTGATCGCCTTGAGCGGACGCACCATCACCTTGAAATGCGTGATGCGCCCCTCGGCGTCGAAGCTGATGATGTCGACACCGTTGATCTCGATGCCGTCGATCATGGTCTTGAATTCGAGCACGGCGCCGTTGGCGCTGCGCCATTCGCCGACATAGGTGAAAGCAGGACCACCAAGCACCTGCTCGGCGCTGGAGAGGTATTTGAAGGTGATGTCACGCCCGCGTTGCGGCGTGTGGACGACCGGGCTTTCGAACACGGCGTCAGGATGCAGGAGGTCCCAGAGCGCGGTACGGTCGTGGGACTTCATGTAGGCGTACCAGGAATCGAGGCCGGTCATTCTCAGCTGCCTCCCTTAAGGCCTGGACAAAAAGTGCGAAAACAACCCCATGCACAGTAGCGCGGCAATTGATTTCGCTGGGTTTTTCGGGTCGGATCATCGCCCGACCTTGCTTGTCTCATATGCACATTGACGCATATGCGCCAATGCGCATAAAGTCAAGCGGCATGGGTGAGGTCGAAGAAACAACAAGGAGGCCGGTGGTCATGGCCCTGGGCGACGCAATCCTCGCATGCCTGACGGAACGCCCGATGACGGGCTACGAACTCGCCAAGACGTTCGACTCCTCGATCGGCTTCTTCTGGAAGGCCGACCATCAGCAGATCTACCGCGAGCTCTCCAAGCTGCGCGACCGCGGCCACATCCAGGGCCGCGAGGTCGTGCAATCGGGCAAGCCCAACAAGCTGGTTTATACGCTCACTCCGGAGGGTCGAACAGCACTGCGGCACTGGGCCGCGCGACCAAGCACGCCAGCCTCGACCAAGGACGACCTGCTGGTCCGCCTCCATGCCCTCGACAGCATCGACATCGAGCCATTGCGCACCGATCTGATGGCGCGCCTCGAGCACCATCGCGACCGCCACGCCAATTACGAGCGCATCCTGAAGAAGCGTTTTCCCGACGGCACCGCCGAGGGACGGCTCGATCTCGGCAATCTGCTGCTGCTCCGTCTCGGCGCCCGCCACGAGCAGATGGTGGCCGACTTCTGCGAAGAGACGCTCGCCGCGCTGTCGACGATGAGCGGCAAGGCCACGGTGGTGCCGATCGAGGATGGCAAGCGGGAGAAGGGCTAGAGCGGCGTCAGGATAGAGCCCAGTTCTGGCCACCCGCTCTCCTGTCATCGCCCGGCTTGACCGGGCGATCCAGTATTCCAGAGACTGCGCGGCTAGAACCGAGAAGCCGCGGCGTACTGGATCGCCCGCCTTCGCGGGCGATGACAGCGGCTTTGGGGCGCGCAGAGCGAGCCACAAAGCCAATCACCCAGGTTCCGTCCGCCCAACTTTAAGACACCGGCAACCCGTTCCTTAACCCGTTATTTACCGTAACGGACAAAAGTCGGTTTTCGAGGCAGACGACCCGCGCCAAATTCGATTGTCTTTGCAACCGGCACGCGTGGGAAGGCTGGAGGCGCCGGGTGGGGCGCCGGAGTCGGAACCGGACAGAGTCATGAATTCGCGCGTATCGTGGAGTGTGGACGGCATCGATCCATCCGTCAGGGAGCGGGCCGAAGCTGCTGCGCGTCGCGCGGGCATGTCGCTCAACGACTGGCTGAACTCCACGCTCGGCGAAACTGCCCCGCCAAACTTTCGCGGACCTTACGATCAGCGCCAAGATCAGCGTCAGGATCAACGTCCGCAAGCCATGCCGAATTCTTTGCCGAATCCTTTGCCGAGCCAGGAGAGCCGCGAAGTCGCCGACATCCATCAGCGGCTCGACGCGATCACCCAGCAGATCGAACGGATTTCAAAGCCCGCGCCGCGCCAGGATTCTTCGCGACAGGACGTCTCGCGCGAGCAGGGCGTCGCACGCCAGCTCAACGACGCGATCTCGCGGCTCGATGCGCGGCTGTCGCAGATCTCCCGTCCACAGCAGCCCCAGGCGCAGCAGCCTCAGGCGTCGCGTCCGGCGCCCGCGCCCTCACCCGTAGAAACGCGCCAGCGCCAGGCCGATGCGGTCGAGCGCGCGGCAGCTCAAGTCTATCGCAACGCCCCTCCCCTGAGCCCCGCCTCGTTCGACGTCGCCGTCGCCGAGATCACGGCGCGGCAAAGCGAGCTCGACGGCTTTACACCGAGGCAGATGCCGCCGCGCGCAGCGCCCTCGATTGCACCCGCGGCCGCGCCTTACATGCCCCCGATGGCGCCGCCCGCGCCTGCCTATGCTCCGCCGCCACCGCAGCCGGGGCCCGATTTCTCATCGCTCGAGCGCCATCTGCTCAAGATCACGAGCCAGATCGAATCGCTGCAGCGCCCCGACACGACCGAGCAGGCGATCAACGCCTTCCGCAGCGAACTCGCCGAGATCCGCAATGCCATCACCGAGGCGATGCCGCGGCGCGCGATCGAATCGATCGAGAACGAGATCCGCTCGCTGCATCGGCGGATCGACGAGACCCGCTCCAACGGCACCGACGGCCAGGTGCTGTCGGGCATCGAGCACGCGCTGTCCGACATCAAGCAGGTGCTGCGCACGCTGACGCCGGCCGAGCAGCTCACCGGCTATGACGAGGCGATCCGCAATCTCGGCGCCAAGCTCGACCTGATCCTGCGCGCCAATGACGATCCCTCGACGGTGCGCCAGCTCGAAGACGCGATCTCGGCGCTGCGTGCCATCGTCTCCAACGTCGCCTCCAACGAGGCGCTGGCGCGGCTTTCGGACGACGTGCAGCTGCTGTCGTCGAAGGTCGACCAGGTCACCCGCGCCTCCGGCCCCGGCGACAGCTTCGCGGTGCTGGAGCAGCGCATCGCCGCGCTCACGGCTGCGCTGGAAACCCGCGAGCGCCCGCAGCCGTCCGAGAGCACCGAGCATCTCGAAGCCGCGATCCGCGCGCTGTCGGACCGCTTCGACCGCATGCAGGTCGGCAACGATTCGGCCTCGACCTTCGCGCATCTCGAACAGCGCGTCACCTATCTGCTGGAGCGGATCGAAGCCGCCTCCGACCCGCGCAACGGCAATCTGAGCCGCGTCGAGGACGGACTGCACGACATCCTCAGGCATCTGGAACGGCAGCAGGCGACTTATTCCGCCCTCGCCGAGAGCCGCAATTCGGCGCCGGCCGATTCCGGAATGGTCGATCTGGTCAAGCGCGAGCTGTCCGACATCCGCTTCAGCCAGGCCGAGACCAACCGCAGCACCCAGGACTCGCTCGAAGCCGTTCATAGCGCGCTCGGCCATGTCGTCGATCGCCTGTCCATGATCGAAGGCGATCTGCGCGCCGTGCGCACGGCGCCGCCGGCCCCAGCGCCGCAGCCGATGGCCATGCCCATGGCGGCTCCCGTGGCGGCTCCCATGGCTGCCCCGATGGCGCACGCGCCTGTTGCGCGCGAGCCGCTGCCGCAAGCCCAGCAGCAGCCGAAATACGATCCGAAGCCGGAGCTGCCGAACCCTGCCGCCGCGCAGGCTGCGCAAACCGCCTTCGCCGCCGCGCCGCGCGAATTCCACGCCGCTGCCGCGCCCGCCGCGCCGCCGCCGGTGCCCTCGGCGCCACCGGTGCCGCCGCGCGCGATCAGTGAAATTCTGGAGCCACACACCTCACGCGCGGCGCTCGCGCCCGAATTGCCGCCGGATCACCCGCTCGAGCCGGGCACACGGCCGGGCGGGCGCGTCGCCACGCCGTCGGAGCGCATCGCCGCCTCCGAGAGCGCGATCAGCGAAATTCCCGCCGCGCCAAAAGAGCCGGTGTCGTCGTCGAGCTTCATCGCGGCCGCTCGCCGCGCTGCCCAGGCTGCCGCCGCGCAGCCGGAGAAGCCGGCGCGCGGTGCCAAGGGTGGCGCGAAGGCTGGCGCCGATCGCGCCAAGGACAAGGGCAAGGACGGCGGTTCGACCATCACCTCGAAGATCCGCTCGCTGCTGGTCGGCGCGAGCGTGGTCGTGATCGTGCTCGGCACCTTCAAGATGGCGATGAACCTGCTCGAGGGCAGCCCGCCGCCCGCGCCGCAGGCCATGGACAACACGTTGAGCCAGCCCGCGCCGCAGGCGCCGCCGCCGCCGGTGATCGAGAACAAGCCTGCCACGCCCGAGCAGGTCACGCCGTCGATGACCTCGCCGACGCCGATCGGCCGGCAATCCCAGAACAACGCCGCGCCGGCCGCTCCCGCGCCCGGTCCGGCCAGTTCGGCCTCAGTCGAGATTCCGCCGGCGCCCGCCGCAGCGGCGCCGCCACCGGCCGCAAGCAGCGACATCACCGGCGCACTGTCCGGCACGAGCCGCGCCAAGCTCAGCCTCATCCAGGTGCCGCCGAGCGAAAAGCTGCCCGACGGCATCGGCGGCCCGGGCCTGCGCACCGCCGCGATGAAGGGCGATGCGACCGCGGCCTATGAGATCGGCGTGCGCTTTGCCGAAGGCAAGGGCGTCGCCACGAACTACGACGAAGCCGCGAAATGGTACGACCGCGCCTCGCAGGCCGGCGTGATTCCCGCGACCTTCCGCCTCGGCACGCTCTATGAAAAGGGCCTCGGGGTGAAGAAGGACGCCGACATCGCCCGCCGCTACTACACCCAGGCCGCCGAGCGCGGCAACGCCAAGGCGATGCACAATCTCGCGGTGCTCGATGCCGATGGCGGCGGACGCGGCGCCAACTACAAGAGCGCGGCGCAGTGGTTCCGGAAAGCCGCCGATCGCGGCGTCGCCGACAGCCAGTTCAACCTCGGCATCCTCTATGCCCGCGGCATCGGCGTCGAACAGAATCTCGCCGAATCCTACAAATGGTTCAGCCTGGCGGCCGCCCAGGGTGATGCGGATGCCGCCGGCAAGCGCGACGACGTCGCCAAGCGCCTCGACCCGCAATCGCTCGCTGCCGCCAAGCTCGCGATCCAGACCTTCAGCGCCGAGCCGCAGCCCGACGACGCCGTCAACGTTGCAGCCCCGAACGGCGGCTGGGACAGCGCGCCGCAGGCCAGCGCCAAGCCGACGCCGAAGCCGGTCGCAGCCAAGCGCTCGGCCTCCGCGGCGCATTGATCGCTCCCTCCTCTTGTCGTCGCCCGGCTTGACCGGGCGACCCAGTATTCCAGAGACCGGCGTTAAAGAACTCGCTCTGACGACAACGAGGGCGGCGTCGCACCGGTGTTCCGGAGACGCCGGTTTGATGCGGAAAGGCCGCGGCGTACGGGATGCCCCGGTCAAGCCGGGGCACGACAGCGGAGGACGCGGCAAAGTCCTCGGCGCAGCTGAAGTGGCTGTCCGATCCCTCTCTACCCATTCACCACGCCCCAATTCTAGGGTCCCTCCCCGCTCCAAATTCCGCTATTGAGAGACGCGGCAATCGTTCCGACCGTCCGGCGGGCCTTGCGCAATCGATCCGTCTCGCCGGAGCGTGGTCCCTCGATGCAGCTCTACCTCCCCATCGCCGATCTTCCGGTCAACGTCTTCCTGGTGCTCGCCATGGGCGCCGCGGTCGGCTTCGTCTCGGGCATGTTCGGGATCGGCGGCGGCTTCCTGATGACGCCGCTCTTGATCTTCATCGGCATCACGCCGGCGGTCGCGGTGGCCTCGGTGGCGAGCCACATCGCGGCCTCCTCGTTCTCCGGTGCCCTCTCCTACTGGCGCCGGCGTGCGATCGATCCATCGCTGGCGAGCGTGTTGCTATGCGGCGGCGTGACCGGCACCGCGCTCGGCGTGTGGACCTTCACGCAGCTCCGTGCGCTCGGCCAGCTCGATCTGATGATCGCGCTCTCCTACGTGGTGCTGCTGACCACCGTCGGCAGCCTGATGTTCTCCGAAGGCCTGCGCGCCCTGATGCGGACCCGGCGCGGTGCGGTGCCGCCGCGCCGCACCCACAACTGGATCCACGGCCTGCCGCTGAAGATGCGCTTCAAGCGCTCGAAGATCTACCTCTCGGTCATCCCCGTGGTGGTCGTCGGCATCGTGATCGGCTTCATCGGCGCCATCATGGGCATCGGCGGCGGCTTCATCCTGGTACCGATCATGATCTACCTGCTCAGGGTGCCGACCTCGACGGTGATCGGCACCTCCATGGTCCTCACCCTCGTCACGATGCTGTTCGCGACCATGTTGCACGCGGTGACCAATCACCTCGTCGACGCCGTGCTGGCACTGATCCTGATGGTCGGCGGCGTCACCGGCGCGCAGTTCGGGGCACGTGCCGGCCAGAAGATCCGCGGCGAGCAGCTGCGGCTGCTGCTCGGGCTTCTGATCCTCTCGGTCGGAATCCGCTTTGCGATCGAGCTGGTGATCCGGCCGGCGGATCTCTTCACCATCCGCGACCTCGGAGCGAGCGGATGAGGCGCGCGGCACTCGCACTCCTGTTCGTGCTGCTGCTCGGCCCGGCCGCGCAGGCCGAACGGCTGATCGTGTCGGTCTCCAACCACCGCGTCACGGTGACGCCGAACTATTCCGGCGAGGAGCTGGTGCTGTTCGGCTCCGTCGAGAAGGACGCCACCACGCCCGCCGACCGCAATGCCTATGATCTCGTCGTTACCGTGATGGGCCCGCGCGCCGACATGGTGACGCGGCGGAAGGAACGCACCTTCGGCATCTGGATCAACACCGACTATCGCCAGTTCCTGCAGGTCCCGAGCTATCTGGCGCTGTTCGCCAACCGCCCCTTCGAGGCCATCACCTCGCCCGAGATCGCGCGACGGCAGCAGATCGGGCTCAACAACGTGCTGCTGACCCAGCGCGTCAGCGGCGATTTTGCCGACGTGGTGCCGAACGACGCGTTCCGCTCGGGCTTCATCCGCCTGCGCACCCAGCGCGGGCTCTATCGCGAGGACGGCAGCGCCGTCACGTTCCTGACGCCGACGCTGTTCCGCACCGGCATTCCGCTGCCGGCGGAGGTGCCGATCGGCACGTATGAGGTGGAGATCAAGCTGTTCGCGAACGGCGCCTTCATCGGCAAGACCGAGACCGCGTTCGAGATCGTCAAGGTCGGCTTCGAGCAGTTCGTCGCCACCACCGCACGGCAGAACGGACTGATCTACGGCCTCGTCACCGCCGCGATGGCGCTGATGACGGGCTGGATGGCGTCGATCGTGTTCAGGAAGGATTAGTCGTAGTCATTGCGAGCGCCACTCTCTCGTCATCGCCCGGCTTGACCGGGCGATCCAGTATTCCAGAGGCCTTCGTCGGACAGCTCGCTCTCACAACAACCGCTGCGGCGTACTGGATGCCCCGGTCAAGCCGGGGCATGACAACGGAGGCAGTGGAGACTACGGCGCCTCCACCACCGTCGGCACGCCCGGCTCCAGCAGGCGCAACCGCGTTCCGAAGCCGAGCGCGTCGAACGTCTTGCGCAGATCCTCGCCGTTCTGGCGGAAATGCGCCCAGCCTTCGGTATGCAACGGCACGATCGTCGCATCGGGGAAGGCGCGCGCGGTCTCGATGGTGTCGTTGGTGTCCATGGTGAGATGGAACGGCCCGCGCGTCTGCGCGGCGCCGGCGAAGGGCAGCACCACACCGCATTTGAAGCGGCGCGCGACCTCGGCGACGCCGTCGAACCAGGTGGTGTCGCCGCTGACATAGACCGCGCTGGTGTCCTTGCGGCTCGATGCCACCACGAAGCCGATGACGTCGCCGGACAGCGGCTCGATCCCGGCCGGGCCGTGGCGCGCCGGCGTCGCGGTGATGGTCAGCGTGTTGCCGTCGCCGTCTTTCAGCTGCGCGGTGCTCCACGGCGCAAGCCCTTCGACATGGCCGCCGAGGCGCTTCGCGCCCGCCTCCGTCGTCAGCACGCGCTTGACCTTGTGGAGAAGGTCGCGGCCCGAATTGTCGAGATTGTCCGAATGCTGGTCATGGCTGAGCAGCACGGCATCGACCGGGCCGATCGCATCGGCCTTGAGCGCGGGGCCGATGGTCTTCTCCAGCGTCACATGCGGCAGCTGATAGGCGCCGGGCGCATCGAAGGTCGGATCGGTGAGCAGGCGGAAGCCGTCGATCTCGATCAGCGCCGTCGGGCCGCCGATCAGGGTGATGGAAACGGGCATGAAAGTTCTCCTCTTACGCGACGGGCTTTGCGGGGCGCGTCACCAGATAGATGCCGAGCGCAACCGGAATGATGCCGAGCAGGTCACGCGCCTCGACGTGCTCGCCCAGGACGAGATACGCGAACAGCATGCCGAGCGGCGGCATCAGGAAATGATAGGCGCTGGCGGCGGTGGCGCCGCACACTTTCAGGAGATGGAACCAGAGCCAATACGCCAGGATCGAGCCGCCGAGCACGAGGAAGGCGAAGGCGCCGATCAGGCTCGGCGTGACATCGACGGCGTGGATATCGGCGAAGGTGAGCGCGACCGGCGTCAGCACGAGGCCGGCGGCGAGGTTCTGCACGCCGTTGCCGATCCACAGGCTCCCCTTCGGTGCCAGCAGCTTGAACAGAATGGTGCCGGCGACGATCGAGGCGAGCGAGGCCAGCGTGAACACGATGCCGTGCAGGGAATCGGTGCCGACCGAAAGCCGATGCCAGACGATCAAGGTCACGCCGGCGATACCGAGCAAAAGGCCGCCGGCCTTGCGCCAGGTCATGCCTTCCCCGAGCAGCAGCGCCGCGAGCGCCGCCGTGAAGACCGGATTGGCCGACACGATCAGGCCGCCGAGGCCGGCGGAGACCGATTGCAGGCCGGTGTAGCCGAGGCCGAGATAGAGCGCGTTGTTGGCGATGCCGAGCACCGCGAAAACAGCGGCGTCACGCCAGGACAGCGCCCAGGCCTCGCCGCGAATCAGCGTGGCACCGAGGATCAGGATGCCGGCGAGCGAGAAGCGCGCGGCGAGCAGGATCAGCGGCGGACAATGGGTGACGCCGATCTTGCCGGCGACAAAGGCGTAGCTCCAGAGCAGGCAGAACAGGCCGATGGCCAGCGGCAGCGTGTTGAAGCGGCTGCGCGGCACCGGAATCGAGGGGGCGAGGGACATGCGTGATCTCCTAGGCCCTCGATCTAGGGACGCCGGTTGCCATTTGGAAATTAAATGATTAACTGCCGATAAGTGGATTTTCGAATGGAGGCGGCCATGCTCGATCTCGAGCTGCTGCGCAGCTTCGTCTCGGTGGTCGAGTCGGGCGGCTTCACCCGCGCCGGCGCCCGCGTCCACCGCACGCAATCGACCGTCAGCCAGCAGATCAAGCGGCTGGAGGACGACATCGGCCAGGTGCTGCTGCATCGCGACGGCAAGACCGTTCGCCCGACCGAGGCCGGCGAGCGGCTGCTGTCCTACGCCCGCCGTCTGCTCTCGCTGGCCGAGGAGGCGCGCGACGTGCTGCGCCAGCCCGACGGCGAAGGCGCGATCCGGCTCGGCATCCCCGAGGATTTCGCGGCGTACCGGCTGACAAAACTGCTCGGCGCGTTCGCACGCTCGCATCCCGGCCTGCGGCTCGACGTGCGCGCCGACCAGAGCAAGTATCTGGCGCGCGATCTCGAGCGCGGCGAGCTCGACCTTGCGCTCTTCAAGCGCGAGGCCGGCGCCGGCGGCGCGATCGCGGTATGGCCCGAGCGGGTGCACTGGGTGACCAGCAAGAGCCATCCCATCGATGTCGACGTCGCCTCGGTGCCGTTGATCGGCTTTCCGCTCGGCTGCATCTATCGCGCCGGCGCCATCCATGCGCTGGAAAGCGCGGGCCGTGCCTGGCACACCGCCTACACCTCATCGAGTCTTGCCGGCATCCAGGCCGCGGTCGCCGCCGGCATGGGGCTCAGCATCCTGTCGGAGATGGCGATCCAGTCCGATCACCGCGTGCTGACGGCGAAGGAAGGCTTTGCTCCGATCAACAAGACCGAGGTCGCGTTGATGGCGTCGCTCGATGCGAGCCCGGCAACGCTCCGGCTCGCCGATCGTCTCGCCGAATTCTGCGATACGGTGCAGGCCAAGGCGGCGTGAATCGCCGGCGTTTCCGCCCGCTCAACTCGCCGCGGACATCAGCCTGGTGCCGCACGCATTCGCATAGAACTTGCCGCCGCATTGGCGCTTGATGGCGGCGCAGCGGGAAGCGGGCGAGGCATTCTGCGGAACGGTGAAGCCGCAGCTCAGGCCGTCGGCGCTGCGACCGGGCTTGCCGGCGGCAAACGCGGCACTGGAGGCGCTGATGCAGACGACGAGCAGGGCCGCCGCGGCGATTTCGATCAGCAGTTTCATGGAAATGTTCCTCCACACTGATGGCTGAATCTGTCCGCAATCTAGCACCGAATCCCGGTTTCTCCGTGCTCGTCCGGGTTCCCAAAGCGGCCCGTTCCTTGCATAAATTTACGCCAGCGCAGTGCACGGCCGCACCCGTGGCAGTTCCGGTGCCGAGGCAGGACGCGTAGGGTGAGTGGTGTTCTTTCGACAGGAAGTGACGGCTTTGCAAGATCAATCGTTCCAGCCCAGTTCTGCCGCCCCGACGCCGCCGATCGACGAACTCGCGCTGGCTGAGATCAAGGGCGCGATCCTGGCGAAGCTGCGACTTGCCATCGGCAAGGATGCCGGCATGGCGACCCGGCACGACTGGTACCAGGCCGCGGCGCTGGCGCTGCGCGACCGCATCGTGCATCGCTGGCTCACCGCCGAGAAGCACAGCTACGATGCGGGGCGCAAACGCGTCTATTATCTCTCGCTCGAATTCCTGATCGGCCGCCTGTTCAGCGACGCGCTCAACAACATGGGCCTGTTGAAGATCTTCGAGGTCGCGCTCGGCGATCTCGGCGTCTCGCTGCCGGAGCTGCGCAAATGCGAGCCGGACGCCGCCCTCGGCAATGGCGGCCTCGGCCGGCTTGCCGCCTGCTTCATGGAGAGCATGGCGACGCTGTCGATCCCCGCGATCGGCTACGGCATCCGCTACGATTACGGCCTGTTCCGCCAGATCATCAATCAGGGCTGGCAGCAGGAATATCCGGACGAATGGCTGAGCTTCGGCAATCCCTGGGAATTGCAGCGGCCCGAGGTGATCTACGACGTCAATTTCGGCGGCGCCGTCGAGCATGTCGACGACAAGGGGCGCGACCGCGCGATCTGGCATCCGGCCGAGACGGTGCAGGCGATCGCCTATGACACGCCGATCGTCGGCTGGCGCGGCCAGCACGTCAACGCGCTGCGGCTGTGGTCGGCGCGCTCCCCCGATCCGCTCAAGCTCGACGCCTTCAACCGGGGCGACTATGTCAGCGCCAGCGCCGAGCAGTCGCGCGCGGAGGCGATCTGCAAATTCCTCTATCCCAACGACGAAAGCCCGGCGGGCCGCGAGTTGCGGCTGCGCCAGGAATATTTCTTCGTCTCGGCTTCGCTGCAGGATCTGATCAAGCGGCACCTCGCCTCCGACGGCCAGCTGCGCAGCCTGTCGTCCAAGGTCGCGGTGCAGCTCAACGACACGCATCCGAGCCTTGCCGTCACCGAGCTGATGCGGATCCTCGTGGACCTGCACAATTTCCGCTGGGACGAGGCCTGGAAGATCACGGTCGCCACGCTCTCCTACACCAACCACACGCTGCTGCCCGAGGCGCTGGAGACCTGGCCGGTCGAGCTGTTCGAGCGGCTGCTGCCGCGGCACCTCGAGATCATCTACCGCATCAACGTGCAGCACCTGGCGCTCGCCGAGGCGCGCTGCCCCGGCGACATCGACTTCCGTGCCTCGGTCTCGCTGATCGACGAGAAGAGCGGGCGCCGCGTGCGCATGGGCCAGCTCGCCTTCGTCGGCTCGCACCGCATCAACGGCGTGTCGGGGATGCATTCGGACCTGATGCGCGAGACCGTGTTCCACGATCTCAACCATCTCTATCCCGGCCGCATCACCAACAAGACCAACGGCATCACCTTCCGCCGCTGGCTGATGCTGGCGAACCCGAAGCTGACTGATCTGCTCCGCGAGACCTGCGGCGAGGCCGTGCTCGACGATCCGACCCAGCTGTCGCTGATCGAGGCGCGCGCCAGCGACGTCGAATTCCAGAAGAAGTTCCGGACCGTCAAGCTGCACAACAAGACCGCGCTGGCGCGCCTGATCGGCGAGCGGCTCGGCATCAAGGTCGACCCGACCGCACTGTTCGACGTGCAGATCAAGCGCATCCACGAATACAAGCGCCAGCTGCTCAACGTCATCGAGACGGTCGCGCTGTACCAGGCGATCAAGGACGATCCCAACGGCAATTGGGTGCCGCGGGTGAAGATCTTCGCCGGCAAGGCGGCGGCGAGCTACCGTTACGCCAAGCTGATCATCAAGCTGATCAACGACGTCGCCGAGGTCGTCAACAACGATCCCGCGATCGGCGGCAAGCTCAAGGTCGTGTTCCTGCCCGACTACAATGTCAGCCTCGCCGAGGTGATCATTCCTGCGGCCGACCTGTCCGAGCAGATCTCGACGGCGGGCATGGAAGCCTCCGGCACCGGCAACATGAAGCTGGCGCTCAACGGCGCCATCACCATCGGCACGCTCGACGGCGCCAATATCGAGATCCGCGATCATGTCGGGGCGGAGAACATCGCGATCTTCGGCATGGAGGCCGGCGACGTGATGATCCGCCGCAAGCAGGGGCTCGACGCCTCCGACGTGATCCTGAATTCGCCGAAGCTGCAGCGCGCCATCAACGCGATCGGCGGCGGCGAGTTCTCGCCGGGCGATCCCGGCCGCTTCGAATCGATCGCGCACGCGCTGCGCTATCTCGACCATTACATGGTCAGCGCCGATTTCGATTCCTATTATGAGGCGCAGCGCAGCGTCGATGCGCGCTGGCAGGTGACGCCGGCCTGGACGCGTGCCTCGATCCTCAACGTCGCGCGCATGGCGTGGTTCTCATCCGACCGCACCATCCGCGAATACGCCGAGGAGATCTGGAACGTGCCGGTCAACCCGACCACGCCGCTGCTACCGGATTTGCGCGACGTCGCAGGCTGATTTTCCGCGGCGTGGAAGCGGCTACGCCAGAGGTAATTGCACCAACCGGCGCCGGACGTGATATGACGTCCGTCATTGAAAGCCGGATCAAGCAATGCACGCCAAGCTCCCGCACCCCTTCGACGACGCCACCCGCATCACCGCGGGTGATTCGAGCTGGCAGGGGCACACCAGCGACGATTACTGGGCCTTCGTCGGCCCGTTCGGCGGCGCCACCGCCGCGACCATCCTGCGTGCGCTGATCGAGCATCCGCAACGCGCCGGCGATCCGCTGGCGCTGACCGTCAATTACTGCGCGCCGATCGCCAAGGGCCCGTTCGACCTCGACGTGCGTCTGGTGAAGGCCAACCGCTCCAGCCAGCACTGGAGCGTCGAGCTCAGCCAGGGCGGGGGCGAGGTCGCAACGCTCGCCACCGCGGTGTTCGCCGAGCGCCGGCCGTCCTGGGAGCACCGGGTGGCGAAGGTCCCGGACGCCAAGCCGTTCGAGGAGACGCTGCCGTTTCCGAGGATCCAGGCGTCCTGGGCCAACCAGTACGAATTCCGCTTCGTCGAGGGCGAGATGCGGATCGGCCCGCCGCAGGCAGAGCTCGCCAGCACCTACTCCAAGATCTGGATCAGCGACCGCACGCCGCGCAAGCTCGACATGCTGTCGCTGATGTCGATGTCGGACGCCTTCTTCGGCCGCATCTTCCACGCGCGCCGCGAGCTGGTGCCGTTCGGCACGGTGTCGCTGACGACCTATTTCCACACCGACACCGACGAGCTCGCGCGCGAGGACATCACGCGCGTGCTGGCGACGGCGGATTCGAAGATCATGCACAAGAGCTACGCCGACCAGAACGCCGAGCTGTGGTCGCCGAACGGGCGGCTGCTCGCGACCACGACGCAGATCGCGTATTTCAAGGCGTGAGACTTTGCTCCGCTGTCGTCCCTGCGAACGCAGGGACCCATAACCACAGCAAGGAGGTTGGCGAAGATAATTCGTTATATTCTTCGCCGGTACGCGCTCTGCACTCTCTCGACGGATCACGCGGTATGGGTCCCTTGCGTTCGCAGGGACGACACCGGTTGTGGGCTCGCGCGAGTGGCCACAAGCAAAAAGGGCGGCCGCGAGGCCGCCCTTTCGCATTCAAACGTGGCGAGGATCACTCCGCCGCGAGCTTCACGTCCGGCGCGGCGGCGCGCACGTCGGCGTCGACCTGGGCTTCGAACTTGGCGAAGTTCTTCTGGAACATGCCGACCAGCGCGCGGGCGGTCTTGTCGAACTCGTCCTTGTCCTTCCAGGTGTTGACCGGGTTGAGGATTTCGCTCGGCACGCCCGGCAGCGCGGTCGGGACCGCGAAGCCGAAATATTTGTCGGTGCGGAATTCGACGTTGCGAAGCGAGCCGTCGAGCGCGGCGGTCAGCAGCGCGCGCGTCACCTTGATCGGCATGCGCGAGCCGACACCGTACTTGCCGCCGGTCCAGCCGGTGTTGACCAGCCAGCAATCGACATTGTGCTGGGCGATCAGGTCGCGCAGCATGTTGCCGTAGACGCTGGGGTCGAGCGGCAGGAAGGGCGAGCCGAAGCAGGTCGAGAATTCCGGCTGGGGCTCGTTGCCGAGACCGCGCTCGGTGCCGGCGACCTTGGCGGTGTAGCCGGACAGGAAGTGGTACATCGCCTGCGCCGGCGAGAGCTTGGCGATCGGCGGCAGCACGCCGAAGGCGTCGGCGGCGAGCATCACCACGTTCTTCGGCTGCGGCGCGCGGCCGGTGCGCGAGGCGTTCGGGATGAAGTCGAGCGGATAGGCCGAACGCGTGTTCTCGGTCTTGGAGCCGTCGTCGAAATCGACGATGCGGGTGTCCTCGTCGAGCACGCAGTTCTCGAGCACGGCGCCGAAGCGGGTCGAGGCCGCGAAGATCTCGGGCTCGGCTTCCTGCGACAGCTTGATGCACTTGGCGTAGCAGCCGCCTTCGAAATTGAAGACGCCGTTGGGGCCCCAGCCGTGCTCGTCGTCGCCGATCAGCGTGCGGTTCGGATCGGCCGACAGCGTGGTCTTGCCGGTGCCGGAGAGCCCGAAGAAGATCGCGGTGTCGCCCTTGGCGCCGACATTGGCCGAGCAGTGCATCGGCATCACGCCGCGCTCGGGCAGGTAATAGTTGAGCGTGGTGAAGACCGACTTCTTCATCTCGCCGGCATAGTAAGAGCCGCCGATCAGGACGATCTTGCGGGCGAAGTCGATCGCGACGACGTTCTCCGAGCGGCAGCCGTGGCGCTTGGGATCGGCGCGGAAGCTCGGCATGTCGATGATGGTGAGCTCCGGCACGAAGGTCGACAGCTCGATCGCCTCGGGGCGGATCAGCAGCGTGCGGATGAACAGCGAGTGCCAGGCGAGCTCGGTGAACACGCGCGTCTTGATCCGGTAGGCGGGATCGGCACCGCCGTAGAGATCCTGCGCGAACAGCTTCTTGCCTTCGGCGTGCTTGAGGAAGTCCTGATACAGCGTCTCGAACTGCTCTGCGGTGATCGACTGGTTGCCGGCCCACCACATCTTCTTGTCGGTGGTGGCGTCGCGCACCGTGAACTTGTCCTTCGGGCTGCGCCCGGTGAACTCGCCGGTGTCGGCGCAGAGCGCGCCGTCGGCGGACAGCACCGCCTCGCCCGCAGCGAGCGAATATTGATAGAGCTGCGGCGCACCGAGGTTCCAGTGAACCTGCTTGAGATTCTTTAAGCCGAATTTGTCGGCGCCGAAGGCACCGTTGCGCACGCCCGTCTCTTGCACGAAAAAGTCCTCCTAGAACCCGCGACATCCAGCGCGACCAAGTTTGGCCACCATCGCAGTCACCGTGATTAATGGGCCATTCGGCCTCGGCTGAACGACCTAATACTGATGAACGCTGGCGTTGCCAAGCTGATCCCGCAGGATTTGGTTTATTCAAGGACCGCGCCAAACGTCGCGCAGGTCAGCCTTGAACCGGAGCAACGTGAAAACGCAAATGATCGCGCAACCAAACGCGCGTTTGCGCGTTATGTCAGGTTATTGCGACGCACAATCCGTGCTGCGTCGTGTTATCTCACCTCGCCCTCGCCGATCAGTGCGAACGGCCCCCACATCGCAGGGTAGGCGTTGCGCGGCGACGAGGCGTCGTCGACAAAAGTTAACATCGCGCGGCGCAGGGCTTCGGCACGACCGATCCCCGGTTCGTTCTTGAGCAAGTCGAAAGTCGATGTGGTCAAGCGGGTGGCGGCTTCCGAATCCACCGCCCAATGCGAGACCAGCAGCGCGCGGGCACCTGCGTAGAAGAACGAGCGCGCCAATCCCGACAGCGCCTCGGCGCCGGGCTTGTCGCCGGCGATGGTGTTGCAGGCGGACAGCACCACCCAATCGGCGTTGAGCTTGAGCTGAGCCACCTCGCTCGCGGTCAGAAGACCATCGTCGAGCTCCGACGGCTGATCGGGAATGGAGAGCGCAAGCGAAGGCTCGCCCAGTCCCTTGACGTCGCCGGCCACGAGACCGTGGGTGGCGAAGTAGATGATGCCGTATTGAGCAAGCGCTGCACGCTTCAGCGTCGTTTCGCTGGCATCGCGTCCGAGATGGATGTCGGCATCGGTGGCGCCGACATCCCGCGCCACGGCGTTCAGTTCGTCCGCCGTGTCGGGCAGCTGCGGCAACGCCTGCGCCAGCCGCGCGCGATCGACGCCGGCGCCGCGCCAGAAGTCGGTATAGGCAATCGTGGCGATGCTGCGCGCGGCGACCTTGCCGCTTGCAGCGCGGCGGTCGGCAGGTCCTTCGGCGGCGGGATTGAAGACGGGATCGCCGAAGCCGGTCATCGGCTTTGCGCCTTGGTCCTTGCGGGCAAAGGCACGCAGCGATTTCAGGGAGATCACCGAGGGCAGCACCGCGACGGCCTGACGCCGCAGCAGCCAGGCGGCGTCACGATAGCCTTCGAGCCTGTCCGGAATCGCCGCCTGTGGCTTCTCCGTCACCAGGAGATGAAACGGCAGAGCGGTCAACGCCGCCGACGGCACGACCAGCAAATTGCGCTTATCCCTGGTCAACGCCTCGACCGGGCCGAGCAGCCCGACATAGAGCTCATGGGCGAGCGCAAGATCGAACAGGCCCGATTTGCCGGAGGCATCGCGCGCCTTGCCGACATCCAGCCCCTTGCGGAAGGCGGAGACTTTCCGTGCCATCTCGTCCGCGCCGAGCGGGATCTCCTTCCAGTCGGCACCGTCGCGCGTGATCGCGACGACATAGCTCTGCTTGTCACCGACGGAATAGATCACCATCGCCTCGTCGGCGGACAGCAACGGCTGGATGTCCTTCACCGCCAGCGGCAGCGGGTTGGAGAGCGAGGCGTAATCGGGAAACTCGATCGCCAGCGTCTTCTGCAGACCCGCGCGCTCGTTCGCAATCGTCGCAATCCGCGCGCGGCTGCGCTGCTCGGCTGCGACGTCGCGCTGGGCGGACTGCTTCGACACCGCAGCGATGATCGCCTTGTCGAGCGCTTCAGTCTCGGCTGCGCGATCCTGATCCCGGCGCACCAGTTCGGCGAGCCGGTCGCTCCCGGCGGCAAGTCGCACCGCGAGCTTGTTCACGGCAGAGGCGGCGGAGGATTGCGTGCCGCGCTGGATCGCGGCGAGCGCCTCGTCGAGCGCCCTGTCGCCGGGCAGCAAGGATTGCTGGCGGGCGGAGAACAGCACCGGCATCACCACGCGCAACTGCGCACGGCTCGTCGCAAGCGTCCTTTCCGCGAGCGGCAGCGCGTCCGCCGTCCGCCCGGAGATGGAGAGGAAATAAGCGAGATTGCTGGTCGAGGTCACGACGTCGGGATGATCCGGCCCGAGTGCCCGCTCGCGGATGGCAAGCGCACGGCGATAGAGCGGCTCGGCGTCGGCATAGCGCTGCTGGTGCTCGTAGAGCCCGGCGAGATTGTTGAGCGAGCGCGCGACGTCGGGATGGTCGGGGCCCAGCACCTTTTCGCGGATCGCGAGCGACCGCTTGATCGGCCCTTCGGCCTCCGCGTCGCGGTTGAGGTCGCGATAGAGCTGGCCGAGATTGTTCAACAGGGTCGCGACCGCAGGATGCTCGGGGCCGCCGACCTTCTGATAGATCGCAAGCGCCCGCTGAAACAGCGGCTCGGCCTCGGCGTGACGCAGCTGCTTCACATAGTATGTCGCGAGATTGTTGAGGGACTGACCGACGTCGGGATGCTCGCGCGACAGCGCCTGCTCGCGAACGGCCAGCGCGCGCCTGAACAGCGGCTCGGCTTCGGTGAAGCGGCTCTGCCGCTGATAGAGCGCCGCGAGATTGTTCAGGAGCGGCGCGATCTCGACGCTGCCCTGACCGGTCCCCTTCTCCATCAGCGTGATGGCGCGCTTGTAGAGCGGCTCGGCCTGATCGTCGCGGCCCTGATCGGCGTAGATCTGCGCGAGATTGTTGAGCGCCGCGGCGAGGTCGCGGTTGTTGCTGGTCTTCTCGAGCGAGGCCACCATGGCCTGCGCCAGCGGCAGCGCCTCGGAATATTTGCCGGCGCTGCGGAGCGCATTGATGCGCGCGCTCTGCGCCGAGAGGTCGGCCTTCTGGGCAAAGCCCGGCGCGGCACACGACGTGGTGATCGCGAGCGCCAGACCCGCAGCCAATGCCAAACGACGACGCGCCATGAACCCTCTCGCTGCGAGCCTCAAGATCTACCGTCTTGGGTCGCAGCGATGGGGAGCGGCGTTCAAAGCGTTGCGCCTCAGTCCATCTTGCTGCGGGCCTCGCCAGCCAGGCGCACCAGCATCTTGCGCAGTGAGGTGCCGTCGGTCACCCGCTCCGGGAAATCCAGCCGCAGCACGGTCTGGCCGTCCTGCATGTCGAGACCTTCCGGATCGCAGCCGGTGCAGCGCCAGTCGCCTGCGGGCGCGCCCAGAAGCCTGGTCGCGTAGAGGCCCATGGCATCGCGATGATCGGCATTCATGTGCGCGACGGCTCCCTCCTCCGCCGCCAGCAGATCCTCGGCGCCGGCAAGATCCGTGAGGAACCGCTCGGGCTTGAGATCGACGATCCGGCCGAAGCCGGCGACCAGATGGGTTCCGGTGGGGCGAATCCGGAAGAACGAAAAATCCTTAAAGGAAACAAAGGCCTCTGCCGAAGGATGGGCATTGAGATACCGCCGCTGGAGCAGATCCTTGTCGGCATCGGCCTGCTCCGCCCGGCCCGACAGCATGATCCGGGCCCCTTCCAGCGGATCGCCCGCTGCCCGCTCATCCAGCATCAGGGAGACCCGGCTGTCCGCCAGGATGTTCCTGGTGTGCACGGCGAGGCCGGAGATCAGCAGGATCGGCGAGCCATCGGGATGGCTCGCCAGATTGACCAGGGAACAATAGGGATCGCCGCTCCCGGCCATGAGCGTTGCCAGCGCCCCCTGCCGCGATCGCCGCAGCAGGGATTTGGCGAGCTTTCCGGGGTCGAAATCAGGGGTCGGTTGCATCGGCTTTCTCGGCTCAGGTGGTTGCAAGGGGGGCCTTTTTTCGGGTAAACGAGGGCCCGGTTATGGGTCGACATGCGGCGAATCTGCCGTGTTTCGTGGAACTTGGTCACACTTCAGCCCAGCTTGCATTGCTCGGTGACAAGGTTCGAACGCCGACATCGGCACCCATGTATGCGGCGCATCAGTGGATTGCTCGCCGTTTCAAGCCACGACCCAAACGGAAAGCAGAAAGCAGAGGCTCATGCCCACAATCGCTTTGGTCGACGACGACCGCAACATTCTCACATCCGTCTCGATCGCGCTGGAAGCCGAAGGCTACCGCATCATGACCTACACCGACGGCGCCTCCGCGCTCGACGGCTTCCGCACCACCCAGCCCGATCTCGCCATCCTCGACATCAAGATGCCGCGCATGGACGGCATGGAGACGCTTCGCCGCCTCAGGCAGAAGTCCGACCTGCCGGTGATCTTCCTGACCTCCAAGGACGAGGAGATCGACGAGCTGTTCGGCCTCAAGATGGGCGCCGACGACTTCATCCGCAAACCGTTCTCGCAGCGCCTTCTGGTCGAGCGCGTCAAGGCCGTGCTGCGCCGCTCGGCGCCGAAGGACCCGACCGTCGCGCCGAAGGAGAACGACGCCAAGGCGCTCGACCGCGGCCTTCTGCGCATGGACCCGGAACGGCATACCTGCACCTGGAAGAACGAGCCGGTGACGCTGACCGTCACCGAATTCCTGATCCTGCAGGCGCTGGCGACCCGGCCCGGCGTGGTGAAGAGTCGCAACGCGCTGATGGACGCCGCCTATGACGACCAGGTCTATGTCGACGACCGCACCATCGACAGCCACATCAAGCGGCTGCGCAAGAAGTTCAAGGTGGTCGACAACGAGTTCGAGATGATCGAGACGCTCTACGGCGTCGGCTACCGCTTCAAGGAAGCCTGAGGCGGCTGGCCGCTTCACGAAACACAAGCGCATCGCCGGTTCTGATTCCATCGGAACCGGGATCGCTCCAGGGCGCGATGGGATCATCGCGCTCCAGGTTATGGTTTGGGCATGACCTTTTCGGAAAACCGCTACACACTTTTCCGGATCATGCTCTAGGATGCGGGGACCTTCTCGCAAGCTGTCCTAACGCGGGCGTAAGCATTGCTTGACCGAACGCAGCCTGATCAGAACCCGAGCGCCGAGGATGTCGCATCCGGCGGCGTGCCGGAGCAATTTGCCGGAGACAAGCCGCAGGGCTTCCGACCGCTGAACTGGCTGAAGCGCGCCGGGCAGTTCTTCTTCGCGCTGTCCTTCTCCAGCCTGACCCGTCGCATCGTCTCGCTCAACCTCGCCGGCCTCGTCGCGCTGGTTGCCAGCATCCTCTATCTCTCGCAATTCCGCGCCGGCCTGATCGACGCGCGGGCGCAGAGCCTGCTGGTCCAGGCCGAGATCATCGCCGGCGCGATCGCGGCCTCCGCCACGGTGCAGACCAACGCCATCACCATCGATCCCGACCGGTTGCTCGACCTCAAGCCGGGCGAGACCTATGGCGGCTCGGACGAATATTCGCCGCTGGACTTCCCGATCAATCCGGAGCGCGTCGCGCCGGTGCTGCGCACGCTGATCTCGCCGACCAAGACGCGCGCCCGCATCTACGATCCGAACGGCAGCCTGCTGGTCGACAGCCGCAACCTCGAGAACGTGCTGCGCTACAATCTGCCGCCGCCGGCCGAGAAGCCCGGCATCGTCGAGCGCGGCATGGTCGCGGTGCGCACCTGGCTGAACCGCGGCGACCTGCCGCTCTATCGCGAGCTCGGCCCCGAGAACGGCAACGGCTATGCGGAGGTGGCCGACGCGCTCCAGGGCCAGAAGCGCTCGATGGTGCGGGTCAATGTGCGCGGCGAGGTGATCGTCTCGGTCGCGGTCCCGGTGCTGCGCTCGCGCGCGATCCACGGCGCCCTGATGCTGTCGACGCAAGGCGACGACATCGACCAGATGGTCACGGCCGAGCGCCTCGCCATCCTCAAGGTCGGCGGCGTCGCGGCCGCCGTCATGATCATGCTGTCGCTGCTGCTGGCAAGCACGATCGCAGGTCCCGTGCGCCGGCTCGCCGACAGCGCCGAGCGCGTCCGCCGCCGCATCAAGGCCCGTATCGAGATTCCCGACTTCACCCGCCGCCGCGACGAGATCGGCCATCTCTCCGGCGCGCTGCGCGACATGACGAGCGCGCTCTACAGCCGCATCGAGGCGATCGAGATGTTCGCCGCCGACGTCGCCCACGAGCTGAAGAACCCGCTGACCTCGCTGCGCTCGGCGGTCGAGACGCTGCCGCTTGCGCGCAACGAGACCAGCCGCGCGCGCCTGCTCGAGGTGATCGAGCACGACGTCAAGCGGCTCGACCGCCTCATCTCCGACATCTCCGACGCCAGCCGCCTCGATGCCGAATTGCAGCGCCAGGATGCGATCCCGGTCGATCTGCGCCGTCTGCTGACGACGCTGGTGTCGGTCGCCAACGAAACCAAGCTCGGCCATGACGTCGCGGTCGAGACGCGTTTCGAGGGCCGCAGCCCAACCGACACCTTCGCCGTGAGCGGTCATGATTCGCGGCTCGGACAGGTGGTCTCCAACCTGCTCTCCAACGCGCAGTCCTTCTCCGAACGCGGCAGCAAGGTGCGCCTCACCTGCCGCCGCGTCCGCGGCGAGATCGAGATCGTGGTCGACGACGACGGCCCCGGCATCCGCGACGACGCGCTGGAGCGCATCTTCGAGCGCTTCTACACCGACCGTCCGCATCAGGGCTTTGGCCAGAATTCCGGCCTCGGCCTGTCGATCTCCAAGCAGATCGTCGATGCCCATGGCGGGCGCATCTGGGCCGAGAACCGCGCAGGCCCGCCCGATGACGAAGGCGTTCCGACGGTCACCGGCGCGCGCTTCGTGGTGAGGCTGCCGGCGCTATGACCCAAGGTCGCTTGAACGACGGCAGCTTGGACGCAGGCGGGCCGAGCGTTCACGCCTCCGCGGTCAAGGTCGGCTCTCTGGCGGTGCTGATCCGCGGACCCTCGGGCTCGGGCAAATCGCGCCTTGCCTTTGATTTGATCATGTCGGGCCGCGCCGGGGTGATCGAAAGGGCCGTTCTGGTCGGGGACGACCGTGTCCATCTGGCGACAGTCGGCGGTGAAATTGAGGTTCGTCCCGCGCCGCGCCTGGCCGGCCTGATCGAGATCCGGGGCCTTGGGATTCGCCGCTGCGACTTCGTGGAGCATGCGACCGTCGGTCTCGTGGTCGATCTGGACGCCGCGGATGCGGAGCGCCTGCCGCCGGCCGAATCCCTGAAAACCAGCATTTCTGGTGTCGAAATACCGCGAATCCCCGTTGCCCGCGACTATTCGCCCCTCCCGCTGGTTGTCGCGGCCTTGACCACTACCAAGAGTTCATCTTCCGTTAACCCTTCAGGCGATTGTTTGAAGGGAAATGGTAACCATATGAACCCCACTATCGCGACCGAATAGACCGGCGCAGCTCCCCTCATCCATCCGTCTAGATTCAGGGAGATACGCAACATCCCCTCTTGCGCGGGGGCTCTGGATGGTCAAAGTGGCGCGTTCGTGCGGTGCACCAAGAGCGCCCGCGAGGAGTTTTCCGATGATTGGTCTAGTACTTGTGACCCACGGGCGCCTTGCCGACGAATTCAAGGCAGCGCTTGAACATGTCATGGGCCCACAAAAGCAAATCGAAGCGATCACGATCGGTGCCGAAGACGATTCCGATCTCTGCCGAAGCGACATCATCGAGGCGGTTAACCGCGTCGATTCCGGCGACGGCGTTGCGATCCTCACCGACATGTTCGGCGGCACGCCGTCCAACCTCGCAATATCCTGCATGAGCCGGCCCAAGGTCGAAGTGCTCGCGGGCATCAACCTTCCCATGCTGGTGAAGCTCGCCAAGGTGCGCGAGGAGCGTCCGCTGCCCGACGCGATCGCGATGGCGCAGGAAGCCGGCCGCAAATACGTCACCATCGCCAGCCGCGTGCTCGCCGGCAAATGAGCGACGACGCGCCACAAGCCGGGACAGGCGTGCCCGCGGGCGCGATTTCCAAGGATCTCCTGATCATCAACAAGCGCGGCCTGCACGCCCGCGCCTCCGCGAAATTCGTCCAGGCGGTCGAGCGGTTCGACGCGCAGGTCTGGGTCACGCGCGGCGGCGAGACCGTCGGCGGCACCTCGATCATGGGGCTGATGATGCTGGCCGCAGGACCGGGCACGACGATCACCGTCGCCGCCGCCGGCACCGATGCGGAAGCCGCGTTGGCTGCGATCACCGAGCTCGTTGAAAGCAAGTTCAACGAGGAAGGGATCTGAGCCACACGCTCGATGCCGTAGGGTGGGCAAAGGCGCGGAAGCGCCGTGCCCACGAGCATTCTCCAATCGCAACAAAGCCGTGGGCACGCTACGCTTTGCCCACCCTACGGCACCGTCACTATTTCCCCGGCGGTGCGATGTAGACGTTCCAGCTCATCGACGGACCGGCCTTGCCGTGGGTGAAGCGGCGCGTGGTCATCACCATGCGCTCGGCGTTCGGCGCGATTTCGGACACCCATTTCTCGAATTTGGGCAGCCGTTCGTCGGTCGCATCGAACACGCCGATGAAGCCGTATCGCTTGACGTCCTCGAGCGAGGTCAGCCCGGAGGCCCAGGCCTCGTTCGGCGTGAACGGGCTCGGATGATCGGGGCTGTAGAACACCATCGGCTGGATCGTCTCCATGGTCCCCGCGACCACCGCCCAGCGCGAGGCGAAGCGCGCGTGCCAGGCCTGGGTCAATTCGCGCGCGAGATCCGAGCGCGCGCCATAGGTTGCGGTGTTGCCGGCATTGGCCGCCATCTCGCGCGTGGCGATCCAGGGCGAGGCGGCCAGCGTCGCGGCGCTGAGCACGAGCCAGATCGCGGCGATGTTGAACAGGCTGGCACTCTGCACCCGTAACGCAGGGATCGCGACCAGCGCCAGGGGCACCAGGAAGAACAGCGAGATGCCCCAATCGGTCTTCATGTAGATGCTGAAGAGGAGCGCGCCGAGCGGCGGACCGAGCGCGACGATGATCTGGATCGCCCACACGTTCAGCGCCTGCGAGAGATTGACGCTCGCGTTGGCGCCGCGTCCCCAGGCGCGCGTGACGATGCGCAAGGGAGCGCGCGCGAGCAGCGACAACCAAGGCGGTACCAGCGCCATCGCCAGTCCGGCCAGCGCCACCGGCAATGCGAGCAGCCCGAGATTATGCAGCACGTAGCCGGCGACGAGCTGATGCACCTGGCTCGCGTCCTGGAGACTGTAGGTGTCGCCGGCATAGGTCAGCGGCACGAAATGCGCATCCGCCAGCCAGACGATGTGCGGGATCATCGCCACCACCATCGTCACGATGGCGACCCATGGCGCCGGCGAGGACAGGAATTTCAGCCGCGCGGGATGGATCAGCGCGGCAAGGCCGATGGCGCCGATCATCGTCAGCACCCAATATTTAGTCATCAGCGCCAGCGCGCCGGCGAGCCCGAGCCAGATGCCTGACCGCCAGCTCCGCTTCTCGAACGCGTCGAGATAGGCGAGCACCAGCAGAGGCAAGGTGACGAGCTGCAGCAGATCCGGGTTGTACTTGAAACCCTTGAAATTGAAGATCGGGTAGAGCGCGACCATCACCACGACCAGGAAGGCGCGGCGCGCATCCACGACGCGCAAGGCCACCAGCCAGCAGATCACCATGCCGACGCCGACGGTCGCCATCGCCAGCGCATAGGTCGCCCAGTCCGTGGCCGGGAACGCCATGAACCAGAGGCCGGCGACCCAGCCCGACAGCGGCGGATGCTTGCCGTAGCCCCAGAGGAATTTCTGGCCCCAGCCATAGGCTTCTGCGACGTCCATGTGAACGTCCTGCGCCGCCTTGAGATTGATCAGGATGAAGGTCCAGAGCACCGCATGCAGGATGGCGAGCTGGATCACCAGCCACAATCTCGCCTCGGGGCGGACCGCGCAGGCCACCAGCCAGGCCCGGAATCGGTTGTAGCTCACCCGGGCTTTTACGCGTGTTCGGGCGGACGGGATCGAAGTCGTGGACATGGGCGCTTGCGTAGCGCGTTTTGCGCCTGAGTGAAATCAGCTTGGCGTGAATGAATGCCCGCCCCAGGCGCACGGAAACGATGCGGGATCACCGGCCCAACAGTTCCGGGCGATATTCGAAATGCATCGTGTCGTAGTGATACCATTTGCCGCCCCAGATGAAGCCGTGGCGCTCGAAGATATCGACGATCTCCCGCGGCATCCTGTTCTTGTAGGGAATGGTTTTCCCCCGGCCAGCCCACAGCCAATAGTCGGAATAGTTCAGGTTCAGATCGATCGCGACGGCATAGCCATGCATGCTCATCTTGCCGGTATCCGCGACCGGCCGGCAAGACAGTACGCCGGCAATCGGATAGGCAGCGGTCTTCAGCGACGGCTCGAGCCTGTCGATCTCCGCGGACACCTGCTTGAGCCGGTCGGCCACGCCATTGATCCGCGTCACCTGGACGGCCTTCCCCCACGACCGCGGCAGCCAGGTGATGGTGACGAGATTGCGTTGCACCGCTCCCTTGCGGCAATCGCCATACATCTTCATGAAGAACGGCTCGTTCCGGAATCGTCCAGGATCGGCGTTCACCGCGGGCGGCGCGGACACGCCGACGGGGTAGGGCAAGCGAAGCTGGTCCAGAATCGAGGCATCGCGCAGGCGCTGGTCAAAACTCTTGTCGTCGTTGCCGTCGTCCACCGGCATTGCGGTCCCGTCGCGCCAGAACATCTGCTTGCCGTCGTGACCGGAGAGGAAGTCGGGATAGGCACGCACCAGCCGATCGAGAAGCTCGGTCCTGGTTTGGGCGCCCGCCGGGATCGACGCAGCCACGAGGGCGATGAGGATTTGCGTCGCTCGCAACACCGAGGTCATCGACGCTTGCCGGCCTGATCGAGCAGCGCCACATTCGCCTCCTCGATCGCATTGAGTTTTGGATTCCATGTGCTCGGCGAATACCACGGGAGACGTTCGAAGCGGGCCTTGAGATCCGCCGCTTCGAAATAGCGTCCGCGCCGCGCAAAGATCTCGTTGCGCGCAATCCGCAGCTCGTCGTTCGAAAGCCCGCGCAGGTCTGCGACCGTCAGCAGCCGCCGATCCGAATCGGGAAAGATGAAGCCGCTCGGCGCCGCACTGCCGGATTCATAGCGGTCGATCAGGGCGACATTCGCCGTCTCGACGGCGTTCAATTGCGGATCCCAGGTGCGGGGCACGTACCAGGCGAACCTGCTGAACCGCGCCGTCAGATCGGGCGAGTTGAAATAGCGCCCTCGCCGCGCAAAGATCTCATTGCGCGCGAGACGCAACTCGTCCTTGCTCAGCGTCCTCAGATCGCCATCGGCAAGCAGGCGGCTGTCGGAGTCCGGAAACAGGAAATCCGACTGGGCTCTCGCGAGCGGAGCCGGGGACGGCGGAAGATTCGCAGGAGGCGCGGTGACGGGTGCCGGAACGTTGACCGCCGCAACCTGCCCTGCCGGTGCGCCTGAAAAGTAGAATGATCCATCGATCGGCGAAGAGGAGACCCAGGGCTGCTGGTTGCTGCCAGTGGCCCGCTTGACGAGAAGTCCCACCTGATTGAACGTCTGGAGCACGTCGAGGCCGGGACGCTGCATCGTCTCGACCAGCGCCCGCGTGTAAGGGCTGTGGCCGTCGGACCCGTCGAGCGCGACGTTGCCGGGTTGCGTGGCATAGGAGAGCAGCGTTCCTTCCGGTGCCCGGATCTGCGCCAGGCCGCCGTCGGAGGCGCGCAGGCCGCGTCCGCCGAAAGGGTTGTTCCGGCACGCATCGAGGATGACGATGTTCAGCTTGGTCCCTGCGCCGTCCATCTGCCGAAGCACCAATGCGGCATCAACCATCTGGAAATCGACGTCGGTCTCGCGCGTCGGATTGGCGGTAATCGGCACGAGGTAATTGGTCCCGCGGACCTGGATGCCGTGGCCGGCGTAATAGAACAAGGCGACGTCCGCGCCGATCAACTGATTGCCGAAGCGCTGGACCGCCGCGTCGAAGCTCGCCTTGTCCAGCTCGACCTGGGCGCCGCCGCCGACCAGCGTGAAACCGAGCTTCTGCAACGTATCGGCCACCAGCACCGCGTCGTTTCGGGGATTTTCCAGCCGCGACACACTCTGGTAGGCGGAATTGCCGATGACGAGGGCGACGCGCTTTTCAGCAGCAGCCGGGAAGGCAAGACACGTTGCGAACAAAAAGGCGAAAAAGCGCTTCCAGCACATTGCCTGTTTCCGTGACAGAAAATCCAAAAACTAGCAGAGCCGGCCCCTGAAATCGATGGTGGGAAGGCCCGGATTGGCATGGCGAATCGATGTCCTCCCCTTCCTAGGCCGCCGGCTGCCCAGCCGGATGCGCCTCCCCGGGAAGACCAAGTGAATGGTTGCCGCACGGGGATGTGAGTGGTATCCCGCGCCCATGACGACCGTCCCCATTTCCAACATCCGCAATTTCTCCATCGTCGCCCATATCGACCATGGCAAATCGACGCTGGCCGACCGCCTGATCCAGATGACCGGCGGCCTCTCCGACCGCGAGATGGCGGGCAAGGAGCAGGTGCTCGATTCCATGGACATCGAGCGCGAGCGCGGCATCACCATCAAGGCGCAGACGGTGCGCCTCGCGTACCGCGCCAAGGACGGCAAGGATTACATCTTCAACCTGATGGACACGCCCGGCCATGTCGACTTCGCCTACGAAGTCTCGCGGTCGCTGGCGGCGTGCGAAGGTTCCCTTCTGGTGGTGGACGCCAGCCAGGGCGTCGAGGCGCAGACGCTCGCCAACGTCTACCAGGCGCTCGACAACAATCACGAGATCGTCCCGGTCCTGAACAAGGTCGACCTCCCCGCGGCCGAGCCCGAGAAGGTCAAGCAGCAGATCGAGGACGTCATCGGCATCGACGCGTCCGACGCGGTGATGATCTCGGCCAAGACCGGCCTCGGCGTGCCCGACGTGCTGGAAGCCATCGTCACCCGCCTGCCGCCGCCGAAGGGCGACCGCGATGCGACCTTGAAGGCGCTGCTGGTCGACAGCTGGTACGACGTCTATCTCGGCGTCGTCGTTCTGATCCGCGTCGTCGACGGCGTCATGAAGAAGGGCAGCCGCGTGCGCATGATGGGCACGGGCGCTGCCTATGACGTCGAGCGCGTCGGCTTCTTCACGCCGAAGATGCAGCAGGTCGACGAGCTCGGCCCCGGCGAGATCGGCTTCATCACGGCCGCGATCAAGGAAGTCGCCGACACCCGCGTCGGCGACACCATCACCGACGACCGGAAGCCGGTGACGGAGATGCTGCCGGGCTTCAAGCCGGCCATCCCCGTGGTGTTCTGCGGCCTGTTCCCGGTCGACGCCGACGACTTCGAGACGCTGCGCGCCGCGATGGGCAAGCTGCGCCTCAACGACGCCAGCTTCTCGTTCGAGATGGAGACCTCGGCCGCGCTCGGCTTCGGCTTCCGCTGCGGCTTCCTCGGCCTGTTGCACCTCGAGATCATCCAGGAGCGGCTGTCGCGCGAGTTCGATCTCAACCTGATCGCGACCGCGCCGAGCGTGATCTACAAGATGAAGCTGACCGACGGCACCGAGCTCGAGATCCACAATCCCGTCGACATGCCCGACGTGGTCAAGATCGCCGAGATCCAGGAGCCCTGGATCGAGGCGACGATCATGACGCCCGACGAATATCTCGGCAGCGTGCTGAAGCTTTGCCAGGACCGCCGCGGCGCGCAGAAGGAGCTCACTTACGTCGGCTCCCGCGCGATGGTGAAGTACGATCTGCCGCTGAACGAAGTGGTGTTCGATTTCTACGACCGCCTGAAGTCGGTCTCCAAGGGTTACGCCTCGTTCGACTATCATCTCACCGACTACAAGCCGGCCGATCTCGTCAAGATGCAGATCCTGGTCAACGCCGAGCCGGTCGACGCGCTCTCGATGCTGGTCCACCGCACCCGCGCCGAAGGCCGCGGCCGCGCCATGGTCGAGAAGATGAAGGAGCTGATCCCGCCGCACATGTTCCAGATCCCGATCCAGGCGGCGATCGGCGGCAAGGTGATCGCCCGCGAGACCGTGCGCGCGCTGCGCAAGGACGTCACCGCAAAATGCTACGGCGGCGACATCACGCGTAAACGAAAACTTCTGGAGAAGCAGAAGGAAGGCAAGAAGAAGATGCGGCAGTTCGGCAAGGTCGACATCCCGCAGGAAGCCTTCATTGCCGCACTGAAGGTGGATAGCTGAGGCGCCATCCGGGATTGGCCGGCCCGGTCTCCGGGGCCGGCCAACAAGAATCGCGAAAACAACCCCATGCACAGTAGCCGCCCCCTTGGCGGCATTACCTTTTTAAGGCGGTCACGCAACCCCTTTGCTCCGTCGGGCAAAACAGGGGCATGGTGGCAGCATCGCAAATTGCGTGATGCCGCCATCTGTCGGCACGCCGGTCCCTGACCGATCAGGCCGTCTGCTTCGCCGCAACGTAGCGCGCGAAATTGTCGAGGATCGCCTGCCAGCCGCCTCGCTGCTGCTCGACCGAGTGCGTCGTTTCGCCATCGAATACGACACGGACGACGACGCCGTTCGCGCCGGGCACGAACTCGACCTCGGCCTTGCGATCGCCAAACGCGTATTCGATCCGCTTGTGTTCGACGATCTTCGTGTAAGTGCCGGCGAAATCGAAACCCATGCTGCCGTCCTTGGCTTCCATCCGGGACGAGAAGGCACCGCCTTCCCGCAAATCGACCGTCGCCTTGGTCGTATGCCAGTCGTCGGACGCCGCATTCCACTTCACGATGTCGGCGGGCGTCGTATAGGCCTGCCAGACCTGATCGATCGGGGCTGCGACGCTGGTTTCGACGGTGATCCTCATGGGCATTGCTCCAGTTCAATTTTGGCGATCGGGGCGACGGCCGCACGTGAGGTGCGATCCATGCCCCTTCCGGGAAGTGTCGGCCCAAGGACGGACGAGACCAGTCCGCGCCGACACGGCCCAGCCATCAATATTCGAAAAAATTGCGGTTGGAATAGCTCGGCAGATAAGCCACCATCCCTCCCGCGCACATCAACAAAACCAACAGCGCCAGGGAAACGCATGAGCAAGGCAGCACGCTTCGACTATGGCTGGGTCGTCGTCGCCGCGGGCGCGCTGATGACCTGTGTGGGTTTCGGCACGATGCTCTCTCTGGCCGTGTTCCTGCAACCGATCTCGGAAGCGATGGGCTGGTCGCGTGCGGGGGTGTCGGCGGCGGCGACGCTGGATTTCCTCTGCATGGGAGTGGCCGCGTTCCTGTGGGGCACGCTGTCGGACCGGTTCGGCACCCGCATCGTGGTGCTCGCGGGAAGCGTTCTGCTGGGGCTCGGTCTCGTCACCGCGAGCCAGGCCGCTCACCTGTGGCAGTTCCAGCTTTGCTTCGGTGTCCTGATCGGCATCTCCGCCGGCAGCTTCTACGCGCCGATGATGGCGCTCGCGAGCGCCTGGATCGAGACAAACAGGAGCCTTGCGGTGGCGCTGGTCTCCGCCGGCATGGGCGTCTCGCCGGTGACGATCGCACCGACCGCGAGCTGGCTGATCACGGCCTATGACTGGCGCACCGCGATGCTGGTGATCGGCATTGCCGCTTGGGCGCTGCTGATCCCCGCCTGCTTCCTGGTGCGGCCGGCGCCGGCCGCGGCAGGCGGCACCGCTGCAGACGCAGCGCCGGAGGTCGAGCTGACCGCAGCGCAGGCGCTGCGCACGCCGCAATTCATCGCGCTGGCGGCGGCGCATTTCGCCTGCTGCGCGGCGCATTCCGGCCCGATCTTCCACATGGTGTCCTATGCGATGGTGTGCGGCATCGCCCCGCTGACGGCGGTGACGGTCTACAGCGTCGCCGGCGTCTCCGGCCTCGGCGGCCGCCTGCTGCTGGGCGCGCTCGCCGATCGGGTCGGTGCGAAGCCGGTGCTGGTGGGCGGCCTGTTCGTGCAGGCGATGTGCATCGCGACCTATCTCGCGGTGGCCCAGCTCGGCGAGTTCTACGCGCTCTCTGTGGTGTTCGGCCTCGCCTATGGCGGTGTGATGCCGCTCTACGCGGTGCTGGTCCGCGAGTTCTTCGGCGCGCGCATCATGGGCACCGTGTTCGGCGCGGTCTCGGCCTTTGCCAGCCTCGGCATGGCGCTCGGCCCCTGGGCCGGCGGGCTCGTATTCGACAATTTCCAGCGCTACACGTGGCTGCACGTCGGCTCGTTCGCGATCGGGCTTGCCGCCGTCGCAGTGGCGCTGAGCTTTCCGACCAGACGCAGGCCCTCGCTGGACCTTGGCCGCGCGGCGGCGTGACGACGGAGCAAGCCGGCAGCCGAGCGTCACGGCACGGCCGCGCCGGTGACCGCGGCGGCGGGCGCCGTCTCGCGCGGCGCGCGCCGGCCGTTCAGCAGCACGCCGATGAAGGTGAAGCGCACCAGCAGTTGATAGCTCGCCAGCATCGGCAAAAGCGCCGCGACGAGGAGGATCGCGAACTTCAGCGGCCCGGGCCAGTCGAGCTGCGACAGCGCGACCTGCAGCGCCATCACGATCGGCATGTGGATCAGATAGAGCCAGTAGGAGGCGTCGGCGAGGTAACGCCTGGCCGGGCTGAAGCCGGACATAAACCGGAGCGCGAGGCCGATGAAGGCGAAGGTCGAGATCCAGATCGCCGGCGCATACAGGATGGCGGCGACGAGCCTGAGCGTCTCGGCGCGCACCGGCGGCTTCGGCGCGCCCGGCGCTGAACTCATCACGCCTGACAGCACGAAGCTGGTCAGGATCAACCCGAGCGCCGGCACGAGAGTCCACAGCCAGCGCCGCTCCAGGATCCGCAGCAGATCGATCTGCCGGTGCAGCAGCCAGCCGACACCGAAAGCCGTGCCGAAGCCGATCCAGGCCTGCGCGTTGGTGACGAACGATTGATCCGGCGTCCTCACGCCGACCGCGCCAGCCCATCTCGGGTCGAGGCTGAAGGCGATGCCGATCGGGATCGCCAGAACCAGCGGGGCCAGCGGGCTCTGCATCATCCCCGCGAACAGACGATCCAGCGCCGTTCGCAGAGCACCTGACGAATCGAGCCGAACGACGAGGCTGCGCACCAGGAGCGCGGCGGCATAGAGCTCCAGCAACACGTAGAGAAACCAGAAATGGGCGAGCGGGAAATTCGGCAGCACCGGCCAGTTGCGCATGCCGGCCGTCGGACCGCCATTCGGAAACCGGGCTGCCCAGTTCACGACCAACGCCATGGCCGCGAACACGATGGGCCAGCCGATCACCAGCGGCAGCCCGATGCGCTGCAGCCGGTCGCCGACGAAGCCCCTGATCCCCCGGCGATGAAAGCTCATCCGGGCGAAGAAACCCGCCATCAGGAAGAAGGTCGTCATCCGGAAGACGTGGATGGAAAAGGACAGGAGCCCCACCGCAACGCTTGGATGGGTGTCCTGGATGAACCAGAACCGGGGCGAGACGGCCACAAAGGACAACGCCGCGTGCAGGACGATGCCGAGCAGCAGGGCAAAGGCCCGGACTGCATCGAGGGCGTGCAATCGTTCGGACGCAGAATTGGCGGCGATCGGGGGGGGCATGGTCAGGCTCGCTGATGAGGACTAGCCCCACAGCCTGCCTGATCGCGCCCGCACCTTCTCGCCGAATCCGGAAATCGGCTAACCGATGTCCCGGCGCCGCTGGCCGATTTCCTGATCGCGCGCCGAGCCCGGCGCCGCTTGAGGCTGGGCCAGGGCGTCACGCCGAAACTCGCTCGGGGTCATGCCCGTCTCGGCCTTGAAGGCGCGGTTGAACGGCCCGATCGACTGGAAGCCGGCATCCATGGCGATGGTGAGGACCGGAACCTCGCGCTGCGCCGGATCGGACAAAGCCGCCTTGGCATCCTCGATGCGATAGCGATTGAGGAACGCATTGAAGTTGCGATAGCCGAGGCCCTCATTGATCGCCTGCCTGAGCCGATACTCGGGAACGTCGAACCGCGCGGCGAGCGCCCCGATCGCGAGGCCCTCCTGCCGGTAGATGCGCTCGACAGTCATCAGATGGTCGAGCCGCCGGAGCAGGAGGGGATCGACCACGACTCCGCCGGCGGTGGCGCGATCGGCCCTTCGGGCCTGCGGTCCGATGTCACCGGACGCGATCGCCGCCGTGGCGTCGTTGGCCGTGCCGGCCATCGGAGCGCCAAAAGTCCCCAAGCCGGCCAGCATCGCCACCACGAACAGGCAGAGGGCGGTCGGAATACTCCCGGCCCCGCCGGGCACGATGACCGGGATCGCCGCAAAGCCGGCGCCGGCCACCACGGCGATGAGCCCGACATTGATCGCAAGCATCGCAAGCCGAAGCCGGCGTCGCCGCGCGACCAGATCGACACGCCAGGTCTTGACGGTCTGGACCGCGGCTGCGACCGCCAGCCCCAGGGCGACCAACGACAGGACCCGCCCCCCGGCCCCGGCCAAAGCGGGCCAGCGCGCCCAACCCAGCGTGAGCACGAAGCCGAAGGCGACGATGGCCAGCCAAACCGCACCGTGCCATCGCTTCAGCACGAAATCATCGTCGAACGCCGCACGCGCCCACAACCAGAAGATTGCGGGTTGCGCAGACAGGACCGGCAACACCCACCACCAGAAAGACTTGGGAAAGAACGGCGCGGTCGTGATGGCGTAGAACAAGCCGCCGGCCGACATGGCCATGCCCAACAACGCCTGCTGGTTGGTCGCGCGACGCAGCAGCGCCACGAGGATGATCAGCAGAAACACGCCGCTCGTCGCGCCGCGAAGCCCGAGATCGATCGCCGTGAGCCCCATCGCGGTCACACCTTGCACCATGCGCTTCTCCCCGAAGACGGCTGCCGATCCGGACCAGACCTATGGCGCGTCATCGAGCTCGCGCTCCATGACGATCGTACGTTCATCATCATAGTAGCTGTCGCGCACCGTCCTGAACCCGAGCCGCGCATAGAAGGCCTCGGCGGTGACCGAGGACGAGAGCGTCAAGGCGGGAATGTTTCGCTCGCGCGCCGTGCGCTCGACCTCCGCCATCAGCCGCTTGCCGATGCCGCGGGCCTGAATATCGGGTGCCACGAAGACAGTACGGACGACGCTTCCATCGAGGCCTGCCGTTCCAACGACGCGGCTGTCGATGGTAGCGACGAAGACCGTGCGCGTCCCGATCAGCTGCCTGACGGTTTCAGGGCCAAAGCTGCGCGCGATCCTCTCGATGATCGCGTCCGTGTAGTCCCTTGCATTGGTCTCGCGCAGCGCCCGCAGGATCACCGCGCTGATGCCATCGGCGTCGTCTTCGCGGGCGGGCCGGATCGTGCACTCCATGGATCGCTCGTCTGAAGCCGCTGAAAGCACTGGAAGCTCACGTCTGCGCCGCGCGACCGGTCCGCGGCTTGTCGGGCGACCGGACCCAATGCTACCATTGGTAGCATATTCGCAGCAAGCTGCCCGAGAGGACGCGATGGACAAGCCGATCCGCGGCGACGCAGAGGCGCCGGTCCTGCCGACGCTCGAGCAGGCGTCCTTGAGCGAGATCATCGACGCCCTGGCCGGCGGACGGATCACCGCCACGACGCTGACCGAGCTCTATCTCGCCCGCATCGAGGCCTATGACCGCAACGGACCCGCGCTCAATTCGGTCCGCACGCTCAATCCCGATGCGCGGACGATCGCTGGCGGATGCGACGGCATCAAGCCGTCCGTGGGGCGGCCGCTCGCCGGCGTGCCGATTCTGCTCAAGGACAACATCGCCACCGGCGACAGGCAGCCGACCACGGCGGGCTCGCTGGCGCTGGAAGGGGCGCGCGCCAGGGACGACGCCACGATCGTCAAGCTGTTGCGCGACGCCGGCGCGGTGATCCTCGGCAAGGCGAACCTGACCGAGTTCGCCAACATGCTCGCCGTCGACATGCCATCGGGCTATTCGTCACTGGGCGGTCAGGTGAAGAACCCTTACGCGCCTTTCTTGACCGGCGAACATGGCATCCCGGTCTTGCAGCCCGGTGGATCGAGCTCGGGGTCCGCAGTCGCGGTGGCGGCCGGCCTGTGCGCGGCCTCGATTGGCACCGAGACCTCGGGCTCGCTGCTGTTCCCCGCCAGCATGAACGGCCTCGTCACGGTGAAGCCGACGGTCGGACTGATCAGCCGTGCCGGCATCCTGCCGCTCGCGCACAGCCAGGACACCGCGGGGCCGATGACGCGCACCGTCCGCGACGCGGCGCTGCTGTTGAACGTGCTGGCCGCCAGGGACCCGCTCGACCCCGCAACGCAGAAGCAGCGGCGGCCCGCAGACTACACGGCGGGCCTTGCCGCCGACGCCGTCAAGGGCGCGCGCATCGGCGTGCCGAGCGACCCCAACGATCCCCTCAACGATTGCTTCTACGGCAAGCTGCTGCCTGACAGGGTCAAGGTGATGACCGAGGCAATCGAGGTGCTGGAGGATCTCGGCGCCATCATCGTGCGCGCCAACATGCCGACTTCCGGCTGGATCGGCGGGCCGGGCACGACCATGGCCGTGCTCAACCGAAATCCGCTGAGCGAGCACAAGGGCACCATCGCAAGGCCGCCGGTCGTCTTCCTCTACGAGCTGAAGCACGATCTCAACCTCTATCTGGAGGACTGGGCAACCGAAACGGAGATCAAGACCATCGCCGACATCGTGGCCTTCAACGAAGCCAACGCGGGCAAGGCGCTGCGTTTCGGCCAGGATCATTTCCTCGCCGCCGACATGACCAGGGGCGATCTCAGCGAGCGCGAGTACAAGTCCGCGCGCGCCATGGACCTGCTCTCGGCCAAGACACGCGGCATGGATGCCTACATGAACCAGCACAAGTTGGACGCGGTGCTGTTCCCCGGTGCGACGGGCGCCGCGATTGCAGCCAAGGCAGGCTATCCCAGCGTCATGGTGTGCGGCGGCTTCATCTCGGGAACGTTCGACGGCAAGGACACGCCGGATTATCCGCTCGGCGTCGCCTTCGCAGGGAAAGCCTGGAGCGAGCACAAGCTGCTGCGGCTGGCCCATGCCTTCGAGCAGGCAACTCGCGCGCGCAAGCCGCCGCCGTAGCGCCAATTTTTTCGGTCAAGCGACGCCCCCTCGCTCTCGGCCGCAGCGTGGCCGCCGCAAGGGGGCTTCCGCGCGGCTAGAGCCAGGGCTCCAGCTGAAGGTCGGTCTCGAGCGGAACGTTCGCGCCAGAGGTTGCATCGGTATTCGCAACCGCTTTGCCGTTGCGATCGAACGCACGAACCTTGAGCCGCGATTTCGTCCTGTCGATCTCGATGCGCGCGAAATTGTCGTCCTGGGTGAAGCCCCATGACTTGTAGTGCATGCGCGTCTTGCCGTCCTTGAGCGGAAACGCATCCCATTGCTCGGATTGTCGGGAATCGTGCACATAGCCGTTCGGATCGCCATCGGCGAACGGAAACGGCCAGTAGAATGCCGACGACGTGATCGAGAATGCCTTGAGAGGCAGGATCTTCTTCTTTTGGCCCTGATCGCGCTCGAAGGCGATCTCGGCGACATTCGAGCAGTGAATGTCGCCGGAGAGAAAGACGACATTCTGAATGGATTCGTCGACGATGTGGTCGAGCAGTTCCTTGCGCGTCTGCGGGAATGCCGGCCAGCTGTCGCTGTCGTCGCGATTGCTTCCATTGACGTCGAACAGCAGCGTATCGAGACCTCTCTTCGTCCGGTCGCCGATCCGTTCGTCCATCGCATTCGGAACGAAGACGCTGGATGAGACGATGAATTTCGGGACGTTGTTGCGCTCCCTCTGCATCTGCGAAAGCCAGTCTTTCAGCCTGCGCATTTGCCCGGGATGTTGCTCGTCGATGGTCGGATAGCCGAGCATGTAATTGTCGCGGAGCCCGTGATCCAGCTGGCGGTCGTTGTTGTTCTTGTAGCGCTGCGTGCGCGTGTCGAGAACGAAGAACGGGTAGCCGCCGCAATCGAACTTGTAATACAGCAGGCGCCCCCATGTGCGCGGACTGTGGCTCCATTGGTAGTTCATGTAGGCGGTGACCGCGTAGTTGAACACCATGTGCTTGCCGGGATCGCCTTTCAGCCGGTCCTGGGTCCAGTTGTCCTCGATCTCATGGTCGTCGAGGATCATGTAGGTGCTCGATCGCTGCAGCAGATTGCGCAGGTTCTGCGCTGAATAGGCCGTCGTATAGCGCTCCTGAAATTCGTCATACCGCTCCGCCCGCAGGATCGGAACGAAGCGATTGAGCATGTCGGCATAGATCTGGTCGCCGCACATCATGGTGAAGGAGGCTGCCGGGCCGATCGAACTGTCCTTGAAGTGCAGGGACATCGGTCCGAAGATCTGGTCGGCCTCCTTGATCTTCCAGAGCAGCCCCGGATAGCGGCACGATCCGAGCAGGAAGGCGAGAGAGTCCGCGACCTGCCCCGAAGGCGGGAAGGTGCGAAACGTCGCCTCGCATTTCGACGGATCGAGCCTCAACAGATCGTTCTTGACGATGTTGATGTCCGGCAGGATCGCGATGAGATCCAGGTCTGAGGTCCGGGACGTGTTCGGCGTGGGATCGTCGACCGTGAGCACCCCGACCCGGACGGTGTACGCCGTATTCGGCGTGAGCGGCTTCGCCACCACGTTCTTGTCGAGCGTTACCGCAACAGCAACTTCTTCCACGCTGTCGAGGTCGGTCGCGCTATAGTACCCGAGCTGGACGTCCGAGCCGAGGACGAAGGTGCCCGTGCGGTCAAATTCCCGGTTGAGCCGGAAGTACCAGGCCGCACCGATCTTATAGCCTTCGCCGATCTTGTTGTTCTCCACGATCCCGATCACACCGACGGTGCGCCGATTTTCGTCGAGCTGCGCCCTGTCATCCGCGGGGTCCGCGGCACGGACCCAAATCCTGGCCGTCGTATCAGTGGTGTGACCGACAATCGGTCCCAATCCCGGCTCGCGCAAACTGACCATTGAAAATCTCCCGTCCTGAAAACCGTCAGTAAAATTCAGAACGGACAGCAATGCAACTCAAACGTGTCGCGCCAGGTCAAGCATTCTGCACGTGGGGAGGATTGTCGCAGCGCAGGCGCGGAATTCTTGATCGAGCCCGACGAATGGGCCACCATCTGCCCGCCCGTCGAACAGCAATCAAGAAGGGCACGGGAAGAGGCATGAACAAGGTCAGGGCAATCGACCTCGTCGAGCGAGCGCGGTCTCTCGGTCCCCTGATCGCGCGCGAGGCGGACGAGATCGAGCGGACGCGTCGGCTGACGCCTGTCGTCGTCATCGCCCTGATCGAGAACGGGCTCTATCGCGCGCTGCTGCCACAGAGCCTCGGCGGCGCAGAAGCTCCCATCGAGATCTTCATGCAGATGCTGGAGGAGATTGCCAAAGCCGATGCCTCGACCGCCTGGTGTCTGGGCCAGTGCTCGGTCTGCGCGATGATCGCGGCGTCGCTCGATCACGACACCGCGCAGGAGATCTTCAACACGGCGCCCGGTATCCTCGCCTGGGGCGCGATCGCGCATGAGGCGCGCGCAGTCGATGGCGGCTATCGCGTCACGGCGCGCTGGGATTTTGCCTCGGGCTCGCGGCAGGCGAGCTGGCTGGGCGCGCATGTGCGCATCAACGGTAGCGACGGCACGCCACGGAGAAATGCCGACGGCTCGGCGGAGGTGCGCACCATCCTCTTCCCTGCCTCAAGCGCGACCTTGCACGACGTCTGGCAGGCGATCGGCCTTGCCGGCACCGGCACGGATTCCTACGAAGTCAGCGACCTCTTCATTCCCGAGCGCTTCACGGCCTTTCGCGACGTGCCGTCCGCGCTGCGCGAGACTGGACCGCTCTACAGGATCGGCACCGGCGCAAGCTTCAGCCTGGGCTTTGCCGCGGTCTCGCTCGGCGTCGCGCGCGCCACGCTGGATGCGGCGATCGCCCTCGCACGCGCCAAGCATCCCTCGCTCGCGGCCGGCGCCATGCGCGACAACGGTGCGGTGCAGGGACTGATCGGCCGCACAGAAGGCGATTGGCGCGCGGCGCGCGCTTATCTCTATGCCACCGCGCAGGCGATGTGGCGCGAGCTGTCCGCGACCGGCGAGTTCAGCGCCGCGCATCGCAGCGCGGTCCGGCTGGCCGCGACCTGGACCATCCATCAATCGGCCAAGGTCGTCGACACCGCCTATCACATGGCGGGGGCAACGGCGGTGTTTCGCAAGCACCCGTTCGAGCGCCGCTTCCGCGACATGCACGCCATCGCCCAGCAGATCCAGGCGCGGGACAGCCATTACGAGGATGTGGGGAAGGCGATTCTGGCCGGAAATTGAGCAGCGGCGAGCTGCGCACCACCGTCTACGCCCTGCGGGCACCGATCAGCCGGCCTCGCCAGCCCAGGCCGATCACAAGGGCGATCATCAGAAGGAAGGCCACCGCGGCGGCGGTGTCGACGATGCGGTCGGTTCCGTTGCAGATGTCCTGGTTGAGGCAGGCGCGGGACATCAGGCCGGCCCGGACCAGCACCGCGAGCACGCCGAAATAGAGCAAGACGCCGAGCGCCAGATAGACCACGGTCACGAGCAGACGCCGCAGCCGCGAGGGCATCGCCGGATCATCCTCTCGCCGCTCGGTGATGAACTGGCCGGGCGTCGCCTTGGCGGGATCACGGATCTGGACGGTCGAGTGCGTGAGCAGATCGTGAACCGCCTGGTTGCGGCGCGTGGCGGCCAGGATCACGAACGAATACCAGCCCAAAACGCTCTTGATGGCGAAGCGTGCGAGCGCCTTGGCGAAGCTCAGATTGCCGCCGCGATCGTCGACGACGCGCAGATTGGTCCAGATATGGCCGAGCGTGCCGCCGGCGCGCCAGACCAGCACCGGCTCGTAGAGCAGCAGGATGACGACGACCGCAACACCGAGACTCCGGCTGAGCCCGTCGCTCGCGACATTGCTGGCCACCGCCAGCGCGCCGAACAGCAGCGCCATCGCCAGCATCCAGTCGAGCAGAACGGCCTTGAACCGCCTGGAGAAGCGGGCATAACGCGGGCCAGGCGGTAGTAGCGGAGGCGCATCAGAGGTCATGGGGTCGCATCCGTTCGATCGATCCAATCATGGGACGCTGGCCGCGTGCGACAGGTTCGACCATCCGCCAGCCATCGCATATAACGCGCATGCCTTGGGACGCGAAAGCTTTGCGATCGTCACGGCCGGGCTTGTCCCGGCCTGCTGCACCGCTCACGCCACCAGCGCGTCCTCGTCGCCGTCGATGCCGCGCTGCGCGGCGAGCAGGCTGACGATCTCGGCATGGGGCCGGGCCTTGCTGAACAGAAAGCCCTGGCCCTCGTCGCAGCCCTCGGCGCGCAGGCAGCTCAGCTCGGCTTCGGTCTCGACGCCCTCGGCGGTGATGGTGACCCCGAGGCCCTTGCCGAGGCTGACGATGGAGCGGATGATCGCCTGGGCCTCGCGATTGGCGCCGAGATCGCGCACGAAGGACTGGTCGATCTTGATCTTGTCGAACGGGAAGCTTCTGAGATAGCTGAGGCTGGAATAGCCGGTGCCGAAATCGTCCATGGAGATGCGCACGCCGAGCGCGCGCAGCGCATGCAGCGTCGCCAGCACTTGCGCGCTCTTCTCCAGCAGCAGCGTCTCGGTGATCTCGAGCTCGAGCCGGCGTGGCGGCAAGCCGGAATGCTTCAGCGCGTCTGTCACCATCGAGAGCAGATTACCGCTGCGGAACTGCAGCGGCGACAGATTGACGGCGACCCGGACGTCGTCCGGCCAGGCCGCGGCATCCAGGCACGCCCGGCGCAGCATCAGCCCGCCGAGCGGGTTGATCAGCCCGGTGTCCTCGGCGACCGGGATGAACTCGGCCGGCGAGACCATGCCGCGCTCGGCATGCGGCCAGCGCACCAGCGCCTCGAAGCCGGTGATGCGGCCGCTCGAGAGGTCGATCAGCGGCTGATAATACGGCCGCAGCACGTCGTTGCGGATCGCGTCGCGCAGCTCGACCTCGATCTTGCGGCGACTCTGCGCTTTCGCATCCAGCGCGGCCTCGAAGAAGGCGAAGCTGCCGCGCGCATCCAGTTTTGCCCGCGACAGCGCCATGTCCGCGCTCTTGAGCAGCTTCTCGGACTCATCGCCATCGCCCGGCGCCATCGCAATGCCGATGGAAGCGCCGATCACCACGGAGTGGCCGTCGAGCAGATAGGGATCGGCGATGGCTTCCAGCAGGCGTTTTGCGAGTCCCACCGCATCCTCGGGCCGCGTCAGGCCGCTCTGCAAAATCGCGAACTCGTCGGAGTTGAGCCGCGCCAGCGCATCTTCCTCGCGCAAGGTCGAGCGCAGCCGCTTGGCGACGCCGCGCAAGAGCTTGTCGCCGACCGCGTGTCCCAGCGTGTCGTTGACCGCCTTGAAATTGTCCAGCCCCAAAATCAGCAGCGCGACCTTCTCGGCGCCGCGCCGCGTGTGCAGCAGCATCTCGTCCATCTGCTGGCGCAGCAGGGTGCGGTTCGGCAGGCCGGTCAAGGCGTCATGCTGGGCCATGAAGGCGAGCCGCGCCTCGGCCCGCTTGCGCTCGGTGATGTCCATCAGCGCCAGCAGCACTGCGGGCCGCTCGGCATAGGTCAACTCGCGGGAATAGATCGCAAGGTCGATCAGCGCGCCGTCGGCCTTGACGTGCTTCCAGGTGCGGCCGGCCTGCTCCTCGCTCGAACGGTCGGCGGTCCAGGGCGGCTCGCTGTCGAAGGCCTGCAGGGAGCGGATCTTCAGTCGCTCGAACTCGTCGCGGCTGTAGCCGTAATGCGCGATCGCGGCGTCGTTGACGCCGAGGATGCGCTCGTCGTCCAGCGCGCAGACGATCATGGGAACGGGATTGCCGTCGAACAGCAGGCGGAACGAGGCCTCGCGCTGCTTGAGCTCGGTGATGTCGACGCGGAGGCCGACCACGCCACCGTCGTCGGTGAGCCGCTCGTCGATCAGGATGACGCGGCCGTCCGACAGCCTCTGCTCGTGGCGCGCGCCGGGTTGATAGAGCTTTTGCAGCCGCTCCGCGATCCACTCGTCCTCGTGGCCGGCGGCTTCCGGATAGTCGCCGCGGGCAACGCCGATGCGCAGCGTGTCTTCGAGACGTGCGCCTTCTTCGAACAGATCGGCGGTCTTGCTGTAGATCTCGGCGTACTGCTTGTTCCAGAGGACGTAGCGGCCGTCGGCATCGAGAATCACGATGCCCTGCGGCAGGATGTCGACGGCCTGGCGCAGGCGCTCGTGCGATTTGCGCGCGTCCGCGATCGCAGCTTCCGCCTCCGCGCGGCTGCGCAAGACCTCGTCGCGCTCTGAAAGGGCTCGCGGCACGCGCGCAAAGCGCGGCTTGCACGGCGATTGGCCAGCCCGGGGAAGCACGCCTTTGTTTCGTTTTCTTGCTTTTCGAGACTTCAAACCCAACTTCACTGGTCCCAATCGCGCCCGGCGGCGCAAGTTTTGGGGCAAGTGTCTGAAAAAAAAGTAATCTTGGGTGACCGCGCGCGCCAGGACAGCGCCTCGCGAGCACCGAGAGTCGGGCTCTCGTGCCTGTTTGCGAGGCGCAAGCGGGCCAAGTGGCGCGCCAGACATGCGGCCTCGTCGCAATCGAGGCGAGAGGTGGCGCAAAAACACGCCCTCTCCATGAATCAATTCCGGGCACGCATTCGATTGTATACGGGATCGAAGCGAATCTCTTTCCGCGCACGAATTTTGGTCAATGCAGGATACGGTTATCGCACTGTTAAAAGCCGGGCCGGCCGGCGAAGAGACGCGGGCTTCGGACGACCTCAGGGAACACGGGGACGATCGTGTCGGGAGAGCTTTGCGCTCGGGCAAAGGCTGTAAAGACGGCGTGAGATTGCGGCCGGGCGAAAGCCACATTCTTAACCCTGAGGCGGCGTTGGGCTATAAGGGAATCAGCATGAATCCCCGCCGCTTCGCCCCACTCCTGCTCGTCATGGCGCTTCTGGCCACCGGAGGTGCGCTGGCCCAGGACAAGGGCAGCGTCAACCCGAGGCCGCTGCCGCCGCTCGCCAATCCGAACGACCCCGATGTCGCCGCCAAGGAGCTGTTCGCGCGAAAGCTGCTGCCGTCGAAGGGGCCGGCCCATGTGATCGGCTCCTACACCAGGGGCTGCATCGGCGGCGCGGAGCAGATCCCGGTCAACGGCGATCATTGGCAGTTGATGCGGCTATCGCGCAATCGCAGCTACGGCCACCCCGACATGATCGCGTTGATCAAGCGGCTCGCGGCCAGGGCGCACAGGGACGCGGGATGGCCGGGCATCCTGGTCGGCGACATCGCCCAGCCGCGCGGCGGGCCGGCGCTGTCGGGCCATGCCAGCCACCAGATCGGGCTCGATGCCGACATCTGGCTGACGCCGATGCCGGACCGCCGCCTCTCGCGCGAGGAGCGCGAGGACATGTCGGCGGTGATGATGGTGCGCCAGGACCGGCTCGACGTCGATCCGAAGGTGTTCACGGCGAGCCATGTGCTGGTGCTGCGCGATGCGGCACGGGAGCCGGCGGTGCAGCGCATCTTCGTCAATGCCGCGATCAAGAAGGCGCTGTGCCGCGAGGCCAAGGGCGACCGCGCCTGGCTGTCGAAGATCCGCCCCTGGTGGGGCCACGACTACCACTTCCACATCCGCATGCGCTGCCCGGCAGGCGCCGGCGAATGCGAGGGCCAGCCGTCGCAGGCCGAGGACGAGGGCTGCAAGCCCGCCGATCTCGCCTATTGGTTCTCCGACGCCGTGCTGCATCCCAAGCCGCCGCCGGAGCCGCCAAAGCCGAAGCCGCCGATGACGCTGGCGCAGATGCCAGCGGCGTGCAAAGCGGTGCTGCATGCGGGTGATGCGAAGCCGTAGGGCGCGCTGCCGCCTCACCCACTGCTGTCGTCCCGGGGCGCGAAGCGAGCCCGGGACCCATAGCCACGGGCCGTGGTCATAGCCGCAGATGGTCACTCCGAGTCTTCGCCCAATGCGATCCTGTGGCTATGGATCCCGGGCTCGCGCTGCGCGCGCCCCGGGATGACAGGAGTGATGGGTACGCTGCCGGGATGACGAACTCGTTGGTTGGTTCGCGTCGCGACGATACGCTAGGATCACGCCCGCCGCCGTGCCGTAAGCCCGCGGCATTCCGGGACGCGCATCCCGTCATTCAACAAGCCTGACCGCAAGCCTCGCGCCCTTCGCGTGGCTAACGATGGGATCTCACATGCGCGTCCTCGCCCTCCTCGCTGCGCTCTTGTTCAGCGCGACCTCCGCATCCGCCGCCGACGAGCCCAGCGGCTGCGACAAGTTCAAATGGCCGGTCGAGCGCGAGCGCGCCGTCCTCGCCGCGCCGGACCCCGCCAGGCTCGCATCAGGCAGCGAACAAGCGGCCTTGCCGTCCTCGGCCGTCACGCTCGGACTGGTCGCCCCAAGCGAGGCCAAGCTGCCCTCGCCGCCGGAGCGCGCGCCAAAAGACGGCACCTTTGCCGGCTTCACCAGCGTCAAGTCCGTCACGGCCGGCCTCTACACGATCAGCCTGTCCGCCGGCGCCTGGATCGACGTGGTCCAGGATGGGCATGTCCTCAAGCCCGTGGCCTTCAGCGGTGCGACCGATTGCAGCGGCATCCGCAAGACCGTGAAATACCAGCTGTCCGCGGAGCCTTTCGTGCTGCAGATCAGTGGCGCCAAGGAGGATGCGGTCGCAATCGCGATCCTGCCCGTCCAATAGCGCTGTTTGCCGGACTAACGGCAACCCTTTGACCTGAGGCCGCTGCCCCTGTTATCTTCGCAAGAGCGATATCCCTGCCGGCCGTAAGCCGCAGCCGGGGCTCCGTGGAGCAGCGCTTCCACCCGTCGCGACCGACCCACCAACGCCAGTCCAGCGCGCGCATCCTGCGTGCGCGGATTCGCAGGGAGCGCTCCATGTTACGCATTGCAGGACTTTTCACCGCCTTCGTGATCCTCGCGGGCGCAAGCCTTTCGCCGGCCGCCGCCGAGGACAAGACCATCACCGTATTCGCCGCCGCATCGATGAAGAACGCGCTCGACGAGATCGACGCCGCCTATACCGCCAAGACCGGCGTGAAGTTCAGCGTCAGCTATGCCGCAAGCTCGGTGCTCGCCAAGCAGATCGAGCAGGGCGCGCCGGCCGACGTGTTCGTCTCGGCCGACACCGACTGGATGGACTATGCGATCGCCAAGAAGACCATCAACGAGCCGACGCGCGTGAACCTGCTCGGCAACAGCATCGTGCTGATCGCGCCGAAGGATTCCAAGATCGACAACGTCACCATTGCGCAAGGCTTCGACCTCGCAAAGCTCGTCGGTGACGGCAGGATCGCGACCGGCGACGTCAAGTCGGTGCCGGTCGGGAAATATGCCAAGGCGGCGCTGGAGAAGCTGGGCGCCTGGCAGGCCGCCGAGCCGAAATTCGCGATGGCCGAGAGCGTGCGCGCGGCGCTGACGCTGGTGGCGCGCGGCGAGGCCAATCTCGGCATCGTCTACTCCACCGACGCCAAGGTCGAGCCCGGCGTGAAGATCGTCGGCACCTTCCCGGCGGAGTCGCATCCCGCGATCATCTATCCCGTTGCGGCGACCACGACCGCGAAGGCTGAGACGAACGACTATCTCGCCTTCCTGCGCTCCTCGGCCGCCAAGACCATTCTGGAAAAATACGGCTTCAAGTTCCTGGTCAGCCCGACGACCTGATCTCCCAACCTGTATCTGGACCTGATTTTCATCACTTGATGTTCGACATCTCTCCCGCCGAATGGACGGCGATCCTGCTCTCGCTCAGGGTCGCCGTCGTCGCCACGCTGGTCGCAACGCCGTTCGGCATTGCGCTGGCATGGCTGCTTGCCCGCAGGGATTTCTGGGGCAAGTCGGTGCTGGATGCCGTGGTGCATCTTCCGCTGGTGCTGCCGCCCGTCGTCACCGGCTATCTCCTGCTCCTCACCTTAGGCCGCAAAGGCCTGGTCGGCGGCTTTCTCGCCGACCATCTCGGCATCGTCTTCTCGTTCCGCTGGACCGGCGCCGCGCTCGCCTGCGGCGTGATGGCGTTTCCGCTGCTGGTGCGGCCGATGCGGCTGTCGATCGAGGCGATCGATCGCCGGCTCGAGCAAGCGGCGGAAACGCTGGGCGCAGCGCCCTGGAAAGTGTTCTTCACCGTGACGCTGCCGCTGGCGCTGCCCGGCGTGCTTGCCGGCATGGTGCTGGGCTTTGCCAAGGCCATCGGCGAGTTCGGCGCCACCATCACCTTCGTCTCCAATATCCCCGGCGAGACGCAGACGATCTCGTCGGCGATCTACTCGCTGATCCAGACGCCGGACGGCGACGCCGCGGCCGGACGGCTCGTCATCGTCTCGGTCATCCTGGCGCTGGGCGCGCTGATCGCGGCCGAGTGGTTCGCCCGCCGCGCCACGCAGCGACTGCACGGGAATTGACCATGCTGCGCGTCGACATCGAAAAGCAGCTCGGCGAGTTCTCGCTCCAGGCCTCCTTCAGCAGCGAAGGCCGCGTCATCGGCCTGTTCGGCGCGTCGGGCTCCGGCAAGACGTCGCTGGTCAACATGATCGCCGGGCTGTTGCGGCCCGACCGCGGCAGCATCGTGATCGACGGCGAGACCGTCGACGACACCGCGGCCGGCATCCACGTGCCGACCTGGCGCCGCCGCATCGGCTATGTGTTCCAGGACGCGCGGCTGTTCCCGCATCTCAACGTCGCGCAAAATCTCGACTACGGACGGCGCATGAACGGCTTCGCGCCCGATCCGGCGCAGCACAAGCGCGTCATCGACCTCCTCGACATCGGCGCGCTGCTCGATCGTCGTCCCGGAAAACTCTCCGGCGGCGAGCGTCAGCGCGTTGCGCTCGGTCGCGCGCTGCTGTCACGGCCGCGCCTGCTGCTGCTCGACGAGCCGCTCGGCGCGCTCGACGAGGGCCGCAAGCTCGAGATCCTGCCCTATCTGGTGCGGCTGCGCGACGAGGCCAATGTCCCCATGGTCTATGTCAGCCACGACGCCGCCGAGCTGCGCCAGCTCGCCACGCAGATCGTGATGCTGAAGCAGGGGCGGGTGACGAGTTTCGGCGGAGTGAAGATGCTGGCGTGAGGGTGCTGGCAGCTTGCCTGGGCATATTTCCGCCTCACCATCGCTGTCATGCCCCGGCGTGATGTTTAGCCCGGACAGATCACTGACGGGTGTTCGGAGACATAGCTGACACGTCAACAATGGCTGGATT
>NZ_NWTI01000019.1 GCF_002531575.1 Bradyrhizobium sp. Y36 | reverse complement strand
AGCCTCCATTTGGAAGCCTTGAATCACTCCGGCTCAGCGGCGACAAGGGGGTTTGAGTACAGAACCTAGCCGGGCGCCAGCGCCTGCCCCACCGCGTAGAGCGAGCATTCCTTCCAGGCAGCCACGCACTGGCGCAGCGCCTCGCTCTTCGCCTCCTCGATCGTCCGCTCGGTGGTCACCGATGAACAATGACCTTCGCGATTCCAGGCATAGGCTTTCACGTCGGTCCACGCTTTCACATAGGCGTCGAAATAGCCGGTGCACGCCGCGTTGAGCGGCGTCGGCGCCGGAATGGCCGCGGGCGGAGACAATTCGACGGCCACCGACGTCGGCAATCGCAACCGCTTCAAAAAACTCTCGACGGCGGGCCACCAGACCTCCGCAGGACCCATCGGCACAATGGCATGTCCGTCGACACCGAAGGGCGGCAAGACCTGCAATTGCGCGGGCGCCCCGGAGGCAACGAGCCGCTGACGACGCAGCGACTGCGTCCCGCAAGCGGCATCCCGCGCTGGTCCGGCCAACGTTGAATTGAGATTGCCCCCGAGGAACCGATCCGGTGGCCCGCTGTTATTCTCTCGACCGGCGTGCTCTCAGACCTACGGGCGCTCCGTCGCCACAGCGAGTGACTGAAGACTTCGCAGAGACCTGCCCCACGCTGAAGAATTGTTCGCCCTCTCGTCCGGAGGGGGACAAGTCGATACATGTCAGTTGGCGAGCGGGAGGCATCGCGTCCGGCACTCGTCGGGACCACGCTCGTTGATCAAATCGAGGTCGAAATGTTGAGAGATCAATCCCCCAATCGAGCCAAGCGTGAAGCGAACAAGGCGTTCAAGCCTGCGAATACGCAGAAGCCGATGAACGACTATGCGAAGGACCAGCACTCGCTCAACGAGAACCGCGAGCGGCTGAAAGCGGAGCGATTGGCCCGTGAGGCAAAGTCGAAAGACGTGTCCGAAAAAGATCTGCACGAATAGCAGGCTTCCCGTCGCCGGCTACGATCTCACTCCGGCCGGGTGAAGGCCGCCGAAATCGACGCCTGATCTCGGACGCCTGCCTGATCTCGACCTAGAGCATCGAGAGAACGACGACCCCGTCCTCGAGGTCCCCGGAAGCCAGCCGCGCCCGCGCAATACGCTCGAACTCGGTCCGGTATTTCTGAAGATAGCTGAAGGCCTGCTTCTGCGTCTGAAAGGTCGTAGCGAGACGGCAGAGCTGTCGGCCCGCGCCGAGCGCGAGAAAGAAGGTGATTGTGCCGCCGCCATCCGGTTTGATCCTAGGCACGATCCGCACTCTTTCGCATGTGAACGGCCCTCTTCAGATTGTCGTCGGCACTGTCGCGTCAGCTATCGCGGCGACTTCCTCTTGCGCTTCTTGGGAACAGGCGCCGGCGACGATGCGCGAAGGCTGGCATCGGCCGCTTCCCTGGCCTCACGCAGTTCGCGAAGCCGCGCCATGTTCTTGCGAATGTCGACAGCGTGCCTTTCGACGTCGGCGATCGCCCGCGCGCCCTCTTCGGCGGCCACCCGTTGGCGCTCGGACCGCGCGATGGATTCAAGCGAACGTTCGGCCGACTTCTTGGAGCTCATGTTCCGGCGCTCGTCCTTCGCCTGCCCGGCAACGTCGAAAACCCGCTCAATCCTTACGATCGAGCGGGTCGCATGGCCGTTTCAGTACATCCGTGAAACGGCACTACAGAACTCAGGCCAGCGAGAGATTCTCAGCGCTGACCTTGCCCCGCATCTTGTCGGTCTTGGCCTCGAAGTTGACCTTCTGGCCCTCGGCGAGACCCGCAAGACCAGCCCGCTCGACCGCGCTGACGTGAACGAACACGTCATTGCCGCCGTCGTCGGGTTGAATGAATCCAAAGCCCTTCTGGCCGTTAAACCACTTCACAGTACCTGTCGGCATTCTCTTCTCCAAAGCGCATGGTTGCGCATTCCGCGTGACGCTCACGCAGATCGATTCAATTCGTCGATGTCTCTGGAAAAGGAGCCCGCAGGCGCATTCAACAAGCACAGCGGCTGAACGAACAATCGGGAGCGTATACCCCGCCATCGACCTTAGCAAGGCTTTGGGTGGATTAAATCGCGGGGTCCCATTGGAACCTTTGCGGGTTTGAGCACTCGCCGCGAAGGCATCTGATGGGGACGGAGCCGTCTGCGCGAGCCGCGATCAGATGTCGGGAGGTCCACGTATCACCTCGACGAACGCGCCCACCATCACGTCGGATCGGCCTCATCGCAGGTGCTGCGCATGCCTGGGAGAACAAGCGTGATTTCGGCCCAGCCCTCATCCGCCGCGGCCGCCAAGCTGCTCGCGAAGAAACTGCACCACTGTCGCATTGAACTTGCGGTGAAAGGCCGCCCTGTCGAAGCCTGCGGGCACATCGGTGCAGATGCGCGGCACTGCTGCCGCGAGATCGGCCGAGCACGGCGCGAGAAAGGCAAAGTGACCGGCCGGCACGATTTGGATGTCAGGCTTGCCCGGCAGGTCGGCCGCGACGCGCGCGTTGCCCGCGCCGTCGCCGACGCCGGGCCCGCCGAATTGCGAGCGCCAGAACTGGAAAGGCACCTTGACGGCGGCGAGGTTCTCGCGCGTCAGGACTGTGGGCGCAGGATCGATGATGACGGCCGCGCGGATGCGCGCATCGTGCACCGGCTCAGGCGGCGTCTCGCCGTTGTGCAGCTGCGCGCAAACGCCGGTCGTTTCCTTGCAGAGGCTCGCAACCCTGGCGAAATCCGGCTTGCTCCCCATCAGCATGAGGCCGGTCGTTCCTCCGAGCGAGAAGCCGAAGAAGCCGATCCTGGCGGGATCGATCACCGCCCTGTCCTTCCAGCCGTTCAGCAGAAAATCCAGCAGGCGCACGATGTCCGCCGGGCGCGATCCCCAGACCGAGAGAGTGTCCCGCCGCGAGGAGTCGCTGAACGTATCGCCGGGATGATTGATGGCCGCGACGACGAAGCCGGCATCGGCCAAAGCTTCCGCAGTGTCGTGTTGCTGACCGAAAAACCCGCCCCGACCGTGCGAATAGATCACGAGCGGCAGCTTTGCGCCCGTGACGGGGCAGTCCTTCGCGCCCTTCAGGTCGAAATCGGCGCCGACCGATAAACTTCCCAGCGCCACCTGCGCGGGCTCCGCCGCGCACGGATACCAGATCGCGCCTGACAGCGCCGGATCGGACTGGAGCAGCTGAATGCCTGCGGCCTGCACAGGCGAGCCGAGACAGCAGAGGACGACGGCAAGAGCCCAAAGCCTGCAGCGCAACGAAAATCCCCCCGATTTCGGCAGGAGCTGATCGGGGAACGATAGCGGAATTGTGGCTGGTTGATCGGGCGCGCATCCTGAAGCAATCTGCCCGGCAACAATTCGGGAGGTCAGCATGTCACTGCTGGGCAGGGCAGCCGTCGCGATGTGGTGGAGCGTTCGCCCCGAGCAGCGCGCCGAATTCGGCGATTGGCATTCGCATGAGCATTTTCCGGAGCGGATGAGCATTCCCGGCTTCCGGCGCGGATCGCGCTGGACCAGCACGACGGACGCCGAAGGCTACTTCGTACTCTACGAGCTCGCGGAGCATGAGGTCCTCACATCCAAGGGATATCTCGACCGGCTCAATGCACCGACGCCGTGGTCGACGAAGATGATGCCGCATCATCTCGGCATGGTCCGCAGCCAGTGCCGGATCGTCGCCAGCTTCGGCGGGGGCGTTGCGACTTCGCTTGCCACCATCAGGCTGTCGCCGGACGCCGGGCGGGACGCAGCGTTGCAGGCGCGGCTCGCCGAAACGCTCGGCGCATTGGCGCAGCAGCCGGGACTGACAGGTGCTCACCTCCTCCTGACCGACACACCTCGCACCAGCGCGCCCACGACCGAACAGCAGATCCGCGGCAAGGACGGCGCCGCCGACTGGATCGTGCTGCTGTCGGGTTACGATGCCGATGTGGTCGAGGACGTGATTGCCGGCCGGCTCTCCCGGTCATCGCTTCACGCCGCCGGCGCTCGCGACGACATCAAGACGGGCCGCTATCGGCTCGGCTTCACGATGACGGCGCAGGATGTCGCAACCGTCTAGCGACCCGGCCGGACGCCTTCTCAAAAAAATCGAGGACGCCTGTCGGATCGGCGACGTCCCCGTCGTCCTCGTGACATGGTTGGGCCATAGACGCCGAAGTCGGGTCCATCACTCGGAAAAGGATCAAGAAACATGCCTGGCACTGTCCGCCTGCACCGCGTTCTCGCCACCAGCCCGCAAAAAGTCTATCGCGCCTTCCTCGAGGCCGATGCGATGGCGAAATGGCTGCCGCCGAACGGCTTCACCTGCACCGTGCATCATTTCGAGCCCAAGGTCGGCGGCACGTTCAAGATGTCGTTCCGGAACTTCACGACGGGCAATGGCCATTCGTTTGGCGGCGAATTTCTCGAGCTCGTGCCCGGCGAACGGCTCCGCTACACCGACAGGTTCGACGACCCCAATCTGCCCGGCGAGATTCAGGTGACGGTGATCCTGAAGAAGGTCTCGGTCGGCACCGAGATCGACATCACGCAGTCAGGCCTTCCCGACGTCATTCCCGTCGAAGCCTGCTATCTCGGCTGGCAGGAATCGCTGCGCAATCTGGCGAAGCTCGTCGAGCCCGAGATCAACCAGTAGCGAAGCCGTTGGTGTCGTTGGGTGGGCAAAGGCGCACTTGCGCCGTGCCCACGATCTCTCCGGCCGCGGAGACAGTCTGGATTGCTTCGCTACGCTCGCAACGAAGGAAAATGGTTAGGCCGTTTTCGAGCGAAGTGGGTACCGGTTCGCGTCAAGGAAGCGCGTCAAAACGAGAGTCTAGGGCCCCGGTCCGATTCCATCGGAACGGAAGAGGCGCTAGGCGCCCGCCTTCGGCGCGAGCCCGCCGTCTGCGGTCCAGCGGTCCGGATCCGGACTGTGTCCGATCAGCGCAAGCCCATAGGCGATCGACTCGAACTGGTCGCCCGACATCAGCCGTTCGTTGCCGAACCGGTCGGCGAACAGTTTTCTCACCGCTGGCACGAACGACGTGCCGCCGGTCAGGAACACCTTCTCCACCTCGCGCGCGGTGATGCCGGCCTCGGCCAGCACCTTGTCGACGGTCCCACCCAGCCGGGCGATGTCGTCGGCAATCCAGGCATCAAAGCTCTTCCGCGTGATGGTCGAGCCGATGTCGACGCCGCCGCCCTTGAAGCGGAAGTCGACCTCGTCCTGGCGCGACAGCGCGACCTTGGCGTCAGACACCGCGCGATAGAGCGAAAAGCCGAGGTCGAGGTCGACGATGGTGATGAAATCCTCGAGCAGCTTCGGCTTCAGCGCGGTCTTCGCGAGGTCGCGGAGCTCGCGCAGATCGCCGTTGCTCTTCATCATCGCAAGCTGGTGCCAGCGCGCGAGGTTGGTGTAATGGCCGCTCGGCACCGGCAGCACCTTGTCGAACGAGCGGAAGCTGGAGCCCTTGCCGAGCCGCGGCGAGACGACATGATCGACGATGCGATAGTCGAACGTGTCGCCGGCAATGCCGATGCCGGCGTGTCCGAGCGGCTCGGCGCGCAAGGCACCGCCTGCGCGCGAAAAGCGCATCACCGAGAAGTCGCTGGTGCCGCCGCCGAAATCGGCCACCAGCACGGTGGCATCGCGCTCCAGCCGCCGGGCAAAGGAGAACGCCGCGCCGACGGGCTCGTAGACATAGCGCGCATGGCCGGCCCCCAGGCGCTCGAACGCGGCGCGGTAGCGCTGCATCGCCAGCGCTTCGTCGGGATTGCCGCCGGCAAAGCGCACGGGCCGGCCGACCGTGATGTTGGAGGTCTCGAAGCCGAACTTCTCGCCCCCATGGCGGGCCAAGGTTCGCAGGAACGCCGCCAGGATGTCCTCGAACTTGAAGCGCTGCCGGAACACCTGGGTGGTCTGGAAGCTGCTGCTGGCCGCAAAAGTCTTGAACGACTGCAGGAAGCGGTAGACGTGGCGGCCCTCTAGGAACGTCTCGATCGCCCACGGGCCGCCCTCGGCCTGGGCGCCGGCGCCCGGCCGGTCCTCCCAGAAGCACAGGGCGGACACGTAGACGCTGTGGCGCTGTCCGCCGTGGTCGAAGCGGATGGCCTCGACCCGGCGGTCGTCGGCTGCAAGGGCGACGACCGTATTGCTGGTCCCAAAATCGATGCCGATCGAGACGGCGGGCGGGGCGCTCGACATGAACCACTCTGACAGATGATTGGAAGGGGGCAGACCACTAGCGGCTTTGATCTGGCCTGCCAAGACCTCGGCCATCGGCGCCATTTCAGGCTTTCCGCGCCCGACCGGGCCATTCCGGCCGGCTTGGGCCCTTTTTCCGGGGCTTATCTACACCCGGATCGGGCGCATTAACCCGGCATTATGCTGCAATGCGGCGCATCCTATGCTGCCATGCAAACAAATGCGTAGACGTTGGCATCTGGTATACATAAATTGCCCTTCGACACGAGACACCAGGACCGACCGTCTCGAGAAAAGGATTTCCAATGGCCAAGACCGCTTCCGTTGCTTTCGCTCCGTCCGCCTCGCTGTTCAGCCGCTTTCTGGCTGCGGTTGACCGTTTCCTGATGGCGAGCGCCGAGATCTCGAACCACAACGGCGACCTGCCCCGTTTCGGCCTGTAAGCCGGCTTTCCCGCGCCGCCCCACAGCTCGGCCGGGTTTCAGAGCAGCCCGTATACGACTTTTGATGAATGGCCCCGCACAGCGGGGCCATTTCTACTTGTGCTGTCCCTGAGTCACAGCCGCGGCCGGACCAAGCCTGCGGCATTTGCGCACGGTGGCCGGACCAGCGCTTGAAGCTTGGCATAATGCATACAAGAATGCCTCTCCAGCGCTCGCATAAAAATTAGAGGCGCCACGGGAGGCTTTATGACGGACATGGTGCAGGCAACCGCCCCTACAACAGCGCGCGTTAGCGACACGTATCGCTGGGCGCAACTGGCGATCGGTGTAGGCGCGATGGTGATGATCGCCAATTATCAATACGGCTGGACGTTCTTCGTCCCCGACATCCAGAAGAAATTCGGCTGGGATCGCGCGTCGATCCAATGGGCCTTCACGCTGTTCGTGCTGTTCGAGACCTGGCTCGTTCCGATCGAAGGATGGTTCGTCGACAAATACGGTCCGCGAATCGTCGTGCTGGTCGGCGGCGTGCTCTGCGCCGCCGGTTGGGCGATCAACGCCCAGGCCACCACGCTCAACGGCTATTACCTCGGCATGATCGTCGCGGGCATCGGCGCCGGCGGCGTCTACGGCACCTGCGTCGGCAACGCGCTGAAGTGGTTTCCGGACAAGCGCGGTCTCGCCGCGGGCATCACGGCCGCAGGCTTCGGTGCAGGCTCCGCGCTGACCGTCGCGCCGATCCAGGCCATGATCAAGGACTCCGGCTTCCAGACCACCTTCCTCTATTTCGGCCTTGGCCAGGGCATCATCATCTGCATCCTCGCCTTCTTCCTGCTGTCGCCGAAGGCCGGCCAGGTGCCGAACGTCGTCGCCAACGCCAACCTGCTGCAGACCCGCCGCAACTATCAGCCGACCGAAGTTCTGCGTCAGCCGATCTTCTGGCTGATGTACTTCATGTTCGTGATCGTCGGCGCCGGCGGATTGATGGTGACGGCCAACCTGAAGCCGATTGCGGCCGACTGGAAGGTCGACAACGTGCCGGTCACGCTGATGGCGGTGACGATGACGGCCGTGACCTTCGCGGCCACCATCGACCGCGTGCTCAACGGCCTGACGCGTCCGTTCTTCGGCTGGATCTCCGACATGATCGGCCGCGAGAACACGATGTTCATCGCCTTCGGCATGGAAGGCTTCGGCATCTGGATGCTCTACCTCTGGGGCCACGATCCGATCTGGTTCGTGCTGCTCTCGGGCTTCGTGTTCTTTGCCTGGGGTGAGATCTACTCGCTATTCCCCTCGACCTGCACCGACACGTTCGGCGCCAAGTTCGCGACCACCAATGCCGGCCTGCTCTACACCGCGAAGGGCACCGCCGCGCTGCTGGTGCCGATCGCCAACTACATGCAGCAGTCGTCGGGCACCTGGGACAGCGTGTTCATCATCGCAGCCGGCGCCAACATCCTGGCCTCGCTGCTGGCGATCGCGGTGCTCAAGCCCTGGCGCAAGGTGGTGGTCGCGAAATCGACGGTCGCCTGACGAACGCCACAGCGACGTCAAGACAAGGACGCCCGGCCTCACGGCCGGGCGTTTTCGTTTGGGCGAAGTCGCAGGCGCCACTCCTCCCGGAACTGGAACCGTTGATTTTGTGACAATCCGCCGCAGTTAGGGCTTGCTTTCTGGAATATGGTATACCAAGCTGCCCGCAGCGCTTGCGACGATAAGCCACAACATTTGCGACACTGGGTCATCTTGCAATCCCAGGTCGCAATCAATCAGGCGCGTTGGGAGGTTCTTGATGATTTCCAGCACGGATGGCGCCGTCACGGCCGCGCCTCTTCGCACCGGTTTCCGTTGGCTTCAGCTCGTCATGGGCATCGTCTGCATGGCGATGATCGCCAATCTGCAATACGGCTGGACGCTGTTCGTCGATCCGATCGATGCGGCCCATCATTGGGGACGTGCCGCGATCCAGCTCGCCTTCACCATCTTCGTCGTCACCGAGACCTGGCTGGTGCCGGTCGAGGCGTGGTTCGTCGACAAATACGGCCCCCGCATCGTCATCATGTTCGGCGGCGTGATGATCGCGCTGTCCTGGGTGCTCAACTCCTACGCCGACTCGCTCACGCTGCTCTACGCCGCCGCCGTCATCGGCGGCATGGGCGCGGGTGCAGTGTACGGCACCTGCGTCGGCAATGCGCTGAAATGGTTTCCCGATCGCCGCGGCCTCGCCGCCGGCGCGACCGCTGCGGGCTTCGGCGCGGGCGCTGCGCTCACCGTGGTGCCGATCGCGTCCATGATCGCATCGAGCGGCTATCAGCACGCCTTTCTCACCTTCGGCATCGGCCAGGGCGTGATCGTCTTCGTGCTCGCGTTCTTCATCCAGCCGCCGCGGCTCTCGATCCCGCCGAAGAAGAAGCAGCTCAATCTGCCGCAGACCAAGATCGACTTCACCCCGCCGCAGGTGCTGCGCACCCCTATTTTCTGGGTGATGTATCTCGTCTTCGTCATGGTCGCATCGGGCGGCCTGATGACCGCGGCGCAGATCGCCCCGATCGCGCACGACTTCAAGATCGCGAACACGCCGGTCACGCTCGCCGGCTTCCAGATGGCGGCACTTACCTTCGCGATCTCGCTCGACCGCATCTTCGACGGGTTTGGCCGCCCGTTCTTCGGCTTCGTCTCCGACACGATCGGCCGTGAGAACACCATGTTCATCGCCTTCGGCACGGCGGCGCTGATGCTGCTCACGCTGTCGGCCTATGGCCACATCCCCGTCGTCTTCGTGCTGGCGACCGCGGTTTACTTCGGCGTGTTCGGCGAGATCTACTCGCTGTTCCCCGCGACCTGCGGCGACACGTTCGGCTCGAAATTCGCAACCACCAACAACGGCATGCTCTACACGGCGAAGGGCACGGCATCCCTGCTCGTCCCGCTCGCCAGCGTGATCTCGGCCGCCTATGGCTGGAAGGCCGTGTTCGTGGTCGCGGTGGCCTTGAACGCGACGGCGGCGCTGATGGCGCTGTTCGTGATCAAGCCGCTGCGCCGCTCCTTCATTCTCGGCAAGGAAGCCGAGAGCGCCGAGGCCGCGACCGCCGGCGCCAAGACCGAGACGGCCTAACCGCCAAACGCATTCGCACGACGAGAGAGGGGCGCAGTGATGCGCCCCTTTCCTTTTGTCTCGACGACAAACGTCAGTATCGCTGTCGCAAGAATTTTCGGATCACCCAAATCCAGCGCTTGACGATTGGCATTATGTATACCACACTTCTCCCAACGTTCACCCAGGGAGGTTGCAATGCTGGTCGGAGACATTCTGCGCAAGAAGACGCCGCGCGTTGTCACGGTGCGAATGAACGAAACGGTGGGTATCGCCGCCAAGCTGATGCGCGCCAACAACATCAGCGCGCTGGTGGTCAAGGACGTGGTCCGCTCCGAGGGTAACACCGCGGTCGGCATGTTCACCGAGCGCGACGTGGTGCGCGCCGTCGCCGAGCACGGCGCGAATGCCGTCAACGTCAAGGTCTCGCAGCTCGTCTCGGTGCAGCAGCTGGTGTCCTGCTCCTCGAGCGACACGATCGAGCATGTCCGCCACCTGATGAACCGGCATCACATCCGCCATCTGCCTGTCATCGACGATTACAGCCTCGTCTCCGTCATCAGCATGCGCGACATCGCGGCTGCCATGGACGAGGCGATCAACGGCACGCCGCAAGCGGCCGCCTGAACCAGACGACCCTTCCCCTGCGACTACCGGCCCCGGCTCGGATCCTTCCGAGCCGGACCGGATCTTTCGTCCCAAATTCCGGCTTCGGCTCCCTCCGCGAGGACTTCATGAAGATCTGCATCTACGGCGCCGGCGCGATCGGCGGCTATCTCGGGGTTCAGCTCGCGCGCGCAGGCGCCGATGTCAGCCTCATCGCACGCGGCGCGCATCTGGCCGCCATGCGCGAGCGCGGCCTGACGCTGCTCGCGGGCGAGGAGAAGCACACCGTGCACCCGCGCTGCACCGACGATCCCGCCGAGCTCGGCGTGCAGGACTACATCATCATCACGCTGAAGGCGCATTCGATCACCGGCGTGATCGAGAAGATGCAGCCGCTGCTCGGTCCCCACACCCGCATCGTCACCGCCGTCAACGGCATCCCCTATTGGTACTTCTACAAGCACGGCGGCCAGTACGAGAATTCGACGCTGGAGAGCATCGACCCCGGCGGCCGGCAGTGGCGCGAGCTCGGGGCCGAGCGCGCCATCGGCTGCATCGTCTATCCCGCCACCGAGATCGAAGCGCCCGGCGTGATCCGCCACGTCTACGGCAACAACTTTCCGCTCGGCGAACCCTCCGGCGAGATCACGCCCGACGTGCAGCGCCTCGCCGATCTGTTCGTCGCCGCCGGGCTGAAGGCCCCGGTGCTCGACCGCATCCGCGACGAGATCTGGCTCAAGCTGTGGGGCAATGTCTGCTTCAACCCGATCAGCGCGCTGACCCACGCGACGCTCGACGTGATCTGCACCGATCCGTCCACCCGCGCGCTGTCGCGCGCGATCATGGTGGAGACGCAAGCCATCGCAGAGACCTTCGGCGTCAAATTCCGCGTCGACGTCGAGCGCCGCATCGAAGGCGCCCGCAAGGTCGGCGCGCACAAGACCTCGATGCTACAGGACCTCGAACGCGGCCGCCCGATGGAGATCGACCCGCTGGTCACGGTCGTGCAGGAGATGGGCCGCCTCACCGGCATCGCCACGCCCGCCCTCGACTCGGTGCTGGCGATGGTGACCCAGCGAGCCCGCATCGCCGGCCTCTATGACGGCGTCTCGACGCCATCGGATCCGCGCGCATTGGCGGTGGCGTGATGGCTGGCGAGACGAAGCAGTGGCTGCGCTTCCGCCACGCCGGCACGACCGGCTTCGGCACGCTGACGACGGCGGGCATCTGCGTGCACGAGGGCGAGATGTTCGGCCGCAACGCCGCGACCAGCAAGATGCTGGCGCCCTCGGAGGTCGAGCTGCTCGCGCCCTGCGCGCCCAGCAAGATCGTCGCGCTCTGGAACAATTTCCACGCGCTCGCGGCCAAGCTCAACCAGCCCGAGCCGCCGGAGCCGCTCTATCTGCTGAAAGCCACCACCAGCATCACGACGCCGGGTGCCGTGATCCGGCGGCCCTCTTATTACGACGGCAAGACCACCTATGAGGGCGAGCTCGGCATCGTCATCGGCAGGACCTGCGCCCGCGTTTCGCCTGGCGAGGCCGACAGCTTCATCTTCGGCTACACCTGCGTCAACGACATCACCGCCAACGACATCCTGACCAGCGACCCCACTTTCCCGCAATGGGCGCGCGCCAAGGGCATCGACGATTACGGCCCGTTCGGCCCCGTCATCGCGACCGGCCTTGATCCGGCCAGGCTCGTGGTTCGCACCATCCTCAACGGCGCCGAGCGGCAGAATTATCCGATCTCCGACATGATCTTCACCGCGCAGCAGCTGGTCAGCAGGATCTCCCACGACATGACCCTGCTCCCCGGCGACCTCATTGCCGTCGGCACCTCGGTCGGCGTCGGCGTGATGAAGGAGGAGGTGAACACGGTGACGGTGGCCATCGACGGCATCGGCGAGCTCACCAACGAGTTTCGGCTGTAGCCAAACCGTCAACCCGGATGAGCGGAGCGACATCCGGGACGGGTCTTCGTACGGTCCCGACTTATTCTCGCGGCAGCGCAGCAAAATTGATCCGGCGCAAATCGCGCCGGCTGAGCCGCTTTTATCCTTCCCGGCAATCAATTTCTGACGCCAGGGAGGACGCCATGACGAATGCAGCCAATGCACTTCTATGGACGGCTCTGTACTTTGCTCTCGCGTTCGGTGCGATCTTCGCGGTCTGGTGCGCCGACAAGATGCGCTCGAGCCTCCTCGGGAAGTAATACGCGCACGACACCGTAGGCCGACGAGCGCAGCGACATTCGGGGGCAACTCGTCGCGTGGTCCCGCAGACGCTCATGCTGGCTGCGAACGCTGCCCGATCCGTGATGGCGGGGCATGACACGTGTGTGGGAAGATCTGTCCGGGATAACCCGGCATTCGCCGCCGCTCCTCCCATCGGCCAACGCAGTCAACCGTGGATCGCGTGGCCCGAAATCCCCCATAACCCTCCCCGCCCCTTGCGCTCGGTTCAGCTCTTGGCAATCATGGCCAAAATGTGTGCCGGCGTGAGGAATTCACGATGTGGCTGTTTTTCCTGGTTGCCTGGGTCGGCCTGTTCGCCGTCATCGCGGTGTTCGCCCAGCAGGCGTTCGGACACGACATCAGTCACCTGCCCGCCTGGTTCGCGGCCCTGCCGGCGCCGCAGCGCATCGCGACCGGTCTGATCCCCGCCCTGGCGCTGGCCCTGATCGGCGCCTCGGCCTGGCAGCTATCGCGCCAGGATCGCAGCCTGAAGACGCTGCGTGATCGCCTCAGGAAGACCCGCGAGGACGTCGTCGTCGCTCACGCCCTGCAGAACCATCTCGACGCCACCGTCCAGCATCTGATCGAGAGCGATCCACGGGAGGCGGTCTCCGCCCTCCACGACAAGCTCGGCGAGACCGAGCAGCGCGCGCTGCTTCAGCAGGGCCGCAACGAATCCACCGACATGCACGACCAGCTTGCCGAGATCCGCCGCCGCCAGCAGCACCTGCGCGAGATGGTCGGCAAGGTCGCCGATCAGCGCCGTGCGGTCGAGCCCGTCTTCACCGAGATCCGTGACCGCCAGAACCAGCTCGAACGCTCCCTGCACGATCTCGAGACCGACGATCGCAAGAACAACCTCGCTGACCGGCAGAGAGACATCGCGCGCGACGTGGCGGCGCTGCTGGGGCGGGTGAACGCGGTCCAGGACACATTTGCCGCGCTCAACCAGTACAAGGCGGATCTGGCGAAATCCCACGCCGAGCTGGCGCCGCTGCGCGCCTCCGACGCCGGCATCAACGCCCTGATCGGCGAGCTCAGCCTCGATCATGACCACCTGGCCAAGACCATCGACGAGCTCGAGACCGGCGGCGAGACGCCGCTTCTCGCCCGCGTCGAGACGCTGTCGAAGAACAAGATCGAGATCGAGCAGCGCCTCGCCCGCATCGACGACAGCTTCAACATCCTCAAAGGCATCCGGCTCGACTTCGAGGAGCTCAGCCAGCGCCGGGACCAGCTCGAGCGCGCGCTCGCCGACGTCGAAACCGATGCCGACGGCAAGAGCCTCACCGAGCGCCAGAACGCGCTGAACGATTTCGTCCTGCAGTCGCGCCAGCGCCTCGGCGCCTTGCAGGAGACGTTGGCAACGCTGAACGCCTTCAAGGCCGAGCTGTCGAAATCGCAGGCCGACCTCGTCCCGCTCAAGGCCCCGGTGTTCGGCATCGAGGCCATGATTGCGGACGTCGGCGCCACCCGCGATCTCCTCGCCAAAACCGTCGGCGAGATCGAGACGAACGGAGACGTCACGCTCGCCTCGCGCGTCGATGCGCTCACCCAGAGCAAGCGCGAGGTCGAAGACCGCCTCGCCCGCTTCGACAATTTCAACGCGCTCGATGCCCTGCGCAAGGACATCGGCGGTGTCTTTGCAACGATCCGGAATAGCCTGAACCGGATCGGGTGAGGCCCCGCCCCATCTTCGTGCTTCGCAGCAAATGGCAGCCACGAGGTATTTTCGTATCGTTCTGCCCGTGATACAATCTTGGCGCGAATATTTGAATTTTAGGCTCTATCGGCTCGATCATCATTCCATCGCCGGCACCGACACGCCCATGCCGGCCGTCATTCATATTCGGAGGACGCGTCCATGGCCGCCCGGAAAGCCACCAAGTCTGCCAAGAAGACCAAAGCCAAAGCTTCGGCATCAAAGTCCAAGAAAGCCAAAACGAGAGCCAAGACGAAAAAGGCCGCAGCCAAATCCAAAAAGGCCAAGGCGAAGAAAGCCAAGTCCAGATCGGCCAAATCCAGATCGGCCAAATCTAAATCGGCCAAGGCGAAGGTGAGCCAATCCAAGGCCAGCAAATCCAAGGCCAAAAAATCCAAAGCCAAGAAATCCAAGGCCAAGAAATCCAAGGCCAAGAAATCCAAGGCAGGTAAGAAGACGGCCAAGGCGAAGAAGGGCAAGACCGGCGCATCCAAGAAGAAAAAGACCGGCAAGGTTGCAAAGAAGACCACCAATTCGACGACGCCGCCAACCACCACGCCAAGCGCTTCCACCCCGTCAGTGACACCGCCCCCGTCAAATCCGCCGGACGCGTCTGGCTTCCAGGTCGTCGGCACCAACGCCAGTGCACTGTTCTCCCTCAAGCTGCATCGCGGCGACGGCATGACGCTGGTTGCGATGAACTGGAAGAGCGGCCGGCCGCCCGAAAACTTCGTCGGCTTCGCGATCGAGTACCAGGAGCCCGGCGGCAGTCAGTTCTTTGCGTTGAACAACCGGCTCAACTTTCTCGACGCTGCAGGCAACGTCAATCCGCAGAAGCTTCCGACCCTGCAATCGCCGATCCAGAAATTCCGCTGGGTGCATTTCCCGCGCAACGCCGAAATCGCCGGCGACTTCATCTATCGCGTCACGCCGATGTTCATGGACGCGCAGGGCAAGCTCAGCAAAGGCGAGGCGCAGCAGGCGCCGATCCAGCTCGCGCGCGAGACCTATCCCGGCATCGCCAACGTCACCTTCACCCGCGGCTTCATCTCGTCGCAGGCCTTCGTCGACCGCTATCTGGCGAACGGCCCGATCAACACGCTGGTGGCGCCGCTTGCCGCGGGCGGGCTCGACTTCAAACCCACGCATCCCGACACGCAGGCCGCCCTGGCGTGGATGGGCTTCGAGGCGCGCGCCGCGATCCTGGAGACCCTCGATCAGGCGATCGCCGACCATGCCGAAGTCCGTGTCGTCGCCTACGATTTCAATCTGCCCGAAATCCTCGACCGTCTCGTCCAGCTCGGTCCGTCGCTCAAGATCATCATCGACGACAGCTCCCCGCATGGCGACGACGGTTCCGCCGAGAACGCTGCGGAGGTCCGCCTGGTCGCCTCGGCCGGGCGTGACAACGTGCTGCGCCAGCACATGGGCAATCTGCAGCACAACAAGACGATCTCGGTGAACGGTCCGACCGTGAAGAAAGTGGTGTTCGGCTCGACCAATCTGTCCTGGCGCGGCTTCTACGTCCAGGCCAACAACGCGCTGGTCGTGAGCGGTCAGAGGCCGGTCGATCTCGCCTTCGCGTCCTTCGACAGCTATGTTGCCAACAGCAACAAGGTCGCGGGCTTCGGCGCAACCCCCTCCGCCGATTGGCAGGATCTCGGTCTTCCCGGCATCGACGCCAAGGTGGCGTTATCGCCGCACAGTGCCGCCAACGCCAAGCTTGATGAGATCGCGACCGACCTCAGGAGCGCGACGTCGTCCCTGCTCTATTCGCTTGCCTTCCTGGCCCAGACGGGGGGCTCCGTGCGCGACGCCATCACCGATCTCACCGCCAACAGCAACGTCTTTGTCTACGGCATATCCGACAAGAAGGTCGGCGGCATCGACGTGCAGAACCCTGACGGAAATGTCACGCCGGTATTTGCCGCCGAGCTTGGCGCCAACGTGCCGGAACCGTTCAAGTCGGAGCCGACCGGCGGCACCGGCACGCGCATGCACCACAAGTTCACCGTGATCGATTTCGACAAGCCGACCGCGCGGGTCTATCTCGGATCCTACAATTTCTCCAAACCCGCCGATCGCCAGAACGGCGAGAACCTCCTGGTCATCAAGGACCGGCGCATCGCGGTGTCCTACATGATCGAGGCGCTGAGCATCTTCGACCACTACTCGTTCCGGGTTGCCGTCAAGAAGGCCAAGCAGGAGGGCGTGAAGCTGCATCTGGCGCAACCGCCGGGCCCGGGCGAAAAGGCGTGGTTCGAAGACGACTTCACCGTCGGGCACAAGATCAAGGATCGACTGCTGTTCTCCTGAAGGCAGACAGAATTCGCGGGATGGGTCGCGCGAAGCGAACTCCCATCTCGCGGATGGCTGCGGCACGGCCAGGATCGCCCAACTCGGACACATCCAGACACATCACATCTGCGCGCGTCAGACATATGCCGCTGACATGCCCCGTGCGCGCCGCAACTTGGTCGCATTCCACCGTCCTTTTGTGAGGCGTGTCTGGGGGCACGGCATGGCCGTGTTTGGACCAAACCTTCTAGGGGTATCGCTGTGAAGAAGATTGTATTTGCTCTGGGTGCCACGCTTGCTCTGGTGACGGCTGCGAACGCTGCGGATCTGCCGCGCCGCCAGCCCGTGCCGGTCTACCCGGCCGAGCAGGCGCCGATCGGCAAGATGCCGATTGGCAAGAGCCCGGTTGGAAAGGCCCCGATCGGCAAGGCGCCGGGCCCCGTCGCCGCGCGCTACTGACGCGCAACAGATCAAGCGCAGAATCTAAGCGGCCGACAGTCGAGGGGCACAGCGTGACGAAGAAGCCTGATCGATCGGGACCCTGCATCCTTGCGGGGGTTGCCCTCGCGGCCATGATTGCGTGTACGACGCCCTCGGCCTCCGCCCATGAAGCGAACAAGCGCGTTGCAGACGCCAATGCGCTTGCCACGACCGACACCGCATCACGACCGGCGCCGCAATCGACGCGGCGCTCGGTCGCGCGCGCGGAGAAGGGTCCGTATTACGTCGACTTCCGTGCCCGAACCGCCGCGAGCTGGGGTCATGCCTTCGTCTGGTACGGCAAGACCAGCGAGAAGGCCGTCGAGGTTGCCGGCCTGACGCCGGCCGGCGACACCCTGGCTTACGTGCTCGGTCACATCACCTTCGTGCCGTCCGAGACCGGCGCGAGCTACGGCGATCTCGATCCGGAATATCTGACCGCGAGCTATCGCGTCTATCTGAACGAGGCCGACGCCAAGCGCGTGTTCGCCTACATCAAGAAAAAGCAGGCCAGCTCGCCGGTGTGGAACGCCGAGACCATGAACTGCACCGGCTTCATCGGCGACATCGCCGAATTCATGGGTCTCGAGGTCCCCAATCGCTGGCAACGCCCGGAAAACTTCGTCAACCGCCTCAAGGAATTGAACGGCGGCCGCCAGATGGTGCGGCTGTCGGCGGAGCAGTAGCGCCCGTGTAGCGACGACCATGCAGCTCGGATGGAGCAAAAGCGAAATCCGGGACCGGCGTCGGCTATTGCCCGTCAGGCGTTCGGCGTGACACCCCTCGCCCGCCGGGCAAAACACCCCGTCAATTCCTCGACCCCGCCTGTCAATCCCCGCGCGCCAAAATATTCCACTTTACCGAAATTCTGATTTGCCGTACAAGCAAGCCACCCTGGCCCGAGACGAGGGGCGGATCGCGATCGTCACGAACCGCGGGCCGGGCAGCGATGGACGCGACGGCGTCGGGCGCGAGGTGCGTTGCAGGGCGGGACACCGTGAGCAAGGCGCTTTCCGCGCATACGACCCGGCGCCGACAGCGTCTTCGCATGGCTTCGGGCGTGAGCACACGCCAGCACTCGAAGTCCCAGCGAGGACGTGCGCGGACGGTCAAGTCGTGTGGTCCTGACGCCCGGGGTCTGTGCGTCAAGTCCTGCGGTGATGTGGCGGCCAACCGGCGCGCATCGAACAGCTGCATGGCGACGGGGGCAATAGTGCATCGCTCCCCGAGGAGAGCACGAAGTACGCCGTAAACCATCGCGCAGGGAAGGCCGGGCGTTCGGCTCACCTGTGGTCCACCCCGTGTGCATTCTCTTGCGCACGGACTGCGGGTGCCAGCCGGCGCCCGGTCTTCCCTGCGCCCTTGTCTCGATAAGGGCGATGCGACGAAGCAAAGCTCGGGCGAAATGAGCCGCGAGAGTGTGAAGGCGCGCCTGTAGGGGAATGCGCGTTGACGGCCTCCGAGAGCCCCGCATACTCAGTCGTTGCTGAGGCAATGGCGCATTCCAGCCTCACCGCCGTCATGGCCAAAGCCGTGGCTGCGGCAGTGAAGGGACAGGAATTATCCGCCCCGCGGAATCACCCTCATCCCCGCATGATCGCCCCGCCCCTGCCGCACGCCCCCGCTGATAGACTTTTGCCATCCCCGGCGGCATCCTTCCCGTCATCAACCGACAACAGAGCCTGCGGGCCACCCGGGGGGAAACACATCCATGTTGCAGACACGGTTCACAAAACTCGTCGGCGTCGAGCATCCGATCGTCCAGGGCGGCATGCAATGGGTCGGGCGCGCCGAACTGGTTGCCGCGGTTGCCAATGCCGGCGCGCTCGGCTTCATCACGGCGCTGACGCAGCCGACGCCGGAGGACCTGACCAGGGAGATCGCGCGCTGCCGCGACCTCACCGACAAGCCGTTCGGCGTCAACCTCACCATCCTGCCCGCGATCAAGCCGCCGCCTTATGCCGAATACCGCGCCGCCATCATCGAGGCCGGCATCAAGGTGGTCGAGACCGCCGGCAACAAGCCGCAGGAGCATGTCGACGAGTTCAAGAAGAACGGCGTCAAGGTCGTGCACAAATGCACGAGCGTCCGCCACGCGCTCTCGGCCGAGCGCATGGGCGTCGACGCCATCTCGATCGACGGGTTTGAATGCGCCGGCCATCCCGGCGAGGACGACACGCCGGGCCTGATCCTGATCCCGGCCGCCGCCAACAAGGTCAAGATCCCGATGATCGCCTCCGGCGGCTTTGCCGATGCCCGCGGTCTCGTGGCTGCGCTGGCGCTGGGGGCCGAGGGCATCAACATGGGCACCCGCTTCATGGCGACCAGGGAAAGCCCGATCCATCAGCTCATCAAGGAGAAGATCGTCGCCAATGACGAGCGCGAGACCGAGCTGATCTTCCGCACCATGCGCAATACCTCGCGCGTCGCCAAAAACGAGATCTCGACCAAGGTCGTCGCCATGGAGAAGGAAGGCGCCAGGTTCGAGGACATCCGCGAGCTTGTCGCGGGCGCCCGCGGCAAGATGGTCTACGCCACCGGCAATTCCGACGAAGGCATCTGGTCGGCTGGCCAGGTCCAGGGCCTCATCCAGGACATCCCGACCTGCGCCGAGCTGGTCTCGCGCATCGTGCGCGAGGCTGAAGCCATCATCCGCAGCCGGCTCGAAGGCATGATCGTTCAGCCGCAACGCGAAGCCGCGGAATAGTCACTGCAAGAAGCGAGAGCAATTCATGAAGGCTTATGTCTACGGCCCTGAGGGCGCCCGGATTTCCGACGTCGCTCAACCAAAGCCGAAGGGTGCGCAGGTGCTGGTGCGCGTCCGCGCCTGCGGCCTCAATCGCGCCGACACCGGCATGCGCAAGGGCCACGCCCACGGCGCGGCCGGCGGCGTCGGCACCGTGCTCGGCATGGAATGGGCCGGCGAGGTCGCCGAGCTCGGACCGGATGCGAAGGGCGTCAAGGTCGGAGACCGCATCATGGGCTCCGGCGGCGCGGCGTTTGCCGAATACACCCTGGCCGACCACGGCCGGCTGTTCCACGCGCCCTCGAACATGAATTTCGAGGAAGCCGCCACCCTGCCCGTCGCACTCGCGACCATGCACAATGCCGTCGTCACCGTCGGCGGCGTGCAGCCGGGCCAGAGCGTGCTGATCCAGGGCGCCAGCTCCGGAGTCGGCCTGATGGCGATGCAGATTGCCCGGCTCAAGGGCGCCAAGCTCGTGATCGGCTCCTCCACCGACGCCTATCGGCGCGGCCGGCTGAAGGAATACGGCGCCGACCTCGCGGTCGACTCTTCCGATCCCAAATGGGTCGACGAGGTGCTGGCGGCGACGAACGGCGAAGGTGTCGACCTCATCGTCGACCAGGTCTCCGGCAAGGTCGCCAGCCAGAACCTCGCCGCGACCAGGGTGAAAGGCCGCATCGTCAATGTCGGCCGGCTCGGCGGCACCCATGCCGACTTCAACTTCGACCTGCATGCGGCGCGCCGCATCGACTATGTCGGCGTCACCTTCCGCACCCGCACCATCGAGGAGGTCCGCGAGATCTTCGCGGAGGTCCGCAAGGACATCTGGGGCGCGGTCGAGTCGCGAAAACTGCAGCTGCCGATCGACAAGGTCTATGCGTTCGCCGACATCGACCAGGCGTTCGCGCACATGGAGGCGAACAAGCATCTGGGGAAGATCGTCGTGACGCTGTAAGGAGCCAAAGCGACGGTCCCGTAGGGTGGGCAAAGCGGAAGCGTGCCCACGTATCTGTATCCATCGGAAAAGACTCGTGGGCACGGCGCAAGTGCGCCTTTGCCCACCCTACGAGATCGAGCAACGCGGATCGCTTCTGCAACTCACTCGCGACTAACCCTGTGGATCATCGCTTGATGTTCACCCGTGGGCTGCTAAATCCCCCGCCATGACCACCCAGCACAATAAGACATCGGTCGCGGCCATCTCGATCTTCGCCAGCGGCGGCATGGCGGCGGCCAAATTTGCGGTCGGGATCGCGATCGGCTCGCTCGCGCTGATCTCCGAGGCCCTGCACTCCTCGATCGACCTCGTCGCCACCATCATCACCTGGGCGGTGGTGCGGGTGTCCGACAAGCCGGCGGACGACGAGCACCATTACGGCCACGGCAAGCTGGAGAGCATCTCGGCGCTCGGCGTCACCGCCCTGCTCTACGTGCTCGCCGGCGGCATCCTGGTCGAGTCCTACAGCCGGCTGAGCGAGGGAACCCCGCCGCCGACCATCTCGGCCGTCCCCTTCGTCGTGCTGGTGATCGACATCGTCGTCAATCTCTGGCGCGCCCGCGCCCTGCACCGCGCCGCACGCGAGACGCGGAGCCAGGCGCTGGCGGCCGACGCGCTGCATTTCGCCTCCGACGTGATGGGCTCGTTCGCCGTGATCGTGGGCCTCATCCTCGCCGCGCTCGGCTTCTGGTGGGGCGACGCCGCGGCGGCCGCCGCGGTCGCCGTGATGATCGCAGCTCTCGGCCTGCGCATGGCCGGCTCGACCGTGCAGACGCTGGTCGACCGCGCCCCGGAAGGCGCGCAGGAAAAGGCCACGGCCGCGATCCTGAGCGTGCCCGGCGTGATCGACGTCGAGCGCTTGCGCGTGCGCATGGTCGGTGCGACCACCTTCATCGACACCATCGCAAAGGTGCCGCGGACCTATCCGATCGACCGCGTCGAGGAGATCAAGCGCAAGGTGCAGGCCGCCGTCGACCAGGCGTTCGGCGATGCCGACCTCACCTTCACCCCGGTCCCCGTCGCGCGCAACAACGAGACCGTGCGCGACCGCATCATGGTGATCGCGCGCAATTCCAGCCTCGCCGTCCACCACGTCACGGTGCACGATCTCGGCGCCAAGCTGATCGTCAGCATCGACCTCGAGGTCGATGGCGCCATGCAGTTGGATGCCGCCCATGACATCGCCAACAGCCTGGAACGCAACATCCAGGAAGAGTTCGGCGAGGACGTCGAGGTCGACGTCCATATCGAGCCGCTGGAGCCGGAACTGCCGTTCGGGGTCGATGCCGCGCCTGAGCGGGTGCGGACCATCGCCGCCGCGCTGACGGAGTATGCCGCCGACGGCGAGATCCACGACATCCATAATGTCCGTGTTCGCAACACCGATGCCGGCGAGATCGTCAACTTCCACTGCCGCGCCACGCCGTCGATGAGCGTGATCAAGGTGCACGAGCACGTCGACGCGATCGAACGCGCATTGCGGCGTGCGTTCCCGAGCGTGAAGCGTGTGATCAGCCACGCGGAACCACCGCGCGGCTGACGAGGCAAAAGAATTGAAGAGCGTGCGAGGAGTCACACGTTCTCGTTTCGGACTCCTCCCGCCCGTGAGTTTGCGGACGCGCGAGACACAAACTGCGCGTTGGATAAGAATAAATACGCGTTAACGATTCATTGACTCTCGACACCCCGCGAAAACTGGATTCAAATCGCTGTGATTCGGAAGCGATGTGGGGCTGCTTCCGGACTTCAGTTGCAAGCTGGTTTTCAGGGGGCCGAAGGCATGTCGCGTGCAGACGCCGCGAACGCGTGCGTCCAATCCGATTCGATCAAGGGATTGGCGCAATCGATCGCGAAACCTGCCTATCATCGGCTCTTGATCGCAGAGCCGGCGCTTCGTCGCGCCGTGCCGACGCTCATCATCGCTTTCCTGATCACGATCTGCCTCGGCGCATTCGTGCAGGTTGTCGATCAGACCCGCCAGAAGCGGTTGGTGATCCGTCACGACATCTCCGCGCTGGCCGACCTCCTGGCAGAACGCATCGACCGCCTCACCTTCGTGCGGCAGGAGCGGCTCAAGAACATCGAGAACCTGCCGACGCTGCTGCCCGACCTGATCCCGTCCTGGGGCACGGCCACGGGCCGCCACGTCATCGTCACCTCGGCCGGTATCGAGCGCCGCGTCCTCGCCCGCATCCCGATCGACAACGAGCCCGCGGGCAACGACCGGCTGCTCGACGCCATCACGACCGCACAATTGCTCGCGGCGCCGACGCGCGACGGCAACATCTCCGACATGACGCTGCCGAACGGCAACGCCGCGATGGCGACCTCACGGCAGATCAAGTCGCTGCCGGGCTTCGTCACCGTGATCCAGGAGCGCAACGAGCCGATCTGGGGCTCCGATGCAGCCCTCTCGGTGACGCTGTCGGCGACGACCGGCTTCGTCGTCCTGATCCTCGGCTTCGCCTTCCACTGGCAGTCCACTCGCGCCCGCGAGGGCGACCTCATCAACGACGCCGTCCGCGGCCGGATCGACACCGCGCTCAACCGCGGCCGCTGCGGCCTGTGGGACTGGGACCTGTCGCGCGGCCGGATCTTCTGGTCGCAATCGATGTTCTCGATGCTGGGCCTCGACGGCCGCCACGAGCTCCTCACCTTCGGCGAGGTCAACGCGCTGGTGAAGTCCGACGACATCGACCTGTTCGCGATCGCCGATCAGCTCATCTCCGAGAAGATCGACCACATCGACCAGACCTTCCGCATGCAGCATGTCGACGGCCACTGGATCTGGCTCCGCGTCCGCTGCGAGAAGACCCGCGGGGCGACCGATTCCAGCGTGCATCTGATCGGCATCGCCGTCGACATCACCGAGCAGAAGAGCCTCGCCGAGCGCACCGTCGAAGCCGACCTGCGTCTGCGCGACGCCATCGAGACCATTCCGGAAGCCTTCGTGCTGTGGGATGCGAGCGACCGCCTCGTGCTCTGCAACTCGCACTTCCAGCGCCTGCACAAGCTGCCCGACAGCGCCGTCATTCCCGGCACCTCCTACGAGACCGTGCTCGAAGTCGGCCGCATGCCGGAGGTGCGCACCCGCCACAACGAGACCGCGAGCCAGGGCCCGGGCGCGCGCACCTTCGAGGCGCAGCTCGACGACGGCAGCTGGCTGCACATCAGCGAGCGCCGCACCAAGGACGGCGGCTACGTCTCGGTCGGCACCGACATCACGCGCATCAAGGAGCACGAGCAGAAGCTGGTCGACAACGATCTGCGCCTGCGTGCCACCGTCATCGACCTCAAGCGATCGCAGGCGGCGCTGGAGCGCCAGGCGGTCGAGCTCGCCGATCTCGCCGAGAAGTACCAGCGCGAGAAGACCCGCGCCGAGGAAGCCAACCAGACCAAGTCGAAGTTCCTCGCCAATATGAGCCACGAGCTGCGCACGCCGCTCAACGCCATCATCGGCTTCTCCGAGATCATGGGCTCGGGCATGTTCGGCGAGCTCGGCAGCGAGAAGTACCAGGAATATTGCCAGGACATCCTGACCAGCGGCCACTATTTGCTGGAGGTCATCAACGACATCCTCGACATGTCCAAGATCGAGGCCGGCCGCATGAAGCTCGACATGGAGGAGCTCGACCTGTCGCGGACGCTGGCGGAATCCCTGCGCGTCGTCACCGGCCGGGCCGAGGACAAGCACATCACGCTCGATGCCGACATCGCAAAATCCATCTCCGTCGTCGCCGACCGCCGCGCGACCAAGCAGATCATCGTCAACCTGCTGTCCAACGCCGTGAAGTTCACGCCGGACGGCGGACGCGTCGTGGTGCGCAGCCGGCAGCTTGAAGACCGGGTCGTGCTGATGATCGCCGACACCGGCATCGGCATCGCGCCGCATTCGTTGGCGCGGCTCGGCCGCCCGTTCGAGCAGGTGGAGAGCCAGCTAACCAAGACCTATCACGGCTCGGGCCTCGGCCTTGCCATCGCCCGCTCGCTGGCGCAACTCCACGGCGGCTCGATGCGGCTGCGCTCCAGGCTCGAAGTCGGCACCGTCGTGCGCGTGACCCTGCCGCGCGACGCGATCAAGGCGGCGTCCGGGATATCGGCTGCGGCTTGATCCCTACAGCTGCAGCGACGGCGCGACTTCCCGCGCGACGTTGACGAGCGCCGCGATCAGCGGCGTCATCGGATCGCGCTGCGGGATCACCATGCCGATGCTGTAATTGACCTCGGGATCGGTGATCGGGATCGAGCGGACGGTGTCCGAGAGGCCGAGCGTCTCGGCAAGCTTGGCCGGCATCACGCTCGCCCAGCGTCCAGTCTTCACATGCGTGAACAGCACGAGCAGCGAGTTCGAGGTCAACGTCGGCGTCGCCTCCGCGCCGACCGAACGCAGCGCGCGGTCGATGATGCGGCGGTTCTGCATGTCGGGCGTCAGCAGGCATAGCGGCACCTGCCCGACCTCCTCCCACGTCACCGTCTCGCGGTCGCCGAACATCCCGTCCGGCGCCGTCAGGAGACGATAGCTCTCGTTGTAGAGCGGAATGGTACGCACCTTGCCGATCGGCTCGTTCTCGATATAGGTCAGCCCCGCATCGACCTCGAGATTTTCCAGAAGCCCTAGCACCTCGGACGAGGTGGTGGACTGGATGCGGAAGCGCACCTCGGGATGCCGGGCGCGGAACGGCGTCGTCAGCGCCGCCACCATGCCGAGCACGGTCGGAATCGCCGCAATGCGGATCTCGCCGGAGAGCTGATGCTTCAGCCCGTTGATCTCGTCACGCATCGCGCGGGCATCGCCGACGATCCGCCGCGCCCAGTCCAGTGCCCGCTCGCCTTCGGGAGTGAACCCCTGGAAACGGGACCCGCGCTGAACCAGCATCACGCCGAGAATTTCCTCGAGCTGCTTGAGCCCGGTCGACATCGTCGGCTGCGTCACGCCACAGACTTCCGCCGCGCGTCCGAAATGCCGCTCCTTCGCCAGCGCCAGCAATAGTTCAAGCTTGTCGATCAACCGGTCGTCTCCCCGAATTCTCGTCTGGCATGCAAGCTAGCATGCCGGCCCTGCACCAACACGCAAAAACCGGCAGCCGATCCAACTTTCATTGGCAAATCGTATCGACCGATGGCGGTTGCAAATCGATCTGAATTCGCAATCGCAGCACGGGACCGCTTTATTGATCTTCGAATGATTCCAACTAGTTTGCGCGGAGGAAACGCTCAGGTTGAGAACGACGAATGACAGCGGTTTTTGAGCCTTGGAACGAGACGCGCGGCGCCGAGATCATCGCCGAACATGCCGACCAGGAAGGCGCGACGCTGGTCATCCTGCATGCGCTTCAGGAGGCGTTCGGCTACGTGCCGGAGGCGGCCATTCCCATGGTGGCGCAGGCGCTCAATCTGTCGCGCGCCGAAGTGCATGGCGTGTTCACGTTCTATCATGATTTCCGCCGCAAGCCGGCCGGCCGCCACGTGCTGAAGCTGTGCCGCGCCGAGGCCTGCCAGGCCGCGGGGGGCGATGCGCTGGCGGCGCGCGCGGAAGCAAAGCTCGGCGTGTCGCTCGGCAGCACCACGCCCGATGATCGCGTCACGCTGGAGCCGATCTACTGCCTCGGCCTGTGCGCGACAGCGCCGTCCGCGATGCTCGACGGCCGCCTGATTGGCCGGCTCGACCAAAAGCGCCTCGACGCGCTGGTTGCGGACGCACAGCGATGAGCATGCGTCTGTTCGTCTCACGTGATGCCGGCGCGATCGCCGTCGGTGCCGACGAAGTTGCTCTGGCGCTGAAGCAGGCAGCAGCCACGCGCGGCGTCGCGATCGAGATCGTCAGGACCGGCTCGCGCGGCATGTACTGGCTGGAGCCGCTGGTCGAGGTGGCGACGCCGCAGGGCCGCATCGCCTTCGGCCCTGTGACGGAAGCCGATGTCCCCTCCCTGCTCGACGCGCTCGCGAGCAACACGCCGCATCTGTTGCGGTTGGGCGCCACCGAGGAGATTCCCTGGCTGAAGCGCCAGACCCGCCTCACCTTCGCCCGCTGCGGCGTGATCGACCCGCGCTCGCTCGACGATTACCGCGCCCATGGCGGTTACAAAGGGCTGGAGCGCGCACTCTCGCTCGGACCTGATGCGATCCTCAACGAAGTCACGGCGTCCGGCCTGCGCGGCCGCGGTGGCGCGGGCTTTCCCACCGGCATCAAGTGGAAGACCGTCGCCCAGGCCGGGGCCGACCGCAAGTTCATCGTCTGCAACGCCGACGAGGGCGACAGCGGCACCTTCGCCGACCGCATGATCATGGAAGGCGATCCCTTCCTGGTGATCGAGGGCATGACCATCGCCGGCCTCACCGTCGGCGCGACCAAGGGCTACATCTACATCCGCAGCGAATATCCGCACGCGGTCGAGGCCATGAACGCGGCGATCGGGGCAGCCAAGCGCGGCGGCTATCTCGGCGACCAGATCGGGGGCTCGACCACCAGCTTCGATCTCGAAGTGCGTGTCGGCGCTGGCGCCTATGTCTGCGGCGAGGAGACCTCGCTGCTGGAGAGCCTGGAAGGCCGTCGCGGCATCGTGCGTGCAAAGCCGCCCTTGCCGGCGCATCACGGTCTGTTCGGCAAGCCGACCGTGATCAACAACGTGCTGTCGTTCGCGGCCGTTCCCTTCATCCTCGCCGAGGGCGCCAAGGCCTATGCCGATTTCGGCATGGGCCGCTCCCGCGGCACGATGCCGATCCAGCTCGCCGGCAATGTGCGCTACGGCGGCCTGTTCGAAACCGCGTTCGGCGTGACGCTCGGCGAGCTCGTCGACGACATCGGCGGCGGCACCTTGACCGGCCGCCCCGTGCGCGCGGTGCAGGTCGGCGGTCCGCTCGGCGCCTATTTCCCCCGTGCCCTGTTCGACACGCCGTTCGACTACGAGGCCTTCGCCGCACGCGATGGCCTGATCGGCCATGGCGGCATCGTCGTGTTCGACGACAGCGTCGACATGCGCCGGCAGGCGCGCTTTGCGATGGAGTTCTGCGCCATCGAATCCTGCGGCAAGTGCACGCCCTGCCGGATCGGCTCGACCCGCGGCGTCGAGACCATCGAGAAGATCATCAACGGCGAGCGCGTCAGCGAGAATCTCGCGCTCGTCGAGGACCTCTGCAACACCATGAAATTCGGCTCGCTCTGCGCACTCGGCGGCTTCACGCCCTATCCCGTGCTCAGCGCGTTGAAGCACTTCCGGGAGGATTTTGCACCCATCCCGACCACGCTTCAGGCCGCGGAATAGGAGAACGACGATGTCTTTGATCGAAGAAATCGACTACGGCACGCCGCGCTCGAAGTCGGAGACGATGGTGACGCTGACCATCGACGGAAACCGGGTCACGGTGCCCGAGGGCACCTCGATCATGCGTGCCGCGATGGACGCGGGCCACCAGATCCCCAAGCTCTGCGCGACCGACATGGTCGACGCCTACGGCTCCTGCCGCCTCTGCCTCGTCGAGATCGAAGGCCGCGCCGGCACGCCGGCATCCTGCACCACGCCTGTGATGCCCGGCCTCGTCGTGCATACCCAGAGCGAGCGGCTGAAGAAGCTGCGCAAGGGCGTGATGGAGCTCTACATCTCCGACCATCCGCTCGATTGTCTCACCTGCGGCGCCAATGGCGACTGCGAATTGCAGGACATGGCCGGTGCCGTCGGCCTGCGCGACGTGCGCTACGGCTATGAGGGCGAGAATCACGTCTTCGCCAAGACTCCGAACAAGACACCTGGCGAGAGCCACGGCTGCGACAACGACCACTGGATACCGAAGGACGAGTCCAACCCGTACTTCACCTATGATCCCTCCAAGTGCATCGTCTGCTCGCGCTGTGTCCGCGCCTGCGAGGAGGTGCAAGGCACCTTCGCCCTGACCATCTCCGGCCGCGGCTTCAACAGCCGAGTCTCGCCCGGCATGAGCGAGAGCTTCCTCGGCTCCGAGTGCGTCTCCTGCGGCGCCTGCGTGCAGGCCTGCCCGACCGCGACGCTGACCGAGAAATCCGTGATCGAGATCGGCCAGCCCGAGCATTCGGTCGTCACCACCTGCGCCTATTGCGGCGTCGGCTGCGCCTTCAAGGCCGAGATGCGCGGCGAGGAAGTGGTGCGCATGGTGCCTTACAAGGACGGCAAGGCCAATCGCGGCCATTCCTGCGTCAAGGGCCGCTTCGCCTGGGGTTACACCAACCACAAGGAACGCATTCTCAAGCCGATGATCCGCGATCGGATCGAGGATCCCTGGCGTGAAGTGTCCTGGGATGAAGCGTTCTCGTTCGCCGCCGCCAGGATGCGCGGCATCCAGCAGACATACGGCCGCGACGCCATTGGCGGCATCACCTCGTCCCGCTGCACCAACGAGGAAACCTATCTGGTGCAGAAGCTGATCCGCGCCGGCTTCGGCAACAACAATGTCGACACCTGCGCCCGCGTCTGCCACTCGCCGACCGGCTACGGCCTCGCCACCACCTTCGGCACCTCCGCAGGCACGCAGGATTTCGACTCGGTCGAGGACACCGACGTCGTGGTCGTGATCGGTGCCAACCCAGCTTCCGCTCACCCGGTGTTCGCCTCGCGTCTGAAGAAGCGGCTGCGCCAGGGCGCCAGGCTGATCGTGATCGATCCGCGCCGCACCGAAATGGTGGAATCGCCGCACGTCAAGGCGCTCCACCTGCCCCTGATGCCCGGCACCAACGTCGCGGTCATGACGGCGATCGCGCATGTCATCGTCACCGAGGGCCTCGTCAACGAAGCCTTCGTGCGCGAGCGCTGCGACTGGAGCGAGTTCGAGGAATGGGCAGCCTTCGTCGCCCAGCCGAACAACAGCCCGGAAGCCACCGCCATCCTCACCGGCGTCAATCCGAAGGATCTGCGCGAGGCGGCCCGCGCCTATGCCACCGGCGGCAACGGCGCGATCTATTACGGGCTCGGCGTCACCGAGCACAGCCAGGGCTCGACCACCGTGATCGCGATCGCGAACCTTGCGATGGCGACCGGCAATATCGGCCGTCCCGGCGTCGGCGTGAACCCGCTGCGCGGGCAGAACAACGTGCAGGGCTCCTGCGACATGGGCTCGTTCCCGCACGAGCTACCCGGCTATCGCCACATCTCCGGCGATGCCGTGCGCGACCAGTTCGAGGCGCTGTGGAACGTCAAGCTCAACCCCGAGCCGGGCCTGCGCATTCCCAACATGTTCGATGCCGCGGTCGAAGGCACGTTCATGGGCATCTACGTACAGGGCGAGGACATCCTGCAGTCCGATCCCAACACCAGCCACGTGGTGGCGGCGCTGTCGGCGATGGAATGCGTCATCGTCCACGACCTCTTCCTGAACGAGACAGCGAACTACGCCCACGTCTTCCTGCCCGGCTCGAGCTTCCTCGAGAAGGACGGCACCTTCACCAATGCCGAACGCCGCATCCAGCGCGTGCGCAAGGTGATGACGCCGAAGAACGGCATGGCGGACTGGGAGGTCACCATCGGCCTTGCCAAGGCGATGGGCTTCGAGATGAAGTACAGCCACCCTTCCGAGATCATGGACGAGATCGCGGCACTGACGCCGACCTTCGCCGGCGTCTCCTACGCCAAGCTGGACGAGCTCGGCTCGGTGCAGTGGCCCTGCAACGAGAAGGCGCCCGAGGGCACGCCGGTGATGCATATCGACGGCTTCGTTCGGGGCAAGGGCAAGTTCGTCGTCACCGAATATGTCGCGACCGACGAACGCACCGGCCCGCGCTATCCCCTTCTGCTCACCACCGGCCGCATCCTCAGCCAGTACAATGTCGGCGCGCAGACGCGGCGCACCGACAACGTGGTCTGGCATGCCGAGGATCGCCTCGAGATCCATCCGCACGATGCCGAGCAGCGTGGCGTGCGCGACGGCGACTGGGTGCGGCTGAAGAGCCGCGCCGGCGAGACCACGCTGCGTGCGGAGATCACCGACCGCGTCGCGCCCGGCGTCGTCTACACCACCTTCCACCATCCGGATACGCAGGCCAACGTCATCACGACCGACTATTCGGACTGGGCGACCAATTGCCCTGAATACAAGGTGACGGCGGTGCAGATCTCGCCGTCGAACGGCCCGTCCGACTGGCAGAAGGCTTACGACGCGCAGGCGCGGCAATCCCGCCGCATCGTGCCGGCCGAGGCCGCGGAGTAACCGCATGCACGTGCCCGTCCAGGCCATCGACCGCGAGATCTGGCGCGACCACGCCGCGTCCGAAGGCGTACGGCTGATCCCGGAGGAGACGCCACTGGCGCTGACCTATAATGGCGGCACCTATGCCGTCATGATGGGGACGCCGCAGAACCTGGAGGACTTTGCCGTCGGGTTCAGCCTGGACGAAGGCATCATCAAGTCGGTCGACGACATCAAGTCGCTCGACATCGTTCGACTCGACGACGGCATCGAGCTCAGGATGTGGCTTGCACCGGACGACGCGGCGTTGATCAGCGAGCGCCGTCGTCATGTCGCCGGCCCCACCGGCTGCGGCATCTGCGGCATCGAGTCCATCGCCGAGGCCGTGCGTCCCGCCGCGGTCGTGCCGCAGGGGCAGACTTTTACGCCCGAGCAGATCATGGCGGCGATGCAATCAATCGCGCCGTTGCAGTCGATCAACCTGCAGACCCGCGCCGTGCACGCTGCCGCGTTCTGGTCCCCATCAGGCAACATCGTCGCGCTGCGCGAGGATGTCGGCCGCCACAATGCGCTCGACAAGCTCGCCGGCGCCCTGGCGCGCAGCCGCAACGATACGAGCGGCGGCATGGTGCTGCTGACCAGCCGCGTTTCGGTCGAGATGGTGCAGAAGGCCGCCGCGATCGGCGCGCCGGTGATGGTCGCGGTCTCCGCGCCCACCGCGCTCGCCGTGCGCACCGCAGAAGCCGCCGGCATCACGCTGATCGCCATTGCCCGCCAGGATGGGTTCGAAGTGTTTTCGCATGGTGAGCGGATCGTCGCCCGCCATGCCACGGAGGTTGCCGATGTCGCCTGACCGCCTGATCTACATGGCCAACCAGATCGGCAAGTTCTTCCAGAGCCAGGGCCGCGGCAAAGCCGTGCCGGGGATCGCCGAGCACATCAAGAAGTTCTGGGATCCCCGGATGAAGCGCGCGATCTTCGCCCATCTCGACGCCGGCGGCGCCGGCCTTGAGCCTGACGTGCGCGAGGCGCTCACCTCGTTGAAGCAGGCGACGACGCTTCCAGCAGCGCCCTGAACACCCGCCGCACCTCGCCCTGGGTCTCCTTCACGCGTGCCTCAAGCGAGGAGAAATCCGGCGCATCGCCGGCGCGCGCCATCACGCGCTGCAGATCCGTGCCGGCGGTTTCCGGCTTGAAGCCATCGCTGACGCACAGCCGCAGGATCTGCGTCAGGTCGTGATAGAGCCGTGCGGCGGCACGCAGGATCTCGGTCTCCGATTGCGGCAGCACGCCGAGCCTGCACGCATTGTCGAGCACCTGCATGGTGCTGACGTCGAGGATCTCGGGCATCTCGTGCGCATGCACGAGCTGGAGATGTTGCGCGATGAAGTCGATGTCGACCATGCCGCCGGCGGCGTATTTCAGGTCCCAGCAATCGCCCTCGCCCTTCTCCTGGGCGATCGCGCGCCGCATGTCGGCGACGTCGTTGGCCGTAATGACGGGATCGCGATGGCGGGTCAGCACCTCGCGGATGACGCGCTCGATCCGCTCCCGGAATTCGGGCGAGGCCGACACCACGCGCGCCCGCGTCAGGGCCATGTGCTCCCAGGTCCAGGCCTCGTTGGCCTGGTAGTCCGCAAACGAGACAAGGCTCGAGGCGACGGGGCCGGCGCGGCCCGAGGGGCGCAGCCGCATGTCGATCTCGTAGAGCACCCCGTAATTGGTGCGCGTCGTGAAGGCGCTGATCAGGCGCTGGGTCAGGCGGGCAAAATAATGCGCGCCCTGCAGCGATTTCGGCCCATCGGAGTCCGGATGATCGGCGTCGAAATCATAGAGCAGGATCAAATCGAGATCGGACGAGGCCGTCATCTCGCGGCTGCCGAGCCGGCCCATCGCGATGATCGCGGTCTCCTGCTCCTTGATACGGCCGTGCTGGGCGGCGAAGCGGTCGGCAACGAGGCCGTGCACGGTATGGACGATGCCTTCGGCGACATCGGCAAAGGCGGTGCTCGCCTGCTGCGCCGAGACGGTGCCGGAGAGGATCCGCGTGCCGATCAGGAACAGGCTCTCCTGCCCGAACAGGCGCAGGCGATCGAGGAATTCTTCGTATGAGCCGGCGTCCTGTACGGTGGCGGCGAGCCGCGCCGACAATTCCTGCCGGTCCGGCATGGCGCCGAAGAAGCGCGGATCGATCAGGCCATCCATCAGTTGCGGCTGCCGCGCCAGCATCTCCCCGAGCCGCGGCGCCGCGCCCAGCACCAGCGCCACCAGCGCGACGAGATCGCGGTTCTGGCCGAGCAGCGTGATCAGCCGGCCGCCGCGCTGCAGCGCCTTCAGGAAATCGTCGAACGCCACGACGGCGCGATCCGGCTCCTCGGCATGGGCAAGTCCGTCGATCAGGGCCGGCACGAATTCGATGAAGGCATTCCGCGTCGCCTCATTGCGGAACACGCGATAGTCGCCGGTGATCCAGTCGCGCACGGTCTGCGCCACCGCTGCGGCTTTCTTGAAGCCGAGCGTCGTGAGGTGCTGCAGCAGCCGCGGATCGTCGGCTCCCGCACCATAGTCGAGCGCCGGCAGCTTGGCCGTGCCGGTCGGATCGTCGCCCTCGAACAGCTTTTCGTAGTGGCCCTGCACGATCTTGAGCTGTTGCAGCAGGTCGTTCGCAAAGGCTTCGCGATCCGGATAGCCGAAGAAGCGGGCGAAGCGTTCGACGGCGTCCTTGTCCTCGGGCAGCGCGTGGGTCTGCTCGTCGGCGATCATCTGCAGGCGATGCTCGACGCGGCGCAGGAATTCGTAGGCCGTGGTCAGTTCGTCGCGCGCGGCTGGCGTGATCCAGTTGCTGGCCGCCAGAATGTCGAGCGCCCTGAGCGTCGGGCGCACGCGCAATTCCGGATGGCGGCCGCCGGCGATCAATTGCTGGGTCTGGGCGAAGAACTCGATCTCGCGGATGCCGCCGCGCCCGACCTTGACGTTGTGCCCCTCGACCGCGACCTCGCTCTGGCCGCGATAAGTCTGCATCTGCCGCTTCATGTCGTGGACGTCGGCGAGCGCGGCGAAGTCCAGATGCTTGCGCCAGACGAAGGGGCCGATCTCGGCCAGCAGCGCCTCGCCCGCTCTGGCATCGCCGGCGCAGGCACGCGCCTTGATCATCGCGGCGCGCTCCCAGGTGCGCCCTTCCCGCTCGTAATAGTTCAGCGCGGCGTCCCTGGAGATCGCCACCTGCGTCGAGGACGGATCGGGCCGCAGGCGCAGGTCGACGCGGAACACATAGCCGTCATAGGTGCGCTGCTGCAGGATGCGCGCCATCCCTTGCGTGACCCGGACGAAGAATGGCTGCGGCTCGATGTCAGGCGCGAGCGTTGTCGCATCGGGATCGAAGAACACGATGAGATCGATATCGCTGGAATAGTTCAGCTCGCCCGCCCCCATCTTGCCCATGGCGAGCACGATCAGGCCGCAGCCTTCCTCGGGAGCCTCGAGATTGGGCGGCGAGATCCTGCCACGTGCGGCTTCCTGCCGCAGCAGGTACTGGAGCGCCACCTGCACCGAGGACACCGCGACGTCGGTCAGCGCCGCCGTCACCCGCATCACCGGCCAGACCCCGCCGATGTCGCACAGCGCGGTCAGCAGCGCTGCCTCCGCCTTCATGCGGCGAAGCAGCCGCATCACCTCGGCTTCGTCAGGAGCCGCGAGCACTGCGCCCCTGGCGTCCGCGATGAGGGCCGTCAGATGCGCATCCGGGTCGCATTCGAGCAGCCGGATCAGGCGCAAGGCGTCTGCGCGCACCAGATCGAACAGATAAGGCGAGAATTCCGCGATACCGGCCAGGATATCCCGCGCGAAAGGATGGACCAGCAGCGCTTCAAGACGCGCCGATTGGGCCGGCTCGAGCTCGCTCAGCCAGCTTTCCAGACGTCGTTCGTCGGTTACGGAAGCGGCAATATGGGGAGCTTCCGCGAACCGTGCGGCCAGCTTCTCACCATGCTTGTCCGCGTTTCCCGGCGCGGAGTGGTTCATGCCACCTTCTGTGGCACATCCGGTATTGGCGGAGCAACCCTGTCGCCGGCACTGAGGCGCGCAGGGAGCGCCAGCGTGGCGACGAGGCCCGGTTGGGCGTCACCCAGCCGCAATTCGCCACCATGCAACGTCGCAACCGCCGAAGCGAGGCTGAGGCCAAGGCCCGAGCCCGGCTGCGTGCGGCTCGCTTCCAGGCGAACGAATCGCTCGACCGCGTGCTTGCGATCGGCCTCGGGTATGCCGGGGCCGCGATCGGTGACGCTGAGCAGCACATGGTCGCCCTCGCGCCTGGCCTCGATCAAGATCGGCCGCGCGTCCATGCTGACCACGGTTCCACCGGTCTGCGCGACAGGCTTGCCATATTTGATCGCATTCTCGACCAGATTGGCGAGCGCCTGGCTGATCAGTTCGCGGTTGGCGTGAACCGGCGTCGGATCGGCCTTGACCTTCAAGGTCATGCCGTCCTCCTCGGCGAGCGGCTCATAGAGCTCGTGGATGCCGTTGGCCACATCGGCGGCATCGAAATCATCCATGTTGCCGCGCGCCTGCCCGGACTCGGCGCGCGCGATCATCAGCAGCGCGTTGAAGGTGCGGATCAGACCGTCGGATTCCTCGATGGTCCGCTCCAGCGCCGCCCGGTAATCGGCCTCGCAGCCGGATTTCGCCAGCGCCTCCTCGGCGCGGTTGCGTAGCCGCGTCAGCGGCGTTTTGAGATCATGGGCGATGTTGTCGGAGACCTCCTTCAGCCCCGCCATCAGCGCCTCGATCCGCTCCAGCATGGCGTTGAGATTCTCGGCGAGACGGTCGAGCTCGTCGCCGCTGCGCCCCACCGGCAGGCGCTCGCTGAGATCGCCCGTCATGATGCGCTGCGCCGTCCCCGTCATGGCGTCGATGCGCCGGAGCACACGGCGCGCGACGAACACGCCGCCGCCAAGGCCGAGCACGACGACGATCAGCACCGACCATTGCGCGGCCTTGGCGACGATGCCGAACAGCCGCCGGCGCTCGGCAAGGTCGCGGCCGATCAGGAGGCGGAAGCCGTTCTCGAGCTCGGTGACGCGCACCAGCGCGCGATGGTCGCGGTCGTCGGCATCCTCGATGCGGCGATAGGCGGTCTCGGACCAGCCGCGCGTCGCCATCACGCCGGGCGCCAGCGAGCCGACATTGCCGGCGATCGCCTGCCCCGTCGGCGTGGTCACGAGATAGAGGTTGGCGCCCGGCCGCAGCGCCCGGTACTCGATCGCCAGCACCAGGCCGCGCAGGCCGCGGCGGCCGTAGATCTCCGATATCTCCGAGGTCTCGGCATTGACCGTCTGCGTGATCTCCTCGGTGATCAGCCGCCGCGTATTCCAGGCGAAATAGGCCAGCAGTGAAGCCGCGAACATCGCGAACAGCAGCAGATAGACCAGCGTCAGCCGGAATGCCGTGGTGCGGACGAGTTTACCGAATGCCGTCACGGATCATGTACCCCGCGCCGCGGATCGTGTGCAGCAGCGGCCGCTCGAATCCCTTGTCGATCTTGGAGCGCAGCCGCGAGATGTGCACGTCGATCACGTTGGTCTGCGGATCGAAATGATAATCCCAGACGTTCTCCAGCAGCATGGTGCGCGTCACCACCTGGCCGGCATGCTTCATGAGATATTCGAGCAGGCGGAATTCGCGCGGCTGCAGCGTCAGCTCGTCCTTGCCGCGGGCGACGCGGTGGGAGAGCCGGTCGAGCTCGAGATCGCCGACACGGTACAGCGTGTCCTCGGCGGGACCGCCGCGGCGGCGCGACAGCACCTCGACCCGGGCCAGCAGCTCGGCAAAGGAATAGGGCTTCGGCAGGTAGTCGTCGCCGCCGGCGCGCAGGCCCTTGATGCGGTCGTCGACCTGTCCGAGCGCGGAGAGAATCAGCACCGGCGTGGTGTTGCCCTTGTCGCGCAGCATCCCGATCAGCGACAGGCCGTCGCGCTTGGGCAGCATGCGGTCCACCACCAGCACGTCGTAATCGCCGCTCTCGGCCATGACGAGGCCCTCCTCGCCGTCGGCGGCGTGGTCGGCAATGTGTCCGACTTCGCGAAACGCCTTCACGAGGTAGTCGGCGGATTCGCGGTCGTCTTCAATGATGAGGAGGCGCATCGTGCGTTCGGCGGCGGTCAAGGAGGTCAACCTTCTCTAAACATGGCGCGAGCGGCTATCGCATGCAAGCCGAGTGGGAGACGCCGGCATGGAGAAAAAGGCGGGCGGTGAAGCTGGGGGGACCTCACCGCCCTAGGCCTTCCGACGGAGGGGGGCGTAATTCCACCGGAAGGTAGACAGGGGAAGCGAACATTACGCTGCTTCCCCGAAGGGCGCCGGCGGCGGGGGCGACTGATGCCGGCGACACCCTTCATCTCAAAGCGGCCCGAGGCCTACCCCTTGGCGAGGGGCACCGCGACGAAGCGCGACTGGCCGCCGCTCTTCACGCGCATCAGGACGCTGTTCTTGTTGTCGGTCCGCGCCGTGTTGATGGCCTCGCGGACGTCGCCGGCGGTAGCCACGCTCTTGCCGCCGACTTCGAGAATCACGTCGCCTTCCTTGAAGCCGCGCTCGGCCGCGGCGCTCTTCGGATCGACTTCGGTGACCACGACGCCTTCCTTGCCGGCACCGGCGACGGAGTTGGCGGGCGCAACGGTCATGCCGAGCTTGGGCACGTCGGTGCCCTTGCTCGCACCCTTGCCGCTGTCATTGTCGTTGTCGGCCTTGGCCTCGACCGTGTTCGGCAGCTGGCCGAGAGTCATGTTCACGACCTTGTCCTGGCCCTTGTGCAGCACGTTGAGCTTCACGGTCGCGCCGGGCGCCATGCCGCCGATGGTGCGGGCAAGCTCGCGGGCGTCCTTGACGGTCTCGCCGTTGACCGCGGTGATCACGTCGCCGGACTCGATGCCGGCCTTGGCGGCCGGTCCGTTGGCCTGCGGCTCCGCCACCAGCGCGCCTTCGGCCTTCTTCATGCCGAGGCTGTCGGCGATGTCGGATGTGACGGGCTGGATCTGCACGCCGATCCAGCCGCGGCTGACCGAGCCCTTGTCCTTGAGCTGGGCGACCACGCTCTTCACGGTGCTGGCGGGAATCGAGAACGCGATGCCGACGCTGCCGCCGGAGGGCGAGTAGATCGCGGTGTTGACGCCCATCACCTCGCCGTTGGTGTCGAAGGCCGGACCGCCGGAATTGCCCTTGTTCACGGGCGCGTCGATCTGGATGAAGTCGTCATACGGACCGTTGCCGATGTCGCGGCCGCTCGCCGAGACGATGCCCGCGGTCACGGTGCCGCCGAGACCGAAGGGGTTGCCGACCGCGAGCACCCAGTCGCCGATCCGCGGCTTGGCGTCGGCGAGCTTGGCGAACGGGAAGCTCGAGCTGCCCTCGACCTTGATCAGAGCGAGGTCGGTGCGCTGGTCGGTGCCGATCACCTTGGCGGTGTAGGTCTTGCCGTCGTCGGTGGTGACCTCGACCTTGTCGGCGCCGTCGACCACGTGGTTGTTGGTCACGGCAAAACCGTCGGCCGAGATGAAGAAGCCGGAGCCCTGGCCCTGCACGACGCGGCCGCGGCCGCCCTTCATGCCCGGGAAACCATCCGGACCGCCGAAGCGGCGGAAGAAGCGCTCCATCGGCGAGCCCGGCTGGAACGGCGAGGAGGAATCGTCGCCGTCGTCGTTGCTCGCGGTCTTCTCCTTGATGTTGACCTTCACCGAGATCACCGAGGGCTTCACGCGCTCGACGATATCGGCAAAGCCGATGGGACGTTCGACCTTGCGGACCTCGTTGTTGACCTGCGCATGCGCCGGGCTCGAGAACAGATCGGCCGGCGAGCTCGACGGGCCGAAGCCATAGACGGCCGCGCCGAGACCGGCGACCACCGAGGCCATCAGCGCGAACCTGCGCGCGGAGAACACCGACCGGCGCGGCTGCCGGTAGGACGGAAGGTTCGAGAGGTCGATACGGTCGGTCATGCAGAAATCTCCAGGGCCTTGAAATCCATTTGGTGCCGGATGCCAGCACCTTGCGGACCTGAAGATGGGGGCTCCCGCCTTACCGCGCGCTGGCGGCGGGGTTAAACTTTCGTAATGAAGGGACCGTGCGGGATGCGGCCGTTCAGCGCAGGCTGAAAATTGCGCTCCCACAGGAACTTAAGCAGGTTCCCGTGATGGCGCGTCAGGCGTGCTTTGACGTGCTCAGCTGGCCCTGACGCTGACGATGAACTCGTCGACTTCGCGCTTCAGGGTTGCGGCCTGTTGCGACAGGTCGACCGCGGAATCCCGCGCCTCTGCGGCCATGCGGCCGGTCTCCGCGGAGGTCGAGGTGATCTGGACGATATGGTTGGAGACGTCGAGCGTGCCGTGCGCGGCATCCTGGGCGCTGCGGGTGATTTCCTGCGTGGCGTTGCGCTGCTGGGCGGTGTCGACCTCGATGCCGGACATGATCGACGAGATCTCCGACAGCGTCTTGGAAATGGCGTCGATCGCGCCGCGCGTCTCCGCGGTGATGCCCTGGATGCTGGCGACATGGGAGGTAATCTCCTCCGTCGCCTTGCTGGTCTGATGTGCCAGATTCTTCACCTCGGAGGCGACCACGGCAAATCCCTTGCCGGCCTCCCCTGCCCGTGCCGCCTCGATGGTGGCGTTCAGCGCCAGGAGATTGGTCTGCGATGCGATCGCCTGCACGAGCTGGACGACCTCGCCGATCTTGTCGGCGGCATCCGACAGCGTGTGGATGGTGTCGCGGCTCTTTTCGGCCTGCGATGCCGCGCCCTCGGCGCGCTGGGTCGCGTCCGTGACGCGGCGGCTGATCGTGCCGATCGAGTTCGTCATCTCCTCGGCCGAGCCCGCCACAGTCTGCACGCTGGCGCTGGCCAGGTTCGCGGCGCTCGCCACCGCATTGGCCTTGGTGCTGGTATCGTTGGCCGTCCGCGACAGCGTCTCGGCATTGCTCTTCAGGTGCACGGCCGACGACGCCACGCTGTCGACGACGCTGGCGACGAGATTGTTGAAGCTCTTGATCCGGTCGTCCAGGAATTTCGACCGCTCGGCCTGGTGCTGCGCTTCGTGCAGCTGTTGCTCGGTGAGGTGGCGCCGCTCGAGGCCGTTGGTCTTGAAGACCTCCAGCGCACCCGCCAGCAGGCCGATCTCGTTGGTGCGGCCGAGGCCGGGAACCGGTGTCTCGAACTTCTGGTCGGCGACCTCGCGCATGGCATGCACGATCGCCGCCAGCGGGCTGAGGATACCGTTGCGCACGGCGAACCAGGTGGTGATGCAGATTGCAGAGGCGACGACGGCAATCCCGCCGCATGCGGCCAGGAACCAGGAGAACGCGGCCTGCGCCTGCTGATAGGTCAGCATGGCGTGGTCGCGCGCAGGACCGCTCAGCGCGGCGAAGTCCGCGGACAGGCTCGTGATCTCGTTGTTCAGATAGAGCACCGCAATGAAGCCGGTGCCGCCGCCGATGCCCAGCAGAAACAATAGTGCCGCCACGACGGCGCCGACCAGGAAGCGGATCGTCAGATTACTGTTCGCGAACATCGGGAGGACTCAGAGTCTGGAATCGAAGCTCGCGACAAGCTTCCAGACAAAGGTCAAGATACCATGAACCACGCGGCAGCGGGACGGCGGCCTACGTAGCAATACGTAACCAGGACGACGTCGCTCGCTAGGGAGATTTGGCTTCGTCCGACATCAGCGCCGCAAGCTTCGCCTGTTCGTCGGGCGTGAGCGGTGGCGCTGGTACATCGACACCGCTGCGGGCGCGGCGCCGGATCTGCAGCCACAGTGCCACGCCGCCGCCGATCAGCAGCAGCGGCCCGAGCAGCCACAGCAGCAGAGTCTGAGCCTCGAAGCGCGGTTTGAGCAGCACGAACTCGCCGTAGCGCGCGACCAGGAAGTCGAGCACTTGCGAGTTGCTGTCGCCGGCGCCGATACGCTCGCGCACCAGCAGACGCAGGTCGCGCGCCAGCGGCGCATCGGAATCGTCGATCGACTGGTTCTGGCAGACCATGCAGCGCAACTCGCGCGACAGCTCGCGCGCACGCGCTTCCTTGGCGGGATCGGCCATGATCTCGTCGGGCTGCACCGCGTGAGCCGCCGGCACGGCCAGCAGCATCAGAGCGATGAACGCAACCATCATCCGACGCATCGGATCACTCCGCCGGCTGGAGGCGCTGCTTGGCCCGCGCCGGCTTCGGCGCGCCAACCCGCAGGCGCCGGTCGGACAGCGACAGCACGCCACCGAACGCCATCAGCACCGGCCCCCACCAGATCATGAGCACCATCGGCTTGTAGTAGATGCGCACGGCAATGGCGCCCTCGGCCGTGGCATCGCCGAGCGAGATGTAGAGCTGGCTCGCACCGCGCGTCAGCAGCGCCGCCTCGGTGGTCGACGAGCCGCGGGTGGTGAAGCTGCGCTTGGAGGGCGTCATGACGCTGAGGGGCTGGCCGTCGCGGCTGACGTTGAACTGGGCGATCATCTCGCGATAGTTCGGGCCCTGACGCTGCAGCAAGCCGTCGAGCTTGACGTCGAAGCCGGCGATCTCTGCGACGTCGTTCTGCTTCATCGTCGCGATAAATTCGCTGTTCCAGGTGGTCTCGCAGACGATCCCGATCAGCGCCACGCCGAGGCCGGCATGCGCGAACGCCGTGCCCCAGGCCGAGCGCGGCAGGCCGCGGGCCCGGTGCAGCACCGTCGCGAACGGCAGCCGTACGAGACCGGTGCGTTCGACGATGTCGGTGACGGCGCCGGCGATGACGAAGATGCCGAGCCCGATCGCAAGCGGCGCCAGCGTGCTGCCACCGCTCGCCCAGCCCCAGGCGATGGCGACGGCGACGAGTCCGGCGACGCCCGCAGCCAGCAGGCGCTGCGTCACGCCGAGCAGATCGCCGCGCTTCCACGCCAGCATCGGCCCGAACGGCACGGCAAGCAGCAACAGGGCGAACAGCGGCGCGAAGGTGAGATTGTAGAAGGGCGCACCGACCGACATCTTGAAGTCGGCGAGCATCTCCATCGCCAGCGGATAGAGCGTGCCGAACAGCACGACCGCGCAGGCGACGGTGAGCAGCAGATTGTTCAGGACCAGCGCCCCCTCGCGCGAGATCGGCGCGAACAGGCCGCCCTGCTTCAACGAGGTGGCTCTCCCGGCGAACAGCGACAGGCTGCCGCCGATGAACAGGCAGAGGATCAGCAGGATGAACACACCGCGGGTGGGGTCGGTGGCGAAGGCGTGCACGGAGGTGATGACACCCGAGCGCACCAGGAAGGTGCCGAGCAGCGACAGCGAAAAGGTCAGGATCGAGAGCAGGATGGTCCAGACCTTCAGCGCGTTGCGCTTCTCCATGACCAGCGCCGAATGCAGCAGCGCGGTGCCGGAGAGCCACGGCATCAGCGAGGCGTTCTCGACCGGATCCCAGAACCACCAGCCGCCCCAGCCGAGCTCGTAATAGGCCCAGTACGAGCCCATGGCGATGCCGAGCGTCAGGAAGATCCAGGCGACCAGCGTCCACGGCCGCACCCAGCGCGCCCAGGCCGCATCGATCCGTCCTTCCATCAGCGCCGCGATCGCGAAGGAGAACGAGATCGAGAAGCCGACATAGCCGAGATAGAGCATCGGCGGATGCACGGCGAGCCCGATGTCCTGGAGCACCGGATTGAGATCGCGCCCCTCGATCGGCGGGGTCGCGATGCGCAGGAACGGATTCGAGGTCACGAGGATGAAAAGATAGAAGGCGCTGGCGACCCAGGCCTGCACCGCGAGCACGTGCGCGCGCAGCGACAGCGGCAGATTGTTGCCGAAGGCCGCGACCAGCCCCCCGAACAGCGCGAGGATCGACACCCACAACAGCATCGAGCCTTCATGGTTTCCCCAGACGCCGGTGATCTTGTAGAGCAACGGCTTCATCGAGTGGGAATTCTCGTAGACGTTGGCGACGGAGAAGTCCGAGTTCACGTGCAGCATCACGAGAGCCGTGAACGAGGCGCCGACGAACAGGAGCTGGGCCAGCGCCGTGGAGCGCGCCACGTTCATCAGCGCGGCGTCGCGCAGTCGCGCGCCGATCAGCGGCACGATCGACTGGATCAGTGCGAGCCCAAGCGCCAGCACCAGCGCGTAATGTCCGGATTCTGCGATCACCGCACTGCTCCCTGCGGATTGCCCTGCGCCGTCGTCGCGACGGGCTTGCCCGCGTCGGACGTCTTGCCGTTGTTGGAAGGCTTGCCGCTGTCAGCGGGCTTGCCGCCGTAATCGTCCTTCCAGTGCCCCTGCTTCTTCAGGGCATCCGCGACGTCCTTCGGCATGTAGGTCTCGTCGTGCTTGGCAAGCACGGTATCGGCCTTGAACACGCCATTCGCATCGAGCGCGCCTTCGGCGACGACGCCCTGCCCCTCGCGGAACAGGTCGGGCAGGATGCCCTTGTAGGCCACCGGCAGCTTGGCGTTGCCGTCGGCGACCTCGAAGGTCACCGCGAGATTGTCGCCGCGATGGAGCGAGCCGGGCTGCACCAGCCCACCGAGGCGAAACCGCTTGCCGGGCTCGACGTGCTTCTCGGCGACCATGGTCGGGGTGGAGAAGAACACGATGGAGTCGCGCAGTGCGTTGAGCACCAGCGCGGCCGCGAGCGCGAGCACGGCGAGCGAGCCGCCGATGATGGTCATACGTCGCTGCTTGCGCGTCATGGCGTGTCCGTTCTCCGCTGCTCTCGTCCCGACATCGTCATCCGCCGAGCCCGAGAGTCTTGAGGCCGTCATTGAGCTGGCGAAGCCGCTCCGCATCGCTGGCAACGGCCTGCCGGGCATCGGCCGATGCCCCCATCGCCTTGTCCCGGTCGCCCATCACGAGATAGGCGCGCACCAGGCGCAGCCAACCATCGACGTCGTCGCCGTTCTGCTTCAAGCGGGTGGCCAGACGATCGACCATTCCGCGCACCATCGCGTTGCGATCACCCTCGGCCATGTCCTTGGAAGCGGCGATCGTCTCGTCCGACAGCGCCGGCATCGTCCCGCCGGCAACGCGCACCAGCGAGGCCTGCACCAGGGCACGCCACGGCGCATCCGCGGGCGCCTTCGCAAGCAGCGCGCGCCAGATATTGGCTGCATCGTCCTTGCGGCCGTCCTGCTCCGCGGCAAGGCCCAGGAAGTAGTTCGCCTTGGGATCGTCGGCGTTCAGGGCGTGCGCGCGCTCGAATTCGGTCTTGGCCTCGGCGGTCACCACACCGCCGGCGGCGGCCGAGATCGCTTCGCCGAGATCGGACCGGCGCTCCGCGCTCTCGCCATTATAGGCGAGTGAGTTGCGATAGGCGCGCACCGCCTCGTCGAAACGGCCGAGCCGCTCCAGCACCGGCGCAAGCACGTTCCAGCCGCGCCCGTCGGTCGGATTCTTCTCCAGGTGCTGCTGGACCTGCTCGACGAGATTCTCGAGCGACTGCGCCTTGCCCGGCGCGCGCTCCCGTTGCGCCAGCGGAAAGTCCTGAAGCTTGGGCGAGCCGAGCGGCATGTAGACGCCGGCCGCGACGAGCGGCAGGCCCGCGAGCGCCACCACGGCCGCGGCGCGGCGCCATTTGAGATTCGACTGCGGCGCCACCTCGGGCTCGCTGGCGGCCGCGGCGAGCAGCCTGCGGCTGATCTCGACGCGCGCGGCCTCCGCGTCCGGCGCGGGGATCAGGCCCGCGGCGAGATCACGCTCGATCTCGGCCAGCTGGTCCTTGTAAACCACGACCTCGCTGCCCTGAACTTGCGCGCGCTCTTTACGGCCAAGCGGCAAGAGCACGGCGAAAATCGCCGCGACCGTCATCAGCGCGAACACGAACCATAGCGTCATCTGGCAAGCTTCCGGCAGCGCGCAAACCGCGCCCATAGGTGGCTTTACACCACGGCCGGACGATGCGGCAATTGACAATTGTCAATTCGTCGCGACCGCATGCAGTCGTGAAACGGTGAAAATCCAACGGCTTAGCCGATCTCGAAATCCGCACTTTGCGCGGCGTCCTCGCCGTGGCCGTTGAAGGCCCGCAGGAAGTATGTTCCCGGCGCGACCACATCCGGCAGTCTGATGCGCAGCGCACCGACGGGAACCGGCGACGCAACCCTCGTGATCGTCTCGGACACTTGCCGACCGCTTGCCTTCTCGACCAGCACCACTTTGGCGCCGACCATCAGTCTTTGATACTTGGCAACGATGACGCGGTTCTCAATTTCGATGGAGCTGATAACGGGTTTCATGCGCCCACAAATAGAAGTTCCCCGGACTTGCACGGGACCGTACGGTGCGCGACCTGCACCGTCAACCTCAAATTGTGATCACAAAAATATGCGCCTGGATCAGCTTGCCCGCGACGATTTGCGCTCGCCGGTCGCTGCGTTCTCCGCCGCCCGACTCATCAGCGAGGCATAGTCATCACCGAACAGCACCTGGCAGAAGCGAATCGCGGCCTGCACCTGCTGCTGCCTGTAGGTGCGGACCTTGTGATCGGCGGCGCGCAGAGATTGCACCAGCTGCTCGGTCGAGCGTTCGACATATTGCTGGAGGTCGGAATAGGTGCGCAGCGTCACCTCGTTGATCGCAAGCTCGCTCGCATAATTGCGGCAGGTCGCGACGAAATCGATCAGCGCCGCCGTTTCCTCGACCTCGGTGGCGTCGATCCGCGCGCCCGGCGGAATGTCCTTCTCGGGGCGCTGGCGCAGGATGCGGCGGACGCGGCCGGGAACGCTGTCGATCTCGGATTGCAGCGCATTGGAGATGTCGGCCCGGATCGAGGTCAGCTGCTTGCCCCAGGCGGAATCGTTGCGCAGGTCGAGCTCGGTGCGCAGGCCCCGGACGCCGTCGTGCAACGTCTTGAGATTGCCGGCGACGTTGTCGAAATGGCCGCGCTTGATGTCCATGCGCAAGGCGGCGGCGACGCAGGACAGATCATGCAGCGCCATCGTGACCGCGACGCCATAGGGCGTCGCCGCGACGCGGATCTCGTCGTCGGAGGCGGCAATCTTGACGGCGAGGCGAATGATCTGCCACGGCGCGGTCATCCGCTGCGCCACGATCGACAGCGCGAAGGGCAACATCTGCGGGGTCTGCAGCACCGGAATGTTGAGCGCAGACGTCACCGAGGCGATCTGGGAATCGCCGAAAGCGCGCAAGGTGCGCGGCAGCTTCTCGATCAGGCTGGCGATGGCTTCCCGGACCTGCAGCACCGCTCCGATCGAATAGAGGTCCTCGATCACGTTGGGCGGGCCGACCCGGGCCAGCGCGCGCGACTTGTCGCCGCCGCCGGGACCCGTCAGCTCGAAAATGGCATCGGCAGCCACCGCCTGGAGCTTCTGTGCCAGCGCATCGATCTGCCCGGCACTGTCGGCCGGCATCCGCGCCAGCGCGGCCTCGAATTCATTCACCTTGGCCGGCGCACCGTCGCGGCCGAGCCATTGCCAGATCGGCTGCAGCGAGGAGCGGCGGATCTGGCCGACCCGTGTCGGGACGCCGGCTTCGACCAGGAACGGTTCCAGCACCTGGAACAGCAGCCGCGACAGATCGTCCGTGCGCGGCGGCGGGGCCTCATCCGCCTCGCTCTTGCGGACGATCTTGCGCAACTGCTCGAGCACGAGGGTCGCCACGGCCGTGTCCTGGCCGCGCTCGAGCGCACGCTCGAACTCCCGCATCAGCAGCGCCTGCGACTGCGGCGGGAGCTGCGCGAGATATTCCCTCAGCCGCTCGATCGATGTCTGGCTCATGCGCCCGGGTAATGCACGGTAAAATGGCGGACATGGGATGGGTCCGGTGCGATCATAGGAGGGCCCCACTTAAGAAGCCGTTTAGCAAGTGCGACCGAATCCCTTCACCCGGCCTGGACCGGGGCCTCAGCGAGGACAAAAAGCCAAGTTTTGGCAATGTGTTACACTCCCGGAAGAACCAGTTCGGCGCGCAGGCCGCCGGTCGGCGCACCGCCGAGCGAGAGGTTGCCGCCATAGAGCGCGGCGAGATCGGTCACGATCGACAGGCCCAGCCCCGAGCCGGGTTTGGATTCATCGAGCCGCTGGCCGCGCCGGGAGACCTGGGCGCGCTCGGCCTCCGACAGGCCGCGGCCGTCGTCATCGACGATGATCCGTAGCCGCGGGCCGCCCCCCGCCTGGGGCGGCGTCTCCACGAGGACCTCGACAAAGACGCGCGAGGCCGCCCATTTGCAGGCATTGTCGACGAGATTGCCGACCATCTCCTCCAGGTCCTGGCGCTCGCCGCGGAATTTGGCCGACGGATCGGCCTTGGCTTCGACCACGATGCCGCGGTCGCGATGGATCTTCTCCATGGTCCGCCGCAGCGCCTCGATGGCGGGCGCCACGTCCGTCACGGTCGCGACGATCGAGACACGCGCCGCGATGCGGGCACGCTCCAGGTGATGGGCGAGCTGGTCGCGCATCACATCCGCCTGCTCCATCACCTTCGCCGCGAATGGCTCGGCCGCATGGCTGCCGGCCTCGTTGACGATGACCGAGAGCGGCGTTTTGATCGCATGGGCGAGATTGCCGACATGGGTGCGCGCGCGCTCGACGATCTCGCGATTGGCGTCGATCAGCGCGTTGGTCTCGCGCGCCAAAGGCGCGATCTCGACCGGGAATTCGCCCTCGAGCCGCTCCGCCCGCCCCGAACGGATGTCGGCAATCGATTCCGAGATGCGCTTGAGCGGCGCGAGGCCAAAGCGGACCTGGAATACGGTCGTCAGCAGGAGCACGATGCCGAGCGCGGTGAAGGTGCCGCCGAGGTAATAGTCGAAGCTGCGCGTCTCGTCGAAGATCTCGGTGTCGTCGCCGGCGACGCTGACCAGAAACTTGCCGTCGGCGCCGAGATCGACCGGCCGCTCGACCATGCGTAAATTCTGCCCCTCGGGCCCGTCGACATAGGCCAGGCGGATGCCGGCGGCGGTGAGCTCGGAGCCCTGCTCTTCCAGCTTCGGCAGCTTCTTGTCCCAGAGCGAGCGCGACGAGCGCACCTCCGGCTTCTCGGTGTCGGTGCGCGTGATCTGCCAGTACCAGCCCGACAGCGGCAGTTCGAACAGCGGCTCGCCCAGCGACTGGAACTGCCGGTCCGGCGGCTCGTCGGGGGTGGCGACCTCGGCGATCAGGGTGCGCAGATAGAGATTGAGCCGGCGGTCGAAGGCGCGCTCGGTGGCGTTCTTGTAGACCGACGACAGCACCACGCCGGTGATGGCCAGGATCACCACGAGCCAGGCGGTCGCCGACAGGAACAGTCGGTTCGCAAGTGAGCTAGCGGCCATCGGAACGATCCCGGGAGGCGCAGGGTCGCAGGGCGTCGGAGGTCATGACCGGACCAAGGCCCCTGTCGGGCTGCCCGTCAAGCCCCGGAACGCCTCAGGCGGCCGGCGGGGTCAGGAGATAGCCGAGGCCACGGACGGTCTGGATGATGTCGACGTCGAGCTTCTTGCGGATGCGGCCGACGAACACCTCGATCGTGTTGGAGTCGCGGTCGAAGTCCTGGTCATAGAGGTGCTCGACCAGCTCGGTGCGCGACACCACGCGCCCGGAATGGTGCATGAGGTAGGCCAGAAGCCGATATTCGTGCGAAGTCATCTTGACCGGATTGCCCGAGACGCTGACCCGGCCGGTCCTGGTGTCGAGCGTGACGGGGCCGCAGGAGAGCTCGCTCTGGGCATGACCGGTCGAGCGGCGCAGCAGCGCACGGATGCGCGCCAGCACCTCCTCGAGGTGGAACGGCTTTGCGACGTAATCGTCGGCGCCGGCGTCGAAGCCCTGGACCTTGTCGCTCCAGCGGTCGCGGGCGGTGAGGATCAGCACCGGCATGGTGCGGCCGTTGCGGCGCCAGGCCTCGAGCACCGAGATGCCGTCCTTCTTCGGCAGGCCGATGTCGAGCACCACGGCATCATACGGCTCGTTGTCGCCGAGATAATGCCCCTCCTCTCCATCGAAGGCACGATCGACGACATAGCCGGCGTCGGTCAGCGCCTTGGTGAGCTGGCGATTGAGATCGGGGTCGTCCTCAACAACGAGCAGGCGCACGCTTCTCTCCAGAAATCGACTGCATCAACACCACACCAGATGAGCAATTCCGGCGTGAACTGAATATGAACGCCGGGAACCGCCTGCGTTACTTTTTGGTCATATACGATGTGTTGGCCGCCAACGCGACTACGCCCGCCCTGCGACCGGACGAGCCGGCAGCAGAACGGGCGCAATGTGCCGCCTCAAGCGGCGCCTTGGAAGGTCCGCCCTTCCCGTGAATTCGGTCGTCAGGTCCGGAAGAACACGAACCAGATGACGGCGAGAATCAGGATCGCAAGCCCGGTCGAGATGGCGAGCAGTGCGGCAACGGACGGTCCAGGTTCGCCCTGACGCGCCTCGGTTGCCGTTTCGACGATCTGATGCTGCTCTCGTGTGGTCGCCATGATGCCCTCAATCTCTGCGTGTCGCCTCCGATGACCGCGACCTCTCGCAGCCCTGTGTCCGGAGCCAACGCTCGATCCGATGTGATGTTCCGGCCGTTGGCCGGCCGATCGGGCCGCAACCCAAGGCCGGGCGACCAGTTAACGCAGTTGGCGAATTCAACGACCGGCCTTGCTATGATTCGTTGTTCCCCGATGGTATTCTGGGACGTTGTCCTCTGTTGCGTTTGGAGTAGCCCATGGCCCCCCGCGCCAATTGGAAGGGTTTTCTGCGTTTGTCGCTCGTGACCTGTCCGGTCGCGCTGTATCCCGCAACGTCGGATACCGAGAAGGTCTCCTTCAACCAGATCAACCGCAAGACCGGGCACCGCATCAAGTACCTCAAGGTCGACGCCGAGACCGGTGACGAGGTCACCTCCGAGGACATCGTCAAGGGCTACAAGGTCGACACCGACACCTATATCGAGGTCACCAAGGACGAGCTCGACGACATCGCGCTCGACTCCACGCACACGATCGAGATCGACGAGTTCGTGCCGAAGGCCGACATCGACAACCGCTACCTGATCCGTCCCTATTATCTCGTGCCGGACGGCAAGGTCGGCCACGACGCCTATGCGGTGATCCGCGAGACCATCCGCAGCATGGACAAGGTCGCGATCGGCCGCGTGGTGCTGACCAACCGCGAGCACATCATCGCGCTCGAGCCGCTCGAGACCGGCCTGATGGGCACGCTGCTGCGCTACCCCTACGAGGTCCGCAGCGAGGCTGAATATTTCGACGACATCCAGGACGTGAAGCTGACCAGGGACATGCTCGACCTTGCCAGGCACATCGTCGAGAAGAAGTCCGGCGCGTTCGAGCCCGAGCTGTTCGAGGATCATTACGAGACCGCGCTGATCGATCTCATCAACAAGAAGCGAGCCGGGACGCCGATCGCGGCCAAGGCGACGCCGAAGAGCGGCGGCAACGTCATCAACCTGATGGACGCCCTGAAGAAGAGCATCGCAAGCGAGAAGGACACCGCGCCCGCGGCGAAAATTGCCAAGGAGACCGCCAAGGAGACCGTCAAGGCGACCAAGGCCAAAAAGCCGAAGAAGCGCGTCGAGGGCCAGCGCGAGATGCTGCTGCCGATCTCCGGCAAGGGCGGCAAGGAGGCCGCGGCGAAGGCGGCGACCACGCCCAGGAAGGCCGCCGACAAGCCGGTCCGCGCGCCGGCGCGGGCGAAGAAGGCAGGCTAGCGGCACGCAGGCGCGATCGCACCGTGACGCCTCCCCGCACCCGTCGGCCGGCCTGACATGCCCTGGTCGGCGGCATTCGACGATCCGATTTCTTTGCGTGGCGGACGCCGGCTGCAAACTCTGCAGCAGGCGGCCGATCACATCATGCAGCTGCCCGAGGACGTGCAGCACGCGCACCACTGGCAGACCGCGATCGAGACCCTGATCAACGCGGCGGAGCAAGGCGGCGGCTGGACGATGTTCGCCCGCATCGCGATGTTGCGAGCGCTGAACGCGGACGCGGACCGCAAATAAGCCCGGCCGGTCCTTAGCCTCAACAATCCGTAAACGGCGACCTCGTTTTCGGCGATCTCCGTTGCGCCACCGCGTAGTCCTACGGAAGACAAAATTAACCGTTGATTGCCTTTGCACCGACCAAGGTCCCGCCCTCGATTGGACCAGGGTTGGCACGCCATGCAGAAGCAGGACGCCAGGAAGAATTATATCGGCCTCGTCAGCGACACGACCGATGACGAGCGCCTCACCGACGGCGCTATGCGATCGCAGCCGCACGTGATGAGCTATCTGGCCAGCCGCCTCGCCGCCGTTCTGAGGCGCCCCGGCAAGTCCGCGCCCGGCGGCCCGGCCGGGTCCTGAAAAAGACCCTGTCAAATCCGGCCAAATCGAGTGACGAAACCTTAAGTCAACGAATGGCAGCATATAACGCCAGAGGTCGGGGCTAGCGCGCCAGTGCTTTGACGCGCCCCGGCGAAGACTTCGTGAATCGATTTTTGCATTTCGCAAACGGCGCCGCATACATTGGACTGACGAACGGGAGTTGACGATGGCATTGCTCAGGTCCTTTCTTGCCGACGAACAAGCAGCCACCGCTATCGAGTATTGCCTGATCGCCGCCGGCATCGCGCTCGCGATCGTCACCGTCGTGAACAGCACGGGCGGCGCCCTGCTCAACAACAAGTTCAACTCGATCGACGCCGCCACGAAGTAACCGCCCGGCCCTGCCGGATGCGGCCATCCGGCATCGGCGATATTGCCATGGCGCACCGGCCCGCCGGTCTTGCCGGCCATGATCTGGGTCAACAGTACCGGGACCGCGACGTCTAAGCATGGGGGCCGAGTTTCCTCCCTGCCGGCCCGTCCATGCATCCAGAGCTTCCACACTCCCAACTGAAAATCCGCCGCGTCCGCCTCGATACCGGCCGCGAGAACGTCGTCGTCCTCTCCAGGCAATCGAAGGCGCTGCGTGCCGAGATCTTCCGCGGCTTCAGCCGCGTCGAGCTTCGCCAGGACGACAAGGTCCTGCTGGCGACGCTGCTGATCACGGACGACGACACGCTGGTCACCCCGGACGAGATCGGCCTCTCCGAACCGGCATTCCACCGCTTCGCGCAAGGCGCGGGCACGCAGGTCACGGTCAGGCCCGCCTCGCCCCCTGAGAGCCTCGAAGCGGTGCGCGCGAAAATCCATGGGCGAACGCTGAGCCGGGACGAGATCGGCGCGATCATCAACGACCTCGCGCATTATCGCTACTCCGACATGGAGATCGCCGCCTTCCTGATCGGCTCGGCAAGCTTCATCACCAGCGACGAGCTGCTCGCCCTCACCGGGGCGATGGCGCAGGCGGGCACGCAATTGGTGTGGCCGACGCCCGTCGTCGTCGACAAGCATTGCATCGGAGGCATTCCCGGCAACCGCACCTCGATGGTGGTGGTGCCGATCGTCGCCGCGCACGGCCTGCCGATCCCCAAGACCTCCTCGCGCGCCATCACCTCGCCTGCGGGCACGGCCGACACGATGGAAGTGCTGGCGCGGGTGAATGTCGGCGTCGAGGAGATGAAGGCGATCGTCTCGGCCTGCAACGGCTGCCTGATCTGGGGCGGGCACGTGAACCTGTCGCCGGCCGACGACGTCCTGATCTCGGTCGAGCGCCCCTTGAGCCTCGACACCCGCGAGCAGATGGTCGCCTCCATCATGTCCAAGAAGATCGCGGCGGGCTCGACGCATCTGTTGATCGACATTCCGGTCGGGCCGACCGCGAAGGTCAGCAGCGGCGTCGAGGCGATGCGGCTGCGAAAGCTGTTCGAATTCGTCGGCGACCGCTTCGGCCGCACCGTCGAGGTGATCATGACCGACGGAAGCCAGCCGATCGGCAACGGCATCGGGCCGGTGCTCGAGGCCAATGACGTCATGGCCGTGCTCGGCAACGACAAGGATGCGCCGCGCGATTTGCGCGAGAAATCGCTGCGGCTTGCCGCCCATCTCCTCGAATACGATCCGAAGCTGCGCGGCGGTGCCGGCTATGCGAGGGCGCGCGAATTGCTCGACAGCGGCGCGGCGCTGAAGCAGATGCAGAAGATCATCGATGCCCAGGGCCCGTCGACCTGCAGCACCGAGCTGGGCTCGCTCAGCTTCGACGTCAAGGCGGCGCATGACGGCACCGTGTCCGCGATCGACTGCCTGCGCATGAACCGCCTCGCCCGCACCGCCGGCGCGCCGCTCGACAAGGGCGCGGGCATCCGCCTGTTCAAGAAGATCGGCGATCGCGTGGAGCAGGGCGAGCCGCTCTATCGCGTCTACACGTTCGACCGCCCCGAGCACGACCTGGCGGCCGATGCCGCCGCTGATGAGACCGGTTACGTCATCAACGGTCACGGCGCCCCGCAACGCAAGTCGGCGCCGTGAGCACGATCGCGCTCCAGACATTGCCGGGCGGCAGCGACGCGGCGGAGCGACTCGCAGCCCGGCTCGGGATTTCCTGCGCCGAGATCGCGGTGCATCGCTTTCCGGACGGCGAGCTGCGCGTCGCCGTCGCGCCGGCCACCGACACCACCATCCTCTATGCTCCGCTCGATCATCCCAACGACAAATTGATCACCCTGCTGTTCGCGGCGGAGGCGCTGCGACGCAACGGCGCCAAGCGGCTGGTGCTGGTCGCGCCCTATCTCTGCTACATGCGGCAGGATGCTGCATTTCATCCGGGCGAAGCCATCAGCCAGCGTGCCATGGGCACTCTGCTTGCAACCATGGTCGACCGAATCGTCACCGTGGATGCGCATCTGCACCGCACCCCCGACATCGGGTCCGTCTTTCCGGGCATCGAGGCGGAGAACATCTCCGCGATGCCGGCGATCGCGAAGGCCCTGGCGACCAGCGGCATCGATCCCGCAACGCTCGTGATCGGGCCCGACATGGAGTCCGAGCCGTGGGTGAGCGACATCGCGAGCCGGCTGCAGCTGCGACACACGGTGGCGCAGAAGACACGGCACGGCGATCACTCCGTTGCCATCAGCTTCGCCGATCCCGACCTGCTGTCGGGACGGCCCGCGCTGCTGGTGGACGACATCATGTCCTCGGGAACGACGATGATCGCCGCGGCGAAGGCGCTGACGGCGATGGGCGCCACCGCGGTCGATGCGGTCGTGACGCATGCGCTGTTTCCACCCGCGATGACCGTCGCATTCGCCAGCGCCGGCATCCGGTCGATTCGCTCGACCGACAGCGTGCCACATCCGACCAACGCCATTTTCCTCGCAGAGAGTCTTGCAACCGCCTTGCGGTCCGAACTGACGACGACACTGCCTCCGGAGACGACGCCATGAGCATCACCGTTCGATTCTGCGGCGCCGCCCGCACCGTGACCGGTTCGAGCTATCTGTTTCAGACCGCGGGCGGCCGCTTCCTGGTCGATTGCGGCCTGTTCCAGGGGCAGAAGACGCTGAAGGAGCTCAACTACGGCGCCTTTCCGTTCCGCCCCGCCGATATCGACGCCGTGCTGCTCACGCACGCCCACATCGACCACAGCGGCCTGTTGCCGAAACTGGTGCGCGCAGGCTTCGAGGGACCGATCCTGGCGACGCGCGGCACCATCGACCTCTGCTCCTACATGCTGCCCGACGCCGGCAGCATTCAGGAATCGGAAGTGACGCAGCTCAACCGGCGCAACGCCTCACGGGGGCGCAAGGAGGTTCAGCCGATCTACACGCAGTCCGATGCGATCGCCTCGCTGCAATCGTTTCGCGCCGTCGACTATGAAAGCTGGACCGACGTCATCCCCGGCGTCCGCGCGCGCTACTGGAACGCCGGCCATCTGCTCGGCTCGGCCTCGATCGAGCTCGAGATCGCCGAACAGGGTGCGGCACGGCCGATGCGCGTGCTGCTCTCCGGCGACGTCGGGCCCGAGGCCAAGCTGTTGCAGCCCGATCCCGAGGCGCCGACCGATTTCGACTACGTCATCTCGGAATCGACCTATGGCGACCGGGTGCGCGAAGCCACGACGCCTGCCCTTCGCCGCCAGCATCTCGCGGCCGAGGTGCGCGAGGCAGCCAACGCCGGCGGGGCGCTGCTGATGCCCGCCTTCGCGGTCGAGCGCACCCAGGAGCTGATCGTCGATCTCGTCGATCTCATGGAGCACGGCGAGATTCCGACCGCGCCGATCTTCCTGGATTCCCCGCTTGCGATCCGCGCCACCGAAGTGTTCCGCCGCCATGCCGAGAGCCTCGACCCGTCCGTCGATGCCGCGCGCCTGCTCAACTCGCCGCATCTCAAATTCACCGAGACCGCGGACGAGAGCAAGGCGATCATGCGCCTGTCCGGTTTCCACATCATCATCGCGGCAAGCGGCATGTGCGACGCCGGCCGCATCCGCCATCATCTGAAGCGCTGGCTGTGGAACGAGCGCGCGACCGTGCTGCTCGCCGGCTTCCAGGCCAACGGCACGCTCGGCCGTTTCCTGCAGAACGGGACCAAGGCCGTGCGGATCCAGGGCGAGGAAATCAAGGTCGCGGCCCGCATCCGCATGATCGACGAATATTCGGGTCATGCCGACAGCGCCGGCATGACCGGCTGGATCGCGGCCCGCCGTCCCATCTCGCGCGGGCTGTTCCTGGTCCATGGCGAGGAAGGCGCGATTGCAGGCCTGGCCGCACGCGTCGCCGAACGCATCATTCCGGCGGCCAAGGTCTACCAGCCGATGCTGGACGACATCTACGAGCTCGCCGCGCCCGAACCACGCGTGCGCGACGTCGATCATCGCCGCCGCCTCGCCCCGGAGGCCGTCACCCGTCTCGACTGGCACAACGAGATGTCCGAGCTCATGCTCGACATCAACGAGCGGATCGGCGCCGCCGCCGACGACCGCGCCCGCGGCGTGATCATTCGCAGGCTGCGCCGCGCGCTCGAGGAGAAGGCGTAGCGGGAGGCCGGTCGGAGTAATGGGCGTCGGCGCCTCAACGGACTCCGTCATTGCGAGGAGCCCTTGCGACGAAGCAATCCAGAGTCTTTCCGCCGAGGGACTCTGGATTGCTTCGCTTCGCTCGCAATGACGGAGTGTGAGGAACGAGCGCAGGATCAACACGCCTCTCTCGTGTCCCGAACGCGCTGCAGCGTTCTTGCGCTGCTGCGCTGCGTCCGAGATACGAGACCGATGTTCCCTGATGATTGGTAGGATGGGTAGAGCGAAGCGAAACCCATCAATGATCTTCGTGCTGAAACACGATGGGTTTCGCAAGTGCTCTACCCATCCTACGGCACCGCACATGCCTTCGCATTCTCGCGGCTGGTTTTGCCCGAGTTTTGCTTTTCGTCTCGCACCCTTTGAAAGCAAGGGCGCAGGGAAGGCCGGGCGCCGGCTGGCACCCGAAGTCCCGCGTGTGCGAAAGAAACGCGCACGGGGTGGACGACAGGTGTGCCGGTCGCCCGGCCTTCCCTGCGCGATGGTTTTCACGGTGTCCTTCGTGCTCTCCTCGGGGAGCGCTGCACTATTGCCCCCGTCGCCTTGCGGGTGATCGATGTGGCCACCGGTTGGCTGCCGCATCACCGCAAGCCTTGACGCACAGACCCCGGGCGTCAGGACCACACGACTTCTCCGTCCGCGCACATCTTCGCTGGGTTCTCCACGGCTGGCGTGCGCTCACCGTCGAGACCATTCGAAGACGCTGTCAGCGCCGTGTCGTATCGCGCCTGCCGCTGCTCACGGGTTTCCCCGCCCTGCAGCACCATCACGCGCCGACGCCGTCGCGGCCACCGCATCCCGGCCCGCGCTTCGTGACGATCGCGAAACGCCCTCGTGGCGGGCGGGATGCGAAGGCTTGTACGGCAAAACCGAACTTCTGTAAATTCGAATATTTTTGGGTGGAGATCTCGACCCAGCGCTGGCGTGTTTTGCCTGTCGGGCAGCACAACCAATTGTAGGTGAGATCGGCCGGGCCCACGGCGAACACGACTGCGTGAACTGACGATCCCAAGAATCAAGCGGTTCTCAAGAAAAACAGGAGCCGGTCCGAAGACTTCAGCGAAGCTGGAACCGGCGTCCCGGCCTAAAGACGATGTCGTTTGCCGTCTGCCCCGGCATCGCGAAAGCGTCACGATACCGCCGCACGGCCTATTTCGATCACGCAGAGCGAGAAGCGCATATGGCTGTCACAGCAAATTTTTCCGCCGGAATTCTCACCGTTCTTGGCAATGCCCACAACAACACGGTCACACTGGGCCGCAACGCGGCCGGGACGATCGTCGTCAACCATGGCGCGGTCGCAGTCAAAGGCGGCCCCGCCACGGTCGCCAATACCAAATTGATCCAGGCTTTCGGCCTGGACGGCAATGACGTCATCACCATCGACGAAAGCAATGGGGCGATGCCCGCCGCAAACCTGTTCGGCGGTGCCGGCAACGATACGCTGACCGGCGGGTCCGGCGGCGACATGCTGTTCGGCCAGTCCGGCAACGACACGCTGCTCGGCAAGGGTGGCAACGATTTGTTGTTCGGCGGCGCCGGCAACGACGTGCTGGTCGGCGGCGACGGCAACGACCAGATGTTCGGTGAAGCCGGCAACGACCGCATGATCTGGAACCCCGGCGACGACAGCGACCTGATGGAGGGCGGCGAAGGCATCGACACCGCCGAGGTGAACGGCGGCAACGGCAGCGAGACGTTTGCCATCACCGCCAACGGCACGCGGGTGCGCTTCGACCGGGTCGATCCGGCACCGTTCTCGCTCGACATCGGCACCACCGAGAACCTTGTGGTCAATGCCGGTGGCGGCGACGACGTGATCACCGCCTCCGGCAATCTCGCCGCGCTCATCAATCTGACGATCGACGGCGGGGCGGGCAACGACACCATCCTCGGCGGCAACGGCGCCGACCGCCTGCTGGGCGGTGACGGCAACGATTTCGTCGACGGCAACCAGGGCAATGACACCGCCCTGCTCGGCGCCGGCAACGACACCTTCCAGTGGGATCCCGGCGACGGCAGCGACAAGGTCGACGGCCAGGCCGGAGCTGACACTCTTCTCTTCAATGGCGCAAACATCGCCGAGGACATCACCCTGTCCGCGGCCAATGGCGGCCATGTGCTGCTCACCCGCAATGTCGCCAACATCACGATGGACCTCGACGGCATCGAAACCGTCACGATCAACGCCAAGGGCGGCAGCGACAATATCGCGGTCAACAACCTGGCCGGAACGGACGTCAGGCAGGTCAACATCGATCTCGGATCAGGCGGCGCCGGTGACGGTGCGGCCGACATCGTGACGCTGGTCGGCACGAATAGCGCCAACGCGGTCGAGATCTCCGGCACCGGCACGTCGGTTGCGGTCACGGGGTTGCCCGCCACCGTCGCCATCACCAACGCGGAAGGCGCGAACGATGCACTTCTCGTCCAGGGCCTCGGCGGCAACGACACGATCTCGGCGGCCATGCTGGCCGCGGGCATCGTGCAACTGACCATCGATGGCGGGGCCGGCAACGACACGATCACCGGCAGCGGGGGCAACGACACGCTGATCGGCGGCGACGGCAACGATGTCGTCATCGGCGGCCGCGGCAACGACGTCGCGCTGCTGGGTGCCGGCACGGACGTCTTCCAGTGGAACCCCGGCGACGGCAGCGACACCGTCGAGGGCGGCACCGGCGTCGACAGCTTGCGGTTCTTCGGCGCCAGCATTGCGGAAACCATGTCCGTCGTGGCGAACGGCGATCGCGCTTTGCTGACGCGCGACGTCGCCAACATCACGATGGATTTGCACGGGGTCGAGCACGTCGACATCCATGCGCTCGGCGGCAGCGATCACGTCACGATCGGGGATCTGACCGGGACTGACGTGACGCGCGTGAACATCGACCTCGCAGGTCCCACGGCAACGCCCGACGGCGCCGTCGACACCGTCGCGGTCGATGCCACCCAGAGCGCCGACACGTTCGGCGTCAGCGGCAATGCCGGCGGCGTGACGGTGTTCGGCCTGCATGCGGCCACCCAGCTGACCGGAATGGACGCGACCGATCAGCTGACGCTCAACGGCCTTGGCGGCGACGATGTCATCGACGCCAGCGGCCTTGCGGCCGGCGTGCTGCAGCTGACGATCAACAGCGGGCTCGGCAACGACACCATCCACGGCAGCCAGGGCGACGACATCATCAACGGCGGCGACGGCAACGACGTCGCGCTGATGGGCGCGGGCAACGACACCTTCGTCTGGAATCCCGGCGACGACAACGACATTGTCGAGGGCCAGGCCGGCAGCGACACGCTGCTGTTCAACGGCGCCAACATCGCCGAGACCATCAATATCTTCGCCAACGGCGCGCGCGCCGAGCTGACGCGGGACGTCGCCGCCATCACGATGGACACCCACGGCGTCGAGACGATCGCGTTCGATGCGCGCGGCGGCGCGGACAAGATCACGATCGGCGACATGAGCGGCACCGACGTGACACAGGTGAAGGTCGACCTCGGCGGTAACCCCGGCACTCCGGGCGGCGACGGCGCGGCCGACAACATCGTGATCAACGGAACCGGCGGCGACGACGTCATTACCCTGTCGCTCAACAGCAATGGCGCGCTGGTGATCGACGGCCTGGCAAGCCAGGTCGTGATCGAGAATTTCGACTTCAACGACACCATCACCATCAACGGCCTCGGCGGCGACGACGTGATCGAGGCGTCGGGCGTCGGTCCCGGCGGCCCGCATCTCGTCTTCGACGGCGGCGCGGGCGATGACGTGCTGATCGGCAGCGCCGGCAACGATACGCTGCTCGGCGGCCTCGGCGACGACGTGCTGATCGGCGGCGGCGGCCTCGACGTGCTGGACGGAGGTCCCGGCGACAACGTCGTGATCCAGTCCCTGCTCGCCCACGCGAACCTTCACGCGGGCACGCTGGTCTGAGCGTTCGAAGGCGAAAAATGCGCAGGGCGCCGCCGGCGGCCGGCGGCGCTCAGGTGAGCTCTCTTGCTCCGCTCGGTGTTTCGATCCGGGCGCGATAGCGCAACCTCGTCCCCTGCACGATGTCGGGCGGCCGATCGATCGCCAACGCACGATACAGCGGCTCCAGCGCAGCGGGTTCCGGATGCTCGAGCGTGACGGATTGCAGCCGCGCGCCGAGGTCGGCGATCGCAGCCATCGAGCGGGGCTTGCCACGCCGGTCGATGATCGAGGGAGCGGCGCCGTCGAGCGGGAGCGACCCGTCGCTGGGAATGGCGAAGTCGAACGACGGATCGGTCGTGGGAAGCGGAACCTTCGCGCCGAAGAGATCGCCGTGGCGGGCGATGATCGCGTCGATCAAGTCGGTTCGCGCGACCCAGCCCCGCAGGCGGCGGCCCTCGTCCCAGTCGGACCTGATCTTGTGCTGGTCGTCGAGGCCGAACCAGCGTGGACGGCCCGGCGCTGCGGCCTCCGGATCGAGCGCCACGATTTCGAGATAGACGGTGCCGCCGAGCTGAAGCAGATGATTGTGGGTGCCCATATAGGCATGGCGCTGCCCGAACGGGACATCGAGATCGAGACAGTCTCGGACGTGGCGGACGCCTTCGGCGAGGCTCGGAGCGATGACCGTGATATGATCGAGCTTCAGCATCCGGGATTCCGCGAACGTTGCTTCATCATGCGGTCATCCTCCCCGGCATGCAACGTCATTGCCTACGGCCGGGGGACGGCGCGATCTTGAGGACGCCCTCCTGCATGGCAGACCCGACGCATCCGCGCCGCGCCTCGCTTTACGGTCCGGTCGATTCCTGATCCTCTCTCGAGCGAGCCGGATCAACCGGCCACGCCCTGAGAGTGGAGAGAGACGCCATGAAGCTCGGCACCGCCATTGCGGAAATCATGCGGCGCGAGGGGATCGAGATCCTCTGCGGCTATCCCGTCAACCATCTGATCGAGCACGCCGCCAAGGCCGAGATCCGCCCCGTGATGGTGCGGCAGGAGCGCGTCGGCATCCACATGGCGGATGCGATCTCGCGGGTGACGTCGGGACGCTCGATCGGCGCGTTCTGCATGCAGCATGGGCCCGGCGCGGAGAACGCGATGGGCGGCGTCGCGCAGTGCTTCGGCGAATCCGTGCCCGTGCTGGTGCTGCCGATGGGCTATCAGCGGAGGCTTGCGCATATCGAGCCGAACTTCAATTCCAGCGAGGCGATGAAGCCGTTTGCGAAATCGTCCGAGCCCATCATTCTCGCCACTGAGGTCGCCAACATCTTCCGCCGCGCCTTCACCAAGCTGAAGAACGGCCGCGGCGGGCCGGTCATCGTGGAAATTCCTTCCGACATGTGGAACGAGGAAGTGCCGGAGCCGCTCAACTACACGCCGGTGCTGCGCACGCGCTACGGCGCCGACCCTGTTCACGTGAAGCAAGCGGCCGATCTGCTCGTCAACGCCAAGCGGCCGGTGATCTATGCCGGCCAGGGCGTGCATTACGCGCAGGCCTGGCCGCAACTGAAGCGGCTCGCCGAGCGGCTGGCGATCCCCATCACCACCAGCTTAGGGGGCAAATCCGCGTTTCCGGAAACCCATCCGCTCTCGCTCGGCTCCGGCGGCCTTGCGGTGCCGCGCGCGGTGCCGAAATTCCTGGCCGAAGCCGACGTCATCTTCGGCATCGGCTGCTCGTTTACGGAAACGAACTTCGGCATCGCCATGCCGAAGGGCAAGACCATCATCCACTCCACGCTCGATCCCAACCACCTCAACAAGGACGTGGAGGCGAAAATTGGTCTGGTCGGCGATGCCGGCCTCGTGCTCGACGCGCTGCTGGAGGAGATCGGCAAGACCGTCACTACCGATCGCGATGCCTCCGCCGTGGCGGCCGAGATCGCGGCCTCGCACAAGGAATGGCTGGCGAAGTGGATGCCGAAGCTCACCAGCAACGATGCGCCCTTGAGCCCCTATCGCGTGCTGTGGGATCTGCAGCACACGGTCGACATCGACAACACCATCATCACGCATGATGCCGGCAGCCCGCGCGACCAGCTCTCGCCGTTCTGGAAGTCGACGCAACCCCTCACCTATCTCGGCTGGGGCAAGACCACGCAGCTCGGCTACGGCCTGGGCCTTGCGATGGGCGCCAAGCTCGCCAAGCCCGACAAGCTCTGCATCAACGTCTGGGGCGATGCGGCGATCGGTTTCACCGGCATGGATTTCGAGACCGCGGTACGCGAGCGGATTCCGATCATGTCGATCCTGCTCAACAATTTCTCGATGGCGATCGAATTGAAGGTGATGCCGATCTCGACCGAGAAATATCGTTCCACCGACATCTCCGGCGACTACGCCGCGATGGCGCGCGCCTTCGGCGGTTATGGCGAACGGGTGGAAAGGCCGGAAGACATCATCCCCGCGATCAGGCGCGGCATCCAGAAGACAAGGGAAGGCATTCCGGTGCTGCTGGAGTTCATCACCAGCAAGGAGACCGAGGTATCGCGGCCGGGAACGTGAGGCAGCCGGGACGCCGCGGGCGCTGGCTCCGGCCGCAGGGGATGTGATAATCCGGCCTGGTGCTGCGCCTGTCGTGGCATCAAGCCGGATTGCGAATGACCAACCCTCCGAAGACGATCGCCGACGAACTCGCAGCCGAGAATGCGCGGCTGCGCAGCGAGCTCGCAATTGCGCGGGACCGCCAAAGCGCCAGCGCCGAGATCCTGCGCACCATCGCGGCCTCGCCCTCCGATGCCCGGCCGGTGTTCTCGGCGATCGCGTCGAGCTCCAAGCGCCTGCTCGGCGGCTTCTCCGCCACCGTGCTCCAGTTCATCGGCGACGAGCTGCATCTCGTCGCCTACACGCCGACCAGCCCGGAGGCCGACGAAGGGCTGAAGGTGTCGTTCCCGCGCAAGATCTCGGAGTTTCCGACCTTTGCGCTGGTGCGCGGGGGCGAGACGATCCAGTTTCCCGACAGCGAGGCCGCTGACGTCCCCGAGCTGAACCGCGAGCTGGCGCGGCTGCGCGGCTTCCGCAGCGTGCTGTTCATGCCGCTGATGAACCGCGGCACGCCGGTCGGCATGATCAGCGTCACGCGCGCCGAGCCAGGCGCGTTCGCGGCCGATCTCGTGCAGCTGCTGCAGACCTTCGCCGACCAGGCCGTGATCGCGATCGAGAATGCGCGCCTGTTCAACGAGACGAAAGAGACGCTGGAACGCCAGACCGCGACCGCCGACATCCTGAAAGTGATGGCGGCCTCGCCGTCCGACGTGCAGCCGGTGTTCGACGCCATCGCGGCCAACGCCAACCGGCTGATCGGCGGCTTCTCCACGGCGGTGCTGCGCTACGTCGACGGCGCGGCCCATCTTGCGGCCTTCACGCCGACCGATCCGTCCGGCGATCGCGTGCTGCAGGCCTCGTTCCCGGTCCCGTTCGCGCGCTTTCCGCCCTATCCGCTCGTGGCCAGGGGTGCCGCGGCGCAATTGCCGGACACCGAGCTGGAACCGGCCGCGCGCGACATCGCGCGCGCCCGCGGCTATCGCAGCATGCTGTTCGCGCCGCTGATGAGCGAGGGCGAGGCGATCGGCCTCATCATCGCGACGCGCCGCGCGACCGGCGCCTTCGCCGACCATCACGTCCGGCTGCTGCAGACTTTTGCCGACCAGGCGGTGATCGCGATCAAGAACGTCAGCCTGTTCAATGCGACGCGGGAGGCGCTGGAGCGCCAGACCGCGACCGCCGACATCCTCAAGGTGATCGCGGCCTCGCCCGCCGACGTCACGCCGGTGTTCCAGGCCATTTCCGACAGCGCCAAGACGCTGATCGGCGGACATTCGTCCACCGTCACCCGCCTCAAGGACGGCATGCTGCATCTGGCCGCCTTCACCACCGACAATGAAGCCGGCAATGCCGATCTGCTCAGCTCCTTCCCCACGCAGCTGTCGTCGCCGGGCATTCACAGCCGGGTCGCTCGAAGCGGAGAACATGCCTTCCGCAGCGACATGCAGAACGAGCCTGACCTGACCGAGGCCATGAAGGAGCTGGCGCGCACCCGAGGCTATCGCAGCATCCTGGTGGTGCCGATGCTCCGCGACGGCATCGCGATCGGCACCATCGCGGTGACGCGACCCCAAGCCGGCCAATTCCCGGACAAGGCGATCAACCTGCTCAAGACCTTCGCCGACCAGGCCGTGATCGCGATCGAGAACACGCGCCTGTTCAACGAGGTGCAGGACCGCACGCGGGAGCTTGCGAAATCGCTCGACGATCTGCGCGCAGCACAGGACCGGCTGGTCCAGACCGAAAAGCTCGCGTCCCTCGGCCAGCTCACCGCCGGCATCGCGCACGAGATCAAGAACCCGCTCAACTTCGTCAACAATTTTGCCTCGCTCTCGGCCGAATTGACCGACGAGCTGAACGAGGTGCTCGCGCCCGCCGCCCTTGCGGAGGATATCCGCAGCGAGGTCGACGAGCTTACGGGACTTCTGAAGGACAATCTCGACAAGGTCGTGCAGCACGGACGGCGCGCCGATTCCATCGTCAAGAACATGCTGTTGCATTCGCGCGAGGGCGGCGGCGAGCATCGGCTGAGCGACGTCAACGCAGTGGTCGAGGAAAGCCTCAACCTCGCCTATCACGGCGCGCGGGCCGAGACGCCGCAGTTCGACGTGACGCTCGAGCGCAACTTCGATCCGGCGGCAGGCTCTGCCGAATTGTTTCCGCAGGAGATCACGCGGGTGCTGCTGAACCTGATCGGAAACGGCTTCTATGCCGTTACCAGGCGCAAGGCGGACAACGCGGCTGCCGGCTACGCGCCGGTCGTGACCGCCGCGACCCGCGACCGCGGCGATCACGTCGAGATCCGCATCCGCGACAACGGCACGGGCATCCCGGACGAGGTGAAGGAGAAGATGTTCAATCCGTTCTTCACCACCAAGCCGGCCGGCGAAGGCACAGGGCTCGGACTGTCGATGAGTCACGACATCGTGGTGAAGCAGCATGGCGGCACGATCGACGTCGTAACCAGGCCGGGCGAGTTCACCGAATTCACCATTCTGCTGCCGCGCAAGAGCAGCTTCCCGGATGGTGCGGGCTGAGCCCTACTCCGCCATCTCCACCTGCGGGGCGGCAGACGGCCCGGCCAGCGGCCGCTCCTCCATCGCGATCAGGCACAGCGCGGCCGTGGTCATCAGCGCGGTGGCGGCGCCGAACACGTAGCGGAAGGCGTGCCGCATGTCGTCGGCGGGAATGGCGACGCTGCCTGCGGCGTGGTGCTCGCCGGCGAGCGGAACGTCGATGCCGAGAGCGATGAGCAGGATCGCGGCGAAGGCGGCGACCGTGAACGAGGACATCAGCGAGCGAAAGAAGTTCATCGCGCCGGTGATGGTGCCCACTTGCGGGCGCGCGACCGAGTTCTGCAGCGAGACCACGCAGACCGGGAACGTGGTGCCGAGCCCGAGCGCGAACGCCGCCATCAGCATGAGCAGTCCCCAGAGCGGCAAGGTGGTGAGCGTGAGGCCGAGGCCGCACAGCGCGGCCCAGGACGTGCCGATGATGGCGACGCGCTTGTAGTGTTTTGCCCGGGCCATGGTGCGGCCGGCGACGGCCGCGCCGACGGTCGAGACCGCCGCGAGCGGGATCAGCGCAAGACCGGCCTCGCTCGCGCTCAAATGGTAGACCGACTCGTAATAGAGCGGCAGCTGCACGGTGAGGCCGGTGATCGCGCCGAGCCCGCAGCCGCCGGCGGTCAGCGCGAACGGCGCCACGGATCCGGTCAGCAGCTTCAACGGCAGGAACGGCTCGTCGGCCCGCCTTGCATGCCACACGAAGCTGACCGCGAGCGCGACGGCACCGCCCACCATCGCCAGCACGGTCGGCGACAGCCAGGGATAGCGCGTGCCGCCCCAGGTCAGCACCAGCATGAAGACGACGGCGGAGGCCATCAGCAGCACGCCGCCGAGCCAGTCGACCTTGCGCTTGCGGTGGAACACCGGGATCTTCTTCATCTTCGGCAGCAGCATCACGATGGCGGCGGCCGCGAGCGGCAGGTTGATCCAGAAGATCATCGACCAGTGCAGATGCTCGGCGAACACGCCGCCGATGACGGGGCCAAGGATGCCGCCGACCATCCAGACGCTGGAAAAATAGGCCTGGTACTGGCCGCGCTCGCGCGGGGAGACGACGTCGGAGATCACGGTCTGCACGACAGGCATGATGCCGCCGCCGCCAAGGCCCTGGAGGCCGCGCGCCAAAATCAGCATCGGCATGTTCGGCGCGATCGCGCACAGCACCGAGCCTGCGACGAACAGGCTGAGCGAGATGATGATCATGGCGCGGCGGCCGTAGATGTCGCTCAAGGTGCCGAACACCGGCGCGACCGCGGTCGAGGCGAGCAGATAGGCGGTGATGACCCAGGAGAGATTGGAGACGTCCTGGAACTGGCGCCCGATGGTGGGCAGCGCGGTCGCCACGATGGTCTGGTCGAGCGCCGCCAGGAACATCGTCAGCATCAGGCTGATCACGATGGTGCGGACCTCGTCGGAGGTCAGCGGCGCCGGCGGCGTGATGGACGGGGCATCATCGACGCTGATGACCTCGCTCGGAAGCCGGGACAGCTCTTCGGCGATGTCGTCGGGCAAAGTTTGGATGTCGGCAGAATTGCTCTGCCGGTCGAACTTGTTCATCTCGATCGAAAGCCGTGTGGCGGCGCAACGCCGCAAAGGATTCGTTCTATGCAGCCCAATGTAGACAGCAAAGCTTGTCCCGGGCAGGCACCGCGGCGCATGGGTGCATCCCGCCCCCGGGCCATCCCGAACGCGTGATCGTCGCCAGGGCCTGACGGCGGCTCAGACCTTCGGACGTCGCTTCAGGCGGGCCCGTTTCGGCAGCTGTGCCGGCCATTGCACGATGTGGTCCTCGAGCTCAGCGTCCGGGATCTCGTCCTCGCTGCCCTCGACCCGGCCGCGCACGGAGACGCCGGCTTCGTGCACGGTGTTGGGATCACCCGACACCAGCGGATGCCACCAATAGAGGTCCCGCCCCTCCGCGACGAGCTTGTAGCCGCAGCTCGGCGGCAGCCAGTTCAGGGTGCGGACATTGGCCGGCGTCAGGCGGACGCAATCCGGAACCTTGTCGGATCGATTCGGATAGTCCTTGCAGGCACAGCTCATCCCATCGAGCAATTTGCAGCCGACATGGGTGAAATAGATCTGTCCGGTATCCTCGTCCTCGAGCTTGTTCAGGCAGCAGCGCCCGCAGCCGTCGCACAGGCTTTCCCATTCGCCCGCCGACATTTCTTCCAACGTCTTGGTTTTCCAGAAGAATTCTTCCTGCGCGGAAGGTCGTTTGGGAGCTGCGGTCATGCGCCTCAACAAGGGTTCGAAAGAGTGACGGCGACGCCATCTAGGCGGTCGCGCCGGGATGCCGCAAGCAGGCGCTTTTCGAGGCCCGTAATGAACCGGGGTCAATTAGGCCTGTTGTTCAAAATCGCGAGCGTGACCATTGGTTTATGGACCCCGCTCGGCTAGAAGGAACACGAAGTCCCCCCTCGGATGCGAACCGGGCGCCTTGGGTTTGCCGCAACATTCCCGCAAGACGTTTCGGTGCCGCCCCGGCCGGGTGCTTGAATGCTGTCGAAGCGAGCCTCAAGGGTTCTAGGTGGTCCAGAATACACCATCCAACTGGAAGAGCCGCATCCGGAATTTCTTTCTGGACCTCGACGCGCGCATCGACTCCTCGCTGTTCTCCTCGGCCAAGGGCATCCGCGAGCTCTACGAGCGCTACTCGACCTTCATGGACCGGTTCTATGTCGGGCGCTGGAAGCGCTGGGTGTTCATCGAGCCGCTGTCGGAAGCCGCAACCCTCGGCCTCGGCGGCCTGGTCGTGATGCTGACGCTCGCCATCCCCGCCTTCCGCGAGACCGCGGACGAGGACTGGCTGAAGAAGTCCGATCTCGCGGTGACCTTCCTCGATCGCTACGGCAATCCGATCGGCAGCCGCGGCATCAAGCACAACGACTCGATCCCGCTTGAAGATTTTCCTGATGTCCTGATCAAGGCGACGCTGGCGACCGAAGACCGCCGCTTCTACGAGCATTTCGGCATCGACATCGCCGGCACCGCGCGCGCGCTCGTCACCAACGCGCAGGCCGGCGGCGTCCGCCAGGGCGGCTCCTCGATCACCCAGCAGCTCGCCAAGAACCTGTTTCTGAGCAACGAGCGCACCATCGAGCGCAAGGTCAACGAGGCCTTCCTCGCGGTCTGGCTGGAATGGCGCCTGACCAAGAACGAGATCCTCAAGCTGTACCTGGACCGCGCTTACATGGGCGGCGGCACCTTCGGCGTGGATGGAGCTGCGCATTTCTACTTCAACAAGTCCGCGCGCGACGTGACGCTGGCGGAAGCTGCGATGCTGGCCGGCCTGTTCAAGGCGCCGACCAAATACGCCCCCCACATCAACCTGCCCGCCGCCCGCGCCCGCGCCAACGTCGTGCTCGACAACCTCGTCGATGCCGGCTTCATGACCGAGGGCCAGGTGTTCGGCGCCCGCCGCAACCCCGCCTTCGCCGTCGACCGCCGCGACGAGGCCTCGCCGAACTACTATCTCGACTACGCCTTCGACGAGATGCGCAAGCTGGTCGACACCTTCCCGAAGTCGTACACCGAGCGCGTCTTCGTGGTGCGGCTTGCCATCGACACCAACGTGCAGAAGGCGGCCGAAGACGCGGTGGAGAACCAGCTGCGCCAGTTCGGCCGCGATTATCACGCAACGCAGGCGGCGACCGTGGTGTCCGATCTCGACGGCGGCATCCGCGCCATGGTCGGCGGACGCGACTACGGCGCCAGCCAGTTCAACCGCGCCACCGACGCCTATCGCCAGCCGGGTTCGTCGTTCAAGCCTTATGTCTACACCACCGCGCTGCTGAACGGCTTCACCCCGAACTCGATCGTGGTCGACGGCCCGGTCTGCATCGGCAATTGGTGTCCGCAGAACTATGGCCATTCCTATTCCGGTTCGGTGACGCTGACGCAGGCGATCACGCGCTCGATCAACGTCGTGCCCGTCAAGCTGTCGATCGCGATCGGCCAGAGGAACGAGCCCAAGGCGCAGAACCCGGCCAAGGTCGGCCGCGCCAAGATCGTCGAGGTCGCGCGCCGCTTCGGCCTGAAGGCGCCGCTGCCCGACACGCCGTCGATGCCGATCGGCTCGGACGAGGTCACCGTGCTCGAGCACGCCGTGGCCTACGTGACCTTCCCCAACCGCGGCAAGTCCGTGACGCCGCACTCCGTGCTCGAGGTGCGCACCGGCGCGGGCGACCTCGTCTGGCGCTGGGACCGCGACGGCCCGAAGCCGAAGCAGGCCATCCCGCCGAACATCGCCGCCGACATGGCGGGCATGATGAGCCACGTCGTCAGCGAAGGCACCGCGCGCCGCGCCGCCCTCGACGGCATCCCGACCGCGGGCAAGACCGGCACCACCAATGCGTATCGCGACGCCTGGTTCGTCGGCTACACCGGCAATTTCAGCTGCGCGGTGTGGTACGGCAACGACGACTATTCGCCGACCAACCGCATGACCGGCGGCTCGCTGCCGGCGCAGACCTGGCACGACATCATGGTCGCGGCGCATCAGGGCGTCGAGGTCCGCGAGATCCCCGGCGTCGGCATGGGTCAGAAGCTGCCGCCGCAGCACATGACCAACGCGCAGGCCAACGCGGCGCCGAAGGTGCTGGAGACCAAGCCGGGTCCGCCGCCGGTCCTGACCAAGCGCGGCGCCGACATCCTGGTGCGCGTCGAGAAGCTGCTCGACGACGCCGCCAAGACCGCGAACAAATCGGCTGACAACGACGGCAAGTCGGCCAAGCCCTCGTCGACGAGCGCGCTCGCCTTCCCGCAGAACTATGCGGAAGAGAATGCGAACGCATCCGCCCCGCGCAAGAACTGATCGAAACCCGTGCGGCTGATCCTGATCACATTGACGGCGCTCCTTCTCGCAGGCGTGGTTGGCGTCGGCGCGACCTGGATGACGACGACGCGCGGCACCGAGATCGGCGCGCTGACCATCGGCGCCTGGACCGCGCGGCCGCGCACCGGCACCGCCGACGTCGATCCCTATTCGCGCGCCACCATCGTGCGCAACGGCGAGCTGCCGATCGGCACCGGCGACGGCGTCGCCTTCACCGCGACCGCCGACGACAAGAAGAAGGCGCTCGACGGCCGCTGCGACGTGATCGTCTCCGGCGTGACGCCGCCGGCGCGGTTCTGGACGCTGACGCTGTACGACCGCAAGGGCCATCTCGTCGCCAACTCGCTTGCCCGCTACGGCTTCACCAGCCAGGAGATCGTGCGCCAGTCCGACGGCTCGTTCGAGATCCGCATCGCCTCGCGCTCGCGCGCCGGCAACTGGCTGCCGACCGGCGGCATCGAGCGTTACGCCCTGATGCTGCGCCTCTACGACACCCCGGTCGGGGTCGCCACGCGCACCCAGCGCGATGCGCCGATGCCCTCCATTTCGACGGTGGGCTGCTCATGATCCGCCTGGCGTTCACCATCGTTGCCGGGATCGTGCTGGGCCTCGTGGTCCATCTCGTCAGCGTGCTGGCCCTGCCGCGGATCGCGACGCAGGACGCCTATTCGCGGCTGACGCCGATGACGAAGGTGAACGGCGTCACCCAGCTTCCCCTCGCCGATCCCCAGACGTCGCCGATGCCGTTCATGGACCCGGCCTTTGCGCTGGCGATCTGCCGCTACGACCTCACCAGCGGACCGATCAAGCTGACGGTGCCGGTGAGCCAGGCCTATACCTCGGTGTCGTTCTACACCCGCAACGAGATCGCCTATTACGCCATCAACGATCGCTCGGCAGGCCGCAAGGTGATCGAGCTCGACCTGATGACGGAGGCGCAGCACAACGAGCTGCCCGAGGACGAAGAGGTCACCGCGGCCGACCGCCTGATCATCGACTCGCCCAGCGCCACCGGCCTGATCGTGATGAAGGCGCTCGCCGCCGAGCCCGGCCTGATGCCGCAGGCGCAGGCGACACTTGCAGCCGCGAGCTGCGGCCCGCAGACCGAACAGCCGGCCAAGGCCGAGGCCCCGCGCGGCCGGCGGTGAGCGCGGCCGGCTCGGCAGCACTCACGACGAAAAGCGCGAAGCGCGCACGGCGAGGCAAAGTCGGCTCGGCATCCGGTCGCGGCGACGTATGTGGTCGATCCGCCATTTGAAAGCTGGGAAATCGCCCTACATGAGCCCCCGCGCGTTGCCGACAAAGACCCTGACGCGGCCTTGTGCGAATGATCTCGGCTGCGACTCATTGGAGGTCCGCTTCGGGTCCAAAAGCTGCCTCGGCCCGCTCACATCGCGTTGTCCGGCTCGCCTTCAGGAAGCAGACCTCCCCCGCGCTCTGAGCTAGCGTCAGGCACGGGCAACCGGCGGACGTTCCGAATGCTGCCGCACGCGGCGCTCTACAGGACTTCCGATTTCGCGGGAACGGGATAGGCCCCGGCCGACGAAGCATTCTCACCCCGGGTCGCGAATTTACCGCGCGCACGTCCTTCCGTCGCGCAGATGGCAAGCGCGGCAAGGGCCACGCCCGCAAGCACATCGACGAAATAGTGCCCGCCGATCAAGGGAGTTGCGATCAGCATGCCGCCGTTGAGGATCAATGCTGCCGGGCGCAGCCACCAGACGGCCCAAAATCCCCACAGCGCCAGGATTGCCGCGGCGGCGTGGAAACTGGGGAACGTGACGATTCCGGAAATCTGGGAGAGCTGCAGAACGCGCAACGAGCCGTCGCGGGCGAGCGGCAGGCGTTCGAGCTGGATGAGATAGCCCATCGCCTTGAAGTCTTCGGTGTCGGCGGGCAATCCGTATTGCTGATAGGTGCCGATGGCGGGCACCAGCGCCGACACGAGTGCGGTCACGCACACGGTCAAGGTGCAGGCCAGAACGAAGCGCTGCAGCCGGACGTAGTTCCCGGTCAATCCGAGCACGATGGGAACAGTGAGCGTCGGCGACAGGATCATCGCGTAGAAAAACACGGCGTATTGCAGCAGCCACGGCCGGGCGACGAAGAAATTGTAATAGGCGGGCCAGTCGAGCCCGAGGAGATGATCGAGATGGGCGAGGTTCGCGTCCTGCAAGGGAAGATTGGCCGAAGCCGCGATGTAGGTCAGCGGAGCCCCGAACAATCCAACGACCGTCAGCTGCGCAATGGAGAGGAGGATGAAGGCCGATCGCGCTCCCCAAGCCCGCGAGATCAGGTAGCGGCTGGAGATGACGAGACAGGCCGTCACGACCAAGCTCGTCACGAGCTCGACTTCGATGGCCACGGAGAAGCGCGATATTGCGAGAGCTCCCGCGAGCAGCGCGCCCATGGCCGCCAGCGGCATCCAGCTGGCCTGATGGAGCCGCCAGCTCTCGCGTCGGTCGTCAGCTTCTGCCATTGCGATCCACCCGCATCGCCGCTTTCGCGAAGGTTGTTTTTGTGACGTGTAGCAATCGGTTGTAACAACCCGGACTTACGTGGTCACACGTTAAGGGCGATTGAATTGGCTTGCTCGACTTGAATCCAATTGAAGGAAATCTCAGGGAAAGATCACGTGTCGCTGCGTCTCATGCGCAGCATCGCCGCCCGGCGTCTGGCGGACGTCAGCGCGCGAACCTGAAGTGGGCGAACGCCGCCGAAGCGACCGTCAGCAATGCCGCAGCGATCCAGATCGGCACCAGCACGAAGATGGCGATCGCGCCCTGCCCGCAGTCACCGCACCCGGCCCCAAACAGGGCGGGAAAGAGACAGAGCAGGATGACGACGGCAGATCCGGTGCTGAGCCAAACGCCTCTCACGCCCCATCGCGCGCCAAAAAGCCACGGCACGGCGGGAAAGCCGAACGACAGAGCAACGAGGAGGTTCACCAGAACGTCGAACATGATCTCCGCCCGATCGCGAGCACCGCTCTTGGTCGGCAGCGCGCGGCGGATGGTTCAAACCGACGCGAGAGCCCGTCCGTCCTCGTCATCGCCGCGCGGTCCTAACGCTCCTCGGTCGGATGCACCCATTTGTAGGGCGTGATGCTGCGCTTCGCCGTCAGCTTGATCATGTGGACGGGCGGCGCGGACCGTCCCTTTCGGCATGACCGGCACTTCAGCGAGGCCTCGAGCTTCCAGATCGGCGTATCGCGCGGCCGGCGGATCGCATCGAGCGGCAGGCTCGCGCGCGTCTTGCACCTGTTGCACTCGACCTCGAGCCAGCCCATGCCGCCGTTGAGGCATTGGGCGATCGTCGGTGACGGCTGCGAGGGTCCGCCGTAGCCTTCCATGCGGACCGACCAGGCTTCGGCTTCGGCGCGGTCAGCCTCGCGGACCGCCTTCTTCGCCTCCTCGCGCGCATGCTTGGCCGAAATTTCCGCACCGAGAATTCGGCCGCTCCAGATGACCTCGCGTGATTTGGTGCTCATGCCGTCATCAAAGCGGGGGCGAACAGCGTTGGCAAATTGTCGATCGCTGGTAGGCCCGGCGCGTCATTCGATACTGCGGGTCGTGGGTGTGGACAACCGGGGTTGCAGATTCATCGGCGACGCCGGAGCGCCGGGATGGCAGAGCGGCACCAGCAAAAGTCGAAAGGCCCGCGCCCGACAATTCAGGCGCGGATATTCCGTGCCGAAGCAGGCGGGCTTACGCTCGGGGCTCGCCGGACTGTTCCCGCCGCGCCCACAGCAGCGCCAACGGCCCCAGCGCAATTCCGGCCGCGAGCACGATGAACACCAGCAGCCAGCCGCGCGCACTCTGCGGTCCGCCGGCGATATCCAGCGCAACGCCGGTTCCCCACGCACCGGCAGCCGACAGGCCGAAGCCGACCGTCGAGTGCAGGGCGAGCGTCGCGCCGCGATGCTCGGAGACCGCCGCAGCCGACATGCCTGCGGTCAACGCGCCGGAATCAGCCGGCACCGTCAGGCCGTAGATCATCAGCATCAGCGCCAGCACCCATGCCGGCGCCGTCGCGTTGAGGCCGATCACCAGCGCGACGCAAGCCGAGGCGATCATCACCACCGTGATCGCGCGATGCCGTCCGAACTTCAGAGCGGCCTCATTGCCGAGGATGCTGGCGGGCATCGAGATCACCGCAAAGCAGAAGCTCATCAGCACGGGCGTCATCCAGGACGGCCCGCCCTGATGCGCGACGACGAAGGTCCAGAACCCGACCAGCCAGGTGCGAATGCCGTAGAGCTCGAAGCAATGCGCACCGTAACCGAGGATGTAGCCGAGCGCCTCGCGATTGGCGAAGACGGGCGCGAAGTTGAGGAGACGGCCGGCCTTCGGCGCGGGCCGCTGCTCCCGCATCAGAAGGCATGCGGCGACCATCGCGATCGGGCCGAAGCCGGTGACGAGGAAGGCGGCGCGCCAACCCCAGTGGTCGGCGACCAGTTGCGCCACCAGGAACGAGACGCCGACACCGACCGAGAAGCTCGACGTGTACAGCGTCACCGCCCGCGAGGTGTCGCCGGGGGGAAGGCGGTCCGTCAGCGCCTTCAGGCCAGGCATGTAGGCGCCGGCAAATCCCAGTCCCGCAATGGACCAGATTGCGGTCCCCGACCAGAATCCTTCTGCGAAGACGCCGAACGCTGCGGTGGCAAGTCCGCTCAAGATCGAGCCCCAGAGCAGGACGAGGCGCGCATCGATGCGGTCGGTCAAGGTCGTCAGCACGGGCACCGCGAGCATGTAGCCGAACGCATAGCCGCTCGCCATCAGCCCGCCTTCGGCCGCCGAGAGTCCCCACGCCGGCATCAGATGCTGCGCGAGGTTCGCCGACAGCGTCACATGCGGCAGCAGATTGCCGACCTGACCGACGCACATCACCGCAATCAGCGCTCGACCACTTAGGCTTCGAATGCTCCCCTCCCGTCCGGTGAGACCTCGTTCGCCCAATCCACCAAAGCAGCAGCGGCGATCGGCGTCATGAGCAGCCGCACCCCGCGCGACCTGCCGTCTTGGCGGTCTCATCGGCGGCACAGCAGGCGGATGGTTCTTGCTTCGCCGGACCGCCGCAGCATCCGGCATCCGCCGCCTCGACGCCGCCGCGGGTGCAGACGCCGGTCTCCGGCAGCACGAGTTCGACCCTTGCCGCGGCCGTCTTGTCGCCGGCGATGTCGGCCGCGATGGAGCGGACCTGCTCGTATCCGGTCATCATCAGGAAGGTCGGCGCACGGCCGTAGGACTTCATGCCGGCGAGATAGAAGCCCGGCTCGTCATGCGTAAGCTCGCGCGCACCATGAGGGCGAACCGTGCCGCAGCTGTGCTCGTTGGGATCGATCAGCGGCGCGAGCGCGACCGGAGCCTCGATCGCCGGATCGAGCCGCAGCCGCAGCTCGGACAGGAAGGAAAGATCGGGACGGAAGCCGGTCGAGACCACCAGCTCATCCGCGACCACGCTGCGCGAGCCTGCCGAAATGCCGAGGCGGCCTTCGGAGTCCGAAAGGTGCGTCACGCCAAATCCGGTCTCGACCTTGATCTTGCCGGCGGCCACGAGCGCGGCGAAGGCGGAGCCCAGCGCACCGCGCGCGGCGAGCTTGTCATTGCGGCCGCCGCCGAACGCCTTCGCTGGGTCGTCGCCGCGCAACAGCCAGATCGCCTGCGTGCCGGGCACTTCGCCCGCGAGCTGCGCGAGATCGATCAGGGTACCCACCGCGGAATGGCCGGCACCCAGCACCGCAACGGTCTTGCCGGCATAGCGGGCACGCTCGGCGCCGCGCACGTCCGGCATGCCATAGGCGATGCGGCCCGCGCGCTCACGTTCGCCGATCCCGGGCAGACCGTTGCTGCCGGCGGGATTGGGAGTGAACCACGTGCCCGACGCGTCGATCACGGCATCGGCGCGCAACACCTCCGGTCCCTTGCCGTTCTGATAGCGGATCTCGAACGGCGCCTGCTCCCGGCCCTTGGTCTTCGCCTTGTCGAAGCCGGCGCGGCTGATCGCCGTGACCCGGCTCGACGTGCGGATCGCCTCACGCAATGGCGTGCGTGTCGCGAGCGGCGCGAGATAGCGCTCGATCAGCTCGCCGCCGGTCGGATAGGCGTGAGGGTCCGGCGAATTCCACCCGGTCGGCGCGAGCAGGCGCGATGCCGCCTTGTCGACATTGTATTCCCACGGCGAGAACAACTGGACGTGCTGCCACTGCCGGACCGCATGCGCGGCTTCGGGTCCGGCTTCGAGCACGATCGGAGACATGCCGCGTTCGAGCACGTGCGCTGCTGCCGCGAGGCCGACCGGCCCGGCTCCGATGATGGCGACCGTCTTGGCGACCGTCCTGGCGTTCATTCCGACTTCTCCCATCCTTCTAGAATCATCGAATAAATCCGCAAAAAATCACGCCGCCGTTTGCGCGCCCTTGCATCCGGCTTCGTCGGCGCAGCATTCCGCCGCCAGGAAGGCCACCAGGCCCCGCATCGCATCGAAATTGGCGTGGCAGACCAGCGTCGTCGATTCCCTGACCTGGCTGACGAGCCCGACCGCAACCAGGGTCTTGATGTGATGCGAGAGCGTCGACGCCGGGATCTTCAGCTTCTCCTGCAGGCGGCCGACGGGCATGCCCGCATGTCCGGCCCGGACCAGGGCCCGGTAGATCTGGAGCCGGGTTTGATTACCCAGGGCTTCCAGACGTTGAGCTGCGTCGGCGATTTTCATGCGCACAGGCTGCGCCCATCCACGCCGGCTTGTCAAACCATATTTCTAGAATATTCGAATTATACCCTAACGGGGACCAGATTCGGATTGACGTCCCGGCAACATTTCCATAAGTCTGGATATATGGAAACCGAAGACGCCGTCCTCGCTCTCGCCGCGCTGGCCCAACCGACCCGCCTGGAAGCATTCCGGACGCTGGTCAGGCACGAGCCCGGCGGCCTTGCCGCCGGCGACCTCGCCCGGCTGCTGGAAGTGCCGCAAAACACCCTCTCCGCGCATCTGGCGATCCTGAGCCGGGCGCGCCTCGTCTCCTCCGAACGGCACAGCCGCTCGATCGTCTACCGCGCCAATCTCGACGAATTCCGCGACGTCGCGCTGTTCCTGCTGCGTGACTGCTGCGGCGGACGGCCGGAGGTCTGCAATCCCGTCGTCGAGACACTGCAATCCTGCTGCTCGCCGAAACGAAAGGAGCGAAGCCGTGCCTGACCAGATCTACAATGTGCTGTTCCTTTGCACCGGCAATTCGGCGCGGTCGATCCTGGCCGAGTCGATCCTGCGGAAGGACGGCGCCGGCCGCTTTCGGGCGTTTTCCGCCGGCAGCACGCCGAAAGGCGCGGTGCATCCGCTGGCGCTGCGCGCGCTGCAGGCGGTGGATTACCCGATCGACGGCATGCGCTCGAAGAGCTGGCTGGAGTTCGCCGCGCCTGACGCGCCGGTGATGGATTTCGTCTTCACCGTCTGCGACAACGCCGCGGGCGAAGCCTGCCCGATCTGGCCGGGCCAGCCGATGACGGCGCATTGGGGCATTGAGGATCCTGCCGCAGCAGAGGGGTCGGACCTGGAACAGCAGGCGGCGTTCGTCACCGCGTTCCGCTATCTCAAAAATCGGATCGATACCTTCGTGAACCTGCCGCTGAGGAGCATCGACAAGCTCTCGCTCGGCACCAGGCTGCGCGAGATCGGCCGCTCCGACGGCGCAACATCCGGCAGAAACGACGTGGCGTGACCATGGGCATTTTCGAACGATACCTCACTCTGTGGGTTGCGCTGTGCATCGTCGTCGGCGTGGCATTGGGGCACGTCATGCCCGGCTTTTTCGGCATGGTGGCGGCCGCCGAGGTGGCCAAGGTCAATATGCCGGTCGCCGCGCTGATCTGGCTGATGATCGTGCCCATGCTGCTGAAGATCGACTTCGGCGCGTTGGGCGAGGTGCGCCAGCATTGGCGCGGCGTCGGCGTGACCCTTTTCATCAACTGGGCCGTCAAACCGTTCTCGATGGCGCTGCTGGGATCCTTCTTCATCGGCCACCTCTTCGCACCATGGCTGCCATCCGGCCAGATCTCGTCCTACATCGCCGGCTTGATCCTGCTGGCGGCGGCGCCCTGCACCGCGATGGTGTTCGTGTGGTCCAATCTGTGCGAGGGCGAGCCGCACTACACGCTGAGCCAGGTCGCGCTGAACGACGTGATCATGGTGTTCCTGTTTGCGCCGCTGGTGGGCCTGCTGCTCGGGGTGGCCTCGATCAGCGTGCCCTGGGGCACGCTCCTGCTCTCGGTCCTGCTCTACATCGTGGTTCCCGTGATCGTCGCGCAGCTGTGGCGCAAGGCGCTGCTGCGAAGCGGCCGCGACGGCTTCGAGCGCGTCATGCGGACGCTGCAGCCGCTGTCGCTGATGGCGCTGCTCGCGACCTTGGTGCTGCTGTTCGGCTTCCAGGGTGAGCAGATCGTCCGGCAGCCGCTCGTCATCGCCATCCTCGCGGTGCCGATTCTGGTGCAGGTTTATTTCAATGCGGGCCTCGCCTATTGGCTGAGCCGACGGTTCGGCGTGGCCTGGTGCGTCGCCGCGCCGGCCGCCTTGATCGGCGCCAGCAATTTCTTCGAGCTGGCGGTCGCCGCCGCGATCAGCCTGTTCGGCCTCGACTCCGGCGCGGCGCTGGCGACCGTGGTCGGCGTCCTTGTCGAAGTCCCGGTGATGCTGTCCGTCGTCCGCATCGTCAAGGCGACACGGGGGTGGTATGAGGCGGGCAGCAGTCAGGTTCCGGGGGCCGTCGAGGCGCGTCGGTGAAGCGTGGAGACCCGGTCATGAGCGTCACGATCTATCACAACCCGGCTTGCGGCACCTCGCGCAACACGCTGGCGATGATCCGGCAGAGCGGCGTCGAGCCCGTCGTCGTCGAATATCTGAAGACGCCGCCGTCGCGCGAGAGACTGATCGAGCTCGTCAAGGCGATGGGCATATCCGCTCGCGCGCTGCTGCGCGAGAAAGGCACGCCGTTCCGCGACATCGGCCTCGACGACCCCAAATGGACCGATGACGAGCTGATCGATCAGATGCTCGCGCATCCCATCCTGATCAACCGCCCGATCGTGGTGACGGCGAAAGGCGTGCGATTGTGCCGGCCCTCGGAAGCGGTCATCGATCTGCTGGATAACCCGGTCGGCCGGTTCGTCAAGGAAGACGGCGAGGTGGTCGAAGCGCGCTAGGCGCCACCGTCATGGCGGGAGCTGTCACGCGACAGTAGGACGCAATCGCAAATCGATTGCGCCGTTGAAGCCGCAGGTCTCGCGCGCTATCGGTCCACCGAACCGGCCTGCTATCGGGAGGAACGCATGAGCACCATCACCGGCGGCTGTCACTGCGGCGCAATCCGTTACGAGGTCGAGGGCGAGGCGATCGTGCACGCGCTGTGCCACTGCCGCGATTGCCGGCTCCACGCCGGCGCGCCGGTCGTCGGCTGGACGATGTATGCAGACGGCGCCGTCAAGGTGACCAAAGGCGAGCCGAAGGTGTACCACTCCTCGGAACACGGCCGGCGGCACTTTTGCGGCGACTGCGGCACCGGCCTGTTCTACGTCAATGCCAGCCTGATGCCCGGCGTCATCGACATCCAGAGCGCGACTTACGACGATCCCGATGCCGTGCCCGCGACGATGCACATCCAGGTCGCCGAGCGCCTGCGCTGGATGGAGCACGCGCACCAACTGCCGACGTTCGAGCGCTATCCTCCGCAGCCGTAGCGGCGGGGCATGATCACCGGCTCGGACAGACAAGGCCGTCATATCTGCCTTTCAGCCACGACCAGCCCCACGCCGTCGCGATCGCGAACCCAGCGGCCGCCAGCGTGGGGCCTGAAGACACTAAGCGACCCTGGCGACGGGCAACTCAGTGACACCCGGCACCACCGCCTTGATGCGGATGTTGCGGAATTGCACCTTCGAACCATCGTGGTGGTTTTGCAGCGCGACGTGACCGCGCAGGGACCTCGGCCTGGGATCGGTGAAGTCGTTCACCACCACATCGTTCAGCGTCACCTTGATGCGGCTGCCGACCGCCTCGATGACGAACGTGTTCCACTGCCAGGGGCCCTTCGCAACATCGGTGCGGATCGGCGCATTGACGTTGTAGATCGCGCCGGTGCTGCGCAACGGATCGTTCTCCATGGCCTTTTCGGAATTGTACCCGCGCGGATCGATCTGGATCTCGTAGCTCTGGTCGATTGCGGCCGTCCAATCGTTTGGATTCGAGCTGTTCAAGTTGGGCACGCGGATGAACACACCGGAGTTGTCGGTGCGGTTCGCGTATTGCCATTCGAGCTCGAGCACGAAGTCGGAGAAGCTCTCGCGCGTGTACCAGAGCAAGCCGGGCCCCCCGACGGACTCGAGGATGTCGTACACCTGAAGGAAGCTTCCGGCTCCCGACATCTGCCAGTCCGCCAGGCTCCCGGCGTACAGCGATTTGGAACGCGCCGAAAGCGCCGGTGTCAATGCCGTAACCACCGCCGTGCTCGTCAGACGCGCGAGCGCAAGGCCCGTCAATGACGGGTTCGCGGAGCCGACCGTGGGGAACAAGGCAGGGCCGGCAACATAGGCGTTCGAGATATGATGGAATTTTCCGGTGGGGTCTGTAATCGACGTGGACGAGTCGTCGCCCATCCACAGCGTGCCCGCTTCATGATGGGTGTTGCCGAGCTGGTCCTTGGTGACAGCAAACGGATCAGGTGGAGGTGCGCTCTGCCAACCGCCGTTGTACAAATATTCGACGTCTCCGGCGGTCTTGCCGAGCCGTTTGGCCAGCTCGACGGCTGCGGCGGCGAGCTTGACCCATGCCGCACGGTCATTCGACGTCGGCGCGAAATTGACCCACGCACGCGCGCTCATGCCATCGTTCTGAAGCGGGTCGGATGCATTGGTCAGATTGACGAAACTCGTGGTGCCGCCCGGGCCGGCCGTCCTGTCGCCGTCCATCTCTCCCAGGCCGCGGAAGACGATAGCCACCCAGTCGGGATCCTCGTTGGAAAGCAGGTTTCGCAAGAGGTCGATGTCGGGCACCATCGTCCACATCGTCGCTTCCGGATTCTGTCCCTTCTCGGCCGATGCCAGCACCTGGACATGATAGCGCCGTTTGCTTCCGTCCGGATTTCTGATCTCGCCGCGCACGATCGCGCCGCCCTGTTCAAGCGTTGTGGCCGCGGCAAGCCCAAGCGCGCTGCGCTTGACACGCACCGTGAGATTCGTGCGCAGATGCGCCATGAAATTGGCACCCATGCTGTAGGCGCCCCGCGTCACGGGAAACGACTCGATGGCCAATCGCGTGGTCTCGATCGTTCCCGCGGCGACCACGACCTGACAATCGGGACTGAGGTTGAACGGAGCAGAAAGCGATCGAAACTGACCATTGTAGGTCAGGTCGATCCCGGTGACCTTGCCTCCGCTATTGCGTAGCCGTATCACGTGGCACCTTGGAACGAGGAAGAAGCGCCGCCGCGAGTTATCGTTCAACGTCCAGCGCCTGGCGATATCGTCCCGGATACTTTCGAGCAGCAAGGGGCCGCTGCTGAACTTGTCGAACGAAAAGAGCCCAGGGCCCGGGGCGCTCGCCTGCACCGCGATCGGAGCTTCTTCGACAACGTCCAACGTCACGTCAGGCATGATCGCGCTCGTGCCTGACGCCACCGCCTGCAACTGCGCGTTGAGCGCCGTATTGAGCGGGCCCGATAGATAGTCCGCCTTGTCCTGCACGCCGATCTCGCGCTCCACGTCGGGGTAGGTCGCCGTCAGAAAGGCGCGCACGTCATTGGGCCACGTCGCGAGGTCGGCCGGCATGAGCCGCGGCGCCCAGCCGCCCCAGAATAGAGAGCGTCCTCCGGGGCAGTAAGCGAGGCCGGTGAACGGCTCGTTGCTGTGCCAGGGAATGCCCCAGACACCGTTGCGCGCACCGCGATCCTGATCATTGCGGGTCACCAAGACGGTGTCCGGCGCATTCAGGCCGAGATGCGGCATGTTCTGCACATGCGTCGGGGCAAGATAGCCTCCCGCATCAAGCAGGAGCACCCGAAGGTTCTGGTCGGCACCCTTACGATAGATCCTGTTGGCCGCATACGCGCCGAACATCCCGGCGCCAATCACCACGACGTCGAACGGTCTCCCGCCGTTGTTCACCGCCTCGTCGATTGTGCTGCACACGTATCTGCCGAGCAGATCGCGCGTGAAATCCGTGTCCTGTATGTCGACGGGGATGGAAGGGTCGTGTTGAAGAAAGGTCAGCATGGGAAAGCTCCTTTCGAGGCGCTAATGCCGCAGCACACCCGACGTTCGGTCAGGCCGCCTTACGTTCCACAGGGGTCGGCGGCGCCAGAGGGCATTCCCGGGGCAAACGGAGAAACGCTAAGAACGCACCGTGGCGCGGCCGAAACGATAGGAGCGAGCTGCGGTCGATCGTATGAGCCTGTTCACACGTCAGTGCGATATTCAGCGGAAGACATCACCGGTATCGGATCGCACGCTGCCGGGTCGCTTGTGCGCCGAGGCGGAGCATGTTAGCGATTGGCTTCGGGCCACATACAACCGCCCGATCAGCTCTCGAGCCAAGCGTTGTTTCGCTCCGTTTTGGAGGTGAAACATGTCTTGCGACAGCACCACTGCCTCAATCGATACAGCCGGCGCAACTTACGGCCCTTCTCCAGATCTCAGATGGTTCTGGAGATTGCCGCTCGCTCTCCTGAACGAAATAACGCGGCGCCGCCAATACCACGAGCTACTCGAATTGGACGACCGGTTGCTCGCGGACGTCGGCTTATCGAGAACAACCGTTGCGAGAGCTCGACAGTTTCCGTCCGCCGGTTGGGCGCCGCTGGTTGATGGTTCATTTTACCTCGATCAGGTGCGCCGCATCTCACCCCGCGAGGGCGGCGCGCCCGCCAAGGGTCGCAGATAGCGGCGGCCTGCTCAGCTCTTCGTGCTGGCCGTCTTGTCGAGCGCGGCACGCAGGCCATTCGCCAGCTTGATCGCGTCGTCGTTGGCCCAGAAATGCATGAAGAACAGCCGCGGCTGTTCATCCAGCATGTGGCTGTGCAGCGCCGTCACTTCGATGCCGTGCGTGCGCAGCGCCACGATGACCGGATTCACCTCGTCGCCGGTCAGCACGAAATCACCGGTGATGGCAGCCTTGCCTGCCCCGGTCGGCTGGAAATTGATGGCGATCGCAACGCCCATCGCAGCGACTGGCGTCAGCGGCATGCCGTCTTCGGTGATCGGGTCCCGCCGCTTGACGTTGAACTGGTAGACGCCGCCATTGGCCTGCCCTTTGACGCCGATGATCTCTTCGAGCCTGGCCGTATCGAGATCGATCGGCGGCGCCGGGGTCGCCGGCGCCGCGACCGTCTGCGGCGTCCTGCTTTCGGCAAGCGCGTCATGGATCGCGGAGGCCAGCTTGGCGGGGTCTCCGTGTCCGGCGACGTGCATGTAGAACGTGGCCGGACTCGCCCTTAGCAGATGATTGTGCACGGCGGTGATCGCAAGACCGCTCGCGATCATCTTGGCCATGACGGGATTGATCTCGGTCTCGAGCAGCACGAGATCGCCCATGACCATCGCGCCGCCATGCGCGGGCTTGAACGCGACCCAGCCGCCGAGCGCGAGCGCAGGCTTGATCGTCACCCCGTCCAAGGTCACGGAGAGATCGGTGCGGGCAAAGCCGTAGCGATGGACATCGTCCGCGACGACAGGCTTGCGGCCCAGCGTTTCATCGACCTGCTGCCAGTCGATGCCCTGCGCGTGAGCGCTCGCGAAATAGCACGCGCCGATACCCATCAGCGCCAAGATTGTCTTTCGCATGGATATGCTCCCTTGAGCTCATTTTGCGAGATCGAGGCCTTGTCTCAGTGTCGCTCTTTGACCTGGCCGCTGCTGTCGACGACGAGCGTCACCGCCTTGCCGTTCTTCACCGCCTTGGCCGTGATACCCTCGGCGGTCGCCTTGATGTCGCTGACCTGCGCGTAGCCGGCCGCCTGGATCCTGGCGACGAGTTCTTCCTGCGTGAGGGCGTATGCGCTCGTCGGCCCGGCTGCGATCGCAAGCAATAGAATTGTGCTGAAGATTGTTGATGGCTGCATGATCGTTCTCCTGGTCATGTCCCTGCCCCAGGCGAAGTCGGTCTCGCGATCTTGCCTCTACATCCCGGCTTGGTGCCCGGACGGACGCAGCAACCCGCACGCACCGGTGCGATCGGCGCAGGCGTCGTGCCGAGGCCGGGACAATCCGTCGGATGTATCGGGGGTATATAATGGCATGCTGCGCCCTTGGTGATCAGGACGCGATGCTTGGGCTTGTCGCCTCACGGGGAGATCGCCCGTCCCCGGTCCGCAAATAGAACCCCTAGGCCCGGAGGCTGTCAACCGGCATGTGCCCAGAGCGAGCCTGCCGATCGCCAGCCAGCGCGCAAAGGGTTCACGGCAGGAACAGAGCGCCGACCGCCGTCTTGAAACGCGCGGACGGTCGCATTATTGTTCCTCGCGTGGGGACAAAGCAGACTCCCCGTGAGGCCTCGGTCCAAGCTCTGCGCAGCACGCCATCCGTGGAGCTTGCGCATGACTACCGAACGACAGCCCTCTTCTCGACCTTCCGTGGCCATTCTCTCCCGCGGCGACGCTGCAGCGCGCCAGGACGCCAACCCGCGGAACAGCCGCTTCGTGCACCTCTTCGAAGCCCTCGCCGCACTCGGCATCGAGGCACGCCCCGCGATCTACGATGAAAGTTTCGCTGAGGAGGTGCGGCATCAGTTGCTCGCGGCGGACGGGGTGCTGGTCTGGGTTAACCCTATTCAAGACGGTCGAAATCGCGCCGATCTCGACGCGCTGCTGCGGGACGTCGCCGCACGCGGCGTGTGGGTCAGCGCTCATCCGGACGTCATTCTCAAGATGGGCACCAAGGAGGTCCTCTATCGTACCCGCTCGATGGGGTGGGGATGCGACACGGCTCTATATCAAACCGCCGCGGCCATGCGCGCCGAGTTGCCGACACGCCTCGCCACCGGGCCGCGGGTGATCAAGCGCAACCGGGGCAACGGCGGTCAGGGCGTCTGGAAAGTCGAGAGGCTGCCGGGCTCCCCGATGATCAAGGTGCTTGACGCGACCAGGGACGGATCCGAGGAACTGGCGCTGGATGATTTTGTCCGCCGTTGCGCCGAGTATTTCGAAAGCGGCAGCGTGATCGATCAGCCGTTCCAGCCTCGCTTGAGCGAAGGTGTGATGCGCTGCTATATGGCAAGTGATCGCTGCGCCGGCTTCGGCCACCACAAAGTCAAAGCCCTGGTCGACTCGCCGACCGCACGTTCCGAGGCCGGACCGCGGCTGTACACGTCCAACGCAGACCCGCGCTTCCAGCGGCTGCGTCGCCTGATGGAAGAGGAGTGGACACCGCAGCTGACCGCGTTGCTAGACATCGCGCGAGGTGACCTGCCGATGATCTGGGACGCCGACTTCATGCTTGGTCCGGTCCTTCCCGACGGGACAGACAGCTATGTACTCGGCGAGATCAATGTCAGCTCGGTGTATCCTTACCCGGACGAGGCGCCGGCGGAGATCGCCGCGCGGGTTGCCGATCGGCTGCAGCGCAAGCTCTGACACATGCTGACGGTCCGCGCACTCAGGCGTTTGCACATCTCTGTCTCATTCGACTTGCAGGACGGCGAATGCGTCGCCCTGCAGGGCCCTTCTGGCGTCGGGAAGACCCTGCTGCTTCGCTCCATCGCTGATCTCGACCCCAACGAGGGAACGGTCACGCTGGACGGAACGCTCAGGGAGGCAATGCCCGCCCCCGCCTGGCGAAAGCGAGTCACTTACCTCGCTGCCGAGCCGGGCTGGTGGTCAGACATCGTGCAGGATCACTTCAGCGGATGGGACGATGCGCTCCCTCTGGTCACAAGATTGGGATTGCCCAGCAGTTGCGGTCCCTGGCCGGTCCAAAGGCTTTCGACCGGAGAGAGCCAACGGTTGGCACTTGTACGGGCGCTGATGCTGCGGTCGCGGGTTCTTCTCCTGGACGAGCCGACGTCGGCACTCGATTCGGCATCGACTGCGGCCGTGGAATCCTTGATCGCCGAACGCATTGCGAATGGAACGAGTGTGGTTTGGAGCACTCACGACAGCGCCCAGGCCAGCCGTGTTGCGTCGAGGATATTCGTGATGAGCGCCGACGGGCGCATCGGGGACAGCCGGCCGTGACTTACATCCAGCTGGCCTACGGTGATCTGGTCCTGCCCGCACTTCTTGTGGTGATGGACGGCGCTCTCTCGCTTGCTCTCCGACTCAGGCTCGAAAGACAACTGGCTATTGCGACCGTGCGGATGGTGGTTCAGCTGGTGCTCGTAGGATACGTGTTGACGTTCCTGTTTGCCGCAGTCTCGCTGCTCTGGACCGCCCTCGCTGCCTGCATCATGGTTCTGTTCGCATCACGAGAGATCATCGCGCGGCAAAAGCGGCGCCTGCCAGGTATGTGGAGCTACGGCTTGGGCGCCGGATGCACGCTGCTCGCGGCCGGTACCGTCACGATTTTCTCGCTTCTGACGGAGCTTCGCCCGGATCCCTGGTATCATCCGCGCTATGCGCTGCCATTGCTGGGCATGATCCTGGGCAACACCATGACAGGAATAAGCCTGGGCCTGGATGCGCTGACCAATGGCCTGGTGCGTGAACGGGCCGCCGTGGAAGCCAGCCTTGCTCTTGGCGGGACGCGATACCAGGCGCTGCTGCCTGCCCTGCGCGATGCGATGCGGAGCGGACTGATGCCGACCATCAACGCGATGGCCGCGATCGGCCTTGTCTCTTTGCCGGGAATGATGACCGGCCAAATCCTGGCAGGCGTCGAACCGATCGACGCCGTCAAATATCAGCTCTTGATCATGTTCTTGATCGCCGGCGGGACCGGATTGGGAACTCTCGCTGCGGTGCTGGGAGGCGCTCGTCTTCTTACCGATCATCGGCATCGACTACGCCTCGATCGTGTTCTCGCTGAAAAGTCCGCTTAGATGCCTGGGTTCGGTCTCTGCATCGGGCTTGTCGCCTACTCGGCGGCTTCTGGCGCATGCATGCCGTACCCTCGTTCGACCAAACATTCCTCGGCAAGCGCCGGCTGCTCGCCATCAGGCAGCCCCCGCCCCTTCACCAGGCCGAAGATCGCGGGGATCACGACCAGCGTCAGCAGCGTCGACGAGATCATGCCGCCGATCATCGGCAGCGCGATGCGCTGCATGATCTCCGATCCCGCACCGGTGCTCCACATGATCGGCAGCAGGCCGGCCATGATGGCGACCACGGTCATCATCTTGGGCCGGACGCGCTCGACCGCGCCCACCATGATGGCGTCGTGGAGGTCGCGTCGGGTGGCGGCGCGGCCCTCGGCGCTGCGCCCTGCCTTCATCTCGGCGAGCGCGTGGTCGAGATAGATCAGCATCACGACACCGGTTTCGGCGGCAACGCCAGCGAGCGCGATGAACCCGACGGCGACCGCGACCGACAGGTTGAAGCCGAACCACCACATCATCCAGATGCCGCCGACCAGCGCGAACGGCAGCGACAGCATCACGATCAGCGTCTCGGTCAGCGCCCTGAAGTTCAGGTACAGCAGCAGGAAGATGATCGTCAGCGTCACGGGCACGACGATCTTCAGGCGGGCGGCGGCGCGCTGCAGATATTCGTACTGGCCACTCCAGACCACATAGGTGCCGGCGGGGAACTGGATGCTCTCCGTCACGGCGCGCTGCGCGTCGGCGACGTAGCTGCCGATGTCGCGATCGCGGATGTCGACATAGATGTAGGTCGCGAGCTGGCCGTTCTCGGTGCGGATCGAGGTCGGCCCGCGAGCCGGCTCGACCTTGGCGACCTCGCCAAGCGGCACGGCGCCGCCCGCCGGCATCGGCACCAGGATATCGCTGGCAATCGCCTTGGGATTGTCGCGGAGGTCACGCGGGTAGCGCATGTTCACCGCGAAGCGCTGCCGTCCCTCCACGGTCGTCGTCACCGTCTGGCCGCCGAGCGCGGCGGCGATGGTGTCCTGCACGTCCTGGATCAGGATGCCGTAGCGCGCGAGCGCCTCGCGGTCCGGCACGATCTCGAGATAATAGCCGCCGATGCCGCGCTCGGCGTAGGCCGACGAGGTGCCCGGAACGCTCTTGATCACCCGCTCGACCTGCCGCGCCAGCCGGTCGATCTCGACGAGGTCGGTGCCCATGACCTTGACGCCGACAGGCGTGCGGATGCCGGTGGAGAGCATGTCGATGCGCGCCTTGATCGGCATGGTCCAGGCGTTGGAGACGCCGGGGAACTGCAGCGCCTTGTCCATCTCCGCGATCAGGCTGTCGATGGTGACGCCGGGACGCCACGCCTCCTTCGGCTTCAGATTGACCACCGTCTCGAACATCTCGGTCGGCGCCGGGTCGGTCGCGGTCGCCGCCCGTCCCGCCTTGCCGTAGACGGAGGCGATTTCGGGGAACGACTTGATGATGCGGTCCTGGGTCTGCATCAGCTCGGCGGCCTTGGTGACGGAGATGCCGGGCAGCGTCGTCGGCATGTAGAGCAGCGTGCCCTCGTTCAGGGTCGGCATGAACTCGGTGCCGAGCCGGCTTGCCGGCCAGATCGTGACCGCGAGCACGGCGAGCGCGGCCAGGATCACCAACGTCCTGGCACGCAGCACGCCCTTGATCACCGGACGGTAGATCCAGATCAGGAAGCGATTGATGACGTTCCGGCTCTCCGGCACGATCCGGCCGCGGACGAAGATCACCATCAGCGCCGGCACGAGCGTCACGGACAGCAAGGCCGCTGCGGCCATCGAAAAGGTCTTGGTGAAGGCGAGCGGGCTGAACAACCGCCCTTCCTGCGATTCCAGCGTGAAGATCGGCATGAACGACACGGTGATGATCAGCAGGCTGAAGAACAGCGCGGGCCCGACTTCGGAGGCGGCCTCGATCAGGATCTGTACCCGCGATGCGCCGGGCTCGGCGCGCTCGAGATGCTTGTGGGCGTTCTCGATCATGACGATGGCGGCATCCACCATGGCGCCGATCGCGATCGCGATGCCCCCGAGGCTCATGATGTTCGAGCCGAGGCCGAGCAGCTTCATGGCGCCGAACGCCATCAGCACGCCAACCGGCAGCATCAGGATCGCGACCAGCGCGCTGCGCACATGCAGCAGGAACACGATGCAGACCAGACCGACGACGATGCTCTCCTCGAACAGCGTGTGCTTGAGCGTGTCGATGGCCGCGTAGATCAGGCTGGAGCGGTCGTAGACCGGCACGATCTCGACCGATTTCGGCAGGCTGCTCGCGATCTCCCCGAAGCGCTTCTTGACGTTCTCGATGACGTCGAGGGCGTTGACGCCGAAACGCTGCAGCACGATGCCGCTGGCGACCTCACCCTCCCCGTTCAGCTCGGCGATGCCCCGGCGTTCGTCCGGCCCGAGCTCGACATGGGCGACGTCGCGGAGCAGCACCGGCGTGCCGTTGCTGGTCTTCAGCACGATGTTGCCGAGATCGTTGATGTTCTTGATGTAGCCCTTGCCGCGGATGACGTATTCGAACTCGGCGAGCTCGACGGTGCGCCCGCCGACGTCGGCGTTGCTGGCACGGATGGCGTCGCGGATCTTCTGCATGCCGATGCCACGATCGCGCATCCGCTGCGGATCGAGCACGACGTTGTACTGCTTGACGAAGCCGCCGATGCTGGCGACCTCGGCGACGCCTTCGGCCTTGGCCAGCGCGAACTTCAGATTCCAGTCCTGGATCGTCCTGGTATCGGCGAGGTTCAGCTCCTTCGACACCACCGCGTACTGGTAGACCCAGCCGACGCCGGTGGCATCGGGCCCGATGGTCGGGCTGACGCCGGCGGGCAGCCGCGACGCCGCGCCGTTCAGGAATTCCAGCACGCGCGAGCGCGCCCAGTAGATGTCGGTGCCGTCCTCGAAGATCACGTAGACAAAGGACACGCCGAAGAAGGAGAAGCCGCGCACCACCTTCGATTTCGGCACGGTGAGCATCGCCGTGGTCAGGGGATAGGTGACCTGGTCCTCGATCACCTGCGGCGCCTGGCCGGGATATTCGGTGTAGACGATGACCTGGGTGTCCGACAGGTCCGGGATCGCATCCAGCGGCAGGTGGACCAGCGCATAGAGGCCGGCAGCGGCCGCAAAGCCGGTGCCGAACAGCACCAGCAGAAGGTTGCGCGCCGACCAGGCGATGACGCGGGCGATCATTTGTGCTCTCCCGTCGCATGGCCCGGTTCGGGAGCCGGAGGCGCCGCCTGGGCAAAGCCCTTGAGCGCGGCCTTCAGATTGCTTTCCGCATCGATCAGGAAAGTGGCGGATGTGACCACGGCCTCGCCGTCCGCAAGCCCGTCGCGCACCTCGATATAGCCGCCGCCGCGCCGGCCGAGCTTCACCTCGCGCGGCTCGAAGCGCCCTTCTCCCTTGTCGACGAGGACGGCCTGGCGCGTGCCGGTGTCGAGCACCGCGCTATCCTGAATCGCCAGCACCGGCGCGGCGTCGGCCGTGTCGATCTCGGCATCGACATACATGTCCGGCAGCAGCGCGGCATCGGGATTGGCGAGCTCGATCCGGACGCGAACCGTCCTGGTGTCGCGGTTCACTTGGGGATAAACGACCGCGATCTTGCCGCTGAAGCTGCGGCCGGGAAAGCTGCGCGCGCGCACCGCCACGGGCTGCCCGACCGCGACGTTGCCGAGATCGCGCTCGGCGACGTCGACCAGGGCCCAGACCTGCGAGATATCCGCGATCCGGAACAGCACGTCGCCGGGATTGGCGCGCATGCCCTCGATCGCGTTGCGCTCGAGCACGATGCCGCCGCGCGGCGCCGACCAATGGATGGTGACGGGCGCGACCCGCGTCCGCTCCATCTCGGCGATCACGGGTTCGGGGACGTCGAGATTGACCAGCCGTTGCCGCGAGCCGCGGCCATAGACTTCGACGCCGCCCACCGTCTTGGAGGTGATCGTCGCGAGATATTCGGCCGCGGCGGAGGCGACGGCCGAACTGTAGATCTCCATCAGCGGCTGACCTGCCGTCACGCGCGTGCCCGTGGTGACGTCGGCAACTTTCTGCACAAAGCTTTCCGCGCGCATCGCGATCACCGAGACGCGGCGCTCGTCGAGCTGGATCGTGCCGGGCGCTTTGACAGTGACGCGGATCGCCCGTCGCCCGACCGGCTCGGATTTCACGCCGGTGCGCTGGATCTTGCCCGGCGACAGCTTCACCGTGCCGTCGTCGGCGTCGTCGCCTTCGTAGACGGGGACGTAATTCATCCCCATCGGGTCCTTCTTCGGCTCCGGCGAGGTATCGGGCAGGCCCATGGGATTGCGGTAGTAGAGGATCTTACGCGATGATTCCGGCTGCGCCGGCTTCGGAGCCACTGCGCTCGCCTGTTCGTCATCGTACACCGGCAAATAGTCGCGCCCGCGGTCGTCCTTCTTCGGAGCCGCGGACCATAGCGGCGCGCCGCTGGGATCGCGGTAGTAGAGCGGCACCCGGTCCGCTGGCGCCGCGGCGGAGGTCACCTCGGCATGAGCGGACCAGCGTCCGTCATTCGAGAACCGGTATGCGCTCAGGGCAAGGCCGCCGCCGAGAGCGAGAATCGTCAGGAGACGCAGCGTCTTCATGGTGTGTCTTCGCGCGCTCGGTGCGCGTCCATATGAATGGGAAAATGAAGTGCGGACGCCGCGGGCGGCGTCCGCACGCTCACTTGGTCGCCGTGACGATCACCTTGCCGGTGACGGTCTCCGCCTCGCCCTGCACCTTCGCCGACAGCGTGACCTGGTAGCGGCCGGCCATAGGCAGGTCCGTCCGGAAGACGTAGACGCCCGGCTCCTGGGACGGCAGCGGCGCCACCGCCGATTCCATCTCGGCCATGCCGTCCGGGGCCATGTCGACGCGGGTCTTGAAGATGACGGCGTCCGCGACCGGCTTGCCGGTCTGCTTGTTGGTCAGGCGAACCGAGAGCGTGACGTCGTCGCCCTTCTTCATCTGCGCCGTGACGGGCTCGAAGGCGTAGTCGCCGGGGCCCGCCATCGCGGCGGAAGCGGCGAGCGAAAGGGTGGCGGCGAGCGCCGCGGTGCTGAATTTGGAAAGCATAGTCCTGTCCTCATGATCTGATCTTTCGCCGTGGCGCATCACACGCGCACGTCAGTCCCCGCGCGCGGGGCATGCCGCACGCGTCTTTCGGGCTTGGCGAGATCAGATTCGAGGAGGTCGGAAGGGAGGACTGCCGCCGCCGATGGTGACGACCTGATCCTCAGGAATGGGAAGGGTGCTCGCCGCTACGGCGACATGGCCGAAGGCGACGGGCCTGATGTCGTCGAGCGCGACCAGCCCGCCGACGCAGCAAAAACCCATCCCGCATTTGTAGCCGCCGGTCTCGGACGGCGTCCCCTTCATGTCGGGGCAACAATCGTCCATCGACATCCCGGCGTCGCCGCCCATCTGCATGGTCGCCTGCATGTCGTCCGGCGACATGGCGAGATGGGAAGCCGACGCGCCAACGGGCAGCATCGCCAAGGAAATGGCGATTGCGAATGCCAGGATGGTACGGACGAACCGCATCAATATCGACTTACCTTCGGACCAGAATGCCTCCCTAGTAACATACTCCGGTGCCGGAGGCATTCGTTGATCCCGGTCAAGCATTCGTGAGCGAGACACGTCTGCGGGCCGCAGCTCAGATCTTCGGGATCTTCGCCCTCTCGACCACGCCGGTCCATTTGGCGATCTCGGTCTGGATCAGCTTCTTCATCTCCTCCGGCGAGCTGCCGCGGACCTCGCCGCCGACGGCCGTCTCCAGCCGCTGCTTGAGCTCGGGGTCGGCGAGCGCATCCAGCGTCGCAGCATTGAGTGCGGCGATGATCGCGGGCGGCGTCCCTTTCGGCGCCAGCAGGCCGGCCCAGGTGCGCACGTCGTAGCCCTTGATCCCGGCCTCCTGCACGGTCGGGACATCGGGGAGCAGCGCGGTGCGCGTCGGCGAGGTCACGGCGAGACCGCGGATCGCGCCGCTCTGGATCTGCGGGGCGAGCAGGACGGGCGTGCCGACGATGACGGGAACGTCGCCGCCGAGCAGCGCAGTGGTGGATTGAGAGTCGCCGCGATACGGCACGTGCACGATCTCGACGCCCGCGGTGGCGTTGAGCAATTCACCTGCGAGGTGATGGGTGCTACCGAAGCCGACCGATCCGAAGCTGAGCGAACCCGGCTTGGCCTTGGCCATCGCGATGAGCTCGCCCAGCGATTTCGCGGGGTAGTCGTTGCGCACGGCGATGACGAGCGCGTAGTAGACCAGCGTCGAGATCATCTCGAAGCTTTCGGCCGGCTGGTAAGCCAGGCTCTTGTAGGTCGCCGCGGAAATCGCATGCGCGCCGGTGACGAGGCCGAGCGTGTAACCGTCGGGAGCCGCCTTGGCGACCGCGTCCGCCGCGATGTTGCCGCCCGCGCCCGGCTTGGCCTCGACGATAACAGGCTGGCCGAGCTTCTTGGAGAGCCCGTCGGCGATGATGCGCGACAGCGTGTCGGCCGCGCCGCCGGCGGCAAAGCCATGCAGCAGGCGGATCGGACGCGACGGGTAGGTATCCGCCGCTGCAGCGCCGGTCACCAGACAACCGCCCAACAGAAAAATGGCCGCAGCAAGCCGCTTCATCCCTCGCATGGATGCTTCTCCCTTTGATCTTATGTCGTTGGCCGCAACGCGCGCGGCGTCTTCAAGTCGTGATCGAAGCCGTTAAAGTGCGAGCATGATCCGTTCGAAAAACCGCTTCACACTTTTCCGGATCATGCTCTAACGCGCGAACTCCGTGCATTCGGGCGACGGCGGCATGCCCCAGACGTCGCGCGGCAGCCCGACCCAGACCTTGGGCCGCTGCGGACGGTCGCGATGCCACGGACGCGGGTCAAAATAGCCGAGCGCCTCGTCGGTCATGCGGTCGAGATCGCAAAACAGCTCAACCAGATGCCCGTCGGGATTGCGGTGATAAATCGCGGTGTTGTGGCCGGGGCCGTGGCGTACCGGGCCCCAGAGCACGGGCAGCTTGTGCCGCGCGAGATGGTCGCAGGCCCGATGCATGTGCTCGGGGCCGCGCAGCTCGAAGGCGAAGTGATGCAGGGCCCGATCGGAGGCGCGGGCAAAATTCAACGTGTGATGCTCGTAGCCGCTGCGCATGAAGACGAAGCGGTCCTCGATCCAGTCGGAGACGCGCAGGCCCGTCACGTTTGCGAAGAAGTCCGACGCGGCCCTGGGATCGGGCGTGCGCAGCGCGACATGGCCGAGCTTGGCGACGGCAAGCGCACCGATCCGCTCCTGCGCAGGCGTCGGCGTCCAGCCCTGGATCAGCTCGAAGCGCGTGCCTTCGGGATCGGTGAACGACAACAGCCTGGCGACGCCCGGCAGCGGATCGCTCCGCAGCTCGGGCCGCAAATCGGCCTGCTTCAGCGCGGCGCCCAGCGTTTCCATCTGGACATCGGGAGATATCTCGAAGGCGATGCTCTTCAGCGCGGCATCGCCGGGCTCGATCACGAGCGAGAGCTGCTCGGAATCGTTGGCGAGGAACAGACGTTGTCCGTCGCGGGCAACGAGGCCGAGACCGATCACGCCGCGATAATAATCGAGCAGCCGCTCCGGATCGGGCGAGGTGAAGGTCGCGTGCCGCAGCCGGGTGAAGCGTGCGATGGGTTGTTGTGTCGTCATCGTGCGGTCCATCCCCTCATGGAATCATGATGATCTTGCCGAGCGCCGAACCCTGCTCCAGCAGCGTATGCGCCTTTCTGACCTCATCGAGCTTCAAGACCGCCGAGATCGCCGGCCTGATGGCATTGCGGCTCAGCGCATCGATCACGTTGCGCATCAGGGCGCGGCGCCCGTCGCGATCATGATCGTAGATGTGGAAGGAGAAGCAGCGGATCGCCGGACAGATGTCGAGATGATCCCGCATCGCCGCCATCAAATTCTCTTCCGGCAATCCGGCAAAGGCATTGTACGACAGCAGCGTGCCCCATTTGCCGAGGGCGCCGAGATAGGCGGTGAATTCCGGCCCGCAGACGTGATCGAGCACGAGGCCGACGCCCTCGCCATCCGTCAGCTCGCGGGCGCGTGCCACCACATCCTCGCTGCGGTAGAAGATGATGTGATCGGCGCCGTTCGCCCTGGCAAACGCGGCCTTCTCCTCGGTCGAGACCGTGCCGATGACGGTCATCCCGGCAAGCTTCGCCAACTGCACCAGCGCGGTGCCGACGCCGCCGGCAGCCCCAATCACGAGCACGCTTCCCGGCGCGCGCGGATGCCGGCACTCGTGCAGCAGCGCGTAGGCGACCTGGTAGTTCGAGAGGCACACCGCGGCTTGCAGATCGACATTGTCCGGCAGCGTGTGCACGGCGTCCGCGGGCGCAACGACATAATCGGCATAGCAACCGCCGCGCTGGGAGAGATCGCGCGCGCTCAGCAGCACCTTCTGGCCGATCGCAAAGCCCTCGACACCGGGCCCGAGTGCGGAAATGCGCCCCGCGACGTCGTTGCCCGGATTGGCCGGCAACGGCGGCATCCATTTGTAGACGCCGCGCCGGATCAGCACGTCGGGCTGCCCGACCCCGAACGCCTCGGCCCGGATCTGCACCTGGCCTGCGCCCGGCGCGGGCACCGGACGCTCGACCACCTCAAGTGCCTCCGGCCCACCCGGCTGACGCACCAGCACCGCCCTCATGCCTCACACTCCCCAGGCCATATTTTCGAAAATCATACCGTTTACGAAAATTATTGCAAGATGGTCGTTGCCGCGGCATCTTGGGCCATCGATTCATTGGCTGAGCCATGCCCGACAGCGCCATTCGTCCCCGCAAGGAATTCGGCAAGACCATCGCCGCCGACATCACGCATCGGCTGCGCGAGGAGATCATTGCCTGCGCGCTTGCGCCGAACGAGCCGCTGCGCTTCGACGTGCTGCGCGAACGGTTCGGCGCGAGCTTTACGACGCTGCGCGAGGCGCTGACGGCGCTGGCCGCGGAAGGCCTCGTCGACGCGCAGGAGCAGCGCGGCTTCCGCGTCGCGCCGGTCAGCCGCCAGGACCTGATCGAGGTCACCGATGCGCGCGTGCTGGTCGAGGTGGAATTGATCCGCCGCTCGATCGAGCGGGGCGACGACGATTGGGAAATCGCCGTGATCTCCACGCTGCATAGATTGAAGCGAATCGAGCAGCGCGACCCCGAGCATCCCCTGCGCGATCCCGAGTGGAAGATCGCCCATCGCCAGTTCCACGAGGCGCTGGTGTCGGCGTGCGGCTCGGCGACGCTGCTCGCCATTCGCGCCGAGCTGTTCGATCGCGCCGAGCGCTATCGGCACCTGTCGGCGAATTTCCGGCCGCGCCCGCGCGACAAGGCCGGCGAGCACCAGGCGATCATGCAGGCCGCCATCTCGCGCAATGCCGATCTCGCCGTGCAGCTGATCGAGAGCCATATCCGCTCGACCGCCGACAACGTCGCGACATACGCGGCCCACCTGCTCGACACCGAATAGGCGACCGGCATTTTCACAGGGCGGGCTTGCATCGCGCCGTATTTTCGAAAATAATGCATTAGATCGAAAATTGGAACCTTTAAACAGAACCCTCGGGGCGGAACCATGAAACTGCTGTCGTTCTTGGATGGAAATCGGGAAAGCTGGGGCGCCGTTGTCGAAAACGGCGTGGTGGATCTCGGCCGTGCCCTGCCGCAGTACCCGACGCTCGCGGAATTTCTCGGCAGCGACGATTACGCGCGACGCGAGGCCATCGTCGCCGGGCACAAGCCCACGCTGGCGCTCGGCGACGTCAAATATCTGCCGGTGATCCCGCGCCCCGAGAAGATCGTCTGCGCCGTGCGCAACTATCTGGATCACCACAACGAAGCCGTGGCGTTCGGCATGAAGCGCGAGATCACCGAGTTTCCGCCGATCTTCCTGCGGGTCTGGCGCTCGCAGGTCGGCCACAACGCGCCGGTGATCCGGCCGAAGGTCTCGGACAATTTCGACTGGGAGGGCGAGCTCGCCGTCGTCATCGGCAAGGGCGGCCGCCACATCAGCCAGGCCGACGCGTGGACTCACGTGGCGGGCTATTCGATCTACAACGACGTCAGCGTGCGCGACTGGCAGCGTCATGCGCAGCAGATCGCCTCGGGCAAGAATTTTGTCGGCACCGGCCCGTTCGGGCCGTGGCTGGTCACGCCGGACGAGATCGGTGATCCCACCAAGTTGAAGCTCGAGACGCGCGTCAACGGCGCGACCGTGCAGTCCTCCGACACCTCGATGCTGATCTTCTCGATCCCGCGGCTGATCGAATATTGCTCGACCATTTTCGACCTCGTGCCCGGCGACGTCATCGCGACAGGCACGCCGGCCGGCGTCGGCTTCACCCGCAAGCCGCCGGTCTTCCTCAAGCCGGGCGACGTGGTGGAGGTCGAGATCGAGAATATCGGCGTGCTCCGCAATCCCGTCGTGGACGAGGCGTAAAGCCACTCATGTCCTACGACATTCGCAAGACCTCGCTCGGCGTCGAGACCGTCTGGCACGAGCGCGGCCCCCGGCTGGAGACGCCGCTTCTGGTCGGCACCGCCATCGCGGTAATCCGCAATCCCTTCGCCGGCCGCTACGAGCCGGACCTGATGCCGTTCCAGGCGTCCTTGCGCGAACTCGGGCGCGCGCTCGCGACCGATCTGATCACGCAGCTCGGCGGCGCCCCGCGGATCGAAGCCTATGGCAAGGGCATCATCGTCGGCGAGGACGGCGAGCTCGAGCACGGCGCCGTCTGGCATGAAGCCGGCGGCCACGGCATGCGTGAGATGCTCGGGCAACCCAAAGCGATCGTGCCGGCGGCGAAGACCATCGGCGGACCCGGCACCCGCCTGATGGTGCCGCTCGGCCACATCCATGCCGCCTATGTTCGCAGCCATTTCGGCACCGCGGAGATGACGCTGTGGGACGCACCGCGCCGCGACGAGATCGCCTTCGGCCTCGTGATGGCCACCGGCGGCCGCCCCCACGCGCGCATCGGCGGCCTCAAGGCGTCGGAGATCGCCGTGCACGACGGGCAGCGGTGATGCGTCAGCGCGCGCTCAATGCGCGCCGCAACAGCCTCACAGCGGAAGTCAATGCCGACGCAGCCCTGACAAGTATCGTGGCTCTTGCGCTTCCGCATCGAGGTCAGTCATCGCTATGAACGGCCACGCAGCGAAGTCCCCTGCTCGCCTAAACTCCCGGCGACGAATGTTCTTGCGGCGCTCCCACCAGCCAAGGGTCAACAAGTTGAGGGGCCAATTGATGATTTGAATGAAAGAATAGTCAGGCCAAAGATATTCCCTGTCGCTATGCAGGAATACGATCCACCTTGCGACTATCCGCTTGCCGCTGCAGTTTATCGCGTGCCTGCCTGTGGCATAGTGGTGCCTCGTATCGTCGTAGAGGCTCCATGCCATCTGGCGGACCGCAACCGCACCGCGATCCCGCCAATCAACTTTGATCCCTGCCAAATCGTCGTTACTGATACGTCCCGCCACGTAGCGCCGAAGCGCCAGAGCCAACCGATCACGAGACTTTTCACAGATCACGACACTGGCTCCGCCTGGCGTTCAGGCGACATCCATAGCACGAATTGTCAGAACTTGGGCCCATCTGTTGGCCGAACATTGGTCTCATGACAGTGGATGCCCTCCGCAGCGGCAACGCTCGTAATCGGCGGGATCGTGGCTGTTGACGATGCTCACGCGATCGCCGTGATCGCGCTTCAGCGCGCGCAGCCGTTCCTGGTTGGCGATCCGCATGTCGCGATCCATGTCGCCACGGCGCTGGAAGTAGCCGAGCATCAACGGCATGCGCGGCGATGCATCAAGCTGGGCATGGTGGAAGTAACTGTCGCCGGCATGCAGCAGCCAGGTATCGCCCGATCGCACCGCGATACCGCAATGGCCGAGCGTGTGGCCGGCGAGCGGAATCATCAGGATGTCCGCCTCCTTGTCGCCGAGCGCGCGCACGCCCCTGAAGCCGAACCAGTCCTCGCCGGCTTCGCCATAGAATGACCAATGCGGGCCGTGGCTCCACTGCCCCGTGACATAGCGCCCTTCGGGTGGTGCCGGCTTGTGCAGCACCGCCATGTCGTATTCGGCGCGATGGACGTGGATCGCGGCATGGGGAAAGTCGGGCACGCCGCCGGCGTGATCGCGGTCGAGATGCGTCAGCAGCACGTGGCGCACGTCCTCGAGCGAATAGCCGAGCGCCCTCACCTGCTCGGCTGCCGTCTCCGCGGGATCGAGCCTCGGCGCGGTCTGCCGCACCCAGCGCCGCCCCAGCCGCGCGGGCGCGGCGATGTCGTCGAGGCCGATGCCGGTGTCGACCAGGGCGAGCCCGTCCTTGGTCTCGATCAGCAGACAGTGGCAGACCAGGCGGGCGCGCTGGAACAGGCCGCCGCTGCCGTTCACCAGGCGGCGGCCGATCGGGCACATCGTGCCGGCGTTGAGATGGTGGATTTTCATCGCGTGTCCTGCCGGTTATGGGCAGGACGTTCTTGTCATCCTTCCAGCCATAGGTAAAATATCGAGTATTGATATTATCTCTAGGCCATTCCTATGGATATCCGCGAGCTTCGCTACTTCGCCGCCGTCTACCGCGCGCGCAACCTGACCGCCGCGGCGCGGGCCTGCTTCGTGTCGCAGCCCTCGATCTCGACCGCCATCACCCATCTGGAGGCGGAGCTCGGCACCACGTTGTTCGTCCGGCACAAGAAGGGCGTCGCGCCGACCGCGTCCGCCGAACAGTTTCACGCCCTCGCCCGCCGCATCATCGACGAGACCGATGCCGCGCGCAGCCTGTTCAGGAAGCCGAGCACCAAGACGAATGTCACGCTCGGCCTGATGCGCACGCTCGACGTGCCCCGGACCATCGCGCTGCTGAAGCCGCTGACCGCGCGCAGCGACGTTTCGCTCCGCCTCGTCGGCAGCGACGAGCCCGCCGATGCGCGCATCATCTCCAGGAGCATGCTGCGCAAGGATGAACAGTTCGTCGCGCTGTGGAGCGAGCGCTATGTCGCCGCGCTGCCGCCGTCGCATCCGCTGACGCTGAAGGACAAGCTCCGGACCGCCGATCTCGCCGGCGTGCCGCTGATCGACCGCTGCCATTGCGAGCAGAGCGCGTTCTTCGGCCGCGGCGCGCAGCAGCGGCAAACCGCGGCGATCGCGCAGTCGGAAGATTGGGCGATGGCACTGGTCGCCGCAGGGGTCGGGGTCGCCATCGTCCCCGAGGGCGTGGCGCGCGGCAATCCTGATGTCGCCGTGCGCGAGATCGAGGTCAAGGTGAAGCGCGAGGTCGGCCTCGCCTACCGCGCCTCCACGCCGCTGGCGGATGCGCTGAAGGAATTTGTCGGGAAACTGCAGAAGCGGCCGCGCAAGCCAAGCAGAGTCGCGCGCACGGCTCCTCGCCGAAGGTCCTGACGGACGAAGTTGCTAGTGGGCAGTTCCACGGATGACCGGCATTCCACGAACAATGCGGATGCCGTCGTCATAGCACGCGACGTTGGGCGGCGGCGTGTAGTGCTCGAGACGCATGATCGGTTGGCCGCATCGACACTGGACGGCGGACACGATGTTTCCGGCCTTGTCGATCGAGCACCATTCACGACGGTCGGGAAAGGCGGCCCAGGCAGAACCCCGATGAAAGGGGCTCACGGCATCGAATTGCGGCGCAATGACGAAATTCTTCGTCGCATCGATGAACCCCCATCTACCGGTCTTGTCGTCAAGCTGCGCCGCGAGCCCTTCGGACCAAGGCAGGCGCGGCGCAAGGCGATGCGTGAGGACACTGGGATCTCGCACGAGCTCGGCAAGCAGCGCCTTGTCGAGCGTCCTATAGCCTTCCTCGAATTCGATGCTGTACACGCCGGTTCCGCTGGTCGCCGTGCCTCGCGCGAGCTTCAGTGGCCCGAGCAGTGGCGATCCGTCTTCGCCGATGACGGCCCATAATCCGTTATCGACGATCGTTGCAATTCCATCGTGAAAAGCTTGGGCTCGATCGAAATAGCGACCGGCCAGAAGTTTGCCGTCCACCGATATGAAACCCCATTTATTATCGTACTGGACGACCGACGGCCCGTTGCACGCGAGCTGCACGTAACGGAACGCAACGGCAGGCGCCGGCGTGTCGTCGGCCGTCAAGATGGTCCAATTCCCCTGCTCGAAGCGCAGGTGGCGACCGTCAGGGCATTTCGGGTGATCCGTCCCGAGCAACACGGTGCCGGCGCGATCGGTATAGAGCAACTTGCCATCGACGACGGCACCGACCTTTCCGTTCCAACTCGGCGGTTGGGCCACCGCATCCGACAAGATGTTTCCGTCCCGGTCGATTCGACCCTCGCGCCCGGCCAGTCGATAGGGAGCCCAGCCATCGCGGAAGTATCCGAGCCAGTCGAATTTCAGATCTATGGCGATGTCACCCTTGCCGTTGACGGCGCCCCAGCGCCCGCCCCGCTGCACGATCGCGCGATCATCAGCACGCTGGATGAGCTGAACATGATCGAACCTCTCAGTGTTGACAGGACTTCCATCCGCTCGGATCAACTGCCATCCCACATTATCGCGCATGGAGTCAGAGGCAAAGAACAGTCCGATCGGATCTTCCGACAGCATGCTCACCTGTGCGAAACTGGGGCGTACAATCCAGCTTCCGCCGCTTGCAACGATGCCCCACCGCTTGCCATATGCATAGGGAGCGACATTGCGGCCCAGCGGGTCCGGCTGCCTTCCAACGGCATAGGGCGGCTCCGCGACGAGAAAAGCCTCATCCGCGATCCGGATAATCGCGCCGTGCTCCGCCGGAACGATTGCTCGCCCATCCTCGTTGATTGCGCCCAGGCGATTTCCAACAACGACCAGCGCGAGGCCGCGATCGAACCTGCTCATGGACGCGTAAGTCGGAGCAACCGCGTAACGACCAGTCGTATCAATCGCGCCATATTTCCCGCCGCTACCGACCAGCGCGCGATCGCCAACGAACAAATCGACCCAGTCGAACTGCGGCGCGATGACTGTCTTGCCACTGCGGTCGAGATAACCGCAGCGAGCGCCCGCGAATCTGCAGCTTGGAATCAGCGACGCGCCCTGCGCGCGCGCCGCGTTCTCCAGATCGTCGGGTCCCGTCGGAATGGGAGCGGGCAGAGGCTCGGCGGATTGCGCACGCGCGGCCAGAGCTGCAGCAAGAACTATGGCGATACCGGCGAGAAGACGAACGCATCCGTTCAAGGCAAACAACCTCCGAAGAGCTTGATACGACAGGCACAACTTCGGCGATTTTAGGTCATTTCCCCAGCGTCGGGTGCCAACCAGTTGGCGACTTGCCAAACTGAACGTTACCTCATTGCGCAAAAATCCCAGGCTCAGCGGCCGATTTACCGGACAGAGCTCCCGCTCAGCCCTTCGAGATGACCGCGCGGCCGTAAGGCGGCTGCGCCTGGACCGGCGGGTTGGCGGTCTGGGCGGCGAGCTCGCCGATCAGGCGGTCGGCATCGGCGGCCATGCCGTCGGGCGCCTGGATCACCAGGCGCTCCAGCGCCCAGCGATAGGACGAGACGCGCTGCTCGAGGCACTGCTGCACCCACTGCACGATCAGCGAGTTCTCCTGCATGCGCGCGACCGCGTCGTCCTTTTCCTTCGGCGAGAGCGCGGAGACGCGCGCCATGCTGGCGTCGCGCTTCCTGTCGAGGTCGATGACGCGGATCGCGGAGGCGAAGAACGGCTCGAACCGGGTGATGTCGTTGCGCACGTCCTCCATCAGCTGCGCATAGCGCGAGGAATGCGAGCGGTGCGGTTCGTCGATCAGCGTGCGCCCGTACATGGTGCGGTCGAACACGATCTTCTGCCGCCAGGGCGAGGGCATCGCCTTGTAGTCGCCGAACACGCTCTTCCAGGCGGGACGCGACAGCGGCGGCTCGATCATGGGATAAGCGAGGTCGCGCAGCTGGCGCTCCTCGTCGGTCAGCTGGAATTGCGAAGGTTTCAGGCCGACGCTGCCGGTGGCCTCGGCGCCGAGCCAGCGATGCATGTCGTCGCTGCGCATGTCGGCGCGGGTGCGGCCGAAATCGCCACCGCTGCACGCGCCAAGGGTCGCGGCGAGCAATGCGAGCAGGACGGCCGATAAAGCGGGCCGGATCTGGCGGATGGTGTCCGGCATTGCATGCAGCCGGATGTCAGCGACGGCGACGACGGCGCCCCGGCGCTGTGCCCTGCTCCGGTCCATGATCGCCGCTGGTTTCGTCGCCCTCGCGCTCGATGCGGATCACCGGGAGGATCAGAATCGTCCCCATGTCCGCGCGCGGTGTGACGTCCCCCGACGAGCCTACCCGGCGACCGGCCGGAAATTCGATGATGGTCCCCATGTCAGCTCTCTCAATTGCCGCGCGATCAAATACGCTCCTGCAACATGGCGATCATTAAGATCAGCTCATGGTTAACGGGGTGTAAACGTGCCGCTTGGACCGTAGCCGCACGGGCCGGGCCCGCCGTCCCGTTGCGGCACGACAAGGCCTCAAATTTAAGGATCCGCTTCACGCCTCGTTTTCCTTAACGAGCCTTTAAAGGAACCCGCGCTAGGCTCGCTCCGAGTATTTTTCCCGAGTTGCGTACGCCTCCATGACCAAGTCGCTGTTTCCCGGATTCGACGGGCTGATGAGCCTCTCCCGTCGCGAAGGCGTCGATGTTCGGCCGACGCTGCTGCGCGTGCTGACCGACCTCTATGTCCAGACGCGCGTCCACAGCGACGACGAACAGCGCCAGTTCGTCGAGCTTGCGACGCGGCTGATCGACCAGGTCGATGATGCCACGCGCGCGGCCGTCAAGGCGAAGCTCGCGATCTATCCGCAGACGCCCGTTCCGGTGCTGCAGAAGCTCGGGCTGGTCGCCGCCCAGGAAGGCCGCAGGGTTCCGCTCGCGCGCGAAATCCCCGCGCCCGCACCGGCCCCCTCCCCGGTCCGCGCGCCGACCGAGGCCGAGCAGCGCATGGCCGCGAACATGGCGATGCAGCCGAAGGACGCCGCCGAGATCCACGACATGTTCTTCCGCGCCGGGCCTTCCGAGCGCGCGCTGATCCTGCACAATCTGGCGCAAACCCCGCTGAAGGCCGCGCCGCGCATTCCGACCGTCCGCGCCAAGCGCGCGATCCAGATCCTGGAGATGGCGGCGATCGCGGGCGACGTCGAGAACTTCGCCCTCGAGCTCGGCGACAGCCTGATTCTGCCATCGCGCGTCGCAGCCCAGATCGTCGACGATCCCGGCGGCGAAGCGCTCGCCGTCGCCGCGCGCGCGCTCGACATGCCGAGCCCGAACTTCCAGCGCATTCTGCTGTTCTTCAAACCGGCGATCGGCACCTCCGTGAACGAGGTGTACCGGCTGTCGCGGCTCTACGACCGTCTCAGCGACCGCTCGGCGCTGGTGTTGCTGGCGGCCTGGCGCGGCTCGACGCTCGCCGTCACCCGCGCAAAGTACCAGTCGGCACTGCACGACGGCGAACGCCAGCGCGCCCGCGCCGGCGCGAACCAGACGCGGCCCGGCGTACAGCCCGGCTCCAGCCCGACCGTGCGCACCGGGACCGGCGGCTCGTCGGAGCGGTAAGGCGGCTCAGCGTCAACGCTGAGCGAGACGGAGCCCAAGCTTGTCACTGCAAGCGTGCCCCGGACGCGACGCAGCGCGCCGGCGATGCGAAGCATCGTCCGGTGTGGTGCGCTCAGAGCCGGGACACGACGGAACAGCGAACAGCAGCTACGTCTTCGCCAATTCCAGGAAATGCCGCCCGGCGCGGTCCTCGGTCTCGACGATCCAGGCGTCCGGGTCGAAGCGGATCTCCTTGGTCAGCCGTTCTTCGATGGTGTGCTCCGGCAAGGGCTGCGGTGCGACCGGCACGAAAAAGCGATCGACGGGGCGGCCGTCGTCGTAAGAGGTCTGCGGCGCCGGCGCGTAGAGCATGGCCTGACCGTCGAGCAGCGACACTTTCACGAAGACCGCCCCCGCCTCCTCGGCGCCGCGACGGCGCACCGCGCCGAACACGCCCTCGGTCTGGCATCGGCGCAGATAGGCCGCGACCCATATGTTGGATTTCAAACGCATGAGTCGGACGATAGGCCAGCGTGGCGCGCGCCGCCAGTCTCAGCTCGTGCCCGTCAGACGTTGCGCAGGCCCTGCCCGCCGCGGATCTGGCGTGCGACGAGGTATGACAGCGGAATCGCGAGCGCAAATCCCGTGGCCACGGCGTAGGGGATGTTCCTGATGGCGTCGGCGGCGAAACTCGGCACCATCAGCACGACAATCAGACTGACGCCTGCCAGCACCGTCCCCAGCATGATCCAGACGAGGACCGAGACCTTGAACATGACACCCTCTCTTCTTCGTTGAAGATGGGCGATCATGGTCCCCGAAGCTGGCGGCCGTCATTGATCCCAAGCAAATCGCGCCTGCGGGACGCGGCCTGGGCTGCCGGCGCGAGAACCCGAAGATTGATCCGCGTCAATGACAGCGGACGGCGCGGCTATTCGACGGGATGGCCGATCGCGGCGCCGAGCTCGCGCAGCAGGCGGTCGGACAACTGACCCGTGACCTGCATCTTGTGCTCGCGCTCGAACTTCTGGATCGCCGACTGGGTCTCGCCGCTCATCGTGCCCGTGATCTTCAGATTGCCGTAGCCGTATTCGGACAGCGCGCGCTGCACGCCGGCGATACGCCGCGCGGCGGGGCTCTGTGGCACGGGAATCGGAGCCGGCGGACGCATGGCGGAGGGCGGCGTCGAGGTCGTCGCCTTGACCAGATTGGTCATGGGATCGTTCGCGCGCGTCGATGCGGTCGCCTCGACCGGTTTCTCCACGGGCTTTTCGACCGCTCTTTCGGCAGGTTTGGGCTCGGCGCGGAACTCGGTCGCGCGCGGCTCCAGCGGCGACGTGTCGGCGCCGACGGGACGCGGACGCGGCAGTAGATTGGGCAGCGAGACGGATGACGGCGCGGGAAGATTGATCACCGTACCGAACATCGGGGCCGGATGCCGACCGGTCTGCAGGAACAGCGCGTTGGCGACGATCGCACCGATCGCGGCGACGGCGACGAGGCCGGCCAGCGTGTCCTTGGGACTGTGCAGCAGCACGCGCATCACGAGGTTGCGCTCGGTCTCGACGTCGACAACCGCGGCCTTGGCGCCACGGCGGCGCGGAGCGGCTCCGTCCTTGTTCAACTTCCTAGGCACTTTTCTTCACCAGAGCGGGTTGGTCCTGAGTTTGGTCCGCAGTCTCCTGGCGCAACGCCGGCGTCAGGGTCGCGATCTTGCTCTCGCTCGCCTTCTCATCGGCCGGCTTGACTTGCGGCGGCGTGTAGACGAGCGGCAGCTTGACCGTGACGGCGGTGCCCTCCCCCAGCTTGCTTTGTACCGTCAATTCGCCGAGATGCAACGCCACGAGGCTCTTCACGATCGAAAGTCCGAGGCCGGTTCCTTCGTGACGGCGCTGATAGGTCTTGCCCGCCTGGAAGAACGGCGCACCGATGCGCTTGAGGTCGTCGGGCGCGATGCCGACGCCGGTGTCGCTGATGCGCAGCGTCAGCTGCGATCCGGTCACCGCAGCGGAGACGGAAACCTGGCCGCCGCGCTCGGTGAACTTGATGGCGTTGGCGACGAGATTGAGCACGACCTGCTTGAAGGCCCTGGGATCGCCGGTCATGACCGGCAGGTCCTGCGGCGCGTCGGTGATGAGGTCGATGCCGTTCTCCCGCGCCTTCAGCGCCAGCAGATTGCAGCAATGCAAGAGCGAGGCGCGCGGCGCGAACGGCTCGGACGCGATCTCGAAATTGCCCGACTCCATCTTCGACATGTCCAGGATGCCGTTGACGACCGACAGCAGATGCTGGCCGGATGCGTGGATGAGCTCCGCATATTCCTTGCGCTGGGCCGCACCCAGCATCAAGGTCTGCTCCTGCGCGATCATCTCGGAGAAGCCGATGATGGCGTTGAGCGGCGTCCGCAGCTCGTGGCTCATGGTGGCGAGGAAGCGCGTCTTGGCGGCATCGGCGGCTTCAGCGGCGCAGCGCGCCTGCTCCAGCGCCTGCTCGGATAGCTTGTGGTCGGTGACGTCGCGCATCACGGCGACGACTTCGGCCTCGCGCGTGACGTCGCGGCCCATCTCCGAATCGAGCGGGCGGCAGCGCATCTCGACCCAGAGAAAATCGATCTGACCGCGCTCGGAACCATCCGGCTCACGCCGCAGCCGGAACTCGACGCTGCGCACGTCGCCGCGCGCGGCATCGGACAGCGCGGTGAGATAGGCCGGGCGATCGGCGACATGGACGCGGTCGAACAGGCCATGACCGAGCAGTTGCGCCACGGGTATGCCGAGCATGGCCTCCGCCGCCGGCGAGATGAACTGCACCGCGCCGTTGCGCCGATGCCGCGAGACGACGTCGCTCATGTTGCGGGCCAGCAGGCGGTAACGCTCCTCCTCGCGCGACAGCAGCCCAACGCTGGTGCGCGCGAGCGATTCCGCGCCGAAGGCGAGGCCAGCGGCATAGAGCGTCGCCGAGGCGACGCCGAATGCCATCAGCACGCCGCGTTCTGCGGCGCTGGTGTCTGCGGAGGGCAGCCAGCCGAGCTGGCTGCCGAGAATCAGCAGTCCCGCGCAGGACAACGCGAGCAAGGACGCGAAGGCGGCGACGCGGCGCGAGGCCGACAGCGCGGCCTCGAGGGGAACCACGACCAGCCAGACCGCGGCAAATGAGTCGATGCCGCCCGTAGAGCCCGCGACCGCCATGATCAGGCCGGACAGCGCCAGCGACGACAGCACATGCGCGCCTTCATAACGGCCGGTGCGTGACAGGAACCAGGACAGCAGGATCGGGGCGATCAGCCATGCGAAAGCGGCGACCTCGACCGCATTCGGCGCGCCGCGCATGGCGAGATAGACCGGGAATGCGGCAAAGGCGGCCAGGCTGCCGAGCAGCCGCGGCGCCATGAAGGCACGATGACGCGCTCGCATCAGCGCATCGTAACGCGCGGAGGGATGCAGCAGTGCATCGAGACAATCGCGGATGATACTCAAAACTGTCACGGGTCTCGCGCTTCGGCTCAATCGTCTGAGAAGACGCGCCGGAACGCCTCCTTGTCGTTGAGCCACCGTGTCAGAGCGACCTTAAACGAGTGCTAAGGCGCCGCGGCGTGCGGCCGGACGCCGGGACATCGCGGGGCTTTTTAGACGATTTGACGACGTCTTCGGCGAGGATGGTGAACACAGGGTTTCACCGTCCTTTTCATGGTTTCGAATTGGTGGACATGCGCGCCGGCAAAATCACGGGCGCCGGCGTCAATCGAAAATTTACGACACCGTCGATCGCGAAGAATTTTGCGTAAATTTTCCGCGAATTAAGCTCAAGGCAATCACTTGCGATTTATCGAGAGTTGCTAGGTCCGACTTCCGCGGAGATCGCCGCGGTGGGGATCGAAGGTACAGGTCGCTAAGATGCGCTTTCTGCTCCGCATCACATTCTGGCTCGGGCTGGTGCTGGTGCTCCTGCCCAGGGACAAGACACCCGAATCGGAGAAGCTGCCGCAGATCGGCGCCGCCGACGCGGTGCAGGCTGCGACTGCGGCCGTCTCCGACATGACTCAGTTCTGCAAGCGCCAGCCGGCGGCCTGCGAGGTCGGCGGACAGGCGGCGACCATCATCGGCCAGCGCGCCCAGGACGGCGCGCGCAAGATCTACCAGATCATCAACGACAAAAAAGATCAGATCGGCAACGAGAAGAACGACAAGAACGAGAAGAACGAGAAGAAGGCGCCCGACCATACCGGCTCGATCGCGATGGTCGGCGAAGGCGACGCCATTTCGAGCGAAGCACCGCGTGACACGCTGAGCCAGGACGACCTCGCACTCGAATGGCGCGGCCCGCAGCCGGCGAATTAGCGCCCAAACCCTATCGATTTCGGCTCCTCGCATCCCTATATTGGCGGGAAGCGGGAACCTTGGGCCAACATGACGACGATCGACGAAATCAGGGACAATTTCGAGCTTCTGGACGAGTGGGACGACCGTTACCGGTACGTCATCGAGCTCGGCCGTACCCTGGAACCGATGCCCGAGGCCGAGCACTCCGCCGAGAACAAGGTCAACGGCTGCGTCAGCCAGGTCTGGCTGCAGAAGCAGGTCGACCGCAGCAAGGGCGCGCCGATCCTGCGATATCGCGGCGACAGCGACGCGCACATCGTGCGCGGGCTGGTGGCCATCGTGCTCTCGCTCTATTCCGGCCGCACGCCGCAGGAGATTCTCGATACCGACGCGATCGCCGTGTTCAACGAGTTCGGCTTTCGCGATCATCTGACGCCGCAGCGCTCCAACGGCCTGCGCTCGATGGTCGAGCGCATCAAGACCGACGCGAAAGAGGCGCTTGCGGAAGCGTCGTAAGGAAGCTTCGTCGATAGCTCTTGTAGGGTGGGCAAAACGACTTGTCCGCCGTAGCTCGAAGAGCGAAGGCGGAAGCGTGCCCACGTTCTGAGTGCGATCGGAGAAAACTCGTGGGCACAGCGCTTCGCGCTTTTGCCCACCCTACGAGATCTCCCGGGGGGCGGCCTTCTACTTCCCCTTCTTCCGCTGCTGCTGTCCGAGGCCCATCTGCTTGGCGAGCTGCGAGCGCGCCACCGCATAGTTCGGCGCGACCATGGGATAGTCGGCGGGCAGCCCCCATTTCTCCCGATACTGCTCCGGCGTCATGTTGTACTGCGTGCGCAGATGACGCTTCAGCGATTTGAAGCGCTTGCCGTCCTCGAGGCAGACGAGATAGTCGGGCGCGATCGACTTCTTCAGCGAGACCGCCGGCTTCGCCGGTTCGAGCGGCGCAGTCTCGGTGCGGCCCGAGGACACCCGCACCAGGGCGCCATGCACCTGGCTGATCAGGTTCGGAATCTCCGCGGCCGGCGTCGGATTGTTGCTGAGATAGGCCGACACGATGCCCGCCGTCAGCTCGATGAAATTCTTAGCCCCCGCATCCGACATGGGCCCGCCCTCTCTCCACCTTGCGCCTCTCGGGATAGACGACGCTCAACTATTCCGTGTCAACAATACGTTCGGCTGAACTAAGACGGCCAGCGAATACGAGTGGACCTCGACGCAACAAGTCATGGCCGCGCGTCGACGCGCAGGCCGAGCTCAACCCCGCTGGTCGAGATGGGTGCGCAGCTCGTCGATCGAGGCAAAGCGCATCATGCCCTCCGGCATCTGCGCTTCGATCGAGCCGTCGGAATAGAGCGAATAGGCCATGCCGTCGACGACGCCCGATTTGAGCACGGTCACGGGTGGCTGCTCGGCCGGTGCCGGCGGTGGTGGCGGCGGTTCGGATGCAGGCAGCGGGGCGGCCTCCGCAAAGGTCGACGGCGAGCGCGGCGGCGGCATTGGCCGGCGCGCGGTGGCCGGCGGCTCCGGCGGACGGCTGCGATCCGGCTTCGGCCAGGCATCGTCAAAGCTTGCAGGCGGAATGTCCGGCGCTTCACTCGGCTCCGGGTGCAACGACGGCGTCTCGGTGGTCTTCGCCTCCGCACGCTCGCGCTCCTTGCGCGAGGTCGAGGCGAACAACAGATTGCGCCGGCGCGGCGCTTCAGGAGCTGCCGGCGGCGTCGGAGCCTCCGGCTCCGGCGGCACCTCGGCAGGCGGACGCTCGCGCGCGGCAGCTTCACTCTGCCACGGCGGCGGGCCTGCGGCCGGTGGTGGCGGCGGCGCCGCGTCCATCCGGGTGTCAATCCGTGCCGCTGCGGCAGACATCGCATCAGGCGCGGCAGCGCCCGATGCAAGCCCCGGCAACACGGGCCTGACCCGCACTTCGGACGGCGTACCGGCCAGCCGGCGCGCAATCGCTTTCAGCTCCAGGACCACGACATGGAGGCCGACCAGTAACATCCCGGAGCAGACGCCGATGGTGCCTGAGACTATGAGGGGGCTGCCGAGGCTGAACTCCCTGACGGAGAAGCCAAACAGGATCGAAAGGAAGCCCGCCAGGACGGCGAAAATCCCTGCGATCAACAGTGCCAAGGTCATCGAACTCACCCCCGGCCGCACATCCACACGCGACCTGTCACGCCACGATACCGTCATACGGTGTTCCACGCCAACGGCCAATTGCAAGCAGCGTTCCTAAAGGGAGGGAAATCAGGGACTTATTCACATTCCCTTCAGCTACGGCCCGCTAATGCTGGTCCGTGCTCGAAATCCGGAATTGCTGCGTCGCATCAGGAATTTAGCCATAATGCCCAATTACTTGGTAATGGAACTGCGCTATAGGGAGTCCGGGGAGCAGGCCCGCGCGCGCCAGCAGGGCCAAGAGGGGATTCCGGGGCACCGATAGCCATGACATCCATCACGACTTCGGCGATCGACACGCCTCAGCGGCGCTCGGTCGAACGGACTTGCGACGATCTCGCCATGCTGGTGCTGGCAGTGGTCGCCGTCATCGCCGGCTTGACCTTCCGTGACTACGGCCTTGGCTGGGACGACTACACCCACGCCGAATATGCCGACCTGCTGCTGCGCATGTTCGGTTCCGGCTTCAAGGACACCGCGGCGCTCTCCTTTGCCAATCTCTACATGTATGGCGGCGGCTTCGACATGGTCGCGGCCCTCCTGCACAAGATCATTCCGCTCGAATTGTTCGAGACGCGACGTCTGCTCGGCGCCATCGTCGGCGTGATCGGACTTGCGGTGACCTGGCGCCTTGCCCGCCGCATCGGGGGGCCGCTGGCCGGTCTTGCCGCACTCCTGCTGCTCGCGCTGTGCCCGATCTTCTACGGCCACATGTTTATGAACCCGAAGGACGCGCCCTTCGCGGTGGCCATGATCATCCTGATGCTCGGCCTCGTCCGCCTCGCCGAGGAATATCCGCAGCCGTCGCCGCGCACGATTCTGATCGTCGGCCTGGGCGCCGGTCTTTCGCTCGGCTGCCGCATTCTCGGCGGGCTCGCGCTGGTCTACGCCATGCTCGGCTTCATCCCGCTGTTCCTGGAGGAGCTGCGCACCGAGGGTCTTCGCGAGTCGGTCCGCCGCTTCGCCCATGTCGTCTATGTGCTGCTGCCCGGCCTCGCCTTCGGCTACCTCGTGATGGGCCTGATCTGGCCGTGGTCGATCATGGAGCCCGGCAATCCCTTCGAGGCGCTGACCTACTTCTCGCATTTCTTCGAGAAGCCGTGGAAGGAGATGTTCGACGGCGCGATCGTGTCGGTGCCGGACATGCCCTGGTCCTACCTGCCGACGCTGTTCGCGCTGCAGCTGCCCGAGGTGCTGCTGGTGCTGATGGGCGGCGCGGTGTTCAGCACCTTCGCCATGCTGCCGCGAGGCGACGTGCCGGCGCGGCGCAAGACCATCATGCTGATGCTGACGTTAGCGGCGACCCTGCCGCTGGCGATCGCGATGGTGAAGCGGCCGGCGCTATACAACGGCATCCGCCATTTCGTCTTCGTAATTCCGCCGATGGCAGTGCTCGGCGGCGTCGCGTTCGCCTGGGCCATGGAGCGCCTGCGCGCCAATCACCGCACCTGGCAGCCGGTCGTGCTGGCGACCTTCTGCTTCGGCCTTGCGCTCTCGCTCGCCGAGATGATCCGCCTGCATCCCTATCAATACACCCACTTCAACCACATCGCCGGCACCGTGCGCGGCGCCGACGACCGTTTCATGCTGGACTATTGGGGCCTCGCGCTGAAGCAGGCCTCGGACGAGCTGCGCGAGCAGCTGGTCGAGCGCCAGGAAGTGCCGCCAGTCAATCGAAAATGGAAAGTCGCAGTGTGCGGTCCGCAGCGGCCGGCGCAGGTCGCGCTCGGGCCCGATTTCACCATCGGCTGGGATTCCAACGCGGCTGACTTCGCCATGACGCTCGGCGAGTTCTACTGCAAGGGCCTCACCGCACCCGTCATGGTCGAGATCAAGCGCGACGACGTGGTGTTCGCCCGCGTCTACGATATCCGCGGCCGCAGCATTTCCAGCCTGCTGTCCATCCCGGCGCCGTAATCATCTTCTCCGGCCCGTAGCCCGGATGGAGCGCAAGCGAAATCCGGGACCACACGACTCCCCGCATTCCGCTTGCGCTCCATGCAGGCTACGCTGAACTGCCGCGCTTTGGCCGCCTTGCTGGCAACCACGACCGGTACTAGGCTCCCTCCCCGCAACAACGATGTTCGGAGAGACCTGCCATGTCGCCAGCGGAAGCGCGCCTGAAGGAAGTGCCGTCTGATATGACGGAGGCCGAGTGGCAGCAGCGGGTCAATCTCGCCGCCTGCTATCGCCTGGTCGCGCTGTATGGCTGGGACGATCTGGTCGACACCCACATCTCCGCGCGCGTCCCCGGCCCCGAGCATCATTTCCTCATCAACCCCTACGGATTGATGTTCGACGAGATCACGGCGTCCAGCCTCGTCAAGGTCGATCTGCACGGCAACCAGCTTTCCGAGAGCGAGTACAGCATCAACCCGGCCGGCTTCACCATCCATTCGGCAATCCACGAGGTGCGGGAGGACGCCATCTGCGTGCTGCATCTCCACACCCTCGACGGCACCGCGGTGTCGAGCTCAGCCGAGGGCCTGTTGCCGCTGAACCAGACCGCCCAGCTCGTCACCCACGACCTCGCCTATCACGACTATGAAGGCATCGCGCTGGACCACGACGAGCGGCCGCGCCTGCAGAAGGATCTCGGCGACCACAACCACATGCTGCTGCGCAATCACGGCACGCTGACGGTCGGCCGCTCGGTCGCCTCCGCCTTCGAACGCATGTATCATCTCGAACGCGCCTGCTCCATGCAGGTGCGCACGCGCGCGCTCGGCACGCCGGTCTATCCGGTCGAGGAGATCGCGATCGAGAAGAACACCGAGCTGCTCGCCAACCGCGACCGCGCCGAGCTGCGCGCGACCAACCTCGTCTGGCCGCCCCTGCTGCGCAAGCTCGACCGCGAGCTGCCCGGCTACCGGTCTTGAGATTTTCGCGAGCTTGAGGTAGGTTCGTCGCCAACGAACCTCTACGCCTTTTGGAATGAAACGCCGCCCAATTCCGGGCGGCGTTTTTATTTGGCCCCACCGTCATTGCGAGGAGCCCGCGACAAATTGCGAAGCAATTTGCGCAGGCGACGAAGCAATCCAGACTTCATCCCGCGGAGGGATTCTGGATTGCTTCGCTACGCTCGCAATGACGGATGAAGGTCTCGTCGGGTGGGCAAAGCGAAGCGTGCCCACGTTCTTTCGCAATCATGGAGAGGTGGTGGGCACGGCGCTATACGCCTTTGCCCACCCTACGGCCCTGTGCCTACTTCACCTCCGCCAGCGCCGCGAGGATCCTCGCCCAGGAACGGATACCCTTCTGGAAACTGCGCAAATCGTACTTCTCGTTCGGCGAGTGGATGTTGTCGTCGTCGAGGCCGAAACCGACCAGCAGCGAGTCGAGGCCGAGCGTGCGCTTGAAGTCGGCGACGATCGGGATCGAGGCGCCGGAGCCCATCAGCACGGTCTCCTTGCCCCATTCCTCCGTCAGCGCCTTGCTGGCGGCGGCGAGCGGCTTCATGTTCCAGTCGAGCGCAACGGCGGGCGCGGCGGAATGGTCGCCGAACTCGACCTTGCAGTCGCCCGGAAGCCGCGCCGTCACGTAATCGCGGAACGCCTTGCGGATCTTTTGCGGATCCTGGCCCTCGACCAGACGGAACGAGACCTTGGCCGAGGCGTGCGAGGGGATCACGGTCTTGGAGCCTTCGCCGATATAGCCGCCCCAGATGCCGTTGACGTCGCAGGTCGGGCGCGAGGAGGCCTGCTCGATCAGGAGGCGGCCCTTCTCGCCGGCGGGGATCGACAGGCCGATCGGCTTCAGGAACATGTCCGGCGTGAGATTGAGCTTCTTCCACTGCTCCAGGATGTCCGGGGGCAGATCCTTCACGCCGTCATAGAAGCCGGGGATGGTGATGCGGTTGTCGTCGTCGAACAGGCCGCCGAGGATCTTCGTCAGCACCCGGATCGGGTTCATCGCGCTGCCGCCGAACACGCCGGAATGCAGGTCGCGATTGGCGGCGGTGATCTTCAGCTCTTCATAGAGCAGGCCGCGCAGCGAGGTCGTGATCGCCGGCGTGTTGCGGTCCCACATGCCGGTGTCGCAGACCAGCACGTAGTCCGCCTTGAACTCGTCCTTGTTGGCCTCGATGAAGGGCACGAAGTTCTTCGAGCCGACCTCCTCCTCGCCTTCGATCAGGAAGGTGATGTCGATCGGCAGCGAGCCCGTCACCTTCTTCCAGGCGCGGCAGGCCTCGACGAAGGTCATGACCTGGCCCTTGTCGTCCTCGGCGCCGCGCGCGACGATGATCTTGCGGCCGTCGGCATGGTCGGTCACCACAGGCTCGAACGGCGGGCGGTGCCAGAGATCGAGCGGATCGACCGGCTGCACGTCGTAGTGTCCGTAGAAGATCACATGCGGCCGTCCGCCCGCTCCGGTCTTGCCGACGATGGCGGGATGGCCCGCGGTCGGCCTCACCTCGGTGGCAACACCGAGGCTCGCGATGTCCTTGGCGAGATGCTCCGCCGCCGCCTTGCAGTCGCCGGCAAAGGCCGGATCCGCGGAGATCGACTTGATCCGCAGCAGCGCGAACAGACGCTCCAGGCTGTTGTCGAAATCCCTGTCGATGTGATCGAGCACGGATTGAAGCTGCGCATTGGCCATGGTCGGATTCCTGACGTTTGAGACTTAAGACGGCTTCTCGAGATTCACGGGTTTTAACCCCGTCGCAGGCTCGGGGCCAGCCGCAACCGGCGGATGGCGGATGTGCCATGCGAGGCAACCTGCAAGAACGGAGGTCGCGGCGAGGTTATTGCCCCAGGCCTGGAAGACCGTCGGAAACCACGGCAGCGCCAGCAGCAGGAGAATGCCGGCCGCGCCGAGTGCGAGCCAGGTTCCGAGGCGCACCTTCGCCCGTTCGTCGAAGGCGGCGCGATGCATCAACACCGTCATCGGGAAGAACAGCCACATGAAGTAGTATTGCCGCGCCAGAGGCGAGGCCACCGTGATCAGGCAGAGCAGGATGCCGAGCTCCTCGGCATCGGAGCGCGCCGTTCGCCGCGCTTGCCGCGGCATCACCGCGAGGAAGCCCAGCCCGAGCAAGACCGACACTGCCAGCACGATCCAGTTGGCCGTGCCGTAGTCGACGGCGATGACATTCATCGTGCGAGGCGGCGTCTTGGGATTGTCCTGATTGTAGTTGATGGGACGGACCAGGCGGTGCGTGACGGCGATCAGCGACTGGTTGACCCACGACCAGTTCTGCTCGTCGCGCTGGCCGAAGCCTTTTTCCGAGCTCGTTCCGACCATGCCCTGATACCACACCGCAAGTTCGGCCGCGTTGCGCTCGAAGCCGCGGATCGGCGCCGGCACGAGGTAGAGAAGGATTCCGGTGAAAGCGATCATGCTGGCGGCGGCCGCCCACTTCCGGCGCCAGAGCAGATAGGGCAGCACCGCGATGGGAAACACCTTGATTGCGGTAGCGAGCGCGAACATGAAGCCGGCGAGCCATGACCGCTGATGCCGCAGGCTCCAGAAGGCGAACAGCACCATCGCCAGCAGGACGAGGTTCGGCTGGCCGAGGTCGAACATGTCGAACACGAAGGGCACGGTGACGACGGCGGGCAGCGCTTCAAGCCAGGGACCGGGCTTGCGGTCCGAGCCGGTCATCACGTGCGAGAACGTGCCGGTGTACCACCACGCCAGGACGTTGAGGATCGAGAGCACGACATAAAGCGGGATCTTGCCGAACCAGCTCGGGATCGCCAGCAGGATTGCCGGCGTGGGCGGATAGATGAACTCGAAATACTCGATGGCCGTGGCGGGATAGAGCGGCTCACCGTGCAAGACCTGCTGCCCGGCCCAGTACCACAGCGGGTAGTCCTTGGTCTTGCCGCTGCCGAAGATCTCGGGGACGAGCACGTCGGCAGTGAGCAGGACGCAGCAGACCAGAAACAGCAGGTCCAGCGGCGCGCGCAACGACAGGCGTCTTGGCGCGTCAGGCTTGGCGAGCGGAGCGAGCGAGGTCACGGACTGGTCCTGTTCGGCGGCGAACAGGACGTAGCAGACCGGCGCAGGCTTGGAGAGCCCCTCACCCGAAATTGTAGAGCCGGTGGCCCCGCCTACCGCCGCAGCAATCCGCCCAGCGCGCCGCGGACCAGGGTGCGGCCGATCGAGCCGCCGAGCTGGCCACCGAGCGATTTGCCGATATTGGCGGCCATTCCGCCGATCACCTGGTTGGTGACCGATCGCGTCACGTCCCGCGCAATCACCTGGCCGGTCGACAGCCGGCCGCGCTTGACGTTGGTGCCGAACACGGTGCCGACGATCGAGCCGATCTGGCCGAGAAGGCCGCCGCCGCTTCCATCCGCTGGGCCGTCGGCCGTGGCCGCCGTGCCGGCAATGCGCTTCTGGATCATTTCGTAGGCGGACTCGGCGTCGACCGCGGTGTCGTATTTGCCCTTCACCGGGCTTGCAGCCATGATCGCCTTGCGCTCGTCCGGCGTGATCGGCCCGATGCGCGCCGATGGCGGCCGGATCATCACGCGCTCGACCATCGCCGGCGTGCCGTTGCCTTCGAGGAAGGACACCAGCGCCTCGCCCTTGCCGAGCTCCATGATCACCTTGGCCGTGTCGAGCTTCGGGTTGGGCCGGAAGGTCTGGGCCGCAGCCGCGACCGCCTTCTGGTCGCGCGGTGTGAAGGCGCGCAGCGCGTGCTGCACCCGGTTGCCGAGCTGGCCCAGCACGCGGTCGGGCACGTCGACCGGGTTCTGCGTCACGAAGTAGACGCCGACGCCCTTGGAGCGGATCAGGCGGACCACCTGCTCGATCTTGTCCATCAGCGCCTTGGGCGCGTCGTTGAACAGCAGATGCGCCTCGTCGAAGAAGAACACCAGCTTCGGCTTGGGCAGATCGCCGGCCTCGGGCAGCTCCTCGAACAGCTCCGACAACATCCACAGCAGGAATGTCGCGTAAAGCCGAGGACTCTGCAGCAGCTTGTCGGCGACCAGGATGTTGACCATGCCGCGGCCGTCGCGGTCGGTCTTCATGAAGTCCTTCAGCGTCAGCGCCGGCTCGCCGAAGAATTTGGTGCCGCCCTGGTTCTCCAGCACCAGAAGCTGGCGCTGGATGGTGCCGACGGTGGCCTTGGTGACGTTGCCGAACCCTTGCGCGGCCTTGCGGATGGCGGCGAGCGGATCCTCCTCCGCATCCGCCCCCTTCTTCCCGCTATCGGGCACGATGGCGTCGAGCAGCGCGCGCAAATCCTTCATATCGATCAGGGTCAAACCGGCGTCGTCAGCGACGCGGAAGGCGACGTTGAGCACCCCTTCCTGCACGTCGTTGAGGTCGAGCATGCGCGCGAGCAGAAGCGGCCCCATTTCCGTGACGGTCGCGCGCACCGGATGACCCTGCTCGCCGAACACGTCCCAGAACACCGTCGAGAACTGGTCGGGCTGGAAATTCAGCCCCATTTCAGTGGCGCGCTTGACGATGAAGTCCTTCGCTTCGCCCACCTCCGAGATGCCCGAGAGGTCGCCCTTGATGTCGGCGGCGAAGACCGGAACACCGGCGCGCGCAAATCCTTCCGCCATCACTTGCAGCGTCACGGTCTTGCCGGTTCCGGTTGCACCCGTGACGAGGCCATGGCGATTGGCGAGCGCCAGCGTCAGCCAGGCCTGCTCCGCTCCCTTGCCGACGAAGATCTTGTCGTCGGTATCGCCGAGCTTGTTGTCCTGTGCGGTCATTATTCTCTCTGATCTCTTCTTGCCGGGTTTCGCATACCGAAACTCGAATGCTCCAGTTCCGTAGTTTAACGCATGTCGCGCACCGATTGAAACGGTTCAACGCTGCTCCAGGCATGTGACATTGTCGGAAACAGACGGACGGTATCAGCCGAAAGTAGGAACGAGCCGTTCGCAACGCGGCAATTTTTCGCCGATTCCATCTCCGCTCATGCACCGCTGCAACACTTTTCGCGCGTTCGAAGATGAATCGCGACGACGCTTGCGTTCATCGCTTGAATTTCACATCACACCGGCTCAAGATCATTTTCGAAAGAATACTCCGGCAAGCAAACCGGCTGAGGGGCGGGCCTTATGGACGAACTGATCGGGCGGCTGGCGACAAACGCCAGCATAGATAGTGCTGTCGCTGAAAAGACCGTCGGCATTATCCTGGGCTTCCTCCGCAACGAGGGCCCCTCCGACAGCGTGCAGGCCCTGATCGATCACATCCCCGGAGCGGAAGCCGCCATCGAGGCATCCAGGAGCGGCGGCGGACTGTCGCGGCTGATGGGCGGCGGCCTGATGGCGGTCGGCACGCGCCTGATGGGCCTCGGGCTCGGCATGTCCGAGATTCAAAACATCGCCCGTGAACTTTTCCGCTACGGCCGAGACAAAATCGGAGCGGATCAGATGGGCAAGATCATTGCGGGGACGCCGGGCCTCAGCCAGTTCGCCTGAAGCCGTCGCATTTCATATCGAGTACCATGACATATCCCATCTCCGAGATTGAGGGCCTGTCGGTCTTTGCCGCCAACAAGTTGAAGGCGCAGGGTATCCGCACCACCGATGCGCTGCTCGAGGCGGCCGGCACGGTGAAAGGCCGCAAGGCGCTCTCCGCCAAGACCGGCATCAGCGAGCAATTGCTGCTGGAATGGGCCAACGTGTCCGACTACATGCGCATCCCCGGCATGGGCCGCGCCAAGGTCGGCCTGGTCCGCGCCGCCGGGGTCACCACCGTGCGCGAGCTTGCCTATCGGAATCCGGCAAGGCTCGCCCAGAGCATGCGCGACGCCAACGAGAAGAAGAAGCTGCTGCGCATCCTGCCGTCCGAGAAGTCGGTCGGCGACATCATCGCCAAGGCGAAGAAGCTGCAGCCGAAGATCACGTATTAGCCGACTCCCTGACTCCGTCATCCCCGCGCAACCACGAAGCGTTGGCACGGGAATGGCGATGATGGAGCTGTGCTGTATCACCAAACTCTGCCGTCATACCCCGCGAAGGCGGGGTATCCAGTACGCCGCGCGTCCTCCGTATCGCCGCACTGCCTCGGAGTACTGGATTGCCCGCTTTCGCGGGCAATGACAGCGAGGGGTTGGTCTTGAACTCCCCCTCCCCGACCGCTAAAGCGGGCGCCATGAATGCCTCGCCCTCCCCAACCGTCCCGCCGGCCGGCTCGGCCAGGCCGGATGCGCTGCGGACATTGCTGGAACGGCCCATCCCGGCGGTGATGGGCGTGCTCAACATCACCCCGGACTCCTTTTCCGATGGCGGCGAGTTCATCGCGCCCGAGCAGGCGCTCGCGCGGGCGCGGGCGATGATCGAGGCCGGCGTCGACATCATCGACATCGGCGCCGAATCCACCCGGCCCTACAAGGGCGCGAAGGCCGTCACCGCCGATGACGAGCTTGCCCGGCTGAAGCCGGTGCTGGCCGGCGTCGTCGCCCTCGGCGTGCCGGTCTCGATCGACAGCATGAAGGCGGAGGTGGTGGCCTACGCGCTCGACCAGGGCGCGGCGATCGCCAATGACGTCTGGGGCCTGCAGCGCGACGCCGCGATGGCGCCGCTGGTGGCCGCAAGAGGTGTCCCCGTCATCGTCATGCACAACCGCGACGATGCCGATCCCGCCATCGACATCATCACGGACATGAAGACGTTCTTCCTGCGCTCGCTGGACATCGCCGCAAAGGCCGGCATCGCGCGCGACAGGATCGTGCTCGATCCCGGCATCGGCTTCGGCAAGACCGCCGAGCAGAGCATGATCGCGCTGGCGCGCTTGCGCGAATTCGAGATGTTCGACCTGCCGATCCTGGTCGGCGCCTCGCGCAAGCGCTTCATCGCAGCGGTGTCGCCGTCGGAGCCGAAGGAGCGGCTCGCCGGCTCGATCGCCGCGCATCTGATCGCCGCGCAGCGCGGCGCCAAGATCATCCGGACCCATGACGTCGCCGAGACCCTGCAGGCGCTGCGGGTTGCGAACGCAATCGAGGGCACACAATGACCGACACGATCTTCGTCACCGGCCTGTCGATCCACGCCCGCCACGGCGTGATGGATCACGAGACCGAAGTCGGCCAGCGCTTCGTGATCGACCTCGAGCTCTATACCGACCTGTCGGAGCCCTCGCGCAGCGACCGCCTCTCCGACACCGTGTCCTATGCCGACGTAGTCGCGACCACGACGGCCGCGTTCAAGAACACCAATTACAAGCTGCTGGAGCGCGCGGCCGGCGCGGTTGCCGACGCCATCCTGTCGCACTTTCCGCGCATCCGCGCCGTGAAGATCACCGTGCACAAGCCGCACGCGCCGATCGCGGCGATCTTCGACGACGTCGGCATCATGCTGACGCGATCGCGGCATCCGTAAAATGGCAGACGTGCTGATCGCCCTCGGCGGCAATGTCGGCGATGTCCGCGCGACATTCCGCAAGGCGGTCGCCCATATCTGCGGCATGGCGCAAGGCGCCCTGATCGCGCGCTCCGCGGACTATGCCACGCCGCCCTGGGGCGACGAGGACCAGGATCCCTTCATCAATGCCTGCATCGAGATCGAGACCGACCTCGATCCGCACGCACTCCTGTTCGTGCTGCAGAAGGTCGAGCAGAAATTCGGCCGCACGCGACAGAAGGATCGGCGCTGGGGACCGCGCACGCTCGATCTCGACATGATCGCCTACGACGATGTCAGCTTGCAGAAGCCCGACCTGACCCTGCCGCATCCGCGCCTGTTCGAGCGCGCGTTCGTGCTGGTACCGCTGGCAGAAATCGCACCCGACCGCATCATCTCGGGCATTCGCGTGCGTGACGGGCTCGCCAGCGTCTCGACGCAAGGCATTGAGCGGCTTCCGGATACCGGTTAACCAAAATCGACCGTTTGCAGGGACGGTCGGCCGTGGCAAATTCGCCCCGCGAATAACGATACGTTTGGGAGCCCTTGGCCGTATGACCTCCGTGACCGACGACCTGAAGCTGGCGGCCGATTTTCCCCAGGCAACCGTCGAGGACTGGCGCAAGCTGGTCGACGGCGTGCTCAAGGGCGCGCCGTTCGAGAAGCTGGTCGGCAAGACCTATGACGGGCTCAAGATCGATCCGCTCTATCCGCGCGCCAAGGCTGTCGCGCCCGTCATGGGGCGAGCCGCCGCCGCGCCGTGGCAGATCGTGCAGCGGATCGACCATCCCGATGCGGCGCTGGCCAATGCGCAGGCGTTGCAGGACCTGGAGAACGGCGCGACCGGGCTCGCGCTGGTCTTCGCCGGCGCCAATGGCGCGCGCGGTTTCGGCCTGGAACCTTCGGCCGAGGCGGTCGCGAAGATCCTGAAGGACATTCATCTCGACGCCGGCATCGGCATCGAGCTCGAGATCGGACCGCAATCGCGGATGGCCGCGATCCATGTCGCGGAATATGTGAAGAGCAAGGGTCTCGATCCCGCCGCCTGCAACATCCGCTTCGGCCTCGATCCGCTCGCGGCCGGCGCGGTGTGGGGCCACAGCCCCTATACCTGGGACGAGATCGCCCCCGCGATCACCGGCGCCATCAAGGGCCTCGCCGGGCTCGGCTTCAAGGGGCCGTTCGCCTCCGCCGACGGCCGCGCGATCCACGATGCCGGCGGCTCCGAGGTGCAGGAGCTCGCCTTCGTGCTGGCCTGCGGCGTCGCCTATTTGCGCGCGATCGAAGGCGCCGGCATTCCGCTGGAAGCGGCGCAAGGCATGGTCTATGCGCGGCTTGCCGCGGACGCCGACCAGTTCCTGAGCATGGCCAAATTCCGCGCGTTGCGCCTGCTGTGGGCGCGCATCGAAACAGCGTGCGGGCTGACGCCCAAACCGCTGTTCATCGCTGCCGATACCGCCTGGCGCATGCTAACGCAGCGCGATCCTTACGTGAATATGCTGCGCGCGACCATCGCGACATTCGCGGCGGGGCTTGCCGGCGCCAACGCGATCACCGTGCTGCCGCACACGCTGGCGCTTGGGCTGCCCGATCCGTTCGCGCGGCGTGTCGCACGCAACACGCAACTGTTGCTGCTGGAGGAAAGCAACCTCGCCAAGGTCAGCGATCCCGCGGCGGGCGCCGGCGGCATCGAGACGCTGACCGCGCAGCTTTGCGAGGCCGCCTGGGCGCTGTTCCAGGAGAGCGAAAAGGCCGGCGGCGCCTTTGCCGCGCTTCAGCAGGGCGTGTTCCAGGGCAAGGTCGCGGCCGCGCGAAAGGCGCGCGACGCCAACATCGCAAAACGCCGCGACGTGCTGACCGGCGCCAGCGAGTTTCCGAACCTGCATGAGAGCGCAGCCACCGTGCTCAAGGCGACACCGATCGCGCTGGCGCCGTACGGCGAGCAAAAATACAAGTTCGAGCCGCTGCCGCCGATCCGGCTGGCGGAACCGTTCGAGGCGCTGCGCGACAAATCCGACGCGGCGCTGAAGGTGCGCGGGGCGCGGCCAAGAGTGTTCCTGGCCAGTCTCGGCACGCCCGCCGATTTCACGGCGCGCGCGACCTTTGCCAAGAGCTTCTTCGAGGCCGGCGGCATTCAGGCCATCGACAGCGAGGGTTTTGCCGATCCGGCGAAGCTGGCTGCGGCCTTCAAGGCCTCCGGCGCCGAGCTTGCTTGCCTCTGTTCCAGCGACAAGGTCTACGCCGATCAGGCGGAACCTGCCGCGAAGGCCCTGCAAACCGCAGGCGGCCGACATATCTATCTGGCGGGCCGCCCGACGGAAGCCGAGGCGGCGCTGCGGGCCGCCGGCGTCACGGGTTTTGTCTTCGCCGGAGGCGATGCGCTTGCCACGCTGCAAGACGCCTATCGACGGATGGAGCAGGCATGACCGACACCAGCAAACCCGTTCTCACCGGCGGCTGCCAATGCGGCGCGGTGCGTTTCGGTGTCACGACGGCGCCGAACAGGGTCTCGATCTGCCACTGCCGCATGTGCCAGAAGGCGGCCGGCGCGCCCTTCGCCTCCTTTGCCGACATCAACAAGACCGACTTCGCCTGGACCAAGGGACAGCCGTCGTTCTTCCGCTCCTCCACCATCGCCGAGCGCGGCTTCTGCGCCGCCTGCGGCACGCCGCTCAGCTTCGGCCGCATCGACGGCGACCGGATCGAGATCATGACCGGCGCCTTCGATCGCCCCGACCGGGTGATCCCGACGCGCCAGTTCGGCACCGAATCGCGCCTCGGCTGGGTGGTCGGCATCGCCAATCTCCCGAGCCAGACCACGCAGCAGAATTACGGACCGGAGAAGATGGCGACCATCGTCAGCCATCAGCATCCGGATCATGATTGAGGATATGGTTGAAGCCATGAGCCGCATTCCGAACTTTGCAGACGTTGCCTTCGAGAGAGCAACCACCGCTGCTCCAGCCGGCAGCGCCGAGCCCTGGCTGACCCCGGAGGGCATCCTGGTGAAGCCCGCCTATGGCGAGGCTGATCTGGCCGGGCTCGATTTTCTCGAGACCTATCCGGGCATCGCGCCATACCTGCGCGGGCCCTACCCGACCATGTATGTCAACCAGCCCTGGACCGTCCGGCAATATGCCGGCTTCTCCACGGCGGAGGATTCCAACGCGTTCTACCGCCGGAACCTCGCGGCAGGCCAGAAGGGCCTCTCGGTCGCCTTCGACCTTGCCACCCATCGCGGCTATGACAGCGACCATCCGCGCGTCGGCGGCGACGTCGGCATGGCCGGTGTGGCCATCGACTCCATCTACGACATGCGCACGCTGTTCGCAGGGATTCCGCTCGACCAGATGAGCGTGTCCATGACCATGAACGGCGCGGTGCTGCCGATCCTCGCGCTCTATGTCGCTGCGGCCGAGGAACAGGGCGTGCCGCCGGAGAAGCTGTCGGGCACCATTCAGAACGACATTCTGAAAGAGTTCATGGTGCGCAACACCTACATCTATCCGCCCGCGCCCTCGATGCGGATCATCTCGGACATCTTTGCCTACACCTCGCAGAAGATGCCGAAATACAATTCGATCTCGATCTCCGGCTATCACATGCAGGAAGCCGGCGCGACGCAGGATCTCGAGCTCGCCTATACGCTCGCCGACGGCGTCGAATACTTACGCGCTGGTCTCGCCGCCGGCCTCGACGTCGACCGCTTCGCACCGCGCCTGTCGTTCTTCTGGGCGATCGGCATGAACTTCTTCATGGAAGTGGCAAAACTGCGCGCCGCGCGCCTGCTCTGGGCGAAGCTGCTCAAGCCCTTCAATCCGAAGGACCCGCGCTCGCTGTCACTGCGCACGCATAGCCAAACCTCGGGCTGGTCGCTGACCGCGCAGGATGTGTTCAACAATGTGATGCGCACCACCGTGGAGGCGATGGCGGCGACGCAAGGCCACACCCAGTCGCTACACACCAACGCGCTCGACGAGGCGCTGGCGCTGCCGACCGACTTCTCGGCGCGGATCGCCCGCAACACCCAGCTGTTCCTGCAGCAGGAGAGCGGCACCACGCGCATCATCGATCCCTGGGGCGGCTCCTATTATGTTGAGCGCCTGACGCGCGACCTCGCGGCCAAGGCCTGGGGCCACATCCAGGAGGTCGAGGAGCTCGGCGGCATGGCAAAGGCCATCGAGGCCGGCGTGCCCAAGCTGCGCATCGAGGAGGCCTCGGCCAAGACCCAGGCGCGGATCGATGCCGGCAAGCAGGCCGTGATCGGCGTCAACAAGTACAAGCCGACCGACGAGGACAGGATCGAGATCCTGAAGGTCGACAATACCAATGTCCGCCGCCTGCAGATCGACAAGCTGACGCGGCTGAAGAGCGAGCGCAGCCAGAAGGACGTCGATGCCGCGCTCGCCGCGATCACGCGTTCGGCCGGTGAAGGCAACGGCAATCTGCTCGCGCTCGCCATCGATGCTGCGCGCGCCAAGGCAACCGTCGGCGAAATCTCCGACGCCATGGAGAAGGTGTTCGGCCGGCACCGCGCCGAGATCAAATCCATCACCGGCGTCTACAAGCGGGAGGCGTCCAGCATGGGCAACCAGGTTGAGAAGGTTCAGGCGCTGATCGACGCCTTCGAGGAGGCGGAGGGCCGTCGCCCGCGCATCCTCGTCGCCAAGATCGGCCAGGACGGCCACGATCGCGGCCAGAAGGTGATCGCCTCGGCGTTCGCAGACATCGGCTTCGACGTCGACATCGGGCCGCTGTTCGCAACCGCCGACGAAGCCGCGCGGCAGGCGGTCGAGAACGACGTGCACATCCTCGGCGTCTCCTCGCTCGCCGCCGCCCACCTCACCGCGGTGCCGGAGCTGAAGGCCGCGCTGAAGAAGCAGGGCCGCGACGACATCATGATCATCGTCGGCGGCGTGGTGCCGCCGCAGGATTACGATGCGCTCTACGCCGCCGGCGCGGAAGCGATCTTCCCGCCCGGCACCGTGATCGCGGACGCGGCCGAGGAGCTGATCCGGAAGCTGAACACCCGGCTCGGGCATAGCGAGGCGGCGGAGTAGATGATACACTGGCCGCGCAACCGGCCAGATTGTGTTCATGACACGCGAAGAAATCATCGCGGCGATCCGCAAGAACGCAGATGCCATCAAGGGCAAGGGCGTGTCGAGGCTCGCCATCCTCGGCTCGCGAGCCGGCGAAGATTACCGCGCCGACAGCGATATCGACATTATGGTCGAGGTCGAACCGGAAACCTCGTTCTCGCTGCTCAATCTGATCGATGTCGAGCACATCATCGAAGATGCGACCGGCCTACAGGCCCAGGCAACCGTTCGCCGCTCGACGTCCCCCGGCTTTTCGCCGCACAGCGCAGACGACATTGTCGAAATATTCTGACGCCCACGCAGGAGCATCATCCTTGAAATTCATGACTCGTTTGAGCGTCGCCCTGGCGCTGAGCGTAACATGCGTGTTTTCCGCCCTCGCCGCCGACCCCAAGCCCGATGCCGTCGTGAACACCAAGAGCATCGAGGCGCGCGTGTTCCTCGACGACAGGATCAAGGCGGATGCGGCGCTGGCGGCGGATTGCCTCGCCGAGGGCAAGAAATGGATCGACAAGAATGCCGCGGAGGCGGCCGCCGCGCGCAAGGCCGATCCGCAGTTCTTCAAGGAGGGCGGCTGGGAGTTCGAGCGCAAATATGAGATCCGCTCCGTCGTTGCCGACCGCTATGTCAGCATCCTGCGCAACGACTACATGAACACCCGCGGCGCGCATCCCAATTCGGACGTGAACACGATCCTGTGGGACAAGGCCGACAACAAGCGCATCTCGATCCGCCCGTTCTTCACCGAGACCGCCGACAACGGCGCGGCCATGAAGGCGATGGTGAAGGCCATCATCGCCTCGCTCAAGGCCGAGAAGAAGAAGCGCGACGCCAGCGAGACCGCGACCGACGAATGGTTCAAGGAGCTGAAGCCGAGCCTGCTCAAGATCGGCGCGGTGACGCTCGCGCCGTCCACGGAAGCGGGCAAGAGCTCCGGCCTCACCTTCCACTACCCGCCCTACGCGGTCGGGCCCTACGCCGAGGGCGAATATGTCGCCTTCGTGCCTTGGGAAACGCTGAAGCCTTACCTCACCGCGGAAGGCACACGCATCTTCGGCGGCGCGCGGCCGAAGGGCGACGCGGAAGAGCCGTGAACGATCGCTAGAGTTTCGGTTCTGATTGAATCAGAACCGAAGCTCTAGATTCTTGTTTTGACGCGTTTTCTTCACGCGAACCGGTGTCCACTTCGCTCGAAAACGCTCTAGCCGGATCGCGCCAGCGTTCGCGCCAGTGAATCCGTCCAATCCGGAATCCAGGACGCAAACAGGGCTTGCCAGCGATCGGCGTCCGCAGGTTCGGTCTCGAGGGCGACCGACCATTCGATCAGGGTGCGGTCGCCTTCGACGATAGGCCGCAAATGCATGGTGCCTTGATAGCGCGTCGGTGCCGGCGTCCGGCTTCCGTCATACAGCGGATACGGCAATGCTTCGAGACCGGCATAGGTCAGGGTGTGCTGCTCGTCGGAGTGATCCACCAGGCTCTGGCGGATCCAGTTTCCGAGATAGCAGAAGCGCCTGACGGCGCCGATTTCGTCGCCGCGCTTGTCGTCTTCGATCGCGCTCTCGCTCACGCCGTCGATGTAAGCGGGGTAGTTGTTGAAATCGCGGATCAGCGACCAGACGTCGTCCAGCGGGCGTTCCAGCACGGCACTGTAATAGGCTTGGGTCATCGATGGCCTTTGGCTTTCGTTACGCGCTGAGGTTGGCGAAGCGCGCAGGCAAAACCCACCCGATTTCCGACTGCCCGTCTGATGGGCATGCTGTTTTCACACAACATGCCGATCTCCTTGGTAGCGCTACCTTGCGGTGACGCTGCAAAGCCGACTAGAATGCCGTCATTGACAAGAGCGCCCGAAATCACGGGCGCCGCTGGGAGGCATTCAATGTCCAAGATTTCGCGCCGCACCTTTGCGGCTTCGACCGCCGCAGTCGCGGCATCCGCCGCATTCGGCTTCAAGCCCGCACGCGCACAAGCCTATCCGGCCCGGCCGGTCACCGTGATCGTGCCCTGGGGCGCGGGTGGCGGCACCGACGCGACCGCGCGCATTGTCGCGGCACTGCTGGAAAAGGACCTCGGCCAGCCCTTCAACGTGGTCAACCGCACCGGCGGCTCCGGCGTAGTCGGCCATAGCGCGATCGCGACCGCACAGCCCGACGGCTACACCATCGGCATGCTCACCGTCGAAATCTCGATGATGCATTGGCAGGGCCTCACCGAGCTGACGCCGAAGAGCTACACGCCACTGGCCCTGATGAACGAGGATCCCCCGGGCATCCAGGTCTCCTCCTCCTCACCCTACAAGACGGTCAAGGAGCTCGCAGAAGCGATCAAGGCTGCGCCTCCCGGCAAGTTCAAGGCATCGGGCACCGGCCAGGGCGGCATCTGGCATCTGGCGCTGGTCGGCTGGATGCAGGCGATGGGCCTGCCCGCCAATCAGGTCGCCTGGGTGCCGTCGAACGGCGCGGCGCCCGCGATGCAGGACCTCGCCGCCGGCGGCCTCGACCTCACGACGTGCTCGGTGCCGGAGGCGCGCGCGATCATCGAGGCGGGCAAGGCCAAGAGCCTCGCCATCATGGCGCCGGCCCGCAATCCGGTGTTCAAGGACGTGCCGACCCTGAAGGAAGCGATGGGCATCGACTACGCAACCGGCGCCTGGCGCGGCATCGGCGCACCGAAGGGCCTGCCGCCGGAGATCGCTACCAAGCTCACGGCGGCGCTGAAGAAGGTCTACGACTCCGCCGAGTTCAAGGACTTCATGAGCAATCGCGGCTTCGGCACCGTCTGGGGCGATGCGAACCAGTTCGCGGGCTTCATGGACAAGGGCGACGCCCAGATGGGCGAGGCGATGAAGGCGGCCGGCCTGAGCAAGGCGTGACCTTTCGCTGCTCTCGTTGAAACGTTTCCGGCGATAGCGCCGAGCACTCCTTCACCTCTCCCCGCACGCGGGGAGAGGGAGAATTTCTTTCACAGGACCTCTCCCCATGCGTCTTCCCGACTCCGTTACGGGATCGTTTCTCGTCGTGCTCGGCGCTGCGGCCGCCTATGGCGGCTGGCTGCTGCCGCCGGTGCCGGGGCAGCCGGTCGGCCCCAACGTGTTTCCGCTCGTGATCGGCTCGGGGCTCGCGCTATGCGGGCTCGCGATCGTGTTCGGGATCGGGCACTCCTTCGAGGAGGAGGAAGAGCTGATCCCGCTGGAGGACGGCCAGGCGGCTGCCGCTCCACCGCCGCAGGGCAAGCTCTACGGCCTGCGCGCCTTGCTGCCGCCGGCGCTGCTGCTGTTCTACGTGCTAGCAGCCGACCGGCTCGGCTTCATCATTACCGCGGCGATCATGGTCTACGTCACCTCGACCGCGCTCGGGGCCAAGTGGAAGCTGGCGCTTCCGCTCGCGGCGCTCTCGCCGTTCGCCATTCACCTCATCTTCGGCAAGCTGCTCCGCGTGCCGCTGCCTGCCGGCCTCTTGCCGACGCCCTGGTAATCCCATGCTGAAGACCCTGATTGAAGCCTTCGCGCTGATCTCCACCTGGGAGGTCATCATCGCGATGTTCGCAGCCTCCGTGTACGGCCTCGTGATCGGCTCGCTGCCGGGCCTGTCGGCGACGATGGCGACCGCCCTGCTCGTCCCCGTCACCTTCTATCTGTCGCCGATCGCGGCGATCGCAACCATCGTGGCGGCGTCCTCGATGGCGATCTTCTCCGGCGATATCCCTGGCGCGCTGCTGCGCATTCCCGGCACGCCCGCCTCCGCCGCCTATGCGGACGAAGCCTACGCCATGACGCGCAAGGGCCAGGCCGAGCTCGCGCTCGGGGCCGGCGTGTGGTTCTCCGCCGTCGGCGGCATTGCCGGCGTGCTGTCGCTGATGATCCTGGCGCCGCCGCTCGCCGAGATCGCGCTGTCGTTCTCGACCTTCGAATATTTCTGGCTGGCGCTGCTCGGCCTGATGTGCGCCACCCTGGTGGCGCGCTCCTCGCCGGTGAAGGCGATCGCCGGAATGTTCCTCGGCCTGCTGGTGTCCTGCGTCGGCATCGAGAATCCCGGCGGCGTGCCGCGCTTCACATTCGGCCTCACCGATCTCTTCGGCGGCATCGAGCCGATCCCGGCGCTGGTCGGCGTGTTCGCGGTGGCGCAGGTGATGCGCGCGATGCTGACGCCCGAGCCGCCGCCGCTGCCGCGGCGAAAATTCGGAAGCATCATGGCCGGCCAGTGGAAGCTGACCAAGAAGTATCACTGGCAGATGACGCGCGGAAACATCGTCGGCATCATCATCGGCGTGCTGCCGGGCGCCGGCGCCGACATGGCGGCCTGGGTCTCCTATGCTATGTCGAAGCGCTTCTCCAAGGAGCCGGAAAAATTCGGCACCGGCCACGTCGAAGGCCTGGTCGAGGCTGGCGCCAGCAACAATGCCAGCATCGCCTCGGGCTGGGTGCCCTCGCTGCTGTTCGGCATTCCCGGCGACACCATCGCCGCGATCGCGATCGGCGTGCTTTACATGAAGGGCCTCAATCCGGGCCCGACGCTGTTCACCGAGAAAGCGTCGAGCATGTACGCGATCTATTTGATGTTCATCATCGCGAACATCATGATGATCCCGCTCGGCATCGCCATGATCCGGATCGCGGCCTACATCCTGCTGGCGCCGCGCTCGGCGATCATGCCGGTCATCATGCTGTGCTGCGCGGTCGGCTCGTTCGCAATCGGCAACAACATGTTCGGCGTCGTCACCGTCGCCGCCTTCGGCGTGATCGGCTACGTCATGGAGGCGAACGGCTATCCCGTCGCCGCCATGGTGCTCGGCATCGTCATGGGCACCATGGTCGAGCAGGCCTTCGTCACCTCGCTGATCAAGTCGGACGGCAGTATCCTGCCGTTCTTCGAGCGCCCGGTCGCCGCCATCCTCGCCGCGATGGCGATCGGAGCGCTGCTGTGGCCGGTGATGGTGTGGGTCTGGCGCAAGGTGAAACCGCCGCAAGCCGCGGCGGCCACGAGCCGGTGATATCGGGCGGGCAGCTCTCGCATGCTCCGGCTCGGCGTTGTAAAGCAGGGGCATGACTGAGAAGAAGGCCTCGCTGGACATCAAATCCCTCGCCCGAGACTTGCGCGCCGGCAGCCGCGCGGCCCTTGCCCGCGCCATCACACTGGTGGAAAGCCGCCGCGCCGATCATCAGGCGCTGGCGCGCGAGCTGGTGCAGATGCTGCTGCCGGACACCGGCAAGGCGTTCCGCGTCGGCATCACCGGCTCGCCCGGGGTCGGCAAGTCCACCACCATCGACGCGCTCGGGACCTATCTGATCGAGCAGGGCCACAAGGTCGCGGTGCTCGCGGTCGATCCGTCCTCGGCGCGCAGCGGCGGCTCGATCCTCGGCGACAAGACGCGGATGGCGCGGCTGTCGGCCTCGGACGATGCCTTCATCCGACCCTCGCCGTCGTCCGGCACGCTCGGCGGCGTCGCGGCCAAGACGCGCGAGGCGATGCTGCTGTGCGAGGCGGCCGGCTTTGGCGTCGTGCTGGTGGAAACCGTCGGCATCGGCCAGTCCGAGACCGCGGTCTGCGACATGACCGATTTCTTCCTCGCCCTGATGCTGCCGGGCGGCGGTGACGAGCTGCAGGGCATCAAGAAGGGCCTGGTCGAGCTCGCCGACATGATCGCCATCAACAAGGCCGACGGAGACAACCTCAAGCGCGCCAAGATCACGGCGGCGGATTATCGCGGCGCCCTGCATATCCTGGCGCCACGATCCGAGCATTGGCATCCGCCGGTCGAGACCTATTCGGCACTGGCCGGCACCGGCATTGCCGAGCTCTGGCAGAAGGTCCTCGATCATCGCAAGGCGATGAACGCATCCGGCGAGTTCGCGGCGCGGCGGCGCGAACAGCAGGTGAAGTGGATGTGGTCGATGCTGGAGCAGCGCATGCTGGCGCGACTGCGTAGCGAGGCCTCGGTACGGACCAAGGTTCGCAAGATCGAGTCCGAAGTGGCTGACGGTCATCTCACCCCGGCGCTCGCCGCCGAGCAGATCCTGGAGTTGCTGCAATGAGCGACAAGCTCCGCATTCTCCTCACCGGTTTTGGGCCATTCCCCGGCGCGCCCTATAACCCGACCCAGCCGCTGGTGGCGCGGCTGACGCAATTGCGGCGGCCGGCGCTCGATGACGTCGAGCTGTCGAGCCACATCTTCCCGGTCACCTATGCCGCGGTGGACCGGCAATTGCCTGACGTGCTCGCGAAGGTGAAGCCGGACGCGGTGTTGATGTTCGGTCTCGCCGCACGCACGCCGTACCTGCGCATCGAGACCCGCGCCCGCAACGCCGTCACCATGCTCTGGCCCGACGCCGCCAACACCCGTTCGAGCAAGCGCGGCATCGCCGGCCATGCCGACGCCATGACATTCGGCCCGCATACGGCAAGGCTGCTGCGCGCCGCCCGCCTCACCGGCATCGACGCGCGTGCCTCGCGCGATGCCGGCGCGTATCTGTGCAACTATCTGAGCTGGCGCGCGATCGAGAACGTGCGCGCAGGTGGGCCGCAGCTTGCGGCGTTCATCCACATCCCCCTGCTGGCACGCAGCGGTGCCGTGCGCCGCAAGGGCGCGCCCCGGATCACGCTGGAGGAGCTGGTGGACGCGGGGGAAGCGATGCTGATGGAGCTGGTGGGGTTGGCGCGGAAGCGGCGCGCTTCGTAGTGTGGATTAGCGAGGCGTAATCCACCTCTTCTGCATCAACGTGTTCCGTGCTCGCGGCGACATGGTGGGTTACGCCTGCGGCTAACCCACCCTACGGCACCACCTTGCGGTAAACATTTAACCCTACCGCGAACAATCTCCGCGCCTTCGCCTGCCCTGCGCTACCTAGTCCTCGCGGACCCCCGCGTCCGCCGGAGGACGCGTCATGGACCTCAATCGCCGTCACCTCATCGGAGCTTCCACCGCTGGCATCGCCGGCGCGTTCGCCATGCCGGCTGACGCCGCGCGCGGGGCGCCGCTGACCTCGCTGCTCGGCCGCGATGCCACGCAATATGGTGTGCGGCCCGGCAGCAGCGAGGACCAGACGCGCGCGCTCCAGCGCGCGATCGACGACTCTGCGCGAACGCAAATGCCGCTGGCCTTGCCGCCTGGCGTCTATCGGAGCGGATTGCTGCGGCTGCCGAACGGTGCGCAATTGATCGGCGTCCGCGGCGCGACCAAATTCATCTTCACCGGCGGGGCCTCGGCGATCCAGAGCGACGGTGCGGATTCCATCGGCCTCACCGGCATCACTTTCGACGGCGGCAGTGTTCCGTTGGCCGCGCGGCGCGGACTGATCCATATCCTCGGCGGCCGCGACGTTCGCATCACCGATTGCGAGATCACGAACTCGGGCGGCAGCGGCATCTGGCTCGAGCAAGTCTCGGGCGACATCTCCGGCAACATCTTCACTGACATCGCCGTGACGGCGGTGGTCTCGTTCGACGCCAAAGGCCTCAGCGTCTGCCGCAACACGATTCTCGGCACCAACGACAACGGCATCGAGATCCTGCGCACCGCGATCGGCGACGACGGCACGCTGGTCGCCGACAACCGCATCGAGAACATCAAGGCCGGCCCCGGCGGCTCCGGCCAGTACGGCAACGCCATCAACGCCTTCCGCGCCGGCAACGTGATCGTGCGCGGCAACCGCATCAGGAACTGTGATTACTCCGCGGTGCGCGGCAACTCCGCCTCGAACATCCAGATATCGGGCAACAGCGTCAGCGACGTGCGCGAGGTCGCGCTCTATTCGGAGTTTTCGTTCGAAGCCGCGGTGATCGCCAACAACACGGTCGACGGCGCCGCCGTCGGCGTCTCCGTCTGCAATTTCAACGAAGGCGGCCGCATCGCGGTGGTTCAGGGCAACATCATCCGCAATCTGATCCCGAAGCGCCCCATAGGCACCGCACCCGACGACGACGCCGGCGTCGGCATTTACGTCGAGGCCGATACATCCGTGACCGGCAACGTGATCGAAAACGCGCCCTCCTACGGCATCGTCGCCGGCTGGGGCAAATATCTGCGCGACGTCGTCATCACCGGCAACGTGATCCGCAAGGCGCTGGCCGGCGTCGGCGTCTCCGTCGTGCCGGGCGCCGGGATCGCGCTGGTCAACAACAACATGATCTCGGAAACCCCGCGCGGCGCCGTGGTCGGGCTTGACCATGCGCGCGCGGTGACGTCGGACCTGTCGGCCGACGGCGCGCAGCGGTTCGCACAGGTGGTGGTCGGCGGGAACGCGGGGCGAAGGTAGGCGTGCGGCTGGCAGCCGGCCTAAGCCTCCTTCGGGGCTCCCCATGGGACGCGTTGCGTCTTATGCCTCCTTGGGATGGCGGGGCGAGAGGGGCGTTTGCCTCCCCTTTGCCCACGCTTCGGAAGCCTTAGAACGCGTTCCTGAGCAGCGGGTATTTGGCTTCCAGCCCGTCGAGGCTGAAAGTGAATTCGACGACGCGCTCGGGGGCTGCGACGATTTCCTCGGCCGGCGGAGCGAATTGCGGCAGGAGCGCCGCCATCGTGGCAGGCGCGGCCTTCGGCGGCTTCGCGGCAGGCGCCGCGAGGGGCGGCCTCACTTCGGGCGCGGTGAGAGACGTCATTGCCGCGGACGCGGCGAGCGGCGACCTCACGGCGGGCGCGACGAGCGGTGCCCTCGCAGCGGGAGCCTTCAGCGGCGGCATTTCGGCAGGCGCCGCCGCCACGGGCGTGGCAAGGGGCGCGATCGGGGCTTCGGTGATCTCGGCGAGAACGTCCGGCTTCGGATCGAGCCTGACCGGCACGGCGGTCTCTGGGGCGATGTGGACGGCCTTTGGCTGCAAGGTCTTGGGCTGCAAGGTCTTGGGCTGCACGGTCTGCGCCTGCGGCTCACGCGGAAACACGCGGGGCATGGTCGCCGGCGACCAACCGAAGGCGGGCGTCACGCTTGCAGCCGCCTCGGCAACGTCAGCGCCGGTTGCGAGCGCACGCCAGGTCTGGACGGCGCGCTTGGCTTCCTGGATGTTTTCGAGGAATGCGATCTCCGAATGATAGCGCCGCCAGCGGCCGGTCTCGAACATTTCGGAGAGATGCTGCAGTCGCTGCTCGGCGAGAGCGCACCAGCGCTCCACAACGTCGCGGCCAGCAGCCACGGCACGCACAGACGTGCAGTCAGATTCTTGGCGAAGTGTCATAAACCAGCCCGTCAGGAGAAAACACGGACGCGGGGGACGCAACGCACACGAATCAATTTAGACGCGACATGAATATTTTGTGGAAAAGTTTTGACTTGTCCAGCAACGACGCGGCGCTCGTCGCCAGACACCGTAGTCGTGCGGAGATTTGCCGCGTTTTCGAGTCAAGCTTCGCACAAGCATGACGGGCCTGCGGCGCGCCGAGCGAACGATCGACTCGAACGCGGCTGCGGTCTTTCAACCGCAAGCTGAACGAACAAGAGACTTCAAAGAATCGGAAGCCCAAAAAGAAAAGACCCGTCCGGGGGGACAACCGGACGGGTCGAGCCATATGGGCGCTTGGGGTGGATGGGCGCTCGCGCCTGATATGACTGATGGGGAGGGATGACCGCTCCCACATAATTTGGTCGTGGCAGCCAGCTGAACGTTCAACGCGGGGTTCGCTTTTTTGGTCTTCGATCCTGCGCGCATCTTCGCCGCAGCGGCTATCGCGTCGCAGGCCTATCCGCCTGAGAAATCGTGGCTTTATCGTCCGCACTCGACAGCGAGGGTTGTTCGATCGCGCGGCTATTGGGCTCATCGCGACGCTTCGCGGCATCTTCACGTTTTGTTGTACCGGACGCAGCCGCAACCGGCGTCGTGCTGTCGGCGGGAATAGCCATGACCGCGGCAAAAGCATCGGTCTGGCCGTCGCCGAAGAGTTCGTCGCGCCCGGGCGAACCGAGGTCGCGCGCGGTCTTCGTCAGCGTCGTGCGCAGCGCTTCCGGCTTCAAGGCGTAGTTGCGCTCGAGCAGCAAGGCCGCGACGCCGGAGACATAGGCGGCCGAGAACGAGGTTCCCGACGTCATCTGGTACTTGCCATCAGGCGCCGGCAGGAAGATGTCGACGCCAGGCGCTGCGACGGCGATGTAATTGCCGCGGTTGGACGCGCTGAACAACCGGTCCTGCTGGTCGGTCGCGCTGACCGCGATCACGTTCGGATTGGCGGCCGGATAGAGCGGCGGCGATTTCGCGCCGGCATTGCCGGCAGCGGCAATCAGCACGAGCCCGCGCGCGGCGGTCGCCGCGATGGCGCGCTCGATCACGGCGTCCTTGGGACCGGCAAAGCTCATATTGACGATTTGCGCGCCGTGCTCGGCGGCATAATTCAGCGAGCGCAGGATGATGTAGGACGAGCTCTCGGCGCCGCCATTGGCGCCGCCGAAGGCACGGATCGCGATGATGCGGGCCTCGGGCGCGCTGCCCATCAGCCGGGAATGCGCCACGATCGCGCCGGCGATGCCGGTGCCGTGGATGTGCGGTCCCTCGGCGCTGCCGAGCGCATCGAAATTGTCCGAGACGGAATTGGCAAGCTCGGGATGTCCGGCGTCGATGCCGGAGTCGATCACGGCCACCGTGACGTTGGCGCCGTGCGCCAGCGTATGGGCCTGCGGCAGGCGAAGCTTGGCCAGCGCGTATTGCGCCGGATCGCCCTCGCTTAAAGCGGTCGATTTCTGGTCCTGGAGCAGATAGCGGAAGTTCGGCTGCACCGAGCGCACGCTGCCGTCGGCTGCAAATTCCTGCCGCACCGTCTCGGCGGGCCGGCCGTCGGTGATCCGGAACAGGCCGAAGGTGGCACCGATCAGCGGGAAATTCTCCGAGGAAATGCGCGTCAAGCCGTGCCGCCGCGCCAGCTCGTCGGCCTCTGCCGGCGACAACGCACCGTCGATCTCGGCGACGAATTCATTGGCGAAGCTGGTCGAAATCATCGCAGCCGCACTATTGCTGCCGCGCCCCTTGCCGGCGCTCTTCTTGCCGGATTTCCCGGTGCCCTCGCCGCCGGCATTCGGCTGCGCGAGGCATTCGCCATCGGCAGCGCGATAGGGCGCGGTGCAGGCCGGATACAGGTTCGGCGAGTAGCGCGCATAGGGCAGCACCGGCGTCGGCCGGATGCGCGAGGTCGTGGTGTGGGGGATGACCGCGATGGTGCGGGGTCCGCGATCGACGCTGACCGCACGCGCGGCGATATTGGGACTGATCCGCGGGGTGATGGTCGGCGCTCGCGAGGGCAAGCTGATCGTGGGCGTGCGCATGATCGCCTGCGCCTGCGCGATCTCGACGCCGAGACAGGCGGCGATCATAAGCGCGGCGCCCACCGACGAAGCGTGGGCCCCGGCGCGCAACCTGCTCTTGGACTTGCCTGTCATCGGCTCAGCGGCGCGCCTAGGGCGCCGCGACGGCGAGGTTGACGAACTTCTCGCGCTGCATCTTGCCGAGCAGCGAGGCAAGCTCGTCCTGGCTCAGGGCCCTGTCGAACTGGAGGCGGAACATGCCGCCCTTGGCATCTCCGATGATCGAGGCCTGATAGCTGTCGAGCAGCGCGGTGATGTCGGCGACGCGCGCCTCGGGCGTGAAGCGCACCAATGCGCGCGCCGGTGCGGCGGATGACCCGAGCTCGCGCGTGATCGGCGCGCTGGTCGAGAGCGAGGCGGTCTGGAAGGTCGCGGGCTGCTTCTTCATCAGCACGGCGCCGATGATGCCGGCCTGCAGCACCAGCGCGACGGCGCCAAGGCTGGCCGACCAGGCCAGCGTGCGCGGCGACAGGCTCGCGAAGAAGGTCGCGATGCGCGCCGACAGCGGCAGCGAACCGCTCGCCCGCGCAGGCTCGGCGTCGATCGCGGCGAACAGCTTCTGCATCGCGCGCGCCGACGGAGCCCCGAGGCTCTCGTTCAGATGGATGGTCTCTTCGTACTCGCCGCGGATCGCCGCATATTGCTTCGCCAGATCCGGATCGCGCGCCAGCGCTTCCTCGACCCGGCGCGCATCGCGCGCGTTCAGCGTGCCGGCCGCGTGCCACGGCAGCAGGAGTTCAATTTCACTGGGCTCTTGCTCCAGCATCTTCTTGCTCAAAGCCATCATGGCCAGCCTCGCTCAACGCCGGCTGCCTTCAGCAGTTCGGCCAGTTTCTTGCGCGCATAGAACAAGCGCGTCTTCACAGTGTTCTCCGGAATGCCGACGATTTCAGCCACCTCTTCCACGGACTTCTCGTGGTAGTAGACGAGATCGACGATTTCCCGATGGTCCGGCGAGAGGCCCGTCAGACACTCCCGCAACGCTTCACTGGTATCCTTCTTCTGCACCACCGTTTCCGGATTGTCGGACGAATCCTCGATCGCGTTCGCGGCGTCTTCGTCCAGTTCAAAATCCTTCCTGCGCCGGAGCGCAGACAGGGCCTTGAACCGGGTAATTGCCAGCAGCCAGGTGGAAACGGCGGATCGGCCCTCGAACTTGCCGGCTTGACGCCAGACGTCCAGAAATACCTCGCTGATGAGGTCTTCCGCCGCCTGCTCGTCCCGCACGAGCCTCAGCCCGAAACGATACACCCTGACATGGTGCCGCCCGTACAGCACCTGCATGGCGAGCCGGTCACCTTGAGCGATCCTGGCGATGAGGACCTCGTCCGAAGCCGCCTGTGTCACGCTCAATGCCCGTCTCGCAAAGTTGGTCGGGTCGGCGCGGCGGACGGTTCGACAGGGGGTGCAAAATTGTTCAGGCTACCGCAGTCATACGGGCATCTGTGTGATCCACCCCACATACGCCCGCTTTTGTTGTCGCCCTTGCGGCAGTCGGCCGCCATCATCCATATCGGTAACATAATACTGCGATACTTCCCTGCGGAATGCCTGTCTGGCACAGGCGGCCCGGCCTCGTCCGGTTCCATAGCAGCCCTGCACGACATATGTCTCGCCAAGCCCGAATTAGGCTCGATCGCATCGCAAACTGATGCCCTGCCGCCGGCAAATTTCTTCCGCCGGCCCATCACCTTGTTCCGCGCTGCACGGTTCGGATTCGATTTCAAAGGATACCAAACCTAAAGGCTTGCCACGTAGATTTTTCCGCTGACATCCACCATTGGCGGGACCATGAGCACGGCCGCGACGTCCTTTCCCGAGAGGAATGCTGCTGAGGTCGCGGATCTCGTGCTCGCGCCCGAGGCGGCGGCGCCCGAAGTCCTGGCGCGCCGGGCCCGGCAGCGCCGCCAGATGTATATCGGCCAGGTCGCGAGTTATTCGCTGGGGGCCTCGGTCCTGCTGCTCTACGCCTATGCCGGCGTGGTCGCCATGGCCGTTCCATCGCTGTTCTGGCTTGGCGGCCTCCTGATCATCGGCACGTTTACCGTGCTGTCGGAAGCCGGCTTCGGTGACCGCTTCGAGGATCATTATCTCACCGTCTTCCAGATCTCGGCGCATATGGCGCTGCAACTGGTGTTCCTGCTCGCCGTGCCGACGGTCGGGGTCGCGTTCATCGCCGTGCTGTTTCTGATCTTCGCGTTCGGCACGCTGCGGATGACCTCGAGCCAGGCGATGCTCACCTGGGGCCTCGCCACCTGCGGGCTCGCCGTCGTCTTCCTGGGCTCGGACCTGCCGATCGGACTGCCGGTCAGGACCCGCCTGGAGCGAACCGCCTCGATGCTGTGCTTCGCGCTGGTGATCGGCCAATGCGCCTTCCTCGGCCTGTTCGGCGCCACCCTGCGCAAGATCCTGTATCGGCGCAGCATCGAGCTGAAGGCCGCCTATCAGCGCATCGAGGAGCTGGCCGAGCTCGACGAGCTCACCGGCTCCTACAACCGCCGCTGCATCATGCGCCTGCTCGACGCCGAGATCGAGAAGGCGCGGCAGATTTCGGCGCCTTGCGCCATCGCGCTGATCGATCTCGACTGGTTCAAACGCATCAACGACGCCCACGGCCATCCCGTCGGCGACGAGGTGCTGCGCACCTTCGCGATCACCATTTTCGCCAACATCCGCCCGGTCGACAGCTTCGGCCGCTACGGCGGCGAGGAATTCCTGCTGCTGCTGCCGGACACCTCGGGCGAGGCCGCGCAGCGCATGCTGGAACGCTTGCGCAGCATCGTCGCCGATCTCGACTGGAGCGCCTTCTCACCGGGCATGCGCGTGACCATTTCAGCGGGCGTCGTGACGCTGCGCGAGACCGATACTGCCGACACGTTTCTCGCGCGCGCCGACCGCGCGCTATATTCCGCCAAGGCGCAAGGGCGCAACCGCATCGCAGCGAGCTGACCAATCCATTTTCCCCGGTGCGACGAAAGCCGACGCCGGACCGAACGCTCCAGGACAGGGCAATGAGATCCAAATCCGCAAAATCATCCGAGAATCTGCTCGAGGAATTGCAGGCTGCGCTGTCGCACGGCACCGTGGCGCGCCGCGTCGAGACGTTGCGCCGCGTCACCGACCTCTTCGTGGGCAACGCGGTGGACTATTCCGACGACCATATCCGCGTGTTCGACGACGTGTTCCAGTGCCTGATCGAGCAGATCGAGGTTTCGGCCAGGGCGCTACTCGCCGACCGCCTCGCGCCGATCGCGGCCGCGCCTCCGAACATCATCCGCACGCTCGCGCTCGACGAAGTCATCGAGGTCTCCGGCCCCGCGCTGTCGAAATCGGAACGGCTGGACGAGACGACCTTGATCGAGATCGCGCGCACGAGGGGCCAGGCGCATCTCAAGGCGATTTCGCTGCGGCGGGTGCTGTCGGAAGCGCTGACCGACGTGCTGGTGAGCCGCGGCGATGAAGATGTGGTGCAGTCGACCGTCGGCAATCCCGGCGCGCGGCTCTCCGAGGAAAGCCTGTCCGACCTCGTCACCCGCGCCGAACGCGACGACGACCTCGCCGCCTGCATCGGCCTGCGCAAGGACCTGCCGCGTCATCACTATTTGAAGCTGGTCGCGAAAGCCTCCCTGAGCGTGCGGAGGAAGCTCGAAGCGGCGCATCCGGAGCTCGCGGACGAAGTGTCGAGCGTAGTCCAGGAAGTGGCCCAGCGGGTGCGCGCCGCCGCCATGTCGAAGCAGACCGAGATGGCGCGGGCGCTGGTGAAGTCGCTGCACGCGGACGGCCGTCTCAACGAATTCCAGGTCACCACCTTTGCCGAGCAGGGCAAGTTCGACGAAACCAATGCGGGGCTCGCCGCGCTCGCCGGCGTCGCGGTCGAGACGGCCGAGACCATGATGATCGAAAGCCGCACCGAGGGCGTCATGATCCTCGCCAAGGTCGCGGGCATGTCCTGGCCGAGCGTGCGCGCCATCATCGCCATGCGCGAGAAGCTCTCGGGCGGCTCGCAGACCGACATGCTGACGCTGCGCGACACTTACGAGGCGCTGCGCTCATCGACCGCGCAGCAGGCGCTGCGCTTCCACCGCATGCAGCAGACCGCCACGCCGGCGGCGTGAGGTCGCAGGGTCGAGAGCCTTTTCCGTTCCGATGGAATCGGAACGGTTCTCTAGACTCTTTGTTTGACGCGTTTTCTTAACGCGAACCGGTACCCACTTCGCTCGAAAACGCTCTAGTATCTCAGGACCTTCGAGCCGGCCAACGCGCCCACCGCCGCGACGAACGCCGCTGCCAGCGTGTACCAGGTCGCGACGAACAGAGGCGAATCGTCGGTGCAGTGCGAGGCATAGAGCGTCGCGGCAAGGCTGGCCGACGCCAGGCCGGCGAGCGCACCGGCCAGCGCGGGGTGCGCGGGCGCGCCATGGCGCAGGCCGAACAGCGCACCTGCGAGCAGCGGCAGCGACATCGCAGGGATCGCGATCAGGCACACCCTGGAATTCTTCCCCATCAGCCGCATCGTCATCGGCATGGCCGGCGCCATCATCGCCTCGCTCCCGATCGCAACCGCAAGCAGCCCGACGGGGAGCAACAGCAGCCAGCCCCAACCGCGCATCAAGGCTTCGGGACGTGACAGATGCAGGCTGACGATGATCGCGGGGATCGCGAGCGACAGCGTGACCGCGAACTTCATGTCGAAGAACGGGTTGCGCATGGCCGTCATCACGTCGGGCCGCACGCCGAGAAAGGTCGCGAAAATCAGGATCGACAGGGGCGCGGCGACCAGCAGCGCCGTGGTCAGCATGGTGCCGACGCGCGGCGCGCGGTGGGCGTTGTCGGCTGCGAGCGAGCGGATCAGTTGATCGGTATCCATGACTAGCGGTCCCGCAGTTTGGCCGTCAGCGCGGCAAGTCCGCGATGCAGTGCGACCCGCACCGCGCCTTCGCTCATCGAAAACTTCGTCGCCGTGTCCTTGATCGAGGCGCTCTCAACCGCGATCGACTGCAGCACGTCGCGCTGGCGCTGCGGCAGCGTGTTGAGCTGGGCTGCGACCTCGCCCGCGGAGGCCGTCTCCTGCGGCGCTTCGCCCGGCAGCGTCTCGGCGAAATCGTCGATGTTGACGAAGACCCGCCTGCCGCGCCGCCTGAGCGCATCGATCAGCTTGTTGCGGGCGATCGCGAACAGCCAGGGCGCGAAGGGTGCTTCGCTGTCCCAGGTGTGCCGCTTCAGATGCACCGCCAACAGAATCTCCTGCACGATATCCTCGGCCTGATCAGGGGGTTGCCCGGCCCGCGCCAAGCCGCGCCTCGCCGCGGCGCGCAGCACCGGCGTGACCGCCTTCAACAGGCGATGATATGCCGCATCATCGCCTGCCATGGCCGACCGCATCAGGCCGGTCCATTCGTCCTCACGTCCGCGCACGCGCGCCCCTCACCATGCAATTCGGCCGTTCGTTCAATTTGTTACGCGGATCGGCACGAGATCACAAATTCGTGATCAAGACCGGACCTCGCGACCGATACGGCCGTCAATTTCTGCGACGGCTCATAACACCGATCCGCTCGCCCCGCACCCGGCGGCCGGCGGCATGGGGCCGGTTTGCCCCGTTTTTGCCCGGTGTAGCCCGAAGATTCCCATTTTCTGCCCCGCTGTCGTCACGCCCCAGGGTCTCTGTTCGTTCCCGGGACGGGCGGAATTGGGGAGATCATCACCATGATGAAAGCCAGCGGGCGCGCGGCCCTGATCGTTCTGGCCGGTCTTTTGTTGCTGTTCGGAGGCCCTGCACAGGCGGCCCCAAGCTCAGCCACCGGCAAATCAGACAGCGCGGGTCAGCAGGCCGACACCGCCAAGCCCAGCAAGCACCGCCGCCACGAGTCACGCCGCACCGGCAGCAGCAAGACGGCACAGAAGTCGGGCGACAAGACCGACGCGCCGGCAAAGGCCGACGAGGGCAAGTCTGATCACAACAAGTCTGATAGCAGCAAGTCTGATGGCAAGACGGCCGACAACAAGGCCGACAATGACGTGCCGGCGTCGAGCCAGATACCGCCGGCGATCGCCAACGCCAATGCGCAGCTCGCCGCCACCGATACGCCGACCGCGGCTGCGGCCTCCGCGATGACGGATCGCGCCAACGACAACGTCCAGGCGGCCGCCGACAATACCAACGCCCCGAGCGCCGAGAGCCAGGTCGTCGCAGCCGATCAGCTCAACGACATCGATCGCGCCCTGCAACAGGACAGCCCGCCGGCGCAGAAGACGGTCATTGCCGCAACCGAGGCCCAGCCCCGGCCCGCGCCGGTGATGGCGAGCAGCCAGCAGAGCTCGGCCTGGGACCAGAGCTCCCTGATCGGCAAGATCTTCATCGGCGTCGGCACGCTGCTGACGCTGGCCTCCGCCGCACGCATGTTCATGGCCTGATTGCCGGTTCGACCAGGACGCGCGCCGACGCGTCCGGCGTCCCCGGCCCCTCTTGAAGGCATCCGCGCCAGCGGGCACATTGCCCGCCCAATCAAAAGCGTGGGTGAAGCATGAGCACGTTCGAACACATCATCGTCGAAAGCAAAGGCGCGGTCGGTATCATCAAGCTGAACCGGCCGAAGATGCTCAACGCGCTCTCCTTCGGCGTCTTCCGCGAGATCGCCGCGGCGGTCGAGGATCTCGAGGCCGATGACGCCATCGGCTGCATCGTCGTGACCGGCAGCGAGAAGGCCTTTGCCGCCGGCGCCGACATCAAGGAGATGCAGCCGAAGGGCTTCATCGACATGTTCTCCGAAGATTTTGCCGCGATCGGCGGCGACCGGGTCGCGCGCTGCCGCAAGCCGACGATCGCGGCGGTCGCCGGTTACGCGCTCGGTGGCGGCTGCGAGCTCGCCATGATGTGCGATTTCATCATCGCCGCCGACACTGCCAAGTTCGGCCAGCCCGAGATCACGCTCGGCACCATTCCCGGCATCGGCGGTACCCAGCGCCTGACGCGCGCGATCGGCAAGGCCAAGGCGATGGATTTGTGCCTCACCGGCCGCATGATGGATGCGGCGGAAGCCGAGCGTTCGGGCCTCGTCAGCCGCATCGTGCCCGCCGACAAGCTGATGGACGAAGTGATGGCGGCAGCCGAGAAGATCGCGTCGATGTCGCGCCCCGCGGTCGCGATGGCCAAGGAAGCGGTGAACCGCGCCTTCGAGACCACGCTCGCCGAGGGCATGAGCGTCGAGCGCAACCTGTTCCACGCGACCTTCGCGCTGGAGGACCGCTCCGAGGGCATGGCGGCGTTCATCGAGAAGCGCAAGCCGGTGAACAAGAACCGGTAATGTCGGCGAACGGTCAGGCTGGTGTAAGGCTCGGCCGCGTTCCCGCAAAATCCCTGTGACGAAGCTGCAACAAGCACCGATTTCATGGGGGTTTCCCCCGCGGCAGTTTGCCTGCGGGACCTCGGCTGGTTAAACAGTTAAGAGGCCCCGTCGGCGGGGGCGGACAGCCGGGGTTAAGCGGGATTACATGATTGGGCGTACCGCCAGAGCTGGTCGCGTGATGACGCGGCGTCGATCGGGCGTGGGTCCGGTGCTTGCGACATGGACCACGCTGGCGCTCTGTTGCGCCCTGCCCGCCGCCGCGCGGGCTGAAGCCCTGCCGGAGGCGCTCGCCAAGGCCTACCAGACCAATCCGCAGCTCAATGCCGAACGTGCGCGGCAGCGCGCCACGGACGAGAACGTGCCGGCGGCCCTCGCCGGTTACCGCCCGCAGATCGTGGCCAGCCTCAGCGCCGGCCTGCAAACGGTTCGCAATCTGCTGCCCGACAACACGATCCAGACCGGCAACCTCAAGCCGTGGATCATCGGCGTCACCGTGACGCAGACGCTGTTCAACGGCTTCCGCACCGCCAACAACGTGCGCGCCGCCGAGCTCCAGGTGCAGTCGGGCCGCGAGGCGCTGCGCAATGTCGGCCAGGGCGTGCTGCTCGACGCGGTCACCGCCTATACCAACGTGCTCGCCAACCAGTCGCTGGTCGAGGCGCAGCGCTCCAACGTCGCCTTCCTGCGCGAGACGCTCGCGGTCACCCAGCGCCGCCTCAATGCCGGCGACGTCACCCCGACCGACAGCGCGCAGGCCGAGGCGCGCCTCAATCGCGGTCTTGCCGATCTCAACGCCGCCGAAGTCGCGCTGGCCGTGAGCCAGGCGACCTATGCGCAAGTGATCGGCAATTCGCCGTCGCAGCTGCGGCCCGCCGACGTCGTCGACCGCTATCTGCCGAAGAGCCGCGAAGACGCCATGACGATGGCGATCCGCCAGCACCCGGCGGTGATGGCCGCCGGTTTCGACGTCGATGTCGCCTCCACCAACATCCGCATCGCAGAAGGCGCATTGCTGCCGAGCGCCACCATCCAGGGCAGCGCCAGCAAGAGCCGCAACAACGATCCCACGCTCGGCACCTTCGCCGAGGACCAGGCCTCGATCGTCGCCAGCGTCACCGCGCCGATCTACGACGGCGGACAGGCCGCCGCGCAGACCCGACAGGCCAAGGAGATTACGGCGCAGAGCCGGCTCGTGCTCGACCAGGTCCGCAATCAGGCGCGCACGGCGGCGATCAGCGCCTGGGTTTCCAATGAGGGGGCCAGGGTCGCGGTCTCCGCCTCGGAGTCCGAGGTCAAGGCCGCGACCGTCGCGCTGCAGGGCGTCCAGCGCGAGGCCGCCGGCGGGCAACGCACGACAGTCGATGTCTTGAACTCGCAGGCCGACTTGATCCAGGCCAAGGCGCGCCTGATCGGCGCGCAACGCGACCGCGTCATCGCCTCCTACACGCTGCTCAGCGCCATCGGCCATCTCGACGTCAAGACGCTGAACCTGAACACGCCGGATTACCTGCCGGAGGTGCACTACCACCAGGTCCGCGATGCCTGGCACGGCCTGCGCACGCCATCGGGGCAGTAGTCTCAAATCATCTGGACGGGGCCGATGAAAAGCCGCCGCATCCATCTGACGGGAGCTTCGGGGGCCGGCGTGACGACGCTCGGCCGCGCGCTCGCGGGCCAGCTTGCGCTGCCGCATCATGACAGCGACGACTATTTCTGGCTGCCAACCGTGCCGCCCTACCAGACCACGCGCCCGGCCGCGGATCGGCTGCGCCTGATGCGCGAGATGTTCCTGCCGCGCCGCGATTGGGTGCTGAGCGGAACCGCCACCGGCTGGGGCGACGAACTCGTCGCGTATTTCGATCTCGTCATCTTCGTGGTCACGCCGCGCGAGCTGCGGATGCAGCGTTTGCGCGCCCGCGAGGCCGCGCATTTCGGTGCTGATGCCGTCGCACCCGGCGGCTGGCGTCACGAGGAGACCGAAGCCTTCATCGATTGGGCCTCCCATTACGAGGCCGGAGATCGCGAGGGCCGCAGCCTCGCCAAGCACGAAGCCTGGCTCACGGGCCTCGCCTGCCCGGTCGTACGCGTCGACGGCTCACGGCCGCTTGCGGACCTTGTCGAGCAGCTATGCAGCGAAGCGCAGCGGCGGCTGCCGGGCTGATGTGATACTGTTCCGCACGACGATCAAAAAACAGAACAGGGAGAGAAACCGTGCTCAACCGACGCAGCGTCCTGCTTGCCTCCCTTGCCGCCGGAGTAGCCATGACCAGCAAAGCCCACGCCCGTGCGTCGCAACCCTCAACGCCGGTGAATTTCGACGTGCCCGCGCACGCCTGCGACTGCCACACCCACATCCATGGCGACGTCGAGAAGTTTCCGTTCTTCGCAGGACGCGTCTATACGCCGGAGCCGGCGAGCCCGGAGGAAATGGCCGCGTTGCACAAGGCGCTGCATATCGAGCGCGTGGTGATCGTGACCCCGAGCGTCTACGGCACCGACAACTCCTCCACCCTGTTCGGCATGAAGGCACGCGGCGCGACCGCGCGCGGCGTGGCGGTGATCGACGACAAGACAACCGAGGCGCAGCTCGACTCGATGCACCAGGAAGGCTTCCGCGGCATCCGCCTCAATCTCGCGACCGGGGGCGTCAATGACCCCAATGTCGGCCGCCCCCGCTTCACCGCAGCCGTCGAGCGCATGAAGGCGCGCGGCTGGCACGTGCAGCTCTACACCACGCTCGCCATGATCTCGGCGATCAAGGACCTCGCCCTGGCGGCGCCGGTGCCGGTCGTGTTCGACCATTTCGGCGGCCTCGAGGCTTCGCTCGGGCTGGAGCAGCCGGGATTTGCCGACCTGATCGCGCTCGTCAAATCCGGCAAGGCCTACGTGAAGATCTCCGGCGCCTATCGCTCGTCGAAGCTCGCGCCCGATTTTCAGGACATGGTGCCTTATGCGCAGGCGCTGATCGCGGCAAATGCCGACCGCATCGTCTGGGGCACCGACTGGCCGCATCCGGATTCCAGTCGCGTCGAAGGACGCAAGGCCACCGACATCGCGCCGCTCTATCAGATCGACGACGGGCGTCTGCTCAACCAGTTGCCGGTGTGGGCACCCGACGCCGCCGTGCGCAAGAAGATCCTGGTCGACAACCCGGCGCGACTTTACGGCTTTTGACGTCAGCGCGCGCGGCGCGAGAAGAACGAGATCAGGACCGGCAAGGTCACGAGGATCACGACCGGCGCCAGCATCATGCCGGTGACGACGACGACGGCGAGCGGCTTTTGCACCTGCGAGCCGATGCCCTCCGACAGCGCCGCCGGCAGAAGCCCGACGCCGGCGACGACGCAGGTCATCAGCACCGGCCGGAGCTGAAGCTCGCCGGTGCGCACCACCGCACTCATGCGGTCCATGCCTTCCTCGATGAGCTGGTTGAACTGCGACAGGATGATGATGCCGTCCATCACGGCGATGCCGAACAGCGCAATGAAGCCGATCGCCGCGGAGACGCTGAACGCGGTGCCGGAGATCAAGAGACCCAGCACGCCGCCGAAGATCGCCATCGGGATCACGCTCATCGCCAGCAGCGTGTCGGCCATCGAGCCGAAATTGAACCAGAGCAGCACGCCGATCAGCGCCAGCGAGATCGGCACCACGATCGACAGGCGGCGGATCGCATCCTGGAGATTGCCGAATTCGCCGACCCATTCCATGTGCGAGCCGGGCGGCAGTTGCACCTGCTCGGCGATCTTGTCCTGGGCCTCGCGGATCGCGCTGCCGAGGTCGCGCTCGCGCACCGAGAACTTGATCGGCAGATAACGTTCCTGCTGCTCGCGATAGATGTAGGCCGCGCCCGAGACCAGGCTGATGGTGGCGACCTCGCTGAGGGGAATCTGGGTGACGGTGCCGTTCGGTCCGGGGGCGCCGATGCGCAAATTCTGAATCGCCTCGGCGCTGCGGCGGTACTCCGGCGCGAGACGGACGATGATCGGGAAGTGACGGTCGGAACCGGGCTCGTAGAGGTCGCCGGCGGTGTCGCCGCCGATCGCGACCTTGATGGTGGCGTTGATGTCGCCCGGCGCGAGGCCATAGCGCGCGGCCTTGGCGCGGTTGATGTCGATCTGGACCGTCGGCTGCCCGAGCGAGGTGAACACGGCAAGGTCGGTGACGCCCTGCACGGTCGACAGCACCTGCTTGATCTTGTTGGCGGTGTCGGTGAGCGCCTGGAGATCGCTGCCGAACAGCTTGATCGAGTTCTCGCCCTTCACGCCCGAGACGGCCTCGGAGACGTTGTCCTGGAGATATTGCGAGAAGTTGAACTCGACGCCGGGGAAGCGGTCGTCGAGCTGCTTGAGCAGTTGCGCGGTCAGCTCTTCCTTGTCGCGGGTCCCGGGCCATTGGCTGATCGGCTTCAGCGGCGCGAAGAACTCGGCGTTGAAGAAGCCGGCGGCGTCGGTGCCGTCGTCGGGACGGCCGTGCTGCGATACGACGGACTCGACCTCGGGCCGGGCGCGGATCAGCTTGCGCATCTCGTTGACGTAGCTGTTGCCTTCCTGGAGCGAGATGGTCGGCGGCAGCGTGGCGCGAATCCAGAGATTGCCCTCTTCCAGCTTCGGCAGGAATTCGAGGCCGAGCAGCCGGGCCAGCGCCACCGTCATCAGCACGAGCCCGACCGCGCCGCCGAGCACGATGGCGCGATGGGTGACCGCCCATTGCAGCAGCGGCGAGTACACGCGATGCAGGATCCGCATGACCCTGGTCTCGGTTTCCTCGACATGCGCGGGCAGGATGATCGCGGACAATGCCGGCGTGACCGTGAACGTCGCAAGCAGCCCGCCGGCGAGCGCATAGGCGTAGGTGCGGGCCATCGGCCCGAAGATGTTGCCCTCGACGCCGGACAGCGTGAACAGCGGCAGGAAGGCCGCGATGATGATCGCCGCGGCAAAGAAGATCGAGCGCGAGACGTCGGCGGCCGCGCTGAGGATGGCGTGGCTCTTCATGCCGAACAGCGTCTCGTTGGACATGTGCTCGGATTCAGACATCGGCGTCGTCTGGGTCAGGCGGCGGAAGATCGCCTCCACCATGATGACCGTGGCATCGACGATCAGGCCGAAATCGATCGCACCGACCGACAGCAGATTGGCCGATTCCCCGCGCAGCACGAGAATGATGACAGCGAAAAACAGCGCGAACGGAATCGTGGCGCCGACGATCAGCGCGCTGCGGAGGTCGCCGAGGAAGATCCATTGCAGCAGCACGATCAGCAGGATGCCCACCACCATGTTGTGCAGCACGGTGTGAGTGGTGAGCTCGATCAGATCGCCGCGGTCGTAGATGCGCTCGATGCGCACGCCGGGCGGCAGGATGCTGGAATTGTTGATGACCTGGACGAGGTGGTGGACCCGCTTGATGGTCGGCGAGCTCTGCTCACCGCGTCGCATCAGGACGATGCCCTGCACGATGTCGTCGTCCTCGTCGAGGCCGGCAATGCCGAGGCGCGGCTTCTGGCCGACGGTGACGGTGGCGACGTCCTTGACCAGCACCGGATTGCCGCCCGTCTGCGCCACCATGGTGTTGGCGAGGTCGTCGATCGAGCGGATCAGGCCGACGCCGCGCACGACCGCCGATTGCTGGCCGATATTGACGGTGTTGCCGCCGACATTGACGTTGGAATTGCCGACCGCCTGCAGCAGTTGCGGCAGCGTCAGGCCGTTGGCGACCAGCTTGTTGAAGTCGACCTGCAGCTCGTAAGTCTTGCTCTTGCCGCCCCATCCGGTGACGTCGATGACCCCGGGCACTGCGCGGAAGCGGCGCTGCAGGATCCAGTCCTGAATGGTCTTGAGATCGAGCACGCTGTAGTTCGGCGGACCCACGAGGCGGTAGCGGAAGATCTCGCCGATCGGGCTGAGCGGCGAGATCTGCGGCTGCACGTTGCCGGGCAGCGGCGCGAGCTGCGCCAGGCGGTTCAACACCTGCTGCAACGCCTCGTCATAGGTGTAGGCGAAGGAGAACTGGATTTTGACGTCGGACAGACCGTAGAGCGAGATGGTGCGGATGGTCGTGATGTTCTTCAGGCCCGCAACCTGGGTCTCGATCGGGATCGTGATGTAGCGCTCGATCTCTTCCGCCGACAGACCCGGCGATTGCGTCACGATGTCGACCATGGGCGGGGTCGGATCGGGATAGGCCTCGATGTTGAGCTGGTTGAATGCGATCACGCCGCCGATCAGCACGGCGACGAACATCCCAACCATCAGAAAGCGCCGGTTGACGGCAAGGGCGACGAGACGATCCATTCAAGCTTCGGTTTGTCTTGAGTTTATTGGGTCGTCGATCAGCTACCGGACGCCGCGCGGTCGATGAACAGGCTGCCCTTGACCACGATCTGCTCGCCGGGTCGGAGATTGCTGGTGACTTCGACGAGGTTGCCGTTGATGAGGCCGATCTTGATCTCGCGCAGTTCGACCGATTTGTCGTCGCGCGCGACCCAGATGCGGACCTTGTCGGCCTCATAGATCAGAGCCTGTTTCGGCACGGCCGGCGCGGCGCGGTCGCCGGCCGAGTAGATCGTGACGTTGGCGAACATTTCCGGCTTGAGCAGGCCGTCCTTGTTGTCGATGGTGGCGCGGACCAGCAGACGGCGGGTCGTGGGATCGATCGCGGCGGCGACGTAGTTGATCTTGGCCGTCAGGGGGCGGCCCGGCAGCGCCATCACGTTGACGGTGATATCCTGACCGATACACACCGCGGCCGCGTCGCTCTCGCGCACGAAGGCGGTGAGCCACACGGTGGAGAGGTCGCCGACCACGAACACCGGATCGCTGGCGCCGGAATTGACGTACTGGCCGGGGCCGATCTTGCGCTGCACGACCGTGCCGGCGATCGGCGAATAGATCGTGACTTCCGGATTGATAGCGCCCTTGTCCTGGAACGTCTTGATGGTCTCGTCGGTGAAGCCGAGGATGCGCAGCTTGTTGCGTGCGGCTTCCAGCGCGGTCCCCGAGGAACGCATGTCGTTGCGCGCCTGCACCTGGGTCGCTTCCGCCTGCTGGTAATCCTTCAGCGGGATGGCGTGGCCCTCATAAAGGTCCTTGGCACGCTTGAACTGGATGTCGGAGAGCTCGAGCGCCGACTTCGCCTTGTTCTGCGAGGTCATCGCCGCGATGAAGTCGTTCTGGGCCTGCACGGTGTCGGCGGCCTCGATTGTGAACAGCGGTTGATCTTGCTTCAGCATCTCACCCGGCTTGGCCAGCAGCTTGGTGACGCGGCCGGCATAGGGCGAGAACACCGGCGTCGAACGATCCTCGTCGACGGCGACCTTGCCTTCGGTGACATATTCGGCGCGGAAGGCCCTGGCCTTGACCGGCTCTATCGTCAGCGTCGCCCATTCGGACGCTGTCGGCGTGAAGTTCTGAGCATTCCGGCGCGATTGGCTGGAGATCTCGGAGTGCTTCTTTTCCTTGGGCCCCAAAGAGAGGAAGCCATAGGCGCCGGCACCGGCAAGAGCTAGTAGAACTACGGATGTGATCACCCGTTGTTTTGTAAACACCTGCAATCGCTTGGTATTTTCAACTACCATGGAGCCCGGTCGTGTCTGCGACGATCTCGGCAGGTCCCTGCCTTATCGGTTGCGCTAATAGTGCCGAATTGGGATTGCAAACAACCTAAAAAGTGCCGATCGGCTTTCGGTTTGCGTTAAAATTTTGCGACGCGTCAGCTTCACGTCAGCTTCGCGCCGGCCACTGTGCCGGATGACTGCCGAGCGGCATCGCCGGACGCGACCATTGCGCCGGTGTCGCCGACAGCAGCGCCGCATGACGCACCGCCTTCAACATGCCGAAGCCAGATGGCATGCTCTCGATGAACGCAGCATGTACGGCCTCTCCCGAAAGATCCGGGATGTTCAGTCCGCCGTCCAGCCGACCGAGATTCCACAACCAGCGCCCGGTCTGCGCCAGTGACACGCGCACGTGCCAGCTGCCGCCTTCGCGGGCCTGGCGCAGCTTGGCCATCATCGCGCCGAACGCCATCAGATAGCCGGTGGCATGGTCGAGCATCTGCGCCGGCAATTCCTTGGGGCCGTCGACGCCGGCGGCCCTTCCTTCCGCATGGTTGAAGCCGGTCGTGGTCTGCACCAGGGAATCGAAGCCGCGCCGCTCGGCCCAGGGGCCGGCATGACCGTACGCCGACAGCGTCACATAGACGATGCCGGGATTGAGGCTTGCAGCATCCTGCGGTGAAAAACCGAGCGCTGCGAGCGCACGCGGGCGATAGCCTTGCGAGAATATGTCGGCGTCTTTCAGCAGTTCGCGCAACATCGCCCTGCCCGTCTCCGTCTTCAGCTCGATGAAGGTGGTGAGCTTGCCGCGGCCGGTGTCGATGGTGAGCCAGGGAATGGCGGGCAGGTCCGGACCCGACACCAGCAGCACATCCGCGCCGTGCGCGGCAAGGGTGCGGCCCGCGACGGGACCTGCAATGACGCGGGAGAGATCGAGCACGCGAAGACCTGCGAGCGGACGATCGCCGTTCGCGTATCTTTGCGGCCACGGCTTCGGCGCGGCTTCGCCGATCTTCTCGATCGAGATCAGCGGCAATTGCGCGAGCGCGTGCGCCTGCGGCAGCGCCGACCATTCGTCGTAAGAGCGCATCAGCGCGACCACACCGCCCGCGGCATAAGCCGCAGTTTCGAACGCCTCGCCCTTCCATTGCATCAGTGCCGCCTGCACCTTCTCGCGCTCGGGCTCGCAAGCCAGCACGCTGCAGACGGCGTCGCGATGATGCGGGAAGTTGGTATGACAGCGGACGAAGCGGCCGTCGCCGGTCCTGTAGACTCCGGCGATGGCGTCCCAGGCCGGCGGCGGAGGCTTGTCGTCGAGACGCAAATAGCGTTCGGAGCGGCACTCGGCGACGGCATGGCGCAGGTCGACGGAGACGTCCTGCACCTGCCCGCTGCGCAGCCGCCAGATCTCGGCCGCAGCGAGGCCAGCGGCGGCGATAGTCGTCTGTCCGGCGACGGCGACACGGAACGAGGACGGAATCTGCGGCTGCTCGCCGGTCAGCCTCACGCGTTCGAGCGCGGCCTTATCGCCGCCGGCGGAGGTCCAGATGTTCTCGAGAATATCGGCGGGGCTTTGCATGACCGCTTCTCTCCCTCGTCATTTGCTGTACTTTTCTCGACCATGTCATGATCGCAGAAAGGAATGCAATGGCCGCCATCGATCCCCTCATCGCAGGTGCCGTGTTCATCGCGACGGCGGCCACTGACGCCGTCTATGTCATGTTCACCTCGGCCGTGATCGCCCGCAAGCGCATCCCGGCGGCGAACTGGAGCGCGGTCTGGTACCTGCTCTCATCCTACGCGGTGATCAGCTACACCGAAAACGCCGCCTACGTCGCCTTCGCTGCGATCGGCTCCTGGGCCGGTGCCTATGCCTCGCTGACCTTCCTGCACCGCCCGCCCGGCGGCCCGCCGGTGGGGGCTGCGCCGGAGTGAGGCGGGCGAGGTCTTCGCCATCAAGCACGATGTCATCATCCGCGAAAGCGGATGATCCAGTATTCCAGAGACGGCTGTGATTAAACCGCTAGGCCGCGGCGTACTGGATACCCCGCCTGCGCGGGGTATGACACCGAGAACGAATTCGACATCCCCGCTCAAACAATTAAGCTGCGCACCACCAACAACAAGGACTACCAAACAATGGATCTCGGTCTCAAAGGAAAGAACGCCGTCGTGCTCGGCGGCACGCGTGGCATCGGGCGGGCGATCGCGGCAACGCTGGCCGGTGAAGGCGCCAATGTCGCGGTGTGCGCACGCAATGCCGATCAGGTCGCGGCCACCGTCGCCGAGTTGAAGGCGAGCGGCATCAAGGCGACCGGCGGCGCCGTCGACGTCACCGACGGCGCGGCGCTGAAGACCTGGATCGAGGGCGTCGCCAAGGAACTCGGCGGCATCGACCTGCTGTTCTCCAATGCCGGCGCGATGGCGCAGGGCCACGATCCCGCATCGTGGCAGCAGAATTTCCAGCTCGACGTTCTCGGCGCCGTGCACGCGTTCGACGCCGCGCGGCCGTTCCTCGAAGCGGGCGGCGCGAGCAGCGGCGACGCCGCCTTCGTCATCATCTCCTCGATCTCGGCGGCGCAGGCCGACACGGCCAGCTCCTACGGCCCGATCAAGGCCGCGCTGATCCACATGGCCAAGGGACTTGCGCGGCAATATGCCAGGAAGAAGATCCGCGTGAATGTCGTCTCGCCCGGCACCGTCTATTTCAAGGGCGGCGTCTGGGAGATGATCGAGAAGAACATGCCCGACCGCTACAACGACGCGATGAAGCGCAATCCGACCGGACGCATGGCAACACCGCAGGACATCGCGAGCGCGGCAGTGTTCCTGGCGAGCCCGGTGTCGGGGTTCACGACGGGGTCCAATCTCGTCGTCGACGGCGCGATCTCGAACCGGGTGAATTTTTGAGGCGCGCTGTCATCGCCCGCGCAGGCGGGCGATCCGGTATTCCGAGACGCAGCGGCTGGAACCGAGAGGCCGCGGCGTACTGGATACCCCGCCTTCGCGGGGTATGACATCGAGAGTGTGACGACATCCTGCGCCACGCCCTCAATGAAAATCCCGCGACGGCGGCAGGATGCGGACGTTGCGGGGGTGGCGGTGTTTTTGCGCGGGCATGTCCGTGAGCGCACGGGGGTCTTCGTTGAGCGGTTCGACCAATGTGGCCCCTGTCGGCACCGGATGCTTGCGGCTCAGCGCGTCGTTGGCGAGGCCGACCAGATCGTGCGAGCGGTCGACCATGCGCTGGGCGATCAGGTGCGTCACCTTCTCGGGGCTGCTCTGGATATAGCCCTGGACCTCGATGAGCCGCGCGCCCATCACCTCCTTGCGATACTGCTCCATGACCTTGGGCCAGACCACGACATTGGCGATGCCGGTCTCGTCCTCCAACGTCATGAACACGACGCCGCTGGCGCTGCCCGGCCGCTGCCGGACCAGCACCACGCCGGCACAGCGGACGCGGCGCCGCTCGTTCTCGTGGCTGATCTCCTTGCAGGCGACGATGCGCTCGCGCGCAAACATCTCGCGCAGAAATTCCATCGGATGGCCCTTCAGCGAGAGCCGGATGGTCTGGTAATCCGCGACCACCTGCTCGGAGAGCGGCATCTCGGGCAGCGGCTTTGCATGCTCGTCCGGCTGCTCGCGCGCGGTCGCCGCCTCGAACAGCGGCAGCGGCACGTCGTCGGGCAACCGCCGCACCTGCCACAGCGCCTCGCGGCGGTCGAGCCCGAGCGAGCGGAAGGCGTCGGCATCCGCGAGCAGGATCAGCGCGCGCTTCGGCAGCCTGGTGTCGCGGGCGAAGTCTTCGAGCGAGGTGAAGGGACGGCGGTCGCGGGCGGCGACGATGCGGTCGGCCCAGTCTTCGGCTCTCTCGACATCGTCATTCCGGGGCTCGCCTGTTGGCGCGAGCTCTGATGCGCAATTGCGCATCTGAGAATCCCTACTCCCGATCGTGGTTATGGATTCCGGGCTCGCGCTGCGCGCGCCCCGGAATGACGATTGAGAACGTTTGAGACGCTCTTCATCTTCATCCAGCCAGTGAAAGCCGTCGATCTGGCGGAAGCCGAGGCGCACGGCGCAATATCTGCCGCTTCCCTCCTCCAGCGTGTTCTGCGCAAAGCTGTAGGACACGTCGATGTCACGCACCTCGACGCCGTTCTTGCGGGCGTCGCCGACGATCTGTGCCGGGGCGTAAAAGCCCATCGGCTGCGAGTTCAGAAGGCCGCAGCAGAAGGCGTCGGGGTGATGATATTTCAGCCATGACGAGACGTAGACCAGCTGCGCGAAGCTCGCGGCATGGCTCTCCGGGAAGCCGTAGGAGCCAAAGCCCTTGATCTGGTCAAAACAGCTTCTGGCGAAATTGGCATCGTAGCCGCGCGCCACCATGTTGCCGATCAGCTTCTCCTCGTACTGGCCGATGGTGCCGACATTGCGAAAGGTCGCCATCGAGCGGCGCAGGCCGTTGGCTTCCTCGGAAGTGAACTTCGCCGCCTCGATCGCGATGCGCATCGCCTGCTCCTGAAACAGGGGCACGCCCTTGGTCTTGTGCAGCACCTTGTAGAGCTCGTCCGCGGGACCATGCTCGGGCGACGGCGAGGGATAGCTTACTTTCTCCTGGCCGTTCCGCCGCCTCAAGTAAGGATGCACCATGTCGCCCTGGATCGGCCCGGGCCGCACGATCGCGACCTCGATGACGAGATCGTAGAAGGTCCGCGGCTTCAGGCGCGGCAGCATGTTCATCTGCGCGCGGCTCTCGACCTGGAACACGCCGAGCGACTCGCCCGCGCACAGCATGTCATAGACTTTGGGATCGTCCTGCGGGACGCTCGCCAGAACCCAACGCTCGCCCTTGTGCCGGTCGATCAGATCGAAACATTTCCGGATGCAGGTCAGCATGCCGAGCGCGAGCACGTCGACCTTCATCATGCTCAGCGCATCGACGTCGTCCTTGTCCCATTCGATGAAAGTGCGGTCGTCCATCGCGGCATTTCCGATGGGGACATAGGTGTCGAGCCGGTCCTGGGTCAGCACATAGCCGCCGACATGCTGGGACAGATGGCGCGGAAATTCGATCAGCTCGGTCGCAAGCTCGACCGCGAGATTGATCATGGGATTCCTGGGATCGAGCCCGGCCTGGCGGACCTGCATGTCGTTGAGGCCCTTGCCCCAGCTGCCCCAGACGGTGTCGGCGAGCGCGGCGGTGACGTCCTCGGTCAGGCCCAGCGCCTTGCCGACGTCGCGGATGGCGCTGCGCGGGCGATAATGGATGACGGTGGCGATGATCGCGGCGCGGTGCCGGCCGTAGCGGCGGTAGACATATTGCATCACCTCCTCGCGCCGCGAATGCTCGAAATCGACGTCGATGTCGGGCGGCTCCAGCCGCTCCTTGGAGATGAAGCGCTCGAACAGCAGGTCGACCTTGGTCGGGTCGACCGAGGTGATGCCGAGCACGTAGCACACGGCCGAATTCGCCGCCGAGCCGCGGCCCTGGCACAGGATGTTCTGGCTGCGCGCGTAGTGGACGATGTCGTGCACGGTGAGGAAATAATGCGCGTATTTCAGCTCGGCGATCAGCGCGAGCTCCTTGTTGAGGGTCGCATGCAGCTTCGCATCAATGTTCTCGATACCACCAAAGTATTTACCGACGCCCGCCCAGGTCAGGTCCTCCAGATGCCCCTGCGCGGTCTTGCCCGGCGGCACCGGCTCGTCAGGATACTGGTATTTGAGCTGATCGAGCGAGAACTCGATCTTGCCCGCAAAACGCATCGTCTCCCTGATCGCATCAGGAAAATCGCGGAACAACCGCGACATTTCGCGAGACGTCTTCAGAAAACGCTCGGCATTGGCTTCCAGCCGCCTCCCGACCGCCGCGATCGTGGTCTTCTCGCGGATGCAGGTCAGCACGTCCTGAAGCGGGCGGCGGCTGGGATCGTGATAGAGCACCTCGTTGGTCGCGAGCAGCGGGACCTTTGCCTTTGCCGCGAGATCGTCGAGTCGCGCCAGGCGGCGGCGGTCGTCGCCGCGATAAACGAGGCTCGCCGCCAGCCACACGCCCTCGGCGCGGCTTGCCCTGAGCTTGGCAAGAATATCCAGCACCTGCCCGGATTCGAAACGATGCGGCAGCGTCAGGGTCAGAAGCTGGCCTTCCGAAAATTCGAGAAGATCGGCAAGCCCGAGATGACACTCGCCCTTCTCGATCCGCGTGATGTCGTCCCCGCGCTTGCCCCGGGTGAGAAGCTGGCACAGCCGGCCATAGGCCGCGCGGTCGCGCGGATAAACAAGAATGTCGGGCGTGCCGTCGACGAAGACGATGCGGGCGCCGATCAGGAGTTTCGGCTTGTGCAGCACCTTCTCATTGCCGAGTTCGTTCCAGGCCCGCACCACGCCGGCGAGCGTGTTGTGATCGGCAATGCCGATTGCGGGAATGCCGAGCCTGCTCGCCTGATGCACATAGGCGCGCGGATCCGAGCCGCCGCGCAGGAAAGAGAAATTGGTGGTGATGCCGATCTCGGCATAGGCGGGAGCAGTCATGCGAAGAGACCGTGCACATACCAGTTGGGCGGCGCGGGCTTGCCGTCGGCGTCGAATACCTCGCCCTCGTAGAGACCGTCGCGAAAGATCCAGAAACGCAGGCCCTCGGCATCCTCGATACGGAAATAATCCCGCGTCAGCTGCTTGCCGTCCTGCCGCCACCATTCCATCGCGATGCGCTCGGGTCCTTCCACCCGCACCACCGCGTGTTTGGCGCGCCGCCAGGTGAATTGATGCGGCGGCCCGTCGGGCACGGTCGCGAACGGCACGGTGACCGGCTCCGGCTTGTCGAACAGCCTTAAAGGGCGCAGCGGCGGCTCGCTCTCGGCACGTGCGGGCCATTCGGCCTGCATGGCAGCCGTGAGATGCTGCTGCGCGGGCGCGGCCAGCACCGCCTGCTCGGGGATATGGGTATCCTCGGGCAGATGCACGATCACGCGCTTTCCCCCGATCCGCGCGGCGATGCGGTCGATCAATGCGGTGAGCTCGTCATTGTCGTGGATATGGGTGTCGAGATCGCGCTGCTCCTGAACCACGATCTCGGTGCGGCTCGCCGACAGACGCACCATGTCGAAGCCGAAGCCGGGATCGAGCGGATCGGCCAGCGCATCGAGCCGCTCGCGGAACAGGCGGTCGATCACCGCGCTACGCGTCACGGGACGTCCGGTCTCGACCATGATCGCGCGCACCACGCCGTCGGTGCGAAAGAAGGCGGCTTCGAGCCGCCGCGCGCCCTTGCCTTGTTTCTCCATGGACGTAACAAGCGTGTCCGCCAGCCGTGACAGCGTCATCGCGATCATGGTGTCGGTCGCGATCGGCTCGGCGAAGCGCTTCTCGACGATGTAATCGGGCAGCGGCTTGCGCGGGTTGATCGGCGCATCGCCCTGCCCCAGCGCATGCGCAAGCAGCGTGGAGAAGCGGGCGCCGAACCGCGCCGTGATCTCGGAGGCGCTGCGCGATGCGACATCGCCGATGGTCTTCAGGCCGGCGCGACGCAGGCCGGTGGTGACGGCCTCCTCCGCGCCGAGCGCGGACACCGGAAACCGGCCGATCGCCGCCGCCTCGCCGCCATCGGGAACGATGCTGCCGGAGGCCTGCCGCGTCAGCGTGCGGGCACAGACCGAGGTGCCGGCGATCGCCGCCCCCACGGCAAAGCCCTGACGGCCGAGCGCACGAACCAGCGTCTTGAGCAGCGCGGCCTCGCCGCCAAACAGATGCGCGCAGCCGGTGATATCGAGAAACAGCCCGTGCGGCGGATCGAGCGCCACCAGCGGCGTGAAGCGGTCGCACCAGTCGGCGATGTCGCTGAGCGTCTTGGCATCGGCCACGGTATCGGCGTCGAACACACGCAAATCCGGACACATCGCCCGCGCATTGGCGAGCGGCTGACCAATGTACAGACCGAGGCGCTCGGCGGCCTCGTCGAGCGCATGGATCACCAGCGCATTGTTGTCCTTGATGACGACGATGCTGGGCTCATTGTTTTTATGCAGTCCGACGTTCCCAAAGAACCGCTGGATCCGGTCGATCGGCAGGCGCGGCAGCCACAGGCTGAGAATACGTCGACGGTTCACTGAACTGGCACTCATCACAATTCCATTCCATGATCCACCGGCCGCATTGGCCATGACGATGACGCAAGAGTTCGGCATCGAAGCGCGGCGCGCCCCAGGCGTCCCACACTGGCCCCGGCGGCGAATGCGCTGCCCGCAGCATCCATCGCGTCTCCGCGGTCGAGGGTAGCGGCTGCGCGGCCATGCGCAGCATCAGCCCGGTGACGCCGGAGCCTTGCGCGGCCAGCGTCAGCTTGCGGCTCGCCACGAGGTCGAACTGCCTGACATCGCCCCAGAGCTCGAGCACGACGGCGCCCAGCGCGTCGCAGGCGAGCGCATCGGCCGAGCTGCGCAGCGCGCTCTCGACATCGGCGGCGCGCACCATCACCACGCGGCGCGGATCGAGGCCGAGCTCGGCAAGCCCGCTCATCGACAGCGCGCCGGTTTCGAGTTCCGAAAAATCCTGCCGCACCCACAGCAGCGGCCGCTGCGCCGAGACGCGCCCCGCAAGACCCATGACGAAACCCGTCGCGGCCGCGCCCTGACGCCCCTCGCAAAACACCTCGTGGATCGCCGCACGCGCGAGCCCGCCCTTCAGCACGGCGTCGGCCTCGCCATGACCGAGCGCGACGCGATCGTGCTGGTGCACGATCTCCGCCGTCTCGATGCGCTCGATCTGGCCGCGCAAGCTCGCAAGCGCGCTTGTTCGTGCGCCGCTCATACAAGGCCGCTCCTTCAGAGATGATGGCCGTGGCTCTCAAAAATAAGAACCAGCGGCTGGCTCATTTGTTCATGATATGTTCTAATATAAAGCTAACGCCGGCCGGGGAGTCAATCGAATTGGTGCTCTCCCGGATTCATACGTGGAATCAAAGGGATTCAAGAATGGACGTGCAACGCAAGCTGGAGATCCTGGCCGACGCCGCCAAGTACGACGCGTCCTGTGCCTCCAGCGGCACCGAAAAGCGGGATTCCAGCGATCGCAAGGGCATGGGCTCGACCGCGCCCGGCATGGGCATCTGCCATTCCTACGCGCCGGACGGACGCTGCATCTCGCTGCTCAAGGTGCTGCTGACCAACGCCTGCAATTACGACTGCCTCTATTGCGTCAACCGCGCCTCCTCGAACGTAGCCCGCGCCCGCTTCACCATCGACGAAGTGGTCAAGCTGACGCTCGACTTCTACCGGCGCAATTACATCGAGGGACTGTTTCTCTCCTCCGGCATCATCCGCAGCCCCGACTACACCATGGAGCAGGTGGTGAGCGTCGCGCGAACCTTGCGCGAGACGCATCACTTCCGTGGCTACATTCACCTGAAGACCATTCCCGAGGCCGACGATGCGCTGATCGCGGAGGCCGGCAAATATGCCGATCGCCTCTCCATCAACATCGAGATGCCCGAGGAGACGAGCCTGCAGCAATTCGCCCCCGAGAAGGACGTCCGCGCGATCCGCCGCACCATGGGCCGGTTGCGCTTGAAACTCGACGAGGCCGAAGAGAACCGCATAGCGAAGACGAAGGCCAGGCCGCAGCGCTTTGCGCCCGCAGGCCAGAGCACGCAGATGATCGTCGGCGCCGACGCGGCCTCCGACCACACCATTCTCCACACCAGCTCCAATCTCTATGGCTCGTACAAGCTGCGGCGCGTCTATTACTCCGCCTTCAGCCCGATCCCCGATGCGAGCCGTGCTTTGCCCCTGGTGCAGCCCCCGCTGCTGCGCGAGCACCGGCTCTACCAGGCTGACTGGCTGATGCGGTTCTACGGATTCGATGTCGGCGAGATCGTCGACGACAGCGCCATGCTGCCGCTCGACATCGACCCGAAGCTCGCCTGGGCGCTGCGCCACCGCGATCGCTTCCCGCTCGACGTCAACCGCGCCAGCCGCGAGGAGCTGCTGCGCGTGCCGGGCTTCGGCACCAAGGCGGTCGAGCGCATCATCGCAACGCGTCGCACCACCACGATCCGCCTCTCCGATCTGGCGCGGCTGCACGTACCCAAGCACAAGGCGCTGCCGTTCATCGTTCTCAGCGATCACCGCCCCTCCCCGCATCGCCTCGATGCCGCCGGGCTGATCGAACGTTTCAAGCCGAAAGCAACGCAACTGGGATTTGGCTTCTGATGCAGTACATCACCCTCGACACCGAAACCGATTTCGACGGCTGGCGGAAAGCAGCACGCAGCCTCGTGCTGCATCATGTGCAGCCCGCCGATGTCACCTGGACCGTGCAAGGCCGCGATGCGGAGCTGTTCGCACCGCAAGCGCCGTCTCCGATCCTCGAGGTGAATGACGGCACCTTCAATGTGTCAGGCAAATTCGTCGATCTCGCCAGGGCCGCGATCCTGCACCGCGATCCCGAGCGCTTTGCGATTCTTTATCGCCTGCTCTGGCGCCTGAAGGACCATCACGATCTCATCGACGTCGCGACCGACGTCGATGTCGCGCAGGTCATTGCGATGGCGCGAGCGGTTCATCGCGACGAGCACAAGATGCATGCCTTCGTCCGCTTCCGCGAGATCGGCCGGGAACGCGAAGCGCACTACGTCGCCTGGTTCGAGCCGGAGCATCACATCGTCGAGCTAGCAGCGCCGTTCTTCGCCAAGCGATTTGCCGACATGCCCTGGTCGATCCTGACGCCGGACCTCTGCGCGCATTGGGACGGCCACGCGCTCTCGTTCACGCCGGGCGTCAGCAAGAGCGAGGCGCCGGGCGAAGACCGGCTGGAGGAGACCTGGCGGCGCTATTACGCCAGCATCTTCAATCCGGCGCGGCTCAAAGTGAAGGCGATGCAGGCCGAGATGCCGAAGAAATACTGGAGGAACCTGCCCGAGGCCTCGATCATTAAGCCCTTGATCGAGGACGCCGAGCGCATGACCGGCGCCATGATCGCCAACGCCGCAACCGATCCGCACAAGCCTCAGAAGCGACCGGAGGCCCCGATGACGCGCAAGCCTGCCGCCGATGATCTCGACGCGCTCCGCGAGGAGGCAGCCCATTGCCGCGCCTGTCCGCTCTACAAGGACGCGACCCAGACCGTGTTCGGCGAGGGCCCGAAGGACGCCAATATCATGCTGGTCGGCGAGCAGCCCGGCGACAAGGAAGACCTCACCGGCCACCCCTTCGTCGGCCCGGCCGGCCAGATGCTGGACCGTGCGCTGGAGGAAGCCGGCGTCGACCGCAAGAAGGTCTACGTCACCAACGCCGTGAAGCACTTCAAATTCGTGCCGCGCGGCAAGATCCGCCTGCACCAGAAGCCGGCAACGCCGGAGATCAAGGCATGCCGGCAATGGTATGAGCGGGAAGTCGCGGCGATCCAGCCCGATCTGATCGTGGCGATGGGGGCAACCGCAGCGCAAAGCGTGTTCGGCAAGATCACCCCGGTCGGCAAGACCCGCGGCCGGCTCATCGACCTCGAAGACGGACGCAAGGTGCTGGTGACCGTGCATCCCTCCTATCTGCTGCGGCTTCCCGATCCGGAAGCCAAGGTGCTGGAATATCGGCGCTTTGTCGAAGACCTGAAGATTGCCGCCGGGCTGCAGAGGAAAGCTGCGCGCGCCGCCTGAAGAGTGGTGGGAAAACGGCCTTCAACCGCCGCTTGTCATCCAGCCTTCAAATCCATCGCAGACAATGCCCCTCAACTGCAAGTGAAGGGGCGTCCAGACATGACCGATGTTGCATTCGACCGCGCGGTAGCCGATCCCGCGCCAGTCCAGCCGGCCTCGCGGCCGAATCTCGACAAGGGCTTCAATCCGCTGACGATGATCCTGTTCTTCGGCATCCTCGCCGCGGGCCTGCTGTTCGTCGCCTACAGCATCTATGCCGACGTCAATGCCACCGGCACGAAGGTGACGACCTATCTGCCCTACATCCTGCTCCTCGTCGCGCTGCTGATCGCGCTCGGCTTCGAATTCGTCAACGGCTTCCACGACACCGCCAATGCGGTGGCGACCGTGATCTACACTCACTCGCTGCCGGCTGAAGTCGCGGTGATGTGGTCGGGCTTCTTCAACTTCCTCGGCGTGCTGATGTCCTCAGGCGCGGTCGCCTTCGGCATCGTCTCGCTGCTGCCGGTCGAGCTGATCCTCCAGGTCGGCTCCAGCGCCGGCTTCGCGATGGTGTTCGCGCTGCTGATTGCCGCGATCCTGTGGAACCTCGGCACCTGGTTCTTCGGCCTGCCCGCCTCCTCCTCGCACACGCTGATCGGCTCGATCATCGGCGTCGGCATCGCCAACGCCGTCATGCGCGGCCGCGACGGCACCTCGGGCGTCGACTGGAGCAAGGCCACCGAGATCGGCTACGCGCTGCTGCTGTCGCCGCTGGTCGGCTTTGCCTGCGCCGCCGCGCTGCTGCTCGTGCTCAAGTTCATCGTGCGCAACCCGGCGCTCTATGCCGCGCCGGAAGGCAACAAGGCGCCGCCGCTGTGGATCCGCGGCCTCCTGATCGCCACCTGCACCGGCGTCAGCTTCGCGCACGGCTCCAACGACGGCCAGAAGGGCATGGGCCTGATCATGCTGATCCTGATCGGCACCGTGCCGACCGCCTATGCGCTCAACCGTGCCCTGCCGGAATCCCAGGTCGCCCAGTTCCAGAAGACCTCGGATGCCGCTTCCAAGGTGGTCGCGGCCAAAGGCGCCGGTCACAGCATCATCGGCGATCCCCGCCCGGCCGTGACGCAGTACATCGCGCTGCGTCAGATCAACGAAGGCACTTACCCCTCGCTCGCCGTGCTGGTGAAGGACGTCGGCGATCAGGTCGCCAAATACGGCACGCTGAACAAGGTGCCCGCCGAAGCCGTCGGCAACACCCGCAACGACATGTACATGACCTCGGAAGCGATCCGCTTCCTGATGAAGGACAAGGAGAACGATCTCAGCAAGGAGGAGATCGCGACCCTGAACGCCTACAAGGGCTCGCTCGATGCGGCTACCAAGTTCATCCCGACCTGGGTGAAGATCGCGGTGGCCATCGCGCTCGGTCTCGGCACCATGATCGGCTGGAAGCGCATCGTCGTCACCGTCGGCGAGAAGATCGGCAAGAGCCACCTCACCTACGCACAAGGCGCCTCCGCCGAGCTCGTGGCGGCCGCCACGATCGGCGCCGCCGACGTGTTCGGCCTGCCGGTCTCCACCACCCACGTGCTGTCGTCCGGTGTCGCCGGCACCATGGCCGCGAACGGCTCGGGCCTGCAATGGTCCACCATCCGTAACCTGCTGATGGCCTGGGTGCTGACGCTGCCCTGCGCGATCATGCTGTCGGCCACACTGTACGTGATCTTCTCGCGGATCTTCTGAGAAGATACCAGATCCCGCAAAAACAAAGGGCCCGCGCGATGCACGGGCCCTTTCCAATTTGTGCTTCCGCCTCGGCCTTATGACGCCGCGAGCGATTCCTCGACCAGCTTCACCCAGTACGACGTGCCGTAGACGATCGCCTCGTCATTGAAATTGTAGGCGGGGTGATGCAGGCCGGCGCTGTCGCCATTGCCGCAGAAGATGAAGGCGCCGGGCCGCGCTTCGAGCATATAGGCGAAATCCTCGCCCCCCATCAGCGGCGGCATCTCGTGCACATTGGCATCGCCAGCGACCTGCCTGGCGATGCGCCGCGCCACCTCGGTCTCCGCGGCATGGTTGTTCACGACGGGATAATTGCGTTGATAGCGCAGGTCGATCTTGGCGCCGGTGATCTGGGCGACGCCCGCGACCACTTCGTGCACGCGTTTCTCGACCAGCTTGCGCACCTCGGGCGAGAGTGTGCGGATGGTGCCCTTCAGCGTCGCCGTCTGCGGAATGACGTTGCGGGCGTTGCCGGCGTGGAATTCGCAGATCGAGATCACCGCCGATTCCAGGGGATCGACGCTGCGTGCGACGATCGACTGCAGCGCCGTGATCACCTGCGCACCGACAAGCAAGGAATCGATGCATTTGTGCGGACGCGCAGCGTGGCCGCCAACGCCCTCGATCATGATGTCGACCTCGTCGGTCGCCGCCATGATCGGGCCCTGGCGGATCGCGAACGAGCCGACCGGAATGCCGGGGCCATTATGCATGCCGTAGACCTGCTCGATGCCGAAGCGCTCCATCAGGCCGTCCTTGACCATGGCCGCGCCGCCGGCGCCGCCCTCCTCGGCCGGCTGGAAGATCACGATCGCATCGCCGGCGAAGTTGCGGGTCTCGGCGAGGTAACGGGCTGCCCCCAGCAGCATCGCGGTATGGCCGTCATGGCCGCAGGCGTGCATCTTGCCCGGGGTCTTGGAGGCATAAGGCAGGTTGGTCTGCTCCTCGACCGGCAGTGCGTCCATGTCGGCGCGCAGGCCGATCACCTTGAGCCCGTCACCGGCGGGCTTGCTGCCCTTGATCACGCCAACCACGCCGGTCTGGCCCATGCCGGTCACGACCTCATCACAGCCGAACTCGCGCAGCCGATCGGCCACGAATGCTGCAGTGCGATGAACATCGTACAGCAGCTCGGGATGCTCATGGATGTCCCGGCGCCAGGCCTGAATATCGGGTTGGAGGTCGGCGACGCGGTTCACGATGGGCATGAAGGGGTCTCAAGCTTGGTTGAAAATACAGGACTGTCTACCATGCAAGCGCCAGTCCACCTAACTCCCGCAGATCGAGGGTAGCCCTGTCCTCTCGTCATGGCCGGGCTTGTCTCCAACTTGTCTTGGCCATCCCCGTCTGACTATTAGGACAGAAAGCGCGTGGACGCCCGGGACAAGCCCGGACACACGCCAATCTGGGTGGAAGCAAGATGCCAAGGCGGCTCGAAGGTGAATTTGACTACATCGTCGTCGGAGCCGGGACCGCCGGCTGCATCGTCGCCAACCGGCTCTCGGCCGAGCCCAAGAACCGCGTGCTCGTCCTTGAGGCCGGCGGCGACGACAACTGGATCTGGTTCCACATTCCCGTCGGCTACCTCTTCGCAATCGGCAATCCGCGCTCGGACTGGATGTTCAAGACCGAGGCCGAGCCGGGCCTGAACGGCCGCGCGCTCTCCTATCCCCGCGGCAAGGTGATCGGCGGCTGCTCGGCGATCAACGCCATGATCTCGATGCGCGGCCAGGCCGCCGATTACGATCATTGGCGACAGCTCGGTATGACGGGCTGGGGCTACGACGAAGTGCTGCCGCTGTTTCGGCGGCTCGAGGACCACTTCCTCGGCGCCAGCGAGCATCATGGCGCCGGCGGTGGCTGGCGCATCGAGGCGCCGCGGTTGTCGTGGGACATTCTCGATGCCGTCGGCGATGCCGCCGAAGAAATGGGCATCAAGCGCATTCCGGACTTCAACACCGGCGACAACGAAGGCACCAGCTATTTCCACGTCAACCAGAAGCGCGGCCGGCGCTGGTCCTCGGCGCGCGGCTTCCTCAAGCCCGCGCTGAGCCGCCCCAATCTGCGGCTCGAGAAGCATGTGCTGGTCGACCGCCTGATCATCGAGCAGGGCCGCGCCGTCGGCGTGCGCTTCATCCAGAACGGCGAGGTCATCGAGGCGCGTGCGAAGCGCGAGGTGGTGCTCTCTGCCGGCTCGATCGGCTCGGTGCAGGTGCTGCACCGCTCCGGCATCGGTCCCGCCGACTGGCTGTCGCCGCTCGGCATCGACATCGTCATGGACAAGCCCGGTGTGGGGCGCAATCTGCAGGACCATCTGCAGCAGCGCGCGATCTACAAGGTCGAGGGTGTGCGCACGCTGAACGAGACCTATTACAATCTGTTTCGCCGCGGGTTGATGGGCCTCGACTACGCCTTCCGCCGCCGTGGTCCGCTGACCATGGCGCCGTCGCAGCTCGGCATCTTCACCCGCTCCGACGCGACGCGGGCGCGCGCCAACATCCAGTTCCACGTGCAGCCGCTGTCGCTCGACAAGTTCGGCGATCCCCTGCACCGCTTCCCCGCCATCACTGTCAGCGCCTGCAATCTGCAGCCGACCTCGCGCGGCACCGTGCGGCTGCGCTCGGCGAGCCCCGACGAGAAGCCGATCATCGCGCCGAATTACCTCTCGACCGACGACGACCGCCAGGTCGGCGCCGATGCCATTCGCACCACGCGACGCCTGATGCAGCAGAAGGCGCTGGCGAAATATCGCCCCAGCGAATATTTGCCCGGCCCCACCGTCGGTGACGACGACGCCTCGCTCGCCAAGGCGGCCGGCGATATCGGCACCACCATTTTCCATCCCGTCGGCACCGCGAAAATGGGTGCGGTGAGCGATCCCATGGCGGTGGTCGACGAGCGCCTGCGCTTCTACGGCCTCGACGGCCTGCGCATTGTCGATGCCTCGATCATGCCGACCATCACGTCGGGCAATACCAACACGCCGACCGCGATGATCGCCGAGAAGGGTGCGACGATGATCCTGGAGGATGCGAAGTAGCATCGTGTCTTCATGATCACCCCGCACCGCTTTTCCATCGGCCCCGCCGGCACGGAGATCGCCATGTTGCAGTGGGGCGAGAGCGGGAAGCCGCCTGCCCTGCTCGTGCACGGTACCGGTTTCGTCGCCGACGTCTGGGACGAGGTCGCGCGCGAGCTGGCGTCGACCTACACCGTTTATGGGCTCGACCGCCGCGGCCACGGCGCCAGCCACAAGCCCGGCGCCTATCACTTCCTGGACTATGCGGAGGATGTCTGCCGGGTGATCGACGCGCTCGGGCTGCGCGACGTCTACGGCATCGGCCACAGCGCGGGCGCGACTGATCTCCTGCTTGCGGCCAAGCTCTTGCCCGGGCGTTTCACGCGCCTGTTCGTGATGGAGCCCACCATCATGGACCCGCGCGCGGCGCGCGCCGGAGAGTTGAACGAGGAGTCCATCGCCCGCGTGCAGGGTACGTTGCGCCGGCGTGCCGAGTTCGAGAGTGCCGAGGCGGTGTACGAGCGCTACCGAACGGCGCCGGCGTTCGCGGATTGGACAGAAGCATCGTTGCGGGCATATGTGCGTCACGGTTTCACGACGCTCGACGATGGCCGGGTGAGGCTCTGCTGCACGCCCGAGATCGAATCCGCAATCCTCCGTCCGATCTACGAGGCGATGGAGCAGGTCTACATTGGCGATGCCCGTGGCAATCCGTTTGGCATGCTCGCCGAGATCGATTGCCCGGTGCGGGTGACGACGGCCGCGAAGTCGGGGCCAATCTACAAGGAGATGGCCTCGCGGGCGGTCTCGCTGATTCCGCAGGTGAGCCCGCTGGTCTTTGAAGGCGCCGGCCACTGCGTGGCTCAGGAAGTGCCGGCGGCTGTAGTGGAAGCCGTGCTGGACTTCGCGAACTAGGTCTCGTGCCCCGGACGCGCTGCAGCGTGCAACGCTGCTGCGCAGAGCCGGGGCCCATCTCACCGTTGCAGCGCGTCCGGGACATGAGAGCCGCCTCACGAAAACGTCATCGCATCCGGGAATAAGTCCCTCCCTCCCCCGATCAGCTCCCCGAAGCCCAATTCCGGGTGAAGTGGAGACGTTGCGATGAGCGGACACGATCACGAAGGCGACGGCGTCAGCCGCCGCAAGGTGCTGGAATGCATGACCTGGGCCGGCACCGGGGTGCTCTGGACCGTCACGGGGGGCGTGCCGCGCTCGCTCGGCATCATCGATTCGGCTGAGGCCGCGACTGCAGCGGCGCCCGGCATGAGCTTCCTGCAGATCAGCGACAGCCATGTCGGCTTCGACAAGCCGGCCAATCCCAACGCGCTCGGTACGCTGGAGGAGGCCGTCAACAAGATCAACGCGATGCCGGCCAAGCCGTCCTTCATGATCCACACCGGCGACATCACGCATCTGTCCAAAGCCGCCGAGTTCGACAACGCCGAGCGCATCATCTCGCAGACCAAGCTCGACGTGCACTACGTGCCCGGCGAGCACGACTTCATCGACGAGGAGGTGAAGCTCTATCGCGAGCGCTACGGCCGCGGCACCAAGGGCCACGGCTGGTATTCGTTCGACGCCGGCGGCGTGCACTTCGTCGGCCTCGTCAACGTCGTCGACCTCAAGGCCGGCGGCCTCGGCAATCTCGGCGCCGAGCAGCTCGCCTGGCTCGAGGACGATCTGCGCGGCAAGTCGAAATCGACGCCCATCGTGCTGTTCGCGCACATCCCGCTCTGGACGGTCTATCCCGAATGGGGCTGGGGCACCGAGGACGGCGGCCGTGCGCTCGAATACGTCAAGGGTTTTGGCTCGGTCACCGTGCTCAACGGACACATCCACCAGGTGATGCAGAAGGTCGAGGGCAACGTCACCTTCCACACCGCGCGCTCCACCGCCTTCCCGCAGCCGGCGCCGGGCGCCGCCCCCTCGCCCGGTCCGATGAAGGTCGAGGACGCAAGGCTCCGGAGCATGCTCGGCGTTGCCAGCATCAACTTCAAGCAGAACGAGCAGCGGCTGGCGATCATCGACACGCCGCTCCAGGGCTAAGGTGCGGAAGCTGACAATGAAGACTCTCAACCGCCGCGACTTCGCTGTCGACCTCGGTCTCGCGTTGGCCGCGGCCATCCTGCTGCCTGCAACGACAGCCCGTGCCGACGATCTGGAAGTTCATATCGACAATTTCGTGTTCCAGCCGGCCGAGCTCAAGATCAAGGTCGGCACCACCGTGACCTGGACCAATCGCGACGACATCCCGCACACCGTGGTGTCGGCCGGCAAGTTCAGGTCCAAGACCCTGGATACCGACGACAAGTTCTCGTTCACCTTCACCAATGCGGGCGACTACAAATATTTTTGTTCGTTGCACCCGCACATGACGGGGATGATCAAGGTTGAGTAACGTCTCCAACCAAGGCATCAACGTCTTGCCCGGCCGGTGGTCCCACGCCGGCCGGGCCCGTGTGCCCTCGGTCACACGCGCCGACACAACGAACAGGGACGAAACAGCGCAACGCGCGGACCAAGAGGCAAAGCGAGGAGCGATGCCCGCCAACGACGATATGCAGAAGGCGCAGCGCTTCCGCGAGGCGGCGCTGCCCTATCTCGACGACGTCTATACGCTCGCGCGCTACCTGCTGCGGGACGCTTCCGATGCGGAAGATGCGGTGCAGGAGTGCTACCTGCGCGCGCTGAAGCACTTCGACAGCTATCGCGGCCCGGCCATGAAACCCTGGCTGTTCGCGATCCTGCGCAACGTCTGCAACGCAGAATACGCAAGGCGCGCACACAGGCCCAGTGCAATCGAGGATACCCCCGGCGCCGCCGAGCAGACGCCGATCTGGCAGGAGAGCGAAGCGAGCCCGGAAACCGAGGTGCTGCGCAGCCGCGACGCCGGCGCCATCCGCAAGCTGATCGACGCGCTCGCCGAACCGTTCAAGGAAACCTTCGTGCTGCGCGAGATCAACAATTTGTCCTATCGTGAAATCGCCGAGGCCGTCGGCGCCCCCGTCGGCACCGTGATGTCCCGCCTCGCCCGCGCCCGCGCCATGCTGCGCGCGGCCTGGACGGCGGAAGAGGAGCACTCCAGATGACCTGCGACGAAGCAAGGATCATGCTTCACGCGCTGCTCGACGGCGAGCTCGACGCCGGCCATGCGCGCGAGGTCGAAGCCCATATTGCCGGCTGCCCCGGCTGCGCTGCGGAATTGGCCGCACAGCGCGACATGCAGCGCGTGCTCGCCGACACCAATTTGCGCTACGCCGCGCCCGCCAGCCTGCGCAACAGGATCGAGGCCTCGCTGCCGCAGCCGCAGCGCCAGCAGCCGACCCGCCGCTCCGTGCTGCGCGGCTTTGCGATGGGCTCGGCCGTCTCCGCGCTCGCCGCCACAGGCGTCGTCGCCGTGGTGCTGCGCCAGGACGACCAGCAGCGCATCCTCTCGGAGGTCGTCTCCGCGCATCTGCGCTCGCTCCAGGCCGGTCACCTCATCGACGTGGTCTCCACCGACCAGCACACGGTCAAGCCCTGGTTCAACGGCAAGCTGGATGTCGCCCCGCCCGTGATCGACCTCACCGCACAGGGCTTTACGCTGGTCGGCGGCCGCCTCGACTATATCGACGCGCGCGCCATCGGCGCGGTCGTCTACAAGCGCCGGCAGCACGTGATCAACCTGTTCGTGTCACAGACCTCGAGCACCGAACACCGGCCGCCGAAGACGCAGACCATGCAGGGCTTCAACTGCCGCCGCTGGGGTGAGCGCGGCCTGAATTTCTGGGCCGTCAGCGACATCGGCGCCGACGAGCTCGCCGAGTTCGTCGACAAGTTCGAAGCGGCCATGAAGTCGAATGTGGAGGGGTAACCGCCGGCAGCGGATGAAGCTCCGCGTCATGGTTCAGAGGTGATGCCTCTCACAGTCCTCGCGAGCGCAATTCGGCAGATTGCAGCTCCACTGGGAGGACAGACATGGTTCCGCTATTGATTATCTGCGCCACGCTGCCGTCGATGTTCGCTGCGGGCTGCGCTGCCTTGCTGGCCTTCAGGGAGCGCAAGCAATGGATCTGGTTCGCGCTCCTGTCCGTCATTGCCGGCTTTGCCGGCCTGCTCACGCTGAACATGCTTCACATCTGGGAATACGCCGGACGTTGCTGAGGCGCAGTCGGCGGAAGGTCAAGCCGACCTTCATACCGACCGGATCGCGCCGGGGCGATCGCAGCTTGAACTTCTGGGCCGTCAGCGCTGTCGGCGGCGACGAGTACGTCGAGAAGTTCGAGGCGGCGATGAAGACGGATGCGGAGAAAGAGCGACGCTTCCCGCAAGACCGGCTCACAACTTTTGATTGCGAGGCCAGGAGGGGGCTGCTAATTCAGCGCCATGATGCGCCCTCTTTTCCTTGCCGCCGCTCTTGCCTGGACGATCGCCGCTTCCCTGCCGGCAACAGCCCGCGACGGACTCGCCACCACGATGCGTGCCGTCCTCTACGAGGAAGATCTCAGCAATCCGAAGGGTAACCGCGCAGACGGAAAGATCATCTGGCGGGTAGAACCGACGACCGATGCTGCCGCACCGTCAGGCGACGTCACGATACGCGGCGACATCGAGGTGCCTTCGCGAAATCTGCGGATGACGCTCTCCATCCGGCGTAATTTCGACCCCACGCTGCCTGCCACTCACACGATGCAGATCGATGTCGCCCCAGACTTCGCGGCCGGCAAGATCAAACAGGTGATGGGCCTGCTGATGAAGGTCAACGAACAGGCCAAAGGCGCGCCCATCGCCGCGCTGACGGTGAGAATTGACGACAGCCATTTCCTGATCGGCCTGTCCGCTGTGCCACAAGATGCATCCAACAACTCGCTTCTGATCCGAAGCCGAGCCTGGATGGACATCCCGATCCTCTATGCAATGCAACGCCGCGCCATCCTCGCGGTCGAAAAGGACGGCGACGTTCTACCGCTTTTCAATACGGTATTTGGGCACTGAAGCGGACGCACGCCGCCATGGCGTTCGATCACATCGAAGCGGCGAAGAAGCCGATCACCGCTTGAGCGACCAGCCTTACGCCGACCGCCGCACCGCGTTGTCCACCAGCGTCTTGCCGAGCGACCAGATCGCGCCGGGGACCTTGTGGCTGCCGGCGATGACGTCGTCGAACGCCTTCTCGATCCAGGTGCAGTCTTCTTCCGTGATGGTGAGCGGCGGCAGCAGCTTGATGGTATGGCTGCCGTGGCCGGCGACTTGCGTCAGGATCTTGTGATCCTTGAACAGCGGGACGGTGATGAGCTGGCAGAACAGGCCCTTGTTGGCGGTCTCCAGCACGTTCCAGGAGGCGCGCAGGCGCAGCGACTTCGGCGGGCCGAACTCGATGCCGATCATCAGGCCCTTGCCGCGCACTTCCTTGAGCAGCTCGTAGCCGGGCACCATGCGCGTCAGCGCGAGGCGCAACTCGGCGCCGCGCTTGGCGGCGGCCTCGATCAGCTTCTCGGACTCCATGACATCGAGCGTGGCAATGCCCGCGGCCATGGCGAGGTCGTTCTTGGAGAAGGTGGAGCCGTGCACCACCGCGCGGTCCATCTGGTTGAAGATCTTGTCGAAGATGGCCTTGCGCGTCAGCACCGCGCCGACAGGCACGTGGCCGCCGGACAGCGACTTCGACAGCAGCACCATGTCGGGCTCGACGTTCCAGTGCTCGACCGCGAGGAAGCGGCCGGTGCGGCCCATGCCGGTCTGGATCTCGTCGGCGACGAACAGCGTGCCGTATTTCTTGCAGAGTGCGGCAGCGCCCGGAAGGAACTCGTCGGTGGGCATGTTGACGCCCTTGCCCTGGATCGGCTCGACGACGAAGGCCGCGACCTCGCGCGAGGCCAGCGCCTTTTCCAGCGCGGCCAGATCGTTGAACGGGATCGAGGTGCAGCCCGGCAGCAGCGGCTCGAAGCCGGTGCGGAAGTTCGAATCACCGGTCAGCGACAGCGCGCCATAGGTCAGGCCGTGATAGCCGTGGGCGCAATAGACGATGCCGGGACGGCCCGTCGCGCCGCGCGCGAACTTGATCGCGGCTTCGACGCATTCGGCGCCCGAATTGGCGAAGAACGCCTTGTCGAGATAGGGAACGTATTTCAGCAGCCGCTCGGCCAGCACGCCGGCGAGCACCGAGACGTCGAACTGGACGAGGTTGGGCAGGTCGGCATCGAGCACGCTCTTGAGCGCCTCGCGCATGACCGGATGATTGCGGCCGATCGCAAACACGCCAAAGCCGGACAACAGGTCGAGATAGCGCGCGCCGTCGCGATCGTAGAGATACTGCCCCTGCCCCTTCTGGAAGCCGACATCGTAGCCGATGGTCTTGAGGACCCGAACGAACTGCTCGTTCAGATACCGATTATGCAGGGTGCTGCGCTGGGCCTGACGGTCCGCGAATAGCTGAGACATGTCTGGATTTGGGCTGTGCATCCGTTACATACTTCGGTTGAGGGTCGTGTCGTCAACTGAAAAGGGACCGTCACTGAAAACGGTCTGTGCGGCCTTTTGCCCTTTTTCGGACCATCTTCGCAAGCACAGCTTTAAACCATGTTGCACTGCCGAGGAACTATCATGCGTTTAGCCCTTTACACCGGACTAATACTGGCTGGCGGTTACGCCTGCCTGACCCCGGCGCTCGCCGCCGATCCCACCGGCGACTGGCGCGTCGCCGACGGCGTCGCCAACATCCGTGTCGCCCAATGCAATGGCAGCATGTGGGGCGCCGTTGCCTGGGAAAAGCAGCCCGGCGGGCGTGACGAGAACAATCCGGATGTCTCGAAAAAGAACAGGCCCACCCTGGGCATGGCGACGCTGATCGACATGAAGAAGAAGCCCGGCGCCGATCAGTGGGAAGGACAGGTCTACAACGCCCAGGACGGCCAGATTTACAGCGCGACCATCACGCCTGTCGGGACCGACCAGCTCGAAATCAAGGGCTGCGTGATGGGATTCCTGTGCGGAGGCGAGACCTGGACCCGCGTTGGACCGCCGATTCCCTTGAGCCCGGCCAATGCCATGGCCAAGAGCGCAGCGAAGCCCGCCGGTGCGGCGCCCAAAGCTGCAGGCACGACGGTCGCCGCCGCGCCCGCGCCCGCACCTGCAGCCCCGAAGCCCGCCGGCGCCGCCAAGCCCGGTCAGAAGGGCGCCACTGATCCGGTCGGCGACATCTGCCTACTCCCTGAGATTGCGGGGTTTGCCCATTAGGGCCGGCTGAAACAGCAGCACGGCCGCGAGCGTCGTCACCAGCGAGAGGGCAAGCAGCTTGCCCATGCTGGACGTGCCGGGATGGCTCGACAGCCACAGGCTGCCGAACGCGGTCGCGGTCGTCAGCGCGCTGAAGAAGATCGCGCGCGTCAGGCTGGTCTGCAGCAGGTTTGTCCTGCCCGAGCGCCAGGCGACGACATAATAGATCTTGAAGGCGACGCCGACGCCGAGCAGCAGCGGGAACGCGACGATGTTGGCGAAGTTGAGCGGCAGGCCGATCAACACGCAGATCTCGAGCGTCACCGCGCCCGCAACCAGGAGCGGCACCAGCGTCATCAGCACGTCGACGAAGCGGCGCAGCGTGATCCAGAGCAGGAGGCCGATCACCAGCAGCGCATAGATGCCGGCGTGGATGAACGCCCGCACCACGGTATCGCCGGATTTCAGGATCGAGACTGGCCCGCCGATCGCGGTCGGCTCGGCGACGAGCACCGCCGCCGCGAATTTGCGCAGCGTGTCGTTGTCGTTGGGATCGCCCTTGGGCAGCGCCTCGATGCGGATGATGCCGTCCTTGCTCTTCCAGGCGCTGACGAGTTCCGGCGGCAGCGACTTCAGGGTGACCGTCTCGGCCTGGATCGCGTTCCGGAGCTGGCCGAACGCAATCTTCAACGGCGCGACGAACACGTCCTGCGCCTTGTTGCGCGTGGCCTCGTCGCCGTTGGCGAGCTTCTCGAGCGCGTCCGCCAGGCGGCGCGAGGCGACGGCGCCCGCGCCCTTCTCGTTACCCGCAGTCCGCCTGAGATTGTCGACCGAGGATTTCAGCGACTCGACGTTCTCCTTGTCGGTCGGCGCCTCGTCGATCTGCTCGGGATTGAGCGCGGGGCCCAGCACCTTGGCGCCCTGCGCGATCAGCTTCAGCTTCGGCGGCTGGTCCTGCGGCACGAAACTGTCGAGCGACATCACCCGCAGCACTTCGGGCACCTTCTCCAGCTTCGCCTCGACCTGCTTTGCCTGCTCCTCGGACGTGACCATCACGTTGATGGCATTGGCGCCGGTGTTGGGATCCTTGCGCAGATCGAGGAAGGTCGCGATCGATTCGGCCTTCGGATTGCGCAGGTTCATCGGGTTGAAGTCGAACTTCATGAAATAGAGCAGCGGCAGGCCGGCGAGCGCGAGCAGCAGCGTGCCGCCCACGACCAGCACGCGGTGCTTCTCCAGGAAGTGATCGACCGGCGCCAGGAAGGCATAGCCGACCGGCTCCTTCTCGCCGGGCGGGTTCAGGAGCTTCAGCATGGCCGGCAGGACGGTGATCGACGACAGGAACGCCACCAGCATGCCGACGCCGGCGATCTGGCCGAGCTCGGCGATGCCCTTGTAGTCGGTCGGCATGAAGCAGAGGAAGCCGGCGGCCGTCGCCATCGCCGCGAGCGACAGCGGCACCGCCGAGCGCTTCGCCGCCAGCACCAGCGCGCCCGCGAGATCGTTGTGCTTGTAGCGCTCGGAGCGATAACGGACGCTGTACTGGATGCCGAAATCGACGCCGAGACCGACGAACAGCACCGCGAACGCGATCGACAGCAGATTGAACGATCCGACCATCATCAGGCCGGCTGCGGTCGTGATCGCAAGACCGACGAACAGATTGACGAACACGGCGAAGATGATCTTCGACGAGTGCAGCGCGAGCCACAGGATGACCAGCACGACGAGAACCGTGCCGACGCCGTTGATGACGGCGCCCTCCTGGACGGTGGCGTATTCCTCGTTGGCGATCGGAATTGGGCCGGTCAGCCGCACCCGCGCCTGGTACTTGGTCGGAAAATCGAGATCGGCCGCGGCCTTGCGGATCGCGTCGGTGGCATCCTTGCCGGGCTCGAGCGCATTGTAGTCGAGGATCGGCTTGAACTCGATGAAGGCGCGCTTGTCGCTGTCCGACAGCGGCTCGTCGCTGACGAGCCCGCGCCACGAGAAGCTCGCATTGCCCTTGCCCAGCACGGTCTCGACGGTCTCTGCGATCTGGTTGAAAGGCCGCGCGGTGTTGTCGAGCTTGACCTGGCCGCGCTTGACGCCGGCAAGTCCCGTCTCCAGTGCGCCGGTCAGACCGCGGATCGAGGGATCGCCGGCCATGATTTCGATCAGGGGCGCTGCGGATTCGAACTGGCCGGTGATCTTGCCGACCTCCTCGGTCGGCAGGAACAGCAGGCCGTTTCTTTCGAAGAACTCGCCGCTGCCGAGCTGCTGCATCGACTGGAAATTGGTCTTGTCGCCCTTCAGCCTGGCAAAGAGCGCGTCCGAGGCGGCGCTCGCCATCTCCGGCGTTCGGGCTTCGACCACGGCAAGGATGAGCTCATTCTGGTCGAATGCCTTGTCGAATTGCTGGTCACGCTTGCGCCAGTCGAGGTTTTGAGAAATCAGCGAATTGATGTCGGTGTTGATGGCAAAGTGCTGGGACGCGTAATAGCCCGCAGCCACCGAGAGCAGCAGCCCGAGAACGACGACGAGGGAGGCAAACCGGGTGCAGGCCCTGACGATGGCAACGACGACGCTTTGCAGCACTTCTTTTCTTTCTGCGGTTAACAGCTTGCCGGAAACGCCCGCTGTTTATCGGAGTTCCCGGGCGAAACCTATTGCTGTTTTGGGTGGCTCTCCCGGGAACAAGGTTCGAAGTAAATGGCGGGAGACCGGGCAAATTCATGCGGGGCGGTCGGTATAGCCGGGGAGTTGAGGCGGGAAAGTGACGAAAGGTTGAGCAGCTGTGTCGCACGTCTTGCCGGCACCCACCCCCCTACTATAATACCTTGGAATCAACCGCGTCCGGGGCTAACGGTTTCATTCGACCTTTCCTTGCTGCCGATTTTTTGACACAAAGAATTGCGCCTCCATGCGCCGGAGCCCCACGGGGGTGGGTGGCTACCGCGTGCGCGAACCAATGGTGCGGATATTGCAACTCATTGGTCAGTATCGGGTGCCGCCGGGAACTGGAAAGCGGATTGGTGCAACTTGCGTGACGGGCGTCCCATGGAAGTTTATCTGGCGCAACCGCGCGGCTTCTGCGCGGGCGTGGTGCGTGCGATCGAGATCGTGGAACGGGCGCTGGAGAAATACGGCCCGCCCGTCTACGTGCGCCACGAGATCGTGCACAACAAATACGTCGTCGAGAGCCTGAAAGCCAAAGGCGCGATCTTCGTCGAGGAGCTGTCCGAGGTTCCACCGAAGGCGGTCACGGTTTTCAGCGCCCATGGCGTCGCCCGCACCGTCGAGGAAGAGGCCGCCGCACGCAGCCTTCCGGTGCTCGATGCGACCTGTCCCCTGGTCACGAAAGTTCACAATCAGGGGAAGCGCTACGTCGGCACCGGCCGCACGCTGATCCTGATCGGCCATGCCGGGCACCCCGAGGTCGAGGGCACGATGGGCCAGGTTCCCGCCCCCGTGCTGCTTGTTCAAAGCGTTCAAGAGGTTAAGGCCCTCACCCTGCCCGCGGATCGGCCAGTGGCCTATATTACCCAGACCACCCTGTCGGTGGACGACACCAAGGACATCATCGCCGCCCTCAAGGCGCGCTTTACAGATATTCAAGGTCCGGATATCCGGGATATCTGCTATGCGACACAGAACCGCCAATCTGCGGTAAGGGACTTGAGCAAGCTGGTCGACGTGATCTTGGTGGTGGGCGCTGCCAACAGCTCGAATTCGAACCGGCTTCGCGAAATCGGCACCGAGGCCGGCGTCGCGAGTTATTTGATTGCCGACGGCAGCGAGCTCAATCCGGAGTGGTTGAAGAGTGCGAGGACGGTCGGTGTTACGGCCGGCGCTTCGGCGCCTGAGGTACTCGTGGATGACGTGATCGAAGCGATGCGGCGGATCGGACCGGTCAAGGTCCAGGTGCTGCCGGGCCGCGAGGAAAACATCGAATTCCGGCTTCCGGCCCAATTGGCTGCGAGCTGACCCACCTGAATTCAAAGCCCAGAAAGAAACTTTGTAATGGCTATCCCCTTCTTCAAGGAAATGCGTATCGGCGGCTATTTGCTCAAGCAGAAACTGCTTGGCCGCAAGCGCTATCCGCTCGTGCTGATGCTGGAGCCGCTGTTCCGCTGCAACCTCGCCTGCGTCGGCTGCGGCAAGATCGATTACCCGGATGCGATCCTCAACCGCCGCATGACCGCACAGGAGTGCTGGGACGCCGCCGACGAGTGCGGCGCGCCGATGGTCGCGATTCCCGGCGGCGAGCCGCTGATCCACAAGGAGATCGGCGAGATCGTGCGCGGCCTCGTCGCGCGCAAGAAGTTCGTCTCGCTCTGCACCAACGCGCTGCTGCTCGAGAAGAAGCTCGATCTGTTCGAGCCCTCCCCTTACCTGTTCTTCTCCGTCCATCTCGACGGCCTGCGTGACCACCACGACAAGGCGGTGTCGCAGAAGGGCGTGTTCGACCGTGCGGTGTCCGCGATCAAGGCGGCCAAGGCGCGCGGCTTCACCGTCAACGTCAACGCCACCATCTTCGACGGCCACCCGGCCGAGGAGATCGCCAAATTCCTCGACCTCACCGTCGAGCTCGGCGTCGGCGTCTCGATGTCGCCGGGCTACGCCTATGAGCGCGCGCCGGACCAGGAGCACTTCCTCAACCGCACCAAGACCAAGAAGCTGTTCCGCGACGTCTTCGCGATGGGCAAGGGCAAGAAGTGGAACTTCATGCATTCCGGCCTGTTCCTGGACTTCCTCGCCGGCAACCAGGAATACGAGTGCACGCCCTGGGGCATGCCCGCGCGCAACATCTTCGGCTGGCAGAAGCCCTGCTACCTGCTCGGTGAAGGCTACGCCAAGACCTTCAAGGAGCTGATGGAGACCACCGACTGGGAGACCTACGGCACCGGTCGTTACGAGAAGTGCGCCGACTGTATGGCCCATTGCGGTTACGAGCCGACCGCGGCGACGGCGGCTCTCAACAACCCGCTGAAGGCGATGTGGGTGTCGCTGCGCGGCATCAGGACCTCCGGTCCGATGGCGCCGGAGATCGACATGAGCAAGCAGCGCCCGGCGCAGTACATCTTCTCGGCGGAAGTGCAGAAGCGCCTGTCGGAGATCCGCAAGGACGAGGCCGAAGCCGCTGCCGCGAAGGCCGCACAGAAGGCTTCGACAGCGGCGTAAAGCGCGCACGATCAACTCTCACCACGAAGGCCCGGCCGCGATCGCGACCGGGCCTTTTCTTTTGTGGGCCTTTGTCTTTGCGGACCGTTGTGCCGACCATGTCCCGGACGCGCTGCAGCGCTTCCATAGCGCTGCTGCGCAGAGCCGGGACCCAGCAGCCGCGAGCCGTGTCGATTCATGGGCCCCGGCTCTGCAGCGCACCGTCGAAGGGACGCTGCGCTGCGTCCGGGGCACGCGGCGCGAGTGTGTCGCTTGCTCTCTCCACGCCGTCATTGCGAGGAGCTCAGCGACAAAATTGCGTAGCAATTTTGCGCAGATGCGACGAAGCAATCCAGACTGCCTCTGCGGAGAAAATTCTGGATTGCTTCCGCCTTCGCCGAGGCTTCGGCGGACACGTCGCTGCGCTCGCAATGACGGAGTATGAGGCGATATCTCGTTCTCCAATAACACTGTCATTCCCCGCGAAGGCGGGGAATCCAGTACGCCGCGGCTTCTCGGTTCAATCACAGCCGTCTCTGGAATACTGGATCGCCCGCCCCAGTGCGCAAGTGCGCACAAGGCGGGCGATGACAGTGAGTGTGTGGTGACAGACGTGGGTTCGCATTCTCGCGGCTTGTTTCGCCCGAGCTTTGCTTCGTTGCTTGCGCCCATCAATTACCAGAGGGCGCAGGGAAGGCCGGGCGCCGGCGGCACCCGAGATCCGTGCGCGACGAAAATGCACACGGGGTGG
>NZ_NWTI01000018.1 GCF_002531575.1 Bradyrhizobium sp. Y36 | reverse complement strand
GACTTGACCAACGACCCACCTGTCAGTGATGTGTCCGAACAGGTGTCAGCCATGTCTCCGGACTAAACATCAAGCCGGGCGATGACACCGAATGGATTGTGGGCCACTATTCGCCCTCAAGCCGACTTGCCCTCGAACGCGCGACGCAACACGTCCACATCCAGCTTCACCATCTTCATCATGGCCTGCATCGCGCGTGCGGCCGCGGCCCTGTCGGGGCTGGACAGGAATTCGAACATCACTTTCGGCACCACCTGCCAGGCCACGCCCCAGCGATCCCTGAGCCAGCCGCACTGCTCCTCCTTGCCGCCATGGGCGAGGAACGCATTCCAGACGCGGTCGACCTGGGCCTGGTCGTCGCAATGGATCATCAGCGAGATGGCGTGGGTGTACTCCATCTTCATGCCGCCGTTGAGCGCGACCAGCGGCTGCCCCGCCACCGTGAACTCGACGACGAGCACCGAGCCCTCCTTGCCGGACGGACCGTCCGAGACGTTACGCTGGACGTGCGTGACTGCCGAATTCGGCACGAGCGATGTGTAGAACTTCGCGGCTTCCTCGGCATCGCCGTTGAACCACATGCAGGGGACGACCTTGGACATCGTGAATGCTCCTCAGTTCTTTGATATCGGGGGCTTCGTTCAGGCGTTCGCCATGTCGGGCTGCTGAGGCGCGGCCGCGAGGTCCATCCAGTTCACACCCCACATGTGTCCGTCCGGATCTTCGAAGCTGCGACCGTACATGAAGCTGTATTCGTCCTTCGGGCTGGGATCGGCCACGCCGCCCGCGGCCTCGGCCCTGCCGACGATGTCGTCGACGTCGCTTCGGCTGTCCGCCGACAGGCAGAGCAGCACCTGATTGGAGGTTTTGGCGTCAGCGATCGGCTTCGGCGTGAACTGACGGAATTTGTCGTGGGTCATCAGCATCGCGAAGATGGTCTCGGAAAAGACCATGCAGCTCGCCGTGTCGTCGCTGAATTGCGGGTTCTTGACCGCGCCGACCGCCTCGTAGAACGCGGTGGCGCGCGCAAGGTCGGTCACCGGCAGGCTGACGAAGATCATCTTGGGCATGAGAGGCTCCTTGGGCGGGTTTTGCCCAAGGACGGACGGCCTGGCGGCCATCCGACATGGCCTTCCGAATATTTTTGGCCCCCGGGGGGACGATCAAATTGTCCGGGGGGCGTTGCAGTCCTATTTCTTCTCGTTGGGATCCCGGTGCACCGGATCGATCCACAGCACGGTCTCGGGCTTCTCGACCGGCTCGATGTCGAGGTTGATCGCCACCGCCTCGCCGTCGCTGCGCACCAGCACGCACTCCAGCACCTCGTCCGGACTGGCGTTGATCTCCTGGTGCGGCACGTAAGGCGGGACGAAGATGAAATCGCCGGGACCGGCCTCCGCGGTGAATTGCAGGCTCTCGCCCCAACGCATCCGCGCCTTGCCCTTCACGACATAGATGACGCTTTCGAGATGGCCGTGGTGATGCGCGCCGGTCTTGGCGTCGGGCTTGATGCTGACAGTGCCAGCCCACAATTTCTGCGCACCGACGCGCGCGAAGTTGATCGCGGCCGCGCGGTCCATGCCCGCCGTCGACGGCACGTTGGTATCGAGCTGGTTGCCGGGAATGACGCGCACGCCGTCATGTTTCCAGCGATCATCGTGATCATGATCGTGGTCATGGTGGGAATGCGAATGATCATGGCCGGTCATGGGACTTCTTTCTGTTGGTTCCGTGCGCGGCAAACTAACCCGAAGCCGCACTCGCGAGCCATAACAAAATTGGAACCCTCATAGCCGTGAGACGTTGTCGTTGCGAGCACAATGGAAGGAGAGTTTCATGGGTAGCACGACCGACAAGATCAAGGGCACCGCCAACGAAGCGATCGGCAAGGCCAAGCAGGGCATCGGTGAAGCCACCGGTTCCGAACGCCTGAAGGGCGAAGGCGTTGTCCAGGAAGTCAAGGGCAAGGGCCAGCAGGCTATGGGCGATGCCAAGGACGCCGCAAAGGACGCGATCGACCGTGCCGCGGCCGCCGCAAAGCGCGCGGCAGAGTGACGCGCGGCGATCTGAAAATGAAAAGACCGGCCGAAAGGCCGGTCTTTTTTTGCTGTCATTCCGGGGCGGTGCGTAGCACCGAACCCGGAATGACGGCTGCGCCGTCACTTCACCGCGAGCAATTCCACGTCGAACATCAGCGTCGCGTTCGGCGGAATGACGCCGCCGGCGCCGCGGGCTCCGTAGCCGAGCTGCGGCGGGATGATCAGCGTGCGCTTGCCGCCGACCTTCATCGAGGCGACGCCCTCGTCCCAGCCGGCGATGACGCGGCCCTTGCCGATCGGGAATTCGAACGGCTCCTTGCGGTCGACGGAGCTGTCGAATTTCTTGCCCTTCTGGCCGTTCTCATAGAGCCAGCCGGTATAGTGCATCACGCAGATCTGGCCGGGCTGCGGCGAGGCACCGGTGCCGACGGTGGAGTCGATGATCTGCAAGCCTGAAGCTGTGGTCATGGTCTTTCCTGCGGTCTGGGCCGAGGCCGTGGTGGAAACGAAATGCGACACGTTTGCGATCACGGTGAACGCGAGTGCCGACATCAGCGTGAGGAGCGCGCGCTGGAAACGCTGCATAAGACACCTTCCGTTTGAGGCGGAAGGTGTCTAGCGCAACGCGGGTGCGGTTTCCACCCCTCTAAGCCTCGATATTTTCCAGGCGAACCGGGAGGTTGCGGATACGCTGGCCGGTGGCGTGGTGGATCGCGTTGCAGATCGCGGCATTGGTACCGACATTGGCGAGTTCGCCGAGGCCCTTCACGCCGGCCGGGTTGATCCGATCGTCCTGCTCGGAGAGCATGATCACCTCGACGCCGGGGACGTCCGCATTCACCGGCAAGAGATAATCCGCCAGGTTGTCATTGACGTAGCGTGCGTAGCGCTCGTCGATTTCCGTGGCCTCCAGCAGCGCCGAGGACATGCCCCAGATCAAACCGCCCATGAGCTGGCTCCGCGCCGTTCTGGGATTCACGATGCGGCCCGCCGCAAAGGCCCCGACCAGACGCGGGCAGCGGATCTCGTGCGTGAAGCGGTTGATGCGAACCTCGACGAACTCCGCGCCGAACGCATAGGCGATCTGGTCCTTCATCTGATGCCCTCCGACGAGCCGAGGATGCCCGCTGTGCATGGCGCGGAAGGAATCCAGCGGCGCACCATCCGGCTTCCACTCGCCATATTCCTCGACGACTCCGACGCCGAGGGCATCGAACGCCTTTTCGATATCCAGCGGCCGATCGCTCTTGGCGGCCTGGGTCGTCGGCGCAGGACTGATGCCAACGGTCTCTTTGGCCTTCTCCGTGAGGCTGTCGGGCATCACCGCCTTGAACAGGCGCTGGCGAATCTGATCGCACACCATCATCACCGCCGAGCAGGTGCTTGCGGTCGAGTTCGATCCGCCGGCGACCGGCGCCGGCGGCAAATCGCTGTCGCCCATGAAGACGGCAACCTTTTCCAGGGGCACGCCCAACCGGTCAGCCGCGGTCTGCGCGATCACCGTGTAGGCGCCGGTGCCGATCTCGTGGCCGGCGATCTCGACCCGGGTGCGGCCATCGCGCTGCAGACGCACGCGCGCGGCAGAGGGCGCCATTTGGGTCGGGTAGCAGGTGGCGGCACAGCCATAGCCGATCAACCAGTCGCCGTCCGACATCGATTTCGGCTGCGGCGAGCGCTGCGCCCAGCCGAAGGCTTTCGCTGCCTCGTCGAAGCACGCCATCAGCGAGCGCGACGTATAGGGTTTGCCGCCGATGGGCTCGTTGGTGGTATCGTTGATCCGACGGAGTTCGACGGGATCCATGTTCAGCTGCACCGCAAGCTCGTCCATCGCGCTCTCGAGTGCAAAGAGATATGGCACCTCCGGCGGCGAGCGCATGAAACCTGGCGTATTGCGATCAGCGCGCACGATCGACACCAGGCTGTCCACGTTGGGACAGGCATAAAGCCGCGTCGTTGTCTTGGTGCCGCCGACGCAATAGGCGTCCGCGCGCGAGGAGACTTCGGCCCCTTCATGCCGCAAGGCAACGAGCTTTCCGTCCCGGGCGGCGCCGAGCTTGATCTCGTGCCGGGTTTCGGCGCGATAGGTCGCGATGGTGAAACCCTGATCGCGGGTCGGAACCAGCTTGATCGGGCGGTTCAGGCGCCGGGCAATAGCGGCGATGATGGCGGTCCGCGGCGTCATCGAACCGCGCGAGCCGAAGCCGCCGCCGACATAGGGATTGACCACGCGCACCTTGTCGGGGTCGATGCCGAGCTGCTCGGCAACGCCGTTCTTCAAGCCGTAGACGTATTGGCTGCCCTCATAGATGACGAGATTGTCGCCCATCCACGCGCAGCTCGTCGTGAACAGCTCCATCGGATTGTGGTGCTGCGTCGGCGTGCCGTACGCGGCCGTGATTTTGACCTCAGCCTCGTCGAACGCCTTGGCGAAATCGCCGACCTTGGCGTCTTCCTTGAACTGGGCGTTCTGCCCTTTGGCGGCTGCCGCGGTCGTTCCCGGCGAGTCGAACGTCGCACTTGGGGCGGTTGCCGTGTAGCTCACCTTCACGCGGTTGGCGGCCTCGCGCGCGGCTTCGTAACTTTCCGCGATAACGACGGCAATGATCTCCCCGTCATGGGAGATCTCGGCAGACTTGAGCGGCTGGATCGTTGTCCCTGCGTAGCCGCCGTCGCTGAAGAGCTTCGACTCCTTCAGCTCAGGTGCGTTCTCGTGCGTGACGATCTCGATCACGCCGCGGACGCTCCTTGCTTCGTCGAGATCGAAACGGTCGATGCGCCCCTTGGCGATCGCACTGGTGACCAGGAACGCGTAGGCAGGGTTGTCGAGCGGCATGTCCGAGGCGTAGGTCGCCCGCCCCGTGACCTTCACGACCGCATCGTAGCGCGGCACGGGCTGGCCCATGTTCTCTTTCGGCTCGGGAGCAGCGGCGGTCATGATCAGATCTCCATCGTTACGGCCTGCTGGAGCGCGCGCGCCACCACGCGCTTTCCGAGCGATATCTTGAAGCTGTTGTGCCGGCGGCCGCGCGCCTCTGCGAACGCAGCATCGGCAACACGCTGTGCGAGACCGTCATCGAATGCCTGTCCTTTCAACAGCGCCTCCGCCTCTCGCGCCCGCCAGGGCACGGTGGCGACACCGCCGAGGGCGATCCGCGCGTCCCTGACCGTGCCGTCCTGCACGTCGAGCGCGACTGCAGCCGACGACAGCGCGAACTCATAGGACTGCCGGTCGCGCGCCTTGAGATACACCGAACGCGGCCAACGACCGGAGATCGAGAAGGCCGAGATCAACTCGCCCGGCTGAAGTGTGGTCTCGATGTCGGGCGTGTTGCCCGGCGCCTTGTGCAACTCTGCAAACGGCATGGTGCGGATTCCGGACCGGCCGGTGATCTCGACCACGGCGTCCAGCGCGATCAGCGCCTGGGCAAAATCGCCGGGATAGGTCGCAATGCACTGGTCGGAGGCTCCGAGCACCGCATGCATACGGTTGACGCCGTCCATGGCGGCGCAGCCGGAGCCGGGATTGCGCTTGTTGCAGTTCTCGTAGGATACGTCGCGGAAATAGCTGCATCGGGTCCGCTGCATCACATTGCCGCCGAGCGTGGCCATATTGCGCAGCTGAGCGCTGGCGGCGAGCTTCAGCGAGTCGGCGATCACCGGATAGTTGCGCTGGATTTCGGCATGGGCAGCCACGTCCGACATCTTTGCGAGCGCGCCAAGCCGCAAGACCTCGTCGCCCTTGAGCTCGATCGCGGACCAGCCCTGGGCCAGCGGATTGATGTCGACGATTGCGGCAGGCCGCATCACATCGAGCTTCATCAGGTCGATCAGCGTGGTGCCGCCGGCCAGCGGCTGCGCCGTCGCTTTCGTCAGGGGGGTGCTGGCGGCAGCGGCGCTGAGCGCCTGGACGGCCGAGGTGGGATCCGTCGCTCTCTGATAAGAGAATGGTCGCATGCGCCTAGCCTTTCATGATCTCGGGCGCGGCCTGCTTCACGGCGGCGACGATGTTGGGGTAAGCGGCGCAGCGGCAAATGTTGCCGCTCATGTATTCGCGGATATCTGCCTCGCTGCCGGCATGGCCCTCCTTCACACAGGCGATCGCCGACATGATCTGGCCCGGCGTGCAATAGCCGCATTGGAACGCGTCGTTGTCGATGAAGGCCTGCTGCATCGGGTGCAGGTGCTCGTCGGTGGCAAGTCCCTCGATGGTCGTGATCTCCTGCCCTTCCGCCGCGAGCGCGAGAGTCAGGCACGACACCACGCGCCGCTCGCCGATCAGCACCGTGCAGGCGCCGCACTGCCCGTGGTCGCACCCTTTCTTGCTTCCCGTGAGCTTGAGATGGTCGCGCAGCGCATCGAGCACCGTGGTGCGCGCATCGATACGGAGCCGCTTCTCCTTGCCGTTGACGTGCAGCGTGACGTCGACGGGAAGTGCGGGATCCTGTGCGACCGGGGGCCTCGCCTCCGCTGCAGCCGCACGCGCCGTGATCGGGACCAGCGCACTGCCGGCGGCACCCGCCATGAAGGCGCGGCGATCGAATGCTGATTGTTTGGAACTTGATGAGTCGGACATCGAGGCCTCCGCCGCTTCGAGCAAAGCAGCGCACGCCTGCACCGCTCATCGCCCCTTAACCGGGAGCGGTGAGTGCAGTTCCGAATGACGAAGGGCGGCGCAGCAAATGCCGCACCGCCCCTTGTCAACTTTTTCTGATCTCGCGCGAGGAACCTTGCGCGGGGCGATCAATAACCCAACGCGCAGCCGTCCTTGCGCGGATCGGAACCACCGGTAAGCGTGCCCTTGTCCCAATCGATCCAGATCGCCTGGGCGCCGCCGAGCGGGCCGACCACGCTGGTGGTCTTGTGGCCGAGCTTCTTCAGGCCTTCGACGACGTCCGCCGGCACGCTGTCCTCGAGCTGATACTGGCCCTCATAGTGCAGGCCGCGCGGCATATCGATCGCCTCCTGGACGTCGCAGCCATAGTCGAGGATGTTGGTCAGGAGATGAGTCTGGCCGGTCGGCTGGTACTGTCCGCCCATCACCGCGAACGACATCGTGGAGCGGCCGCCCTTGGTGAGCAGGCCCGGCATGATGGTGTGCAGCGGCCGCTTGCCGCCCTCGATGCAGTTGGGATGGCCGGGCTGGATGCGGAAGCCGCCGGCGCGGTTCTGGAACAGCACGCCGGTCTTGTTCGAGACGATCGCCGAGCCGAACGAATGCGCGACCGAATTGATGAACGAGCAGACGTTGCGGTCCTTGTCCACCACGGTGATGTAGATGGTCGACGGATTCATCGGCGGCGCAACGTTCGGCAGGTCGAGCATGCCGTCCATGCGGATCTTGCTGATGTACTCCTCGGCAAAACCCTTCTCCAGCATCTCGGCGACGTTGATCTTCATGTGCTCGGGAGAGGCGACGTGCATCTCGCGGTTCATGTAGGCGATGCGCGCGGCTTCCGCCTCGAGATGGAAACGCTCGACACTGAGGGGCGCGTACTTGGTGAGGTCGAAGCGCGACAGGATGTTGAGCATCAGCAGCGCGGTGACGCCCGGGCCGTTCGGCGGGCACTGCCAGACGTCGTAGCCCTTGTACATGGTGCCGATCGGCGTCGTCGTCTCGGTGGTGTGCGCCGCGAAATCGTCGAGCGTATGGAGGCCACCGATCCCCCGCAGCGTCTCGACCATGTCTTCGGCGACCGCGCCCTTGTAAAAGGCGTCGCGGCCGTCCTTGGCGATCGCGCGCAGCGTCTTGCCGAGCTCGGCCTGGCGGATGACGTCGCCGGCCACCGGCGGCTTGCCGCCCGGCAACAGGTAGCGCACGGTGTTGGTGCCGGCCTTCAGCTTCTCGAACTGGTTCTTCCAGTCGAAGGCGATGCGGGGCGCGACGACATAGCCTTCCTCGGCCGCCTTGATCGCGGGCTGGAGCAGGCGGTCGAAACCGAACCTGCCGTGATCGCGCAGCACGGTCGCAAAGGCATCGATCACGCCCGGAATCGAAACCGCATGCGCCGAGGTCAGCGGCACGGAGTTGATCTTGCGCTCCAGATACCAGTCGGCATTCGCCGCCTTCGGCGCGCGGCCGGAGCCGTTATAGGCGATGATCTTGCCCTCGCCCCGCGGCTGGACCAGTGCGAAGCAATCGCCGCCGATGCCGGTCGATTGCGGCTCGATCACGCCCAGCACGGCCGAGCCCGCCACCGCCGCATCCACCGCGGTACCGCCCTCGCGCAGCACCTCGATCGCCGCGAGCGAGGCCTGCGGGTGCGAGGTCGCAACCATCGCGTTGGTGGCGTGGACCGTGGACCTGCCGGGGAAATGGAAGTTTCTCATCGAATTCTTGCTCTCGTTAGGCTGTCTTGGCGGTGGATGCGCGCGCCGCGCCGTCTTAGGAAAAACCGGGTCTACATGACACATTCCGGCGGCCCTCGGCAATGCTGGCATACCAGGCAAATGGCTGCCATCCGCTGGGCGTATAGACCTTTTGAGGCCGGCCGCCATGCGGGTTTTCTGAGCGGCGGTCGCCTGCTAAACGAGCCGCATGTCTGATCCGCACCCGGTCGCCAAGGTCATCGCGTTCTATCAATTTGCCGCCCTCCCGGACTACCGCGAGCTGCGCGAGCCGCTGCGCGCGTTCTGCGCCGACCTGAAGCTGAAGGGCAGCGTGCTGCTGGCGCAGGAGGGTATCAACGGCACGCTCGCCGGCGCGCCGGAGGGGATCGACGCCCTCGCCCGCGAGCTGGCGCACGGCGACATGTTCGGCGGCAGGCTGGACAATCTGGAATTGAAATTCTCGACCGCCGAGGCGATGCCGTTCGGGCGGCTCAAGGTGCGGCTGAAGAAGGAGATCGTCACGCTCGGCGATGCCGCTGCCGATCCGACCCGCCAGGTCGGCACCTATGTCGATGCCAGCGAATGGAATGCGCTGATCTCGGCACCCGATACGCTGCTGCTCGACACCCGCAATGCCTTCGAGGTGGCGATGGGAACGTTCGAAGGCGCCGTCGATCCCGGCATCAGGAGCTTCGGCCAGTTCAAGGATTTTGCCGCCGAGCGGCTCGATCCGGCCAGGCACCGCAGGATCGCGATGTTCTGCACCGGCGGCATCCGCTGCGAGAAGGCGAGCGCGCATCTGCTCGCGCGCGGCTTTGCCGAGGTCTATCACCTCAAAGGCGGCATCCTCAGATATCTGGAAGAGGTGCCGGAGGCACAGAGCCGCTGGCGCGGCGAATGCTTCGTGTTCGACGAACGCGTCGCGCTGGGCCACGGTTTGCGCGAACGGAACAAGGACGCTGCGCGTGACGAATGAGATCAAGACGCTGAGCGAGCGCATCGACACGCTGGAGACGCGCCTCGCCTATCAGGACGACACGATCGAGACGCTGAACCAGACCATCACCGCGCAGTGGAAGCAGATCGACCTGCTGACGCGGAAGATCTCGGAGCTCGGCGAGCGGCTTCAGGAGGCCGAGGCGAATGCGCCGGGGCCCGCCAACGAGCCTCCGCCGCATTATTGAGCCGTCCTACTGGCCGGACGCCCTGGGCATCAAACTCATGAGCTCGCCGGACATCATCAGACGGTTACGGCCGGCGTCCTTGGCGGCGTAGAGCGCCCGGTCGGCAGCTTCAACCAGCGAGGCCACGCCCGTCGTGCGCTCCAGCGCCGGCCGGCAGGTCGCACCGCCGACCGAGACGGTGACGCATCCAGACGCCAGATTGCTGCTGTGATCGAGGCCGGCCTCGTGAATGGCCTCGCGGATCCGCTCACCGACCAGGGCGCAGCCGGCGGCATCGGTGTTCGGCAGCAGCATGGCGAATTCCTCGCCGCCATAGCGCGCCGCCAGATCGCCGGCGCGCTGCGTCTCGGCCGCGATGATCTTCGCGACCAGACGCAGGCAGGCATCGCCTGCGGGATGGCCGTATTCGTCGTTATAGGCCTTGAAGTGATCCACATCGATCATCAGCAGAGCAAGGCTGGAGCGGTCGCGATAGGCGCGCGCCCATTCCTCCTTCAGCCGCTCGTCGAAGCGGCGGCGATTGGCAAGGCCGGTGAGGCTGTCCTCGATCGCCAGCGTCTCGAGCCTGGTTTCGAGCTTCTTGTGCTCGGTGATGTCGCGGGAGATCGCAACCACGCCGTCGACGCGGCCATTGTCCTTGCGCGTCACGCGCATGGTCGATTCCAGCCAGATCTCGCCGTTCTTCCGGTGCGAGTTGCGGTAAATGAGGCGCGCCTCCTCCCGCTCGCCACGCTTCATGGCGTCGACGATGCCCTGGACCTCCGGCAGATCTTCCGGATTGATGCCCGCCAGCGCCGGGGTGCCGATCAATTGATTGGCACGCCAGCCGACGACGCGCACGGACGAGGGCGAGACATAGCGCAGCCGCTCGTCGAGCCCGATCCGGGTCACCATGTCGCTGGAGCCTTCGGCGAGCAGGCGGAAATGCGCCTCCTTCTCGACCAGGGCGGCGGCCATGCGCTGGCCGCGCTGCAACTGCCGCACCAGCACGGCGCCGATGATGGCAATCAGCATCACCAGCGCGATGACGTAGAGCATGCGGGAGATTGCCGCTGCGCGCCAGGGCGCGAGCAGCTCTTCCTTGTCGAGCGTGGCCAGCAGGACCAGCGGATAGCGGCTGGAGCGCTTGAAGAAGCTGACGCGCTCGGCACCGTCCAGCGGCGACTTGAAATGATAGACGCCGCTCGGCCGCTGCAGGCTGGCGTCGCGGAACAGCGGGGTATCGGCGACGCTGCGGCCGACGAACTTGTCGTTGCTGGGATTGCGCGCGATGATCAATCCGTCGCCATGCACCAGCGCCGCCGAGCTGTTGCGACCGATCTCGAACTGCTCGTAGAAGTGCGCGAGATATCCGGCGCTGATGGTCGCGAGCACGACGCCGCCGAAGCTGCCGTCCGGCTTGTTGAAGCGACGCGACAGGGTGACCACCCATTCGCCTTCGAGGAGGCTCTTCACGGGACGACCGATCAGGGGCTCCCGTTTCGGGGAGAGCTGATGATAGCGAAAGAACGTGTCGTCGCTGAGCGTGGAGGCGGTGGTGCCGGGCGAGGTCAGCCAGTTGCCCTGGTCGTCGATGATGGTGAGGCTGTGGATACGCGGAATGGCCTTTTTGCGCGCCTCCAGGACGTTGCCGAGCTTGGCGATGGTCGCAGGGCCGGTGCCGTCCATCTCGAGCCGGCTGACGACGCCGACGACGCCGGAATCCAGCAGATCGAGGCTGTCCTCGGCATGCTGGGTCAGCCACCGGGCGACGTTCGCCATCTCGGTCTCGGCCCCCCTCAGCACGGCATCGCGCGCGGCCCATTCGCGCCAGCCGCTGACGCCCAGGATGGTCGCGCAGGTCAGCGCGACGAAAGCCGCCGCACGCAGCGGCAGGTGGCTCCATCCGGCTCGTTGGGTCGCAAGGCTCATGCGGCAGAATTCTCCGATGGTTCGGAAACTCTGCCGCTTCTATTAGTGAACTCTGAAATCCCTACTGGAATACACGGCGATTTGCCCGTGTTCCAGTAGTCCTACGGATGCCGCAATCAGCGCATCGCTAACAAGCTGTTAGCAGGCCTATCGGAATCCAGCTCCCTCCGCGAGTTAGCTGAACATCGCCTTGACCTTGTCCCACAGCGAGGGGCTGTCGGCATCCGCATCGGCCTTCGAGGGCGTGGGCTGGGCCGCGCTCACGGGATCAGACGCCGGGAAGCTACCCTTCAGCCCGGCGTCCAGCTTGCTGTGGCGGTCGGCGGCCAGCGCTTCATGCGGATCGTCGGCGTGCTTGTCATGCGGCGCGGGATTGAATGTCTCAGCCATGGTGTCCTCCATCGGCTGGGTCAACGCGGCCCTGTTGCGCTGGTTCCCCTGTTCCGCTGCGGGCCGAGGCAGTGTATCAGGGGCCATAACCCTGTTCAGGACCGTTCGTGCCCCAGTCTGCAAAAAAGCCCTTCATCGACGTGCTCTCCGGCCAGCGCCAGAGCACCCCGCCCATGTGGATGATGCGGCAGGCCGGCCGCTATTTGCCGGAATATCGCGAGGTGCGCGCCAAGGCCGGCGGCTTCCTCGACCTCTGCTTCAACCCGGAGCTTGCTGCCGAGGTGACGCTGCAGCCGATCCGCAGGTTCGGATTCGACGCCGCGATCATCTTTTCGGACATCCTGGTGATCCCCCATGCGCTCGGGCGCTCGGTACGGTTCGAGGTCGGCGAGGGCCCGCGGCTGGATCCGCTGGATGATCCCGCAAAGGTCGCGACGCTGGCCCCGCGCGCCGATTTAGGCAAGCTCGAGCCGGTGTTCGAGGCGCTGCGTATCGTACGCAGCGCGCTGGACCCGAAGTTTGCGCTGATCGGCTTCTGCGGCGCGCCGTGGACGGTCGCGACCTACATGGTCGCCGGCCAGGGCACGCCCGACCAGGCGCCGGCACGAATGATGGCCTATCGCCACCCAGAGGCGTTCGCTGCGATCATCGACGTGCTGGTCGAGAACTCCATTCAATATCTGCTGGCGCAGCTCGACGCCGGCGCCAACGCCTTGCAGATCTTCGACACCTGGGCCGGCGTGCTGCCGCCTGCCGAGTTCGCGCGCTGGTCGGTCGAGCCGACGCGGCGCATCGTGGAGGGCGTACGGGCCAAGGTGCCGGACGCCAAGATCATCGGCTTCCCCCGCGGGGCCGGCGCCCAGCTGCCGGGTTACGTCGAGGCGACCGGCGTCAATGCGGTCAGCATCGACTGGACCGCCGAGCCCGCCTTCATCCGCGAGCGCGTGCAGAGCAAGGTCGCCGTGCAGGGCAATCTCGATCCGCTGGTCTTGATCACGGGCGGTGCCGCGCTCGACCGCGCGGTCGACGACGTGCTGGCCAATTTTGCGCAAGGGCACCTGATCTTCAACCTCGGCCACGGCATCCAGCCGGAGACCCCGATCGCCCATGTCGAGCAGATGATCAAGCGCGTGCGGGGGTAGTTCGCCCCGCCTCGAACGGGGCGGAAACGAAAACGCGAAATGACCATCGAGGCAGGCGCTGCGCGCGATAGCCTCGGCCGGGGTGTTCCGCGGAAAGCCGCCGACCGTCCATGCCGTCAGTGAACGGTGCGCCTAAAGGCCGCGGGCCGGTCCTTCTGGGGCTGCGCCCCCTCGAAGGCCATGATCGAAAGCTGCGCGGTCGTCTTGACGCCGGCCTTCTGCAGGATACGGGAGCGGTGATCCTCGATCGTTCGCGGACTGATGCCAAGCTTCCGCGCAATCACTTTGCTCGACGACCCCGCAATCAGATGATCCAGGACCTCGCATTCGCGCCTGGTGAGTCCTCGCGACTGCTTGAAATATTCCACTGGACTCGCTGCCTGCGCAGGCAGGCCGGCGCCGGCCGACTCGATCCGCGCAACCAGGTCTGCCGGACTGAAAGGCTTCTCGACAAAATCCGCCGCTCCGATCCGAAGCGCATGCACGGCGGTCGGGATATCGCCCTGCCCCGACACCATGAGGATGGGTGCCGGATAGGTTCGATTGGTCAGTTGTCCGAGAACGTCCAGCCCCGATGTTCCCGGCAAGCACAGGTCGAGAAGAATACAAGCCGGAGACGCATAGCGGGCCTTCGCGATCAGCGCTTCGCCATCGGCAAAGAAAACCGGCTGATAACCCGCTTTCTCGAGAACGACCCTCAGCATCGCACGCGTTGTCAGATCGTCTTCCAGAATGAATATCTCGTTCTCAGTCATCGTCGTCGCCTTTTCCGTTCAAACCGCGATTGCTATGCGCTGGTCGCGGCGACAGGAAAAGTGGAAGTCACCAAGACGGTTCTCGACTAAATAACGACAAGTTTGCGTAAAATTGCAGCGGATTAGGCCGAAATTAACGCGTTCAGCGCGGCCGGCTGCGCTCGATGATCTCGGCGGCGCCTTTCATCAGCAGATCCAGACCCACAGCACGGCCGAGCTCGCGCGGGCGGTCGGCGGGACCTTCGCGCGAGGCTTCGATGATGGTGTTGCCGGAGAGGTCGAGCACGGATGCGGTGAGCGACATCTGATTGCCGGCGATGGTCGAGAAGCCCGCCACCGGCGAATTGCAGTGACCGTTGAGCACCCACAGCACCTCGCGCTCGGCATCGGCAGAGGCATGCGCGGCGGGATCGTCGATCGATGACAGGATTTTTCGCGTCTGCCAGTCCTGCGCTGCGCATTCGACGGCGACGATGCCCTGCCCCGCGGCCGGCAGCATCTCCAGCGGAGTGAATTCGTAGGCAATGCGGCTGGCGAGGCCGACACGGTCGAGACCGGAACGCGCCATGATCAGCGCGTCCGCCGGGCCGACCGCGCCGCCATCCGGCAGCTTCTGCTTCTCGCCATTGTCGAGTTTTCGCACGCGGGTATCGGCGGCGCCGCGGAAGTGGATGATCTCCACGTCGGGAAAGAGCCGTCTTGCATAGGCGGCACGGCGCACAGCATTGGTGCCGATCTTGAACCCCCTGCCGCCGGACCGGCGCAGCGCCTCCAATGTCACGCCGTCCCGAAGCACCAGCGCATCGCTGGGCGGATCGCGCGACAGCGTGGCGCCGATGACGAGGCCGGGCGTGTCCTCGTTGCCGGGCATGTCCTTCAGCGAATGCATCGCCGCCTGCAAGTCGCCCGACAGCACGGCGGCCCGGATCTGCGCCACGAAGGCGCCGCCCTTGCCGCCATGGGGCAGCAGCTTGCTGGTCTGGTCGGTATCGCCGGTGGTGTCGAACTTGACGATCTCGACGTCGAGACCGGGCACGGCGGCGGTCAGGCGGCGCGCGATCTCTTCCGTCTGTGCCAGCGCCATCGCGCTCTTGCGTGTGCCGATCCTCAATCGCGTAGCCAAGTCCTGGTCCTCTCAACAATCGCGGGTCATCCCGCATCCTCCAATATCATGTCGGAGGCCTTTTCGGCGATCATGATGATCGGCGCGTTGGTGTTTCCCGACACGAGATCCGGCATGACCGAGCCGTCGACGACGCGAAGGCCTTCGAGGCCCCGCACTTTCAACCGCTGATCGACCACCGCGAGCGCGTCGTTGCCCATACGACAGGTCGAGGTCGGATGGTAGATGGTGCTGCCGCGGTCGCGGCAATAATCCAGTATCTCGGCGTCCGTGGATACCTTCGTCCCGGGATCATACTCGCCGACCACGAACGGCTTCATGGCTGGCGCATTCAGGATCTTGCGCAGGATCTTGATGGCCTCGACGTTGGTGGTGCGGTCGGTCTCGGTCGACATGTAGTTGATGCGGATTTCCGGCGGCACGGTCGGGTCCGCACTCCGGATGCGCAGGGAACCGCGGCTCTCGGGACGAAGCTGGCACACCGACGCCGTGAAGCCGGAGAAGTCGTGCAGCTTCTCGCCCATCTTGTCGGTCGAGAACGGCAGGAAATGCACCTGGATGTCGGGCGAGGCGAGCCGCGGGCTGGTCTTGAAGAACGCGCCGGCGGTGCCGGCTGCGATCGTCAGCCAGCCCTTTCGGAACAGCGCATAGCGCGCGCCGGCGAGCACGCGGCGGAGCGGATGATTGACAGTGTCGTTGAGCGTGATCTTCTGCGAGCAGCGCATCACGATGCGGACCTGCATGTGGTCCTGGAGATCGTGGCCGACGCCCGGCGCGTCAAGCACGACGTCGATGCCGTGCTTGCGCAGGAGATCGCCGGGCCCGACGCCGGAGAGCTGGAGCAGCTGCGGCGAGTTGTAGGCGCCGCTCGACAGTACGATCTCCCGCCGCGCCCGCGCGCGGCGCACGGTTGCGCCTTGCCCGTATTCGACGCCGACGGCGCGCCGCCCCTCGAACAGCACGCGCTGACCGAGCGCCTCAGTCTCGACCTTGAGATTGCCGCGCGTCCTTGCCGGGCCGAGATAGGAAACGGACGTCGAGGCGCGCCGGCCGTTGCGCGTCGTGGTCTGAAACAGGCCGACGCCCTCCTGGGTGGCACCGTTGAAATCAGGATTGTAGGGCAGACCGGTCTCGACCGCGGCGTCGATGAAGGCCTTTGACAGCGGATCGGTCACGATCATGTCGGAGACCGGCAGCGGACCGCCGCTGCCATGATACTGATCGGCACCGCGCGACTGGTTCTCGGCCTTCTTGAAATAAGGCAGCACGTCGTCATAGCCCCAGCCGGTGTTGCCGAGCTGGCGCCAGCGATCGTAGTCCTCGTGCTGGCCGCGGACATACAGCAGGCCGTTGATCGAGCTCGATCCGCCCAGCGTCTTGCCGCGCGGCTGGAACACCTGCCGTCCCTTCAGCTCGGGCTCCGGCTCGGTCTGGTACATCCAGTTGACGCTCTTCTCCTTGAACAGCTTTCCGTAGCCGAGCGGGATGTGGATCCAGGTGTTGGAATCCTTCGGACCCGCCTCGAGCAGCAGCACCGAATGTTTGCCACTCGCCGAGAGACGATTGGCAAGCACGCAGCCGGCAGAGCCGGCGCCGACGATGATGTAGTCGAACTCGGGATCGGACGGCGCGAGAGAGGAATTTGCGTTCATGCGCTACTGTTCTTCTTGTTGGCGTGGGCGTTTCCGGTATCGAACTAGCACGATCATGCAGCGACACGCAGCGCCTCGACCAGCGACTTGAACGCACGGGCATATTCCGCGCCTGCCCTTGCGATATCGGCGTGGCCGGCGCAGGCGACCGCGGCCTCGGTCACCGCACCGAGCAGCAGCCGCGCCAGCGGCTCGACCGGCTGCCGCGCGATCAGGCCGCCATCCATGGCGGTCGCGATCGCACGCGGCAGCTTGCCGCCGAAATGCTGTGCGTCGATCTCACGCCAGCGCTCCCAGCCGAGGACGGCCGGCCCATCGCGCAGGATGATCTGGCCGGTCGGCCCCTTCGCGGTCGCGGCAAAGTAATGCTGGGTGCCGGCGACCATCGCGGCGAGCACGTCCTTCTCGGCGCGCGCAGCACCGTCGATCTCCACGACGAGGTCGCGCGAGACTTGGTCGAACACGGCCTCGAACACCGCCTCCTTGGTCCTGAAGTGATGATAGACCGCGCCCTTGGCGACGGAGGCTGCCTCCGCGATCTCGTCCATGGTGGTGGCGGCAAAGCCTTGCGTCCCGAACAGGCGGCGTGCCGCCATCAGGATGGCCTCGTTGGTCGCTGCGCGTCGCTCCGCCTGTTTCGCCATGGCTCTCGTCTAATCCAACCGCGCGCCGCCCGCCAGTTGACTTTTCGACTACCAGTCGGTATTTACCGACCATCAGTCGGTTTTACCACGAGGTGCACCATGCCGAGCCGTGAGGTCGTCGAAGCTTTTGCCAAGCGCCTGGAAGATGGGGATTTCGTCGGCGCGATCGAGCAATTCTATCTGCCGGACGCGGCGACCTATGAGAACAACGCGCCGCCGACCGTCGGACGCGAGCAGCTGGTCGCCAAGGAGCGCGGCGTGCTGGCCGCGACCACGGAGATCAAGGCCTTGCGCATCGGTCCGAGCCTGATCGAGGGCGACCACGTCGCGACCCGCTGGACCTTCAGCTTCACCAATGCGGACGGGGTGACGCGGACGCTCGACGAAATCGCGTGGCAGACGTGGCGTGGCGACAAGCTGATCGAGGAGCGGTTCTACTACGATCCGAAGCAGATGGGGCGGTGAGAGGCCTTCCAACATCGCTGTCACCGCCCGGCCAAGGCATGACAGCGGCGCGCATTGCTCTGCCGGTGCGCATTTGTATCGATTTGTTATCGATACCTTCCTTTGAACACGCAGAAGTGGCCAGCGCATCCCGCGCGGCGGAGGATAATTCATAGTTCGTCAAAGGTTTGCAGCGAATTGTCGGCTCCGCGCCGGACGAACGGCCCAAGCTGCTAGGCTCTGGAATGCGGACCCAACTGACCTCTTATTTCGCGCGGCTGTTCGCCGGCGATCTGTCGGCCTTTGGCGGTCCTGCACCCGACGAGGCCATGGCCGGCCATATCCGTGCCGAACAGATGTCCCTGGTGCTCGGCTATTCGGTCGGCATCATGCTTGCCAATGCCTGCAACGCCATCGTGCTCGCCATCGCCTTGTGGCAATCGCCGGACAGGATCTCCGCGGCGATCTGGGCCACCGCCGTGGCCGGCTCAGCGATCGCGTTCGGCTTGCAATCCCGCGTGGCACGCCGCATCACCAAGCCGCAATTCGTCTCGCGCCGCGCCATGTACCGCCTGGTGCGCAATGCCTTCGTGCTCGGCGCCGCCTGGGGGATCGTACCGGTCGCCTTCTTCAACGATGCCTCCACCGGCGGCCAGCTCGTCATTACCTGCCTGTGCTCGGGAATGCTGGCCGGCGGTGCGCTGGCCTTCAGCACCATTCCGATCGCCGCCATCGCATTCACGGCCCCGATCTTCGTCGGCATCGCCATCTGCCTCGGCAGGAACGGCGATCTGGCCTTTCTGCTGATCGCCTTCCTCGTCGTGGTCTACGGAAGCGTGCTGCTGCGCGGTGTGTTCGTCAATGCGTTCTCGTTCGCGCGGCGCGTGACGCGGCAGATCGAGGCCGAGCGAACGGTGCGACAGGATCCGCTGACCCACCTGCCCAACCGCTTCGCCTTCAACGAGACGCTCGATGCCGCCTTGAAGCGGCTTACCTTGTCCGGCGAGGAATTCGCGGTGCTGCTGCTCGACCTCGATCGCTTCAAGGAGGTCAACGACAAATTCGGCCATCCCGCCGGCGACGAATTCCTGGTCCAGACCGCAAGCCGCCTGCAGCGCTGCACGCGTGCGGCCGAGCATGTCGCTCGTATCGGCGGCGACGAGTTCGCGCTGGTGATGGCCAATCTGGCGCGGCCCGAGGATGCACTCGAAATTGCCGAACGCTTTGTCGCCGCCTTCGACGAGCCGTTCCGGATCGAGGGCCGCCAGATCGTCGGCGCGACCAGCGTCGGCATCGTGCTGGCGCCGCGCGACGGCAACACGCAGCTCGACGTGATGAAGAATGCCGACGCTGCGCTCTATCGCGCCAAGAAGGCGGGGCCCGGCACGGTCTGCTTCTTCGAGGAAGCCGACGACCGTTCATCCCGCGACCGCAAGGCGCTGCAGGCGGACCTTCAAGGCGCCATCGCGCGGAACGAGCTGTTCCTCGTGTTTCAGCCGTTCCTCGATCTCGACGAAGGCCGCATCACCGGCTTCGAGGCGCTGCTACGCTGGCAACATCCTGAGCGCGGACTGGTGCCGCCGAGCGAATTCATCCCCATCGCGGAGGAGACCGGGCTGATCCACGAGATCGGTGAATGGGTCGTCCGCCGCGCCTGCGCGACGGTGGCCGAGTGGCCCGACGAGATCAGGGTCGCCGTCAATTTCTCCGCAGCGCAGTTTCACAACGCCGGCATCCTGCAGATCATCGTGCAGGCGCTCAGTGAGGCGAAGATCGCACCCCATCGGCTCGAGATCGAGATCACGGAATCGATGCTGCTGTCGAAATACGGCTCGGCCGAGTCGGTCCTGAATGCGCTGCTGCAGCTCGGCGTCACCGTGGCGCTGGACGATTTCGGGACGGGCTTTTCCTCCCTCACCTATTTGCGCAAGCTGCCGTTCAGCCGGATCAAGGTCGACCAGTCCTTCATCCGGGACATGCTGGTGCAGCCGGACTGCGCCGCGATCGTGAAATCGGTGGTTGGCCTGGCGCGGGACCTCAACATCGGCGTGGTCGCCGAAGGCGTCGAGACCGCCGATCAGCTCGAATATCTCAGGCAGATCAATTGCGGCGAGGTTCAGGGTTATCTGATCAGCCGACCCGTGTCGGCGGATGGCGTTCTGGCACTGCTGGAGCCGAAGAAGCTTCGGACCATTTACGCGGCGTAGTCCCCCGCGGCGTCGTCCGCGGGGCTAGCCCGGGCATGGCGACCTCTCCCGGCGTCAAACCGCATCCGCGCGCAACAGGGTATCCACGGTGATGGTGCCGCGTGCGCGGGAGACGCAGGCGCAGATCTTCTGGTTGCTCTCTTTCTGATGATCGCTGAAGAACACGTCGCGATGGTCGATCTCGCCGTCGACATCGACGACGTCGATGGCGCAAAGGCCGCATTCGCCGCGCTTGCAGTCGGATATCACCTCAAAGCCGCTGGCATTGAGCACGTCCAGCATCGAACGCTCGCGCGGGATTTCGAGTTCGACATCCGAACCCTTCAGGCGAACGCGGAACGTCTCGGTGGGCAGCGCGCCGCTGGAGCCGAAGGTCTCATAGCGGAGATCCGGCAGCGGATGGCCGGCGCCGATCCAGGCATGGCGCGCGGCGTCGAGCATGCGCATCGGGCCGCAGAACAGGGCCAGCGTGCCTTGCGGCAACGACGCGAACAGCGCATCGAGATCGAGCCGCTGGCCTTCGTCGCCGGCATGAACGACCAGGCGGTCACCGAGCATGGCGGCGAGATCGTCGAGATAGGCCGCTTCAGCGCGCGACCGCACTGCGTAATGCAGCGCAACGCTTGCTCCGCGGCGCGCCAGCGCCTGCGCGGCGCCGAGGATCGGCGTGATGCCGATCCCCCCGGCGATCAGGCAGTAACTTTCCCGCGCCCAGTCGACCGCGAGCAGCGAGGCGGGCTGGGTGATGTCGAGCCGCGCGCCCGGCGCGAGCTGCCACATGTAGCGCGAACCGCCGCGGGAATCCTCGGCGCGGCGCACCGCGATCTTGAAGCCGGCCGCGCAGGCTTCGCCGACCAGCGAATAGGACCGCGTCTCGGGCAGGCCGTCGATGGTCACGCTGACGTTGATGTGGCTGCCGACCGGATACGCAGCGGCATCGAACTGATCGGGCCGGATCAGGAATTCGCGAATGCCGGGCGCAAGGTCGCGCGTCGAGACGAGCGTCGCCGGAATCCAGGTTTCGATGAAGCGCATGGCGACTGCCCTCAATCGGTTGTGGTCTTGATCAGCGCGAGCGCCGGCAAGAGGTCGAGATGGGTGCGGTTGCGCAGCGCCAGCCGTAGATTGCGAACGGCGAGCCGCGCATGCTCGCGCATGACCGCTTCGGCGCGCGCGCCTTCGCGGTTCTCGATGGCGTCGATCACGACGCGGTGGTGCTCCTGGCCGATGATCAGGATCTGCTGCGCTTCCGGCAATGCCGACTGCGCCATCACGAAGCCGCTTGGGGATGCGAACGGCAGCGCCGAGGCACGGTCGATCTGCCGGATCAGGGGCGGGCTGCGTGACAATTCGGTCAGCAGCGCGTGGAAGCGTGCGTTCAGCGTGACGTAGGACGAGAAGGCTTCGATCGAGATCGGCACCTGGCTCAGCAAGTCGTCGATCGCGGCCAGGCACTCCTTGAGCGGCTCGAGCTCGCGCGCGGAGACGCCGCGCTCGGCGGCAAAGCGCGCGGCAAGGCCCTCCAGCGTGCCGCGCAGCTCGATGGAATCGGAGATGTCGCGCTCCGAAAACGCCTTCACCATGAAGCCGCCGGAGGGGATCGCCTCCAACAGGCCCTCTTCCTCGAGCCGCACCAGCGCCATGCGCACCGGGGTGCGCGAGGCGCCGGTGGTTTCCACCGCCTGGAGCTCGGAGATGCGCTCGCCCGGACGCAGGCTTCCCGACAGGATCTGGTCCCGCAGCGCGAGCTGCGCCTTCACGGTCTGCGAGACGGAACGGTCGACCTCACGCTCGGCCATGATCTACTCCGCGGCCTGAAGGCGCTGCGGCCCGTTTTCTTTCGCCACCATCCTGTCGATCAGCTTGCGCGTCCACATCGCGCCGGCATCGATGTTGAGGTTGTAGAAGATGCGATCGGGATTCTCGTCCATGGCGCGCTGCTGCGCCTCCAGGATCAGTTCATCCTCGTGGAAGATGCCGGAGACGCCCTCGCGGATCTCGCTGGTGATGCGCTGCTCGCCGAGCTGGTAGTTGCGCACGAAGGCCCAGAAATAGTGGCAGGTCTTCTCGGTCTCGGGCGTGATGGTGTTGAGCACGAAGCCGTTGACGCCCTGCGAGCGGTCGCCCTCCGGCGCACCGGTGCCTGTCGGCGCCACGCCGACGTCGATCGCGATGGTGCACGGTGCTTCGAAACGGATGATCTGCCAGCGGTCGACCAGGCCGGACTTGCCGAGCTGCTTGGCCCAGAACGGCGGCGGCTCGATGTTCCGCATCCAGCGCGTCACCGTGACCGTCTTCTCGCCATGGGTGACGTCGAACGGCGCTTCCGTGACGGCGTCATTGCCGATCGAGGAGCCGTGCACGAAGGTCTCATGGGTGAGGTCCATGAGATTGTCGAGCACGAGGCGATAGTCGCATTTGACGTGGATGGTCTTGCCGTCGCCCGCCCAGGCCGGATCGTGATTCCAGTGCATGTCGGGGACGAGGGCGGGATCGGCCAGCGCGGGATCGCCCATCCAGAGCCAGATGAAGCGGTGGCGCTCGACCACGGGATAGGAGCGCACGCAGGCCGACGGGTTGATGGTCTCCTGCGAGGGCATGAAGGTGCAGCGGCCCTGCGCGTTGAACTTCAGACCGTGATAGCCGCAGACCACGGTGTCGCCCTCCAGCCGCCCCTTGGACAGCGGCACCAGGCGATGCCAGCAGGCGTCCTCGAGCGCGGCCACCGAGCCGTCGGCCTTGCGATACATCACGACATGCTTGCCGCAGATCGTCCGCGGCAGCAGCGCCGGCTTCACGTCGGCGTCCCAGGCGGCGGCGTACCAGGCGTTCATCGGGAAGGGCTTTGGCATCGGTCTCACTCCCACGGCTTATGTATGCGTTATGTATACAATAAACGAGGGCTTGAGAGATTCAAGGCCAAAGAATGCGTATTATAATACCATAAAATCGTTGTATGTATACACAAATGCATCCTCATTCCCCGCGAAGGCGGGGAATCCAGTACTCCGCGGCAGATATTGAGTGCACACAACTTCCGCCGCGGCGTACTGGATCACCCGCTTTCGCGGGTGATGACACCTTTTGATACGGCGCCCCTTCCTTGGAGGAGCAGTGAGAGCGGCGCCGGCAGCTACGCCCCGAACACTTTCGCCAGTCCGGCCTGGGCTTCTTCTTGAATCCGCTTCAGGTGCTCGGTGCTGCGGAAACTTTCGGCGTAGATCTTGTAGACGTCTTCGGTGCCGGACGGCCGCGCCGCGAACCAGCCGAAATCGGTCTCGACCTTGATGCCGCCGAACGGCTGGCCGTTGCCGGGCGCCTTGCTGAGGGTTGAGCGGACCGGGTCGCCGGCGAGGTCCTTGAAGCCGAGCTGCTCGGGCGTGACAGACTTCAAGATGTTCTTCTGCGGCCCGGTCGCGGCGACGTCGATACGGGCGTAGTGCGGCACGCCGAACTCGGCGGTGAGATCGGCAAACAGTTGGCTGGGATCGCGGCCGGTCTTGGCCATGATCTCGGCGGCCAACAGGCCGAGGATGACGCCGTCCTTGTCGGTCGACCACACCGTGCCGTCGCGGCGCAGGAACGAGGCCCCTGCACTCTCCTCGCCGCCGAAGCCGAAACCGCCGGTGAGGAGGCCATCGACGAACCATTTGAAGCCGACCGGGGTCTCGACCAGCTTGCGGCCGAGCTTCTTGGCGACGCGGTCGATGATCGAGCTCGACACCACGGTCTTGCCGATCGCGGCATCCCTGCTCCAGTTCGGGCGGTGCGCGAACAGATACGAGATCGCGGTCGCCAGATAATGATTCGGATTCATCAGGCCGCCGGACCGCGTCACGATGCCATGGCGGTCGGCGTCGGTGTCGTTGGCAAAGGCGACGTCGAAGCGGTCGCGCATCCCGATCAGGCTCGCCATCGCATAGGGCGAGGAGCAGTCCATGCGGATCTTGCCATCCCAATCCACCGTCATGAAGCGGAACGTCGGGTCGATCGCCTCGTTCACCACCGTCGCCTTCAGGCCGTAGCGATCGATGATGGGATGCCAGTAGTGCACGGCGGCGCCGCCAAGCGGATCGATGCCGATCTTGATGCCGGCGGATTTGACCAGCTCGAGATCGACGACGTCGCCGAGATCGGCAACGTAGGGCGTGACGAAGTCATAGGCGTGGACGTTCGAAGACTTGCGCGCCTTCGCATAGTCCATGCGCTTCACGCCCTTGAGATTGTCGGCGAGGTAGGCATTGGCGCGCTTCTCGACGACGCCTGTGACGTCGGTGTCGGCGGGACCGCCATGCGGCGGATTGTATTTGTAGCCGCCATCCTCGGGGGGATTGTGCGAGGGCGTGATGACGACGCCATCGGCAAGGCCGCTGGTGCGGCCCTTGTTATGGGTGAGGATCGCGTGCGAGATGACAGGCGTCGGCGTGTAGCCGCCGTCCTTGTCGATCATGATGTCGACGCCGTTGGCCGCGAACACCTCCACGGCGCTCGCGAGCGCCGGCTCGGCCAGCGCGTGGGTGTCGATGCCGATGAAGAGCGGACCGGTCAGCCCTTTTTCGTGTCTGTAGTCACAGATGGCCTGCGTGGTCGCGAGGATATGGCCCTCGTTGAAGGTATTCTTGAACGAGGTGCCACGATGGCCGGAGGTGCCGAACGCCACGCGCTGCGCGGGATCCGCGGCATCGGGCTTGCCGGCGAAATAAGCCGTCACCAGCCGCGGAATATTGGTGAGCGCGTCGGGCGAAGCTTGCTTGCCCGCACCGGGATGAACATCAGCCACTGGTAAAGTCCTCGTTCTGTCGTAACCGAGATAGCGGAGCACCATAGCATCGGCCGGGCCTTCGCCAAGGGCACAACACAGGCGACGGGGGCGGCGTTCCCTGGGGGATGACCGGAGCGGGACGGGACCCGAGGAAATTCCGTCGAGAGCTGGGTGGCCCGCGCTCTCTCCCCGTCATTGCGAGCGGAGCGACTTGTCCGCCGAAGCCTTGGCGAAGACGGAAGCAATCCAGGGTCTTTCCGCTGCGGGTTTCTGGATTGCTTCATTACCAGCGCAAAATTGCTTCGCAATATTGTAGCGGACGGCGTATGAGGCCGCAGCGCCGTAGGGTGGGCAAAGGCGCAAAGCGCCGTGCCCACGATCTCCATCGATAAGCAACAAAGGCGTGGGCACGCTTGCGCTTTGCCCACCCTACGACATCGAGCTTGTGGCACGCAGCTCGGCTGACAGACTTCGTCGCAAGGGCTCCTCGCAATGACGGAGCATGGGGCGGCGATCTGCTCCTCCACCTGACACTGTCATTCCCCGCGAAGGCGGGGAATCCAGTACACCGCGGCTTATCGGCTCAATCACTGCGGCCTCTGGAATACAGGATCGCCCGCCTTCGCGGGCGACGACACCGAATGTGTGGCTGAGGGCATGGCTTCGCGGCCTCGCGGCTTGTTTCGCCCGAGCTTTGCTTGATCTGATCGCCCTCTTAGCCAAGAGGGCACAGGGAAGACCGGGTGCCGGCTCGCACCCGCGGTCCGCTGCGCGAAATGCGCACGCAGAAGGAACCGCACAGCAGCATACAGGTGGTGCCGATCACGCGGCCTTCCCTGCGCGATGGTCGGACGGCTTATGCCGTGCTCTCCCGGGAGCCGAACTTTCCTCTGGCCTCCCTCGCCCCGCGAATTGACGATGCCGTCTGCCCGGTTGGGCTCGCGCACATCTTCGCGAAAGGCTTGACCGTAGCAACGACGGCCAGGACCACACGGTTTTGCCGTACGCGCGGCCCGCCCTATCGCCGCAGTTTTTCCGGCTCTGTCGACGAAGCCGGAAACTTACGAGCGAGACGAAGCCTGACAGCGCCGTTCGTCCGCACGCGGGGATCGGGCTCACAGGGACTACCCGCCCTGCCCGCCCCATCTCGTGCCGACGCTGCCGCGTCCACCGCAAGCCCGGCTCGCGAAAATGACGACACCATGATCGCCCCTCTTGAGTGAGCCGGGATGAGCGACACATACGTCAAAACCGAATTTCGGTAAAGTGGAATATTTTCGGGGAGATGGGTTGACAGAGAGCGAAACAGCCGGCGCCCGTCCCGTCATCCCGAGGACCCCCGCGAGGGCCGCGGGGTTCACGGTCAAATAAGGAGATCATGCTATGCTTGCCGCCATCGAGGCTCGTCGAATCGTCCCATGGCTCTGTCGCGCAAGCTGCTTCTGCTGATCGCTGGTCTCATTGCGGCGGGTGCGCCGGCGCGCGCGGCGGAATTCTACACCGAGGATCTGCGCATCCCCATGGCGGAAGCCGGGCCGCAGGGGCTGGAGGCCTTTCTGGTCCGCCCGGCGGGCGCAAAGCGCTATCCGCTCGCGCTGCTCAGCCATGGCTCGCCGCGCAGCTTCGATGACCGCGCCACCATGTCCGCGCACCGATATTACGGCATCGCGCTCGAATATGCCCGGCGGGGCTTTGCGGCGCTGATCCTGATGCGGCGCGGCTACGGCACCTCGCCCGGCGGCCGCGTCGACAGCGTCGGCGGTTGCGCGAAGGCGGCCTACTTGCCGGCGGCGGCGGTCGCGGTGGCCGATCTGCGCGCGGCGATCGACGCGATGGCGCGCCGGGCCGACGTCACGACATCAGGCATGATCGCGGCCGGCCATTCCGCCGGCGGGCTGGCGACGATCGCACTCACGGCGCAGGCGCCGCCCGGCCTCGTCGCTGCGATCAACTTCGCCGGCGGCCGCGGCTCGCGCGACGATGACGATGTCTGCAATCAGGATGGACTGGTGCAGGCCTTCGCCACCTTCGGCAAGACCTCGCGCGTGCCCACGTTGTGGGTCTACGCGACCAACGATTCCTATTTCGGCCCCGATCTCGCGCGCCGCCTCCATGACGGATTTCGCGCCGCTGGCGGCAACGCGACATTCATCGCGGCGCCGCCCTTCGGCGATGACGGCCACTACCTGTATTCGGTGACGAGCCGTCCGCAATGGACGCCCTATGTCGACACCTTCCTGCGCGAGCGCGGCCTCATCGGCCGCGACCTTCTTGGTCTGCCCGATCCGCTGCCGCCACCGCGCCAGCTCAACGAGGCTGCGCGGGCCGAGTTCACGCGCTATCTCGCCAGCACGCTGCCGCACAAGGCTTTCGCGGTGTCGCCGAACGGCGGCTACGGCTGGCGAGCCGGACGCGTCACGGTCGACGAGGCCCAGCGTGACTCGCTGGCGGCCTGCATGAAATGGTCGCCGACCTGCACGCTCTATGCGATCGACGACCGCCTCGCCGGGCCTTCGCAAGCGACATCCACCGATCAAAGCGCCCGCGCCCGCTAGCCGCGGAGCCGTTTGTTAACTCGGGCGATCTATGACGAACGCATGCTGTGGGATCGAACAGGCCTTCATCCGGGCGCGACGTGGCGACACGTGGCACTCGTCCTGTTGTTGTCGGCGCCGCTCTGCGCCCATGCCGAGGACAGCGCCCCGGACGAGCCGCGCGTGACATCGGCGATCCCCGGCGGCGGCACGGAACTCGGCGCCGGCGAAACGCCGTCGTCCCGGGCCTTGATCCGGAAGATCATCGAGCGCGAAACCGCCCGCACCAATCTACCGGCCGATATCGCCGAAGCCGTCGTCTTCGTCGAAAGCGGCTACAATTCGGCTGTCATCGGCAACGTTGGCGAGATCGGCCTGATGCAGGTGCGGCCCGAGACGGCGGCGATGCTGGGCTTCCGGGGCAGCGAAGCGGAACTTGCCGAGCCCGACATCAACATCCACTACGGGGTGCTTTATCTCAGCCAGGCCTGGCGGCTGGCCGGCGGGGACATCTGCCGCGCCCTGATGAAATACCGGGCCGGCCATGGCGAGGAGGCAATGACCGCGCGGTCGCAGGTCTATTGCAACCGGGCCCGCAACCGACTTGCCGCCATGAATTCGAAGGCGTTGTCGACCGAAGCTGCGGCAGCTCCCGAACCGGCACCGCCGGCTGCGGCTGTTGCGGTGGCAGCGGCTCCCGCCAAACCGATGATCCGGCCGAAGGTCTCCGTCCAGCCCAAAGCCGTCTATGCCCGCTATCGTCAGGGGACCGCCGCCGCCAGCCGCGCCTATTGGGCCGCCCACGAGGCCAAGGTCAGCCAGATCAAGGCTCGCATCGCAGCGCGATGGAAGCGCGTCGCGTCGCGCTGAAAACGATGCGGCCGACGCCGGCCGCTATTGCTTGAGCATGATCTTCTCGGAAAACCGCTGCACGCCTTGCGCTAGAGCCTTTTCCGTTCCGATGGAATCGGAACGGGGCTCTAGACTCTTGTTTTGACGCGTTTTCTTGACGCGAACCGGTACCCACTTCGCTCGAAAACGCTCTAACGCGGCCCTTCGGGTCCGGATGTTGTCCTACAGTCGCTCGCTGAGCGCAAGCTTGTAGCCGACGCCGGTTACGGTTGCGATCACGGGCGTGCCACTGCCGACGAGCTTGCGGCGCAGCCGCGCGACCAGCGCGTCGACCGTGCGGATGTCGACCTCGGCTTGGCGGTTGCTCACGACCTCGATCAGATAGTCGCGGCTCAGCGGCCGTCCGTCGGCGCCGACGAGCGCCGCGAGCAGATCGAACTCGGCGCGCGTCAGCGCCACCGGCTTGCCGTCGCTGCCGAGCAATTCGCGCCGCGTCAGGTCGATGATCCAGTCGCCGAAGGCGATCGAATTGTGGTTGCGCGCCGCCTTGCGGTCGATCGATCGCCGCCGCAGCACGCTGCGTGCGCGCGCGAGCAGGTCGCGCAGATTGATCGGTTTGGTGACGTAGTGGTCGCCTGCGATTTCGAGGCCGAGGATGCGGTCGACGTCGGTGTCGCGACGCGTCACGAAGATGATGCCCGCGTTGCTGGTCGCCTGGATCTCCTTGGCGAGCTCGAAGCCGTCGCCGTCGGGCAGTTGCAGGTCGAGAAAGACGAGATCGGTGCGGGCACGCAGTGCCTGGCGGCATTCCGCGCAGGAGCCGGCGCCGACCACGTCGAAATTGTTCTCGCTGAAATAGCCGACCAGCATGGTCCGCGTCACCGGGTCGTCCTCGACGACGATCAGCCGCTCGCGGCCGGCGGGACGCACTTCCCGAAGAGCGGAATCGACCAAGGTCTTGGGTGTCCTGTTTGCCTGCGGCCCGACCTGCATATTCAAGCCGCTGCGCAACGCGCTGTCATGTGAACGTACATTCACGACTTGTTCGAGCCCCCGATAGTAGCCGCCGGAATATTAGGCGCGTTGCGACGCGCAAACAATATTGCTCATGCCCTTGACGCATTAAGTATGAATTGGCCCACAATTCTCATTCCGTGCATCAATGATCCGGACGGCCTCTGCGGCGGCCATGGGCCGCTCCCTGGCCATCGATCCCGCACATTCGATTTCGGACACAAGGCCTGGTTAAGGTAAAAAAGGCCTTCGGCTTCGGAAAGCGCGGCCGCGCCTCTATTGTCCCGCCAGCACAATAAGAACCACGGAGCAGGTGTGATGCAGGGGCAGACCCGGTTGGCTGCCGGTCGAACCGGACAGGACACAGCTCCGTTCGCTCGTTCGCACACGCTCGACGTTCTGCGCGGTCTCGCCATCGCCGGCGTCATGGCGATCCACGTCTCGCAATCCTTTCCGTCGAACATCCACGCCGTCGATTACGCCTTCATGTGCGGCTGGACCGGCGTCAACGTGTTCTACTTCGTCAGTGCCATGACGATGTGCCTGATGTGGACGCAGCGCAGCGGCGAGACGAATCCGACCCGCAAGTTCTACATCCGCCGCACCTTGCGCATCGCGCCGCTGTTCTGGCTCGCGATCCCGGTCTACCTCGCCATCAACGGCACCGGGCCGAGCGACAACGCGCCTGGCGGCATCGGGCCGCTTCAAGTGATCCTCACCGCAACGTTCCTGCACGGCTTCTGGCCGGACAGCGTCAACAGCGTGGTGCCCGGCGACTGGTCGATCGCGGCGGAGATGACCTTCTATCTCGTCTTCCCGCTCCTGATCACCGCGTTCGGATCGCGTCGCCATCTCTATCTCGCGCTTGCCATCGCGCTGCATCTCGTCAATGTCGGCCTGTTCAAGCCGTGGGCCTTCGCACTGTTCTCGGCCTATTACGGCCCCGGCCACGAGGCCTTCGTCTGGACCACGCTGCACATCAGCTTCCTGAACCAGCTGCCGGTGTTCCTGATCGGATGCGCGCTGTTCTTCTCGCTGCGCGACGGATTTGCCAGGTCGGACGGTGCAATCTACGCCGTCTTCATCGCGCTGTCCTTCATCGCCGACCGCGCCACCGGCTCGCATGAATTCAACTATCTCATGATCAACCTCGTGCTCGGCGCACTGGTCGTCGGTTGCATCAAGCTAGCCCTCCGCTTCCAGCCCCTGGAGGCTCTCGGCCGCAATTCCTATTCGATGTACCTGTCACACTTCGCGGTGATCCATGGCCTGCGTCGGCTCTGGCCGCTCGCGGACGGCTTGATCTCGCTGCTCGTCGCCTATGTCATCACCGCCGCGCTGAGCTATCTCGTCGCACGCGCGACCTGGCATCTGATCGAGCGGCGCGCGCAGGACCTGGCGCATCGCCTGACGACGACGGGACCGGACCGGTCAAGCCCCCGGCCGGCCATCGCCGCCACCGCAGCCGGCATGCGCTGAACGCCCCTGCTCCGTCTCTGCCGACCCGAAGCGACTTGCTTCACTGCCCGCCTTCGAATCTACTGTGGAGGCTCTTCACGCATGGAGTGGGCACCATGGAGGTCATACTGCTCGGCACCGGCGGCCCGCGCCCGGACCCGCGCCGCATGGCGACGACCACGCTGATCAGGCTCGGCGACGAGAATATCCTGTTCGACGCAGGCCGCGGCGTCGTGGTGCAGCTCAACAGGGCCGGCGTTCCACTCGGCGCGATCAACACGGTCTTTCTCACGCACCATCATTTCGACCACATCGGCGACCTCTACGACGTGATGCTGAATTCGTGGATGTCCGGACGCAAGGACGAGCTGCGAATCTATGGCCCCCCGGATACCGGGCGGCTCGTCGACACGCTGATCACGCAGGTCTACGACAAGGACATCATCTGGCGCGACAAGGGCGAGCCGGCCCTGGGCGGCTGGAAACCTGTCGTCGCAACCGACATCGTCCCCGGTCCCGTTCTCGACACCGGGCGCTGGAAGATCAGCGCCGAGCTGGTTTCGCATGGCGACGGCCTCGACATGCCGCCGGCCTTCCTGGCGCGATGGATGTGTCTCGGCTACCGCTTCGAGGCGGAGGGCAAAGTCATTGCGATTTCCGGCGACACGATCCCCTGCCCCGGGCTCGAACGCCTGGCTGAGGGCGCCGACCTGCTCGTCCAGTGCTGCTTCCTCGCAACGCCTGAGATCAACAACGAGAACCTGCGCCGCCTCGCGAAATTCACGATCGCCTGCGGCGACACCGTCGGCAAGGTCGCGGCCAAGGCCGGCGTCAGGAAGCTCGCGCTGACCCATCACCGGCCGCGCACCGACGATGCCATGCTGGACGCACTGCTTGAGGATGTCCGACGCGACTATGCGGGTCCTGTCGTGATCGGCGAGGATCTCACGCGGATCGAGGTTTGAGGACCTTCGATCAGTTCGCCTTCGAGTTCAGGACGATCCGACCTCGATCCGGAACGACAGCTGCTCTTCGGTACCTGCTGCGATGTGCATCAGGCCCGGCTTGTCATCGAACTCGCCGTCGAATCCGGCGGGAGTGGCATAGCCGCGCCAGGGCTCGATGCAGAGGAACGGCGCGCCCGACGGTTTCGACCAGACGCCGAGTTCGCGAAAGCCGCGCCAGGACATCTTGAGCCAGGGCCCGCTGGGCGCGGCATAACGGACCGCATTGCTCTCGATCTTGTCGAAGATGACGGCGTCGTCGGCGAACAGGGATTCGGACAAGGCGAGCACCGCACCTTTGACCGGGCTCGGCTCCGTTGCCGGACGCAGCAGTCCACCATCGAGCCGGCGGACGGGAGACGACTCCGTGCTTGCGAAAGTCAGCGCGTAGCTCTCCTTGGCAAGTCCCGGCTGGAGCGGCCAGTTGAACGCGGGATGACCACCGATCGAAGCCGGTAACGTCTCCTTGCCGGTGTTGGCGATCACGAGCGTCAGATCGAGGCCTGCATCGTCGAGCCCATAGATTGCGGTCAGCCGGAACGCGAACGGATAGAGCGCACGCGTCGTCTCGTTGTCTTCGAGCACCAGCGCGCAGCGACGCTCGCCGCGTTCTGTCCACGCAAAGCGGCTGTCGCGCGCAAAGCCGTGCTGGGTCATCCGATATGTCTTGCCCCGATGCCGCAATTCGTCGCTGGCGAGCCGCCCGACGATCGGAAACAGAAGCGGCGCATGGCGCGGCCATTCCGGCCCGGCCTGCCAGACGAATTCGGTGACACCGTCCTTCAGCGAGCACAGCTCGGCGCCGTGCGCCTTGATGGTCGCGGTGAGGGAGCCGCCGCGGAGCGTGTGGGTGTCGTCAGTCATGGCCGAGATCTACACCGCGCCCCCGCACGCAGCAAGGCGGCGCCAGCCATGCAGGTGGAGCGTCTCCCCCGTGCAAGGCCGCGTCATATTTCCGTACCTTACGGTTGCTCCTGTGCACCCCGTCCACGGCCTGTGCCGCGCAGGACCGCTCCGGACTCCGATCAACCATTGTGGTAGCCAATTGAAATTCTTCATCAACGGCCGCTTTCTGTCGCAAAAGCTCACCGGCGTTCAGCGTTATGCCGCTGAAATCGTCAAGGCGATCGACGTGCTTCTGGCCTCGGAGCAAACTCCCGCCAGCTTGCGGAACGCGGACTGGCAGTTGCTGACGCCCGTGGATGCAAGCGAAGACCTTCACCTCGAGCGAATCAAGATTCGCACCGTCGGCCGCTTGCGCGGGCACGCCTGGGATCAGATCGATCTGGCGCGCGCCGCTGCGGGAGGCCGCTTGATCAGCCTCGCCAATGCCGGCCCGGTGTTCCATCGCGACCACATTGTCGTGATCCACGACGCACAGGTCTTTCGCAGGCCCGACTTCTTCAACTGGCGCTATCTGGCAGTTCACCGGACGATGGGCCGGCTGCTCGCCCGACACGCAGGCATCGCGACCGTGTCGGCCTTTTCGCGCAAAGAGCTTGCCGAGGTGCTTAATCTGCCGGCAACGGCGATCCCGGTGTTTCCCAACAGCGCAGAACACTTCGCCAAGACGAAGCCGGATCCCGGCATCATCGCCAGGCTCGGAGTGCAGCCGCAGAAATTCTTCCTCTACGTGGGCTCGCGGACCAAGAACAAGAATCTCTCCGTCGCGATCCGTGCCGTGCAGTTGCTCGACCGGGCCGACGTTCCGCTGGTCATCGTCGGAGGAGATAACAGCAAGGTCTTTCAGGACAATTCGGGAGAGGGAGCTTCCGGCCTGTTGCTGGCCGGACGTTTGACGGACAGCGAGATTGCCGCGCTCTATGCGCATGCCTCGGCCTTCGTGTTTCCTTCGCTCTATGAGGGTTTCGGCGTGCCGCCGCTCGAAGCCATGATCTTCGGCTGCCCGGTCATCGCCTCGACGGCCGACGCCGTGGTGGAGACGTGCGCTGACGCGGCTGCGTATTTTAACGCCAATGATGCCGAAGCGTTGAAGCAACTCATGCTCGAAAGATTGGCAATCGGCGCCATCTCCGATCAGGAGCGCCGACGGCAGCAGGAGCGTGTTGCGTTCTTTTCGTGGCAGAAGTCGGCAAAGGCGTTGCTCGATCATCTCGCGCCGGCGGCAGAGATTGCCAGCGCTGCTTGAAGTTCGACGCGCTTCGCCCATCGCGCGCATCGGTTTTCGCACAAACAATTTGCAACTGGCTGCAATTCGCGCGGCTGCACTTGGTTCCACAAGATGTTTTCATGACAATCGTGCGCGCAAGGAGCTTGGCGCAACATCACCACATCGCTGCCCCAATATCGCTACGTATTCGAGGAACTGTGTTTCGCACTCGCGAACTCAGAACAGGGATACATGATGTCCGGCTCTCCGACGCAGCTCTATGCAAGGCAACCGATGAAAGTGCTGCACGTCGCCGAAACGATTCGGGGCGGGATTGCGAGCTACCTGAACGAGTTGCATCCGCAGCAGCAGGCAAGCTTCGGCGCGGAGAACGTGCACTACGTCGTGCCGTCGGATCACCGCCGCGATCTTCCCGGGATCGATGACAGCCAGATCACGACGTTCGAACGACCAGGCCGCAGCATCACCGGACTGTTCCAGATGCTGCGCGCAAGCATGCAGGCGCTCGATGCCTTCCGGCCCGATGTCGTGCACCTGCATTCCTCGTTTGCAGGTCTGGTGCTTCGCCCCGCGCTTGCAGCCCGCTCGGACGGACCGCGCGTGGTCTATTGCCCGCACGGCTGGGCATTCTCGCGCGAGACCGGCCGCCTCAGCCATGTCGTGACGAAGGCGGCGGAGAATCTTCTCGCGCGCACGTCGGATCGAATCATCTGCATTTCCGGCGACGAGTTCAACGAAGCGGTTCGCGCGGGAATTCCGGCCGACCGCCTCACCCTTGTTCACAACGGCATCTCGAAGACGCGCTCGCCGCAGCCCGTCGCGGCGGATTGGACGTCTGACAAGGTCAAGGTCCTGTTCATCGGGCGCCTGGACCGCCAGAAGGGTTTCGATCTCCTGATGGAGGCGGCGCGCGCGCTCGACAACGTGCTCGATATCCGCATGATCGGCGCCTCCGTCGTCAACAAATACGAAGGCCCGAGCGTCCCGCCCAACGTGTCCCTGCTGGGCTGGCTCGACCGCCCGACCATCGAGACCCAGCTCGAGGCCGCCGACCTCGTCGTGATCCCGTCGCGATGGGAGGCCTTTGGCCTCGTCGCCCTGGAAGCGATGCGCGCCGCCAAGCCCATCCTGGCATTCCGCAGCGGAGCACTGCCCGAGATCGTCGTCGACGGCGTCACCGGCGTGCTTTGCGAGCCCGTCGCCGTTCAGCCGCTCGTGGACGGTTTTCGGCGGGCCCTCGATTTCGATCTCAAAGTGTTGGGACAGCGCGGCTACGACCGGTTCAAGCAGCTGTATGACGTTCAGAAGACGCATGGACAGTTGCAGCAGGTCTATCTCGAGCTCCTGCAGGACGACCGCGCACCGGTTGCAACGAAGGCGGCGCTGCAATCGGATCTCTCCAAGAATTTCTGATGGAGAGACGCTCACGCACCTTGGTTCGCGGCAATCTCCTCCGCCTCGCGGGCCTCATCTCGTCGATTGTCCTGGCGGTGCCCGCATGCGCCCAGCACGCTCAGCCGCTCGATGCCCGCTTCCTGCTGGGTGTCGGCACTCATCAGGGGCTGGGCGGACCGGTGAGCGCACGCGGATACGTGCCCGCGGAGAACGTCGCCCAGATCAAGCAACTCGGCCTCAACGCCTTCCGCGACGATTTTCCGTGGTCCGACTTCGAGGTTGGGGGACGCCGGATGGGATTCACGCCCCGTCTGGGGAGGCTGGAAACGCAGGTCAAGTCAGGCGTCGCACGCCCCCTGCTGATCCTTGCATTCGGTCATCATCTGGTTCCGAATTCTTCGCCGCCAACCACCGACGAGGCGCGGCAGCGGTTTGCCGACTACGCGGCGGCGGCGGCGCAATCGGTGGCGGCTCAGCATCCGCTCTTCGAGCTCTGGAACGAGTGGAATCTGGCGTCGAAGAAGGATGCCGCGTTCTCGCCTGAGAACTATCTGGCGCTCGCCGCGGTCGCGCGGCCGGCGGTCAAGCGGGTTGCGCCGAATGCGCCTTTCCTTGTCGGAGCGCTCGGCGACGATCCGGGCTGGACGTGGACCGAGAAGATGCTGCGGACCGGCATCCTTCAATATGCGGACGGCGCTTCGATCCATCTCTACAATTTCTGCATGGGCCCGAGCAAACGCACCTCGGCCGAAATCATCGACCGACTCACGGCGTTCCACCGCCTCGTCGGCCAGGCGAGCGGAAACCCGGACTACCCGATCTACGTCACGGAGACGGGCTGGACCACCGCCAGCAACAAATGCGGCGTCAGCGAGCAGGCCCAGGCCGACAACACGGCGCAGCTCATCCTGTGGGCGTCGACCGCGACACGCTGGCTCAAGGGCATGTGGCTCTACGAGCTGAAGGACAGTGGAAGGAACCCATCGGAGCTGGAGGACAATTTCGGGCTCTATCGTTTCGACAATTCGCCAAAGCCGGTCGCCTGCGCCGCCCAGGGCGCCTGGGCGTTCATTCGCTCCAGCCTGAGCGCCGAGCGGCGCGAGCTCGCCAGCGGCGTCGTGTCGATCAACGCATCGACGGCTTCCGGCGGCAGGATTGCGGTCTGGTCCGAGACGCCGGACCGGCGCTACGAGATCCGGCTCAAGGGCGATCAGCAAGGCGCAAGCTTTGCGATGCCCTGCGACCAGGGGGCGAAGCCTGCCGCCGGGGTCTGGATCCCCGTCTCGAGCACACCTGTTCTGATTGCAGCCAATGACAGTGCCGTTCCCGCCCTGGAGATCAGGCCGGCGCGGTAGACGCGATTTTTGCAGACATGAGGTTGACGCGATGAAAGTTCTATTGACGTCCACGCTTTATCCAACGCCCCAGGCATCCAAGATCGTCGGCGGCGCGGAGATCTTCGCTCGTCGTTTCGCCGAAGGACTGGTGCAGCGCGGTGACGAGGTGGAGGTGATCCGGGCCGCATCCAAGCCCGGGCAAGGTCCGGAGACCTGCGACGGCATCAACGTCTATTCCGCGCCGGTGCAGAACATCTACCTGCCCTTCACCGAGCAGAAGAACGTCGCGCTGCGCAGCATCTGGCACGCGGTCGACGACTGGCAGATGCAAGCCCCCCTGATCGCCGAGCGCATCCGGGCGTTCAAGCCCGACGTGCTGCACTCCAACAACCTGTCCGGCCTCACCACGGCGATCTGGCGCGTGGCCGCCCAGCTCGGCGTTCCCGTGCTCCATACGCTCCACGACTATTATCTGACCTGCCCGCGCTGCTCCCGCTTCGACAAGGGACGGTCCTGCGAGCACACCTGCACGAGTTGCGGAATTCTGACTTTCCATCGCAAGCGCGCCACGCACTGGCTCAGTGCCGTGGTCGGCGTGAGCGAGCGCGTCCTGTCCATCCACACCGACATGGGCATGTTCTCGGAGACGCCGATCCGCACCGTGATCCGCAACGCCTCGACCGAGCCGCCGCACGCGCCCTATCCGCGTCCGATCTGCACCACCGAGGTGACGTTCGGATTCATCGGCCGCCTCACGGAGGAAAAAGGCATCGAGAACCTGATGCGGGCTCTGGCGCTGCTGCCCCGGGATCGCATCCGCATGTTGATCGCCGGCCGGGTCAGCGACGAGGAACAGCGACGCCTCAGGACGCTTGCGCCCGATGCGCGCATCGAGTTCATGGGCTTCGTGGTACCGGACGATTTCTACAAGCAGGTCGACGTCGTGGTCGCCCCCTCCATCTGGCACGATCCCGGTCCTCTGGTCGTCGCAGATGCCAAGGCGGCCGGCCGGCCATTGCTCGGAACGCGCTTTGGCGGCATGCCCGAGGTCATCGAGCACGGCGTGACCGGCTGGCTGACCGAAGCCGATCCGCAATCCCTGGCCAGCAGCATGCTCGCGGTCGCGTCCGATCCGCACAAGATCGACGAGATCAGCCGGCGGCTGATCGCCGACACGAACAAGTGGATCTTTGCCGACGTGCTGTCGTCGTACAAGAGCTTGTACGAGCAATTGCGCGAGCAGCGGATGTCGCGCATGCGCGCGGCAACGACTGAAGCGCCACGGGCCGTAGGCAAGGAGCGCCTCATTCCGCGATGACACGCCGGCCATGACACGCCTCCTCGCGATGGCGGGCTACGTCTATCAGAGCGCCGCGGCGATCGTCCTGATCTTCGCGATCAGCCATCTGCTGCCCGCCGCCGACTACACCAACTTCTCCCTTGCGCTGGCCTCGAGCCAACTCCTTTGCGTCCTGATGTTCGAGTGGCTGCAGCTGGCCGGACTGCGCTTCCTGGCCGCTGCCGGGGAGAACGAAGCGGCCCGGCTGCGGTGGTCGCTCTTTGCAGCCGGCCTGTCGAGTGCGGCCGTGCTCGTCGCGGTCGGGAGTTGCGCGTCTCTGACCAGCGCGCTGCCGAGGGGGATCATCGCGTTGGGCCTCGGCATCTCCGTCCTTCAGGGCCTGACGGACCTCTATTTCCTGTCGGTGCGTCTATCCGACCGGCTCGGCATCGCGTCCTTTCTTCTTGCGCTGCGCGCCACCGCGCTTTTGGCCGGCGCCGCCGCGGGCGGCGTGATCTCGGGAACCGCCGAGGCGGCGCTGCTCGGCATTGCCGCGGGTCACACCCTGGGCCTTCTTGCCGGCCTGATTGCCTATCGCACGCCGGTGGAGCCCACCTCGCTCCAAAGGATGCTGGCCGACTGGAGGGACTTCTCCCGCTACGGCATGCTGGCCGCAGGCGCGTCCGTCATTCATTTGTCGGTGCCGGTTCTGCTCCGTGTCATCGTCATCGGCCGGCTGGGTGCGACAGGGGCCGGGGCTGGATTTTCGATTGCCCTCGATCTCCTGCAACGTCCGTTCTGGGTTCTCAATGCCGCGATCCACACCGTGAGCTATCCCGAGGTCGTCAACGACTTCGAAAACGGCAGCAGCGCAAAATCGGCCCAGTCGGCGCGGCGGATGTTCGAATTCATGATCTGCACGACCCTCGTGCTGCTCGGCGGCCTCATTGGATTCATTCCGGACGCAGCCCGTATCCTGGTGCCGCAGGCGAGCCTGGACGGCTTTCTGGAGACCGCGCCGACGGTCGCCGCCTTCTATTTCCTGCACACCCATTTGCAGGCGACGATGGCGGTCGTCCCCCACCTCGAGAAGCTGGCGGCCAGGCTCGTCGTCGTCGCGGCCGGCCAGCTCACCCTCGTCGTTGCCTTCGCGCTGGTCGCGACGTCGGCCGGCCTGTCGCCCCGAGGGGCCGTCAACTGCGCTGCGGTCGCCACGCTCGCGACCATCCTGGTCGCGCTCGGTCCAACCCTCCGATTTGAGGCCTTCCCGCGCTGGCCACTGGTCGTGCAGGCCTTGCTGGCGGCGATCCTGATCGCGTCGCTTGGGTCTATGCCGACGGAGCCCGCGACATGGCTCGCCGGCAAGATCGCGATCGCAGCGATCGCAACGGCAGTGATCGGATGGCGCGGAGACTTCCTGATGCTGGCCCGCCGCAGCTGATCGTCGCACCGCCAGTCTGCGCAAGCGGATCGGTTCCGAATGGAACCCGGGTTCGCCGCCGTCCTTCGGCAGCGAGCGCCTGCCCCATCAATGAGCAACTACAACTACCGCGCGTAAATTCATCAATTTAACCGCTCACCGAATCGGCATCTGCGAACGCCCCGTGCAGAATGACGGTGGGATGAATGAAACGGCGAGACGAAGATACTCCAACCGGAGGACAGGGAGCGGCGCATTCGCGCTCCAACGCCCGACCCACGAAATCAATCGGCGCAGCCTGCGCATACATTCAGCAGCGCAAATCCAGAATATCTCGAAAGCGCCTTCCTCACGCCATGCTGGCCCGGCATTGCATTCCTATTCCGCTGCAACCGAGCGCATCTGTTCCTGCACAAGGAACCCTACATCGCTCGCGATTTGTAGCTTCGATTTTTATCTGAAATTCACACTCGACAGAGAAGCTTGAACGCAAATCCTGCGAGCAATTTCGTTCGCGTTGAAATTCGAGTGTGCAATGTCAGACCAGACCATCCTGTCCGCCAGCGGCTTCATCAACTCCATTGGCGTCAACACGCATGCCGGCTTCGGATGGACCGGCTACAACAATCTCGCGCTGATGGTCGATGACCTGAAGTATCTCGGCGTCACCCATCTGCGCGACGCGATGGGGACCAGCCCGGCTGCGCAACCCGTCGTCGACGGTCTCGCCGCTGCCGGCTACAAGTTCGACTTCCTGGTGTCGTCCGCCCTGCCCCAGACGGGCACGACCGGGCTGCAGAACTACATCGCCTCGCTGCAGAAGTTCGCGACGAGTCACCCGGGCAGCATCAGCGCCATCGAAGGGCTCAACGAAGCCAACCACCAGCCCTTCAGCTACAATGGCAGCTCGAGCCTCACGGCCGCGGCCCAGTTCCAGAGCGCGCTCTACCAGGCCGTCAACGCCAACGCCACGCTCGGCAGCATCCCCGTCTACAATCTGTCATTGGCCTACAACGATCCGCAAGGCTACAGCCAACTCGGCAACATGTCGGGTTCGGTCGACTACGCCAACGCCCACGCCTATGTCAGCACCAGCCTGACGACCAGCAGCTCGATTGCGGCGACCCTGAGCGCCGTCATGACCGCGGCGCCCGGCAAGCCCGTCGTCATCACCGAGACCGGCTACACCACGCAGGCCAACACCCAATATCTCGGCGTCAACGAGACGGTGCAGGCCAAATCGATCCTGAACACCCTGGTCGATGCCTACAAGGCCGGCGTCAGCGCAACCTATCTCTACGAGCTGTTCGACCGCGACTCCGCCGCCAGCAACACCAATCCCGAAGCCAATTTCGGCCTGTTCAATTCCGACGGCACGCCGAAGCTCGCCGCGACGGCGATCCACAACCTGACGACCATCCTGGCCGACGACGGCAAGGGCGGCCTGCAGCCGACTGATCCGCTGAACTACACGCTGAGCAACATGCCGGCCACCGGCAGCAGCATGGTGCTCGGCAAGAGCAACGGCGCCTACGAGCTCGTGGTGTGGGCAGAGCCGAAACTCTGGAACGATTCCACCGACACCGAGGTGTCCAATTCGGCCCAGACCGTCACGGTGAACCTCGGCGGCGTCCATCATTCGGTCAAGGTCTACGACACCCTGACGGGAACCACGGCGATCGCCAGCTACACCGACGTCAGCACGATCACCATTCCGGTTAGCGATCACCCGCTGATCATCGAGATCGACGCGCCCGCGACCAACCCCACCCCGCCGGACACCCGGACCACCGTCAGCGGCACGGCCGCCGAGATCGTGCCGCAGCTGTCCGACCTCAGCACCTCGACGGCGCTGAAGACCATCACGGTGACCGACTCGCACGTCCTGCCGGTCGCCTCGAAGGCGACGATGGACTACATCATCGCCCATTACGGCAGCGCCCTCTCCAAGATCCAGGGCGGCTACTCGTTCTCGGTGACGAACTCGGCCGCGACCTGGATCAACACCAAGACCTACAATGCCAGCGGAACGCTGGTGTCGAAGTCCGACACCGGCCTGAATTCAAGCGGGCAGCCGACCTCGACCACCGTCGCCTACACCAACGGCTCGCAGGACCTGATCAGCTACACCAATGGCGTGAAGACGAAATCCGTTCATGTCGGCACCGACGCGACCCGGACCACCGACACCTACAACACGGCCGGAACCCTGCTGAGCGAAGTCGTCCAGAAGTCGAGCGGCTATTACTCCACGACGCTCTATACGAACGGCGTGAAGACGGCCGCCTACGTCAAGAATGCCGACGGCTCCCAGGACAATTACACCTACGGCATCACGGGCAAGAGCTTCACCACCCAGGTTCAGCATCTCGACGCCTCCGGGAAGGTCACCTCGGTGACCCGCAGCCATGCCGACGGCTCGCTGGATTCGACGCAAGTCTACAACAGCGACGGCAGCAGCGTGATCACCACCTACAGCGCCACCGGCGTCAAGCTGGTCGAGACCACCTATCACGCCGACCACAGCAAGGACGTCTGGACCTACAACATCACGGGCCAGACCTACACCACCGAGCACGACGTCTACAACACCACCGGCTTCCTCACCGGCCTGACGCGCCTGCATGCCGACGGCAGTCCCGCCTTCAAGCTCACCCAGACGACCGACGGCACCAAGACGACGGACTGGTACAATGCCGCCGGAAGTCTCACCAGCGAGGTGATCCAGAAGGCCGACGGCTACAGCTCGACCACGCTCTACAGCAATGGCGTCAAGACCAACGCCTATGTGAAGAACGCCGACGGCAGCCAGGACAATTATGCTTATGGCATCACCGGCCAGAGCTACACCACGCTGATCCAGCACGTCGATCCCTCCGGCAAGGTCACCGCCGTGACCCGCAAGCATGCCGACGGCACGCTCGACTATACCCAGGTGATCAACAGCGACGGCAGCAGCGTCGTCACCAATTACGATGCCGCGGGGACCCGGACCAAGGAAACCGACTTCCATGCCGACGGCAGCAAGGACGTCTTCCTGTTCAACATCGCCGGCCAGGACTACACGACCGAGCACGACATCTACGATGCGACCGGCTTCCTCACCACTCTGATCCGCAAGCACGCCGACGGCAGCATGGCGTTCAAGCTGGTGCAGAGCGCCGATGGCACCAAGACCACCGACTGGTACGACGCCAGCGGCGTCATCACCAGCGAGGTGTTCCAGAAGCCGAGCGGCTACAACTCGACCACGGTCTACACCAACGGCGTGAAGACGGCGGCCTACATCACCAATGCCGACCAGAGCCACGACAATTACAGCTACAACATCACGGGTCAGAGCTACACCACGCAGTACCAGCACCTCGATCCGGCCGGCCGGACAACGGAGGTGACCCGCTGGCATGCGGACAACTCGCTCGATTACACCCAGGTCATCAACGGCGACGGCAGCAGCGTGGTCACCAACTACGATGCATCGGGCGTCAAGAAGACGGAGACCGACTACCACGCCGACGGGTCGAAGGACGTTTTCCAGTTCAACGTGGTCGGCCAGACCTACACCAACGAGCACGACACCTACGATACGACGGGCTTCCTCACCCACATCGTGCGCACCCACGCCGACGACAGCCTGGCCTTCACGCTTACGCAGAGCGCCGACGGCACCAAGACCTCCGACTGGTACGATGCCAACGGTATCATCACCAGCGAGGTGACGACCAAGAGCGATGGTTACAACTCCACGACCGTCTACACCGGCGGCGTGAAGACCGCCGCCTACATCAAGAATGCCGACGGCACGTCCGACAATTGGAACTACAACGTCACCGGGCAGTCCTACACCACCCAGCATCAGCACCTCGATGCCTCGGGCAAGCTGGTCGAGCTTACCCGAACCCACGCCGACGGCACGCTGGATTATACCCAGGTCATCCACGACGACGGCAGCAAGCTGACCGACATCTACAACAGCGCCGGCACCAAGACCCAGGAGATCGCCAACAACACCGACGGTTCGAAGGACGTCTTTCTGTTCAACTTCAACGGACAGGCCGGCACGACCCAGCACGAGAACTACAACAGCGCCAACGCATTGCAGTTCTTCGATCAGACCAAGGCCGACGGTACCCACAACGTCACGGCCGTCGCCGGCGGCGTGACGATCCAGGGCGGAGCGGGCAACGACGTGTTCTCGGCCGCGCCGAACTCGACGACGGTGGCTTACGACCATGGCCAGGACCAGATCCTCAACTTCCAGGCCGGCGATGGCACGACTCACGACGTGGTCCAGATCTCCAAGCTGCTCGCCGCCGACTACAGCCACCTGCAGATCACGCAGTCCGGCACGAATGCGCTCATCACGTTCTCGGCCAATGACTCGATCCTGTTGAAGAACGTCTATGTCTCCAGCCTGACGAGCCACGACTTCGTGTTCGTCTGAGGAATTGCTGCTCAGACGCGCGCCAGCATAGCCGGGGCCGGGACCATGCAGGGTCCCGGCCCCGTTCGTTTGTTGGGCGCATGCCTCATTGATGAGCGGGAACCCGGCTGCCATCCGCAATTGGATGGGCCCCATGAATCCGGGTCTGACTGCCGCGATTGCGCCGCATCGCCCACGCGCCTGCGAACTTGCGTCACAATTCGCCCCTAGAAGAGAGACGAACCGCGCAAGGACTCCGAGGCCCGATGGACGCCAGTGAAGCAAGACGTTTTGTCGTTCTCGACTTCTACCGCTTCGTCGCCGCGCTCGGGGTCTTCATCTTCCACCTGAAGCTGATCGACACCGGCATTTCGCCGGCGTGGAACGGGTCCTATGGCCTGTTCGTGGACATGTTCTTCATCCTGTCCGGCTTCGTGATCTCCTACTCCTACCCGTCGGACGCGCGCGGCGTGGCCGCCTATACCCGCTTCATGATCCGGCGCATCGCGCGGATCTATCCGCTGCACCTGCTGAGCCTGCTCGTCTTCGTGGTGCTGATCGGCGCCGGGCTGGAACGTACCGCACGCTCGACCTCGCTGGACTTCGTCTACAATTTGCTGCTGCTCCAGGCCTGGGGCGTCACCGACCATCTCAGCTTCAACTCGCCGTCCTGGTCGATCAGCGCCGAGTTCTTCTGCTATCTGATCTTTCCGCTTCTGATGCTGCTTGCACGCAAGGTCCCGCCGGTCGTGCTCGGCGTCATCGTGGCAGCGCTTTACCTGCTCCTGGCCCACGGCCATTTGCCGATCTGGCAGGAACGATCGCAGATGTATGGCGCCAATTTCGACTATGGGATGCTGCGCGCGCTGCCGAGCTTCCTGAACGGCATCCTGCTCGCCATTCTCTTCCGGATGTCGCATCCCTACCGGCACAAGCGGATGATCTTCGCCGGAATCGGCCTGTTCGGCCTCTCCGTGCTCGTCCTCAACGTCTTCGCCAAGCCGGATCTGGCAATCGTGCTGTTCTCTTGCGCGATCCTGCTCACGGCGGTCGGCGAAAGCGCCTTCAAGGAATTTCCGGGCGCCCGCCTGCTCGGCCGGCTCGGCAACACCTCATATGCGATCTACATGCTGCACGACGCCATCCTCATTGCCGTGTTCAAGCCGCTGTGGACCTGGCTCGGCCTGCGCCCCGATCAGTTCGGCCTGTACGCCCTGGCGTGTTGCGCGATCCTCACCATCGTCGCGGACCGCACCTACGCCTATTTCGAGAATCCGGCGCGGCGTCTGATCAACCGCTGGGCCGACGCCGCTGCGCCCTCCTCGCGGAAGATCCAGACCGCCGCCGACACATCGATGCGCTTCGACAACCCCGAACGGGCGGTCAACTGACCGCCCTGCCGATGACATGAGGCCGTTCAGGCAACCTTGCCGCCGGCCTCCGGCACAATCCGCATCGCGCTCTCGCTCAGCAGTGGTGCGATGTTGGCGCGGGACAGGTCCATGACGTCAGGCAGAGCCTGTCGCACCTGCGCGCCGGCAGCCTGGTACGTCCCGAGGAAGTGCAGCAGAAACGTCTCGAAGCTGTCGCCCATGAGGAACTGCGACGGTGACAACAACAGCGATTCGCTGATGCCGAAATGCGCGAACAGGCCCTGGAACTTGTCCTGGTAGGTAATTGCCGCAACGGGCGTTCCCTGTCCCAGCGCCGCAATCGCCAGATGCATGCGGCCGGTGATCACGCCGTCGACCAGGCCGACGACCGCCTTGATCTCGCCAGCCGATAGCGCCTGGTCGACGTGATACACGCGGTCGCCGAGCACAGGCTTGAGCCGCGCGGCCAGGGGCCGCAGGCAATTGTCGTCTGCGATCTCCGGACGGTAGTCGTGCGCGAGCAACAACCAGCTCGCATCATGCTCGCGCGACAACCGCTCCATGGCGCCTGCCGCGAGGTCGATCATTTGCCGCAGCTTGGCCGGCTCCGGTTTCTTGAACAGCATCGGATGGATGTTGAAGACGAAGACCTTGCGACCCTGCGCGCGCTGCCCGGCGATCGCGGTCCCGATCTGCTTCACAGCGGCCGTGTCGGTTCGCGGCGTCAGCATGAACGCCGCATCGGTGACGAGATGGGCGCGCTTGCAGGCGAAATCGTCGAACCGTTGCAGGGATATCGCATCGCGCAGGTTCAGGACCACGCCCGGATCGAGCAGACGGAACACCTCGCGCAGCGCTTTCGCCGGCCGCGAGTTGAAACTGAAGCCGAGCACGCTGACCTTGGCGCCGAACGCAGCCATCAGGTCCGCAACGAGCAGCATGCGCGCGGCATCCACCGGAGAATAGTAGCCGTCGAGCACGTCGGCGCCGAGAACCAGCCCGAAATCGGGCCTCGTGAGCGACAGCTCCTGCGCCACTGTCTCATAGGAGAACGGCTGTCTCCAGAGCTCGAGCGGCTTGAAGCCCATCGCCCGCACGTCCTCGCTGGCCGCCGGGGTCGCGGTGACGATGTAGACCTCGAGATCCGGATAGGCACGCTTCATCTCGCCGGTGGCCGCTTCGATCATGGCCTCGTCACCGCGCGACTGATGCACGCTCCAGGGATCGGACGGAAGAACGACCAGCCGGCGCGGATTGTTGCGCGGTGCGACGTTGACGCCGACGTCCTTCCGCGCGATCTGCCACCTGCGCAGCTCGAGCAGATCGAGGGCCAACGGCGTATTCTTCGCGCTGTTGAGCCAGCCTCGGAGCTGCCTGCGTACGGGTACGGGGATCAACTGCTTCACGATATCCTCCTCGTCTTCATCAGGCGGTCGCACCGCGCTTCACGACGAAATCAATCAGGGAAAGGACCTGCTTCCGCCAGAACAGCAGAAGACCCGTCAGGTAGGTCACGCCAAAACAGGACGACAGCAGCCCGATCCGCAAATAGGGGTTCATGCCCGGCGTCGCCTCCCGGCACAGCACCACCGCGCCGTAGGCCAGGCCGATCGCACAAAGACAGCCCGCAATGGGACGCAGAAACTGGCCCCAGCTCAGGCCCAGCAGCCGGAGCGCCAGCGCGAACGTCACCGGCGTCACCACGAGCTGCGAGAATGCGAAGATGGTGGCGAGTTGACCGATGTCGCGCGACGGAAGCAGGAACATGGCCGGCACGACCGTGCAGAATTTGAGGATGTTGAGCAGGAAGACGACGTTGGGCTTGCCCAGCGCGCCAAAATAGGCGCTGTTGACGAACTGCACCGTCTGGACCGCGCCGATCAGCATCAGCGGCTGCATCACCGCTTCGCTGCCGCCCCATTTCGCGCCGAACAGCAGCAGGGAGAACTCCGGCGCGATCGCCGCCAGCAGCACGAAGACCGGAGATCCGATCAACGCACCGAGGCTGACGCTGCGCAGGTAGGCCCCTGCGATGCGGTCCCGCTCATGCGCGATCTTCGACAATGCGCTCAGCGCCACGTCCATCACTGCCTGGGTGAGCAACTGCATCAGGATGAGGTAGACCCTCGCTCCGACCGTGTAGATGCCGAGCGCCGCGACGCCGTACAGCGACAGGATGATCATGTCGATCGTCCGCACGATGGCGAAGTCCAGCAGCCTGTTCAGCACGACATGGATGCTGTAGCCGGACAGCTCGCGAAAGCTCTTCAGATCGTAGCCGCGCATTGGCAGCCATCGCGGCTGGCTCCAGAGCCACAAGCCGCTGATCGCGCTCTGAACGACCACCTGGATCACGAGGCTGAGGGCGCCAAAGCCGGCATAGGCGCAGGCGATGCCGACGACGCCGGACACGGCTGTCGCCACCATGGTCCTGACCGCAAGCACGCGAAAATCCATCTGACGCTTGTAGAGCGCCTCCTGGAACAGCGTCGCGGTCCCGATCGGAAGGGACAGGCTTGCGGCCGTGAGCAGCGGTGCGAGACCTTTCACGTCCAGCCAACGCTCGATATGCGTCGCGAGCAGCGCAATCAGGACGGCCAGGAGCACCGAGGCTGCGAATGACCAGAAGAAGGGCAGTGTCACGTCGGCAGGCTCGAGGGTCCGCCGCTGAATCAGCGCGTCACCGAAGCCGAATTCCGCGATCGAGCTCAGGAACAGCAGGATGAAGGTGACCAGCGCGGCGAGGCCGAAATCCGCAGGGCTGAGCAGCCGGGCCAAAACCAGAAACAGGACGAATGACAGCGCCCGGCCGCCCCAGTTCTGGGCAAGCGACCAGAACAGAGCCACCACGACCTGATGTTGCTTGCCCTGCGTGACGTTCATCAACAATTCGACCCAATTCCGACAAATCCAACCACAATCGCAGACTAGACGACGGGGCACGCGTTGCTGCCACGACGCCACCATCTCCGATCATCGCGGAGCAGTGATTGCTCGCTACAGTACGGCGGAGTGATGGCAATCAGATGAGCGCCGTCACGATCCGATTTAGAGTGGAAGTGAGTTCAAATCGTGGACTACACTTCGATCGACCTTTGCGAAGTGATGCAAAATGGATGCCTTGATGAATTCGTCCGCTCAGCGTTCTCTCCGTAACTCCAAGCGTCTGCGTGTGGCGATCTACGCACCGCATTTTGCGGAATATTCCTATCGCCTGGCATCCGGATTGGCGCATCATTGCGACGTCCGCCTCGTGCTCAACGCCAAGGACGCGAACCAGCAATGGGAACTTGCCGATATCGCCGTGGCCGCCCCCTTCGAGACACGAATTCGCGACCTGAGCCTGCGCCGCGGCGGCGCGATCGGCATCCCCGCATCCTTCATGGACATAATATCGTTTCGTCCAGACGTGATTCATTGTCACGAAGTTCCGGAGATCTACACGTCCAAGCTGGTCCAGCTGCTTCGTCCGTTTGGCATTCCGCTGGTCCTGACGGTTCACGATGCGATTCCGCATTCGGAAGGCGGTTCGGGCACCTCGCCACGTGAGGATGCGTGGCGCGGGCGCATGCGCGCGGCCGCATCGGTCGTCACGACGCATGGCGAGAGCTGCATTGCCGATTTTCGTCGCGCATCGCCCGACTTCAAGGGCGAGACGGTCTCCAATATGCACGGCGTGCTCATGGTTCCGCCCGCCGGGCGCGCGGCCTCCGCGCCCGAATCCGCCCGCATTCTGTTCTTTGGACGGATGTGGGCCTACAAGGGCCTGGACGTGTTCATCGACGCGATCGACATGCTGGCGAAGCGCGGCGTGGCACACGAGGCGATCGTCGCGGGCCGCGGCCCCGAGATGACGCGGCTCGGCGCGCGGATGGAGGCGATGCCGACGGTGAAGACCATCAACGCCTACATTTCGCCAGCGGATACCGGCCGGCTGTTTCAATCCGCCACCGTGGTCGCCCTCCCCTACAAGGATGCGACGCAGAGCGGCGTGCTTGCATCCGCCTACGGGAATTTTCGTCCCGTCGTCGCCAGCGCCACCGGCGGCATTCCCGACGTCGTCACCGACGGCGTCAACGGACTGCTGGTTCCTCCGGGCGACGCGACTGCTTTGGCGGATGCTCTCGAACGCGTGCTGACCTCGAAGCCGCTGGCCGCGACATTGACCGAGGGCGCACAGCAGACCGCAGCCGGCATTCTGAACTGGGATCGCATCGCCGAGGGCCTGCTGGGCTCCTATCACAGGCTCGCAGGTCGCACCGTGAGTTGACCGCGACAGCGGTCTCTCAAACCGATTGCTCGATCTGCCGTCGAAACAACATACCGCGGATCGCGCTGTCCAACAGACGCCTCAGCCTCACCTCGATCAACTCATAGCTGATCGCGCTTGCGACCAGCGACATCACCAGTCCGATGCCGATGAAGGCGGTCCACAGCAGCCAGCGATCGACACCGACGGCAACCAGCTTCAGGCCGATCACCTGCAAGGGGAAGAGCACGAAGGGGTGCACCAGATAAAGGCTGTAGCTGATCCTGCCGACATATTGCAGGGCCGGCGCACTCAGCGCCCTGCCGAGGCCCGAGTCCGGGGCAAGCACCATGCCGAACAGCAGAAATCCGGGAAGCAGGGCCACGAACGGGTGAAACAGCACGAGGCTCGCATACATCGCCGCGCCGCAAGCGAGCCCCGCGATCAGTCCCATACGTCCCGGAATCCGGATGCGAAAGCCGGTGGCGCTGTAGAGCATGCCGATGCAGAAGAATGCCGTGATCGGCCAGTGCAGGAGGCAAGCGACACCCAGCAGGATCAGCGGCGCGGCCAGCATCTTGCCGCCGATGCGCAGCATCGAAAACGCCACTGCAAACCAGATGTAGAACGCCCATTCATAGGTCAGCGTCCAGGCGTTCTGCTGGGCAATGGGCAGGCCGAGCGCGTCCTGCACGAAGAACAGATTGGCCGCGAAGATCCCCAGATAGCTGGTCAGGTCGATACCGCGGAAGAATTTGTAGCCGACGATCGGGCCAATCGCGAACAGGGCAAGATGCAGGACGACGAACACCGGCATGATGCGCAGGACGCGATCGAAAAAGAACCGCGGCAGCGATCCGTGCCGCACCAGGCTCGCCGGGATCAGGAAGCCGCTGATCATGAAGAACAACTCGACTCCATGACCGCCGACATTGATCACCGATTGCAGCCAGGGCCAGAGCGGCGGCAGGAAGCCGGGATCCGGAATATCGTACATGCCTCCCTTCGGCATGTCGTAGAAATGATCCATCAGCACGCTGAGCGCCGCGATGCCGCGCAGCCCCTGCACCGACGGCACGAACGATCCGTCATAGGCGACGCCCGGCTGGTGCGGGGTCCCGCTCACTCTGCGGCGCCTTGCGTGCTGAGCGCGGGCTCGAGCACCACCTTCTTGCGGCGCGCCGAGCGGAACCGTTGTCCAAACGCAATGCTGGGCTTCTCAACGAAGGTGAACGTCATCCAGCTGACGAGCAGCGAGAGCGCCAGGATCACCGTCAGGAAGATCGACCACCCAACCGGCCCATCGCCGAACCAGACGAGGCGATGGACGAAGACGATCACGAACGGCGACATCAGGTAGACCGAATAGCTGATCACGCCGACGAACGCCATCGGGCGCCACGCCATTCTCTCGCCGAACACGGCAAAGCCGATGAAGACCAGCGCCGCGCAGACATAGGCCGATCCGATCGAATAGCTGTAGAAGAAGTTCTCGTGATAAACGCCGCCGAACCGCCGGTCGGACAGGGTGACGGCGAAGATCGCATACAGCAGCGTGCAGACCGCCACGTGGGTCCATCGCAGCTTTCCGCCGATGACGGTATCGCGGATGATCTTGCCGAGGAACATCGCCGACAGGTTCAACCCGACCTCCATCACCGAGGAAACGGTCCTGTTCTCGACCAGAACCGCGGCGGTGGTTCCGACCAGCGCGGCCGCAATGACGATCGTCACCGCCGTGAAGCGCCGGTTCAGCAGCCCCATCGCAAAGAGGATGGTGCAGCCGACATAGAACAGCAGCTCGATCGCCAGCGTCCAGTAGAACACCCACAGGTTCGGGACGTTCACGAACGTCTGCAGCATCGTCACGTTCGCGGCGATCTGCCCCAGCGGATAGATCTTCGAATCCATCAGTTGCATCGTCACCAGTCCGACCACGAGCGAGGTCCAGTAGGCCGGGTAGAGCCGGAAGAAGCGGCTGATCGCAAAATCCCGCACCGGCGTCGCGCTGTCGGGAAAGCTGAACGGAATGACGAAGCCGCTGACGAAGAAGAACAACACGACGCCGAAGCGGCCGAAGTTCATGTAGTAGCCGAACACATCGTGGATCGGCCAGTAGAACGCGCCCGTCGGGTGCTTCTCGACGATGATCTCGAAGACATGCTGGACCAGGACCGACAACACGGCGATGCCGCGCAGCGTATCGATGAATGCGAGTCTCTTATGCATCATTCGTTCTCACCTGCTTCCGCTCGCCGCCGGCATATCCGGTCGGAAGCCCTCCAACGACGGCACCGGTGGCCGCATGACGATCGGCACGGCGTCGCCGGCCCGTGCGGAGGCCGCACGGCGCGAGAACACTTCGCTGAAGCTCAGTGCGATGATCAAGAGGCCGGACGCCGGGCCGTAGTTCAGCACCGTGATCGTGAACAGATTGACGACGAAGATCAGCGTCAGCTTGTAGACGTCGGTGGCTCCGAACGTCGCCCGGAACACCATCACCATGAATGCGACGAACGGGAGGCCGAACATCAGGTAGGTCCCGATGTAGAAATTGTCGACGGGCACCCAATACGCCGCGAGCGGCGAGAACAGCTGCTGCGGATAGTTGAAGCAACCTGCACCACAGCCGGTCACGAGGCCGACGGGCATGAGCTGCGTGAGGTAGATGAACGGCTTCTGCCAGCTGTTGTTGATGCGATCCAGGATGCTGAAAAGGGTCGAATGCGGCACCGCCGCGGTCCCGGACGCGAACACGATCATGAAGAACGGCACGAAGATCGAGGCATACGACCACAGCGCGATGGTCCGGATCGCCGGAAAGCGCGCCCTCTCCGGCAGCATCCGCACCAACACCAGCAGGATCAGGTAGAGCACGAGGACGATCATGGTCGTCTTGCTCGTGGTCAGCTTGGTGGCATAGATCGCGATGGAACCGAGCAGCAGACACCAGGTGGTGCTCATGCGAATCGACGTGATCGCGAACGACACCAGGATGAAAAAGGCTGCCATGGTGTTGTCGGCAGCAAAGCCCATCAGGCGCTGATCGTCGCCACCATAGGCCCACCACAACCGGCCGGCCTCGCGCACGGCGCCGAACGACTCGTATTTGTAGCCCACCCAGGGCATCAGGTAGAACTTCGTCAGGAAGACGCCGATCACCGACAGGTAGAAGGTGACCGCGATGACCGACAGAAGCTTCTTGTATGAGCCGAGGCTGGAATCACAGAAGCAGAATCCGACGAACACCGGCAGCATCATCTTGAAGGACGAGATCGCCGCATTCGTCGTCCCCAAAAAGAAATAGCCGAGCACGAGCGACAGCATGATCTGCACCAACACAAGCAGGGCCAGGGTGCTGCGATTGCGCAGGATGCAATGGACGAAGAACTGGATGAGGCACAGAACCGCAATCGCGTCGGGCACGTACCAGAGCGCGTTCAAGTGATAGATGCTGGTGTAATAGCGGATCACGCCGCCAAAGGCGTCGCGGACCAGATAGGCCCCGAGTGCGATCGCCTCGATGTTGAGGCTGATCAGCGTGATCTTGGGTCGATGCAGCGCAAGGATCGTCATATCAGGCTCAATTCGCCTGCCGCGCAGGGGACGCCGAGAAATCGGACCGGCTTCCAAGCGCGTTCCGCATGAACTTGCCGCCGGGGATTTCGACGTAGAGATAGGTGAAGTGGGAGACCGCGAGCACGGCGGCCAGCGAGACCACGAGATTCAGCGAGGCCGGCAGACCGGGCAAAATCGAATCGAGCGCGGCGATCCGCCCCGCCCCGACCGCCCGCACGAAATATTCGGCGAGCAGCACCACGAGCGCGTGCACCATATAGATCGAATAGGAACGTTTCCCGAGCCAGACCAGCGGCTTGGCCACCAGCATCCGCGGCACCAGCAGCGCATCCGGAAAGGCGAGCAGGCTGCCGAGGAAGATCGCAAACGTCACGGGCGCGAGGAAGGTCGACGCAGGATTGGTCTCCGCCATGGACACCAGCACAATGCTGGCGATCATGGCGACGAATTGCAGCATGCCCTGAACGGCAGGACCCGGCTTGGCCGGCAGGCGATCGACGATCCTGACCGTGAGCACGCCGAGGAAGAAGCTTACGAAGCAGCGCAGGATGCCGAAATCGGTCTGAAGCCCGAGACTCCTCTTGTCGAGCACGAAGATGATGACGACCAGGCTTGCGACCGCGAGCGCGCCGCAGAGCACGTAGAACCACAACAGCGAACGCATGCGCTGGGCAAAGAGGACGATCAGGCCGAACACCAGGTAGGTGTAGAACTCGACGCTGATGCTCCAGCTCGGCGCATTCCAGCCGAGATAGTCGATGAACCCCATCGAGTGCAGCAGCAGGACGTTGAGCACGAAGGAATAGGCATTATTCACCTCGAACGCCGCCGGCGCCGCCACGACGACTCCCGCCATGACCAGGCTGATCCGCAGCAGGCGAAACAGGAGATTCGCCAACAGCATGACGATGTGCAGCGGATAGACCCGCGCCAGGCGCCGCACCATGAATTCGCGCAGCGAAAAACGCCCGAAGTCGCTCTCGACGTAGCTCAGCGACATGACGATGCCGCTGAGGACGAAGAACAGATCGACCAGCAGCCAGGAGCTTCTGAAGAACGAGCAATTGATCCACGCGTTGTGTGGAAACGCAGCGAGAAAGGTCGGCATCAGCAGCAAATGGTGAATCACCACCGATGTCGCGGCGACGCCCCGGATGCTGTCGAGCGGCAGGACATGCGCCTTCTCACGATGAATCAACTCCGTCACATCAACATTCCCAGCTATTGCACCGCAACAGTGTGCATCACGATTTGCACGCGTTCAATCTCTGCGATCGCGGAGTCGCATTCGACGCATGACGATCGACGATAATTTCAACGCTCGCAGTCATTCGGACATGCGAGCGCCAAGTTCACGCCACTTTTTGCCAGAGACACCGCGCGTCAGCGCGCAAATCAATTCGCGCGCGATGATTGCGAGCATTTGCGTACAAAGTGTGCGCGAAATCCGGCGATGGTGCGATCAAGGCAGAGACGTGCCGGAGCACTGATTTTATAGGAGCAAACGTCGCGTTGATATTTTTTCACCGAGGGAACCAAAGGCTCGTCTGCGACTTGTGTCGGTTTTGCGACGACAGCTTGCGATGCAAGGACGTGCAAACGCCTCATATGTTTTCAGGTTGCAACATTCCTGGGCGCAAGATGCCGATCTCTCAGGCATTGCATTTCTTCATTTTGCAACCGCGCGGAAGAGACCACGCAATGGTGTCACTGACAACGTGAACTCAACTTTTGCGTCGCACAAAATTTGACACAGTTACCTGTCAGGTTTCGCGTGTTCTCCGATTGCAACAGGGAGCAGAGGGACACGGATGGGCCGCGGACTAACACGTCGTCATGCAAGGGCACGATGGCTGCCGATCGTCTTGGCAAGCTCTGCCTTGATCGTGTCGAGCATCGATGCCTGCCGCGCTCAGTGCGTCGAATTCTCGGATCGTGCCTCGCAGCTCGAGCTCGACACGTTCGTCAAGTCGCCCTCCTCGCTCCTGGAACGGCTGCGCAATGACAAGGAGAAGCTGAGATTCAGGCTCGCCACCTATATCGCCACCAATCCCTCGGTGTTGCCGTCCGTGCAGACGCTGATCTCCGCCTCGGCCTCAACCGATCGTTCGGCCATCGGTGCCGCGCTGAAGATTGCCGAGGGGCGGTGCACGTCCACGAAGCCGGACGCGGCGCGCAAGATCAGGGATTTCGTGCAGCGAATCGGCGACCTCAACGTGCAGGCGGGTTATTCCGCCGCAGGTGACGACAGCTCCGGCATCCAGGCTCAATCGCAAGCCAAGGGCCCGGCGCAACCGACGCGCGGCGGGGCGCTGCTCGAGGGCGAGTGGAAGACCAAGCTGGCCAATCCGTTCAAGCCCGTCCCTCTTCCGAATTGATCTGCGATCATCAAAAGGCAGCGAATTAGACAATGTATCAGCCCAGAGAACATTTCCAGTCGGGCCACCGATTCGGCATCGAGTTCGGCGGAGCCGTCCTCAGCTTCGAGCGTGTGGCCGACGTCCTGCGCCGGCAATGGCCGATCGTCGCGGCGTGCACCGGCGCCGCGCTGGCGCTGGTGATCGTCTATCTGGTCATGGCGCAACCCATGTACACGGCGAACGCCCGGATCATGATGGATACGCGTCAGGCGCAGGTGCTGGACAAGGACAGCAACGCCAACAGCGCCCTCATCGACACCGGCTACGTCGACAGCCAGGTCGAGGTCATCAATTCCGACGACCTGATCCTCTCGGTCGTGCGTCGCCTGAAGCTGACGGAAGATCCCGAGTTCAACGGCTCCAAGCCGGGCCTTCTCTCCATCATTCTCGGCAAGATGATGTCGCTGTTCAGCTCCGGCGAACCGGCATCGCAGGATCAGCTCGAACATGCGGTGGTCGAGCAGGTTCAGAAGAACCTGAGAACGGAACGCGTCCTGACGACCTACGTCCTGTCGCTGAACTATCGCGCACGGACCCCCGACAAGGCCGCCAAGATCGCCAACGCCATCGCCAAGGCCTATCTCGTCGGTGCCCTGGAAGCCAAATATGAATCCACCAAGCGGGCCACAGAGTGGCTTCAGCAGCGCAGCATCGAGCTGAGCGAGCAGGCCTCGGCCAGCGACCGCGCGGTGCAGACCTTCAAGGCCGAGCACAACATCGTCGGGACCAGCCGCGGCCTGATGTCCGAACAGCAATTGTCGGACCTGAACACGCAGCTGGTTCAGGCACGGGCGGCGACGGCCGAAGCCAAGGCCCGGCTCGACCGCATCAACGCGATTTCGGACCAGGATGTCGCGCAATCGACGGTGACCGACGCGCTCAACAACTCGGTCATCACCCGCCTGCGCGCACAATATCTCGATCTCGCGGCCCAGTATGCCGACTGGTCCAAGCGTTACGGCAAGACCCATCTTGCCGCGGTCAATCTGGCCAACAAGATGGAGGAAATCCGCAAGAACATGGCGGACGAGCTGCATCGGATCGGAGACGCCTATCGCAGCGACTACGAGATCGCGAAGAGCCGGGAGGCTTCTCTCGACAAGAGTGTCAAGGATCTCGTCGCCCAGGCCGGCCACACCGGCCAGGCCGAAGTCAAATTGCGCGATCTCGAAAGCGCCGCGGACACCTACCGCAACCTCTACAACAACTTCCTCGAGAAGCTGCAGAGCGCGACGCAGAACCAGAGCTTTCCGCTCAGCGAGTCGCGCCTGATCAGCACCGCCACCAAGCCGGATCGCAAGAGCTCGCCGCGCACGGTCCTGGCGCTGGTGGGAGGCCTCGTGGGCGGTCTCTGTCTCGGCTTTGGCGTCGCATTCGGGCGTGAGCTGCTCAGCGATGTCTTGCGGACCCCGGGCGAGGTCGAGGATGAGCTCGGCGTCAAGTGCCTCGGAGTCCTGCCCGACATCGGTCAGCCAACGATGACCGGTGCGCTGCTTTCGAGCTCAGCCAAGACGAGCCCAGCGGATCTGTCCCGCTACGTCGTCGACCATCCGTTCTCGCGGTTTGCCGAGACGTTGCGCAACATCAAGGTGTCGATCGACGTCGCGCGCCTGACCCGCGAGATCAAGGTGATCGGCATCGTCTCGTCTCTTCCCAAGGAAGGGAAGACGACGGTGGCCGCCAACTTCGCGCAGCTGGTCGCGCTCACCGGACATCGCGTGGTGCTGATCGACGGCGATCTGCACACGCGCTCGCTGACCCGGGAACTCGCACCGGACGCCAAGAGCGGCCTGGTGGAGGCCCTCAGCGACCCCGCCAGCCTCGGCTATCATGTGCAACGAAGCAAGGAAACGGGCCTGGATTTCCTGCCGTCCGTCGTCGCTTCCCGCATGGTCAATTCGGCCGACGTGATCGGATCGAAGGCGATGGCCGAGCTGCTCAAGGTGCTGAGAGAGCACTATGAGTACATCGTGATCGACCTCGCGCCGGTGATGCCGGTGGCGGACGCCAAGGCCGTCAGCCTCCTGATCGACGCCATGGTCTACGTGATCGAATGGGGCCAGACGACCCGAAGCGCGCTTCAGGAGTCGGTTTCCGGATCGGAGGTCCTGCAGAAGAAGCTGCTCGGCGCCGTGCTCAACCGCGCCAACCCGAAGATGCTCAAGCGCATCGAGGCGTACAAGGGCAAGCACCACAACAGCTACTACGTCGAGCACGCCTAGCTTCGGCGGAGGCGCCGGCGGCGCCCCCGCCAGACCAGACTGGAACGACCACGGGCCCGCTGCCATCTGGCGGCGGGCCTTTTCGTGTCTTGCGGAACTGTCGCCTGAAGGCAATCGAGTGCGCCTTCGCGCCACGAGACTGGAGTTTGCGCCAAGCCCAACCGGACCGCTCGGGCCTCCGTATTCGCCCGGAATCCACAACTTGCAGTTATTGCTCTAGCCAAAAGCAAGGATTGACGGAGGCGATGGTCGCGAGGACAGTGCGCCCATTGGCAACCATCTGTCGATCAGACGAGACAATCCGAGGCTTGACGCCTCAAAATGCCGAAACTTTGGGCATCTTCCCTTCTGGGTTCACTGAGGCTAACCTCGGCTGATATTTGTAGTTCTTTTCCGGCGGGCTCGGAATGCTGATCGTCCTGACGATTTTGACTATTTGGGTTCTGCTCAACATCCTGTTCGTGTTGGTCGTGGTCCCCCCGCGCAAGCCGCGTCGGCAGACGATGGCCACGACGCTTTCCCCGGCGCCCATCGACCCGAGCCGGCATGACATCGAGCAGGACGAACCGTTTTCGGTTCGTCAGGTCATCGTCTCCGTCGCGATGGGGGCATTCTTCGTGCTGGTGCCGCCGCTGCTCGCCTTGCGCGATGCAGTCATGCGGCTCTTCGGCAGATCGTCGCGAGATGGAACCTGATCTCTCGATCCCGAGGTTCCAGATCGTCGGGACATCGTGCGGCTAATAGGCTTCCTGGAACATCACCGCGGACGCCGTGCGGGCCATGATCTTCAGGTCGAGCCAGATGCTCCAATTGCTGACGTACCAGACGTCGTATTCGACCCGCTTCTCCATCAGATCGATCGTCGGCGTTTCCCCTCTGAACCCGTTCACCTGGGCCCAGCCGGTCAGGCCCGGCTTCATGTGATGCCGGTAGACGTATTTGCTGATGAGCTCGTCATAGTAGTTGTCATGGGCCAGCGCATGGGGACGTGGGCCAACCAGTGACATGTCTCCGCGCAGCACGTTCCAGAGCTGCGGCAGCTCGTCGATGCTGGTCATGCGCAGGAAACGCCCGATCTTGGTGACCCGGGCATCCCTCTTGGTCGCCTGGGCAATCGTTTCGCCGTTCTCGCAGACGGTCATGCTGCGGAACTTCCAGATCTCGAACGGCCGGCCGTTGAAGCCACGCCGCGACTGGCGGAATATGACGGCTCCCGGGGAATCCAGCTTGATCAGCAATGCAACCGTCAGCAGCAGCGGCGTCAGCATCACGAGCGCGAACGTGGCCACGCCGACGTCGAGACAGCGCTTCTGCAACCGCTCGAGAATGGTGAGCGGCGGCCGCTGGATTTCGACCGCGACGGTTCCACTGACCGGCAGAAACGGACGGGCCACCAGATCAGCGACCGAATCGTCCGGCAGCAGGCGGATGGGCTGCGGGACGGCGCGCAGATATGGGCTCAGCTTGCGGAGCATGGGCAACTCGTTCCAGTCGATCGCAAGCAGATATTCGTCGACGTCGGCCGAGCGCGACTGACGGATTACATCGCGAATCTGCCGTTCCCAGTGGCCGTCGTCCCGCTCGGTGCCAAGCACGAAATGGCGCATGACGTCGAAGCCGTTCCGCCGCAGGTCCTTGAACCGGCTCGAGGTGAAGTCGAGCGGCTTGAGGCTGAGCAGGATCACCTTGCGATCGACCAGCCGGCTTCGCGCAAAGCTGGTGCCGAACACCGCCTGCCAGACGAAGCGGAGGCTGATCAGGCCAACTCCGCCGATCACGGCGAAGACGATGACGGTGCCCCGGGACAGATTGTCCGTTGATTTCAGCAGAAAGGCCGCAACCGCCAGGATCGTCAACGACGTCAGCCAGATCAACACCGCCTTTCGAAGCTGCCAGACCACGTTGAGCAGGCGATGCGTGGCATAGACGTCGCGGAAATAGGCGACCGCGACGAACACCACGCCGACGAACAAGCCGGCTCCCACCGAAGCACTGTCGGCGGGCGAAGCGACGGCCGCTCCGTACAGCGAAGACCCGGCAGCATAGCTCAACAGGATCAGCAGAAAGTCAGCAGCCATGACGACGATCTGGAATGGCCTCTGAAGAGCGTTACCCCGCGTCGACGACAGCGTGTGCGCGTTTTCAGAACCGTAAGTTGCAACAGCCATTCGAACCTCTGCCTATCGAGAGAGTGTCTGACGCTCATCGTGATGCTGAAGACTCGTCACTTCCCCGCGCGGAAAGTGTTGAGTGATCGCAGCGACATTGTGGCGCCGCACGCAAAACTTTTGCGGCGCACGGATCGTGCGCCGCGTTGAAATGCTCAGCGAAATTCGGCGCGATGAAAATGTCGTCACAGTGATGACATACGAGCGAACGCGTTGCCCTATTTTGAATCAAGTTCCACGCTCGGCGCGACGCATGGTCATCGCGCGAGCGCTTCTTCGCTCATCTTTCAGGCGAAGCAACGCTCCGACGAGTTGGCACGAGTCGTTTACGAGAATTCCATTGGATTTCTATCTTTGCGTGCGCTACGAAATTTCACCCAGGCATGCATCTTTGCTGCACTCTCGCATTCAGCGATGCAATTTCTCGGGGACCGATCTTTCGCGCCATCGCACCCGCGAGGTGGGCAAAAAGTGCCGTGCCCTTCTTTTGGCGTGATCGAACCGGAGAACAAGGAGGCTCCCTTCACCGAACTCGCGCAGTTCGTGTCGGATGGAAGCTCTCCGGTGCCGGCGACTTGGGGAAATTTTTTTCGACCACCCGATCGATTGAGCGCCATGATATCTCTCGCCCGACCACGTCCGCCGATTTCTAAGCCGCAATTGCCGGAAGGAGTTCGCATCTACGCGATCTCGGATATTCACGGATGCGCGCATCTGCTCCAACCCATGTTGCGGGTGATCGACGCCGACGTCGCCTGCAGCCGGCCGCGCTATGCGATCGAGGTCTTCATGGGCGATTACATCGATCGCGGCCCCGACACGCGCTCCACCCTCGATGTCCTGGTCGAGCGGAGTCGGCGGGGGAACGCGGTCTTCCTCAAGGGAAACCACGAGGCATTTCTTGTGAGGGTGTTCGAGGACCCTTCATTGTTCGAGGATTGGATCGCCGTCGGCGGGACCCAGACGTTGATGTCCTACGGGCTCGCGCCACCGGACCTGAAGCGCAATGACCCGGCATCCATCCTGCGCGATTTGATTCGGGCAATGCCCACCGAGCATCTGGAATTCCTGGACAATCTGCGGCTGAGCTTCAGTTGCGGCGACTTCTTCTTCGTTCACGCCGGCGTTCGCCCGGGCGTTCCCCTGGCCGACCAGACGGAGCGCGACCTGCTCTGGATTCGCGAAGAATTCCTGCAGAGCGACGAGCAGTTCGGCAAATATATCGTGCACGGCCATACGCCGGTCCGCAATGCCGAATTCCTGACGAACCGCGTCAACATCGACACCGGCGCCTATGCGACCGGCAATCTCACGCTGATGAGCATCCAGGGCAGCCGCATGCTCGCGGTGTGAGGTGGGACAGGCTTGGCCGCCACGGCAGGTGAAGCGCTGCGCTCAATTGAGCAAGCAAGGCCTCTCCAGCCGCGCGCGCGTTTCGGCCATCCAGTCGTGCCAGGCCCGCTCGTGCTTGACGTAGAGCTCCAGCCAACGCTCCCCATGCCTGTCCTGACGGACATGAGGCGGCTCGACAAGCAAATCGACGCCAAGGCGGGCGCCCGGATTGTCGAGGGCTTCGAACTCGACCGTCTCCGAGATCGTCAGCCCGACAAGCACGCGTTGTCCGGCACCATCGACGATGTAGCGCCGCGGCGCGTCCTTCCTGGGTTCGCTCATCTCGTCATGCCCCATTCGTATGGTGAGATCCCCGGTACCGCCAGGACGCCGCCTCTAGAAGGCTCGTCGGGCGTGGCCGAAGGTCGAGGTAGGAGTCGCCCCGGCCGCCCGATGCAAGGCGGCACGGGACGAGTTTGCAGGACTTCGCTGGACCCGCCGAGCGCGCAGCGCGTATCCCAAGATGATGCCGGCGCTGAAGATGAAAGCGGAGACGAAGGCAGAAGTCATGAGAGCCGTCCTGGAAAGTCCGGGACTCATCAAGAGCGAGCAGTGTGTCGACATCATGGTTCTGGCCGACGCCGGGGCGCCGAAAGATTGTTCATGCCTGATGTCCTGTGTGCAAGCAGCGCAAATCTCGTGTGCATGACTCGCGACGAGTGAGATCACGCTGTGAGAGGCACTCATTATAGAAAGAGTCATTCCATAGAGAGACATCTCGCTGTGCTTGGACGGCCTCGCCGCGCCCGCCCTCGAGGAGGAAATTTCGGCCGATCGACCAGCCCATGCCCTTGCAACCATCCGGGACCCGTCGCATTATTTCGTATCTCATTCGACCAGGGATTCAATCCAATGAACTTCCGTGCGGTTATTCCATCCATTGCCCTTTCCGCTTTCGCCCTCGCTATGACAGCTTCCGTCGCGCCGGCCGCCGAGCTCGCGCTTGCGCCGGCGCATCATCGGGCAGCCTATGTCCAAACCGGGGTCGTGCTGTGGGACGACGTTTATCCGCCCGCGATCTACGGCCCGCAGGTCCGCTCCGTCGAGGAAGTCGCGGCGATGAAGGCGCAGGCGCGCCCGGTCTCCCAACGCTGGTGGGGCTATTGGTACGTCCGGTGAGCGCGGAAGCGCTTGTCCGCACGGAGCCCTGAGGGCCCAGCGGCTTTCAACCACAGACCGCCGATCCACCTGAAGGTGGCGGCGGTCTTTTTTTTTGGGAGACCGCACGCCAGTGCCTTTCGGTCGATCGATCCAATCGGGAGCCAGCGGCCGAGGCCGGCTGCCCGGACGACGGCTCCGAAGGCAGGCGGTTGACGCCTCCTCCGAAGCGGGCCCTCTTTCTCACGTCAGGAAGTTGCCATTGTGCAGCGTGCCGCTGGCGTTCAGCAGGCTCACATCCATGTCGCTCGTTCCGTCACCATCGATATCGATCTGGAGATAGTCGTTGCCTGGCCCGACATTCTGCAGATGGGCCGAAGCCTGGTTGCCGCCGATCAGAGGCGCCCCATCCACATACTCGATGTGACCGCCGGCGATGCTGATGCCGGAGAACGTGAAGCTATCGCTGGTCGCGTCGAAATTGTGAATGGTATCGGCAGCACCGGCGGCGGAATCCGCGGTGCTGACGAAGCGGAAGTTGTCATGTCCCGCGCTGGCGTAGATCTCGTCCGCGCCCGTCCCGGCGGTGATCGTGGTGTTGCCCGCCGTGTTGCCGATCGTGATGCGGTCGAAATTCGCGGAGCCGTTGATGGTCTCGACGTTCGTCACCGTGATGTCGAAGACATTCATGTTGAAGTTCAGGGTGTCGTTGCCGTCGCCGAGATCGATCACGTTCGCCGGGCTGCCCTGCAACGTCAGAACGTCGTCCGACGAGCTGCCGTTGAGCAGGTTCACGTTCCAAAGATTGTCGAACGAATTGCTGCCTGCGGCGAGATTGAGGACGTTGGCCGTTCCTTCGCCGAGATTGACGGTCACGCCGGACACCGCGTTCAGCAGCGTGACCGTATCGTTCGACGGATTGAGATTGCCGGTAAAGTCGCTGCCGTTGAGGTTTTCGACGCCACTGATGCTGAGCGAATTGACACCGTTGGCAAGCCACACCCAGTCGCTTCCGCCGCCCATATCGATGGCGGTTCCGTTGATGTCGTTCGTCAAGGTGAGCTGATTGTCGCCCGAATTGCCGTCGATGTGCTCGATACCGATCGCGGCGAATGTGGCGAAGTTTCCATCGAGGACGATCGTGTCCTGGCCGCCGCCGAGGTCGATCGCGACGCCGTTGGCCGCCGCGATCGAACCGGTGACGGTCAGGGTGTCGGCGCTCGTCGTTCCGTTGACGTGGTTGACGTCGTAGATGTTCCCGAACGAATTGGCGCCGGCAGCGAGGTACATCGTGTTGTCGCCGTTGCCGAGGCTGATGCTGAGGCCCGTGACCGTCGTCGACAGGGTGAGCACGTCGTTGACGCCGGGCGTCGCGCCGTAATCGGTTCCGCCGACATTCTCGACGCCGATCAGGCTGAGCGTGTTGGCACCGGCTGCGAGGCTGACCTGATCGCTGCCGCCGCCGAGATCGACGACCAGCCCGTTGGCGTTCGCCGTGAGATTGACGAACTCGTCGTTGCCGGTGCCGATCACGTTCTCGACGCCGGCGAGATTGAGCGTGTAGCCGTTGCCGAAGGTGCCGTTGAGCAGGACGGTATCGCCCGTCCCCGCCCCCAGATTGAGCGCGTGTCCGAAGATGTTGGACCCGACGCGAAGATAATCGTCTCCGGCCGTTCCGATCACGGGTGCGGAGTTGGAGAACTGCTGCGCCGAGAGATCGATCGGACTTCCCAAGGTACCCGCCGACTGCAGCACGATGGCATTGCTGAACTGCAGCACCTCGACATTGGTCAAGGTGTCGGTGCCATCACGTCCCGCAACATTGTCTTGAACCTGGATCGTTCCCGCCGTCGTGACGGTGTACTGCGATTGCGTGCCTGAGAAGATCGCCATGTCGGTGCCGGCGCCACCGTCGATCGTATCGTCGCCGCCCTGGCCGGTCATGCCGTCATTGCCGCCGCCGGCATTGATCGTGTCGCCAGCGCCGCCACCGAAGAAGAACTCGTTGTTTGAGCCGCCGACGAGCAGGTCGGCCTGGTTCGAGCCCTGGACGCTGTTGACGCCGCCGGTGATGACGTCGGCACCGGCCGCGCCGCTCACCATTCCCGTCGAAAGGTCGACCGAAACGCCGCCCCCGCTCGCCTGGGAATACGACACCCGCGTATTGCCGTTACCGGTGATGGTGTCGTTGCCGAGCAGGCCTTCGAACAGGTTGAAGGTGCCGAACGATCCGGCCGAGGTGACGCCGGTGAAGCCTGTGGCATTGTAGACGTCGTTCTGGTTGCTGCCGGTCGCACTGTTGACGCCCACATAGGTGTCGGTACCGATCGAGCTGCCGCCGGTTGCGGTTCCCGCCTGCAGATTGACGGTCACCGCATCGGTCGCGCTGGAATAGATGATACGGGTGTTGCCGTTGCCGGTGATTGTGTCGTTGCCGGCCAGACCTTCGAACTGGTTGAAGTTGCCGTTGTTGCCGACGTTGTTGGTCGCGGCATTCTGGAAGCCGACGGCGCCGAAATTCGTGGCCGTGAAGACATCGTTGAAGTTGGTGCCCTGGGCCCCCTCGATCCCGCGGAGCGTATCGTTGCCGATCGAAGCGTCGCCGGTCGCGGTGCCCGCCGTGAAGTCGATGGTAACAGGTCCGGTCGAGAAGTAGAGGTTGTTGTAGCTGGCAATGTCGAACCCACCGCGGCCGTCGATGAAATCGTCGCCGGCAAAGCCGGTGAACGTCTCCGTTGCCGTGGTAATGTTGCTGCCGCGGATGGTGTCGTTGAACATCGACCCCATCACGGCGTTGACGCCGCTGAACGTATCGTTGCCCGTGGAGGCGTCGCCACTCGCAGTACCTGCCAGCAGATCGACGGTCACCCCGCCGGTTGCGTTGGTGAAGGCAACGCGCGTGTTTCCGTTGCCGACGATGCTGTCGTCACCTCCCATGCCGATAAATTCGTTGAACGTGCCGTTGGACCCGCCATTTTGGCTGGATCCGCCGAAGCCGACAGCGTTGAAGACGTCCGCGGCGTTCGAGCCGCGCACGGATTCGACCGACCGCAGCGTGTCGGTGCCGACCGTTGCGGCATCGCCCGTCACGGTTCCCGAGGCGAGCTGAACGTTGATTCCGCCGACCGCGGCCGGGTCGAGCGCGTAGTCCGCCCGGTCGAAGCCGGCCCGGCCGTCGATGAAGTCGTCGCCGGCGCGGCCTTCGAAGATTTCCACGGTTCCAGGGCCATTGGTGCTGCCAAGCAGCTGGTCGCCAAATCCAGAACCGACGACTCCCCCGAAGCCCGAACCCACCAGGGTATCGGTGCCGACCGAACTATCTCCGGTCGCCGAATGGGCCGCCAGATCGACGGTCACGCTGCCGGTTGCGCTGGCGTAGGAGATGCGCGTCAGGAGCGCACCCAGGCTGTTGGTCGCGCCTGTGATGCTGTCGTTCCCGCCGCGGCCCTCGAACTCGTTGAAGCCCGCGTTGGTACCGGCAATGCCGGTATCGCCGGTGAAGCCGGTCGCGTTGAACGTGTCGGCATAGTCGCTGCCCACGATGGCCTCGACGTTCACCAGCGTGTCAGTGCCGACGCCTGGACCCGTCACGGAGCCTGCCGCGAGATTGGCGGTAATGCCTCCGGTTGCCGCGACATAGTCGGCGCGGTCGAAGCCGAGGCCGCCATCGAGCAGATCATTGCCGTCGAGGCCCTTGAGGCGGTCGTTGCCGGCGAGACCGCTCAGATTGTCGGCGTAGGCGGTACCGACCAGCGTATTTGCGCCGGCATCGCCGGTGAGGTGCACGCCTTGCCCCAGGATGAAGTCGGCAGCCGTGAGGTTCGCCAGCGTCACGTTCAGCAGCGTGAGAGTGTCACCATTGGCGAAGTTGATGACCGTGTTCGACCCTTGTTGTGTGGCAAGCGCCTGAATGTCGGCGAGAGTCGAGACACCGGGGATCCCCGTGAGGTCGATCTTGTCGGCGTCTATCTGCAGGAATTCGACGATGGTGTCGGCGCCGCCGCCGGCCGCGTAGACGAAGGTATCGGCACCGGTGCCGCCGTTCAGGGTGTCGCTGCCCGCACCGCCGCTGAGCAGGTCGTTGCCGCTGTTGCCGGACAGCAGGTCGTTGCCGCCGGAACCGGTGATCGTGTCGTTGAAGTTGGAGCCCGAAACGTTCGTCACTCCACTCACGATGGTGTCGTGACCAACCGAACCGTCACCGTCCGCGGTGCCGTTGGCGAGGTTGACGACCACACCGGACGTCGCATTCGCGAACTGGATCTGCGTGCTGCCGTTGCCGATGATGGTGTCGTTACCACCCTGGCCCTGGATAGCGTTGAAGCCGGCGAATCCGGTTGCGTCGAACACATCGGCGAAATTGCTGCCGGTGGCGCTGTTGACACCGGAGAATGTGTCGTGGCCGACCGAGGCATCGCCGCTGGCCGTTCCGGCCTGGAAGTTGACGGTGACGCCGCCGGTGGCATTCGTGTAGAGCAGCCGGGTATTGCCGTTGCCGGTGATCTGGTCATCACCGCCGAGGCCCTCGAACTGGTTGAAGGTGCCGTTGTTGCCGACATTGAGCGCACCGGGCTGGCCGTAGCCGGTCGCCACATAGGTGTCGGCATAGCCCGTGCCCTGAACGCCCTCGATCGAGCGCAGCGTATCCGTGCCGATCGACGCATCGCCGGTCGCCGTGCCTGCTGCCATGTCGACGGTAACACCGCTCGTGACCGTGCTGAGGCTGTTGTAGCTCGCGGTGTCGAAGCCGGCGCGGCCGTCGATATAGTCGTCGCCGCCGAGACCCGTGAAGTTGTTGTTGAAGCTGCTGCCGAGCAGCGTGTCCGAGAAGGTCGAGCCCTGCACCGCATTGACACCAGTGAAGGTATCGGTGCCCTCGGTCGCACCGGTGGCGCTGCCGGCAACCGTGACCGCGTTGGTCGTCCCGATGGCGCTGGTCTCGAGGTCGACGCTGACGCTCGAGGCCGCGATCTGGTAGTTCAGGCGGGTGAAGCCGTTGCCGATGATGGTGTCGTTGCCACCGGCGCCGGCGAAGTCGTTGAAGGTGCCGGACGAGCCGACATTGGTTGCCCCGGCCTGGCCGAATCCGGTGGCGTCGAACGTGTCGTCAAAGTTGGTGCCGCGGGCGGCCTCGACATTGCGTATCGTGTCGGTGCCCACGGTTGCGTCGCCGTTCACCGTGCCTGCGGCGAGATGCACATAGACGCCTGACGTGGTCGCCGTATCCGAATTGTAGGTGACCTGGTCGTAGCCGCCGCGGCCGTCGATATAGTCGTCGCCGCCGCGACCTTCATAGGTCTCGTACGTGAAGCTCGCATTGTCGCTGCCGTAGATCGTGTCGTTATAGGCCGAGCCCCAGATCGTCGAGACGTTGGAGAAGGTGTCGTGGCCGACGGAGGCATCGCCATCCGCGGTCCCTGCGCCGATGTCGACGGCAACGGCGCTGGTTGCCCCCAGATAGGACAGCCGGGTCACGATCTGGCCCAGGGCGTTGATGTCGCCGACAACGACGTCGTTGCCCCCGCGCCCTTCGAACTCGCTCTGACCAGTGGCCACGCCGGGCAAACCGGTCGAGCCGGTAAAGCCGGCCGCATTGAACGTGTCGGCAAAATCGCTGCCGATCACCCCCTCGATGTTGACGAGCGTGTCCGTTCCGACGCCCGGCCCCGAGGCGGTGCCAGCGGCGAGGTTGACGACGATGCCGCCCGTTGCCGCGGCATAGACGGCTCGGTCGAAGCCAAATCCACCGTCGAGAAGGTCGAGACCGTCGCCGCCCTCAAGCCTGTCGTTCCCCCCGAGGGCAACGATCGTGTCGTTGTGCGCCGTACCGACCAACGTATTGGGATTGTCGTCTCCCATGATCGGCGTTCCGAACACGAAGTCGCTTGCGGTGAGATTGCCGAGATTGACGTTCTGCAAATACAGCGTGTTGCCGCCCCCGAAGTCCAGGCTGGTGTCTGAACCGATTTGTGTCGCGTGAGCCTGCACGTCGGCAAGGCTGAACACTCCGTTGACGCCGGTCAGATCGATCTTGTCACCATCGCTATGGACGAAGTCCTGGACGTAGTCCGAACCATCGCCGGTCGCGTAGATGAAGGTATCGGCACCGGTACCACCGCTCAAATAGTCGTTCCCGGCGCCGCCATCGAGGACGTCGTTGCCGGCATTGCCGAACAGGGTGTTGTCACCGCCGCCACTGGTGAGAGTGTCATTGAATATCGTGCCCTGGACAGCTCTGACGCCGCCCGTGATCGTGTCATGCCCCACCGACGCATCGCCGTCGACGGTCCCTGCTCCAAGGTTGACGACAACACCGCCCGTCGGATTGCCGAACGTGATCTGCGTATCGCCGTTGCCGGTGATGGTGTCGTTGCCGGCACCGCCCATGAAGTTGTTGAACGTTCCGTAGACGCTGTTGAAGCCGGTCGCGTCGTAGATGTCGGCAAAGTTGCTGCCGACAACCTGGTTGACGCCGGTGAAGGTATCATTGCCGACGCTACCGTCACCGCTCGCGGTGCCCGCCGCCAAGTGGACCGTCACGCCCGAGGTGGTGGCATTGCCATACTGAATTTGAGTGTTGCCATTGCCGATGACCTGATCGTCGCCACCCAGGCCCTGGAATATATTGAAATTGTTGTTCGGGCCGACAAATCCGGTCGCGTCGTAAAGATCGGCGAAGTTGCTGCCGTTGACGGCGTTGACATTGGTGAAGCTGTCATGGCCGACGGACACATCGCCCGTGACCGTGCCGGCACTCATGTTGATGGTCACACCGCCCGTAGCGCTGCCGTAGATTAGCCTCGTGCTGCCATTGCCCGTGACGACATCATCCCCGCCGAGACCTTCGAAATTGTTGGAAGCGCCGTTGTTGCCGACGTTGAGTGCGCCAGCCTGACCAAAGCCTGTCGCATCATAGGAATCGGCGAAGATTGTGCCCTGAACGCCCTCGATCGAGCGCAGGCTATCGGTGCCCGTCGAGGCGTCGCCGGTGACCGTGCCGCTCGCCATGTTGACGCTGACACCCCCCGTGACGAAGGTCAGGTTGCTGTACTGAGCAGTGTCGAACCCGGCGCCGCCGTCGATCTGATCGTTTCCGGCGAGCCCCATAAAGACTTCGCTGGCACCGCTCCCGTTGAGGACGTCGCCAAACAGCGATCCCATCACCGCATTGACACCCGTGAAATGATCGGTGCCGACCTGCGCGATGTCGCCGGCCGCGGTACCGTGGGCCGTTCCCAGGGCGAGATCGACCGTCACGCCGTCGAGCGCCAGGGTGTACTGGATCCGGGTCGAGCCATTTCCGCTGATCGTATCGTCGCCGCCCATACCTTCGAAATTATTGAAAGTGCCGAACGAGCCGGCATTGGTGCTCACACCGCTGAAACCGACGGCGCTGTAGGTGTCGGCGAAATTGGTTCCGCGCACGGCCTCGACCGAACGCAACGTGTCGGTACCGACCGAGCTATCTCCCGTGACAGTGCCGGCCGCAAGGTTGACCGTAATGCCCGATGCCGTCGTCGGGTCGTTATTGTAGGTCGCAAAATCGTAGCCGCCGCGGCCGTCGATCAGATCATTGCCGCCGCGGGCATCGTACTGCTCGTAAGTGCCGCTCGGATTGTCGCTGCCGCGCAGAGTGTCGGCATAGGCGGAGCCGACGATCGCGTTGATGGCGCTGAACGTATCGTGTCCGACCGAAGCATTGCCGTCGGCGATTCCCGCAGCGATGTCGACCGTCACGGCCGCCGTGGCGCTGGCATAGGATACCCTACCAAGGATTTCACCGGACGCATTGACTGAGCCGATGATAGTGTCGTCTCCGCCTCTGCCCTCGAACTCGGCCAAACCGATTGCGGCTCCCGGGATCCCGCTGTCACCCACAAACCCGGTAGCATTAAACGTATCAGCAAAGTCGCTGCCGACCGCGCCTTCGATGTTGACGAGCGTGTCCGTTCCGACGCCCGGTCCAGATGCCGTGCCTGCCGTCAGATTAACGGAAACACCACCGGTCGCGTCGGCATAGACTGCTCGGTCGAAGCCCAGACCGCCATCCAGATAATCACTGCCGCCCAGACCCTGAAGCCGATCATTGCCGCCGAGGCCGCTGATGGATTCGGCGTTCGCCGTGCCGACGAGGGTATTCGGATTGCCGTCACCGACAATCGGTGCCGCCGGCGTGCCGAACAGGAAGTCGCTGGCCGTCAAGCTGTTCAGGTTGACGTTCTGAAGCGTGAGGCCTTCACTCGGGCTGAACGTGATGATCGTGTTGGGGCCGCTCTGCACCGCATGCGATTGCAGATCGGCAAGGCTGTAGATGCCGTAGACGCCGGTCAGATCGATCTTGTCCTGGCCGTGGACGAAGTCCTGAATGAAGTCCAAGCCGCCGCCGGTTGCATAGACGAAAGTGTCCGCGCCCGCGCCGCCGTTGAGGGAGTCGTTGCCGGCCCGGCCATCAAGGGTGTCGTTGCCGACATTGCCGGAGAGAGCGTCGTTGCCGGCGCTGCCGATGATGGTGTCGTTGAAGTTGGACCCCGCCACGTTGAACACGCCACCGGTGATGGTGTCGTGGCCGACCGAGCCGTCGCCGTCGACCGTGCCCGCGGTGAGGTTGACGGTCACGCCGCCGGTCGCATTGCCGAACTGGATCTGGGTATTGCCGTTGCCGGTGATGGTGTCGTTTCCGGCGTTGCCCTGGAACGAATTGAAATTCGCGTTGGGACCGGTGAAACCGGTCGCATCGTAAACATCGGCAAAATTGCTGCCGAGCGCACTGTTGACGCCCGTGAAGCTATCCTGGCCGGTCGAGCCGTCGCCGGTGGCGGTGCCACCCGCGAGATTGATGGTCACCCCGCCGGTCGCGTTGACGAAGATCAGGCGCGTGTTGCCGTTGCCGGTGATCTGATCATCGCCGCCAAGGCCTTCGAACTGGTTGAAGGTGCCGTTGTTACCGACATTGGCCCCCGTACCGTAACCGGTCGCATTATACGTGTCGTCGAAGTTGGTGCCCTGGATACCTTCGATCGACCGAAGTGTATCCGTGCCGTTCGACCCATCTCCGGTGACGATGCCGGCCGCCATATCGACGCTGATGCTGCCCGTGACGAAGAAGATATTGTTGTAGGACGAGACGTCGAAGCCGCCACGGCCGTCGATGTAATCGTTTCCGGCAAGGCCGGTGAAGGTGTCGTTGGTCGCGCCGCCCAGCAGGGTGTCGTCGAACATCGATGCCTGGACGGCGTTGACGCCCGTGAATTGATCGGTGCCGACCGATGAATCGCCGGTGGCGATGCCGGTGACGAAGTCAACGTTGACGCCGCCGGTGGCATTATTGAAACCGAGCCGCGTGAAGCCGTTGCCGGTGATGAGGTCGTCGCCACCGTTGCCGGTGAACTCGTTGAACGTCCCGCTCGAGCCGGCATTGATGCTGCCCGAGCCGAAGCCCGTGGCATTGTAGGTGTCGGCGAAGTTCGTGCCGCGGATCGCCTCGATCCCGCGCAACGTATCGGTTCCGATGGTCGCATCGCCGGTCACGGAGCCGGCGGCGAGATTGACCGTAATTCCCGTCGTGGTGTTCGGATCAACGTTGTAGTCCACGCGGTCAAAGCCACCGCGGCCGTCGATGTAGTCGTTGCCCGCGAAGCCCGAATAGACCTCCGCGGTGAACATCGGATTGTTGCTGCCCAGAATCGTATCGCTGTAGGCGGAGCCCCAGACACCGTTGAAGCCGGAGCCCACGAGCGTGTCATGGCCCACCGACGTATCACCCTGGGCGTAACCGGCGGCGAGATCCACCGTCACCGCGCCAGTGGCGCTGACGTAGGAAACGCGCGTCAGCTCTGCACCCTGACTGTTGGTGTTGCTGATGATGAAATCGTCGCCGCCCTTGCCTTCAAACTCGTTGTAGCCGACCGGGCTGCCCGGAACGTGAGCGTCGCCGGTGAAGCCAGCTGCGTTGAACGTATCGGCAAAGTTGCTGCCGATGGCTGCTTCGATGTTGACGAGGGTGTCTGTCCCGACGCCTGCGCCGGACGCCGTTCCCGCCGCAAGATTGATCGTGACGCCGCCGGCTGCGTCCGTGTAGACGGCGCGGTCGAAGCCCGGGCCGCCGTCGAGAATATCATCGCCGGAACCGCCGGTGAGATAGTCCCTGCCGGCGCCGCCGAACAGGATGTCGTTCCCGTCACTTCCGCTGATGCGGTCGTTGCCGTCCTGGCCGTCGATCAGATCATTGCCGCTTCCGCCGGAGAGCACGTCATCGCCGAGCGAACCGAACAAGGTGCTCCCGATCGGGGTCAGCACGGCATTCGCGACCTCGGTGTCGAGATGATCGACAAAGCGGTCGGTCAGTTGATCGATGGAACCCTGATCGGCAAAATTGGTCGTCGCTAGTTGATCTGCAGCCGCACCTTGGGCGACCTGACCGGCTTGCGCCAGCTCGGTGACGTTCGTGGCCGTCTGGATGCTGTCGTTCGCGGCAGCAACGACCTGGATAACCGTCGCAGCAGCGGCTGTGCTGACTCCGGACAGCGTGACAACACTCTGAACCGTATCCGAAGAGGCCAGATCGAAGGCCGGCGCGTTGGGAGCGGTCTGAGATGCGGTAATGGCCCCCGCAATAGCTGAAATCACCGCATCCGGCGCCACGCCGACCGCCGAAACCTGGGCCACCGTGCTTTGGACCTGGATGGCCGCAGCAAGCACCGCGGTCGCCGTCGCATCGCCACTCACCGCAGCCGGCACCGGGTCGTACGACAGCAGGTCGATCGGGTTTTGGGGATCAGAGAGGAGATTGACGTTGAATGCGGCCGCAATGGCGCCGATGGCCTGGTCCACCGTCAGCGGATGCTCATCGCCTGCCGTGCTGTCGACCAAAGCGACGATCAGCGTCGTCAGCGGCGTGATGACGGTGGAGCCCTCCGGCGCCCTCAGCACACCCGCGACCTGCAAGCCCGTCGAGATATCGACACCGCCGATGCTCACGAGCGGGCCGGATCCGCCCGCCAGCGTGAAGCTGCCGTCGGCCCGTGTCGTCGTGAACGCCTCGCCCGCGTCGAGTATCCCGTTGTTGTTGGCGTCGGCGAAGACGGTCGCGCCGCCGATATAGCCGTCGATATCCAGCGCGTTGATCTCGTTGGCACCGGAATTCACCGTCAGCGCAAGATTGGCCGTGCTCACAGCCTGATGAACGCCGTCGTCGGAGATGGCGGTGACGTGCAGGGTGAAGGGATCGGGGCTGCCGACCGCGTGGTTCGGGATCAGGACGACATTCTGGATCGAGTCGCCCGTCACAAGCCACGTGCCGTCGCCGATCGATGCGCCGTTCTGGACCGTAAAGCTCGATGGCACGCCCTCGATCTTCACCGACAAGGTGCTGCTTTGGTCGATCTTCGTGGCCGCAATTTGCAATACGATGTTGCTATCCGCGGCGCCCGATGAGTCGTGAACGCTCAGCGTCGGCGCGTCCTGCGCGCCGTGGATGTCGAAGCTGATGCTCTTGCTCGTGCCGTCGACGGACTTGACCGTGAAGGTCTCCGTCCTGACGTCGTTGGCGCCGAGAGACTGGATCGCCGCATTGCCCACCGAATAGGTGTAATGACCGTCGGCCTGCAGCGTCACCGTGCCGAGATTCCCGGCTGCCGTAATCTGGCCGGCCTGGAACGCGGCCTGGTTCTGGTCGGCATCGCTGATGGTCAGCTGCCCGGAGGCGGTCAGTTGGCCGTCTTCGGTGACGTCGTGCTGGGTGGGGCCGCCGATGACCGCGGCGTCGTTGACGCCGTGGATCGTGAACGTCACGTTCTTGGACGTGCCGTCCAGAGCCTTGACGGTGAAGATCTCGTCGCGGGTCTCGCCCTGGCCGAGATATTGAACGGCGCCGTTGGCGACCGAATAGCTGTAGGCGCCGTTGGTGCCGATCGTCAGCGCACCGAGGTTGCCGGGGGCGGAGGCGACGACGGTCTGGAACGAATTCTGGTTCAAGTCGACATCGTTGATCGACAGCGTGCCGGACGCCGTCAGCACACCGTCCTCGGTGACGTCGTGCTGACCGAGATCGCCGATCACGGCGGCGTCGTTGGTACCCGTGATGTTCACCACGATGTCGCGGGTGGCGGTGCCGTCGGCGGAGACGACCGTCAGGGTGTCGGTGACCTGCTGCCCCGCGGTGAGCGGGTTCGACTTCACGGGATCGAGCGTATAGGTCCAGGCGCCCGTCGCCGCATTGAAGGTGAAATTGCCATAGGTACCGGCGAGCGAGGCCGGGACTGCGAAATGGTCTTGGCCGCTGTCGGCATCTAGCACCGCAAGCTTGCCCGACGCGTTGGGATCGCCGGCGATGCTTCCGGCCTCCGTCACGGAGATGTCCTGGGTTCCCGATACCGTGATGGTGGCCGCGTCGTTGTTGCCGGTGATGGTCACCGCGAGCGTCGACGACCCAGTTCCACCGTGGTTGTCGGCATTCGTGTAGGTGAATTGCTCCGTCACCTGCTGGCCTGCGGCGAGCGCTTGCACGGCGGCGCTGGAATTGTTCAGCGTGTAGGAGTAGGCGCCGGTCGCCTTGGTGACCACCAGCGTTCCATAGGTTCCGGCCACGGTGATCGTGGTGCCGTTATCCGTCCCCCCTGCTACGGCCGAAACGCTGTGGGTATCGCCGGCATCGGCGTCCGTGTCGTTTGCGAGCAGATTGCCGCTGGCAATCGTCGTCACGTCCTCCTTGACGGAGGCGGTGTCCGCGACTGCGACAGGCGCGTGATTGGTCGGGCCTTCGATGACGACTTCGACCTTTTCGATCGAAGCGACGGCGAGATCGAAGCTCCTGAACGCATAGTCCGCGCTGCCATAGCGCGCGATGAGGGCCTGGATGGCCGCAAGATCGGACCTGAACGAGGTCGAGTTCGCCATCGTTTGCGTCACGACGAGGCGGAGCGTGTCCTGGCCCTTGCCGCCGTCGTAGATGTCGACCGAGCCTACATTCTCCGAGGCACGATAGATCAGGATGTCGTTGCCGTTGCCGCCGCTGACGATGTCGGTGCCGGCGCCGCCGTCGATGATGTCGTCACCGTTGTCGCCGGAGATCAGATCGTTGCCCGCCCCGCCGAGCACCGTATCGTTGCCGTTGCCGCCGAAAATGATGTCGTTGCCGGTGCCGCCATCCACCGTGTCGTTGCCGTTGCCGGCGTCGATGATGTCGTTGCCTGCACCGGCGTTGATGGTGTCGTTGCCGTTGCCGCCCTGGATGAGATCATTGCCCGCTCCGGCGCCGACGGCATCGTCGCCGTTCTTAGCGTTGATGATGTCAGACGCGCTGGTGCCGGTGATCTGATCGTTTGCGTTGGTGCCGTTAATGATCATGGCGATTCATCTTTCTCGATAGGGCAACAGGCATTGTTCGCGAGCGCGCGGACGCGACGTCGCGTTGTGCGGATGGAGAAATGTTCAATCGTCGAAAACGGAACGCGGTATCGACGCGACGCGTGACATCGTGCGGTCGCTCATGGTGAGCCCCTCCCGTAACCTTCTTGATTTCTTGGGTTCGCCGTCAGCCCAACGGCGTGAGTTTGAAATGAAATGGTCTTGTTATTGTTCGACGCCTTGCCCCGTTGCCCGGCGTCGCCTGGATTCTCGAAATTGCAATTTCCGACCGTCGGAAAGACTTTTCTGATAATTGCAAATTGTTTCCACTGTTGCGTGACTGCGTCAAGACAGCACAGCGGCTAACCTTAAGCGGGGTGTGGACTGGACAGCGCGGCCCGGAATGCGCGCGCACCCAACCGGCGGTCCCGCCCGATTTCGGCGACCTGTGAGATCGAAGCTTTGCGGGACTGCCGCACATTAAGGGCTCGAACGAAGCGATCGCCCTTTGCCCCGGATCGCGCGTGACGAGATCGCCCAGGCTGCCAATCCAGCCAGCCACCACCCCTGATGGCGCCCGCACGCCGGTCGCGCCTCGCCGCGCCGGCCTCCATGCGACACTCTGCCGCACCCCAATCTCACCGCGGATCGGCGCCGTGAGCGGAGCAGCAACACCGAAGACCATTTGGCTCGCACAGGGCAACGTCATCTCGATTCCCGAAATGAAGACTATTCCTCGTTGATGGAATAGCGCCGGTACGTCCTGACGCATGACCCGAATGGGTCATCCGGCCCCTGGTAGCGCCATCCGTGGGACATTATCCGGTTAGACTTTGGTTTAGCGCCGACTCTCAGGAAAAACCGGCAAAGGGCTTGCGTCGGACTGCCTCCTCGCCAAGCATGAGCAGTCAGGGAAACGCACCAGAAGGCCCGACATGAGGGAGTGTCCGCATGGCATGCAGCGGGAGATGCACGCCGGCTTGCAGCGCGTGATCAAGGGCTCGGCGGAGGGGGACCGCGCGTGAAAGCCAATCGAATCGACCATCAGGAACTGTCGAAGGTTCTCAATCGGCTCGGCGAGGCGGCCGTGAATCCGGAAGCCTGGCACGGCATCATGGATGACATCTGCAAGGCGGCCGGGGCGTCGGCGGCCATCCTGCTTCAGAGCGACATCAGGACTCCGGACGTTCCCCGCACGGCGTCGATCGCGGAAGCCACCGATCTCTACTTCAGGAACAACTGGCATTTGAGGGACCCGCGCGCCAAGGCTTTTCCGCGCATGATGGCGGGCGAGGTCGTGACCGATCTCGATGTCATGAGCGCTGAGCAGATTCGTGCCGATCCCATGTACAACGAGGTGCTGTTTCCATACGGATACCGGTGGTTTGCGGGCATCGGCTTCTGGGCCGAAAGCGCGGCGTGGGCCTTGACGCTCCAGCGAACCGGCCGCGAAGGCGCATTCGAGACGCGCGACAAGGAGCTGCTTGCCCAATTGGCGCCGCGCCTGACCGAGACCGCCACGCTTGCGACAGCGATTGGACGGGCCACGCTGACCTCGATGACCGATGTCCTCGACCGGGTTCGCCAACCCGCCCTCGTCATCAATCGGGAAGGGATGGTGCTGCGTACCAACCAGGCGGCAGATCGCGGCTTCGACGATGAGATCCGCATCAGGGAGCGGCGTCTCGTTCTCCGTGACAAGCAGGCGATGACGCGGTTCGATCAGCTGATCAGCATGGTCCGGTCGACGCCGGACGCCATCGCCATCCCCGCCTCTCCGATTCTCATTCGCCGGACGGCCAAGCCGCCGGTCGTATTGCGGCTCCTGCCGGTGGACGGCGCGGCGCGTTCCGTCTTCCTCGGCGCGCGCGCCATGCTGATCCTGTCCAACCTCATCCCGCGCCCGGCCCCGGACCCGGTGCTGATCGCCCAGGCCTTCGATCTCACGCCGGCGGAATCCCGACTGGCCGCCCTGCTCGCAACCGGCACATCGATCGCCGAAGCCGCCGAACATTTGCGCATCTCGCGCGAAACGGCGCGCAACCACCTTAAGTCGATCTTCTCGAAGACGGGCGTTCACCGGCAATCGGAGCTGGTGACGCTGGTCTCGCAGCTGGGGTGACATTGGGCTTGTCTCGATCAGCGGACGCGAGTTCCGCCTGAGCGCAAACCAAAGACCACGCCTCCCCGGCGCTTCTTCAATTTCGGCCCCGAGCCGCCGCGGATACGTTCATCAGCAAGAGAAACAGCGCGCTCGTCGCCTGATATCTCGCCACCACGCGTTTTCTGGCTCTCCCTCGCATGATGGCCTTTCCGTCACGAGAGCCAATGCTCCACTCCCAGCTCCGCGCGCGCTTGCGCATCTCGAACTCGTAGAACGAGAAGCCGTCCAAACCCACCAATTTGGCGTCCAACCGGTTTGACGTCATGTGCCTGTTGAGAGATCCACCGACTTTTGTCCCATCCGCGCCCAAGAAGCGGCTTCTGAACGAAGAGCCATCTAGGCGATAAGCCAGCTTCCCTGGGGGTGCGCCTCCCCCAAATGGGCTAGGCGGCGCCTTTTTCCTGATATTGGTCGGATGTTGCTGCGATCGGTGAGCGGCCTGATCGACCGGCTGAGCGCGATCCGGCTTCATCGATCTTTATTAACGTGCACCGCCGCTCCTGCCACTGGACGGTGGCGGGCTTGCCAAGGCAGCCAGCAGCCAAGCGAGCAGGCAGCCAAAGCTGACGCTCTATCCCGCCGGCAGCAAGATAGCGTCCGAAAACACCTTACCCAGCGACGCGACGTAAGGGCTCTGCAGCATCGAATGATGCGTCCCCTGAACAACGGTCTTGTGGATCCGGGGCGCCTGAACAATTCGATCCCAACCATAGAGCCGGTCATCCAGGGGATTTTCCGCCGCCGTGAAAAGCTGGAGAGCGATCGGAATAGCCGCCCCAACATATTTGCTGCCCGCGCGCTCGCGCGTCCGCGACTGCGCAATCATCTGGCGAACGTCTTCTTCCGTAGACGACCAGGGCAACAAAGCCTTCTCACGACATTCCAGAACCATCGAGCGAAAGTCTGACTGATGCATTCGGCCACCCGTCCGGCTGCCAATATAGTTCCGCAGGAATACGACGTCTGACGTCTTCGACGGAGAGCTCGGCCGCCCATACAGCGCGTCGATCAATCCCAAGAACTGTACGGTCTCCTTTTCATCGACGAGCTGCCTTGTAATCTCGTAGGCCAGTATTCCGCCGAACGACCAGCCTGCCAGGCGGTACGGCCCGCAGGGGTGAATGGACCGTATTGTCCGGACCAAGCTCCCAGCGATCGCCTCGATCGTGCGTGCCGATGCCGTCCCAACTTGGCTCATCGTCAAACCATACACAGGGAAGCCGCCGCGAAGGTGTCGCGTAAGAATCGGACCATAGATCATCTGATTAAAGAGATCCGGCGCGAGAAATAGCGGAGCACCACTCCCCTCTGCACGAAGAGTAATTGCAGCGCCGTCTCTCGAGCGGTCATCAATGCCCGCCTGTTCGCGTGCGAGCAGCGCTATTGTCGGGCTTGCAAACAGCTTGGCCAGCGAGATGTCGGTGCCGCGACGACTCAATTCGTTGACCAAACGCACGGCCAACAGCGAGTGACCACCAAGCTCGAAAAAATTGTCGTCACGTCCGACGCGATCGATCTCCAGAAACTCACTCCAAGTCTGCGCCAACATCTTCTCCAGCCTGCCACGCGGGGGCTCGTAGGCGCGGGATGTACCCGAATCGCCTAAAGGCGCGGGCAAGCTGCCCCGGTCCAGTTTCCCGTTGAGAGTCAGCGGCAGCGCGTCGAGCAAAACAAAGGCCGACGGCACCATGTAGTCCGGCAGATGCTTGAGGAGATGAGTTCGCAAGTCGTCCGACAACGTGCTCAACGCTGTCGAACGCCTGTCGCGCCCTCCCTGCCGCCCTCCAGATGTCCCGCCGTTTTCCACAACATAGGCAACCAAGCGAGGATCATCGGCACGATCCCGGCGCGCGACGACCACTGCCTGCCGCACCGACGCATGGCCCATCAATGCCGCCTCGATTTCACCGAGCTCAATGCGATAGCCGCGCAGCTTCACCTGAAAATCGTTTCGCCCGAGATATTCGATACTTCCCTCTGGCAGTAAACGTCCCAGATCGCCGGTCCGATACATCCGCGCGTCCGGGTCGGTAGCGAACGGCTCGGTGACAAACCGTTCCCCGGTCAGCTCGGGTCGATTGAGATAGCCGCGCGCCACCCCCGTGCCGGCGATATAGATTTCGCCGACGACTCCGATGGGGACGGGAGCCCGGTGCTCGTCGAGGACATAGATTCTCGTGTTCGAGATGGGTCGGCCGATCGGGACGACGGTTGACGGATGCGCCGTTTCCTCGATCGCGTGAGCCGACGACCAAATTGTTGTCTCGGTGGGCCCATAAACGTTCCAGCATGCCGAGGTTCGCCGGAGCAACTGGTCGGCAAGATCGGCCGTCATGGCCTCGCCGCCGCACAGGGCGCGGAGACGTGGCTCTCCCACCCAACCGCTCTCGATCAGAGCCCGCCAGCTCGCGGGGGTTGCCTGCAAGACCGTGATCTGCTCCCGCAGCAGCAAATCCATCATTCGTCGTGGATCGCTGCTCGTCTTACGGTCGGCAATGACAACTCTGGCGCCGACAAGCAAAGGCATTAGCAGCTCGAGGCCCGCGATATCGAACGCTACAGTGGTCACAGACAGCAAGCGATCAGCCGGCTTCATACCGACGAGCTCACTCATAGATGTCAGGAGATTCACCAGCGACCGATGCTCGACCATGACGCCTTTGGGCCGTCCGGTCGAGCCCGACGTGTAGATGACGTAGGCGAGACTTTCGGGTCGCAATCCGCCCCCATCGGGCCGAATATTGCTGCGGTGACCATTCGTCCAAAGCGTCTCGTCGGCGAGATCTATCACCGGGAGGTCCCCCGTGTGGCCCTCCAGGATTCCCATCGTCTCCGCATCCGACAGTATTGCGCGAGGTGCGCAGTCCGCCAGCATGTCCGCCAGCCGCTTGATCGGAAAGGCGGGGTCCATTGGGACGTAAGCCCCACCCGCCTTGAGGACTGCGAGCAGAGCCACGAGCATCTCGACACCGCGCCGGGCGCAAATCGCAACGCGATCATCCGGCTTGACGCCAAGTCCGCGCAGGTGATGAGCAAGGCGGTTCGATCGCTCATTCAGCTCACGATACGTCAGCTCGTGAGCTCCGCTAGCGACAGCTATCGCATGCGGCGTACGCCCCACCTGCTCCACGAACAACTCGCCAACACACTTCCCAGCAGGATAGTCGACCGTCGTTGCGTTCCATTCCGTGATCAGGTGACTGTGCTCGAGCGCATTCAGAAGCTTGAGCTCCGAGACGCGCTTGTCCGGATCGGCAACGATTGCGCCCAACAAATTCTCGAAGTGGCCCACGAGACGTGCGATCGTATCGTCGTCGAACAAATCCGACGCATACTCCAACCATCCGCGGACTCCGGAGGGGGCTTCGTACAAGGTCAATGACAGGTCGAACCTTGTCGTGATGTGCTCGGTGGCGACCTGGCTTACTCGCAGTCCTGGAAGATCGAGCTGCGCCGGGGGGACGTTCAGCAGGATCAAGGCGACTTGGAACAGCGGCTGGCGAGACAGATCGCGGTGAGGCTGCAGCGCCTCCACCACCCTCTCAAGCGGCACATCCTGGTTTTCATAAGCGGAAAGTGTCGTTTCCTTTACGCGCTGCAGCAAATCGCGAAAGCTGGGATCGTCCGACACATCCGTACGCATGACGAGCATGTTCACGAAGCAACCGACCATGGCTTCCAGCTCCGGCAGCCCGCGACCAGCGAAGGGAGAGCCAACAAGAATGTCCCGTTGCCCGCTATAGCGCGCCAGCAGCACCGAAAATGCCGCCAAGAGCACCATATACGGTGTCGCCTTCTCTCGACGCGCGAGGACGCGCAGGTCGGATGAAAGCTGTGGCGTCAGGCTGAAGCCGCGGCTTGCTCCTCGAAAACTCTGCATCTGGGGCCGGGTGCGATCTGTCGGCAGCGCCAATACCTGCGGCGCGCCTGCCAGTTGCCGCTTCCAGTACTCCAGCTGCCGCGTCTGCACTTCGCCCCGAAGCCATTCGCGTTGCCAAAGCGCGTAATCCGCGTATTGAACCGGCAAGCTCTCCAGAGGTGACACCCGTCCTGCCACTCGGGCTGCGTAGAGCGCCGTCACCTCAGCAAACATCACGCCGATCGACCAAGCATCCGATATGATGTGATGCATGTTGACGAGCACGATATGCTGGTTCTGGGTCAATCGAAGCAGCGTGACGCGGAATAGCGGCCCGGCCGACAGGTCAAACAAGCGCCGTCCATCCTCCGACATCAAACGCCCGGTCGCCGCCCGCTGCTCATCGTCCCCAAGCGTGGAGAGATCGACCGTGTCGAGGCGGAAGGCTCCGGCCTCGTCGACCACCTGAAAGCCGCGGCCGTCCACTGTCTCGAACCTGGTCCGGAGGCTTTCGTGACGTCGCACGACGTCTCCGAAACTCAGCTCCAGAGCAACGGCATCCAACGCCCCTTCGAGTTGCAGCATCCAGGGCATGTTGTAAGCCGCGCCCACGAGCCCAAGCTGCTCGAGGAACCATAGCCCCTCCTGCGCGTGGGACAGCGGCACTCGACTGCCCGGCGAGCGCACTGTCAGTGGCGGAGGATCCGAAAGTTCGAGGGGTGGAGAACGAATATCCGACATCACTCGCAGTTCACGCTGATTGTCCGAACGAAGGCATGCTTTTCGGCTCAGAACAAGCCGCTTGCTTGCAGCGCCTTGCCCACATGCCGCATCTCGGCTTCGTCAGCGATCATGTCGAGCATGATCGTCGTCAGGCCTTGGGCCGCGAAAGTTCTGAGCTTTTCACCGATCTCCGCATAGCTGCCGACCAGATAAGGACAATCCGCCTGGAACGTGAGAAACGGCAGTAGCCAATACCCGTTGTGTTGCATCTCGGCCGTCTGTCCCTCAAAGAGCCGCCGCTTCCACACCGAATCTGTATTCTCCATCGTAAGCGTGAGCAGTTCGCGACCTTCTGCACTGTCGCTGAAACGCTCACGCGCGGCCCGACGCGCGGCGTCACGGCCCTGCCGTGCAAAGATCCCGAAGTTCAAGCCGGGCGCGTTGATGCCGCGGTCATGATCCGGCGGCAGCATCTGCATCTTGATACAGCCGGCTTCAGAGGCAATGCGCTGGGCAGCGTCGGATTGGCCGGCGATCAGGAATTCAGGCAGCAGGTCGGCCGGAGGCCGGTAGTGAAGATGCAGGCCGGACGCCGTGTAGAAGGTTCCGCGAAAATCGATCGGGCGGGAGCTCTCAAGCAGCAGGCGGACCAGTTTGATAAACTCGCCCAGCCTGACATACCGGTCAGCGTGCGCACATTGGTCGCCCAGCGCCTGCAAGTCGCTCACGGCGGTGCCGGTGATCATATTCAGATACAGCTTGCGCCCGTAAAGCTGGACAAAGGACGACACCAACTTGGCCGCGGTGAAAGGATGCATGTAGACGGGGTTGACTGCGATCAACGGCGAGCTGCGCTTTGTTTGGGCCACGATGTGCTGCGCCATCGCCCAAGGCTGGACGAACACGTCATTGCCTTCGAACAGCAGAAGTCCCGCGAGACCATTGAGATCCGCAAAATGCGCGACGTGCATCAATTCGTCGACATATTTGCCGGGATCCCGATTGCGCGAAATGGCGGGAAACACGCGAAGCCTTGCATTGTTCATCTAGGCGCTCCTGGACCGCGCGGCGATGAGCGTCGAACGCGAACCGCACCGCACGATCCGGCTCCGCCGGCGGCAGGATCGCGCATACGCTGCGAACTCGTCGGGAGTGGAGGACATCAGCACTCCGCTAACGAGGCCGATCCGTTCGTACGCCATTCCTCTGCCCCAAGCGCCTCATCCTAAGCATCCGGCATCTGCTGGATCGCTTTCTTCCTGCTGGCTTTCGCCTTTAACTTGCCGGACTGCGCGACTGGCGCGCCGATGCCTGTTCCCGCATTGCGAATAGCTTCCTGAAGCTCGCGCTTACGGCGTGCGAGCAGGTTCCTCACATCGTCTTCCTGCTCAGCCGTCATTTCGTCCCGCGCAAACGAAAGTGCGGCCGGACTACTTTGCTCGTCTTTCGGAAACAACGCAGCTTCAGTGAACACCTCTATACCGCGGGCCTCGTCGACGCGTTTGGCGAGCGCTTCGATCGTTGGCAGATCGAAGATCGTCCGGATCGGCAGCGTCACTCCGAATGCCTGCTTGATGCGAGCCATCGCACGGCCCGCCAGCAAGGAATGACCGCCGAGATCGAAGAAATCGTCGGAGACCTTGATATCGCTCACATTCAGCAGGTCAGCCCAGATCTCGCGGATGGCCTTCTCGGTAGAACGGGACGGCTCGACCGCAGGAGGCACGATAATCGGTTCCGATCGAGGGGACGCTGCGATGGCTGCGCGATCGACCTTGCCGTGCCCATTGAGCGGCATGCGCTCCAAAAACAGGAAGACGGACGGCACCGCTTGGCTTGGCAGCCTGGCTTTGAGAAATTCGCGCAGTTCGGCCGCGCTCGGTTGATGGGTGCCCGTGGCAACGAGGTGGGCAAACAGCTTGATGTCGCCGCTTGCCTCACGGCGCGGCTCTATCACCGCGGCGCCGATCCGTGGATGATCCAGGAGGACATGCTCGATCTCCTTGAGCTCGACGCGATAGCCGCGGACCTTGACCTGGTGATCAGCCCGACCGAGACACTCTAGGGTTCCATCCACGCGCCAGCGCGCGAGGTCACCCGTACGATAGAGCCGCGCATGTGCACGATCACTGAAAGGATCGCGCTGAAAACGTGCGCTGGTCTGCTCGTTATCTCCAATGTAGCCGCGGCCCACGCCGTCGCCGCCGACATACAGCTCGCCGGTCACACCGATCGGCAATGGTTGCAACCCGCCGTCAAGAACATAGAGTTGGACATTCGGCAGCGGGCGACCGATGGACACAACTGACCCTGTTGGCGCCGCATCCAGACGATGCAGCGAAACATCGTCGGAACATTCCGATGCGCCGTAGGCATTGATCACCGGCACGCCTGGAAAATGTTGGAACCAGCTCCGGCAGACATCGGCCGGGAGCGGCTCGCCCGTCGAAATTAGCAACCGAAGACCCGCAAAGGCACGATAAATTGCTGTCTCATTCACCCGCTCGAGGATCAACCTGAGGAGCGACGGAACAATCTGCAACACCGTGACGCTTTCACGGTGCATTTCCTGCGCAAGCGACAGGGGATCCCGAACCACCGCGTCTGCGCAGATGTGGACACGGGCGCCAGCGGTCAACCCGGCGAGGAACTGCCAGACCGAGATGACGAAGCTTTGTGGCGCCGTCTGAGCGATCACGTCCCTATTTGAGAGGGCGAGCTCGGACACCAGCGAAGCCAGGTGATTTGACAGACCGCGCTGCTCGATCATCACGCCCTTCGGCGCGCCCGTCGAGCCGGACGTGTAGATGAGGTAGGCGAGGCCCGATGGCGCTCTTGCTTTCATCGGCTTGCCTTGGCTGCGCCCCTTGATGTCGTCTAGCATCGCGAAGGGCAGACGAGCAGCCGAAGAGGCCGAAAATATCTCATCGAGCTGGGCGGCGCAGCCGCGCGAACTCAAGAGCAGTCGGGGTTGCGCCGACTTGAGGATTGCGGCAAGCCGCACCGCAGGCTGCGTCGGGTCCAGACAGAGAAACGCCGCGCCCGCACGCTGGACCGCGATCATTGCCGCAAGCAGGTCGACGCTCCGCTCGGCGAGGAGCGCGACGATCATGTCCTCTCCGACGCCCTCCCGGGCCAGCCGCTGCGCGATGGCAAGACTTCGGCTGGCGAGTTCGCGGTAGCTCGATTTGCCGTTGCTGTCGCTAGCAGCCGTCGTCCCGGGATCACGCGCCGCCCGACGATCAAAGCGCTCAATGAAATTGCCGCGCCGGGGAAGACTTGCTCCCTTCCATTCTTCGAGCAAGCGATGGCGTTCCACCGACTCGATCAAAGGCAGGCGGGATATTTTCATGTCGGGATCGGTCACGATGCCCTGGAGCAGCGATTGGAAGTGTCCCGCCATCCGGGCAATCGTGTCCGCGTCGAACAGATCGGTGGCGTATTCGAAGAATCCCGAGAACTGTCCGTTGGTCTCAAGGAGTTCGAGGGTGATATCGAACCGCGCGACCGCCGGGTCGATCTCGATCCGTTGCGTCGACAAGCCGGGGAAATGGCCGGCCTCGACGGCGGGGTTTTGCAGGATGAACATGATCTGAAACGGTGGACTGCCGTCCCGGCGCGACGCCTGGAGCGCGCGCAAAACCGTTTCGATGGGAATATCCTGGTTGCGATAGGCATCGAGCGTGACTCGGCGCACGCGTTGCAGCAGTTCGCTGAAACGCGGATCGCCTGAGAGATCCGTCCGCATGATCACGCTGTTGGCGAATATGCCGATCAGCGGCTCGGCCTCTATCTGGTTGCGATTGGCAATCAGCGAGCCCGTCGCCACGTCCTCATGGCCCGTGTATCGACAGAGCAGCGTCTGGAACGCGGCCAGCAGCATCATGAACGGCGTAACGCTGTGCTGCTGGCCAAGCGCCTTGACCGCTGCCGACAGTACACGCGGAATTTTGATGTAGTGCCTGGCACCGCGACCCGTCCAGCTCTCGCCACGCGGGCGGTCCGTGCGAAGCGGCAGCGTCGTCACACCGTCAAGCTGCTTGCGCCAAAAGTCGAGCTGGTTGCTCGCGGCCTGCGTTTGCGCCCATGCCTGCTGCCAGCCGACATAGTCATGATACTGATACGCCGGGCCGCGGACCGACGGCCGCTTGCTGCGTCGAGCGGCCGAATATTGTTCCGCAAGCTCCTGCCACAATAGCCGTTGCGACCAGCCATCGGTCGCGATGTGATGCAGCGCGACGATCAGAGCGTGATCGCTTGAATCAAACCGCAACAGCGTTGCCTTGAACGGCGGCTCTCGTTCGAGATCGAAACAATAATGAGCAACCTTCATGGCCTCGCGCCGGATTGCGCCTGACCGCTTCCCGGCGACATAGCCGGCCAGCCTGATCTGTTCGAGCCGCGGAGAAAGGTGGCCGACCTTCTGCACCGGCTCCCCATCGGCCTCCGTAAAGGTGGATCTCAGGATCTGATGACGCCGCGCGACGGCCGCAATGGCCGCCTCGAGTGCCTCCACGTCGAGCCGGCCCGACAACCTCGCCACTTCGACGACATTGTAATTGTATTTGGTCGAATCGAGCTTGGTGAGGATGTACATCCTCTGCTGCTGGAACGAGAGCGCTACGGCACCGCCACCGCTTGCGGCACGATGCCATTTGGGCGCCGCGTCACCGTGGCGCGCTGACGAGGCCTGCAGCCGGACCGCCAACGCTGCGACCGTTCCGGCGTCAAACACATCGCCGAACGTAAGATCGACTCCGAACTGTTCGCGCAGGCGCGACAGCACCTGCGTGACCGCAAGGGAATCGGCGCCGAGCGCAAAGAAATCCTGATCGACGCCGATCCCCTCCACTTCCAGGACCTTCGACCAGATCGCAGCGAGCTGGGCTTCCAGCTTCGAGCGAGGCGCGACGGCCGGTACCGCGGCTTCCAACGCAATCAAGGCGGGGAGCGCGCTTCGCGTGATCTTCCCGCTCGCGCCCTTGGGAATTTCATCGGCGATGTGGATCAAGCTCGGCACCTTGTAGGCGGCAAGCCGGCTTGCCGCCAGTTGCCGCACCTGTTGCGGCGTGACGCTGGCGCCTGGCCTCAGCACCACGACTGCTGCAACGTTCTCGCCGAGCTTCTCGTGCGGAATACCGAACGCTCCGGCCTCCAGCACGTCGGGATGGGTCAGCAGGGCTTCCTCGACCTCGAGCGGCGAGACCTTCTGCCCGCCCCGATTGATGACGTCCTTGATGCGGCCGACGATGAAGAGGTAGCCGTCTTCGTCGAGAAAACCGAGATCGCCGGTCCGCAACCAGCCGTCCCGGAATGCGGCATCCGTCGCCTGCTGATCATTGTCGTAACCGCGCGTGATCGTCGGACCTCGCAGCACGATCTCGCCATGCTGGCCGCTCGGCTGCTCGCGGCCGTTGCCATCCATGATCGCGATATCAGGACCGGCAGCCACGCCGACCGAACCGGACTTGCGCCGATGACGCGGATTGGCGGCGATCTGGGATGCGGCTTCCGTCATGCCGTAGGTCTCGACGACGGGCACTGCAAACAGCGCTTCAAGCCGCTCCAGCGTTGCGGGCGCGAGCGAGGCCGACGCCGAGCGGATGATGCGCAGGGAACTCGGCTCTGCGGCGCGATCACCCGCAGGCGCAGCCGCCAGGACCGCGCGATGGATCGTCGGCACGGCCGTATACCAGGTCGGCTGCAATTCCCTCAACCAACCGAAGAAGGAGGCTCCGTCGAAGCTTTTCGTGCATATGACGCTCGACCCGGCGGCAAGTGCAGTCAAAAGTCCCGAGATCAAGCCGTGCGCATGAAAGAGCGGAAGGACGTTCAAGAGGCGGTCGGCCGCCGTGAGAGACAAAACCGCCCCCGCATTGACGGCTGAAAGACAGACGCTTGCGTGGGTGAGCGGCACCATCTTGGGACGCGCGGCAGTGCCAGAGGTGAGAAGAACGAACGCATCGTCGTCAGGGCCGGTTTCTCCAGTTGCTACTCCTGGAGTGCGAGTGCTGCTCGTGAGCTCAAAATCGGCCGCCTTTTGCGAACCAACGTCGAGAACCGGAATTCCCAACGACTGCGCAACATTCCGGCTCGCGGGCTTCGCGTCGCCGCTGGTGACGAGCGCTGCCAGCCTCAAATCGGCAAAGTAGCGTTGCAGTTCGTCAGGCGTAAAATCCGGATTGATCGGAACACAAACCGCCGCAGCGGCTATCACAACCAATGCAAGAGCGTTATCAGCGCCACGCGGAAGCACAACCGCAACGCGATGATGACTAGCAACGCCAAACTGCCGCAACTGTCGCCGGACACGCTCCGCACAAACCCAGAGCTCGGCGTAACTGACAGAATTTCCAGACGAATCCATGATTGCGTTTTGCGCGGGAGTCGTCCGTGCATAGAACGCGAGCAGACCAGCAATGCTGGAGAAAGCTTCTCGATCCGCCGGGGATCGCTGCGACGATGAGACTCGAGCGGCCAAGGTGATGCCTTTTTTCTGGGCCTGAGCTATCGTGCACGACGATATCGTCAGTGATTGGAAGAAGCAAGATGAGCGACATCGCCGCTGCGCGAAAACGTTACGTCGAGCAGATCAAGAAGCGTGGACGAATTTCCTCGTCGCGATTGCTCGATGCGTTCGCATCTGTTTCGCGCGAACACTTTGCTGGCCCGGGGCCTTGGCGGGTGCGAGCCTCGGAAGGTCGCGAATATCAGACGACGCCAGACGCCGATCCCATCCATCTCTACGATGACGTGCTGGTTGCGATCGACGAAAGTCGAAGGCTGCACACCGGCCTTCCCAGCCTCTGGGCCAATCTGTTCGAAATTCTCGATATCAAAGCCGGCGAGCGGGTTGTCCAGATCGGGTGCGGTCTCGGTTATTTCTCGGCGATCCTGTCCGAACTTGTCGGCCCACATGGCAAGGTCCTCGCGATCGACTGCGAAAAGGAGTTTGTCGCCCAAGCAAAAGCGAACCTGCGCGGCTACAGGAATGTCCGCGCCCTATGCGCCGATGCGTGCCGCAATATCGGGGAGCCGGCGGACGTCATCGTGGTTCACGCCGGCTTCACGCACCCCCACCCGCTCTGGCTGCAGTCGCTTCGCCTTGACGGACGGCTCCTGGTGCCACTGACCAAGCACAACCGCGAAGGAACAATAGTGAAGGTCACGCGAAAAGTTGATGGCTTTCACGCGGAAGCGGTCAGGCGCGTCGAGATATTCCCCTGCAAGGGGCGCGGCGAGACCGAGCTGGACGAGCAGGTCGCCGATTGGTGGGAGCAGGCCTCCGTTCTCGCGCCGGTGCGCTTTCAGGCAATTGAACATGGCCTTCCTTCGGACGGTTGAAAGCTCACTCCACCGATTTGCCGATCAGATTGAGATTTCGCTTGCCTGCGCGCTCGGCTTGGATTTCAATTCGCCCAGGGATTGTGGCGCGGTCTGAGCAGGGGATCAACCTTGACGATCATCACCGACAACGTCGCGGACCAATGGTCCGCGCGAACTCCTTCGATCGCAAAGGTTGCGTGGGCGAGCGTGCTGGGTACCGCGATCGAGTGGTACGACTTCCTTATTTATGGAACGGCCGCGGCGCTTGTATTCAACAAGCTGTTCTTCCCGTCATTCGATCCTCTGATCGGCACCGTTGCCGCCTTTGGTACATATGCCGTTGGTTTCGTCGCCCGCCCGATCGGCGGCGCGATCATCGGTCACTTTGGCGACCGCGTCGGCCGCAAGTCGATGCTGGTCGCGACTCTGCTGATGATGGGCATCGGCACTTTCCTGATCGGCTGCCTGCCCACCTATGATCAGGTGGGCATCTGGGCGCCTATCATGCTGGTGGCGCTTCGCTTTATTCAGGGTATCGGCATCGGCGGCGAATGGAGCGGCGCGGTGACGATGATGATTGAGCACGCTGGCAATCGACGTGGATTCTGGGGCAGCCTGGTGCAGGTCGGCTTTCCCATGGGCGTGGCCGCATCGACGGGGATCTTTGCGCTCGTTACGCAGCTGCCCGAAACGAGCTTTCTGAGCTGGGGTTGGCGCGTGCCCTTCCTTCTCAGTATCGTTCTGGTCTTGGTGGGGCTGTTCGCCAGATATAGCCTGACCGAAACGCCGGAGTTCAGACAGGTTCTCGAGCGAAAGGACGTCGTAAGCCAACCGATCTTCGAGATCTTCCGGCGCGACTGGCGCAACCTTTTGCTGGCCATCGGCATCACGGTATCCGAGGTCGGTTTGGCTTATCTCCTGACCGTGTTCGTGATCACCTATTCGACGACGAAGCTCGGAATGCCGCGGCAGACCGTCCTCAATGCGGTTGTCTATGCGGCCCTGGTCGAATTCGTGACGCTGCCGCTGGCGGGGTGGCTGTCAGACGTCTATGGCCGGAAGGCGCTCTACCTCGCCGGCGCCGTCGCCTCCATCGTCATGGCTTTTCCCCTGTTCTGGCTGCTCGACACCAAGGATGCGACCATCGTGACGCTCGCGCTGATTGTCACCATGACGCTGACGCATGCCCTGCTGTTCGGACCGAAGGCCGCGTACATGCCGGAATTGTTCGGCACGAGAATGCGCTACAGCGGCGCCTCGCTCGGCGCCAATATCGCAGCCGCGCTCAGCGGCGGTCTGTCACCACTGATCGCAACAGCGCTGCTGGTCTGGACGGGCGGGGCCTGGGCAATCTCCGTGTTTATCATTGCGCTTTCCGTGCTCACGCTGGTGTCCGTGCTTGCGGCACCGGAGACGGCTCGCCTTCCGCTCAAGTACTGAGACGAGAGACGAAAGTCGGATCGGACTTGCGCAACTCGCTCTCCCGGTGATCCCATGCACGAGCCCAAATCGAAGCAGACAGCGCACATTGCGCCAGCGGGCCTCGCATTCCTTGTGATTACGTCGATCGGCTGGGGCAGCAACTGGCCCGCGACCAAGTATCTGCTGGGCCAGCTTCCACCGCTGACATATCGCGGTGTCATGGGCCTCGTCGGTGCGGCGCTGCTCGCTAGCCTGGCCGGGCTTCGAGGCCAAAGCCTGCGCGTGCCCGAGGGCATGTGGGGCCGCATCGTCCTGTCAGCAACCTTCAACGTCACCTGCTGGATGATCCTGATCGGGTTTGCTCTGCTCTGGTTGCCCGCCAGCGAAGTCGCGCTGATTGGCTATACAATGCCAGTGTGGGCCGCGATCATTGCCTGGCCGGTGCTCGGCGAAAAGCCGACCGTATTGCGCACGACGGCGCTGTTCATGGCGCTCGCCGGGCTCGCGACCATCATGGGCGGCAACGGCATCTCCGCGAGTTGGGAAAAGCTTCCGGGAATCGTGCTGGCCTTGGGCGGTGCGATCGGCTTCGCATTCGGCACCGTCTTTGCGAAGAAACTGCCGATCCAGATGCCGCCGCTATCGTCGGCTGCCTGGCAGATCCTGATCGGCTGCCTTCCGATCACTTTGATCGGACTTGCGATCGAGACCACTGACGTTTTCGCCATCACGCAGCTCGGCTGGATCCTGATCGTCTATGTGACGATCATGCAATATTGCGTTGCCTATGTGAGCTGGTTCGCGGCGCTGGCCCGGCTTCCTGCCTCGATCGCCTCGATCGGCACGATCGGCGTCCCTATCGTCGGCGTCTTGGCATCCGCGGCGACCCTGCACGAACCGCTCGGCGCGGGCAAGATCGCGGCCCTGCTGTTCACGCTCGCGAGTGTCGTGCTGGCGACCAGATCTTGAGCCGGTGTAGGAACGCAGTCGTAACGTTGGAGTCTCCTAGAGCTTTTGCCAAACGCTCTTTGTCTTCGCCTCCCTCAAATGCCGCGGCCAACTGGAGATTGCCGTAATCCAGTCCATCCGGATCACGTCGAATCTATCTCGATTCCTTTGTTTGCCCATGCCTCCGAGATTTGGACTTCCTCAAACTCGCCGGTCAGAGCTTGCAGGGAAGTTAAGGCCGCACCGGGTCGAGCCGTGTCTCGTCTGCAAGCAAACGCCATCAGATCCCTGTCATCTCAAATTCGCTCAGCCGAGAACGCTGAGCCGCAAGGTCAGCGACGAATTCACCGTGCCTCTATGCCGAAAGCATCACCAGGCCTTGCACAGGTATGGCGACGAACGCACGTGGTGGGCGGGTGTTCAGATGTCGCCGCTGTCTGTCGCGGGCGAACTTTGGGCGTCAAGCCCGGCGCACGTGAGCCATTCTTCGGTCCAGGCGCAGGACGATTTCTCGCCGAGCTGATCGCCTCCGTCGGTGCCCTCGCCTCCGCTCGTTGCGCTGCTTCTCGCGAGCAGCGGTCAAGCAGCGAGCCTACAGCGTGCTGTTCGGCGAGCCGGGGCACGCACACACGTTGAGTCCAAGGGAGTCTATCGTGATCGACGGATATAAGGTGAAACGCCTGAACTTGCCGCCACGTGGTCTTTGGTCGTCTGAGAGCATGCTGAGACTTACTGCACCCATGCCGGGTGATACTCGACGTCGGCATGGTCGTCACTCTCACTGACGACTTGGGCGCGCTCTGCTCCACAATTGAGCATAGATTGCCCTACAATTGTCATAGCAATTCCATTGCACCGCAATATACTTCGCCTAGCAATCAGAAATGTCAGGCGAACTTTCGATGATCAGACATGCGGTCCGCATGCTGGCTATCATGTATTGCGTTTGCGGCCAGCCCGCCTATTCAAAGTATGAATTTCAAGCGGTCACGCCACCGCTGTCATTCTCGCAATTCTGCATTCAGTATCCCGAGGACTGCCAGCGCCACGACGATCGCAGGATCCGGGATTATCGTTCCTCAGTTCAGCGTTGGCGAGAACTCGCCCAGATCAATGCAACGGTGAATTTCGGCATAACGCCGAAGGATCCGCCTGCGAGTCGGCGAGACACCGAGTGGCAGATATTTCCTTATGAAGGCAATTGCGGCGACTACGCCGTCACCAAGCGCCACCTCCTGCTGCGATCCGGCTGGCCCAGCTCCGCACTCCTCCTCGCAGAGGTCGTGATCCAGGTGACCGGAGAGCATCACCTCGTGCTGCTCGTGCGCGAGGGAAAGGCGGTTCTGGTGCTCGACAATCTGAGCCCGGTGGTCACGCCGCTGGTGGATGCGTTGGAGCGATTCATTATCGTGCGGGCGGAGTCGGGTGCGGAACCCCAGCGGTGGACACGCGAAGTTGCCGCTTTCTAGCTGCCTCGGCCGGCGGCTGAAGATGCGCCTCGTGGTCCGCCTTTATCCGCAAGCAGCCCACGGTAACCATGGCCAAACTCCGAAAATCCGGCAATCGCAAGAAGGCCGTTAATCTAAGCTCGATTTTCGGGTGATTTCACCCTCCCTAACCAAGTCAATTTCATGTAAGCACAGGTCTCAAATTTGGGATTGATATGACAAAGAAACGAGCTCTGATCACTGGCGTTACTGGCCAGGATGGCGCCTATTTGGCCGAACTTCTTTTGCAGAAGGGATATGAGGTCCACGGCATCAAGCGCCGGACCTCGCTCTTCAACACCGATCGCATCGATCATCTCTATCTCGATCCGCATGAGCCAGATCCGCCTTTTCGGCTCCACTACGGCGATCTGACGGATTCATCGAGCCTGATCCGGATCGTCGGCCAGGTGCAGCCAGACGAGATCTACAATCTCGCGGCGCAGAGCCACGTCGCCGTGTCGTTCGAGGAACCGGAGTACACTGCAAACTCCGACGCCCTCGGCGCGTTGCGCATCCTTGAAGCGATCCGCATCACCGGCTTGGAGAAGAAGGCTCGCTTCTATCAGGCATCGACGTCTGAGCTCTACGGCTTGGTCCAGGAGATTCCCCAAAAGGAAACCACGCCGTTCTATCCGCGCTCACCCTACGCCGTCGCCAAGCTTTACGCCTACTGGATCACGGTCAATTACCGTGAAGCCTATGGCATGTATGCCTGCAACGGCATTCTCTTCAACCACGAATCTCCGGTCCGTGGCGAAACCTTCGTGACCCGAAAGATCACGCGCGCTCTGGCGCGCATCCATTTGGGACTGCAGGAACGGCTTTATCTCGGCAATCTGGACGCCTTGCGCGATTGGGGGCACGCGCGTGACTATGTCGAAATGCAATGGCTGATGTTGCAACAGGACAAGCCGGAAGATTTCGTGATTGCGACCGGCGTGCAGCACTCCGTCCGAGATTTCGTGAATGTCGCGGCAAACGAAGTCGGCATGACAGTTCGCTGGGAGGGCAACGACGTCGAGGAAAAGGGATATGATGCCAAGACTGGCAAGTGTATCGTTTCGGTCGATCCGCGCTATTTCCGCCCCACCGAAGTCGCGACGCTTCTTGGTGATCCGTCGAAGGCCAAGCAGAAACTCGGCTGGGAGCCCCAGACATCGTTCGAAAGCCTGGTTCGCGAAATGATGAAGGAAGATCTCGAATCCGCAAAACGGGACGAACTCATCAAGCAGCACGGCTTCAGATATTATCCGCGCCATGAGTGAACGGCGGCAAGCGTGAAAACGGAAGGGCGGGAAGCTGAAATGCTCTCCCGCCCTTTTCAATTTACGACTTGCGCCGACTGATGATCGTCAGGGCTGGGGAACGGCATCCTTCACTGGAATTGAGACGGGTGTGGGCGACAAAGCAGGCTTCGGCACCTTCAAGGCTGCCATGTCTTCGACCCAGCGCCGGACAATCGTTCGACGATCCCAACGCTCGACAGAGCGCCTTCGTCCCTCAGCACCCAGCTTTTCGCAAAGCGCAGGGTCCTCACTTAGGCTTTCAATTGCTGCGGCGAGCGCCGGTGTATCGCCTGGGGGAATGACCAGCCCAGCACCTTCAACTTCAGCGGCAAGGCCGGTGCCTTGGCTCGCCATGGCAATAACCGGCCGCCCGGATGCGAGGACCGCCCCGAGCTTTGAAGGCAGGACCAAATCGGCGGCCTCCGCCTTCTGAGGAATAAGATGAAAATCGGCCGTCGCCATCAATTCATTGAAGCTCTCGATAGGCTGCAAGCCCAGGAAATGGATTCTCGAACGGCCGGCCGCCATTTCGACCAGCTTTGACTTGTGAGGGCCCTCGCCCGCGAGAATGAAATGAATGTCGGGGCGCCTCTCTTCCAAGGCGGCAGCCGCATCGATTGCAAGGTCCAGCCCCTGCTTGTTCGACATCGTGCCTGAGTAGAGTCCGACAATCGCGGTGTCGGGAATGCCGAGCTCCTGGCGATATGTGGTCTGCCTGGAGGCGGGATAGATCGCGCTCGTATCGATCCAGTTCCTCACCTCGGTTATGCGTTCTGCGTCCAGCCCCTTGCCGCGCAGGCGATCGACCATTTGCGGGGAGATTGATGAAACCCTGTCAAAGGAACGAAGAATAGCCGCTTCCGTCTTCAGCATCACCGTCCGCAGCTTCTCGTTCTGGAGCAAGCCCAGATCGAAAGCCGCATCGACTTCGAAGTCCTGCACATGGAGCCAAGATTTGGTGCCAATCCGCCGCGCGACAAAGGAGACGAATGCAGCTGACATTAACGAAGGGGCCGCGGAGAGCATGATGTCGGGACGCCAGCTGACGGCTTCCTTCACGACAGGGAGCATGCTGCTCAATGCAAAGGATGCGTGATGAACAAGACGCTTCCCGCCCGATGGCTGCGCAGGCACGTAGATCGGCGCGCGCGTTACGCGCACGCCATTGATATCCCTGGCCCTGAAATAGGACGCATCAAAGCCATGCGGGATCTTCCAGGCGGGATAATAGGGCGGCGCGGTGATCACCCTCACCTCGTGACCTTCGTCGACGAGACTCTCGCACAGCTCCGTATTGTACTTCGCCACGCCAATGAGATCGGGCGCATAATTGATGCCGACCAGAAGAATACGCATCAACGGAATCCAGCTTGCTATTCAAGATCAAAAATTTATTCAAACGAAGTGGTGAGCTGCTCAGCTCGCCCGGCTAACCTCCAGATGGCGGCCATGCCCCTGAAGAAAGTCATCATACGCCGCGGCGATTCCCACACGAAGCGAGGTGGTGGCACGCCAGCCAAGTGCTCGAAGCCGAGAACTATCCAGGAGCTTGCGCGGCGTCCCGTCCGGCTTGGACGTATCGAAGATCAACTTGCCTTCGTACCCTACAACCTCCGCTACGGCCGCAGCGAAGTCTGCGATCGAAACCTCATCGCCACTGCCGACATTTATCGGGAGATCGCTCGAATAATTCTTCAGAAGGAAAACGCAGGCGTCCGCGAAATCCTCGACGCTGAGGAATTCACGGAGCGGCGTGCCGGTGCCCCACACGGTGACCGTCGGCGCCTTGGCAAGCTTGGCTTCGTGGAAGCGACGGATCAGTGCAGCCGGCACATGACTATGATCCGGATGATAATTGTCGCCGCGGCCGTAGAGATTGGTCGGCATGGCCGAGATGAAGTCATCGCCGTATTGCCGGCGATACGCCTGGCACATCTTGAGGCCGGCAATCTTGGCGATGGCGTACCATTCGTTGGTGGGCTCAAGCGGCCCCGTCAGCAATTCGCTTTCGGCCATCGGCTGCTTGGCGTGCTTGGGATATATGCAGGACGAGCCGAGGAACAGCAGACGCTGCACGCCAACTGCGTGACTTGCGCGGATCACGCTCAATTCCAGCGCGAGGTTGTCGCACAGAAAGTCGACCGGGAAATTGTTGTTGGCTGCAATGCCGCCGACCTTTGCAGCGGCGTGGACCACGACCTCGGGACGATTGGCCTCGAGCCATTTCAGCGTGGGCTCTTCTTTCGTGAGGTCCAGCTCACGCCGATCGGCCGTCAGCACGGTGCAATTCTCTGACGCAAGCCTGCGGACGACAGCCGATCCGACCATGCCCCGGTGCCCCGCGACAAAGACACGCTTGCCTGAGAGATCGTAAGTTGCAGCCCCTGTCATCACATCCTCTACAGGCGTCGGTCCGCCGGATCATCACCTCTGTGAGCTCCAGCCACCGCCGCGTTACGCAATCACGCTGCCGATGCAGCCCCGCCAGACTGCTAACACAATCTTCACCATGCGACAGCCGGTCCCGGCCAGGCAAAGATATTCATGGTGAACCTGGGCTGCGCGCACAAAAGGTCGGCACGCGATGAAACAAAAACGAGCAAGGCAGCCGCATCGGCCGTGCGGCTGCCTTGGAAGATCGGTGAAAGCGGCAGCCGCCGCTTGGTTAGCTCAACCTCAGTACGCCCGGCGCAGGACAGGGCCGACAGGCGCACAGACCCGGTCCATGTACCAGCCATAGGGCGTCTCGACCCGCACCAGCGGGCAACGGCGCCACGGCGCGTAGCGGTAGGGATAGGGCTGCGCCCAGAACGTCACCGGCATCGCCTGGCTTTCACCCGCGAGCAGGGCCGCCGGTGCCGGCATCTGCATTGCCGCGCTCGCACCGCTCGCTGCGCAGAAGGTAACAGTTGCGGCCAAAAGGCCTGCTCGCATCAACGTCTTAAACATCCAAAATAGCTCCTCGCCCCTTGCGGATTTGGTCCCCGACCGTGTTCGTCAGATCCCAGCCGATCGACGCCGCCCGTTCGAAGGCACTCCGCGACTAGCCCAAATAGTGAACCGAACTTTACCAAGGCCGCCGACGCAAATGCAACAGACGCCCGGGCAGCCGAGGGCCTTTTGGGACGATATGGCGCGCAAGTGTGGCTTCCAGGTCCTATTTTTCCTCGCTCCAGGCGCCCGGGGCGGCGAGATCGGGCGATCGGCGGTAGACATCCCGGAGGAACTGATAGTTGACCGTCTGCGCCAGAGGCACGTCTTCCTCTCCGAGCTTGGCGAAGAGGAGGATATCCCGGAGCGTCCGCCAGCGGCTTTCGTCGTAGTCGCCGATGCGGCCGCCCGTCGGCAGCACCAGCGGACGCTGCAGCTGCAGCTCGAATTTCAGCCGTTCGGAGTTCAGCTTGGCCGGCCCGGTCCCGGCCAGAACGGGCACGCTCCGTGCATAGTCCGCGTAGGTGAATTGCCATCCTCGAATGAGGCCCTGAAGGGCATCGGCGATCATGGATGGCTGTTCATGGACGAGAGCGTTGCTCGCGAAGTAAACCAAGCCGGGCACATGGATACCGTAGTCTTGCGGTTTGATGACATTCAGCTTCACGACAGCCGAACTGGCGGGATCCGGTTGCTCGTCGATTGCGGCGATGATGGCATCCACCTCACCGGCCCGCAGAGCGTCGAAGCTGTCGCGGTCTGGGACCTTGGTGATCTGGCTTCGCGGCAATCCGAGCTGCGCCATCATGGCATCGAACACCACGTCTCCTTCGCTCGCCCGGCGGTACCCGACCCGCTTTCCGACCAGATCGGCCGGCCGCCGCAAACCGGAGCTTTCGAGCGTGAAGATCGCGACGGAGGTATCGAGGAAGCTTGCGGCAAAGGCCGTGACGGGAACGCCGCGCCAGGTCGCCAGCAGGAACTTGTGGCCGCTCGTCACGCCGATGGCATGTTGACGTGCGATGGTTTGGACGAAGTCTGGATCAGGTTGGGCCGCCAGCTCGATGCGGGAGGAGAAATATCCCTGCCTCGATGCAGCGAGCTCGCCGGCAAAGCGCGCGCCATACGGCCCGTCCAAGAGGAGCTTGGCTGCAACGGCGGTCGAGACCGTCGGGGCCCGTACGGGCGCTGCATCAGGGCGAAGCAGGAGAAGCACAGTTCCCACCAACGCCGCAGCAGCAAGGCCGATGGCGAGGGTGCGCTTCCCCTTCGGCCGGGTCCGCCGCCGGGACTGGGTTCGAGACAACGAGGACTTCCTAACGGGTTGTGAAAATTAACATATCAGGCGGGGCGAGATGGGCTACAATGCAGCTTGTGGGGTAAGGTTAATTTTTCCTTCGCCTTGTTTTAACAGCGATTTTGACCGATAGCACGGCTTGTTCGGGTCAATGAATTTTGCGTCAATGGGCTTGGTAGGATGACAATTCTTTCCACACGGCCGGTGCCCGTCGCTGATTCTACGACGGAAACTCGTCTGGTCGCGCCAGACGCAGAGGCGGCTACGGGTTTTGCGCCGAGCTGGTTGCGGCCTGCAATTGTCGAACGACTGATGGCTGTGGCCGACGCGGCGCTGATCATGGTCAGCGGGATCGGGTGCGCGGTCAGCTATCACATCGCGACAGCGGGCACGCTCGGCAAGGCGGACGTCTATGCGGCGGCGAGCGTGATGGTGGCCGTCAACTTCGTCCTGCTGACGGTCGTGCAGCATGGCTATCGCCTGAAGAACATCACCAACCTGCCCCGCATGTTCCGGATGACGCTGACGACGTGGACCGGGCTGTTCGGGGCGCTGCTGGCGATCGCCTTCACGATGAAGGTCAGCGACGAGTTCTCGCGCGGCACCACGATCTCGTTCTATCTGGTCGGCCTTACCGTCCTGCTCGTCTGGAAGACCGCGGCGGCGCGCTGGACCGGGCGGGCGTTGCGCACCGGCGCCTTCGCCAACGGCCGCGCGATCATGATCGCCGAGTTCGGCCTTGCCAGCTCCTCCAACGCGGTCGAAGACCTCGGCCAGCACGGCTACCGCCTGATGCGGGTGATGGAGATCCCGCCCAAGGAGCTCGCCTCGCCCCTGTTGCTCTCGACGCTGGCGCCGCGCTTCGAGGAGCTGGTCAACTACGCGCGCGAGCACCGGATCGAGCACGTCTTCCTGCTGATGAACTGGAGCCGGCAGCACGCGATCGACAGCATTCTGGACGCGCTGAAGATCCTGCCCATTCCCGTGCATCTGGTGCCGGACCCCAACGCGGCGCGGTTCCTGCGCTATCCGCTGGTCTCCACCGGCAACACCTTCACCGCCGAGCTGCGCCGCGCGCCCTTGTCCTGGAAGGAGCGCGCGCTGAAGCGGGCGCTCGACCTCGTCGGCGCCAGCGTTGCGCTTCTCGTGTTCGCGCCGGTGATGCTGGTGACCGCAGCCCTGATCAAGCTGAGCTCGAAGGGCCCGGTGTTCTTCCGCCAGACCCGCCACGGCTTCGGCGGGCGCGCGTTCAAGATCTTCAAGTTCCGCACCATGCGCGTGCTGGAGGACGGCCCGACGATTCGGCAGGCGGAGAAGAACGACCCGCGCGTCACGCCGATCGGCAAATGGCTGCGCAAGACCTCGATCGACGAGCTGCCGCAGCTCTTCAACGTGCTCAAGGGCGACATGTCGCTGGTCGGCCCCCGCCCGCACGCGGCCGCCCACAACACCGAATATGAGCAGATCATCGGCAACTACGCCTTCCGCCACCACGTCAAGCCCGGCATCACCGGCTGGGCCCAGGTTAATGGTTACCGCGGAGAAACCCGCACGCTCGACCTGATGCAGAAGCGCGTGGAGTATGATCTGTGGTACATCAATAATTGGAGCTTGTGGTTGGACTTGAGGATTGTGCTGGCCACGGCCTCCGTCAGTTTCAGACAGCAATCGGCCTACTGAGCCAGGGGATATAATGAACGGTACTGCTGCACATAAGGTCGCCCGCGTGGTTGGTAATTTCGCGGCTCACCCGAACTATATTCCACGGTATCTGCAAACGTGCCAAGCGATGCCTATCGACCTCAGCTTACCCTGGTTTTCATGGAGCTCCATCGACTATCTGCGCGAGGCGCTGAACGGCTCGATGAACCTCTTCGAGTATGGCAGTGGCGGGTCTACGCTTTTCTTCGCTGAGCGCGTGCAGCAAGTTTCAAGTGTTGAAGATCAAAAAGGTTGGTACGATCATCTCCAAAAGGTATTGGGGAAACGAAACGTCACCAACGTTGATTATCGGTTCGAGGCGATAACCTCTAAGACTCTGGAGGGATCCGACTACCTACTCTCTCTTAATAGACCGTACGATATAATCGTCATTGACGGGAGCGAAGACTGGCCCTCTCACATCGTGCGTCCGGCCTGCTTCACCCATGCACAACAATACATTCGCCCCGGCGGAATGATCATCGTTGACGACGCTTGGAGGTACGACGGACTGCTTCCTCATTCCAAGGCGAAGAAACACCTTAAATTTCAAAGCGTCGGCCCTGGCCGCTTCGGAGTAACGCGGACCGATATCTATCAATATTGAGCCCAGTTCGTATCAATGAATGCCCTCACTGGCTCAATGATGGAACAGGTTAAGCCGAGCTTCAGCTTTTGCAATCGCGTCGAGCGCCTTCTTTTCAGAACCGCTTGGCTTCTGTTGGCCCGTTGGACCTGGAATGGCGCGAACGCATGGCGTCTCGCGCTGTTGCGTGCATTCGGCGCCAAGATTGGAAGAGGTGTCCGCATCGGGGGATCTGTCAAAATTTGGCTTCCCCGCAATCTGATCATCGGGCAATTCTCGACGCTTGGCCCTTTCTGCGATTGTTACAGCATGGCCCCCATCACAATCGGTGAATATACCATTGTCTCTCAACGAGCGGTCCTTTGCGCAGGGACTCACGATTTCGAAGATGCGAAATTTCCACTCGTCGCTAAACCGATTGAGATCGGCTCCAACGTATGGATTGCTGCAGAGGCATTCGTATGCCCAGGGACACGCATCGAGGACGGTGCCGTACTTGGCGCCCGAGGTTGCGCTTTCGGACACCTTTCGAAATGGACGGTGTACGCCGGCAATCCCGCACGCGCTCTTCGTCCGCGAAATTTACGTGTTTGAAACCCTCTCAAGAGCCACGCAAAGTGGCCAAGAGTTGTCCAATGACCAATATTCAAAGCCATAAAATGACCCGCATACTCCATGTCATTGCGTCTGTGGATCCGAAAAGCGGTGGGCCGATCGAAGGCATCATCCAACAAGCTGCTCAGCGCCGTCCCACAGAATATGAAATCAGCATTGCTTGTATTGACTCGCCTTCAGAGAGTTTCGTCTCCAACTGCCCTGTCAAGGCTTATGCGCTGGGACCGAAGCTACGCAGACCCGCATGGATGCGTTGGCTGCCCTGGATCCGCTACGGCTATGTGCGAGCCCTAGTCCCATGGCTTAAGCACAACGTCCAAAACTACGACATCGTTGTCGTTAACGGCCTTTGGAACTACGCAACATACGCTTGCAAAGTAGTGCTCCCGAAGTCCGATCGGCCTTACGTTGTCTTCACTCACGGGATGCTCGATCCCTGGTTTAAGAAAACCTACCCTCTAAAAGCCGCGGTCAAGCAAATATTCTGGTGGCTATGCGAAGGCCCGCTCCTAAAGCACGCTGGCGCGGTACTCTTCACCACCGACGAGGAGAGGATTCTCGCTCGCAATGCTTTTTGGCCATATAAAATTACTGAGCGGGTGGTCGGTTATGGTTGCGGAGACGTGCCTCCAGCCACTCACACGCAGCTGTCAGCCTTCCGAGAGCTCACGCCAAGTCTCGGTGACAAGCGCTATCTCTTGTTCTTGAGCCGAATCCATCCCAAGAAAGGATGCGATCTGCTGATTAAAGCGTTTAGCGGTTTTGCTAAATCGAACCCGCACATCGACTTGGTCATCGCTGGTCCTGATCAAATCGGATGGTTGCCAAAACTTCGCCAGTTGGCGATCGACCTCGGCGTGGACAGCCGAATCCATTTCCCGGGGATGATACAGGGCGATGCCAAGTGGGGCGCATTTGGTGGCGCTGAGGCGTTCGTGCTGCCCTCACATCAAGAAAACTTCGGCATCGTTGTTGCAGAGGCGATGGCCCTCAGCAAGCCTGTGCTGATCACGAACAAAGTAAACATATGGCGAGAAGTAGAAAGTGCCGGAGCGGGACTCGTGGAGACCGACGATGAGCAAGGGATCTCTCGATTACTCTCCAAGTACGCAAGCCTTTCGGAAGATCAAAGATTGGACATGGCGGCCCGCGCGAGGCAGTCGTTTCTAGCAAACTTCGAGATGCGCAATGCCGTCGTTCGAATTGACGAGGCCCTACACGAACTCATCGCCCGTTTCGATCGCCGAGCATAAAAGTGGAACGCCAGCCTTTGGATAATAATCGTGACAGGAAACCTATCGCGATAACATGTGTCATAGGTCCATTCTTTCCCGTTCCTCCAATCCAAGGGGGAGCGGTTGAACGAATTAATTTGACTCTGTGCGAGGAGTTTGCACGCCAGGGTCACTCGGTTAAGATTATCTCCCGCATGTTTCCGGGGCTTCCTAGGACGCAAGTACTTAACGGCGTAACACATCGGCGCGTCAGGTCATGGTCAGCTCCCAAGAACAGAGCGCTGTATCGAATCCTTGATTTGATCTATGCCTTCAGGGTGACCGCTGCGCTTGAAAAATCAGATATAACAATCACAAACAGCGTATCTCTACCGCTGGTATTGCCAAAAGCAAAAGCTGGCCTGATCTATGTTAGTGTTGCCCGAAACCCGAAGGGACAGATGGGCATATACCGACGAGCGGCAAGACTTCAAGCCGTCTCGCGTCACATCGAGAACGCGATTTGCGAGCAATCGCCAAACGTACGCCACCTGGTGAAAACCGTCCCCAATTGCCTCAGCCGAGAATTCTCATCCGCAATTGGAACCACGTTCGGCACAAGAAGAAAGGAGATCTTGTACGTTGGTCGAATTGCAAGGGAGAAAGGTATCCATCTTCTGCTACGCGCGTTCAATTTTCTTTCGCGAGAATATCCCGATTGGAAGTTAACGATCATCGGCCCTCACCAACCACACTTGGGAGGCGACGGTGACGCTTTTCTTAGCGAACTGATGAGTCTCGTGGAGAGAAACCCGGAGTCCGTTAGGTTCTTGGGCCCGATTTTCGACGAGAAAGAGCTAATCCAGAAAATGGGGCAGGCTCAAATCTTCGTCTATCCGTCAATTGCCGTTGCTGGAGAGTCCTTTGGGCTCGCCCCGCTCGAAGCTATGGCGTGTGGGTGCCCGGTGGTTCTATCGCAACTTGAATGCTTTTCCGACTACTTGAAACCCGGGATAAATGGCCTGACATTCGACCACGCCGACGAAACAGGCGAAACACTGGCAGTCGCGCTTAGCCGGCTCATTGAGTCTGAAGAGTTACGAAATAAGCTCGCCGTTAACGCGATTGCGACTAGCCGCGAGTTTACTCCACAAGCTGTAGCCAAACTGTTCCTAGACGACTTCCGATCCCTTCTGAAACAACACGTACAATCTGCATAGCGAGATCGCATGCCGTCGCTTACCGTTGTTATTCTCACGTTCAATGAAGAGTTGCATCTTGAACGCGCGATCAACAGTGTTTCACACATAGCGGAAGCGATTTTCGTTGTAGATTCGTTTTCCACAGATCGCACCGTTGAAATAGCCAAAAGCCTAGGATGTCGCGTGCTTTCAAATCGATTTGAGAGCCATGCAAGGCAGTTCCAATGGGCATTAGAAAATGCATCAATTGCTACCGACTGGGTCATGAAACTCGATGCCGACGAGGTGATCGAACAAGATCTCGCTCATGAAATCGAAACCAGACTCCCCGAGCTTTCGCTAGATGTCACCGGAATCAATCTCAACAGAAAACACATTTTCATGGGCCGATGGATCAAGCATGGCGGTCGATTCCCACTGACGATGCTCCGCATCTTTCGTCGCGGCCAAGGGTACGTTGAGGATCGTTGGATGGACGAGCACGTTGTGGTGAAGGGAGGTAGGACCATTACTTTTAGAGGTGGATTTGCAGATCACAACCTCAACGATCTTACCTTCTTTACAAGCAAGCACAACAACTACGCAACGCGTGAAGCAATAGAGGTCTTGAATGAACGTCTTGGTTTCATGCCACAAGATGCCTCCCTAACAGCATCAGCGACCTCCACCCAAGTAGCGGTCAAGCGACTACTTAAGCAAAAAATCTTCAATCGTCTCCCCTACGAACTGGCTGCCGTGGGGTACTTCATTTTCCGATACTTCTTACAGCTTGGAATATTGGATGGAAGGTCAGGATTGATCTATCATTTTCTTCAAGGATTTTGGTATCGCTTCTTGGTCGGCGCAAAAGTGTATGAGTTGGGGCGGTGCATCGCTACGCTGACAGACGCTTCGCAAATTAGAAAGGAGCTTGAAAATAAGACTGGATTACCGATCGCAACATCGGGCTTCAATGCTTCTGCTGATTAACAGTAGGCACCTTGGTCCGCTTGAAGAAATTCTCACCGATTAAGACGCGTGTCGCGCCGGCATCGATCTTCACTCCCACATCTACATCTTCAACTGAGTTGTGCTCGATGATTGCATCTACAATCGAAGGATTTATGCCGTCCTTCCCTTGAATTTCGATGGTGGCATTTCCACGCAGGCGATTCTTTCGCATAATGACCCCCCGAACCAAAGGGGCAGTATTCGGCGGCACTGGGCTGCCCATTGCTTTGAGCACTGCGTCCGCAGGAACGTAAAAAGTTAGGCCACCTACGGTACCTGCTTCGATCGAATTATCGAGAAACTGAGTATAGAGAGCCGGCTGATAGTATTTTCCGTAAGAACGTCCATCTACAATCATACCACCCGTGCGGGTCGAACTATTGCCGACGGCAATCTGATCCCACGAGCTACCATAAAACTGTATAGCTACCCCCGCATCACGGAATTCGTTTCCAACCAGAACGTACCGTCTGTGCATCGGTGTCAACACGGCTACGGACGTCTCGTTTGTGGTCACCGGAAAGCTCTCGGTAAGAGAAACCACGTCACCTTCAATCTTAGATACACCGGCGTACGCACCGACGCCATACCCGCTCAGAATCGCCAATCCTCCGGCTCTTCGGCAGCCGGGTTCCTCAGAACTCTTCTGCATCAGCTTGGCGGTTTTCGTGCCTCTTACGATCAAAACTGGTCCATAGTAGCAGCCGCCCGGCCCGTCTGATGTGATTCCTTCGGCGTCTTGGCCCATCAGCAACGAAAATTTGTTATTCTTCATGAGGACGTTCTGAGCAATGGCACGGCCCGGGCCAAACAATGTGTTGATTCCTCCTCCGCTGCCTTCTTGATCAACACCGTAAATCTCATTGTCCTCCATAATAAATCCGTCCGGATTTGTGATCGAGTACCATCCGTATCGGCCTATCGCGAACCTATTGCCTCGAACAACGGAGAACCTTGGAGACTGAAGATAGAGTGGATTGACTGACCCATATATGTCAGAGTTTGTTATTGAGATGTTCTCCCCCGCTAGACGGATCATGTCCGGTCCTCGAGGCGGTGATCTCGTCATAGCAGCAGTCAAGAAAGTGGCGGCCTGCTCCGTCTTCAAGTGACCACGAAACATTGAGGCTCGGATCGTTAGGCGATCTATCCCAATATTTGCCGCTTCAACGATTTGTCCGTCAGCCAAGAAACCACCGCTCACGACATGGCCGTGCCTGGTAGTCATGATCGTGAAATTCTCTAGCCGAAAGTCAGACCTGCCTTGGATGAGAGGGCTCGGCGGAGCTTCTGCGTCCTTTAGCAGGAGAACTGATAGCTTTGAACTTTCGCCGTGGACAACGACGTATCTTGGAATCGTTAGTTGGCCGGAAAGGAGATAAGTCCCTCGAGGAATGAAGAGGGTACCGCCTCCGAGTTGCTCGAGTTTACGAAGAGCAGCCCTTATACTTTCAGTATCGTCGTCTTTCGCGTTACCACGAGCACCAAATTCCCGAGCATCGACCCAATGGTCTGGGAAACCGATTTTTGATCTAACGAGAAGCTGTCCGACAGGAGCTACCGCTCGAACGTCTCCCTGCCCATTCCAAAGCTCCAGAGAATATGACCCCATTGGGAGGTCTTTAGGGAGCTCGAACTGTGCGTCCCAGAGATCGCCTATGATTTTGTTAAGTTGAACTGGGGCACCTTGGGCAGGCTTGAGTAGCAGGATCGCACCATTCCCGCGCGAAATATTCCTGCCCATAACGCGCACCCACCCACCTGGAGACGCGTCTGCACCTAGATCCCCCTGTCGCCAATAGATAGTCGGGCCGTTTAGCAATCCGAGGATGCTATTTCCACGTCGCATCAACAGCTCATAAGCGATGACGCCGCTGGGGATATCGGCCGGCAATTTGACTTTGATTGAGGTTCCTGAGCGCTCCACTATTTGACTTGGCAAGTCAAGCAGGTCCTGCCCGCTGGATCCTATAGAGTCTTGTAGCCGTCGCACTTGAACGTTGGATATCTCGTCCAGATCGACACCAGCAAACAACACGACCTCGCCTGGTTCGACGGGATCGCTCGCCCAAAACACAGCGGGCTCGGCCTTCGCCAAGCACAGGCCCAAAAAGAATGTGAATAAGCAACTAAAAGCGAAAAAGGGAAGGCCGTATCGAATACGCATATCCAAACATCCCCCATGACGTCATCAACCAGTCCGGCCAGTTAGAGCTCGCTCGTTAAGCACGCGCTTTCGCACGACACTCGTTCGACTCGACCGCCGGGGATCGGGAAGATCGAATGCGGTCAAAGCGACTACCACCTGGAACACCACCACAGGCAAACTGAACGCATCGACCATGTAGCCCTCGAAGATAGAGCCGACAGCCAAAGATACGGCGAGTCCGGCCAGCAGCACTTCCGGAGAACGCTTTCTGCTAGCACTCAAACTAGTTACTCTGGCTGTCGTCTGAAGGATCACAGCTACCGATAAGAAAGCATAGACGAATCCATACAACAGCCATCCGCGCAAGAAGGAGTTCTCTGAGCGGATCGTTGAAATCCCATATCCCCAAAGTGGCTCTTCCGAAATAAGCGACCACATTAGGGACCAAGCTCCAGTTCGGGTGTCTTGGACTTCGCCGCGACTAAAGCTCTCTCCCAAGATAGATAACTCGATTCCTTGAGACATCACATAGAAGAAGAGCCCTAAGGTACCAAGGGCGATCAGTCCTCCATGGACCCACAGGCCGAGTCGAGCCCACGTGATAACGTACAGAGCACTAACGAGCATCAATAAGCCGGTGCGAGATCCGGTCTCTTTGAGCAGCACGCACCCCAAAGAGAGTACAAAGAGCGCCAAGATTTTCACGACAAAACGGCGCGGGCTCACCACCGCAAACCACAATGCACTGCAGGCCACGGCTAGTTGAACGGCAAAGAAGTTTGGATGGGAGGCGCTTCCAAACATTCTTGGGTTGCCTGGAACGTACCCGTGCCCAGATACGTAATCGACGAAATTAAGCAAGATCAATACCGCGCCAAATATCTGAACCGCAGTGGCAGCGGCCTGTACTACCTCGCGATAGCCAAGCATTACGACGCACGAGCCCGTCACAAAGTAGATATTTAAGAACACTAGCAACCCGAGTGCGGCCTTGAAGCCTTCTGCGGGCTGCACGGCGGATACGCGCAGGCCAGCGATACAAGAACACAACGCAACGGCAATCAAAACTGAGTTTAACCGCCATCTCACTTCCGTAGCTTGCTTCACGAAATACAACGAGAGTGCGGACCCCAGAAACGCTAAATAGACAGAAGATTGCTTGATAACTGCAATTGCGGGACCGGTTGTGAGATCATGCCAGTAGGCGCTCACGCCCAGCGCTTCAATATCGTTCTTGAAGCCAGCCGAAATCAAAAATGCGAGGAGAATAACCGTATAGAGCCGAATCTCTCTACTCATGAGTTCATCCCATCGCCTCATTAGGCCGCATGCTAAATACTCTGTCCTTGAGGCAAATTCGAACGACGATGAGAAAGCTACTCAGCTCCGCCAACACCAGAACTGACGCAACGCCATTGAGTCCATAATAGCGGCATGCTGGTATCGAACCGCCAAGCGCCAATACTGAAATCAACAACAGAAATTTCGCAATCTTCGTGTGGCGGTTCACCGCAACCATTAAGTTCGAAGAAAAAAACCAAAGTCCTTGTAAAAACATTGCCACGGCCATGAGGGCGATAAAGCTCCCGTCTGGATCGATGCGACCAAGCGTCCAGTGACGAACGAACACGCCTCCAAACAGGCTGAACGCTAGCGCACCAGGTAGCAAGACAGCCACGACCGATGCCGCATTCGCTCTTAAGACATGTCTTAGTAGCTGAGTGTCACCCGTCGATGCGGCTCGAGACATCTCAGGCATTGATCCGCGATTCAATGCGCTCGCAAGCTGAAGCGCAATTCTGCTGGCGGTTCGAACAGGATTAAACACCGCGACCGCTTGGGGAGACAAGACAGAACCAACAACTAGCACGATTCCTTGAATGTTGATCGCAAGGGCGATTGGCACAGTCATCGCAGCAATTGCCGGATACGCAAGACGTCGGATTTCAGTAAGGCGCGCCTTCGAGAAGCCCAGCGCCATCCCCCCAACCGACCTCCTAAGGATCTGGTCCAAGACGATCATCGAGAAGCAGCGCCAAACCGTCATCGCGAGAATGCATGCGCCAAACGAGAAACCTGTCCAGGCAATCGCTACGAGAAGCATAGCCTCCAAGAAAGACAAGAATTCATAACTGAACGTACCCACCGCGTAGTTCCCAGTGGAGCGCAAACCGGCAAGCAGCACCCGAGAGCACAGCGACACGGCAGAGTAGCAGACGAACAGAAAAATATCGACGGCGTACTCAGAAAGCCAATTTAAGCTGGCTCCCATCGGGCGTCCCTGAAGCAAGACGATAGGACTCGTCAAAGCTACTGCAAGCACAGAAAGAACGACCAGCATCAGCCAGATGCTTTGATACGTCACGGTGGTGTTCTTCTTATCTCCTCGAGCAAACGACATCGTCATGTCGCTGGTCGCAGCCGTAGCAAAGCCAAAGTCCGAAAGTGCGAAGTATGTCGGTATCGTCGAAAGCATCAACCATGTGCCGTACTGATCCAAGGACCAAATTGAAATCAAGAGTGGCACTTGCAAGATTTGCAAAGACGCATTCAAACCCAATCCAACCAAATTGGTGATAGTATTGAACGCGGTTGCACGATTGACGGACATTGGCCCAGCCTTCGATGCTTCTACCGCAGGCCAGCGGCGGTTAGCTTTTGGAATATTTGGTACTTAAACTCGCGAACTCCCGACATAGTCCCCAAGACTGCATCTATGCGCTTATAGCCCTGAAGATCAAAGTCGTTACATTTGTCCGATCGGAAGTAGCAAACCTTGACCCGGATTGCCTTGGGGCAATTATTCTTAACGCTAACGACGTGATCGATGATCGAAGGATTCACAGCGTGGGCTCGCCCCATGGCCTCCACATCTAGGCAGGGCCGGTTTAGCGCGTCGCGGATGACTGGTGAAGCAGATTGTTCCGCAGGACCTTGCAGGATAAATTTAGATGTTGACTGTCCGAAAGCGGCGGGAGAATTTGCCTGCGATAAGCACACCGCAATCATCAGATTGAACCAGCGATATCGCTTCAAAACCGGGTTCATCTCCACCATCTTTCATCAAGCTGAATTCCTGGCACGCTGATAGTCACACCGTCGCGAGCAACCCTCTTAGCAAATGCTTCTCGCGGGATGAGATCGACATTCACGAGACCTGACAAGAGGCGCCCCCTCCATTCCCACCCAACACCAATAAGGTTGAGTGCAGCAGCATCTGTAAAGTCGCTGTCTACCAAGCCGGCAAACTCCGAAACCACACTAGTCTGCATTACCTCGCTCAGGCTTTCAAACGCAGCGAGCGCAACGCTATTGCGTCGAAGAGCCACCCACCCTTCCAAGGGGCCGGTGGCATAGGATTGAGTTAGAAAGCCAACTGCACGTGGATCAAACCCGTTGCGCAGAACCTCTATTGAATAGAGCATCAACCACAAACAAGAGTCGGTTGGGTTGAGTGCCAAAGAAGATATCACCTTGTCTCTCGCGGTGGCCTCGTCGCGATCCATCTGTTCCGGACCATTGCGTTCCAGTTCTCTTTCAGCAATCCGGAGCCAAATGAGCGCCTCTGCTCGTGCAAGTCTCGCTGATTTGGGACGCGGTTCTGGAACGAAGTGGATCGACGCTAGCACGCCAGTCAGCCTACCGGACTGAAAGCGATCACCAGCCAGGAGTCGCTCGGTGATATCCTGTGCCAAAGCTGCCGATGATAATGGAGCTCGCCCGAGAGCAGGCCACATCACACCGATAACGCCGAGCAACAAAAGCAAGCTGCGTAGACATACTGCGAGTGGCTTGCTTCGCAAGCTCCTTAGCATAAGTACGTCCGCGCGCTATTCGACGTATCCATAGCGAGCATAATATTTCTGATAGTAATAGCGACCGTGATATGACTCGTAGCGAGCGAGCAGCTTCGTATCGGCCTTGTTCAGCACGATGCCCAGAAGCTTGTCCTGGATTTCTGGCGAGTTGCGCAGGTTGTGCCGCACGACATCGATCTTGGTCTTGCCCCACTCCACCACGAACACAAAGGAGTCAACGAAGGGGGAGGTAACCCGCACATCGACCACCGGAGCCATCGGCGGCATGTCGATCACGACATAGTCATATTTCGACCGCAACAGCGCGACGAGATCGCGCATCGGCTTAGACGCCAGCACCTCGTTGGTGTGCAACAGCTTAGAGGTCGTGCCGGCGGGTAGGAACGCGAGCCCGGTCTGCGGGTCGGTGCTGATGACGTCCTCGAGCTGCGCCTTGTTCGCGACGACATCGACAAGACCGGACTGTGCATCCGGTCGCAAGGCACGCGAGAGCGAAGGATTGCGCAGATCGGCATCGACCAGGATCACCCGCGCCCCGCCATGGGCGATCAGCTGCGCAAGGTTGGTCGAGAGCGTGCTCTTGCCCTCGTTGGGCAGGGTCGAGGTCACCGCCAGAACACGGTTCTCGCGCACGATGGAGTTGAGATCGACCGCCACCTTCAGCGAGCGCACCGCCTCGGAGAAACGTGACAGCGGATTGTCGACGACATAACGCAGCAGATCGGGCTCGGGGTTGTTCTTCTTGCGGCCGAGCTTGCCGGAGAGCGCGGCGGGCGCCGGCGCGCCGAGGGCCGGCAGGATGGCAACGCAGTTGGCCCCCAGTTGCTCCTCGACTTGCGAGGTGGTGCGGAACACCTTGTCGGAGAGCTCGCGCGCCATGGCCGCGCCGAAGCTCAGCATCAGGCCACCGAGCAGCGCCGCGCCGAGGATGATCAGCGACTTCGGCGCGCTCTTGATCAGCGGGGTGGTCGCCGCGCTGATGACGCGCGCCTCGGTGATCGGGAACGATTGCTGCTGCACGCTCTCCATGTAGCGCTGCAGGAAATTGTCGTACATCGCCTGGTAGCTCTGCGCGGTGCTTTCGAGCTCGCGGAGCTGAATCTGGGCCTGGTTGGTGAGCTGCGATTCCGAGACGACGTTGGCCAGGCTCGACTTGATCGCCTCCTCGCGCGTCATCGCGATGTCGTAATCACTCTTGTAGGATTCCTGGATGCGCCTGAGCTCGTCGACGATGTTCTTCTTGATCTCGGCCATCTGGCGGCGGAGGTTGACCGCCGCCAAGTGATCCGAGCCGTATTTCATTGCCCAGATCGATTCCTTCGAGGCCATGTCGACATATTGCCCGCGCAGCTTGACGATGGTGTCGTTCTTCAGCGCGTCAGCGACGCTGGCGTCCGGAATCTCCTGCTTGAGGATGTCGTTGATGCGGTCCATCCGGGCCTTGGCTTCGGCAGTCCCCGCATGCGCCATCACCAGCTGGCTGTTCACCTCAGCGAGCTGCTGCTCGTTCATCAGGCGGCCGCCGCTGTCGACGATGTTGTTGGCGATCTTGAAATCCACCACCGCCTTCTGCGCGGCGGAGGCCTGGGTCCGCAGCTCCTTGATGCGGTCCTGCAGCCAGACGCTGGCGCGGCGGGTGGCCTGATACTTCGCCTCGAGCTGGTCGACGATGTAGGCATCCGCGATCGCGTTGGCGATGCGCGCGGCCTTCTGCGGATCGCGCGAGGTGAAGCCGATCTCCATCACATAGGTGAGGCCGAGGCGCCTAACTGTGCGGTTGCTCGCGAAACGCTCCAGTGCCTTGCGCGTCAGCTCGAATTCGGACGGCGCGCGGCTGGAGGAGAACAGACCGGTGACCGAGCCGGTGATCGCGCCGAGCAGGCCGCCGCCGCTGCCGCTGAACTCAGGGTCTTCGGTGAGGTGCAGGTCGCGGATCACGGCGAGGCTGATGTTCTCGGACTTGAGGATCTCGACCTGGGTTTCCACCGTCGCGGAATCGATCGCGATGTCGCCGAGCACGGATTGCTGCTGGAACAGCTGCACCTTGCGGGTGTCGATCACCATCGAGGCCGTGGAGGTGAATTGCGGCGCTGCCGTGAAGAGATAGAGCAGCGCCAGGATCACGCAGGCCGAGACGATCGCGACCATGGTCGGGAACTGGCGGCGGATAATGTCGAGATAGGAGGTCAGCGTCTGCGACGGGGAGCCGTCGGCCTCGGCGAAATCACGGTTGATCTCCGAGGTCGGCTTGTTCACCTGCAACATCTAGCAATTCCTGAAAATGGATCGATGTGTGTTCTTGGGATCAATGGTCGCCAAAAGCCTGGATGCGTCCGGAGCAAACCCGATGCCAAAGCCCGCTGCCGCGAAAGACTAGCACAGTTTCGTCGTCGATTGAACGCGCCTGACGCAGTGCACAGCGCCGCTCGCATGACATTTCACGTGAAGCTTAACGGCGCAAAAGCAAAGCGGCGCCCGCTGGCGCCGCTGCCGTGATCATGCGAGGGCCCCGAGAGGCCCGCCAGGTCAGCGCGGGCTGACGCTGTTCGTGGTGCCGCCGACGGAACCGCTGCCGGTGCCGGTGCCGTTGTTGGCCGTCGTATTATTGCCGAAGGTGGTGCCGCCACCGCCGTTGCCGCCGGTCGCAAAGCCGCTGGTCCCCGTGGGTCCACCCGCGCCGGTGCCGCCGCCGCCCGCGCCGCCGCCGGTCGCGGCGATCGCGACGTCGCCGGTCGCGGCCTGGTAGGCGGCGATCACGTCGGCGTTGCCGGTGCCGGCGATCGCGGCCTGGATCTCATTGGCATAGGCCTGGTCGGTCTGGGCGGCCATGCGGGCGACCTGGGCGAGGCCGGCGACGATGCCGCGCATCTGGTCCTTGGTGGTCGCGGGATCCTTCAATAGCGCGATCAGGCCGGGGAGCGTGGTCGGATCGGAGGCGCCGAGGTCGCGTACGCGCGAGATCAGTTGCGGGCCGCCGGTCGGATATTGCTGCAGCAGGCTGTTGGGAGAAGCCTTGAAGTCGGAAATGACGGTGGCCGGCAGCTGGCGCTGCGGCGGGTAAACGGCGGCGCTGGCGGCCGTGGTAATGGTCGCGGCGAGGGCCGCGGCGGCAGCCATGCGAAGCGCAATCTTGATAACGCTCATAAACAAACCTCCAAAAATCAGCTGCCCCGATGTGCTTCCTCGGCCCGGGCAAATGGCTGTGCAGTGCAGGAACGTAGCGGAAGAGAAAAGGGCTGTCCACTTATTCTAAAGACTTCGTAAACGGCGCAACTGCTTCAAATCTAGACACTTTTGTGAAGCTGAGGCACCCGCCCCGGCGCCTCGTCCGCGGTTGCGATGCGCCCCTCGCCGCGCCGGCTGGTGGGGTCCGCCCCCGCTGCCGGCCGGCCTTCCTGCGTGCGGAAGGACTGCGCCAGGCCGGCGCCGAAAAGCGCAAAGAACGGAATGCTGTAACCGGGCACCTGCAGGGTGAAATCGAGGCACGAATGCAGCAGCGACAGCGTCGCGGTCGCCGCCGCCGCCAGCGGAATGATGGCATCGCGCCGCCGGGTGAACACGCCCCGCGCCAGCACCAGCAGCATGATGGCCCAGCCGAGCGCCACCAGCAGCGCCATGGGAATGCCCACCTCGGAGGCAAGCTCCAGCGGCGTCGAATGTGCGGCATCCCAGACGCCGCGAATCGAGATATTGGGGCTTCGGTACGGCGGAAAGGCCCATTGGAAGGTGCCCATGCCGGTGCCGAACCAGGGATTGTCGCCGATGATCCGAAGTGTCGATTTCCAGGCCTCGATGCGGCCTTCGTCGACCAGGCCATTGCTGTCGAACCGGCTCGAGACGCGGCCGCCCAGGAGCTGCAAAAGCCCCAGCGCCACGGCGAGGCCCGAGCCCAGCGAGATCCAGATGCCGGTGCGCGGCGGCAGATCCTTGCGCAGGAACAGCGTGAACGAGACGATCATCGCGAGCAGCGACAGGCCGACGCCGGCACGCGAGGTCGTCATGAACATCGCCATCAGGCAGATCAGGAGGCAGCCGAGCTGCGGCAGGATCTCGCCTGGCGGGATCGTGCGCAGATCCAGCGACAGGCGCTTCCACTCGATGTGCCGCTCCGGCAAGCGGCGGCGGACGTCCTCCAGGATCAACAGCATCCAGATCACCGCAGCCGAGCCGAAATAGGCCGCCGCCGTGTTGCGGTTGATGAAGGTGCCGGTGACGCTGCCGAGATAGGCCGTCTTGTCCCGCCACAGGATCATGGTGGGCTCGATCAGGAACGAAAGCACGCCGTAGAGCGCGTAAGCCGCCCCCGAGATCGCGATCACCCACAGCATGCGGCGCGCGCGCTCGCGGTCCGCGCCGACGGTGATGCCGAGCACGATGGCGAGGATGTTGGCGAGCGGCGCACCAAGCGCGAAGAACGCCTCGTTCTTCACGATCGAAGCAGAGGGCGCGATCGGCACGCCCAGAAGATCCGAGGCCTGCTTCCAGATCGGCTGGAACGGCGCGAGGAAGGGATGGTCCGAAAGCTGCTCGTGCAGCACGAAGACATAAGCGGCGACGATCACGCCGATGCCGGCGAGCAGCCACAGATGGGGCGCGCGCAGATCGCGCGTCGGCGCGAAGATCACCGCGATGCCGAGACACAGGCACCAGAACGCGATCGACAGATCATTGGTCGAGCCGAACGGGAACGGCGCACTGGCCACGACGAAGAATAGGACGAAGGTCGCGGGCAAGCTCCACGACCAACGAATCCTGAACCAGTTCATGTCGGGAGGCCAAAGGCGCATCGTCGTGTCTTGCGAGCTTGTCTTGCGAGCTTTGCTCTGGGCTTAGAGGAAGCAGTCGATCGGATAGATCTTCAGATCGACGTTGAGGCGGCTGTTCCGGGTCTGCGCCCGGAACGCATAGAATAGCCCAAAGCTATCACTCCCCTGATCGAGTTTTATTCCGGGGGTTAATTCGTCGGGCGGGACCAGCACGCCGATGTGGCGGTTGATGGCCGAAATCTCGATCCGCCCGTCCCCCTCGCCAAAATGCCCGCCGAGCTGGGTCACGGTGACCTTCGGCAGGCCGCGGCGCTGGTGGCAGACCTCCTCCTCCCAGAGCTTGGTCTGCTGGACCAGCGGTTTGCCCGCGCCGTCGGGGATGACGATGTGAGGGAAAGACGGACGCAGCATTCCGAAGAATTTGCTCTCCTTGGAATTCGCCGACAGGCGGACCGTGAAGGACAGCTCGCCCTTGCCTCCCTTCAGGCGCGACATGATCGGGGCATCGGGTTCGGCCGAAACCATCACGTCAATGCGGTGGCGGACGCCGAGGTCAGCAGCGGCGCCGAGCGCCGTTCCGGCCGGTGCGAGCCCAAAGGCGAACAAGACGAGGGCCCGAATTCCCCCAACTGATCGAAAACGCATGCAACCCCTTGCAACAGAGCGGGCTGACGGATGACCGGCGCCTTGCCGAATGGCGCCGCGATCCCGACAGGGCCCCCGCAAGCCCGACAATACAAATCAGATCGCTAAACGAAAATGGCACCGGGACAAGGCCCCGGTGCCATCTCTTTTGTCGATCAAGTCGGCGACTTACGGCGCCAGCTTGATGTTGTTGCGGAAGATCAGCGCATCGTTGCTGAGGTTCACGGCATCGCTGCCGGTCGCCATGATCACCCTCAGGAAGTTGAGGAACTTGGCAGTTTCGACATTGCGCGAGTTCGAGACGTAGATGATGTCGCCGTTCTTCATCATGACCTTGGTGGTCAGGAAGAAGCCGCCCGGATCACGCAAGTTGACGTTGAAGATGACCGGGATCGTCTCCGAGGTGTACTTGCTCACGTCGATGCCGAGCTGGGCAGCGACCTCGCGCGGCTCGCGGCGATAGAGGTACACGGCAGACGGGTCGGCCTGTCCATCGAGCAGACCACCGGCCTTGCCGACGGCTTCGCCGAGGTTGATACGCCAGGCGTCGAAGTTGAACTCGCCGCTCTGGCCGCTGCCGCCGAACGCCATGAACTTCTGCTGCTCGCGGTAGACGTAGATGCTGTCGTCGGGACGCACATAGACGTTGTTCTCGGGCGCCATCACGAGATTTTCGAACGGGACAGTGGCCCGCCGTCCGCCACGCTCCAGCATGACCCAGGTTTCGAAACCCTGGCCCTTGATGCCGCCGGCGCGGGTGATCGCATCGAGCACCTTGTCCTTCGCGCCCGCCGCGCTCGCCGGATAACGCGCCGGCGAATTGACTTCGCCGAGCACGCTGATGAGCTGGGTGCGCTGCGAGGACATCGCAACGACCGCCTGCGGTTCGATGGCGCGGTTGCCGATCTTCTCGATGATCGAACGCTGGATCTCCACCGCCGTGCGGCCCGCAGCCTTGATCTGGCCGGCATAGGGCACCGTGATGAAGCCGTCATTGTCGACCGACTGATCCGGGATGGTGACATAGTTACCCGGGCGGACGCCGGCTTCCGCCGGGATGAACAGACCGCCTGCGGCGGCTTCGAAGATGGTGACGCTGACGACGTCGCCGATGCCGAACACGATGCTGGCGGGCGGGCGGCGATCGGTGAACACGCCGGCAAGCCCCTTGGGCTCATGCGTGTGCAGGATCTTCACCGTGGCCGGATTGAGCGGCACCAGCTCGTAAGCCGGTGCGTTCTCAGTCTGAATCTTGTTGTTAACGTCGTCCGTCAGCGGACCGGAGCCGGGATTGGTCGAGCACGCCCCGAGCGCCAAAGCAGCGGCCAGGAATGCCGGCTTGAATACATATGTTTTTGCAAAGGAATGCATGAATCGCGCCCCAGGAGACCCCAATTACCTTGAAGTGGTACGGCGGAGTGGGCAGAGCGACAAGGGTTCCTGAATGGTTAACGGACGATCGCTCACCGACTGTTGCGTGCGGGCCACGTTTTGGCTCGTGGTTTAACCCTTTGTGACTATTTGTTGTATTTCGTGTGCCCGGTCGGCGAGCACCCCGCCCAAGCGAAGGGCTCGGCACGTCGGCGCCGGCCTTCTGGAGCTTGCCGCCGTCTGCTAAAGGCTGGAACCCGCAAGATAGGATTTCCTCGTGCCTGGCCTCCTTCTGTTCACCCTCCTGGCAGGATCGCTCCTTGGCGGCGCAGACCGCCCCCTGGGCGCGGCTGCTCCCTGCGCACGATCATCGTGTGCGGGTGCCCCGCTCCTGGAAGTGGCCGCCCCTGCCCCCTCCTCGGTCTGGAAATTCAGCCGGACCCAAGGGGGCAAGGAGGGCGAGAGCTTCGCGGCTATCACCAAAACCGCGGACACCGCCCAATCCGATCCGGATTTCGCCGGGCTCATTGTGCGCTGCGCACCCAAGGGCAAGATCGACGTGCTGGTAGCCCTGATCCGCCCCTTCCCGCCGCGGAGCCACCCCAAGGTCACCATCGCCGCCAGCAGCGGCGGCACCCTGACCGTCGAAGCCAGCATGGCCGCCGCCGGCGCTGCGGTGCTGCTGCCCGACGAGGTCTCGGCCTTTGCCGCCGGCAAATGGCAGACAACCGCCTCGCTGTCTCTGGTCGTCAAGGAAAGCGACAGCGAGATCAAAGGTGTGGTCGCCCTGAACGGGCTGCGGGAGGCCTATCACTCGTTGCTGGCAAATTGCGGCCAATAGGCCAAATTTAGCCATACGACTTAAGGGTCTTTTTAGGGTGGGGAACCTAGGGTCCGAAGCACGGAGTGTTTCGGATGACCGCGCTTTTGATTTTCAGCTTTCTGGTGGGTGCCGTGCTGGGCCAACGCTTTCGCGTCCTGGTGCTGCTGCCGGTCACATTCGCCCTGGTGCTCGCCGTGCTGCCGGTCAGCCTGATGACCAGCCTTGGCGTGCTTGAAGGCCTGAAGGCTGCGGCCTTCGCCGCCATTGCGCTCCAGGCCGGCTACCTCTTCGGTTCGGCTGCCCGCTTCAGCCTGGCCGCCGCCCGCGCCGCGCGCGTGTTTGCCCGGCCGGTCAAGAGCGCGCGCTGATCTCGTTGCGATCAACCTTTCGCGCGCATGCGAAAGGCCCACGGGCAAGTTGTTGGCCCGGGCCGAGCTTCGCTTGAAAACAGACCCGCGGCTTGTATGGTGACCTGAACGTTTCAGGATTCCTCGTCGAGCGCGCCGTTTGTCCCTCGCTTATTTTTCCCTCATCGTTTCCATCGTTTCCGCTTCCGCTCTCGAAATCGCCGGCGCCAAGTTCGGTGCGCAGCTCGGGATGATGGCTGCCGCGCTCAGCCTGCTGGCAGCCACGCTAAGTGCGCGAAAAGCCGATTACGACCACTATGTGCGCGCGACCTCCTGGGGCCGCTGGATCCTGATCGCCATTCCGATGTTGATTGCGGCTCAACTGATGCCGCTGCCGCTGGGCTTTGGACATCCGATCTGGGCGAGCGCTCGCGACGTCCTCGGCGGCTTTCCGCTCGGGCCGATCACCGCCGATCTCGGCTTGACCCTGAACGCGCTGATGCTGGCGCTGGCGGCGACAGCGCTGCTCGGCGTGACCATTGTGGTCGTCCGCGATCGTGGCCGCGCCGAGCTAGTCCTGTTCGTCCTCGGTGGCATCACCGCGGTCTCCGCCCTGACCCTGGATCTGCATCGGCTCTCACCGGCGGTTGCAGGAACTGCCGCAACGTCCGAGTTCGCGACGACCCTGGCCGGCTTCGGTCTCGTCCTGAATCTGGCGATCATGCAGCTTGCCGCCGAGCGGGCCGAAACGCGTCATTCGCTGCTTCGCTCGATCGTGCTTGGTCTGCTCGGCCTTGCGGGAGCCTTGATCAGCGCGGCTGCGGTCTTTGGCTTGTCCGGAACCAACAATGCGGTGGCGGCAGGGTTCGGCATTGTGTTGATCCTACTGATCCTCGTCATCCGCCGGCTCGATCTGTCGCCGTTGGCCGCGGGCGCGCTCGCCGCCGCCGCGCTGATCGGGGCGGCGATTGTCCTGACCTTCCTGTTCGAACAGAGCTCCGGTCCGGTTCTCATGCGGCTCACACCCGCTATGGGGGCGGAGACGCGCGCGGCGCTGGAGCGGATGTTGGCGGACACGCGCTGGTTCGGCGCGGGCGCAGGAACCTTTGCCGCCGTAGGCAGGATCTATCAGAGCGATGCCGGCGCGGCCCTGACGGCACCGTCCACGGCGACCGCGATCTTCGCCGGTATGGGATCGGTCGGTCTCGCTGTCTCGATGCTCGCAGCTCTGATCGCCCTGTCGCGCCTGTTCTTCGGCGCCTTGCAGCGCGGACGCGACTCGTTCTTCCCTGCGGCCGCCGCGGCCTGTGTCTTGTTTGCGCTGGTCCAGAGCTTCGCAGGACCTGGATTGCTGCACCCGGCAGCAATCCTTTGCTTGTCGGTGATCGCAGGATTGGGGCTGTCGCAGAGCGTCAGCCAATCCTCGTCACGATAGAGCGCCGATCATCAGACCGAGCGGTCGCCAAGTGAAGCCCAGTAGTTCGGGTTCTTCGGCGATTGGATGCGGACCCAGCGATAGGGCTTCTTCGACCACGGCAGGATGTGGCCGGAGAGATTGTCCAGCACGAGATCGCCGGAGAAGGTGCGCACCACGACGACGAGATGATGCTCGCCCCAGGTGGTCACGACCTCGCTGAGCAGCACCGAGCGCGCCGGAAAGCCCTTGGCGATCAGCTCGTGGCGTTTTGTCACAGCATAGTCGTTGCAGTCGCCGCTCACCGGATGCAGCAGCCATTTCTCGCCGCGCAGCCCTTCCAGATTGGCCTCGGGACGGATGGCGGTATTGACCTGCTGGTTGACCTCTTGCATCTGCGCCAGCCGCTCGGCCGTGAGCTTCAGGCGACCGCCCCGGAAGACGATCTGCTGCGGCCGCGGCTTGCACTCGTCCTTGTACTTCAGGCAAAACAGCGTGAATGCCATCGGCGCCAGCGTCGGCTGCTCGAACTTGATGTACTGGATGGCCCCACGCAGCCCCATCGGCGCACCGACGAAAGCGGCTTCAGCGCGCTGCTGCACCCCTGCAGCAACGACGATTGCGGCCACGGCCGCAAGGAACTTTACAACTTTGCGCATGTCGCGCTCCCCGTTCTTGTTGGGAAGACGCTACGCGAGACGTCTTGAAATACGGCTCAAAGGCCGCGCGATCCTTTAATCAAAATGCGGGCTACTCGGTCGGAAACAATTAAGAATACCGATGCGTAACTTGTTCTGCTAAGAGCGGTCACGACATTCCGCTCGTGACGCTAGAGGCGATTCGACCGACCTGATGGGCCTTTCCAGACGCTTTCGAAAGAAGACCAAGCCGCGGCTTCCCGACGGCGTTCGCGTCTATGCCATCGGCGACGTGCACGGGCGTGCCGATCTGCTTCAATCGCTGTTAACCGTGATCGACGCGGATCTTGCCCGCTCGGCTCCCGAACGCGCCATCCAGGTCTTCCTCGGCGACTATGTCGATCGCGGCCCGGACTCTCGCGCCGTTCTCGATCTCTTGATCGCACGCTCGAAATCGCACGAGACGGTTTGCCTCAAGGGCAACCACGAGATCTTCCTGCTCGAGGTCCTCAAGGACCCCGCCCGCCTGCAGGAGTGGCGCCACTATGGCGGCCTGCTGACGCTGGTCTCCTACGGCATCACGCCGACCATGAACCCGACAGCGGAGCAGCAGGTCGAGTTGATCGACGGATTGAAGCGCGCGATGCCTCCCGAGCACTTGGCCTTCCTCAAGCAATTGCCCTCGTCCTTCACCTGCGGCGACTTCTTCTTCGTGCATGCCGGCGTCAAGCCTGGCGTCCCGCTCGAGCGGCAGAAGGATGAGGACCTGCTCTGGATCCGCGAGGAGTTCCTCGCCTCCGAGGAGCGCTTCGGCAAATACATCGTTCACGGTCATACGCCGGTCAGCGTGCCCGACATTCGCCCGAACCGCATCAACATCGATACCGGCGCCTACGCGACCGGAAACTTGACGCTGCTGACGATCCAGGGCGATAGTCTGATGGCAATTTAAGGGCTTCGGCTCCCCTTTGAATCCCGTGTTCGCCTTGCCCTCAACGGCCTATTCGATTTCACCATGACCCGCATGATCCTGCTTCGCGTCATCGGCATTTGCACCGCGATCCTGCTGGCGCTTCATGCCGCCATGGCGTTCTACGGCGATTTCGTCCGACCGGATTTTCGCGCGAGTGATTTGTTCTCGGGCGAGATCCCGCCCGAGAAGGCCAAAGTGGCGGCCGGCGGTGTCCTGGCATCGGTTTCGCTGGATGGGGACCTGCTCGCGAATTACGCGGCGGCGAGAGCCGCCGACGTGCTCCATCGTCCTTCCTCGGATGCCGGCGGGCGGGCGAGCGAGAACAAGGCGGCCCAGGCCGCCGTCGTCACGGCCCTGAAGGTCTCACCGATCAGGCCCGCGCTCTGGCTCACGCTCGGCACGCTGCAGGCCCAGACCGGCGAAGCGGCAACGCCCGCGGTGAAGATGTCCTACCTGACCGGATCGGTGCCGATTGACGTCGCTTTCTCGCGCGTCCGGATTGTGACCTCGAGTGCCGCCGCAACGGACGAGGAGATCAAGCTGCTGGCGCAATCCGACATCCGCTCGGCGCTGGCTAATCGCTCGCGCTACGAGCCGCTGCTGATAGCGGCTTATGTGCAGGCAACGCCGCAAGGCAAGTCGCTGCTGCTCGAGACCACTGCGGTCACCGATCCCAAATTCAACGAGATCCTGCGGCGGTACTAAAGCCTCAGCGCACCGATTTCGGGTTGACCGGGACGAAGTCCTGATCGCGGCGCGGCTGATCGGGCCGGCCCTGATAGACGAACATGCCCTTCTTGGTCGTGACGATGTCGCCCCGCTGGAGGCTGTCGTCGCGGAGCAGACGTTCGGTCGCGACGAGATCCGGATCTTCCGGGACGGGCTTGTAGAGCTCCGGATGCTCCCGCCGCTCGCGCGAGACCTCCTTGGCGCGGCGCCGTGCGTCCTCGATGCGTTGCCGCCATTCGTCGCGTGTCACTTCCGGCTCGCTTGGTGGAAGATAGTCGCTGAGCGCGGGCTCGGGCTCGCTCTGAGCCCGACATGAGAGCGGACAGGCAACCTGCACGGCAAGTCCGATAGAGGCGGCCACGATCGCCTTGACCGGCGCTTTCCCTCGCATCCGGTGAGGGGATACGGACTTGCGTCGAATGGATTGCACTCCGATGACTCCACAGAAGGCCAACAGCAGCCAGAGGCCGCGGCAACTTCAGCTCATCAGTTTCCCAATTGCAAGAAGGCGGATTCGCCGTCAGCGGCATCGGCCTGTAGGAGTTCCGCACCCCTCCCTCAAAAATCGAAAAACAACCCCATGCACAGTAGCCGGCCCCAACCAAATCAATGACTTACTATTTTTCCGAAACACACATTGACTTGTCGGGCAGAACGCGAGGCGGGAGAACAGGTGCGGACAGTCACCTCGGTCTAAGACCTCGTTAGACCATTGCTGCTATCTTTCGGCGTCACTCTGGAACTGCCGCGCATGCTTGCAAGACCATTATTGCTGTCGGGTACTGCCCTCGCGGCTTTCGTTGCGTCCGGCCTCGCGGCGCAGGCCAGCCCGCTCTGCATCAAGGAGCGGACGCCGTTCGCTCTGTCGCACGACACGGTGAAATGGACGATGTCGATCGCGCCCGGCGCAGACTGTATCCAGGGCCTGCGCTGGTCGTACATGCAGATCTTCAACGTCTCGGTCGTGAGCGGCCCCTCACGCGGACAGTTGGCCGTGGTCGGCTCCGGCTTCCGCTATTCGGCCGAGAACCAGATGCGCGGCACCGACACGTTCACGCTGCTAATCTCGGGCAAGAACCGACACGATGCAGGGACGTCGACCCTGGAGGTCGAGGTCAACCCGCAATAGCTTGACCTAAAGCGCGCGACAGGGTGTTCAGCGCGACTAGCGACGGCTCGACCCGCTGCCCCGGGTCCTGTTCCCATAATAGGGCCGTGCACGCCCGCCGCCGGTCGTCACGGGCGGCTCGATCCGGCTCGGGATATTACGCGTCGCGTTGGGGGGCGCGGGCTGCGACGGATTTACGATGGTCACGTTGCGGTTGGGCGTCGAGGGATCGTTGACGCCCTGGGCCCAGGCGGCTGCGGGCACAAGCAAAGCAATGGCGATCAGAACTGGTCGTTTCATACGATATCTCCCGAGCAAGAACGTCAGGGAGGCGATCACCGTTCCTTCACGGTTCCTTGGGCGGCGGCCTCAGCGGGGAACGGCGACCAGCTTGCCATCGCGCCAGACGCCCTGGGCCGACTTTCCAGCAGGCAGGCTGCCCGAGAGGTTCCGAACGGCGGTCGGCCGCGAGGCCGCCTGACTGGTCTGTGCCTTCTTCGTAGGCGTCGTGATGATGCTGGAGCTCGTGGTGTTGGCCTGATCCTTGGTCCCTTGCGCAACGGCAGGCGAAACCAGAAACGTCAGAACCGAGAGGACTGCCAGAACGCCGCGCATGGTCGAACACCAGAATGAGGAGCTCCGCGAAATGTCACAGGTTTTCCCCTAAAAGCAAGCATCTTCGAACGACACGAGCGGCCTGGGCGGACCGGGACAGCAGCTTTGGAGGCGATGATCCCAAGCGGAAAATCCTAGCGAAATGGCCTCATCCGGGCTACTTGATCGGCCTTGATGACCGACTCCGGTGAAACCGCGGCTAACGCTCCCTCGACGCAGCAGATCAAAGCCGGGTTTATCCGTCTCCTGTCGAGCCGTATCCGCGCCGTATCCGACGATCCCCAGCAGATGCGGGAGATTGTCTACGAGCTGGCGCGCGTCAAGCTGATGGAGCAATTCACGCACGCGGACGCGCGGGAATCGCGCGAGCTTCAGCAGGTTCTCGAACGCGCCATCAAGGAGGTCGAGCGGACCTTCGCGCGCAGCGCTGCAGCGGAGGCGTCAAAGGCGGACGCGGCAGCCGCCGTTTCGGTCTCCCCACCGGTCGCCAACCCCGCTCCCCCGCCCATTCCGGCATCACCCGTTTCGGCTGCGCCCCCTGTTCCGAAGGACGCGGGTGTCCCGCGCCGTGCCGTGGCACCGCCGCCATCGCTCGATCAGCCCAAACGGAGCGGCACCTTCACCCTCCTTGTTCGACTGGCCGGCATTCTTTTGCTCATGGCCGGAGCAAGCGCCGCGGTGATCTTGTGGCCGCGTTTGAAGACGCAGGTGGCCGCACTGTCACAATCATCGCAGCCATCCGAGCCGGTACCGACCAGCTCCGAGCCCCGGCCGGCCGCCACGGCGCTTCCAACGGAGAGCGAGCCTGTCGAGCGGTCGCCCGACACAGCAAAGGAGCCAGCGCAAGCCGCACACCCCTCGATGCCTTTGCCGACGACCTTCGGCGTCTACGCGTTGAACGAGGGGCAATTGCAGGAATTGAAGCCCGTCCCCGGAAAGATTCCCGACCGCCGCGTCGCGATCTCAGCGGCCATCAACACGCCGAGCGCAACGACGCTGACGAACGGAGACGTCAAATTCGTCGTATTCAGACCCGACGGCAGCATCGAGGCAAGCGTGACCGAAGTTCGCGTCGTCGCCAAGGTGTCGCGGTCGATGGGCGTTGATGCCTCCGGCAAGGCGGCCATGGTCAGCGCAGGGGATTCCTGGGTCATTCGCAGCATGTCCTACCCCTACAAGGTGGGGCCGATCGAAGATCAGCAGAGGATGCTGCTGCTGCAGCCGGAGCAGGACGGCTTCACGTTGTCTCCCGGACGCTACGTCGTCGTCGTCAAGGGTATGGGCTACGATTTCACCGTGGCCGGGACCATCACCGATCCCAACCAATGCGTCGAACGCATCAACGCGGCGAATGGCGCGTTCTATTCTCCCTGCCCGCCGCCGCGGTAAAGCATGATCAGGAAAAGTGCGAAGCGGTTTTCCGGAAAGATCATGCGCTAGCAACTCCAGAGCGCGGCTGACGGCTACTTGCTGGGCTTGCCGTCCGTCTTGCTGTCCTTGGACGGCTCCGACGAAGCGTCGTCGACCTTGCCGTTGTTCGCCACGCATTTCTGGAAGTATTCGCGCTGATCCTTGGCCGTTCCCTTGCTGCTGCCGGCCGCGGGGTTGCCGATTTGCCTCGGCGGAAAGGCCTTGGACACCGCCGCGTCGCAGGCGCGCGCCACTTCGACGGTAATGGCCGACGCCGTCACCGGCGCAGCCAATGTCAGCACACATGCCAATCCAACCAACTTTCGCATATCCCTGATCGGCACCTTGTTGCTCCTTCAAACCATGAGTGCTTGCCTGAAGCATAGCAAAAAGGATCGACGCGCCAAACGGCAAAGCAGCGCCGAATTGTCACGCGATCCGCTTATGCGGTGGGGCTATGGCAGATAATTCCTGGCTGCAGCCTGAGCGGGCAGCAAGATCCGAAGACTAGCTGTTGAGCTGCGGCGGCTTGAAATCCGGAAAGCGCGTGAGCATTGCGGTCTTGACGAACTTCAAATGCGCGATGCTGCTCGCCAATTCCTTGAGCCGGCGCTGGCCGTTGGAGATGTCGGCCGCGAACAGATCCTGGTGATAATTGTCGAGCGCCTCACGCTCGAGATACTCGTCGGTGCCGTTTCCGAAGGTGACGGAAGCACGCGCAAGCGCGTCGTCGACACGTCGGCTGAGTCCGACCTGCTCCCTCTCCGCATCTCGTAGTGCCGTATCGATCGCAGCCATGACGGCGCCGATCCTCGCGCGGTCGGTCTCCGCGTCACGCTCTGCGGAGCGGGCCTTGAAGCCCTTGTCCTCACGGCGGGAGCCGAGAAGGTTGTGCGCGCGCGCTCTCAGGAACAGCTGAAACATGTGGGCCATCCCCATTATCGAGATCTAAGCCGCTACCATCGGTCAGGCATAGTTAACAAAGCCTAAATCCTGCGTCCGCACCGCCTGGCTTTGTGCGATCCACACCCGCCAGGCGCCTTCGTGCTTGGAATAGAGCTCAAGCCATCGAACGTCGTCAACCGGGGCGACTTTACCCCCGCCGGCTTCGGCCATGATCTGCACCGTCTCCGTTGATGCAAGATCCAGGGCTTCGAATTCCGCCGTCTCCTCCAGCGAAAGGCCGATCAGCACGCGGTGCCCTTGCGCGTCAACGAAATACCTGCGCGGCGCATTGTGCCGTTGATCAATCATTTGAATGACCCTCGTTCATGATCCAAGGACCTGGAAGATCCCTTAGATGCCGGCCATAGCTACAAACAAACACAATCAGAATGAGGGCGCAGGTCGTCGCGCCCAGCAACGCAATCAGCCACGTCATCTACGCCTATCCGCGCGGCCTTCCAAAAATCGAAGGCCAAGCTCGCCATGAACTGTTCCGTCTTAGGTCGCCTTTCCTGAGCGCTCAAGGGCGACGACGGATTAACCTAACCGCACATGGTTATTTCGACTGCGGCAACGACCGGCATTCCGTCGGGCGACGCATGCTTTTCGATCACGATGGCTGCTGGGGCCGACCGGTCTCCATCGAGGCGGGGGTATAAGGCGCATAAAGACGATATCGTGCCGATCGCTTCCGCGAGCGCCACGCCCGTACAGCATAGCCGCAGCCAAAGCCCGCTGCGAAAATCGAAATCAAAACCAGGACAGCCAGCATTTGGAATGTTCCCACGTTTGCCGGAACGTTCCTCCCGCGCTCATTTCATCTTTTCGTTGCGACGACTTCAAGATCGGTAGCGCCGAAACTTTTGTCAGACGAAGATGAAGTTTGTGCAACATGGTGCTCGAAGATTGGCCGGCACGCCGGGGCACGAAGTGCAGGGAAGAGGCTCCAGTTCTTTTTACCAGAACTCGACACGCCGGCACCATGAACCCTCGTTCATCTGGCGCTTCAAACGTTGGCGTCTGCGCTGCGCGCTGATCGACGCGGGAGCTGAGCAAGCGCCTCGTCCTTCGAGACGACCGCTTCGCGGTCTCCTCAGGATGAGGCTAAGCGTCATTGAGCCCGTTGACGCTGCTTCCGCGCGCACAGGTCCTCATCCTGAGGGCCCGCCAACGGCGGGCGTCTCGAAGGATGGCCACAGGCGAAAGCGATCTTCGAATGCGATGCCAGATTCCGGAAGCGGACAGCGGGTGGCGCTCAATGCCTGCTGCAACGAGGCTCATCGTCGCGCTCGCGCGAAATACCGTGGTTATACGGTGCCTCGCGGGCCGATTTCATCGCGGTAAGGTTGAGAGGTTAGCTTAATCCGCGTTGTTTGTTGCGAAGTCTCGCGAAACGCATATCCATCTTCGCACCAGGCTCCCCCAAGCCTGGCCCCACCCAAGCAAAGCCGTCGAGCGAACATGGGTCGCTTGGCGGCTTTGTCATTGTGTCGAAGAGGATCATTTCGGTTATGGCGCGCAAGCCCTGGTCGTTCAAGGAAGACCGCCGGCTCATGGAGTTGGCGAAGTCTTCGGCTTCGCTGGAAGAGGCGGCGAAAGTTCTCGGACGCTCACCCGATGCAATCAAGCGCATGGCTCTGCGGCTTGGTCTTTCGTTGAAGTCGAAGCCGGGCAAGAAAGGCTAGGCCGGGAACCGCTCGTCGCGGACAACAGCTTTCCTTGTCCGCCATTTCGGCAACACTCCAAGCAGAGCCCGTGCAGTTTTGCGCCCTTGCAGCACGGAACCAGAGCAACCGTGAGATGTTAATACCAGACGTCGCAGTGAGGTCTGGCAGTGCTCCATTTTGCCATTTCCGCAATGTTGATTTGGCTCGCGATCAACATCGCCTTCGTCGTGCTCCGGCTGCGGGCCGCCCGCGGTCCCGCCGCGTCCCACACCGTTGAGTCCAGCAGACCTTATCCAGAAGCCATCGCGGCCCGCCCACGGTGAACCGAGTTCAGCGTGCTGCCTCCGGTCTCCCGTCCCGGTGAGCCTAATTGCGCGTCTTCTTCTGTGAACCCATTCCAGGGCTGGTTCCGTAGTTGGGGGTGCCCGTCCCCTTGAAAGCTCCACCCATACTGTCCGAGCCGGAATTCGTCGCTGTGCCGCTGCGGGTGGACGATGTGGGCTGATTGCCCGATGGCTGGTCCTTGGTTCCCTGCGCCCAGGCCGCGGAGCTTCCGACGACTAACGACAGGAGGAGGCTTAACGTCCTGATCATACTGCTCAACTTTCCTTGCTTAGGCCGCGCGACCATTGGCCATGCAAACCACTCGGAGCCCTTCGGGACCGGTCTGGCCGTTAAACCCTATCTTAGCCCCCTCTGGCTAGGATCATTCGCAAGATCAGTCCCCAGCCTCTCCTGAATTCCGCCCGGACCGGATGAGACTCCTGCGACCGAACCTTCCATTTGTGGCGCTCGTGCTTGCGAGCACGATGGCTTTTGGGCTGGCGGGCCATTTCGCGGCGGAGACCGTCATCCGCCACCAGCAGGTGCACCAGCTCAACGAGCTGACCGAGGTCGTCCTGCGTCGCTCCGAACTGGCTGTCGATTTTGCGGCGGCCAGCCTCGACGAACTCGCCAAGCGTGATCTCGCCAGCTGCGCGCCGGCAGCGCTGCAAGCCGTCCGGCTCCACGTCTATCAACGCTCGGCGATCAAGGACGTCCGTCTCGTCAATCCGGACGGATCGGTGATCTGCTCGGCCTATTCGGAGACGCTCGAGTTCGACAAGGGATGGGCGGACCGCCGTGACATGCTGCCCTCGCACGACAGGAAGCTGTCGCTGTTCCGCGTCGAGCAGTTCGGCGGCGACGCATTGGGCGTGCTCAGGGACGTCAATCGGAGCTCGGCGCTGGTCGCCATTGTCGGCATCGGCGCCGGCCTGTTCGATCTCATGCCTGCCGAGCTGCGCGCGCACAGCGAAGTGGTCCTCGCCTTGAGCAATGGCGAGAAGCTCGGCGCATTCCGGCTCGATGCCGACAGGCCGCTGCCAGGGCCGATCAGCTTCGACAGGCATTCCACACGCTTGCCGCTTCACGCCACCATCCGGCTCGAGCGTGCAGTTCTTTCGAGCTGGAACAGCGAGTCGTATTGGCCGGCGCTCGCACTCGCCCTTGGACTTGGTGCACTCTTCGGCATCCTGCTGGCACGCAGCCGCCGGATGGAAGGGCCGGTCGCCGATCTCGATCGTGCCCTCGCAGCCGGCGAATTCAAGCCTTACTTCCAGCCCATCTTCGAACTCAGGACGGGCCGGATCACGGGCTGCGAGGTTCTGGCGCGCTGGGTTCGTCGGGACGGCGCGGTGGTGCCGCCCATGAACTTCATTCCGCTGGCCGAATCCAGCGGGCGCATCCAGGTGATGACCTGGCAGATCCTGAGATCGGCGCTGTCCGACCTGCAGGCCGTCTTGAGGGCGGACAAGAGCTTCAAGATGTCCGTGAATGTCGTGCCCAAGCATCTGCTGAGTGCCGGCTTCGTGGAAACGCTGCGCCGCACGGTCCTGGCGGCCAGAATCTCCGCGCGCCAGATCGTGGTCGAAGTGACCGAACGCGACGAGCTCGACGATCTCACGCACGCAGCAGCCGTGGTGGCCGAGCTCCGCGACCACGGCTTCCGCGTCGCCATCGACGACGTCGGCGTTGGCCATAGCGGGCTGTCGCGGCTGAAGGGGCTCGGCGCCACTGCGATCAAGATCGACAAGTTCTTCGTCGACACCATCACCGTGGACGCATCGACGACCACGATCGTCGAGATGCTGGTCGCGCTCGCCAAGGACTTGCGGATGTCGGTCGTTGCCGAAGGCGTCGAGACGGAGGAGCAGCGCCGCGCGCTGATCGCCTCCGGCGTCGAGGAAGGTCAGGGCTATCTCGTCGCCGCGCCGCTTCCGTTTGCCAAATTCAGCGAGCTCGTCGAGTCACGCCGCAACGCCGCGGTCGCCGCGCCTTCCGGCGATGTCCTGGTGGCCTGACCGGCTGCGCCGGAGGACATCCCCTCGTACGCCACGCAAGCTTCCACGGCTCCGATGCCCCGGCGGCGGCTGGCTTTTGGCCGTTCGCGCCCGAACGGCGGATGCTTTAACGATATTCTCGTCTTTCAAAGCGGGGGGGCAGCCAAGCGGCTATGGTGGGCCATGCGTCGAAACCACCTCATTGCGGCCGCGGCCATCTGCCTCGCTCTCATCGTCTATGCCACCTTGGCAAGGCTGGCGGGACGGCCGGCGCTGATGGGGCATAGCGAGGCCTACTGGATCGTCGTCATCGAGCGCTTCAGCGCCTACGGCCTGCTGGGTTTCCTTCTGGCCTTCCTGCTGCCCGGCCGCTTGGTCCTGGCCTGCTCGCTCGTCTTGGCGGTCGCAACGGGGCTCGAAGTCCTGCAGGCGCTGACCCCCGATCGCGATCCGGGCTTTTTGGACGTGCTGCAAAAGGCGGCGGGCGGAACCGTCGGCGTCATCCTCGCCCAGACGATCCTGGCCTTCCTGCCCCGGCCGCCTGCCTGACGCGCACGCGCTGACAATGTGTTCAGCGCCGCAGTCCTCCTACTTCATCATCTGCCCGCGCAGCTCGCCGCCTGGATTTGCGGCCGTGTGGATGTTCGCATACCACTTTCCGGCCAACAGATCCGCCGCCTGAGTGTCCGTCAACGTGGCATTACCCTGGATCGGGCTTTGCACCGTCTTGAACGGCAGCGCGATGCCGGCGTTCTTGCCCGCTTCGCTCGGACCATGGAAATGAGCCCCCATCGCCGGCCCCGTCAGATCGGCATAGGTGACCGTATAGGTCAGGACTTTCGTCTCGGTGTCGAACGCGGCCTCGGCCTTGCCTGAACCGGCGGAGCTGTTCGGCGGCACTTCATTGCTGCCCTTGAGGTCGGCCCGCAGCTTGACGACCTCCGCACGCGATGGCGCGGCCGTGACGGTCAACAGCCCGCCGAGCACCGCCGCTCCAAACAAAGTCACCCCGACCCGATAGTTAGCGTTCCTCATGGCATTCTCCTGCAGGCTCTATGACCCGTCTCGGTTGAAACTCCGGTTCCGGCCGGATCTTCCGGAAGACGAGACTATGCCTGATTCGCGAAAGCCTATCGGATGTCCGGGCGCGCCGGAGCGTGGGAAGCGCGTGCCTAGGCGGCCCCGCGCTCGCGGAACCCGGTTGGCTCCAGCAGTTCGGCCATGTGCCTGTGCGTGCTCTGGAGCGCGGCGATGGCGCCGTCGAGATCGAAATCCGCTTCGCGGATCGATGCGAAGAACTTGGCGGTCAGCGCGAGATCAAGCTTGACCCGCGTCGCACCGTCGCGGCTCTTGCGGCGGTCGAGCGACAAATGCATGGCCCGCAGCCTGGCTTCCGCCGGCGTGCAGCCGCTGAGCGTCGCAAGTTCGTCGTATGTCATCCAGATCTGAGGCATGTCGTCGTCCGTCACTTACAGCGGCCTCATCCTTAGCCGTCAACGCCTAAACGCACCGTTGCCGCACGGCGGTCGCAGCCCGTTTCCACCGCGACAGCGTCAACGCAAGACTAAGATGCAGGAGGCCGCGGAGGTGCCGGAAAATGGCGCGGCCGCGAACGGCTGTCGATGCCCTTCGGCAATTTGTCATTGAGCTTCACGACGGCGCAGCGCGCCTCCGCAGCCGGCGCATCGTCCTGGCTGTAGATCAGCGTCACCTCGAACATCACGTCGGGCGCTTGCTTCGCCGTTCCCGAGCACGTCGCCATCGCACCGCTGCACACGCCCGCGAGTTCGACCTCGACCTCGTCCAGACCGAACACGGTCGGCGGCCCGTCGGCATGGCGCCGCGTGGTCAGCACGGCCGTGAAGCGCTGCTCGTCATCGAACTGATAGGAGCCGCCATAGGTGAAGAAGCTGTCGCTGCCGGAAATCCGTCCTTCCGCCAGATGCACGATGCCCGTGCCCTGGGCGCGCGGAGTCCTGAACCAGGCCGCGTATTTGCCTTCTCTCAGCATGGAAACACCCGTCGTAAAATTCACTGGTATTTGCAACCAACTCTGGGGCGCGACAATGACCGAGGTGGCAAGCATTCCGCCACGGTTAACGCCCTGCAAAGCCGACCCGTCAAATTGCCGCCGCCCGAGGCGGCGCCGTCAGAACAATTCTATGCCGTCGTCCGCGGTCTCGACCGTTTCCACCCGCCGCGCGGCGGCGGTCGACTGAAGTCCGAGCGCTTGCATGACGTCGCGATGAACGTCCCGCTCACGCTCCATCGTGTAGCGTGCGTAGAGATCGTCGAGGATCGCCTGATCCTGCATCTCCGGCTGGAGCCGCTGCGCGCCACCGCTCGCGGTCTCGAGCCGCGTGGCGACTTCGGGCAGAGCAGCGGAGCTTTCGCCGAGCGTGGCCATCAAGCCCTGGGCCGAATTCATCAGCCTCTCGAACTCCGCGCCTTCGTTCACGAGCCGGCTCATCAGCTTGCCGAGCCGTTCGTTGCCGGTCTCGACCTCGCGCAGCGCCAGAAGGATCTGCGGCTCGAGCTTGGCAAGCTGCGTGGGATCACCCTGCACGCGAAGCTCCTTCAGCTGATGGGCCGAGCGCTCGATACCGTCGAGCACCGGTCTCAGGCGCCCGGCCCCCGCCGAGACCTGGTCGGCGGTCGCCTTGAGCTCGTTGGCGATGACGACGAAGGCGCTGCCGCGGCTGCCGAGATGGCTCGCTTTGAGGCCGGCATTCATTCCGATCAGCGTGATGTCGACGGTAGCCTCGGCAAGCCCGGCGATTGCCTCGCGAAATTTTGCCAGCGAGTCCTCGACGATCGCGAGCGCTTCGTCGACCGAGCGGCCCGCACCCTCGCAGGTGGCGATCAGGGTCGAGGCGTGCGCCAGCGCCTGCTTGATGCGTGCCAGGAACGACGAGGAGCCGCCCTCCTCGCCGCCGAACAGCGTCCGGCCGTCGCCGGCGACGCTGCCCGCATCGTGCAGGATGGCGGTCAGCGCGCGGACGATCTGGCCGACATCGCCGCCGAACTCGCGCTGGGCATCCCTGAGCTGGGCCGCCTGCAACTGGCAAATCGCGCGCACGCCGTCATCACTCGGAACAGGTTCGGGGACCAGGCTCGGCGCGGATTGCGACACGAGGCTGAGGCCGTGGGACACGTGTTCGAGACGCTGCCGCGTGCTGTCGCCCGCCTGCAGCGAGATGATCGCGCTGCCGACGGCCTCGGCGATCTTCCTGGTGCTGGAACCGGCGCGGTCGGCGAGATGACCGCTCTTGTTGCGCTGGTCGCGCAGGCCCGCATAGGCGGCGCCGAGCTCGGCGCTCTCCGACATCAGCTGGGCCCGGTAGCGGCTTTCGAACTCCTTCTGCCGGCCGGAGGCGGTTGCAACCGCCTCGGACAGACGCTGCTGGTCCCGCGCACAGCCTTCGATCGAGTGCTGCACGGCTCTGCCGAGATCGTAGGCCTCCTGGGTGAAGGCGAGAAAGCCCTCACGGTCGCCGTCGAGCGAAGCCGCCTCGATCCGCGCACTGCGCGCGATGATGGTGATCATCCCGATATGCTTGAACAGCGGCTTGAGCAGCGAGGACGCCTCCGCCGTGCTCTTGCCGATCGTCTCCAAGAGCGCGCTCTCCGCCGGCAGCGCCTGCGCCAGCTCGCTCAGACGCGCGGCGATCTCCTGCAGCGCCGTCGCGGCACCCTCGATCTCGGCACCGGAGAGCTCGCCCGAGAGCGTCGCCAAGCCCTGGTTCAGCTCCTTGAAGATGAGATGGCCGCGTCCGAGCTCGTTGCCGACGCGCGCGAAGACGTCCTCGATGCGCGAGGAGACGTCCTCGGTCGCGGCGGTTGCCTCAGCGAGCGTGCTGGCCGGAACGACCGACATGACCATCAACCCGCCACCACAGCGTGCCCGGCCTGATACCAGTGCATGATCTCGCGCGGGATGTGGTGCAGCGAAACGACCTTCTCGACGCCGCCATGGGCGATGGCCTCCTTGGGCATGCCGAACACCACGCAGCTCTCTTCGTCCTGCGCCCGCGTCGCGGCGCCGAGCTTGCGCATCTCCAGCATCCCGCGGGCGCCGTCATCGCCCATTCCGGTCATGATGACGCCGAGCGCATTGGCGCCGGCATGCTGGGCCGCCGAGCGGAACAATACGTCGACGGAGGGACGATGCCGCGACACCGGCGGGCCGTCCTTGATCGCGATCTGGTAGCGCAGGCCGATACGCTGGAGCAGCATGTGGCGGGCGCCGGGCGCGATATAGGCGCAGCCCGGCAGCACCGGCTCACCATCCTCGGCCTCCTTGACCCTGATCTGGCAGACGCCATCGAGCCGCTTGGCGAACGCCGCGGTAAATCCGGCCGGCATGTGCTGGACGATGAGAAGCGGCGGACAATGCGCCGGCAGCATCTCGAGAACGTCGTTGAGCGCTTCAGTTCCGCCCGTCGAGGCACCGATGCAAACGATGCGCTCCGTCGTCGGCCGAACCCTGCCCTGCACTGGCGGCGGGATGATGGCGTCGGCGGTCAGCTTCTGCTCGACCGCCCGGCGTTCCGTACGCGGGCGAACCCGCGCGCGCGCTGCCGACTTCACGGCCTCGCGCAGCCGCGTCGAGCATTCGAGCAGCGCCTGCCGCGTGTCGATCTTCGGCTTCGGCACGATGTCGACCGCCCCCGCCTCGAACGCCTCGAACATCACGTTCGAACCCTCTTCGGTCAGCGACGAGCAGATGATCACCGGAATCGGACGCTGCGCCATGATCTTGCGCAGGAACGTCATGCCGTCCATGCGCGGCATCTCGAGATCGAGAATGATGACGTGGGGCAGCTCCTTCTCGAGGCGACGGGCCGCGACGAAGGGGTCGGAGGCCGTCGCCATCACCTCGATATCGGGGTCTTCGGAAAGGATCGTCTGGAGGATTTGGCGCACCGACGCCGAATCGTCCACGATCAGCACGCGAACTTTCTCCCTCGGCATTCTGGTTGCGCTCCGGCTAGACCTGGAAAATGGTTGGCTGAACTTGCTTTAGACCCGGCACTGCACTGTGGATCATCGATTCCGAATGTCCGACCAGCAGGTAGCCGCCCGGACGCAAATGGCTGCACAATTGCTCGACCACCTTACGCTGGGTCTCGCGCTCGAAATAGATCAGGACGTTGCGGCAGAAGATGATGTCGACGTCTCGATCGACGGGGTAGGATTTGTCCATGAGGTTCATCCTCATGAAATGAGTGGTGCGCCGCAACTCGGGCACGACCCGCACTTCACCGCGCGACTTGTCCCGCGACGACGAAAAATACCGCTTCACGAATTGCTCCGGCACGGGAGCGAGCACGTCGCGGGTGTAGATCGCCGTCTTGGCAAGGCGCAGCACCGCGGTCGAGATGTCGGTCCCGAGGATGCGGTACTGGAAGCGCGAGCCGCTCCGCGTCATGTCGTCCAGCACCATCGCGGTGGTGTAGGCCTCCATGCCGGTGGAGCTCGCCGAGCTCCAGATCTTCAGGCTCGCGTTACTGCGTCCATGCGACCTGAGCAGGCCGGGAACCGCGACCTCACGCATGAAGGCGAAGTGCTGCGGCTCGCGGAAGAAATCGGTCTTGTTGGTCGTCACCACATCGATGAGATGGGTGAGCTCGGTGTCGAAATGGTCCGCCTCGAACAGGTTCTCGACATATTCGTTGAGATCGGAGAAATTGAGCGCGCGCACGCGCTTGTGCAGCCGTCCCTCCAGCATCAGCCGCTTGCCCTGTGGCAGCTTGATGCCGACCTGGCCTTCGATCAATTCGGCGATGGTCCGGAAGTGACGGTCCGACAGATGGACGGCCGTATCCTGCATGGCGGGCATCATGGATGCCAGCCCCGGTCGGGAATGGCCACCTGCACTGAATGTCGGGCCATCCTGGCCATCTTCAATCCTACGCTTCTATTGGACGAGTTGGGGACGGATCGGCGCGCCTCGACGGCGGGCCGATCCGTCGAGAGACATCAGCGCTGAAACTCGGCGTCCCGATCGTCCTCGCCATCGTTCATGTCGAAAGCAAAGCCACCGCCGCCTGCCGCCTTCACGGCGCGCGCCGGCCTGACGTGCACGACCTTCTTGCCCGGACGCTCGGCGACAGCCATGGTGGCCGCCTTCGCGCGCAACTGGGTGACGGCCCGATCGATCGGCGCCGACGCCGGGCTCTTCGTGGCCTGCTCGATGCGGAAATAGGCAATCGTGGACTGGAGTTGCTCGGCCTGCGAGGCGAGCTCCTCCGACGTCGAGGACACCTGCTCGGAGGCGCTGGCGTTCTGCTGACCGACCTTGTCGAGCTGCTGGATTGCCTGGTTGATCTGCGCCGATCCCACATCCTGCTCGCGGCAGGCCGCGGTGATCTCCTCGACCAGCTCCGCGGTTTTCTTGATATCGGGAACGAGCTTGGCGAGCATGGAGCCGGCCTCCTGCGCCACCTTGACCGTGTCGGCCGAAAGCGTGCCGATCTCGGCCGCGGCCGCCTGGCTGCGCTCGGCAAGCTTGCGCACTTCGGAAGCGACGACCGCAAAGCCCCTGCCGTGCTCGCCGGCGCGCGCGGCCTCGACCGCCGCGTTGAGGGCGAGCAGGTCAGTCTGGCGTGCGATCTCCTGCACGATCGTGATCTTCTCGGCGATGGTCTGCATCGCGTTGACGGCGCGACCGACGGCAGCGCCCGAGGCTTCCGCATCCCGTGCCGACTGCGCCGCGATCTTCTCGGTCTGGTTGGCGTTGTCCGCGTTCTGCTTCACGTTCGAGGCCATCTCCTCCATCGAGGACGAGGCTTCCTCCGCGGACGAGGCCTGCTCGGTCGCGCCCTGCGAGAGCTGCTCGGCGCTGGCCGAGAGCTCCTGGCTGCCGGCCGAGACGTTCTGCGCCGCGGTGAGGGCTTCAGACACGATCTGGCGAAGCTTCTCCACCATGCGCTCAAGCGCAAGACCGAGCGTGTCCTTGTCCGACAGCGGCTTGGCTTCGACCGTGAGGTCGCCTTGCGCAATCTCGTTGGCGACGGCCGCGGTGGCGTTCAGATTGGCGGTCATCGCGTTCAGGGATTTGACGAGATCGCCGATCTCGTCGTTGCTGGAAGCATCGATCTTGTGGCTGAGATCACCGACCGCGACGGCATCCGCGAGGCCAACGGCCTTGGCGAGAGACCGGCTGATATTGAGCGAGATCCAGACTGCGCCAATCGCGGCAACGATGAGCGAGACGATCACGAGGACGATCAGAATCAACTGGGCACGACGGCTGTCTTCGTTGGACTGCACGGCCTGCTCGGCCATCTGCCTCTTCGTATTGACGACATAGGCGCCCATCGCCTCCGTCGCATCTGCAACCACCTTGCGCCCGTCACCCATCGACCGCTCGGCGGCCTTGGTCTTGTCCGTCCTTGCCAGCCTGATCGTCTCTTCCTGATAGGCGTTCATTCTGGCGTAGGCACTGGCGAAGTTGTCGAGCAGCTTCCTGCCGCCTTCGCTGGCCAGCGCGTAGACCTCGTCCCTGATCTTCGTGGCCTCATCGCGGAGCTTGGCCGCGTTCGCAGCGAACTCCTCGGCTTCGCTTGGCGTTCCCAGAATTGCGTTCTTTTCCGCCCTGACCTGCTGCCAGATGATCTTTTCGACCTCGGCTGCTTTCTCCATCCGCTTGGCGCGAAGCACCATGGAATCGGCGGTCGCGGCCATGTCGGACAACTTCATGTAGCTCACGGCGCCTGCAACCATGAACAGCAGAATGACGACGCCAAACGCACTGGCGAGCTTGGCTTTGACGGTGAATCTCATTTTCAGTCCCGTTGGTTCGGATTCGAATTTGGAGTGCTTGGGTTCAACCACGATTCACTCGTAAAAACTCAGGCGGCGCGGGGCGCATCCGCATCGCGCCCTTCCGGAACCTCGTCGTTGGCCATCAGCTTGGCGAGATCGAAGATCACGACGAACTTCTCGCCCTTGCGGCCGATGCCGGCGGCATAGTCCGACTGCCATTTCCCGCCGACCTCGGGCACGGGCTCAATCGCCTGCTCGTCGATGTCGGTGACCTCGAACACGCAGTCGGCAACGAAGCCGACGCCGACCAGGCGATCCTTCATCGGCACGTCGAGGATGATGATGCGGGTCGCTTCCGTGGCGGCCACGCTCGGCAGGCCGAGCTTCTTCCTGAGATCGACGATCGGATAGCCGCTGCCGCGCACGTCGATCATGCCGAGCAGGAAGTCCGGGGCGTGCGGAAGCCGGGAGATCGGTCGCATGTCGAGAATTTCGCGGACGTTGCGAATGCTGATTCCGAACGTCTCGCCGGCAAGCCCGAGCGTCAGATATTGCGAAGTTGCGGCCATGATGCGGTCCGGATTCCGAGGATTTGGAAATGAGTGCGGTCCGGCGCGAGGCCGGACCGGTTGATCAGCGCTGGAACTCGGCGTCGCGATCGTCTTCGCCGTCATTCATGTCGAAAGCGAAGCCGCCGCCACCGGCGACCTTCATCGCACGGGCCGGCTTGCGGGCAGGCGCCGGCTTCTTGGTGCCGCGATCGGCGGCCGCCATGTGCGCAGCCTTGGCCCGGAGTTGACCGACGGCGCGGTCGATCGGCTCGACCGCCGCCTTCTCCTTGCGCGCATCCTCGATCCGGAAGAACGAGATGGTGGACTGCAGCTGCTCGGCCTGCGAGGCGAGCTCCTCCGACGTCGAAGACACCTGTTCGGACGCGCTGGCGTTCTGCTGGCCGACCTTGTCGAGCTGCTGGATCGCCTGGTTGATCTGGGCCGAACCGACGTCCTGCTCGCGGCAGGCCGCAGTGATTTCTTGCACCAGCTCCGCCGTCTTCTTGATGTCCGGCACGAGCTTGGACAGCATGTCGCCGGCCTCCTGAGCGACCTTCACCGTCTCCGTCGAAAGCGTGCCGATGTCGGCGGCCGCTGCCTGGCTCCGTTCGGCGAGCTTGCGCACTTCGGAGGCAACTACCGCGAAGCCCTTGCCATGCTCACCGGCACGGGCGGCCTCGACAGCCGCGTTGAGGGCCAGCAGGTCGGTCTGACGGGCGATCTCCTGGACGATGGTGATCTTCTCGGCGATGGTCTGCATTGCCTGGACTGCGCGGCCCACGGCAACGCCACTGGCCTCCGCGTCCTTGGCCGACTGCCCCGCAATCTTCTCGGTCTGGTTGGCGTTGTCGGCATTCTGCTTCACGTTCGAGGCCATCTCCTCCATCGACGAGGAAGCCTCCTCGGCGGACGAAGCCTGCTCGGTCGCGCCCTGCGAGAGCTGCTCGGCGCTGGCCGAGAGCTCCTGGCTGCCGGCCGAAACGTTGCTGGCCGCAGTGAGGGCCTCTTCGACGACCTGGCGAAGCCTCTCCACCATCGCGTTCAGGGATTTGACGAGATCGCCGATCTCGTCATTGCTCGAGATGTTGATCGTCTGGGTCAGGTCACCGCCCGCCACGGCACCGGCAAGATTGACTGCGCGGCCAAGACCGCGCGCGATGCTGATGGAGATCCAAATTGCGGCTGCCAGACCAATCACGAGCGAGGCCACGACGGCCGAGATCAGCAGCAGCTGGGCCCGGTTGCCGTCTTGGTGCGCCTGCGCGGCCTGGTCGTTCATGTTCTTCTTGACGTTGGTGACATAAGCGTTGCCGGCCTCCATCGCCTCGCCGACGGCCTTGCGAACGTCGGTCATGGAGCGCTCGGCCGCCTTCGCCTTGTCCGTCCGCGCGAGCTTGAGGACCTCATCCTGGGCCGCGTTCATGCGCGTGTAGGCGACACCAAAATTCTCGAGCAGCTTCTTGCCTTCGGGTGAGGCCGCAGCGTGAATCTCTTCCTTCAGCTTGAGAAGTGTCTCGCGCTGCTTGGCGATCTCGGCAAGGAAACGTTCCGCCTCGCTCTCGGGAGCGACGATGATGTTCTTCTCGGCGCGGACCTGAAGCAGAATGCCCTTTTCGATCTCGGCGGCTCGATCCATGCGACCAGCGCGTGACACCAGGCTGTCGGCGGTGTCGATCATCTCGGTCAGCTTCACATAGGCGAGGCCGCCCGCCGCCATCGAGAGCAACAGGACCACGCCGAATGCACTGGCAAGCTTTGCCTTGACCGTAAATCTCATTTGCAGCCCCTACCCCAGTCTCAGCCCGAGACCTCGTTTCAATTCAGGATGCGTTCCATGTTCGGAACGATGACGAACTCTTCACGCCACTTCGCAATGAAGCGAATGAACTCCGGCTTCCAGTGCATGCCGACCCGCGGCGTCTGCTGCACGTCGGTCTGCGATATCTCGGTGACCTCGTAGACCTTGTCGGCGGTGACGCCGACCAGCACCGGCTCGCCGTCGAGCTCGAGCTCGATGACGACGATGCGCGTATCCGCGGAATCGTCGAGCTGCGGCATGCCGAAGCGGATGCGCAGGTCGGCGAGCGGAATGACGTTGCCGCGCACGTTGATCACGCTGGGAACGAAGGCCCGCGCACCGGCAACCTTGGTCACGGGAACCGGATCGATGATCTCGCGCACGAGACCCGCATCGAGCGCGAACTTCTCCTCGCCGAGGCCGATCATCACGACCTGCATCGCGCCCGACTGATGCTCGCCGGCCAAACCCTCGTTCATCACGCCGCCTCGCTGATGTGCTGCTTTTCGACCTTCGACTGCGCCAGCGCGACGAGCTGCGCGACGTCGAGGATCAACGCCGCCGTGCCGTCGCCCAGGATCGTCGCGCCGGAGAAGATCGTGACGTCCGAATGCAGCTTGGAGAGCGACTTGATCACGGTCTGGTGGTTGCCGATGATCTGGTCGGCGACGAGACCGACGTGGGTTTCGCCGGTCGAGATGATGATCGTCTTCTGGTGCCGGTCGGGCGTGCCTGATGCGGCCATGATCTCGCGCAACCGGAGGAAGGGCACGAGATTGCCGCGCACGTTGAGGAAATTGCGACCACGGGAACGTTCGTCCTCGGCGGTCAGCTCAATGCACTCCTCGACCGCGGACAGCGGGATGATGTAGCGGCCCTCGCCGACGCGGATCAGGAGGCCCTCGATGATCGCGAGGGTCAGCGGCAGGCGCAGCGTCACGGTGGTACCCTGGCCCGGCCGGGTCGACAGGTCGATCGTGCCGCGCATGTTCTCGATGGTGCGCTTGACGACGTCCATGCCGACGCCGCGGCCTGAGAGCGCCGAGATGGTCTGCGCGGTCGAGAACCCGGGGTGGAACAGGAACTGGTGGATTTCGTGATCGGTCAGCACGGCGCCCGCCGCGATCAGACCCTGCTCTTCCGCCTTCGCGCGGATGCGCGCGGTGTTGAGGCCGCCGCCATTGTCCTTCACGGTGACGAGCACCTGCGCGCCGGAGTGAACGGCGGCGAGCTCGATGCGGCCCTGCTCGATCTTGCCGTTGGCAGTGCGCGTCGCGGTGTCCTCGATGCCGTGGTCGATCGCGTTGCGGATCAGGTGCACCAGCGGATCGGCCAGGCACTCGATCATGGTCTTGTCGAGTTCGGTATCTTCGCCCGAGGTGACGAATTCGACGGGCTTGGACAGATCGCGTGACAGGTCGTGCACGAGACGGCGGAAGCGGCCGAACAGCGAACCGATCGGGACCATGCGCGCGCCCATCGTGGTGTCGCGCAAGGACGAGGCGAGACGTTCGATTTCCTCGGCGATCATCTTGATCGAGAGGTCGGAGCCGGAGGCGGCGAGCTGGGTCAATCGCGCCTGGGCAATGACGAGCTCGCCGACGCGGTCCATCAGTTCGTCGAGACGCTCGGCCTGGACGCGCACGGTGGCGATGCCGCGATCGTCGCGCTTGCCCTCGGACTTCGGTTCAGGCTTCGATTCGGATTTCGGTTCCGCCTTGGCGACGGGCTGATCGGCGACGGGCGCGGGCGCAGCCTCGCGCGCCGGCGCAGGCATTTCGGCCGCGGGGGCCAGCTCCTCGTCGAGCAGCTGGAACAGCGGCGCCTGCGCAGGCGCTTCGGTATGCTCCAGCGGCGAGAGCGTCAGCTTCATCTCGTCCTGCACGAACATGAAGACGTCGTCGATCGCGTCCTTGTCGCAGGCCGCATGCAGCTTGACGTCCCACTTCAGATAGCAGTCTTCCGGTTCCATCTCGTCGAGGAACGGGACGCCGTCGGTGATCGGCACGACGAAGCACGGACCGAGCTTGCAGAGATCTTCCAGCAGGTCGAGCGGGTTCGAGCCGTTGCGCAGGATGTGGGATTCGAATTCCAGATTGAGATGCCAGCCGGCCTGCTTGCTCTCGGCCGGAACCAGCGCGGGCGCTCCGGCGATCTCGACGACCGCGGCGGCAGGCTGGTCGGCCGAGACGAAACGCTTGAGGTCGTCGAGGATGGCCTCGCCGATGATATCGTCGGTCGACTGGGGATCTTCGATCAGCGCCCGGATGTAGTCCTTGGCGGCGAGCGCGACCGAGATCAGCTCCTGGGTCGGCTTGATCTCGCCCTTGCGGACGCGGTCGAAGGCGGTCTCGAATTCGTGGGTGAAGGAGGCGACCTTGTCGAAGCCGAACATGGCGCCCGATCCCTTGATCGTATGCAGGGCGCGGAAGGCGGAATCGACCAGTTCGCGGTCGTCGGGACGCTGGCCGAGATCGAGCAGGGCCCCTTCAAGCACTTCGAAGAGCTCGGCGGCTTCCTGACGAAAGACCTCGGTCGGGTCCATCGCGCTCATGCGCGCACCAGCTTGCCGACGACGGCGAGCAGCTGCTCGGGCTTGAAGGGCTTGGTGATCCAGCCGGTTGCGCCGGCGCTCTTGGCTTCCTGTTTCACCGTGTCGTTGGATTCGGTCGTCAGGAAGACGATGGGCATGCCGACCGCGCTCGGAAGCTTACGCAGCGCGCGAATCAACTCCAGCCCGTTCATCACGGGCATGTTGAGGTCGGTGATCACGAGGTCGAGCTTGCCGGCCTGCGCCTTGGCGAGCCCCTGCGCACCGTCGCCAGCCTCGATCACGTTGTGACCGGCCGGCTCGAGCACGACCTTGATCATCTGCCGGATGCTGGGGGAATCGTCGACCGTGAGAATCGTGGCCATCAGGTGCCATCTTTCTTTTGCGGGAAATGCTGATCGATCATCGCCTCGCTGGCGAAGCCGGCACGGCGAAGGGTGTTGCGAAGGGACTGCGAGAAGGCGGTCATGACCACCGGGCGGCCTTGGGCCGCGCCCGTCTTGGCGGTCGACAGCAGAAGCTGGATCGAAGTCACGTCGGCCTTGTCGACGCTCGAACAATCGATCTCGAGCCGCTCCTGGCGACCGAACGCCTCGCGGATGAGATCATAAACGCTGCGAATGGCAGCGATGCTGCAATCGGCGGGCAACCGCAACGACCACTTCGGCTCCGTCGGATTGAGCGCCATCGCTGCCCCCACCCTTGCTAAATTCCGATACACGTTTGACGTGAATCGAATGAGGAAACTCCTAACGCTGAGGTCCGTACAACTACGGGCTACATTTCGCCGGAATTCGCGCAAGCGCATGCAGACGTGCACAACTCGTCGAAGCGGGTTCCCGTGCGACGCATTTGCTTGGCGTTAAATTCGCTCGGGCTATTGCTTGTAATCGTGTTCTTTCCAGTGAAGAGAGCCCGGCCACTGATGCTGACCCAAGCCCTCCTGGTTGACGACAGCCGCTCCGTCCTCAATTTCCTGAAACGCCACATCGAGGCCGAAGGTCTGGTCGAGGCCACCACCTTCCTCGATCCCGTGGAGGCGCTGGCCTGTGCACGAGAGCGCGTCTTCGACCTCGTGCTGGTCGACTACGAGATGCCGCATATGGACGGCATCAGCTTCATCCGCGCTCTGCGCAACCTCTCCGGCTGCGCCGACATCCCGATCGCCATGATCACCTCGCGGCAGACCGACGACGTCAAGATGGAAGCGCTGCAGGCCGGTGCAACCGACTTCCTGCCCAAGCAGCCGCAAAGCGTCGAGATGACGGTGCGCCTGCGGAATTTGATTCAACTTGGTGCAGCCGTGCGCAAGCTCAACGACCGCGCGGCCCATCTGGCCAGCGAAGTCGAGGCCGCGACGCGAAAGCTCGGCGAGCGGGAGGAGGAGATCATCTTGCGGCTCGCGCTCGCGGTCGAATTCCGCGACAACGATACCGGCGAACACACGCTGCGGGTCGCCCGATACAGCCGCGTCATCGCCGAGCAGCTCGGCCTGCCGGCCCGGCTCTGCCGCGACATCTATCTCGCCGCGCCCCTGCACGACGTCGGCAAGGTCGCCATTCCCGACAACATCCTGCTCAAGCCCGGCAAGCTCACCGACGAGGAGATGGCGGTGATTCGGACGCATGCGAAGATCGGCGAGCGAATCCTGGCCGACTCCAGCTGCGAGCTGATCCGGCTCGGTGCGCAAATTGCCGCAGGCCACCACGAGCGCTGGGACGGCGCGGGCTATCCGAGCGGCCTCAGGTCGGATGAAATCCCGGTCGCGGCGCGCGTGGTTGCGGTCGCCGACGTGTTCGATGCCCTGACGACGCGGCGGCCCTACAAGGAGCCGATGCCGCTCGAGGTGGCGCGCAATTACCTGGCCGAGAACAAAGGCCGGCAGTTCGATCCGGCCTGCGTCGAGGCCTTCCTGTCGCGCTGGGACGAGGTGATCGAGATCGCCACCGATCGGCGGACGACGCCGTTTCAAAAAGCCGAGGCCCCTCTCGCTCCCGCTTTGGAGAGTGCGGCTGAGAATGGTCCGGTCAACGACCAGCCAATCCCGGCCGCCTGACATCATCTATCCGCCAACACTTTGCCGCGACTTGATTTTTCTCCGGTCGCCGATTTGAACCTCTTCCTGATAAAGTGCACCAATATCAAAGAGTGATTCCGGTCACACTTGCCCGGGCGATCCGCTGCTAAGCATCGCTCCGGGACGGGGACCGGCAAAGTATCGGTCGAATGGAATGAGAAGACCCATGAGAAGCCTGATCGGCGCTGTCGTCGGCGCGTTGTGTACTGCGGCTCCCGCCCTGGCGGAGACGCCGGCCGCGATCGTCGAGGATGTGCAAGGCAAGGTCGATGGCGTCGAGTTCATGGACTACGTCGCTGCGGGCAAGATCATCAAGCTCGGACCGAAGGCCAGCATCACGCTCAGCTATCTGAAATCGTGCCTGCGCGAGACGATCAGCGAAGGCGTCGTGCTCGTCGGCGCCGAGCAAAGCACCGTGCAGCTCGGCGACGTGCAGCGTGCCAAGGTGCCCTGCGACACCAAGGCGGCGCAGCTTTCCGAGCGCGAGGCGAACCAGAGTGCGGCGACCACATTCCGGACCATGCGGGCCGATACCAAGGCCGCTCCGTCGAAGCTGCCGACGATCTACGGCGTCGCGCCCATCGTCCAGGCCAAGAGCGGCAGCACGCTGGTGATCGAGCGCACCGACGGCAAGGAGCCCACGATCAGCGTTCCGCTCAAGAACGACGTCATGACCCGCGGCAAGTTCTACGATTTCGCCAAGGCCGGGAAGTCGCTGACCCCGGGCGGCAGCTATCTCGCGAGCATCGGCAGCAAGCGTTACACCTTCCAGGTCGACGCCAGCGCCACCGCCGCGCCGACCCCGATCATCGGCCGCCTGCTGCGGCTCGAATAAGCAGACCTAGCGACGGGGCGATGCGGCGGATCGGGGGACGGGACATCGTTGCAGCGATCCTGATTGCGCTCGTTGCGGGCGCAATCTTCACGTCTCCACCGCTGCAGACGCTGCCAGGCCTCTCACTCGACATCCTCACCGCCCTGCGCGGCAAGCTCATCGGCGATCACCGCGATCCCGCGACATCGCCGGTCGTCGTCGTGGCGATCGACGGGGAGACGTACGAGACCCCACCCTTCCAGGGATCGCCGACGCAAACCTGGACGCGCGAGATCGGCCGGGTGCTCGCCAGCGTCGCCGAAGGCGGCGCCAAGGTCGTCGGCTTCGACGTCATCTTCAAGAATTCGATCGAGCAGTCGGAAATTCCCTTCGGCGACACGTCGTTCGGCGCTCGGCTGAAGGGATTTGACCGGGACTATCTCATCGCGCTCCGGCAAATCTCCGACGGCGGCAAACTGGTGCTCGGCGAAATCCTCAGCAACGACCATCCTGACGTGCCCTATCGCGCACAGCAGGTGGCCGTCCGCAACACTGTCCGGGCGCTCAATGTTCACACCGACCCTGACGACGTCATCCGGCGAATGCCGCTGAGCTTTGCCATCGAAGGACGGCCAGTCCCCGCCATGGCGGTCGAGCTCGCCGCCCGCGCGACGGGCGCAAAGCCGGAGATCGCGCCGTCTGGCGCGACCGGATTGTCCGGCTACGCGATCCCGAGTGCGGTGCCGAATACCGTAACGCTCAACTTCCGGGGGCTGGGCCGCGACATCCCGACCTACTCCTTCGTCGATCTGCGCGCCTGCGTCGAAAAGGGTGACCGCGACTTCTTTCGCCGCGCTTTCGACGGCAAGGTCGTGCTGCTTGGCACGATCCTGAATTTCGAGGACCGCAAGCTCACCTCGATGCGCCTGTCCGGCGGCTATGATGGAACGCCGGCAGAGCGGTGCGCCCTGCCTGCGCCGGCAAGCCCGCCGCAGAAAGCCCGCAGCGACGTCGCGGGTGTCTTCGTCCACGCCACCGTGGTGCGAAACCTGATCGAGCACGACGCGGTGACCGAGCTCGGCTTTCCCCTGCGCACCATTCTCACGATCGCGTTTGCCGCGATCATCGCCTGCGCGGCCTGCGCCTTCGCACCGACCACCGCCGCGATCGTCTGGCTCGCGTCGACCGCCGTCTATGCGGCGATGGCCGTCGCCGCCTTCGTCCACGCCCTGGCACTGCCGCTGACCGAGCCGACGCTCGCGAGCCTTGCGGCTCTCGCGTCGATGATCGGCTACCGCTTCGTGCTGGCCGACCGCGACGAGCGCTTCCTGCGCAAGAGCTTTTCCCTCTATCTCGCCCCTGAGGTCATCAACTCCATGGTGGCGTCGGGCAAGATGCCGGCGCTCGGCGGCGAGATGCGCAACGTCACCATGTTCTTCTCCGACCTCAGCGGCTTCTCGTCCATTGCCGAGACCATGACGCCGGGCGAGCTGGTGACGCTGATGAACGAATATCTGTCCGCCATGACCGACATCATCGAAAGCCACGGCGGCTATGTCGACAAATACATCGGCGATTCCATCGTCGCCATGTTCGGCGCGCCGGCCGACGATCCCGCGCACGCACGCAACGCGGTTCACGCCGCGCTGAAATGCCACGACAAGCTGGCGGAGCTCAACGCCAATCACCCTGCCTTCGCCGGCCATCGCCTGTCGCACCGTATCGGGCTCAACAGCGGCGAGGCCGTGGTCGGCAATATCGGCTCGCGCCGCCGCTTCAATTACACGGTGATGAGCGACACCGTGAACGTCGCCTCGCGGCTCGAGGGCGCCAACAAATATTACGGCACCGCGATCATGGCGTCCGAAACCACGATGGCGCAGACCGGCGACACGTTCGGCTGGCGGGAGCTCGACGCGATCCGGGTGCTCGGCCGCGGCGAGGCGATCAGGGTGTTCGAGCCGCTGGCGGAAACGGGCGCGGAGAGCGCCGCTCAGACCAAGGCCGCCGCCGCCTATGCGGAAGGCCTCGCCCGCTGGCGCGCGCGGGATTTTGCCAAGGCAGCCGACGCGTTCGGGCGGACGGCGGAGGCCGATCCGGCGTCCGCGTTGTTCGCGAAACGCGCGCGCGCCTTCGCCGAGAATCCACCGCCGCCGGATTGGACGCCGGTCAATACGCTGGAAGGGAAGTGACGCCTCTTATCCTCCCCTGAAGGGCGGAGGGAAGAAGGCATCTAGAACGGCAGCCCCACATAATTCTCCGCAAGCAGGCGCTGCGCCGTCTCCGACGAGAGCAGATACTCCAATTCCGTCTGCTGCAACCGATCCTCGTAGTCGAGCCGGTCGGGGAAGCGATGCAAGAGCATCGTCATCCACCAGGAAAAGCGCTGCGCCTTCCAGATCCGCGCCAGCGCCTTGGCAGAATAGCCCTTGAGGCCGGAATCATCGCCGCTCTGATAATGCGCGAGCATGGCGTGGTAGAGATAATAGATGTCGGACGCGGCACTGTTCAGCCCGCGCGCGCCCGTCGGCGGCACGATGTGTGCGGCATCGCCGGCGAGGAACAGGCGGCCGTAGCTCATCGGCTCGGCGACGAAGCTGCGCAGCGGCGCGATGCTCTTCTCGATCGACGGTCCCGTGATCAGGTTGCCCGCAACCTGTTCGGGCAGACGCCGCTTCAGCTCGGCCCAGAACGCATCGTCCGACCAATCCTCGACCTTGTCGGTTAGCGGCACCTGGACGTAGTAGCGGCTCAGCACCTGCGATCGCAGCGAACATAGCGCAAAGCCGCGCTCGTGCTTCGCATAGATCAGCTCCGGCGACACCGGCCTGGTGCGCGACAGCACCCCCAGCCAGCCGAACGGATAGACCTTCTCGTATTCGCGCAGGACGTCCTTCGGAATCGACCTGCGGCTGACGCCGTGGAAGCCATCAGCGCCGACGATGTAGTCGCAATCGACGCGGACGGCCTCGCCGTTCGACCGGTAGGTCACGTAGGGCCGGTCCGACGTCAGATCGTGCGGCGTCACGTCCTCCGCATTGTGCACGACCTTGCCGCCGAGGCGATCCCGCGCCTCGTAGAGGTCGCGCGTCAGCTCGGTCTGGCCATAGACCAGCACCGAATTGCCGCCGGAATGCTTGTGCAGATCGATCTTGGACAGCACGCCGTCATGGGCGATCTCGAACCCGGTGTGAATCTCACCCTCGCGGTCCATCCGCTCGCCGCACTGCGCCTCGCGCATCAACTTGGCGAAACCGTGCTCGAGCACGCCGGCGCGGATGCGGGCGAGCACGTGCTCCCGGCTGTACTTTTCCAGCACGATCGTGTCGATACCCTTGAGGTGCAAGAGCTGGGACAACAACAGCCCGGACGGCCCGCCGCCGATGATACAGACCTGAACCTTCATTTTTGCGTCCTCCCGTCGGCACTTTTTTGCAGATTTGATGCCGCAGACCGATGGAGGCTTTTGCCATTGTCTTGTACTATTCGAACATGAGAAGCGCAGCCCCCGCGATCCGGATCTACAATCTGTTCGGCGAGTCCGGCGATCTGCCCGACGTCGTGCATTGCGAGACCATCGCGTCCCGCTCGGTGCTGCACGACTGGACGCTGGCCGTGCACCGCCACGCCCGGCTGCACCAGGTGCTGCTGATCGAGCGCGGCGGCGGCGAGGCGACGCTGGACGGACGGGTGGTGCCGCTCAAGCCGATGCAGGTCGTCAACGTGCCGGTCGGCCACGTTCACGGCTTCCGCTTCGTGCCCGATACGCAAGGATGGGTGCTGACCATCGCCGCGGAGATCCTGGACGAGGCGCTGCTCGCGGCCGAGGGCCTGCGCGGTGCGCTGTCGCGCTCGGCCGTGGTGCGCGGCACGCCGCAGATCCGCGCCACCATGAAGCAGATCTTCGCCGAACATGCCGCGCGCGATTTCGGCCGCGCCCACGTGCTGCGCGCCCTGTCCTCCGCCATGATCGGGCTGGTGGCACGCGCGCTCACGAGCGAGAGCGGCGGCAACGGCGCGGTCGAGTCCAGCCTGTTCCGCCGTTTCGAGGCGCTGCTGGAGCAGCATCACCTGGAACGCTGGAGCGTCGCCGACTACGCCGAGGCGCTGGCCGTGACCCCGACGCATCTCAACCGGATCACACGGGCCGCGACCGGCGACACCGCCTCGCACCTCATCCTCAACCGGCTGATCCGCGAGGCGCGGCGCAACCTCGTCTACACCAATCTGCCGGTCTCGACGATTGCCTACACGCTCGGCTTCGAGGATCCCGCCTATTTCAGCCGCGTCTACGCCGCAGCCACGGGCACATCACCGCGCGCCTTCCGCGCGCAGCTCCATGGCGAAGAGGCCTGAAGCGCGATGAGATTTGGATGAAACGTCATCGCGCTTTGGGGTGTTGTTGACGCATGATCCTTTCGGAAAACCGCTTCGCACGTTTCCGGATCATGCTTTGGGGCCTCACACGTCGAAGAACACCGTCTCCTCGGGCCCCTGGAGATTGATCGTGAAGGAATACACGACCTTGCCGGCGCGCTCGCCGCGCTTGGCGATCAGCGTCCCGCGCCGGGACGGCTGTTCGATCAAGTTGAGCACGGGGTCGGCGGCGTTGGCGGCTTCCTCGTCCGAGAAATAGAGCCGGGTGTTGAGGCCGATGTTGATGCCGCGCGCGACGATCCAGACATTGACGTGCGGCGCGCATGTCCGGCCCGCCTTGTCGGTGATCGCGCCCGGCTTGATGGTCTCGAAGGTCACGAGACCGCTCTCGAAATCGGAGCCGGCGCGGCCCCAGCCGCGAAACGCCTGCTCGAGCGCGCCGGCCGAACGATCGGCCGGATGATTGTAGCGGCCGCTGGCATTGGCCTGCCAGATCTCCAGCAGCACGTCGCGCAGCGGTGTACCAGTGCCGTCGAGCACCTTGCCCTCCAGCGTGATGCGCTCGCCCTCCGTATTCGGCGTCACCAGCACGTTGGAAAAATTCTTCTCGAAGATGTCGAAACCGGCCATGGCGGGGATCAGTCCGATATGGACGTAAGGCCCGGCCGTCTGCGAAGCGGTTTCCTTGAGATAGTTGAGCGGCTGCGGCATGGACTCAGTTCCCCGCGGTGCGATTTTCAAAATAGGTGGAGCGCTGGCCGCGCAGCACGATGTCGAAGCGATAGGCGAGCGAGTCGAACGGCGTCGAGGCGTTGAGATCAAGCGGTGCCACGAGACGATCGAGCGCATCCTTGTCCGGGATCGTCGTCAGGATCGGACAGATCGGGATCAGGGGATCGCCTTCGAAATACATCTGGGTGATCAGCCGCTGCGCGAAGCCCGAGCCGAACACCGAGAAGTGGATGTGGGCGGGACGCCAGGAGTTGACGTAGTTGCGCCAGGGATAGGGGCCCGGCTTCACGGTGCGGAAATAGTAATAGCCGGTGTCGTCGGTCAGCGCGCGGCCGCAGCCGCCGAAATTCGGATCGATCGGCGCGAGGTACGTGTCCTTCTTGTGCCGGTAGCGGCCGCCGGCATTGGCTTGCCAGAATTCGACCAGCGTATTCGGAACGCCCCTGCCGGTTTCGTCCAGCACCCGGCCGTGGACGATGATGCGCTCGCCGACGGGATCTCCGTCCTTGGCGTAGTTGCGGATCAGGTCGTTGTCGAGCGGGCCGAGATCGTTGTGGCCGAACACCGGCCCGGTGATCTCCGAAATCGAATTCTCCAGCGACAGCAACGCCTGCCGCGGCGAGCGCAGCACCGAGGACTTGTAGCCGGGCGCATGTGCGGGCGGGTGGATGGAGCGATCACGCTGGAAGAAGCCGCCGTCGCCGAGCGGCGGCGTCAGGGGCTCGGGACGGTTGAGGCGGGGATCCCGCAAGGCTGGCGCCTGGGCATTCATCGTGTCTCTCCCTGGGGCGCCCGGTCCGGACGCGGCTTATCGGGAGATCATGACGCGGACTATTCCTCGGATAAATAGATCGATTATAATATATTGCATGAAAGAAATCGATCATTTGGCCCTCGACGGCCACGCGCTCGAACTGTTCCTCGCCGTGCTGGAGGAGGGATCGGTCACCGCGGCGGCAACGCGGCTCGGCCTGACGCAATCCGCCGTCAGCCACGCCCTGAACAAGCTGCGGCGGATCGCGGGCGATCCGCTCTTCGCGAAATCCGGCCGCGGCATCGTCGCCACCGCGCATGCCCAGGCCCTCGCCGCGAAGGCACGGGCGCTGATCGACGAGATGCGCAGCTTTGCCGGCGGTGTCACGTTCGAGCCGGCCCGCGCGCAGCTGTCGCTGACGATCGCCGCCAACGACTTCCAGCGCGATCTGCTGCTGCCGCGTTTCTTCGCTCATGTCGCCGCACAGGTGAAAGGCCTGAACCTGCGCGTGATTCCCTCGCAGTCGCCCTCGCCTGCGATGTTGCGCGAGAATCGTTGCGACGTCCTGATCACGCCACTGCCGCCATCCGGTGTCGACATCGTGCAGAAGCGGTTGCTGAGCGATCACTACGTCTGTTACTTCGATCCCAAGATGCGCACCGCCCCGACCGGCCGCGGTGCCTATCTCGCGGCGCGGCACATCACCGTCGTCTACACCGACAACGAGCGGCTCGATTTCGACCGCCGGCTGGCGGCCAACGGTCTTCACCGCGACATCGCGATCTCGGTGCCGAGCTTCTCCGGCGTGCCATCCTTCCTTCGCGGCTCGCAGATGCTGGCGAGCATGCCGAGCCTGCTGGCGCCCGGGATCATGCGCGGTTTCGCGCAGACGCGGATTCCGCTGGCGTCCCGGACCCAGACGCTCGCCGAGCTGCCGATGTTCATGGTCTGGCACCAGCGCTATCAGAAGGACCCGGCCCATCGTTGGGTCAGGAGCCAGCTCGAGACGGTCGCAGCGACGGCGGCCAAGTCCTGATCGAGGGGCCGTCCTGCGCAAGACTGTCCCTTCCCAAACCCACTGGTTGCGCAAGGGGAGCCGCGCTAAAATCGCTCCATGACAGTGACCGACATTGCGAGCCGGACCTACAATCACAGCTGGCGGCTGGATCCCATCATCCGCAGCCTGCTTGATACCGACTTCTACAAGCTATTGATGTTGCAAATGATTCGGGAGGACTACCCGGATCAGAAGGTGACCTTTTCGGTCATCAACCGCTCGCGTCATGTCCGGCTTGCCGAGATCATCGACGAGGGCGAGCTGCGGGCCCAGCTCGACCACGCCCGCACCATCCGCTTCACGAAGAAAGAGCTGATCTGGCTTGCCGGTAACACCTTCTACGGCAAGACCCACATGTTCTCGGCGGACTTCATCCGCTGGCTGGCCGAATTCCGCCTGCCCGAATACGAGCTGCGCAAGGTCGAGGGCCAGTACGAGCTGCATTTCCACGGGCCGTGGACCCACACCTCGATGTGGGAGATTCCGGCCCTTGCGATCCTCAACGAGCTGCGCTCGCGCGCGGCAATCAAAGGCCGCGGCCGCTTCGAGCTCGACGTGCTCTATGCCCGCGCCAAAGCCAAGCTCTGGACCAAGGTGGAGCGTCTTCGCAGGCTGGAAAATCTCCGCCTGTCCGACTTCGGCACCCGCCGCCGTCACGGCTTCCTCTGGCAGCGCTGGTGCGTGGAGGCGGTGAAGGAGGGTCTCGGCTCGTCCTTCATCGGCACGTCCAACGTGCTGCTCGCGATGGACAACGATCTCGAAGCCATCGGCACCAATGCGCATGAGCTGCCGATGGTCGCGGCCGCGCTCGCCAAGGACGACGAGGAACTGCGCTGGGCGCCCTATCGCATTCTCGACCAGTGGCGCCAGACCTATGGCGGCAACCTTCTGATCGCACTGCCCGATGCCTTCGGCACCAAGGCCTTCCTGCGCGATGCGCCGGAATGGGTCGCCGACTGGACCGGCTTCCGGCCCGACAGCGCGCCGCCGATCCAGGCCGGCGAGGAGATCATCGCCTGGTGGGAGAAGAAGGGTCGCAATCCCAAGGACAAGCTGCTCGTCTTTTCCGACGCGATGGATGTCGGCTCGATCGAGGAGACCTATCATCACTTCGCCGGCCGGGTGCGGCTCTCCTTCGGCTGGGGCACCAACCTCACCAACGACTTCGTCGGCTGTACGCCGGACGGCTCGTTCAATCTCGATCCGATCTCGCTGGTCTGCAAGGTGTCGTCGGTCGACGGCCGTCCCGCCGTCAAGCTCTCCGACAATCCGGAGAAGGCGACCGGCATGCCTTCGGAGATCGAGCGGTACCTGCGCGTGTTCGGCGACGCCGGCCGCGTGCGCAAGCCGGTGCTGGTCTAGCCGCGCACCAGGGTCTCTTCGTCGAGCAATGTGCGCGCGGCGAACGTGACGCGTTGGTTCGCCCGGTTTCCCGGCATTTGAAGCAATCTGCGCGCAATCGTTTCACGACGCCTTCACCCTGCGATGCGCTCCTCCGCGCATTTCAGGTGGAGTTAAGCAACCATCGCATCTACTTCGCGTTGCAGTCGCAGCGCTCCGCTTGGGGGCATGGCGCGATTTGGGGAACGCAGGGTGTTTCGCAGAACAGCGACGTCGATGAAGGGACGCAGCTTCCTTCACGTCATCAAGCTTGTCTCGCCTTTCGTGATGGTCGTCGTGCTCCAGGCGGCGGTCGCGGGATTCAGCCTCGAGGTGATGTCGTCGGTTCGCGCCTATGTCGCGGGCGAAGCGTTGTGGTCGCGCTCGCAGAAGAACGCCGTCTATTTCCTCAATCTCTATCTGCATTCGGGCGACACAAGCCAGTTCACGCAATACCAGGCCTCGCTCGCCGTTCCCATCGGCGACGAGTTCGCGCGCTGGGCTCTCGAGCGCGATCCGGTCGACGTCGAGGCGGCCCGCATCGGCTTCCCGCAAGGCGGCAATCATCCCGACGACGTTCCGGGACTGATCTGGCTGTTTCGCTATTTCAACCGCGTCAGCTTCCTGCAGGAAGCGATCCGCGAGTGGGCCGCTACCGACCCCATGCTTCTGGAGCTGAGCATCTTCGGCGAGGTCATCCGCTCCGAGTGGGAGAACGGTCCTGTTCAGGACCCTCACCGCCTGCAAGTGCTGTCGTCACGGCTCTCCGAGCTCAACGCCCAATTCACGGTGCATGCCAACCGGTTCTCGACCGTTCTCGGCGAAGGCTCCCGCGCCATCAAGCTGACGCTGACCGGCATCAACATCGTCACCGCCATCGCGCTCGTCCTGCTCCTGATCTGGCACACCCGGCGATTGGTGCTGCAACGACAGGCGTTCGAAGACGCCTTGCATGCCGAGAAGGAACGTCTGGCCTTCCAGGCGTCGCACGACTGGCTGACCGGCCTGTCAAATCGCCGCGCCTTCGAGGCGCGACTGCAAGGCGAGCTGGACGCCGCCGCGGCAGGTTCGCTAAGCCTGATCCTGCTCGACCTCGACCAGTTCAAGAACGTCAACGACACCTGCGGGCACCTCGCCGGCGACCGCCTGCTCTGCCAGATCTCGCGCCTCCTGCAACAGGAACGGCGCCCGTACGACCTGGTGGCGCGCCTCGGCGGCGACGAATTCGGCTTGATCCTGCCGCGCTGTTCGCCCGCAGGTGCGGTCGATATCGCCGAACGGCTGCGGTGCTCGCTGGAGATGTTCACCTTCGCCTGGGACGATCGCTGCTTTGCGGTGACCGCCAGCATCGGTGTCGCCTGCATCGCCGACGGCGACACCACCCTCGAAGACGCGATGCGGCGCGCGGATGCCGCCTGCTATCGCGCCAAGGAGAAGGGACGCAACCGCGTTCAGGTCGACAGTGGACGACTGGATCTCGTCGTCGTCGCAGCCCGTCCGCGCGAAGCAGCGCGGGCTTGAGGCCCCTCGCTCTGTTCACGACAAGGGCAGAATCCCGAGACCCGCGAGATGGGTATCGACGAACTGTTCGACCTGCTGACGCAGCATCTGCGGCGGCACGGCGACCATGCGCTCCTCGAGGCCCAGCGAGATGATGCCGTGCACGGCGGAAAACAGGGTGCGTGACAGCAGCGCGATCTTCACGTCGTCCGCATCCGGCAGCAGCCGCACCAGGGGTGGATGCATCAGCGCGAACGCGTCCATCACCATCTGCAGGATGTCGTCGGGATAGGGACGGTCGTCCTCCATCCGATGCTCGAACAGCGAGCGCAGCAGATTGGCGTGCTCGGCGAAGAATTCGAGATAGGTCGCGGCAAGTCCGTAAAGCTGGCGCACCGGATCGTCGGCCGGAACCCCGCGCAGCCGGGCCGTCAGGGCCTGAACGGTTTCGCGATTGACGGTCAGGATCACCCCGTCGAAGTCACCGAACTCGTTATAGACACTGCCAACGGAACAGCCGGCGGCCTCCGCAACGTCCCGAACCTTCAACGATCTCAATCCCTTAGTTGCGATGATACCGCGGGCGATCTCCAGGATCTGGAGCCGCCGCCGATTTTTTTTCTGGTCTCGCGGCGATTCTTCTTGAACATTGTTCATTTTCAAGCTACTCATGTGAACATTGTTCAAATTAACCCGGAGACGACCAAAATGCAAACCCTCGCTGTTGATATCGCCACCACCTTCATCGACGACGCCGCCGCCCTCGTGACCGGATTTGGCCAGGGCCTGCTGCGGGCCGCGATGGCGCCGGTCAATCGGATCGCCAACGCCTGCGACGTCGCCGGCGTGCTCTCGGAACGCCGGGCGACCTTCCGGATGTGGCGGACGAGCCGCGCGCGTGCCCGTCAGGAAGGCCGCCGTTTCAGCCTGCTCCGCCGCCTCTCGCCCTTTCGCCACCTCGCCCATCTCACCTGAGGCGCACGCGACCTGCACACGCGGGTCGGCTCGAATGCAAGATCTGGTTGCAAGGAAGGACTCACCATGTCCCGATGTTCGCGGCCGATCTCGCCAGACTTCAATGACGCGGTTCAGCTTTTCCTCACCGCTCCGCGCCTACCCGATGAGGCGCGGCCCCTCACCCGGGTGCGGTCGCGACCAGATATTTGCGAACCTAACGACACCGCTTGGAGACCAACAGGATCAGAGGGATCGGGGGGACAAGGCAGGCCGGCGATCACCGCCCGCAGTCGTTCGTTCCCTCCCCTCCCGGTCGTGACGCTTCAAGACAACGTAACGAACCTCATTCTGCCTTCCCAAAACAGGACTAGTCATGATCAGGGAATTGATGTCGTCACGCCGTTTCGCGCCGCTGTTCTGGGCGCAGTTCTTCTCGGCGCTCAATGACAACGTGCTCAAGAACGCGCTCGTCATCATCCTGCTTTACAGCGCCGCGACCGGCCACGGCGATGCGCTGGTAACGGTGGCAGGCGCCGTCTTCATCTTCCCCTATTTCATCCTGTCCGGTCTCGGCGGCCAGCTCGCCGACAAATACGTCAAATCCGTCGTCGCAAGGCGACTCAAATTCGCCGAGATCTTCGCTGCGGGCTTTGCCGCAGCCGGCTTCTTCCTGCACTCGGTGCCGCTGTTGTTCGCAGCGCTCGCCCTGTTCGGCGTCATCGCCGCCCTGTTCGGCCCGGTGAAATACGCGATGCTGCCGGACCAGCTCGAGCTCGGCGAGCTCGCGACCGGCAACGCGCTGGTCGAAGGCGCGACTTTCATGGCCATCCTGCTCGGCACCGTCGCCGGCGGCCAGTTCGTGGCCGGCTCCGCGCATATGGGCTGGGTCGCATCCGCGGTGGTCGTGCTGGCCCTGCTGTCGTGGGCGTTCGCCTCGCGCATTCCGCAGACGACGCCTTCCGCGCCTGACCTGCCCGTCGATACCAATCCCTGGACCTCGACGCTCGGCCTTTTGAAGACGTTGCATGCCGATCATCGGCTGTGGGACGGCACCGTGATCGTCTCCTGGTTTTGGCTGGTCGGCGCCATCGTACTCTCGCTGCTGCCGGCGCTGGTCAAGGAAGTCGTCGGCGGCACCGAGGGGGTGGTCACGCTGTGTCTTGCGATCTTCGCGATCGGCATCGCGATCGGCTCGCTGTTCGCAGCCAGCCTGAGCCACGTTCGGCCCAACCTCGCGCTGGTGCCGATCGGCGCCATCATCATGGGCTTCGCCGGCCTCGATCTCGCCTGGGCCATCGCCGCGACCACAAAGGGCCAGGACATCGCCGCGCTCGACTTCGCGACATCGTTCGCGGGCTTGCGCATGCTGGTCGACTTCGTCGCCTTCGCATTCGGTGGCGGCCTGTTCGTCGTACCGTCCTTCGCCGCGGTCCAGGCCTGGTCGGCGCCGAACGAGCGCGCCCGCATCATCGCGGCCGGCAACGTGCTGCAGGCTGCCTTCATGGTGGTCGGCTCGCTGTTCGTCGCGCTGCTGCAGGCGGGCGGAGTTCATGTCGGCTGGATCTTCTTCGGACTCGGCGTCGCCAGCTTCGGCGCGGTGTGGTTCGTGCTGACCAAGTGGGGCAAGGAAGGCGTGCGCGATTTCGGCGGCCTCCTGTTCCGTGCTCTCTTCCGCACCGAGGTGCGCGGCCTCGAAAACCTGCCGCCTCCCGGCACGCGGATGCTGATCGCGCCGAACCATGTCAGCCTGATCGACGGCCCGTTGCTGCACGCCGTGCTGCCGATCGACGCGAGCTTCGCGGTCGATACCGGCATCGCCAAGGCCTGGTGGGCAAAGCCGTTCCTGCGCGTCGTCAAGCACTACACCATGGACCCGACCAAGCCGCTGGCCGCGCGCGACCTGATCAAGCTGGTCGCCGCCGGCGAGCCTGTCGTGATCTTCCCGGAGGGACGCATCACCGTCTCGGGCTCGCTGATGAAGGTCTATGACGGCACCGCGATGATCGCGGACAAGGCCGACGCCGTGGTCGTGCCCGTGCGCATCGAAGGCGCGCAGCGTTCGCATCTCAGCTACCTCAACTCCAGCCAGATCAAGCGCTCGTGGTTTCCGCGGGTGACGGTCACGATCCTGCCGCCCGTCAAGCTGCCGGTCGATCCCGCGCTGAAGGGCAAGGCCCGCCGCAATGCCGCAGGCGCCGCGCTTCAGGACGTGATGATCGACGCTCTCGTCAAGAACGCCATGCTCGATCATTCGCTGTTCGAGGCGCTCGGGCACGCCTATCGCGACCGCGACACCGGCAAGGTCATCATCGAGGACGCGCTCGGCACCAAGCTGACCTATCGCAAGCTGATCCTCGGCGCGCAGGTTCTCAGCCGCAAGCTCGAGACCGGCACTGCCGTCGGCGAGAATGTCGGCGTGCTGCTGCCGAATTCGGCGGGCGTCGCCGTCGTCTTCATGGCGCTGCAGAACATCGGCCGGGTGCCGGCGATGCTCAACTTCTCGGCAGGTCCGGTCAACGTGCTCGCCGCGATGAAGGCCGCAGAGGTCAAGACCGTGCTGACCTCGAAGGCGTTCATCGAGAAAGGCAAGCTCGACAAGCTGATGGCCGCGATCTCCGCCGAAGCGCGCGTGGTCTATCTCGAAGACGTCCGCGCCTCGATCGGCGTGGCCGACAAGATCAAGGGCCTGCTCGCCGGCACGACACCCCGCGTCGTTCGCGAGGCAACCGACCCGGCCGTGGTGCTGTTCACCTCGGGCTCGGAAGGAACCCCGAAGGGCGTGGTGCTGTCCCACCGCAACATCCTCGCCAATGCGGCACAGGCGCTGGCGCGGGTCGATGCGAACGCCAACGACAAGGTGTTCAACGTCCTGCCGGTGTTCCACTCGTTCGGGCTCACGGGCGGCATGATGATGCCGATGCTCGCGGGCATTCCGATCTACATGTACCCGTCGCCGCTGCACTACCGGATCGTGCCCGAGCTGATCTATCAGACCGGCGCCACCATCCTGTTCGGCACCGACACGTTCCTCACCGGCTACGCCCGCTCGGCGCACGCCTACGACTTCCGCACCCTGCGTCTCGTGATCGCCGGTGCCGAGGCTGTGAAGGACCGCACGCGCCAGGTGTTCATGGAGCGCTACGGCATCCGCATCCTTGAAGGCTACGGCGTCACCGAGACGGCGCCGGTGCTGGCGATGAACACGCCGATGGCCAACCGCCCCGGCACCGTCGGCCGTCTCTCGCCACTGATGGAAAGCCGCCTCGATCCGGTCCCCGGCATCGAGGAAGGCGGACGCCTCTCCGTGCGCGGCCCGAACGTGATGCTCGGTTACCTCAGGGCCGAAAACCCCGGTGTGCTCGAAGTGCTCCCCGACGGCTGGCACGACACCGGCGACATCGTGGCGATCGACGCCGCCGGCTTCATCACCATCAAGGGACGCGCCAAGCGCTTTGCCAAGATCGCGGGTGAGATGGTCTCGCTGTCGGCGGTCGAAGCCATCGCGACCACGCTGTGGCCGCAGGCCGCTTCGGTCGCGGTATCGATCCCCGACCAGCGCAAGGGCGAGCGCATCGTGCTGCTGACGACCGAGAAGACCGCCGAGCGCAGCGCGATGCAGGCCCAGGCCAAGGCAATCGGCGCCTCCGAGCTGACTGTTCCCGCGGCAATCATGGTGGTCGACAAGGTGCCGCTGCTCGGCACCGGCAAGACCGACTATGTCACGGCAACGACGATGGCCCGCGAGCAGACGTCCTCGCCGGAGCGCGAGGTGGCGTAAAGAGAGATGCACGAGGTGCCTCAATCAGGCGACGCGCGATGCCCCGGAGTTGTTCTGCTTCACGGCATCGCGCGGACCTCGGCATCCCTGAGGAAACTGGAACGGGCGCTCCGGGCGAGCGGCTTCACGACACTCAACATCGACTATTCCAGCCGCAGGAAGCCGATCGCAGCGCTCGCGGACGACATTCATGAAGCCGTTGCCGGCTTCGCAGAACGTGATGCGCCGCTGCACTTCGTTGCGCATTCGATGGGCGGCCTCGTGGCCCGCGCCTATATCGCCAAATATCGTCCGGACCGGCTTGCCGGCGTCGTGATGCTGGGCACGCCGAACGGCGGCAGCGAAGTCGCCGATCTCCTGAGCGGATCCCGTCTCTACCGCGCCTTCTACGGGCCCGCCGGGCTCGAACTCACGACCGGGCCTCGGCCGAACACCCTGCCCGCAGTGGACTATCCCGTCGGCGTGATTGCGGGAAGCCGCTTCATCGACCCCGTCGCCGGCCTGCTGGTTCTGCCGAGGCCGAACGACGGACGGGTCTCGGTGCAAAGCGCGATGCTTTCAGGCATGGCCGACCATGTCGTCGTGAGGGTGTCCCATACCGGCCTCCCGCGTCATGCCACCGTGATCGACCAGACTATCGCCTTCCTGCGCGACGGCCGTTTCCAGGGCGGCTGATCCTTCAAGCGCCGGCTTCGCTGCGGCGCTCCTGCGCATAGCGAACCAGGGCCGCGAAGCGGTAGATGCCATGCACGAACTTGCCGTAGGGCATGGTGATGAACAACGCGAACACTGCGCCGAGATGCAGCGCCAGCAGCGGCCCCATCGCGGCGGTCTCGCGCAGAAGCAGCAGGAGCATGCCCGTGAGGCCTGTCAGGAACAGCATGGCGATGAATCCGACATCCATGCCGTAGCGGGTCTCGTCAAGCAATTCCGGCGCCCTGCGCAGCTTCGCCAAAAACAACCCCGCCGGCCCCACGATGAGGCCGATACCGCCGAGCGTGCCAAGCACCACGGGCACGTCCCACCACGGGTACGGCGCCTCGCGCGCAAGCAGATAGTGATAGAGCGTCGCCACCGACGTCGCGGCGAAGCACAGGATGAAGCCGTAGAAGGTCAGATGGTGATACAGCTTGCGCCGGTCGGTCGGCTTGTCGTCCTCGTTGTAGCAGCCGACACCACCGCCATGGAGATAGCGCAGCTCGCCGGCATCGCGGATGGCCTGGAGAATCGAGCCGCCGTCGGCGCGACCGCCAACGGCGGGACCGATGTCGCGCCAGAAGGCCCGCACGCTCATGACCAGCGCGAGGATGGCATAGAGGAAGGCAGCGCTGAACAAGGCGGCCATCGCATTGTGCGGCATCAGCTTGTAGAAGGCGCCGGGACCGGTGTGCACGCCGAACAGCACGCTGCGGTCATTGAGGGCGGCAAAGCCCAGAATGAAGGCCGCCATGCTGAGCGCGGCGACGATGCTGATGACGAGGCCGTTGCGCGCGAACGCGCCGGACAGCGCGACGGGCCAGGCATAGGCCGCATAGGATTCGGCGCGCGCGACGGCGAGCGTCTTCGGGACGTTGACGTTGAACTCATGCGGCGGCGAGAACTGGCAATCGACATAGCAGGCGCCGCAGGAATGGCAGAGATTGGCGAGATAGTTGAGATCGCCGTCGGAGAAGGCACGGCGCATCTCCATGGCGGGAAACACAGCGCACAGGCCCTCGCAGTAGCGGCAGGAATTGCAGACCGTCATCAGACGGTCGGCTTCGTCCAGGATTCGTGTTCCGTGCATGGCTCTACTTCGTCAAGCCCTTGCCCTCGAGCCATTTCTGGATCAGGGCTGCGACCTCGAGGTTGTTCTTGTCCATCATCACCATATGCGAATTGCCCTTGATGCCGGCTTGCGGGAGATCGACGATGTCGACACTGCCGCCGGCCGCCCTGATGGCGTCCGCGAAGGCGACCCCGTTGGCGCGGATCTTGGGCCAGCGCGAGTCTTTCTCGATATAGTCGCCATAGACGATGAGGGTCGGAATGTTCTTCAGCACGTCCGCCTTGGCGGGATCGCCGATGCCGGCGGGCTCGATCGCGATCAGCGCCTTGACCTTGTCCGGCCGCGCCTGCGCGACCTTGAAGCCGAAGCTGCCGGCCTGGCTGTGGAACAGGATCACCGACGGGCCGACGCGATCGATCTCGGCGATATAGGCGGCGACGATCGCGTCGTCCGTCGTGGTCCAGCGCGGCACGTTCTGCTTGACGAAGTTCTCGTAGCCCTCGACGGGAAACTGGCTGCCCGGCAACAGCTTTCGCTTGGCAGGATCGGGGTCATAGGAGCCCGGGCCCTCGCCGATGCGGAAACGCTCGAACGGATTGGCCGTGGTGAGGAAGACCGGCTCACCCTTGAAGATATCAGGGTATTGCGCCCAGCCCGCGCGTCCGCGCTCGACCGCGTCGGAATTGTAGACCGCCCAACCCTTGCGCAGGAAATAATTTAGCCAGCCCTCGCGCCCGTCGGGCGTGGTCTCGTAGGTGACGCCGGTCAGTCCACCGCCGTGCCACATCAGCAGCGGATAGGCGCCCTTCTCGTTCGCGGGGAGGAAATACTGCACGTACATCTGCTCGACCTGATACGTGCCGTTGGGATCGACCTTGGCCGGCACCCCGCCGGGCGTGAACACGACCTCCCTGACCGGCTTGCCGGAGATTTCGACGAGCCGCCCGCCGACATGGAACGAGCCCATGTCGCGCAGGGTGATCGGCTCGGCAGCCTGGGCGAGGCCGGCGATCAGCGCCGTGAGCGAAGCGATGGCAATGCGCAACATGGTCTCTCCCTGTCTCTCTTTTTCTAGTTCTTCGCGTGGCGCGCCGCTTCGCGTCCTGCGATCCGCCCGAACACGCTGCCGATGGTCATGCCCATGCCGGCGGCGTAGCCCTTGCCGAGCACGTTGCCGGCCATGATTTCGCCGGCCGCGAACATGTTTCCGGACGGCTTGCCGTCGGCCATCAGCATCCGCGCCTCCTTGTTCACGCGCGTGCCGAGATAGGTGAAGGTGATGCCGGGTCGCACCGGATAGGCGAGATAAGGCGGCGCCTCGATCCTGCGCGCCCAATGCGTCTTGGGTGGCGTGATGCCCTCGGTCACGCAATCGTCCAGAATGGTGTGATCGAAGGTCCCGGGCCGCACCGCGGCGTTGAATTCGGTGATCGTCCTTTCCAATGCGGCCGGATCGAGCTCGAGCTTGCCGGCAAGCTCGGCAATCGACTGCCCGGCGATCGGCGGAAACAGCGTCGGCATGAAGGAGGTGACGACGGAGGAATCGAAGATGATGTAGGCGATCTGGTCGGGCTGCGCCGCGACCAGCCGGCCCCAGATCGCGTAGCGCTTCGGCCAGATTTCCTCGCCCTCGTCGTAGAAGCGCTGGGCATGCTTGTTGACGACGATGCCGAACACGACCGAGTCATGCCTTGTGATGATGCCGCCGTCGAATTTCGGCGCGCGGGCGTCGATCGCAACCGCGTGGCACTGGGTGGGATCGCCGACCTCCTGCACGCCCTTGTCGAGCAGCATCCTCAGGACCGAGCCGCGATTATAGGGCGTGCCGCGGATCAGGAAATTGTCGGCGGCCTCGCCCCAATATTGCTTCAGCCATTCGATGTTGGCCTCGAACCCACCGGCAGCAGCGACCAGCGAGGTGGCGCGGATCTCGGTCTCGCCCCTGATCGGCCGCTTGAGGCGGGCGGCAAGGAACATGCCGTCCTCTATCACGAGGTCGGTGACCTCGGCATCGTATTCCACGTCGACGCCGAGCCGCTCGGCGGTCAGATACAGCGCGTTCAGCATCGCCCGGCCGCCGCCGAGGAAGAAGGAATTGGTGCGGCCGAGACTCAGCGTACCGCCGAGCGAGGGCTGCCAGCGCACGCCCTGCTCCACGATCCAGTTCAGGATGTCCTTGGACTCCCGGATCATGTGCCGCGCGAGCACCTCGTCGGTCTTTCCGCCGGTGACGCGCAGCAGATCCTCCCAGAATTCCTCCTCGGTATAGGGTCCGGTCAGGATTTCGGTCGCGGCGTCATGGGCGCAGCGCATGTTGCGGGTGTGGCGGGTGTTGCCGCCGCGATAGAATTTTGGCGCGCCTTCGAGGACCAGCACCGAGGCGCCGCCGCGACGCGCCGCAATCGCCGCGCACAGCGCCGCGTTGCCTCCCCCGATCACCAGCACGTCGTACTTGCTGCTCATGCCGTTTGCCCGATGCGACAAGGTTGGAAACTTTCTGCCCACCGGCAGTCCCGGTCAACCCTGACAACCATTGCGCACGTTTGTATACAAAGATATACAGAGGGCCTGCAAGCGGCATCTCTGCATGGGCAGGATGCCCCCGAGGGATCATGGCCAGACGCCCGGCAAAGACAGGCCGATCGATAACGCGCGGCGGCGGCGTTGCGCTCGGTGAAGCCGTGTTCCGCTCGCTTTGCGAGGCGCTGCAGGCCGGCAGCTATCGCGCCGGCGACCGCCTGCGCGAGGAAGAGGTCGCCCAACGGCTGAAGGTCAGCCGCACGCCGGTGCGTGAAGCGCTGGGCCGGCTCGCCGCGCGCGGCTTCGTCGAGCCCGCCGCCGGCCGCGGGGTGATCGTGCGCAACCTCGACATCTCCGAGGTGCTCGAACTCTACGCCATGCGCGAGATCATGGAGGGCGCCGCCGCGCGCCTTGCCGCGGAGCACGCCTCAATCACCGAGATCGAGGCGCTCAGGGACATCGAGCAGGCCTTCGTCGAGGCCTCCGCGACCGACGCCGCCGAGATGGCAGGAGACATGGCAAGGCTGAATCGCGCCTTCCACGAAACGATCTGCCGTGCCGCGCGCAACCGCTATCTCGACAACGCCTCGCGCGAATTGCAGGACTGGATCGCCCTGCTCGGCCCGACCACCTTCACCGTCACAGGACGTCCCTCGACCAGCCACGGCGAGCACCAGGCCATCATCGCGGCCATCGCGGCGCGCGACGGCGACAAGGCCGAGCAGCTCGCGCGCGCCCATATCCGCGAGGCGCTGCGTTGCCGGCTCAAGCTGCTGCAGAAGCAGTAGGCTTCTATCGCCGTGCCCGGCGCGCGGGAATCGCCTCCTCGGCTGCATCAGCCAAGGCGCTGTCGAGCCGGTCGGTCGGGCCGCCCAGCGCGCGCGTCAGGCGGAGGGCGGCTTTCAGCAGCAGCGACGTCATCGTCTTGATGTTGTCCCGCGTGAAGCGCGGCTTAGGCCCCGAGAGCGAGAGCGCACCGACGCACGTTCCGCCCGGTCCGAACACCGGACAGGCGAGCCCGGCGCAGTCCGGATCACGCTCGCCGAAGGAAACTGCGATACAACCCTCGCGAATCTCGTCGTAGCTCTCGCCCTTCTCGCCGTCGAAGGCCAGAATGATCCGGCCGGCCGCGCCGCGATCGAGCGGCAACAGCATGCCGGCTTCCACCCGGTCCAGCGTCGAATGCTGGGAATCGACGCGAAAGACGCAGAGCCGGCGCCTGGCGTCATGCCGCACGTGGAACGAGGGGCTCTCGGTCCCGTCGGCCACGAGCTGCCGCAACAGCGGCACCACCCGGTCATGCATGCTGTTGCTGCGCTGGTAGACCGCACCGAGCCGGAACGGCGTCGGGCCGAGATGATAGCGGCCGTCGGCAAGCTGCATGAGATAGCCGAACTCCTGCAGCGATGCCATGAGACGCAGCAGCGTGCTCTTGTACATCTTGGTGCGCCGGGCGAGCTCGGCCAGCGTCATCGGCTCCGGCGCATCCTCGAAGGTCGCCAAAATGCTCAGGGCGCGGTCAACGGCGGCAACACCGGGCGAAGGCATGCGGTCTCCTATTGGGGAAATCCAGAGGGATCGATCAGCTTGGCGATGACAGGAAAGTACGCATCGCCCATGCCCTTGTCGATCGTCTCCTGGAAGATCTCGCGCATCAGCGCGGCGCCGCGCAGGTTCAGGCCGGCCTGGGCTCCCAGCTCCAGCGCGTAGGACAGATCCTTCATGGCATATTCAGTCGAGAAAGCCCGCAGCGGAAACTCCTTGACGACGATCGCCTTCATGCCGTGATTGCGCAGCGCAAAACTGTCCGCCGATCCCTTCGACAGCGTCTCCAGCAGCAGCTTCGGCTCGACCCCGCTGTGCTTGGCGAGCGCGACGGCTTCAGCCAGCGCGTTGACCGTCTCGAACAACACCATGTTGTTCAGGATCTTGGTCACCTGCCCCGCGCCGGTCCCGCCGCAGAGCGTGACATCGGTGGCGAAATGCCGGATCAGCGGCTCGACCGTGGCGAACTGCTCGGGCGTCGCGCCAACCATGACGCTGAGCGTGCCGTCCTGCGCCGCCTGGCGGGTGCGCGCGATCGGCGCGTCGATCCAGAGCGCGCCCTTCTCGGAGAGCTGTTTTGCGAACGCGCGCGTCTGACCGACATCGGAGGTGCCGAGATCGATCACGGTCTGACCGCTTCTGATCGCCGGCAGGATGCTGGCGAAGACCGACGTCACGTGCTTTGCACTGGGCAAGCACAGGAAGATCGTCTCCGCACCGGCGACGACATCCTCGATCGAGTTCGCCGCGATCCCGCCGTCAGCCACGATCCGCGCCAACGGCTCCGCAGCGAGGTCGAACGCAAGCACCCCTCGTCCGCTCTTGCGCAACAGGTTGCGGCAGATCGGCTCGCCCATGACGCCAAGACCGATGAACCCAATCGAACCAGACATTCCGTATTCTCCTCGAAATCCTGCGACCGGACGGCGACCATGCCGCCCGGTCGGCACGGCTATTTCACCAGCGGGCAACCGCCCTCGCTCATCGGCCGGAACACCTCGTCGCCCGGCTTCGAGCTGACGACACGGTAATAATCGTACTTGTACTTGGATTCCTCCGGCTTCTTCACCTGGACCAGATACATCGTGTGCAGCACGCGCCCGTCGGGACGGATCGCGACATCCTTGTTGTACATGTCGTTGACCTTCAGCTCGTGCATCTTGGCGGCAACGGCCGTCGTGTCGGTGGTGCCGGCGGCCTTCACGGCGGCGAGATAGTGATGGACGCCGCTGTAGACACCGGCTTGCACCATGCTGGCAACCTTGCCGTCCATCAGGCCGGCGTAGCGCTTCGACCAGGCCCGGGTCTGCTCGTCGAGATCCCAGTAGAACGAGGTCGTCACCTGCAGGCCTTGCGTGACCTTCAGGCCGAGCGAATTCACGTCGGTGATGAAGACGAGCAGACCGGCAAGCTTCTGGCCACCCTCGACGACGCCGAACTCGCCGGCCTGCTTGATTGCGGTCTGCACATCCGCGCCAGAGGTCGCGAGCCCGACGACGTCGGCCTTGGAGCCCTGCGCCTGCAACAGGAACGAGGCGAAGTCGGCGGTGCCGAGCGGATGGGCGGCCGAGCCGATCACCTTGCCGCCCGCCGCTTCGATGAACTTCGTGGCGTCGCGCTGCAGCGCGTGACCGAAGGCGTAGTCGGCCGTGACGAAATACCAGGTCTTGCCACCGGCGCGCGTAATCGCGTCACTCGTGAGCTTCGACAGCGCATAGGTGTCGTAGTTGAAGTGGAAGCTGACCGGCGAGCAGGACTTCCCCGTGAAATCGGACGAGCCGGGGCCGGAGATGACGAAGATCCTGTTCTTCTGCTTGGCAACTTCGAGGATGGCAAAGCCGGCGGAGGATGCCGCGCCGTCCGCGATCATGTCGACACCCTCATTGTCGAACCACTTTCGCGCCGTGGCCGACGCGATGTCCGGCTTGTTCTGGTGGTCGGCCGAGATGATCTCGATCTTCTTGCCAAGCACCTCGTTGCCGAAATCTTCGGCTGCGAGCTTTGCGGCCGCGACCGAGCCGCGTCCGCCATTGTCCGCGAACACGCCGGACTGGTCGTTGAGCACGCCGATCCTGATGACATTGTCGGCCGCAATTGCGGCACTCGCCTGCACGGCCAGAACGGCCGCCATCACCCAACGCAACTTCATAACATACGCCTCCCGTTTACAACTTCTGCTTATCGAGAATGTCTTGCAGCACCGGCGCGATGTAGCGGCGGAACTGGTCAGGGTTTTCGCTCATCGGAAAATGGCCGAGCCGCTCCATGACGGTCGCCTTCGCGCCGGGGATGCTGGCGGCGGTGCGCAGCGTGTCCTCGGGCGTGCAGGAGAAGTCGTACTCGCCGGTCAGGAGATAGAGCGGACATTGGTTGACGTCGATGGCACAGGTGCGTCCGCGCAGGTCGCCGTCGACACGATAGAAATGGAGATCGCCCTTGAAGATGCCGGGGCCGCCCTGCTTGTAACCCCACAGCGTTTCGTTGCGCGCGGCCTCGGGGCCGTTTGGCGCGATCAATCCCGACACCAGGGCAGCGCAGATCTCGCCGCCATGGACGTCGGGCCGGTTCAGCCACGCCGTGTCGTACCAGGGCTGCTGGAAGTCCGCGGCCTCAAGCCCGATCAAGGCACGGAATTCACGCGCATGCGCGATGGCGAGATTGAGCACGATGCGGCCGCCGATCGAGCAACCCATCACCACGGGCCTGTCCAGCCCGAGCGCTCCGCAGAACGCGCGAATGGTCGCGGTGTAGCTGGCAGTGGTCAGCCGGTACTCGCTGCCATATTGGCCGTCGGGCGGATTGGACTTGCCATGCCAGGGCATGTCGAAGGCGATGACGCGGAAATGTTTGGTGAATTCATCGTCCACCAGCAGATGACGCCACTGCCGCGCGTCGGAGCCGGCGGTATGGAGGCAGACCAACGGAATGCCGCTGCCGCTCTCCTCGAAATAGATCCGGTTGGTCTCACCGTCGATCTCGACATGAACGTAGCGACCGACGATCGGCTCGATGAAGCCGCTCATGACGCAGCTCCGAAATCGTGGCGACGCGGTAGAGCGAGCAGATCCTTGAAGTATTGGAGATGAGTCATGAAGGGATGGATCTCGCCTTCGAGCGTCGCCTGCCCGCGCTTGGTCAGCGCCAGAAGGTCATGCCAGCCGGCCGGCGGCATCGTCTGCCAATAGGCGGCGAACGCGGCGGGCGTCGCGCGATAAGCGAAGCGCCATGAGCGCATCAACACCGGCGCAGGAATCATATCGGCGATCTGCCCGGCGCGGATCGTGACGTGGAACGGCTGCGTGCTCGGCCCGAGCAGGCAATCGACGTCCAGCCATCGGCCTCGCGCGATCAACGCCGCGTCGCGCGCCAGCAGATCGGGGATCGCCTTGAAAGCCGCAAGAACGGCGTCAGGCGTGAATGGCACCGGCGGATCGGCGTCGTGGCGAACGCGTTCGGATTCCATCGTTTCGTCCCTCGAAGGCCTTCGTTCTGCTAGACAGAACGACATTCTATTTCTAATCCAGTTCTATACAGGGCTTGCGAACGAACTCAAGTCCACACCGCAATCGTGGGAAGGAGTGCCCCTGCAGAGGAGAGAGGCCTGACGCGCGACGATGGGATGTGGAGCCGAACGCGTGGCTCGCGATCAAGCCTCGAGGACTCGCATGATCAACCAATAGCTGCCGAGCAGGCTGATTGCCGCGGATACCGCATAGACCAGCTTCGCCGCCCTCACCGGTTCGCCGCGATCAGCCGCGGTCAACCGATCCAGCGTCCCGAGCACCTGCAGCACGATCGCGACGATCGCGATCTGCCCGACCTCGACCCCGATATTGAAAGCACCGAGAGCCGGCACGATCGCATTCGGCGGCAAGCCGACCTCACGCAGCACGCCGGCAAAGCCGAAGCCGTGGATCAGGCCGAACAAGAAGGCGACGCGCCAGCGCCTGTCGATGTCGCGCTCGACGAAGTTCTCGACGGCAACGAAGATGATCGACGCTGCGATCGCCGGCTCCACGATGCGGCCGGCGACGACGACGAGGTTGAGCGCGGCCAGCGACAGGGTGATCGAGTGTGCGACCGTGAAGGCGGTGACGATCTTGATGACGGGAATCAGCCGGCGGGCCCATAGCATCACGGCGATCAGGAAGGCAATGTGATCATAACCGAGGAAGATGTGCTCGATGCCGGCGAGGAGATAGCGCTGGATGGTCGGCCACGACGACGGCGTCGCCGAAAGCGTCACACTCGTGTGGCCCGCGTCGAGCAAAGCTTGCGTCTCGGACTTGTCTCGTGCGATCAGCACGACCTGGCGAGCGGTCGGATCCGTCTCGGTCAGCACGCTGGAGCGGTAGACGACGGCGCCGGCGATGCTGGCGCAAGCAAAACGGCTGCGATAGACGACGCCGTCGCCATCGGGCAGGATCGCGGCATCGCCGCGCGGGCACGGCGTTGCGCCGCTCGTGACGGCCAGATGCTTGTCGAGATAGGCGAAGATTGCGGCTTTGGCCGCTTCGACCGCGGCCGGATCGACCGTGTCCTGCCGTGTATCGTACACCTTGGCGCCGATCAGGCGATCGATATCGCTGCCCTTCAGGCCCAACTCGACGCTCACCGTGCGATCTCCGGCCAGCGCGACGCGGGCCGTCACAAGGTTGACCTGATGCGCCTCAGCCGGCAGGCAGAGCCCCAGCAGAACCGCAAGCCACAGGAGCTGCGGCCGGATCATGGTTGCGCTCCGCCGTCCTCACGCCAGCACATCCGCGGCGACCGCCTTGAGGACAGCCCGCACGTCGGCAGGCCTCAGCCGCACCTGCAGGCCGCGCTGTCCACCGTTGAGATAGACGAGGTCATGGGCGAGCGCGCTCTGCTCGATCACGGTCGGCACCTGCTTGCGCTGGCCGAACGGACTGATGCCGCCGACTTTGTAGCCGGTCACGCGCTCGGCCTCCGGCGGCTTCATCATCTGCGCCGACTTGCCGCCCGCGGCGGCAGCGAGCTTCTTCATCGAGACTTCCTGATCGGACGGCACGACCACGCAGACCGGCTTGCCGTCGACCTGCGCCATCAGCGTCTTCAGCACGCGCGCGGGGTCTTCACCCAGTGCGGCAGCGGCCTGGAGGCCGATGCTCGCGGCGTCGGGATCGTAGTCATAGGCGTGAACGGTGAAGGCGACACCGGCGGCGGTGAGCGCCCGGGTGGCTGGGGTGACTTTGGACATGGGTCACGTTTAGCATCGTGAAGCGCAGGCTGACACCACACAATCACTGTCATCGCCCGGCTTGATGTTTAGACGGTGGGCGATCCAGTATTCCAGAGACCTGCATTGAGGAGCTTGTTCTCACCACATCCGCCGCAGCGTACTGGATGCCCCGGTCAAGCCGGGGCATGACAGCGGTGGAGGTGGCAAGCCGCCTTCGCCGGGACGACAGCGCTGGGTTGGCGGCACCGAGCCGCCAAGCAACGCCGATGCCTACTCCGCCGCGTCCCGCATCTCCGCGCGCTCGGCCCTCGCCGCGCAGAACTTGAACTCCGGGATCTTGCCGAACGGATCGAGCGCCGGGTTGGTCAGCAGGTTCGCCGCCGCCTCCGCGTAGCAGAACGGCATGAACACCATGTTCTCCGGCACGTCGCGATCGGAGCGGACCTTGACCTCGACCGCACCGCGGCGGGTCTCCAGGCGGATGAAATCGCCGGGTGCGAGGTTCTTCTTGCGCATGTCCTTCGGCGACATGAAGGCGACCGCCTCGGGCTCGATCTGGTCGAGCACCTGGGCGCGGCGGGTCATCGAGCCGGTGTGCCAGTGCTCCAGCACGCGCCCGGTCGACAGCACCATCGGATATTCGGCGTCCGGAATCTCGTCCGGCGGGATCACCTTGGCCGGCACGATTTTGCCGCGTCCGCTCGCGGTCGGGAAGCCCGTGGTGAAGATGATCTCGTTGCCGGGCACGTCGGGGCCGTCGACTGGATATGTGACGGCGCCTTCGCGCACGAGGCGCTCCCAGGTGATGTTCTTCAGCGACGGCATCAGCTGCGCCATCTCGGTGAAGACGTCGCCGGGGCCGGCATAATTCCACGGCAGGCCCATGCGCTTGCCGATCTCCTGGATGATCCAGAGATCCTGCCGCGCATCGCCGGGCGGCTTGATCACCTGGCGGGCGAGCTGCACGCGGCGATCGGTGTTGGTGAACGAGCCTTCCTTCTCCGCAAACGCCGAGGCCGGCAGGATGACGTCGGCGTGGAAGGCGGTCTCGGTGACGAAGAGATCCTGCACCACGAGATGATCGAGCATGGCGAGCGCCTGGCGCGCGTGCTGGAGATCGGGATCGGACATCGCGGGATTCTCGCCCTCGATATACATGCCCGTGATCTCGCCGGCGTGGATCGCGTTCATGATCTCGACCACGGTCAGGCCGCGGACGGGATCGAGATCCTGGTGCCACAGCTTCTCGAAGCTGCCGCGCAGATCGTCGCGGCCGACCGGCTGATAGTCCGGCAGGAACATCGGGATCAGGCCGGCGTCGGAGGCGCCCTGCACGTTGTTCTGGCCGCGCAGCGGATGCAGGCCCGTGCCGGGACGGCCGACCTGGCCGGTGATCAGCGCGAGCGCGATCAGGCAGCGCGCATTGTCGGTGCCGTGGACGTGCTGGCTGATGCCCATGCCCCAGAAGATGATCGACGATTTTGCGCGCGCGTAGGTCCGCGCGACCTCGCGCAGCGTCTGCGCCGGGATGCCGCAGATCGCTTCCATCTTCTCCGGCGTGAACTCCTTGATCTTCTCCTTGAGATCCTCGAAGCCTTCGGTGTAGCCGGCAATATACTGGTCGTCGGTCAGGCCTTCGGTGATGATCGTGTTGATCATCGCATTCAGCATGGCGACGTCGGAGCCGGGCTTGAACTGCAGATGCTTGGTCGCATGGCGCGACAGCGTTTGCCGGCGCGGATCCATCACAAACAGTTTTGCGCCGTTCTGCTTGACCGCGTTCTTGATGAAGGTCGCGGCGACCGGATGGTTCACGGTCGGGTTGGCGCCGATCACGATGATGACCTCGGCGTCCATCGCGGCGGCGAACGGTGCCGACACCGCGCCCGAGCTCAGGCCCTCGAACAGCGCCGCCACCGACGAGGCGTGGCACAAACGGGTGCAGTGGTCGACATTGTTGGAGCCGAAACCGGTGCGCACCAGCTTCTGGAACAGATAGGCCTCCTCATTGGAGCCCTTGGCCGAGCCGAAGCCGGCCAGCGCCTTGACGCCCTTCTCGTCGCGGATCTTGACGAGGCCCTTGGCGGCGATGTCGAGCGCCTCTTCCCAGCTCGCCTCACGGAAATGCGTGAAGGGGTTGGCGGGGTCGACCTGGTCGTTGGCGTCCTTCTTCGCGTTCGGCAGCCGCACCAGCGGCTTGGTCAGGCGATGCGGATGATGGATGTAGTCGAAGCCGAAGCGGCCCTTGACGCACAGGCGGTTGTGATTGGCGGGGCCGTCGCGGCCCTCGGCATAGATCACCTTCTCGTCCTTGACCTCGTAGGTCACCTGGCAGCCGACGCCGCAGAACGGGCAGAGCGAATCCACCTTCTTGTCGGCATAGGTGACGCGGGTCTGCTTGTCGTCGAGCATCACCGCCGGCATCAAGGCGCCGGTCGGGCAGGCCTGCACGCATTCTCCGCAGGCGACGCAGGTGGACTCGCCCATGGGGTCGTCGAAGTCGAACACGATTTTGGAACCGTGACTGCGATACGCCATGCCGATGACGTCGTTGACCTGGACCTCGCGGCAGGCGCGCACGCAGAGGCCGCACTGGATGCAGGCATCGAGGTTGACGCGCATCGCCGGATGGCTGGCATCGGTCGCCCAGCGCTCGGCGGCGGGGAAGCGGCTCTCGGTGACGCCCGTGGTCTCGGCCCAGTGCCAGAACTTCGAATCCGGATCGTGGCTGGTCGCGCGCGCCGGCTGGTCGGCGACCAGCAGTTCCATCACCATCTTCTGCGCAGCCGTCGCGCGGGCGCTCTCGCTCTTCACCTTCATGCCGACCGACGGCGTGCGCTTGCACGACGCAGCCAGGACTCGCTCGCCCTCGATCTCGACCATGCAGGCGCGGCAATTGCCGTCGGGCCGATAGTCGGGCGCGGGTGAATAGCACAGATGCGGAATCTCGCGGCCCTGCCGCTTCGCCACCTGCCAGATGGTCTCGCCGGGTTGGGCCTCGACCTGCTTGCCGTCGAGCTCGAACGTAATCTTGGTCATTCAGCCGCTTCCTTGAACTCGTCAGGGAAATATTTGATCACGGTGGCCAGCGGATTCGATGCCGCCTGTCCGAGCCCGCAGATCGAGGCATCGCGCATCGCCTGGCTCAATTCTTCCAGCAGAGCGCGGTTCCAGACCGGCTTCTGCATCAGTTGCGCCGCCTTCTGGGTTCCGACCCGGCACGGCGTGCATTGGCCGCAGCTCTCGTCCTCGAAGAACTTCATCAGATTGAGCGCCGCCGCGCGCACGCTGTCCTTTTGCGACAGGATCACGATCGCGGCCGATCCGATGAAGCAGCCGTATTTCTCCAGCGTGCCGAAATCGAGCGGGATGTCGTCCATCGACGCCGGCAGAATGCCGCCGGACGCGCCGCCCGGCAGATACGCGTAGAACTGATGGCCGTCGGCCATGCCGCCGCAATATTCGTCGATCAGCTCGCGCACCGTGATGCCTGACGGCGCGAGCTTCATGCCGGGATTTTTCACGCGGCCCGAGACCGAGAAGCTGCGCAGGCCGTGCCGCTCATGGCGACCATGGCCCTTCCACCAGTCGGCGCCCTTCTCGACGATGTCACGCACCCACCACAGCGTCTCGATGTTGTTGATCAGCGTCGGCAGGCCGAACAGGCCGACCTGGAACGGATAAGGCGGCTTGTGCCGGGGCAGGCCGCGCTTGCCTTCGATGCTTTCCAGCAGCGAGGATTCCTCGCCGCAGATATAGGCGCCCGCGCCGCGGCGCATGTGCAACGTCGGGCCGCCAGCAGGCAGCTTTGCGATCTCGCGCTCCAGGATCTCGCGCGAGGCCGGATATTCGTCGCGCAGATAGATGTAGACGTCGGAGGCCTGCACGACATGCGCGCCGATCAGCATGCCTTCGAGGAAGCGGTGCGGATCGCTCTCGAGATAGACGCGGTCCTTGAACGTGCCGGGCTCGCCCTCGTCGCCGTTGATTGCCATCAGGCGCGGGCCGGGCTCGCCCAGCACGGCACGCCATTTGCGTCCCGTCGGGAAGCCGGCGCCGCCGAGACCGCGCAGCGAGGCGTCATCGAGACCCTTCAAGAGAACGTCCGTCGGCAGCTCGCCCGACCGCACGCGGCCGAGCAGCTTGTAGCCGCCGCCAGCAACATAGGCGTCGTAGTCGATGTATTTGGGCAGATGAGCGTGGGTATCACCGGCCTTGGCGGCCGCCATCACGTTGGCGACGGTCGCATGGTCGACGAAATTGTGCCCGACCTCCGCCGCCGGCGCGGTGTCGCAGCGGCCGACGCAGGGCGCGCGCACGACGCGGATGCCGGGGCCCGAGGCCTCTTGCAGATCCGCGAGCAGCTTCTCGCCGCCGAGCATCGCGCAGGTCAGCGAGTCACAGACACGGATCGTCAGCGGCGCGATGTCGGGCTCGCCTTCCTTCACCACGTCGAAATGCGCATAGAAGGTCGCGGTCTCGAACACTTCGGCGAAGGCGAGCTTCATCTCGTCGGCGAGCGCGGCGAGATGCGCGGCCGAGATCTGATGATATTTGTCCTGGATCAGGTGCAGATATTCGATCAACAGATCGCGCCGCCGCGGCCTGTCGCCGAGCAGCTGCTCGATCTCGTGCGCGGCGGTGGGATCGACGAGACGGCCCTTGGGCGTGGCCTTGGCGCGCCGGCGCCCCTCGCCCGGATGTTCGAAGTCTCTGACCTTGTGAACGTCGTCGTTGCTGCTCATGGAAACGTCGCGTTCTCCTGAAATGCGCGATGAGTTTAGGCCAGATCGCCCGTGCGAGCCGCCTTCATTTCTGGATCGATCGGGGAAACCGCAGGTTCCTGCGTTGCTCCGATCGGGTCCTGTTCAACGCAACCTTAGTGTCTGGCATGCCAGATGCAAGGAAATTTAGAACGACTCTATAAGGATTTAGGATCAGGCGGTCACCCGCCATGCCCCTTCCACCCAAACGCGACGCGGAACTTCCTCAGCTCTTGTTCATGCACTCTTCGATGTAGAACCAGCGGTCATCGCCGGCGAGACCCTTCGATTTCACCTCGGCGCGGCAGGCCTTCAGCTTCGGCTTGTTGGCGGCCCATTTGGTCTTCATGTCCTTCAGCTTCTGCATGGTGAGCTTGATCTTGCCAGGCTTGGCTTCGGTCGTTGCGGCAGTCTGTGCCGATGCGGTGTGAAGGCCTGCGGCCAGCAGCATGGCGGCGAGGCAGATACGGGTGCGAAGCATCAGATTCCCCCTAAGTCCCATTCCCAATGATGTTGAAAAGGCCAACACCGCGGGATGCCGATGATCGGCATCCCCAACGGTGTCAATGCGATCAGAGAATCTTGACCGCGCTCTCCAGCGTCTTCCAGACACCCCACAGCAGGGGAATGCCGACGAAGGCCCAGAACAGCGCCGCCTTGGCGTCGAGCCCGCCAAATCCGATGCCGTAGGAGCCGTGCGGCCCCGACGCAGCAGCGGTGGCGCTCGCGGCCTGCAGCTTGGCAACGTCCGCGTCCTTCATATGCCACTTTGGATCGACCGGCTTGATCAAGTAGTTGCAGATCAGGCCAGCGACCAGCATGGCGCAAAGGATGTACATGGTGGTGTTGTAGAGCTGGTCACGCGGCACGCCCGCCGCGAGTTGGAACTCGCGCATGTAGTTCACCACGACCGGGCCGAAGATGCCCGCGGTGGACCACGCCGTGAGCAGCCGTCCATGGATTGCGCCCACGAACTGGGTGCCGAACATGTCGGCAAGATAAGCCGGCACGGTCGCGAAGCCGCCGCCATACATCGACAGGATGATGCCGAAGCCAAGCACGAACAGAAGTTTCGAGCCCATCGCCGCAAAGGTCGGAGCCAACGCGTAGAGCACGATGCCGAGGATGAAGAACGTATAGTAGGTGTTCTTGCGTCCGATCTTGTCCGACAGCGAGGCCCAGAAGAACCGGCCACCGATGTTGAACAGCGACAGCAAGCCAGCGAAGCCCGCGGCAATGCCCGCGATCGTCGCCTTCTGCGTGGCATCGAGCTGGTTGAAGCTGACGTCGGGCAGGCCGATCAGTTTGCCGGCGAAGATCTCCTGCAGCATCGGCGAAGCCATGCCAATCACGCCGATACCCGCGGACACGTTGAGACAGAGCACCAACCAGATCAGCCAGAACTGCGGAGTTTTGTGCGCGTCGTCGAGATGGACGTTGCTCTTCGAGATCATCGCGTTGGCCTTGACCGGCGCCGTCCAGCCCTCCGGCTGCCAGCCGGCCGGCGGAATGCGATAACGGAACGCGCCGATCATCATGAATACGAGATAGATGACGCCCATCGCGACGAACGTCTCCCAGACGCCGACCGAGGTCGGGGTCTTGAAGTAGTTCATCAGGATGTTCGCCAGCGGCGCGCCGATCATGGCGCCGCCGCCGAAGCCCATGATGGCCATGCCGGTCGCCATGCCGCGGCGATCCGGAAACCACTTCACCAGCGTCGACACTGGCGAGATATAACCCAGACCAAGTCCGACGCCGCCGATCACGCCTGACCCCAACCACATCAGCCAGAGCTGGTGGGTATAAACGCCGATCGCGCCAAGGAAGAGGCCGCCGCACCAGCACAGTGCCGAGACGAAGCCGGCCTTGCGTGGGCCGACCCGTTCGAGCCAGCCGCCCCAGATGGCAGCAGCAAGGCCGAGCACCACGAAGAAGAGCGTGTACATCCAGCCCAGGCTCGCGACCTTCCAGTCGCAGCTCGTCGTGAACAGTTCCTGCCACAGCGACATGTCGGGGCAGGCCTTCGGCGCGGTCAAACCGATCGCGCGCGACAATGGCAACCAGAACACCGAGAAGCCGTAGGCCATGCCGATGCACAGATGGATACAAAGCGCGGCTGGCGGCACCAGCCAGCGGTTGAAGCCGGCGGTCGCGATGGTCCGCTCGCGATCAAGAAAACCCGCGCCTGCGGCTGAAAGTGTCCCAGCGCCTTCGATTGTAGCCATACATTCCTCCCCTCAGCTGCCCTTCTGAGCAGCCTGCCGCTACTATCCTGTTCCTCAGCTCGTTGCGGTGCAGACGATTGTCCCTGCTGCTCCGCACAATCTTCTGACGCGCGCCAGGATCGTCACGCGCATCCGAAATTGTTAACCCCTCGCGCGGGGCGCTATGCCCGATACGACGTGCAGGCTTCGTGGGTATGGCCCGTTCGATCCGCGTATCGCAGACAAGACTCAACCTCCGCGCCCGCACGGAGATTGTCAATTGGGGCAGAAGCCGTGATCGATGTCGATAGATAAAAGGTCGGTATCAGCGGAGTAACGCGCTCAAGAACGCAGCGCACCATTTGCTCCGTCTATCGAACCATTCGTTTTTTCTATCAAGAACACGATGCGCGCATCGTTGCGCTCGGTGATCTCCACCGTGTCGCCCGTCTCGCGGATCAGGTTCGGAATGTCAATCACCGACAGGGGATCGGTGCAGTGAACCTCGAGCTGGTCGCCCGGCTGCAACGGTTTCAGCGCCTTGCGCGTCTTGAGGGCAGGCAGCGGGCATTTCAGCCCGGTCAGATCGAGCGTCGTTCTGGTCATGGCGGCAACATGGCGGGAGGGAGTGACGACGTCAACGCAACGAAATCTCTAGAGCAGACCGGCATAGGACAGAAAGCCTACGCGCTGCCCAGGCTCGACCTGCGTCACCTCCTCGCCGAGCTCGACGAGGCCGTCGGTTTCGACCAGCGAGGACAACAGCCCCGCGCCCTCGCGCGGAAACTTGATGGCCTCGAGCCCGCCGTCCTGCGCGCGCCGCAACGAGGCGCGCACATATTCACGCCGGCCCGCCTTCTTCTTGTAGGTGAACGCCGCGCGCAACGGGATCGGCGCCAGCGGTTCCGGCAGGCCGCCTGCCAGCGCCAGCACCGTCGGCCGCACCACATGGACGAAGGTCACGAAGCTCGCGACGGGATTGCCGGGCAATCCGATCAGCGGCGTGCCGTCGATGATGCCCATCGCCACGGGCCGGCCGGGCTTGATCGCCATCCGCCACAGCACCAGAGAGCCGATGCTCTCGACCGCGGCCTTGACGTGATCCTCTTCACCAGTCGACACGCCGCCGGTGGTGAGGATCAGATCGTGTTGCCCCGCGACCTGCTTCAGGCCGTTTGCAAGCGAGGTCCGCTCGTCGCGGAGAATGCCGAGGTCGCTGACCTCGCAGCCGAGGCGGCGCAGCATCGCCATCAGCATGAAGCGGTTGGAATCGAACAGCTGCGAGGCGGCGCGCGGCTCGCCGGGAGACGCCAGCTCGTCGCCGGTCGAGAACACCGCAACGCGAATGCGCCTGACGACGTCGAGACGGACAAGCCCGAACGCCGCCGCGAGCGCGACGTGCTGCGGCCGCAAGCGCTGGCCCGCGCGGAGCGCGACATGTCCTCGGGGAATGTCCTCGCCGGCGGGCCGGACATTGGCACCGGGCTTCAGCCCCGGCGGCAGCACGATGCGGCCTGAAGCATCGACGCGAACATCTTCCTGCATGAAGACGGTTTCGGCACCCGGCGGCATCGGCGCGCCCGTGAAGATGCGCGCGGTGTGGCCGGGCTTGATCGTGGCCTGGGCCAGCCCGCCGGCCTGGATGCGGCCGTCCAGCGGGAACGCCTGCTCGCCGCCCACAGGCAGATCGGCACTGCGCACGGCGTAGCCGTCGACGGCCGAGTTGGTGAACGGCGGCAGCGGCAGCGGCGCCGCGACGTCGCGCACCAGCACGCGCCCGTCCGCCTCGACCAGCGTCACCGTCTCCAGATCGGCGATGGCGTTGACGCGTGTCGTGATGAGACCGACGGCCTCGTCGACCGACATCATCGGGCCGCCGAAGGCAAAGCAATCGTCAGAGAGTTGCGCCATGTTGCCTCGTCAGCGTATCGCGGCGCTTTTCGCCACCGCTTCCTCGACCGGCATCGCCGCGCGCAGCAGCAACGCCGCAGCGGCCGCGATGTCGTCGAGATGGACAGTCGGCAGGGCTGTGTCAATGGCGATGTCGGTCGCGATCCCGGCAATCCCGGGATCGTCGGGAAACAGCAGCGGCTTGCCGTTCGCAGCGCGATGCACCTCGATCTTGCGATGCGGCTCGCGCTTGAAACCTTCGACCACGACGAGATCGACAGCGGACAGCTTGCCCAGCAGTTCCGGCAGCCGCGGCTCCGCCGCGCCGCGCAGCTCGTGCATCAGGGCCCAGCGATTCGACGACGCAATCAGCACCTCGGCCGCGCCGGCCTCGCGATGGCGCCAGGAATCCTTGCCGGGCACGTCGACGTCGAACTGGTGATGCGCATGCTTGATGACCGAGACGCGCAGGCCTTGCGCGCTGAAATGCGGAATCAGGCGGGTCAGCAGCGTGGTCTTGCCCGCACCGCTCCAGCCCGCGAGGCCGATGACTTTCATTCCAGCTCCGTCTCAACAAGCCGCATGGTCTGCGGTGGAACCACCGCTCCCTCCCCGTCATTGCAAGGAGCTCGTGCGCAAACTGCGCAGCAATTTTGCACCGAAGCGACGAAGCAATCCAGACTGTCACCGCAGAAATAGTCTGGATTGCTTCGCGGAGCCTGTCATCGGGCCGCGCTTCGCGCGGACCCGTTGGCTCGCAATGACGAACGGAGGGATTTACCTATTCTCGCCCATGCTTATATCGGCTTGACGCGAATGTCATGCTAACCTCGCCGCCATGATGAAGATCGACAAAGCCCCGGTGCCCCTGATCGTCCCCAATCCGGACGATCCGCGCCTGACCCAGAGCGTGACCGGCACCGACCAGACCGGCGCCAAGGTCGAGATCAAGGTGCCGATGGAACGGCCGCTGACGCTCTATTTGAATGCGCAGGAGATCGTCACCATGATGACGATCGGCGACTATCCGGAATATCTGGCGCTCGGCTATCTGCTGAACCAGAACATGCTGAAATATAATGACGCCGTCACCGAGGTCGAATACGACGACGATCTCCAGGTGGTCGTGGTGCGCACCGAACATCACACCAATTTCGAGGCCAAGCTGAAGAAGCGCACGCAGACCTCGGGCTGCGCGCAGGGCACCGCCTTCGGCGACCTGCTCGAAGCCGTCGAGAGCGTCGCACTGCCGAAGGCGGAGCTGCGCACCTCCTGGCTGTACCAGATGACGCAGACCATCAACACCATGCCCTCGCTCTATCTCGAGGCCGGCGCCATCCATGGCTGCGTGCTCTGCAAGGAAGGCGCCCCGCTCTGCTACACCGAGGATGTCGGCCGCCACAACGCGGTCGACAAGATCGCCGGCTGGATGTACCGCCACGGCGTCGACCCCGGCGACAAGATCCTCTACACGACGGGGCGCCTCACCTCGGAGATGGTGATCAAGACGGTACGGATGGGCATTCCGATCCTGGTGTCGCGCTCCGGCTTCACCGCCTGGGGCGTCGATCTCGCAAGGCAGGTCGGCCTGACGCTGGTCGGCCGCACCCGTGGCAAGCGCTTCATCGCGCTCGCGGGCGAGGAACGCATCGTCTACGACCAGGATCTCGCTTACGTCGAGGAGGAATCGGCGAAGCACAAGCGCAAGGGTGAAGCGAGTGACGACTGATTCTCCGGCCACGCGCATTCCACCAACTCTTGGCGTGCTGCTCGCCGGCGGCCTCGCGCGGCGCATGGGCGGCGGCGACAAGCCGATGCGCACCATCGGCGGCCGCACCATCCTGGAGCGCGTGATCGCGCGATTGACGCCCCAGTGCAGCGGACTGATCCTCAATGCCAACGGCGATCCCGCACGCTTCGCGCCCTTCGGCTTGCAAGTCGTCGCGGATGACGTGCCCAACTTCCCCGGCCCCCTCGCCGGCATCCTTGCCGCGCTCGACTGGACCGCTGCGAACCGGCCCGAGATCGAATGGGTGCTCAGCGCCGCCGGCGACTGCCCGTTCCTGCCGCGCGATCTGGTCGCCCGCCTGCACAATGCGCGGAGCCGGGACAACGCGCAGCTTGCGGTCGCCGCCTCGGGCGAGCAGACGCACCCCGTCATCGGCCTGTGGCAAGTCGCCCTGCGCGACGAGCTGCGCCACGCGCTGGTCGTCGAGGACATCCGCAAGATCGACCGCTGGACCGCGCGCTATCCGCTGGCAACGGTGACGTGGCCGACCGCGCCGCTCGATCCCTTCTTCAACGCCAACACGGTCGAGGATATCGCCGAGGCCGAGCGGCTCGCAGCGCTGGATGACGCAGCCTAGAGCTTGCACTCATTAGGGGGCTGGCCGACGGATGTCCGCGTGGGCCCACAGCGCCGGAGAAGCAGCAATCTTCCGATGTCGCTGAAGGGCCAGAAGCGGAAGCGAAACTGGGCTAGAATTAAAGAAGCCGCCAAATGATGCAGCAGCAATCCTGGCTGGCTAGGAAAGACTGATGAGTAAATTAAAGTTCTCCCAGCGAAAGGCGCCAAAAATAGTCTTTCTAACTTTTATCTTCGTGGCATGGACTTGGATAATTGGCCAATACGATTTTCTTTTCGCCGTCATAGGCGGTGTGGGGTTGCTTGCCTTCTATTGGAAGATCGGCGCATTCGACTGGTTTTTGGAACCTTGATCGAATTGCGGTTACTCTTCCCAACTTGTCAGCAACGGGTCACAAGCGGCCTCAGCGGGCATGGCTGTGAAAGTCCGCTACGGGCCAAGAGCGGAGTGAGCGTTCTGAAGAGGCCTTACGCCGCACTTGCGACAACTGCGATCACGGCCCCCATAACGGGCAACGATCAAGGACTTCGATATCTGGGAGGTATTCGCTTGTTTAAGTTTTTTTCGGCGGCGCGTAAGGTGACGAAGCTGATCATGGGCGGATACGTCGTCGAAAAAATTGATGTCCGTGCGAACGCAGGCATGACGACCGTATCACTGCAACGCAAGATAAATTCGGAAACCGGCCAATATTACATCGTACTTGCTGAACTTACGCCGGGAAACTTTCAGTTCGTTGCATTTGACCAAGGTGAGTTCGCTTCGTTCGCCAATGCTGTTGCGAAGATGCAAGAAGCGCTCGCGCAGCAGGCCGCTGGCATCCAGAGCTAATTCGCATCCCAGTGGCCAATAGATTAAAGCCGTAGCCAATTTCCGCTTCGGGTCGATTTCGTTGAAAAAGGCAGCGGCAATCCGATGGATTGGCGCCAGCTCCGAAGCGGCCTAGCGC
>NZ_NWTI01000017.1 GCF_002531575.1 Bradyrhizobium sp. Y36 | reverse complement strand
AAAAACGGCCTCGAATACTTCCACGCCGTCGCAGCAGGATGGAGCCTCAGAGATACGTGCATGCCCTAGTGCGTTCGCAGGGACGACAGCAGATGTTGGGGAAAGACTTTTGCACCATGACCGGTCCCTTTCCGACGTCTGACCGGAGCCCCCCATGATCTCTCGCCGCGCGCTTGAGCTTGCGACCGCCGTCCTCACCGGTAGCTTCGGTGTTGCCGTGTTGGTCCAGAGCCTCGACAACGGCATCGGATGGTCAAGCGCCGGCGTCGACGCCGGCACCTTTCCCTTTCTGACCGGCATCATGATCGTGCTCGGAAGCCTCTACAACCTGGTGAGAGGCGTGATGCCGGTGGCGTCCCTCGCTCATGTTCCCATCGCGATCACGCCGATCGAGCTGCGCCGGCTCGCCAGCCTGTTCTTGCCGGCCGCGATCTTCGTTGCCGCGATCCCGCTGGCCGGGATGTATGTCGCCTCCGCGCTCTATGTCTTCGCGGTGCTGGCGATCCCCCGACACCAATCCGTGCCCCGGGCCCTCGCGATGGCGGGAGCAACGGCACTCGCACTCTATGTCGTGTTCGAGCGCCTGTTCCAGGTCAGCCTGCCGCACGGCGCGCTCGCCGCCGCGCTGGGCTTCTGACGGAGAGGGCGGCGATGGATAATCTCGGCGAGCTCCTGCACGGCTTCACCATCGCGGTGACAATGCCGCATCTCGCCCTGATGGTGGTCGGCGTGCTGCTCGGCATTCTCGTCGGCGTGCTGCCGGGGCTGGGCGCGCCGAACGGGGTGTCGCTGCTGCTGCCGCTGACCTTCGGCATGCAGCCGGTGTCGGCGATCATCCTGCTCTCCAGCATGTATTGGGGCGCGCTGTTCGGCGGCTCGGTGACCTCCATCCTGTTCAACATCCCCGGCGAGCCCTCGTCGGTCGCAACCACCTTCGACGGCTATCCGATGGCGCGCGATGGCCGGCCGACCACGGCGCTGGCGACCGCCTTCGGCTCGGCGGCTTTCGGCGCGCTGGTCGGCGTCATCCTCATCACCTTCCTGGCGTCCTGGGTGGCGCAGGTCGCGCTCGCCTTCGGGCCGGCGGAGTATTTTGCCGTCTACTTCCTGGCCTTTGCCAGCTTCGTCGGCATGGGCGGCGCGGCCCCGATCAAGACCGTCGTGGCACTGGCGATCGGCTTTGCGATCGCGGCGATCGGCATCGACACCGTCTCCGGCAGCGTCCGCCTCACCATGGGCGTCGACGAGCTCGTCAAGGGCGTCAGCTTCGTCGTCGCTGTGATGGGCCTGTTCGGCATCGGCGAGTTGCTGGTCGCCGTCGAAGAGGAATTTCATGCCCGCGCGGTGTCCTCTAAAATCGATTGGGCGGAGGTATTTCGCGCCGTCGGCCGCCTGCCGCGGCACGGCGTGGCGCTGCTGCGGAGCGCCGCTATCGGCTGCTGGATGGGGATCACGCCGGGCGGCCCGACCGCGGCCTCGTTCATGAGCTACGGCATCGCGCGCCGCTTCTCGCGCCGCGGCCGCTATTTCGGCACGGGTGAGGTCGAAGGCATCATCTCGCCGGAAACCGCCGATCATGCCGCCGGCACCAGCGCGCTGCTGCCGATGCTGTCGCTCGGCATTCCGGGCTCCGCGACCGCGGCCGTCATGATGGGCGGGCTGATGATCTGGGGTCTCAATCCCGGGCCGATGCTGTTCGTCGATCAGAAGGACTTCGTCTGGGGCCTGATCGCCTCGATGTATGTCGGTAACATCGTCGCCGTCGTGCTGGTGCTGCTCACCGTTCCGGTCTTCGCGGCCCTGATGCGGATTCCCTTCGTCGTGATCGCGCCGCTGATCGTGATCATCTGCGTCGTCGGCGCCTATTCGGTGTCGAACTCCTATCTCGACGTGGTCATGATGCTCGGCTTCGGCGTCGTCGGCTATCTCTTCAAGAAGCTGTTCTATCCGCTGGCGCCGCTCGTGCTCGCCATCGTCATCGGCGACAAGGCCGAGGACGCGTTCCGGCAGTCGATGCTGATGTCCAGGGGATCCCTCGGCATTTTCTTCGCCAACAAGCTGGTGACCTGCCTGATCGTGGCCGGCATCGCGCTCTTGCTGCTGCCGCTCGTGTTGCAGCTTGCGCGCCTCTGGCGCAAGCCCGCATCCCCCACGGCCGAGACGACGGCCCAGGAGAAGGTGATCATATGACCGCAAAGCCGCTCATTGCATTGGCGATGGGAGATCCCGCCGGCATCAGCCCGGAGCTGACGGCGAAGCTCACGGTGCAGGATGATATCCGTGCGAGCTGCCGGCTCGTCGTCATCGGTGACCGCCGCGTCTTCGACGAAGGCGCGGGTATTGCCGGCGTCAAGCCGGAGCTGACCACGGTGGAGCAGGGGACCGACCATCGCGCGGCGCAGGGCGATGCGTTGTTTGTCGATCTTCGCCACCTCGATCCCGGCGACGTCGAGCCGAAGACCGCCACCCTTGCCGGCGGGAAGTTCGCCCTGGCGAATTACAAGCACGCGCTCGAGCTTGGGCGCGACGGAGGTGCCGATGCGGTGTGCTTCACTCCCTTCAACAAGCAGGCGATGCGGCTCGCCCGCGCCGAGTACGACGACGAGATCGCATTCTCCGCGGAGGTGGTCGGCCTCAAGACCCCGGCGAGCGAATTCAACGTGCTCGACCAGCTCTGGAACGCACGCGTCACTTCGCATATCCCGCTCAAGGACGTCGCCGAGCGACTGTCCGGCGATCGCATCCATCGCGCGCTTGAGCTGACCGATCTCTGCATGCGCAAGGCCGGCTTCGCGCGGCCGCGCATTGCCGTTGCCGGTCTCAATCCTCACGCCGGCGACGGCGGCAATTTCGGCCGCGAGGAGATCGACGTCATCGCGCCCGTGGTCGCGGCCGCCCAGCGCGAGGGCATCGCCGCGGAGGGACCGTTCCCCGCCGATACCGTGTTTCTGCGTGCAAAGGGTGGCGCCTTCGATGCGGTGCTGACGATGTATCACGACCAGGGGCAGATCGCGATGAAGCTGATGGGATTCGATCGCGGCGTGACGTTGCTCGGCGGCTTTCCGTTCCCGATCTGCACGCCCGCGCACGGCACCGCCTATGACATTGCAGGCCAAGGCATCGCCTCGATCGGCGCCAGCCGCGCCGCGCTGCTGCTCGCGGCGGAGATGGCCGCGCGTTAGATCGCCTGACGGTGCGCCGACGTGGCGCTACTTCGCGATCGGCGTCGTCAGCTCCTTGTCGGTCGTGTCCACCACGAAGACGGCAAGCAGCTTCGCAGGCTCGGTATCGCTGGCATTGGCACTGACGCCATGGCGGTCACCGGGCCTTTCGGAGAAGTTCTCTCCCTTGTGAAAGACCTTTGCCGGACCGTCATTGACCTGACTGCGGATCGCACCTTCCAGGACCGTGGCATAGATGAAGGCGGACGGCGCGTGAATGTGGGCCGGGGAGGAGCCTCCCGGACCGTATTCGACCAGCACGCCCTTCATGCTCTTGCCGGGGACGTTGGGCAGCGGCTGGTCGAACACGACCGTGACTTTCGCCGATGGAGCGACAGGCTCGGCTGCGTGGGCCGTCAGCAATGAGGCGGCATAAACCGCTGTAGCGATCACCAATCTGCGCATGGGAGTTCCTTCACTGCGGTGGTTTCGTGATTGCCAGTCTCAGAGGCTCGCGAGCCATGTCGCGAGTGGCGTGGCTCCGAGGCGCGCGTCGGCGAGCGGGTTCAGCGATTTGTCGTCAATGAGACCACCGTAGTAGGGCGCCTTCGGGTCTCCGACCACGGGGCGGGCGTCGCCGGATGCCTTCAGGCGGCGTGCGATGAACTCATTGAACGGAGCCTTCTCAGGACCTGCGATGTCGATCGTGCCGTTGAGCGGCCTGGCTGTTGCGACCTCAGCGAGGCGTGCGGCGACGTCGTCGGCAGCGATCGGTTGAAACATTGCCGAGGGAACGACGATCTTGCCGTCAGTCGCGCCCATTTCGGCGATGGCGCCGAGGAATTCGAAGAACTGAGTGGCGCGCACGATCGAGTAGGGGATTGAGGCAGCCTTGATGATTGTCTCCTGGGCGAGCTTGGCACGGAAATAGGCGTTGTCGGGCGACCGTTCGGTTCCGACAATCGACAGGGCCACGTGATGCTTTACGGCCGCCGCAGCTTCTGCCGCGACGAGATTTTTGCTCGAACGCTCGAAGAATTCGAGCACGGCGGCGGGCTCCCAGGACGGCGCGTTGGCGACATCGACGACAACATCTGCGCCTGCCAATGCCGCAGCGAGGCCTTCCCCGGTCACGGCATTCACGCCTGATTTCGGCGAGGCGGCTACGGCCTCGTGGCCTAGCTGCCTGAGCTTCGCCACGAGCTTGGATCCGATCAACCCGGTTCCGCCGATCACGACGATCTTCATGAAAAGTCTCCTCGGCATGGGGCGAACGTGAGCTTGGTGACAATCAAGCGGTCACTCACGGTCCGTCGGTGGGCGTGATGCGAAGCGCAGTCTACCCGAGCAATGCGGCGAGCTCTTGCCTGAAATCGGCCTGCCTTGCCGGAAAATGCTCCATCGCGCGTTGGGACGTGAGGTGATCAGTAAGGGCTCATTCCCCTCTCAAGAGGGCGTGCGGCGTCCCAGACGCTCGGTGAAGCGGATCAGGTAGCCATCGGGGTCCTGAACGAGGAATTCGCGCTGGCCAAGCTCCTGGTCGCCCACCCGTTACCAGGCTTCATTCGGCTGCTCGTAGAGCGGCCATCCGGCGTCGTCGAGGGCTTTCAGCATCGGCGCGATGCGATCGACGGTCATCTGAAAATTGATGCCACGTCCGAACGGTCGTTGGACCTCCGCCGTCTCCCAGCGCCCGTTCAATTCGCAGAGCATGATCTGCAGGCGGCCCCTGACGAGATAGGCAAACCGGGCGGCGGGGCGTTCGTAAGCGATTTCAAAACCAAGCAGGTCTCGCCAGAATCGCAGGCTGGCTAAAATGCTGGAAACGCCGAGTTCGGGAACGAGGTCGGCAAAGCCGCCTTGCGGTGCGTCTCCCGTACTGTCGGAGGTTGCGCGCGCGAGCGGGTCTGAAAGAGGTGGCTTGGTCGCGTCGCTCGATGTCATGACTGACAGGCGTACCCCGCCACGGGCGAACAGCCACGCATGCTGCACATTACTGTGATCGCAGATTGCCAGCGTTTTGCCCGACGTGTCAAAACTGCTTGTGGCGAGGCGTTACGGCGATCGCAAAACACCAATGAAAACAACCCTCGGTCTACTGTGCATGGGGTTGTTTTCGCGTTTTTTGGATCGGCCGGCTGCCTCAGGCCCCGCAAATGATCACGCCGTACCAGCCAAGCCCGCGATAGGTCTCGTAACCCGGGGTCGCGTGGAAGGCGACCAGCGCGCCCGTGCGGTCGTGATGGAAGCCGGAGCGCTGGCCATTCAGCGAGATCGAGATGCGCTCGCTGAGGATGCCCTGGCCGTCGGACGCTGCGATGACACGCAAATTCGAATCCACCAGCAGCACGCGGGCCCTGTCGCTGTCGCCGACGCGCACGCCCTGGACGATGGCGCGGGCCTGCGGCTCCCAGTCGAAATGGATGGCGAGCACGCCGATCGGGGCACCGCTCGCTTGGCCGCCGGCGCGGACGCTGGCGCAATAGGTCGCGACCTGCGCGTTGCCGAGCAGGGGCTGGTTCTCCACGTCGCCGGCGACATAATCGTCGCCGGAGCGCAAGGTACGCGCTTCGCGAAACCATTTGGTGTGGGCGACGTTCTGGCCGACCACGCGGAAGCGGTCGGCGCGGCCGTTGGCGATGACGTTGCCGTCGAGGTCGCAGAGCCAGAGGTCGAGGTAGACCGTGTAGGCCCCGAGGATCACGCCGAGGCGCTGCGAGGCATAGGTCACCGCGGCCGGCGCCGGCGAGGCCGCGCAATCGACCACGGCGGAATCGGTCGCCCACCAGCGCACGTCGCAGGTGCGCTCATAGAGGTTGCGGTCGATCAGCTCGACCGCGTTGAGGGACAGGTCGACCATGCGCTCGCCGCGCGAGCGCTGGCTCATGCGGTCGATCGAGGCGACGAGATCGCCGGTCCGCTTCGTGAGCTGGGTCTCGAGCTCGCGCGCGATGGTCTCGACCTGCTGACCGACGCCGCGCACCTCCTGGGCCACCACCGCAAAGCCTGCGCCCTGCGCGCCGGCGCGTGAGCTCTCGATCAGCGCGTTCAGCGCCAGCATTTTCATCTGGTTGGTGATCTGCTGGATCGACTTGGTCTTGTCGACTGCGATCTGGTTGACCTCCGCGGTCAGGCGATTGATCAGCGCGGAGATGTCGGAATCGTCGTCAGCGGGTTCGGCGGCGATCGGCTTGGCTTTCAGACCCAGCGCAGCAGACATCGGGGATTTCCCTTGGCAATGAGGTCTGATCTGCAACGAACCCGGAACTACAAATTACAGATCGAATACGATTCTTTTTCGAGGATTCCGCCTAACGCCTGCTTAATTTGCTGTTTTGTGGGGTGCCCAAATGATAGTCAGTCCGCGCAGCAAAGCGGCAATCCACCGCTTTGTGCGGCGCGGACGTTGCAAACCTCGGGGGATTCCGGGTCAATCACCCGGCCGGCCGGGAGATGTCGCTTCCGCTACCGAGTTCCTCAAGCCGATCGCGATTCATGACGCCGCCTGCCACTGCCTTGCCCGTCGAAGCGCCCCAGGCGTTCCTGGGCGTGGCGCGCTCGCTGACCGACAAGCTCTGGCGCGACCGGCTGGACCCTCGCGGCGCCGCCAAGGCGCTCGCCATCGTGCAGCAGCATCAATTGCCGGAACTGCTGGCGCGGGTGCTCGCGGGCCGCGGCGTCGATATCGACGCCGTCGCCGACTTCCTCGACCCGACCATCCGCAAGCTCATGCCGGACCCGTTCACGGTGACGGGGATGGAGGCGGCCGCCAAGCGGATCGCCGATGCCGCAGTGAAGGGCGAGAAGGTTGCGATCTTCGGCGACTACGACGTCGACGGCGCGACCTCGGCTGCGCTCCTTGCCTGGCACCTGCGCCATTGCGGGCTCGATCCGCTGATCCACATTCCCGACCGCATCTTCGAAGGCTACGGCCCCAACGTGGACGCCGTCCGCGGGCTCGCCGCCAAGGGCGCCACGCTGCTCGTCACGGTGGACTGCGGCACCACCAGCATCGAGCCGCTCGCCGAGGCCAAGCGCCTCGGCATGTCCGTGGTCGTGATCGATCATCACCAGGCCGGCACGGAGCTGCCGGAGGTCGATGCGCTGGTCAATCCGAACCGCCTCGATGACATCTCCGGCCTCGGTCATCTCGCCGCCGTCGGCCTCGTGCTGGTGACGCTGGTTGCGGTCAACCGCGAGCTGCGCCAGCGCGGCTTCTGGAGCGCGGAGATGCCCGAGCCTGATCTGCTCGGCATGCTGCATCACGTCGCGCTCGGCACGGTCGCGGACGTTGCCCCGCTGATCGGCCTCAACCGCGCCTTCGTCGCCAAGGGCCTGATCGCGATGCGGCGCCGCGACCATGTCGGCCATACCGCCTTGATGGACGTGGCGCGGCTCAACGGGCCGCCGGAGGCCTGGCATCTCGGCTTCATGCTGGGACCGCGCATCAATGCCGGCGGCCGCATCGGCCGCGCCGATCTCGGCGTGCGGCTGCTGCTCGAAGGCGACAGCGTCGAGGCGGCGCGGATCGCCGCCGAGCTCGATCGCCTGAATAGCGAGCGCCGCGTCATCGAGCAGGGCGCCGAAGCCCAGGCCGAAGCCGAGGCGCTGGCCTCGATCGGGCTGGAGGACAAGCTCGGCGTCATCGTCACGGCCTCCGAAGGCTGGCACCCCGGCGTCGTTGGCCTCGTGGCCTCGCGCCTCAAGGAGAAGTTCTCGCGGCCGGCTTTTGCCATTGCGCTCGAGCCGGGCGGCATCGGCACCGGCTCGGGCCGCTCGATCGCCGGCGTCGATCTCGGCAAGGCGGTGCGGCAGGCGGTCGCCGACGGCATTCTCCTCAAGGGCGGCGGCCACGCGATGGCCGCGGGTGTCACGCTGCGCAAGGAGAAGCTTGCCGAATTCCGCGCCTATCTCGAGAACGCGCTGGCGCAGGACGTCGCCGAGGCGCGTCACGTCAACGAGCTCTACATCGACGGCGCAGTCTCAGCGCGCGCGGTGACGACGGAGTTGGCGGCGACGCTCAATCGCGCAGGTCCCTTCGGTAGCGGCAATCCGGAGCCGGTGCTGGCGCTGCCGGCGCACCAGCTCGTTTTTGCCGACGAGGTCGGGCAGGCGCATCTGCGTCTGCGCTTCAAGTCGGGCGATGGCGCCATCGTCAACGGCATCGCGTTCCGCTCGATCGGCCAGAAGCTCGGCAATGCGCTGCTGGCCAATCGCGGCCAGCAACTGCACGTCGCGGGCTCACTCTCGGTCGATCGCTACCAGGGCGTCGAGCGCGTGCAATTCCGCGTCATCGACGTCGCACTACCGGACCAGGGGCCATCCGTGATCAGATAACGCAAGATCCCTCGCGACAAACGCGGTACGCGTTTGCGCGCAGATCAGGCGCCGACAATCGATCGCGCGAACAACAAAAAAGGGAGTGAACATGGCAGGGCAGGTTGAGGGCAAGGTCGCGCTGGTGACAGGCGGCGCTTCTGGAATTGGCGAGGCCATTGTCGAGTTGTTCGCACGCGAAGGCGCGACCGTCATTGCGACCGACATCGACGAGCTGCGCGGTCCGGAACTCGCCAAACGCGTGACAAGCGCCGGCGGCAAGGTGATCTTTCTCGAGCAGGACGTCACCAGCGAGGAGCGGTGGATCGAGATGGTTGCCGAGATCGGCAAGCGCTACGGGCGGCTCGACATTCTCGTCGCCAATGCCGGCATCGGCATCGCCGTGCCCTCGATCGTGGACATGACGCTCGCCGACTGGCGCAAGCAGAATGCCATCAATCTCGATGGTGTGTTTCTTTCGGTCAAGCACTGCCTGCCTCTGATGCGCAAGCACGGTGGCGGCTCGATCGTCATGATGTCCTCGCTGGCTGGTCTGCGCGGCGCGCCCGGCCTGTCGGCCTATTCGCTGACCAAGGGCGGCGTGCGGCTGTTTGCCAAATCGATCGCGATGGAGTGCGCGGCGGCCGGCGACGGCATCCGCGTCAACTCGGTTCATCCTGGGATCATCGACACGCCGATCTGGGGCAAGATCCCGACGGGAGCGACTGGCGCCGGCCAGAATGCCCCGATCGATCCGGAGGAGCGGGCCAGGGTGGCAACCCCGCTGGGGCGTGCCGGGCAGGCGGCCGAGATCGCCTCCGGCGTGCTGTACCTGGCCTCCGATGCCTCGCGCTACGTCACCGGCAGCGAGCTCGTCATCGACGGCGGCATGAATGCCGGCGGCGTGCCGAGGCGGGCGTGAGCCGCGCAGGGCAGGGTGGCAGGCGCAGGGGCTGACGCGCAGGCGTCGGCCCTGTAGAACGCGGGGAAGCTTTCCGACCGACAGAGGTGTCCTTCGCCATGGCGCACAGCCTTCACGCTTCCTCACCCGCGTCAGCGCCATTCCGCTCGAACCGCCCGGACCTTGCTAGCGATGCGATCCGCACCGCGCGGGAGGATTTGGCCGCCTGCTTCCGCATGGCGGCGCGTAACGGGTTCGAGGAGGGCATCTGCAACCATTTTTCGGCCGTCGTGCCGGGCCATGACGACCTCTTCCTCGTCAATCCCTATGGCTACGCCTTCCGCGAGCTCACCGCGTCGAAGCTCTTGATCTGCGATTTCCACGGCAACGTGCTCGACGGCGAGGGCGTGCCGGAGGCGACCGCGTTCTACATCCACGCCGAGATGCACAGGCTGCTGCCGCGCGCGAAAGTCGCGTTCCACACCCACATGCCCTACGCCACCGCGCTGTCGATGACAGAGGGCGATCCCCTGATCTGGGCGGGCCAGACCGCACTGAAATTCTATGGCCGCACGGCGGTCGACCGCGACTACAACGGTCTCGCGCTCGACAACCGCGAAGGCGCGCGCATTGCGTCGGCCGTTGGCGATGCCGACATCGTCTTCATGAAGCATCACGGCGTGATGGTGCTGGCACCGACCATCGCGGAGGCCTGGGACGATCTCTATTATCTCGAACGCGCCGCCGAGGTGCAGGTGCTGGCGATGTCGACGGGCCGCAAGGTCCTGCCGGTCGATCCCGCGATTGCGGCCGAGACCTACCGGCAGATGCGCGAGGGCGATTCCGAATCCGCGCGGCTGCATCTTGCCGCGATCCGTCGGCAGTTGGACGCCGAGGAGCCGCAATACAGGCATTGATGTGTCATTCCGGGGCGCGCGAAGCGTGAGCCCGGAATCCATCGTGCAGCAGGCGACGCGGCGACATGGATTCCGGGCTCACGCCAAGTGGCGCGGCGGAATGACGGCGGCGCAGGGCGTCACGTTACGACCCCTGCCGCAGCTTGGCCAACACCTTCAGGCCGCCATAACCGTCCGCCGGTGTGATGCCCGCGCGCTGCTGGAAATCCTTGATCGCCTTCATGGTGTCGTTGCCGACGCGGCCGTCGGTGCCGCCGGTATCGAAGCCGGCCTTGGTCAGGCGTGTCTGCATCTCCTGCACCTCGGCCAGCGTCAGTGCGCGCTCCGAGCCGGGGAAGGGCTGAATGAAGGGAGGCCCGCCGAGGCAGCGGTCGCCGAGATGGCAGATCGCCAGCGCATAGTTCATGGACGGGTTGTAGCTCTTCACCGAGTAGAAATTCGGTCCGAGCAGGAACGACGGTCCGCCCGCGACCGGCGTCCACATTTGCGCGGATGCGTTCGGTTGCGGGAAGGGCTGGCCGTCCGCGCGGGTGACGCCGGCCCCTTGCCAGGCCGCATAGGTGCGGCTGCCGCTCATGTTGCCGGCGGCGCGCACCTCATAGCCCCAGTGCTCGCCGCGATGCCATTTGCCGCGATTGACGAGATATTTGGCCGTCGATCCCAAGGCGTCGTCGGGCTTGCCGAATGGCGACACCTTGCCGTCGCCGTCATAGTCGATGCCGACATTGAGCCAGACTTCCGGCATCCATTGCGAATGGCCCATGGCGCCGGCCCACGATCCCTGCATCTGCTCCGGCGTGCTCCAGCCCTTGTCGACGATGCGCAGTGCGTTGATCAGTTCGGTCTCCCAATAGGCCTTGCGGCGCGGCTCGTTCCAGGCGAGCGCGGCGAGCGAGGGAAACACCGGCGTCATGTGGTTCTGCTGCACCAGGGGATCGCCATAGGCGGACTCGACGCCCCACAGCGCCAGCAGCGTGCCGCGCTCGACGCCGAAATCGCGCTCGATGCGCGCGAGCAGCGCCTCGTTGTTCTTCAGCGCGATCTTGCCGTTGATGATGCGCCAATCGGAAACGCGGCGGTTGATGTATTGCCAGACCTGCTCGTGGAATTCAGGCTGGCTGCGCATCTGCTTGAACACGCTCATGTCCGGCTCGACCCGCGCCATCGCGCGCTGCCAGGTCGCGGCAGAAATGCCCTTCGCCATCGCCCGTGCGCGAAAAGCCTCGCGCCATTCGTCGAAGCCTGGAGGCGCGGCGAGGACGCGTGTCGGAAGTGCAAGCACGGCGGCCGCACCGACCGTCGTTTGCAGCAGGGCGCGGCGCGTCGGCCGGGGTAAGGAATCAGCGTGTTTCATCGGCGCATTCTAGCCCGAAACATGGCTCGTGTGAGTCGGTTCCTGGAACATCCAGGCGCTGCCGAATTCGGCCTCGGCGATCGGTCATTTTGTCGGAACAAAGTGTCGCACTCCTGCATTCCTCCCGCATGACAAGAGGAGGACATGATGAGGAAATATCTGTTTGCCGCCGCCATGGTCACCGCCATCGCGGCGCCTGCGTTCGCGGATGAAGTCGGCGTGCATGTCGGTCCGGTCGGAGCCGGCGTGACAGTTGGCCAGTCTCCGGACTATCGCGTCCGCGAGCGGGACCGCACCACTGTGATCAAGGAGCGCGAGCCGTCCAGCCGCACCACCGTGATCAAGAAGGAAGATGAATTCGGCAATCGCAGCAAGACCGTGATTCATCACGACAACGACTGACGGAATAGGCCCCGGCTTGAAGCGCCGGGGCCGCTTCCGTACATCGAGAATTCGGGGTGGAATGAAGATACGCGCGCACGCGGAAAGCCACGTCGTCGAGCTCGACGACGGATCGCAATGGCAGATCTTTCCCGGCGATCTCGCGACCACGCTGAGCTGGAAGCCCGAGACCGACCTGAGCTTGGAGCAGAGCGGTGATCGGGTGAGTTCGCATGTGCTGGTGAATGGCACGGACCAAAGCCGCGTGCGGGTGATCGCGGCGGGCGAGGCGTGGCCCGACGGCGAGGTTAAGAATGTGTTGAAGGGCGGCTAGTCCGCGTGCGCCGGGTGCCCCGACTTTGAGGCTGCAGCTTTACGGTCGGTTCGCTTCTGCCTGCGCAGGATGCGCGCATGCAGGAGCTGTCCGACATCATCCGTGCCAATCCCTGGCCGTTCGGCGCCGGGCTTTTCGTTGTCATCCTGATGATCATCGCCGAAAACTTTGGCCGCGGTGTTCAGGGCGGCGGCGACGGGGGCGGCGATTTTTCGGATGCCGCCGGCTGTGACGGTGGCGGAGACGGCGGAGGCGGCGACTAGCCGTTGTCCGGTTCTCCCGGTCTACTCCTGCTGCAGCTCCGTCGCGACGTTGGCGAGCCAGCGGCGAATGCTCGCCTCGGCCTTGGCGTCGAGGCCGCCGGCCAGCCGCTTTTCCAGCGCGATCACGCGTTCCCTGCACGCTGTCAACAGCGTCGTTCCACGGTTGGTCAGCGTCCATTGCTGGATCCGGCCGTGGACGGGATGAGGCGTCATCACGATTGCGCCGTCGCGTTCGAGGTTGCGGATGATGACGCCGACCGTCTGGGGGGTGAGGAAGGTGAGACGGGCCACATCGGCGCCCGATAGCCCCGGATAGGCATTCAGCATCGTCAGCACGGCAAATTGCGGCGAGGTTACGCCGAGATCGGCGAGCGTCCGCTCCATCGTCAGGCGAACCGCGGCGTGGGCCTGGCGCAGGAGATAACCCAGATAGCCGTCTTCGCCGCGCTTGCCTTCGCCGGGGGCGGGCACGTGCACGGCATCAGGTCCGGCGGTTTTGCCCCGGGATTTCGATGTCGTGATGGCGGACGCCTTGCGTAACATGTAAGTGCTCTTATAAGATGTAAGCAGTCTTATAATAACACGAGGTGAACGGCAATGTCACACGCCCGCAGCGAATACGAGGATTTCAAGCGGATCGCGCCAGATGCGTATGATCTGGTGCTTGCGCTGGGCCAGCTTGCGGCCAAGGCCGGCCTCGACAAGCAGTTGCTCGAGCTCGTCAAGCTGCGGGCCTCGCAGATCAATGGCTGCGCCTTCTGCGTGCAGCATCACATCCTGTTGTCGGAGCGCATTGGCGTGCCCGTGGACAAGCTCAATCTGGTCGCGGTCTGGCGCGAAGCGCCGATCTTTTCGCCGCGCGAGCGGGCCGCGTTGGCCTGGGCCGAGGCCCTGACCTTCCTGCCCGACGGCGTCAGTGACGAGGTCTATGCGCAGGCTGCGCGCGAATTTTCCGAGACCGAGCTGATGTACCTGACCTCGGCGGTCGCCTCGATCAACGTCTGGAACCGGTTTGGTGCCGCATTTCGCTGGACGCCGGCGACCCGGCCGGTGGCCGCGAATGCCGCGGCATCCTGATCAGCACGAGGGGAGATTGTCATGACAGCAATCAGCTTGGCCAATCCGCAACGTCCGGTGCCGTCGCGCGCGATGGCATTGGCCGCTGTTGCCGGGCTCGCCTGCGCCCTTGCGATCGGCAAGGCGCTGCCCGTGACGATAGACACGGTATCCAATGTGCTGGCCCCGCTCTGTGCCACAGCTGCGGAGAGCTCGCCTCTCGACAAGGTCGAGCCGATCGGCTCCTACGCGCTGCCCAACGTTCCGGGCAAGCGCGTCACGATCGTTCGTGTATTCTACGGACCGGGCGGATTCTCGCGCCCGCACCGTCATGCGGGATCTGTGACCGCCTACATCACCAGGGGTGAGATCCGCTCCCAGCTCGGCGGCGGCCCAGTCGAGACGTTCGGCGTCGGCCAGTCCTTCTTCGAACCACCGGGCTCGACGCATCTGGTGTCGGCGAATGCGAGCATGACGGAGCCGGCGGAATTGATCGCAGTGTTCGTTGCGGACGAGGGCGCGCAACTCACGACGCTTCTGGAGTGATCGATAGCCCGGATGGAGCGATGCCGGTCGGCCTCGCTCCTTTCAGGCCGACCGCGATCGCCTCAGCCGTTTCCAAGCCGGTGCAAGAGCGTATTCCACTGCCGGAATCGCAAGCGCGCCGATGATCAGTCCGAACACGCCTGAGATGGCGGCCTCGACCGACCATTCGACGATGCCCGCAATGGAGGGAAATGCGTGTGCCGCAGCCTCGGTCGCGGCGTGGACCGTGCGGCCGACCACCGGCGGACCATATTTTTCGACGCCATGCAGGATGATGCCGCCGCCGACCCAGATCATCGCGGCCGTACCGATGGTGCTCAGCACGGTCAGGAAGGGGGGCATGCCGCGAACGAGCGCGCGTCCAAGCGCCCGGATCGCGGCGCCAATGGCTGAGGCGCCGTCATAGCGTGCAAGGGCCAGCCCGGCATCGTCCGCCTTCACGATCAGGGCCACCACGCCGTAGACCCCGATCGTGATGCCGAACCCGACCAGAGCCAGCACCAGCGCCTGCGTCCAGATATTGCCCGATGGGAGTGCCGCGAGCGTGATTGCCATGATCTCCGCCGACAGGATGAAATCCGTCTTGATGGCGCTCGCGACCTTCTCGTCCTCGACCGACCTTGCTTCGACCGCAACCGGTTGGAGCTCAGCTTCAAGGGCGTGCGCATGATGCGGCATCACGGCTTCGAGCACCTTCTCGGCGCCCTCGTAGCAGAGAAAGGCTCCGCCCAGCATCAGCAGCGGCGTCACCGCGGCGGGAAGGAAATAGCCGAGCAGCAGGGCAATCGGCAGCAGGATCAGCAATTTGTTGCGCAGCGATCCGACCGCAATCTTGCCGACGATGGGCAACTCGCGTTTCGAGGCAAAACCGATGACGTAGTTCGGCGTGACGGCCGCGTCGTCGATGACGACGCCGGCGGCCTTTGCGCCCGCTTTGGCAGCCTGGCCCGCGATATCGTCGAGCGAGGCGGCCGCCACCTTCGCAATCGCCGCGACGTCGTCGAGGAGACCGATCAATCCGACACTCATCAAGCCGATCCCTTGTTCATTCGAGCCGGCGGTGTCCGCGACTGCACACACTTGCACCGCCCTTCATTTGGAAGCGAGCAAGCTCTCAATTCTCTTCGCTGCCCGACCCCTCGCGCAGGTCCGGCTTGATCACGTCCTCCGGTAGCGCATGGGCGACCGGCTGGGCCGTGACTGCAATCTCCGGGCCGATCTCGCGGCCGCGGGCGTGGATCAGGCGTTCATAGGCGGAGACCAGGGTCGCGTAGGGGCTGACCCAGATCCAGCCGTCGCGGGTGAACACCTGCACGTCGAAATGCAGATGCATCGACGTTCCCGCGGGATGGTCGAGATAGTTGGAGATCACGCCGATCTTCTCGCCTTCGGTGACGATGCGGCCATTGAGCACGCCATCGGCATTCATCGCCTGCGGGTTCATGTGCATGTAGCGGAAGCGGATGTGCTCGGTACGGCTGTTGACCTGAAGCGTCGCGGCCTGGTCCTTGGCTCCGCGGATCACGATCGCGTCACGCACGGCGACGACGGCACGCTGCTTGGGATCGCAGGGCTCGCGGCCTTCGCCGGGTGGCGGGCAATCGGCGGCGCGGATGTCCTCGCCCTGATGGCCGTAGCCTCCGCCGCATTGCCAGACCTCGAAGCTGCGCGACTCGCAAAAATTGTCGCGCCAGGGATAGGCGGTCGGACCTTCGCTCTTGTCGCGCTTGCCGTAGGATTGCGAACGCACGAAGGCGGGGGCTTTTTCGAGCGGAAAACGGATCTGGGCATAGGCCATCACGTCGGGATGGCCGCCCTGCTTGCGATAGCCGGTGTTCGGGATGATGTCGCCGCTCGGCCGGTAGCTGAAGTCGGCTGAGCGCTCCGCCGGACGATCGAGGATGGTGGAGGCGATGTCCGCCAATGGCCGCATGCGTTGGCCGCCGGCGACGCGGAGGGCCTTCAGGAAGCGCTCGGCAACCGGGTAGGCTTCCTTGCAGGCGAGCCGCCGCGGCTTGGCGACGCTGTCGAGGCACTGGATCGAGACCACATAGGCGACGCCAAAGCGCGTGAAGGCGTAGCGGACATAGCCCTCGCGGATGAACTTTCGCAGGTCCGGATAGAGCGCCGCGAGCGGCTTGACCTGCTCGCCCTTGCCCCCTGAGGGATCGGCGATGTCGTAGACGAGCGCAGAGCCCGTGATCTGCACTTCGACCGGCCTTGCGAACACCCGGGCCGGCATGCCGTCGCCGGCGCCGGGCTCGAGCGAGAAGGTCGCGCTGTAGCCGGCGGGACCGGCATCGAACATGTCGACGGGATTGAAATCCGCCTGGTAGCGCGACAGCGCGAGCATCGCCGGCGCACCGCTGCGCTGCGTATCGAGGTAGGCGGCGGCGTCGAACGGCAACAGCACAGGCACCGGACTGCGGGTGATGCCCGTGAAGAAACGCGAGGAGACCGCGTTGAGCTGCACCAGTGCGGGCGTCGCGCGCGGATCGTAGCGCGGTACCGAGCGGCGAGGGACGAAGGTGAAATCCTCCGCGACCCGGGGGCGGCTGCCGATCTCGGTGCGGAGCTGGTCGAGCGCTGCGCGCCAGTCGACGCGCAGGGCCGTGAGCGAGGGGCTGCGGAATTCATCCGCGGCGAGCGGAGAGCCAAGAAGGAGCGAAAGCGACGCCAGAACTTGCGAGACGAAGCGGAAACCTTTCCCAACCACTGTCTCGCCCCCCGGCGCCACCTGTTGCGACCGCTCTGTTCCCCGTCAGTCCTTGGCGCGCTCGGAGTAGGAGCCGTCTTCGGTCATCACCACGATGCGGGTGCCGACCGAGATGTGCGGCGGCACGGCGGTGCGGATGCCGTTGGAGAGCACCGCGGGCTTGTAGGAGGAGGAGGCGGTCTGGCCCTTGGTCACCGGCTCGGTCTCGACCACTTCCAGCGTCACGCGCTGGGGCAGCGCGAGCGAGACCACGTTGACGTCGTGGACCGACAGCTTGACGATCATCTCTGGCTGAAGGTAGGCGGCCGCGTCGCCGACCACGTCCTTGGAAACCTGGACCTGGTCATAGGTCTCCGGGTTCATGAAGTGGAAGCCGTCGCCATCTTCATACAGGAAGGTGTAGTTGCGCTCTTCGATCGTGGCCTTTTCGACCTGGTCGGTGGTCTTGTAGCGTTCGGAGATCTTTACCCCGTCCGAGATTCGGCGCATTTCGATCTGGCTGACCGGGGTACCCTTGCCGGGATGGATGTTTTCGGCGCTGACGACGACATAGAGCTTGCCGTCTTGCTCGATCACGTTGCCCTTGCGAATAGAACTGGCGATGACTCTCAAAGCTATATTTCCTGCTTGCTTGGCCCGGCACCGGCCAGGACGTGGTCAAATCGATGGGGGACTTGGGGCCTCAAATCGGACCTCGGCGCCCGTTTCGGGCCGCAACATACTGATTTTGCCGTTGGATGCCAGCGTTTTGCTTGGGGTGGGGGCGGTGGGTTGATGACTGGGGACAAGCCCATTTCACCGTTCTGGTCGCCCGACCGACACCTCGACCGGCGGCCTTTCCTGAGGGCGCGGGGGGCCATTACCGGAGCGATACGGGGCTTTTTCGCCGAGCAGGGCTTCGTTGAGGTCGAAACCTCCGTTCTCCAGGTCTCCCCGGGCAACGAAACCCATCTGCACGCCCCCCGAACCGAGCTGATGCGGCCGGACGGCAGCCGGGTCAGCCGCTATTTGCGGACCTCGCCGGAATTCGCCTGCAAGAAGCTGCTGGCGGCCGGCGAAACGCGCATTTTCGAGTTCGCCCGGGTGTTCCGCGACCGCGAGCGCGGCGACCTGCATCTGCCAGAATTCACCATGCTGGAATGGTACCGGGCCGGCGCGCCTTATGATGCCATCATGGCCGACACCGTGGTGGTCATCGCCAGCGCAGCGCAGGCCACCGGCATCGGAACCTTCGCCTTTCGCGGCCGGACCGCCGATCCCTTCGCCGAGCCCGAGCTGCTGACGGTCGCGGGCGCCTTCGACCGGTTCGCCGGCATCGACCTGCTGTCGACAATCTCGGGCAGCGAGGGTAATCGTGCCGCGCTCGCCGAGGCTGCCGGCGGCAAGGTCCGCGTGGCCGAGGACGACACCTGGTCCGACATCTTCAGCAAGGTCCTGGTCGAGCATGTCGAGCCGCAGCTGGGGCAGGGACGTTTGACCATCCTGTTCGAATACCCATCTCCAGAGGCGGCGCTGGCACGGGTGAAGATGGACGATCCCAGGGTGGCCGAGCGCTTCGAGGTCTATGCGTGCGGCGTTGAGCTTGCGAACGGCTTTGGGGAGCTGACCGATGCCGGGGAGCAGCGAAAGCGCTTCACGGAATCGATGACCGAGAAGCAGCGCCGCTACGGCGAAGCCTATCCGCTCGACGAGGACTTTCTGGCCGCTGTGGCCGCCATGCCGGAGGCAAGCGGCGTCGCGCTCGGCTTCGACCGGCTGGTGATGCTGGCGAGCGGCGCAGCGCGAATTGATCAGGTGGTGTGGACACCGCCTGCAGGTGAGAAATGACGAAAACTGGTCTTGCACGGACATTGCGCGAGCCGGCCGAGCTCGTGGCCGAAGGTCTGGCGCCGGCGGCTACGCTGCCCGCGCTCGAACGCGTTGCCGCGCGCTATGCGGTGGCCATCACGCCGGCGCTGGCCGAACTGATCGATCCGTCTGATCCCGACGATCCCATCGCCCGGCAGTTCGTTCCGACCGCCGCGGAGCTGGAGATGCAGCCGGGCGAGAACGCCGATCCAATCGGCGATCACCCGCACTCGCCCGTATCCGGCATCGTGCACCGCTATCCCGATCGCGTCCTGTTCAAGCTCGTTCACGTCTGCGCGGTCTATTGCCGCTTCTGTTTCCGCCGCGAGATGGTGGGGCCGGGCAAGGAGAACGCGCTGTCGGATAGCGCCTATCGCGCTGCGATCGATTACATCCGATCGCATCAAGAGATCTGGGAAGTGATCCTGACCGGCGGTGATCCCTTGATGCTGTCGCCGCGACGAATGGGCGAGATCATGACCGATCTCGCTTCCATCGATCACGTCAAGATCATCCGCCTGCACAGCCGCGTGCCCGTGGCCGATCCCGCGCGCATCAGCGACGAAATGGTCGCGGCGCTCAATGTCGAGGGGGCGACCACCTGGGTGGCCGTGCATGCCAACCATGCGCGCGAACTGACTGGGCTGGCGCGCGCCGCCTGCGCGCGGCTCGTCGATGCCGGAATTCCGCTGGTGAGCCAGTCCGTGTTGTTGCGCGGGGTCAATGACAACATCGCCGCGCTGTCGGATTTGATGCGAGCTTTCGTCGAATGCCGCATCAAGCCCTATTATCTGCATCACGGCGATCTCGCGCCGGGTACCGCGCATTTGCGGACGACGCTGGCGGAGGGGCAGGACCTGATGCGGCAGTTGCGCGGGCGGGTGTCAGGGCTGTGTCAGCCGGACTATGTCATCGATATCCCCGGTGGTGCCGGCAAGTCGCCGGTCGGGCCCAGCTATGTGTTGGCGGAGCAAAATACCGCAGCCGATGGACGTGAAGCGGACGCGAAAACGAGCTATCGTATCGTCGACTATTGCGGCGACGTTCATCTCTATCCGCCTGAGACGTGAGCGGTGAGAAACGCCGGTTTGAGAATGGAGGATCGGACATGAAGAAGATCATGCTGGCAGCATCGCTCGTGGTCTTGCTCGGTGGCATGGCGATTGCGCAGACCGGCACCAAGGGATCGACGTCGGGTGGTGCAAGCTCCGGATCCCTACCGCAGGCTCCCGTTGGCCATCGCCAGCCGCGCGTCTCGGACGTGCCGAACGAGAAGAGCCTGACCGATCCGAACGATCCGCTCAGCAAGGAAAACCAGGCGCTCGACAAGAAGATCAAGAGCATCTGCCGCGGTTGCTGATCATGTTGATTGCGGGCAGGGCGCCACGACTCGCCCCGCCCGCGTTTGCTTCGGTTATGCTGTTCGCTCGTGCAGGCCCGCCCGCCTTGTGTTGCGGCGGACCTCGACCGCGTCGGCGAGCTGCGCGAGCACGCTCTCCGTGCTCGACCAGTCGATGCAGCCATCGGTGATGCTCTGGCCGTAGGTGAGCGGCTTGCCCGGCACGACGTCCTGGCGGCCGGCAACGAGATTGCTCTCGATCATCACCCCCATGATCCGGTTCTCGCCGCTGGAGATCTGGCCGGCGATGTCGGCCATGACCAGCGGCTGGTTCTCCGGCTTCTTGCTCGAATTGGCGTGGCTCGCATCGACCATCACCAGCGGCGCGACGCCTGATTTGGTCAGCTCGTTGCAGGCGGCCGCGACGCTTGCCGCGTCGTAGTTTGGCTTGCTGCCGCCGCGCAGGATGATGTGGCAGTCCTCGTTGCCCGCGGTCGAGGCGATCGCCGAGCGGCCGAGTTTCGTGACGGCCATGAAATGATGCGGGTGCGAGGCCGACTTCACCGCGTCCGCCGCAATCCGCACGTTGCCGTCGGTGCCGTTCTTGAAGCCGACCGGGCACGACAGCCCGGAAGCCAGCTCGCGATGGATCTGGCTCTCGGTCGTGCGCGCGCCGATCGCGGCCCAGGACACGAGATCGGCGATGTATTGCGGGGTCGTCATGTCGAGGAATTCGGTGCCGGCGGGCAGGCCGAGATTGTTCACCGCCGACAGCACGTTGCGCGCCAGCCGCAGACCCTTGTTGATGTCGAAGCTGCCGTCGAGATCGGGATCGTTGATCAGGCCCTTCCAGCCGACCGTGGTGCGCGGCTTCTCGAAATAGACCCGCATCACGATCTCGAGCTGGTCGGCGAGATCCTCGCGCAAGCGTGCGAGGCGCTCGGCGTAGTCGATCGCGGCCTTGGGATCGTGCACCGAGCAGGGCCCGACGACGACCAGAAGACGGTCGTCCTGGTTGCTCAGGATGGCATGGATGGCGTTGCGTGCGGCCATCACGACGCGCGTGGCGGTGAGCGTGCGCGGGACCTCCCGCATCACCTCTTCCGGGGTGCTCAGTTCTTTCAGTTCACGGATGCGAAGATCGTCGGTCGTGCTCAGCACGGCGGGCTCCTGTCATTTTGAGAACCTGCCGGCCAATAAAAAAGCCGCCAGGTCTGGCGGCTTGTTCGGACGTTTGCTTCAATATTCAGATTGAGCGCGATCCTCCTGCCGCCAGCGAGCTGTCGTAGCTAAAGTACCAAAAATAGCTGGTGGCGACGGTGATCATGGTAGGCGATATAGCGCGCCAATGGCGGTTTGTCACCCCCCATCGGCGCGACAGCCGACGAGGCGCCTCAGGTGTTGCTGTTGCGCGCCGCCAGCGCCATGCCGATCAGGCTGGCGCCGCCGAACAGCAGGTTGATACCGACCAGGATGCCGATGGCCCATTCCGCCGAGCTCGGCAGCCCCGTGATCACCATGAACGAGATCGCGATGTCGACGAGGCCCGAGATCAGCAGCCACGACCAGCGGCTGCTCAACTCGCGGCGGTGCTCCAGTGCGTACATGATCGTGGCGACGCCCTCGGCAAGGAAGTAGGCGCCAAGCACGATGGTCAGCGTCAGCACGGCCTGCATCGGCCGGGCCAGCAGCAGCAGGCCGGCGAGCACGGCGAGCGCAGCCGAGATCAGCGACCACCAGAAGCCCGGCGTGCTGCGCGCCCAATAGGTCACGATCAGCCCGCCGATGCCGCTGACCAGGAACATCCAGCCGAGGAAGATCGCGATCGCAAGGCTCGCGAGCGGCGGCAGGATCAGCGCGGCGATGCCGAGGACGGCGAGCAGGATGCCTTCGAACAGGAAGGCCTTCCAGTGCGTCTTGACCGTCCGGCTCATGACGGATTGCAGCCGTGAAAAATCATCGGGCGAGGTCATGGGCAGGCTCCAGATCGAAAGATCGACACTCAATTTAGTATGCGGGCGGCGCACTTGCCATCCCGCAGGCCTACCCGCCGCCGGGCGCCGAAGAAAAGCCTTCCGCGCTGGTGCGGATCCGGTTGCGGCCGAGAATGTAGATCGCGGTCGTGACAACCAGAAGCGCAAGACCGAGCAGGATCGAGACGAAGCCGATCGGGATCAGGGCCAGCGTCAGATTGCGCTCGGGATTGATGAGCCAGTGATGGATCGAGGTCAGCACGAAGGCGAGCCCGAGAAAGCCGACGCCCCCGCCGGCCAGCAGCAGCGCCCACATCCGGCGGAGCTGGCTGAGCCGCTCCCGCGCAATTTCGGTCCGGGGGGCATGGTGGCGGGCGACGCGCCGGACCAGGCGGATCGCGAAAGCGATCGAGCTGAAGCCGATCAAGAGGCTTGCGCCGCCCAACCACATCCGCAACGTCGGATCGAGATCGGGCATTCTTTGCAAGGTCAGCAGCGGAAAGTCGAAGGCCGAATGCAGCGCGAGGGGGCCGGCGAGCATCAGGAGGCGGCTGGAGAGGCGGGCCCAATCGCGGTGGTGGCGGTTGGCGCCGAGCGCCGTGCCGGCGCGCGCGATCGTGAGGTAGGCGCCTGCGATGATGCCGAGCGCGCCGTGGAACGGCACGGTCAGCACGCTGCGCAAGGCGGCCAGCGAGCGCCACATCTCGGCGTGCTGAACCAGATAGGCGAGGTTCTCATAAGCGGCGAAGCCGAGGCCAACCGCGGCGCCGTAGACCACGGTATCCATCGGGTTGGCAAAGGTCCGCCGCTTGGTCGAGGAGATCACCACGATGGCGATCACCTTGACGGCCTCCTCGGGCAAGGCGACGCCGAAGATCGAATGCATGGCCAACGCCGCCCAGGGATTGTCGGGGGCGGCGACCATCTTGGCGAAGGGGGCGCGGGCGAGGCCCAGCAACGAGATGCTCGCGGCGCCAAGCAGGAAGGCGGTCCAGACCTGGGCGGGCGGGCCGGGGCGCTCTTCAGCGGCGATGACAAGCCACAGCATCAGCAGCGCCGGGGCGATGGCGGCAGTTCCGATGACGGTGGGCAACGCTTCAATCAGGTACATCGGCGCCGAAAATAGGTTCCCTTGGTCCGCTTATCCACATTCACCGATGCGACCATGTGTCATGCGGTCGCTGTCGGCTCGCTTAACGCCCGCGACAGATTCCGTTCATCCGCCATCGCCCGCGAAGGCGTAGAATACAAGCGCAATCAATTGCATGACAGAACTCGTTCGTCATCCACGACAACGATCGGGCGACATCCGTTCGGGCGCGATTGGCAAGTCAGATCAAGGAAATGCCGAGGTTTCTTCGATCTGCCGCGCAGGTGTCTCTTCGAGGCTGCCTACGCCGGATAGGCCGGCTAACGCCGGTTCGTTGGGCGTCCACGGGGCGGCGAGGCGATCCGGCGCATCCGCGCTTGCTCCAGCTCCCAGAAGGCGCGTACCAAGCACGTGCCAAGGCAGAACACGATGAGGAGCAGCAGGAAGGCCTGGTCGACGGCGGGGATGTGCATCATGGGATTTATAAAGCAACGCCCGTGCCATGCGTTCCCGAAAAACGCCGCCGCTTTCCGTCGTCAGTGCGTGGTGAATGGCGGCGGCGCGACGTCGAAGGCGCCGAGATGGAATTCCTCGCCAAGGGATGGATCCGGCTCGCCCGGTTGCGCCAGCAGCGTGAAGGCGGCCTGGGGGTAGAGCTTCCAGATCTCGAGATCGCCGGCGGTGATGGTGAGCCAGCCGAACGTGTACATGTAGCGCCCGGGCTCGGAGACCCGGCCGACCCTGTCCCAGGTGATCTTGTTGACTGCCATCCGGTCCCCCGATCGCAAGTCCGCAAATGACGTCCGGCGTGAGGCACGGACGTGCAAAAGCTGATCCCGCAATGGGGCCGCGATAGGGCGGCGATGCGGAGGCAAGACGGCCGGGCCGCGGCCGCCGCCTGCCGGCTTAGCGCGCCGTCGTCGCCGCCTCCGCTTCGGCCGCCAGCTCCAGCTGGCGGTGCGAGGCGTGGAAGACGTCGTGGACGAGGCCGATCTTTTCCATGCCCAGGATGATCAGGCCGTTGAGGTCGATCTCCCACCAGGCGTGCGAGAGATAGGCATCCCGCGGGAAGCGGTGATGGTTGTTGTGCAGCCCCTCGCCGAAGGTGAGGATCGTGGTCACGAACTCGTTGGTGGAGGCATCGTCGACCTCGAAGCGGCGATAGCCATAGGCGTGACAGACCGAGCCGGTGAGCTGGCTGGTGAGGATCAGCAGATAAGCGCGCAGCAGGCCTGAGAACAGCACGCAGCCGATCATGGTGTGGACGCCGCCGAAGATGTAGCCGATCACGCCGGGAATGAAGATTGCCGACATCCCGTACCAGACCCAGCGCGTGCGCACGAAGAACATCGCGATCGGATCGGCGAGGATGTCCTTGGCGTAGTATTCGTTGTCGGTGGTCGCCTGGTCGAACACCCAGCTGCCCTGGGCGTGCAGGAAGCCCTTGAGCGCGCTGACATAGCGATTGCCGAAGCCGTCGAATTGCGGGCTGTGGGGATCGCCGACGTCGTCGGCATAGAGATGGTGGCGACGATGGTTGGCGACCCATTTGGCGATCGAGCCTTGCACCGCCATCTGGGCGATGGCGCAGAAGAAGACCCGCATGATCGGGCCGGTGCGGAAGCTGCGATGGACGAACAGGCGGTGCATGCCGGCGCCGATGCCGAAGGTCGTCAGCGCGAACATCCAGGCGAAGGTGAACAGCTCGACCTTGCCGACGCCTTGCGTGACGGCCCAAACGATGCCCGCGACGGCGCCGACATAGAGGATGCCGAGCAGGAGATAGCTCTCGCGCAGCTTGGCCTGCACCAACGGTCCTTCGGTGACGACTCCGGGGGGAAGCTGCGGCTTGGCCGCGATTGATGCGGTCTGAAGGGTCTGTGCCGGGGTGAACTCGGCGTCAGCGATGGACATTCCAGGACTTCCGATACACGGGCCCGCAATGATTGCGGACGGACTGGACCACACCCTAGCGCGCGAGGGACCCCACCTCCAGTATTTAGTTAAGAAAGAGTTAAGGGCGGCCGACCCGGCTCAGGCCGACTGCTGCAGCGGCGAGCGTACAACGAGGCGGACGAGGTCGTCCCGAGACTGCTTTTCGGCGAATTTGACGGCAAAGCCATTGTCGAATTTGCGGATGACGCGTCCGACACAGGCGCCGACGGCAAGCGCGGTTCCCACCGGCGGGTCGTACTCGCAGGATATGGCGACGCCGGCCGTGGAGACGTCGATGATGAAGCAGGGGTGGATGCTGCCGTCGGCGAGCGTCAGGAAGGTGTGCGAGACCTGGGGAACGAAACGGGCGTCGCGTCGCAGTTCCTGGATGCTGTCATCCTTCTGCTTCTTCTCGAGCCAGGTGAGCTTTTCCGACATCCAGGCGCGCCGCGCCCGCGTCATGTCGAGCTCCATCAGGAAGCCGGATTTCAGCGTCGCGCTGATGGTGCACTGGAATTCGCCGAAATCCTGGAAGTAGGAGGTCAGGCGCTCGCCGACCTTGCCGACGACAGGGACGTCCACGATCATGCGGAAGGGCGAGACGCGCTTGGTGCGACAGGCGAAGCTGCGTAGCTTGCCCTCACAATCGTACCAGCGCGGCAGCGAATAGCTGCCGTTCACGCTGACGTCCACTGCACGCTGCCTGAGGAACTCTGCGACGGACATGAGGTGCCAATGATGTTGGGGATCGCTTCCGTAATTCCACGGTAGCCGTCAAATTCTAAGCAAATGATACCGGGGCTTAAAAGCGGGGGTAAATTTCCGGTAAATGCGCGCCTCGGCCGCGTAGGAAAAAGCGCGGCATTTGGACCCTTTTTGCTGGAGGACTGCTCACAACCTCGTCATCGAGGGACGATGAAGCGACCGCGCAGGGCAACGTCTAGGGGAGGCCGGCCAGCACCAGCAAAGCGAGCGCGCCAACGGCCATGGCGAACTGGATCGTCGTCCATATCAGGCCGTTCGGGCTGATCTCCACGCCCAGCGGTGGCAAGGCGCGTCGCATTCCGAGCGCCATGATTGCTTCGACGACGGCGAGCAGTAGGCCAATGCCGGCAAGGGACGACCAAGACTCCGCCGGAGGCATCCACGGTGCAAGCCATGCGGGGACGGCGCTCTTCAACGAGCCGAGCAACGCGAACCATCCGAACCAGAATGCGGAACGCTTGACGATGTCTGCGCCGATCGTTTCGGACTCGAGCCGGATACCGATCATTGCGAGGACGCGTTCAATGCGCTCGCCGTCGGTCAGGAAGACGAACGCGCCGAGATACAGAGGAATACGCGACTGGAAGATCAAGGCGACGACACCGAGCAGGATGATGTGGCCGACGACATCGCCGAGAAGGTCCGTGGCGCTCTTGGCTGACGTCACAGCCATGGTTGGCGCAAGATCCGCCCGATGCTGGGGACCTGATCTGGCGCGCGCCATATGCTCCAGCATTTTGGCGCGCCGGTCCGATGAAGGTTGACGAGGATGGCCGAGCCACGGTGGAAGGCTAGGCGCCATTGCGGGCGCGCCGGACGAACCTTCAGTTTCGGGGTGACGATGCGCCATGGGCCTGAACCGGGTTCCACCAACAGGCATTGGTCGGCGGCGAGTATCGCCGAGGTTCAAAGGGAGCGGCGAGATTGCTGCCGGGCTGTCGTGGCGAGTCATGGCTGCGCTTACGGGCGCGCTGGCGCTCCCTAGCGGAATCGAACCGCTCTCTCCACCGTGAAAGGGTGGCGTCCTAACCGATAGACGAAGGGAGCAAACGCAGGGCCCCGCCGTTCTCCAGCACGGCCACTGGCCGGCCGAGTCGGGCCCGGCGGCTTGCAGCGGGCGAACGTATAGTGGCCTTTCCGGCTTCGGGCAAGCCGTTCGGGGCGGTCTTTTGGGGCCGGTGGACAGTGTTGCCCCCGGGGCGATCTGGGGGCGATTTCAACGGTTTCTTAGGGTTCCATGAGTAGCGCTGGATAAGGAGATTTCCAATGCCACCGCCGAAAAAGCGCGCAGCCCGCAAGCTGCTGTCGCAGCACGCCTGGATCACGCTCGACGGCGGCTTCGCCGCGCGGCATTGCCTGGTCCAGGACATTTCGGATTCGGGCGCCAAGATCACGCTGGACGAGGATGCCGGTCAGCTCCCGGGCGTGATCCGGCTCGCCTTCGCACGCGATGCGCGCACCGGGCGGAGCTGCCAGGTGGTATGGCGCCGCGGCAAATCGGCCGGCATCAAGTTCATCTGATCGCGTCCCCGGCGGGGCTCCATGGCGCGCGGTGCCGGTCCGGGCTAGAAACGCCGGCATGCGCATGCCGCTTCTCATCCTGATCCCGTTGCTCGCCGGATCCGCTGCCCCGGCCGCGGCCGAGGCCCTGCGTCTGCCGCCTGCCGAGCGGCCCAAGCCGGGCACGACCGTGCCGCTGAAGGGGGAGGCCGGCAAGGCCCGCGCCGGCTCCTGCGCCTCCTATGGCCCGCGCTTCGTCATGGTCGAGGGCACCGGCACCTGCGTCAAGGTCGGCGGGTCGATCAGCATCGACACCACCGTGAGGCGCTGATGCCGGCGGATCTGCTACGCCTTGACCTCATTGTCCCCGTCCTGATGTACTGCGCGCTGCTGTGGTGGGTCGGCCGCGGCCTCAGCTGGACGGCGCGGCTGGCGACCGCCGCGGTGACACTCGTGCTGATCGTCTGCGTCCTGCTGGTCGAGCGCGGCTGGCGCTAGGCCGGCAGCAAAAACGCGAAAACAACCCCATGCACAGTAGCCGTCAAGCGCCGACGTGACGCAACCGGCTTGCGCAGATACACGGATTCACCGCGCTCGCAGCACAGCTTACGCCGCGCCGCCGCTTCACGACATCGGCGGCGCGACATGTTGCGCAAACCCCGGCCGCTTGCCGAGCTCGGCGAGCCAGCGGGTCAGATGCGGCTGTGCCGGGCGGGAGATACCCTCGACGCCGAGCCAGCGCCGCGCATAGGAGCCGAGCGCGATGTCGGCGAGCGTGAACGCATCGCCCTCCATGAAGCGGCGCGAGGAGAGCAGGCGGTCAGCGATGGCCCAGATCTCGGCGGCGGCGTCGGCATCGCGCTGTACCTGGATCATGTCGCGCTCGGCGGGCGTCGTGCGCACGATGCCCCAGAACACCGGGCGGTCGACCGGCTGCACCGTCGACAGCGTCCAGTCGAGCCAGCGGTCGACCGAGGCGCGCTGCTTCGGTGCCGCCGGATAGATCGGCGTGCCGCGTCCATGGGCGAGGCAGAGATAACGCATGATCGAATTGGATTCCCACAGCACGAAGTCGCCCTCGACCAGGGTCGGGATCCGCGCATTCGGGTTCATCGCGAGATACTCGGCCTCGCGCGTCCTGCCGTAACTCATGCCGGCGTCGATGCGCTCGTAAGCGAGGCCAAGCTCGGTCAGGCACCACAGCACCTTCTGCACGTTGACCGAATTGGCACGGCCCCAGATCGTCAGCTTGGTGTCAGGCATGAAGTGTCTCCCGCGGCCTTGGCGCTTGCCGCGGGTGATAGCGGAATTCGCACGTCGGAGCGATGCGCGATTGTCGCGCGCCCCTCATGCAAAAAGCTCCGCCCGGGGGCGGAGCTTTCATTGCAACGTCGAGTCTGTCGCTCAGCGGCCGAAGAACAGCCACAACAGAATGATCACCGGGATCGGCACGCCCAGCAGCCACAGCAGAATTCCGCGTCCCATGGTTTCCTCCTCCAATCGCATTGTCCAGGAGTGAACGCGGGTGGCGAAGGCTTGTTCCAGAGGCGGGGCCTACCAGTGGCCGGTGTTGGGCATCGACAACCACGGCTCCTGCGGCGGCTTCGGGTCACCTTTCTGCAAGAGCTCGATCGAGTGCAGGTCCGGCGAGCGGACGAACGCCATGTTGCCGTCGCGCGGTGGTCGGTTGATGGTGACGCCGGCCTTCTGCAGCTTCTCGCAGGTGGCGTAGATGTCGTCGACCTCATAGGCGAGATGGCCGAAGAAGCGATCCTCGCCATACTTCTCTTCATCCCAATTCCAGGTGAGCTCGACCAGCGGCGCGCCGCGCGTCTGCGGCTGCTTCTTCAGCGCCTCGAGATCGTCCGCCGAGCACAGGAACACCAGCGTGAATCGCCCCTTGTCGTTCTCGATCCGCCGCACCTCCTTCAAGCCAAAAGCATCGACATAGAATTTCAGCGCGACATCGAGATTGCGCACGCGCAGCATGGTGTGGAGGTATCGCATGGGTGGGGCTCCCTTGAACGGGTGGGGTTTTGTCGTGGGCCGGGACGGGGGGGAGAGATAGCAGGAAACGGGGAGGAGGGGCAGGGGCTGCGCTATCTTCACGCGCTGCTCCGCGCACTTTATGTTCTCGATTGCGTGAGCGCTTAATGACCCCGGGAGCCCTCGATGCAGATCGATTGCCCTTTAATCAAAGAGCACGCCGACCCCCGCGATCTCGCGCTACTTTGTGTTCCTAACGACTGCAAAGGACAGGCCCTGTGGGGTCCGGAGAGCAGCGAGTTGAGCTCTCATCCCATCGGCGCGAGAAAGCGTTAAGTCACGTCCTATCCCTACGTCGCCCGCGGAGCAGCGCAATCCGTTCACAATCATCTCGCCAACCGTAAGGGAACGGAACGGTACGTGGTTCTGCATTAAGTCGCTAGCTTTGGCGCATTGAATCTCTGTCGGGCCGTAGAACCAGACGTAGGCGTCCTCCGATCTGGCCATCATTTCCTGCATCTGGCTACCGAGCTTTCGGTCATTCGCCGTAATGTCCCACTTCGCTTGCATCAGCATTCCCTTGCTTACGGGCGGTCTGCGGTCGCGGCGTGCGAGGGAGATGTAGAGGTCTGCGCCGACACGCTTCTCCAAGGCACCCGGACCGCGATCGCCTAGATCTTGAGTGGCTACTTCGAGCCGAAGTCCAGCCTTGTTGATCGGGTGGCGGCGCAGTTCGCTCTCGATCTCCTGCGCAAGGCGCGACGTAAAAGCAGGTTCTTGTGCCACGTTGTAGTGATCCGCCGCGATCATGGCCGCGATGCCATTGATGCGCTCTTCGAGATCTCCGAACATTCTCTCTAGAGGATCGGGTGGCATAGGCCGGTTCTCACTCAGGCGGCGAGCCATGGAATTTCTCGGGGGTCTTACGTAACCTGCGATGGCAAACAAATCTCTCACCGAAACAATATGGGATTCCTTAGCTAGAAGTGGATGCCATAGCGTTGACTGATCCACTTGATTGCGGTTTGCTTAGCTAGCTCGAACCCGACCTTTAAGCCCTCCTTGCCTGCATACTTGGTTATGTCAACGAGCCATTCCTTGGTTTTGTCCCCGAGTGTCTTGGTTTGCTCTACCTTGTCGTGAGATAGCGCCTTTTGAAGTTCTGACAGACCTTCTGATGTGATACCCAGTTCTTCGAGAGCACTGTTGAGGGATATGTCGTCGCCAAGTGCGACGTTCTGATGAACGACTTGAACCGTGTTTAGGGCCTGAGACGCAATGATGATGTTGCCGCCGTAGATATGATTGACAACCGACTTGTCTACTTGCTCTGCCGGGACAATTGCCACGCTGGCCGCCTCCTCCGGCAAGCTCTCTTTAAGGTCGAGTGCAAATCTCAAAACGCGATTTCGAACTTGCTCCAGCAAGGCGATCAGGACCGAACCCGGTATCTCCTGCCACGCGCGCATCAGCGCGGGCTCGCCGTCCTGATAGATCTTAGTTTGGTATTTGGCGACCAAATAGGGATTCCACGGCAACGCGGCATCGCTGTCTTGTCCGGGGCGCGCTTCGTACGAGGCGGCAGGTTGATGAAGGTATACTTTCTCTAACAGCTTGCGGTCCCGTTCTGTCATCACGTGGAGCGAAATCGGCTGACCGGTCATCCTGACGGTGATGCCGTGGAAATCACCCTTGTTAATGCAACTGAATACTCGATAGCTGGGGAGGTCTTCATTTCCCGAACCATAGCCATCTAATTCAAGGTCGAGCCACGCGCGAAACTTCTCGTTCTTGAGCTGCCGTTCAAGAACCAGGCATTTTCGGAGAAGGTTGCCGATGGGTTCCTTGTTGTCTGCAGCTAGCTCAACAATGTCATCTAAAAGCTTCATCGCGCACTCCGCGAGCTGGGGGGCCTTGGATGTCGTTAGCCCGTAGGATGGATGGAGCTCTTGCGAAACTCATCGCTCTTGTTGCGTGCTGGCGGTGCGGAAGCTGACATTACTGACGCGTCACGCCGGGTTTACGGAGAGCGGCGATCGAGAAGAGATGGATTTCGCGAAGGCTCAATCCATCCTACGACCCCGGTTCATTTCTTCGTTGCCTTCGACATACATGCGCTTAGGCCAGCCATCCGCTGGTCTGGCGGCAACGTACCTCTGGCATTTTTTGCAAAAGATGCGTTGCAGCATTTCTTGCCTTGGGCGCCGGGGAAGGTGGCGTAGCACTCTGGCGTCCCTTGAGCGTTGGCGATGTTCAGGGAGGAGAACAAAGCCAGTCGTGAGTATGGTTCGCATAATCATTTTTCAATTCCTGATGTGATCAATGACGGAATAATGGTTTTGCTGAAAGCTGCTGTCCAGCCCATAAGATGGGGTGAACTCTTGCGATTCCCATCGCTGTCGTTGCGAGCCAACGCCACGCCGCGACAGCGCGTAGGATGGGTTGAGCCCATGCGAAACCCATCGCTGCCGTTGCGTGTGAACGTGGCGCCATCAACTGGACCGTCGCAACTTCGCTCCGGGTAGAGGCTTCTTCACCGTCAATCCGGCAATGACGTTGCTGACGGGGTTATGTCGGCTTACGGAGAGGAGCGATCGAGAAGAGATGGGTTTCGCAAGGGCTCAACCCATCCTACGAGCTACATCTCATGTGTAGCGACTTTGAACAGGCTTCGGGTGGGTGTGGCTTCGTGCGCGTGCTTTTGAAGCTCAAGAATCTCCTTTAGTTCGTTTGGCAGGTCACCAGCATCCGGCGTAACCACGTACTTTCCATCCACGGAAAGAACCGAGTAGGATTTTTGCTGCGCCAACTGAAGTCCAATTATCGGCAAATGGTATCTCACATCCATAGTAAGTACAGCTGATCCAGAACCGGTCAAACCCAGGATTTGGAACTGACACCCTCTCGATACCTGTTCATTTCGCCCCAGAGAGGAGACTGGGCTCATGTGAATAGAAGGATCGTGATTCGTTATTTTCATACCCCAGGCTGCGCAGGCGAATGTCACATTGTGGGCAGGTATAGAGCCTCGGTTGGTGATGATAAAAAGCGACCTCAATGGCTGTCCGGGATCCGGATTGGTTCCCAACTCGATCTCCACAGATGGCAGAAGGCGAATTGCGGCAAGAGAAACTGTTGCTGCTGGACCTGCAAATGCCCAAAACCATTTCCACGCCATCCACAACCGCGAAGAAGGTGCGATGGAACGAGCACGTTGCGACTGATCCTGTTTGGATTCTGATGATTGATAATTTCTTTGTGCCAACGCGATGTGTTTCCGTTTGACGCGATGCTTCTTCATGGAAGTGCAGCCTCTTAATCCGGCATCTTCAGGAATTGCGGTGACAGTGCACTTCTCTCCAGGCGGCACGAGTCGTCGAGTGCACTGCCACCGTAATTTATTTCCCCTACTTGCACTCAAAACTCGCCGCGCTCTCCGGATCGCCTTGGCCCTTGTACTGCGCATGTTGCGGATAGGCGCACAGTGGCCGAGTACGGCCGGGAAAGGCTGGTCCCGTCGCGACCACCGCATCGGGTGCCTTGCCGTCTTCCACCCAGTTCACCACCGCACTGAGGAGATCGAAACGATCGAGCGTTGCGCCGCTCGAGCAGTGACCCATGCCGGGGACCAGGAAGGCCCGGCTCGATTTCTCCCGCACCAATTCAATGCCGCCGGAATCCGCCGCCATGCGCTCGTAGTAATTCACCGTGTCGTGCGCCGAGAACCAGGGATCGCTGACGCCGTGGTAAAACAGCAGCTTGCCGCCATGGCCGAAGAAGCTCGACAGGTTGGTCCAGTAGGCGGTGTTGGTGAGGCGATCCATCCCGCTCGCGTTGACCCGGTCTTCGAGCTGATCGACGTCGATGCTTTCCCAGACCGGCGGTCCGACCGGACTGCGCGCGCCTGTTGTCAGGATGCCTGGAATGGCAACGCCTTCGGCGGCTACGCCGCTGTCCCACGGGAACGGCGGGTAGACCTGCGTGCCGCGTGAATTCTTCGGTCCGGCAAAAGCTTTCCTGAGGGCGTCGACCTGCGGCGGCGCCAGGCAGGAATCGGTCTTGTCGCCGTTGCAAGTGAGGACCGCGGGATCGAATTGACAGGCCTTGCCGTCGAAGATCAGGCCATCCTTGACGCCGTCCTTGGCGTCGCAGGCATCGAGGATCGCGTTCGTGATCAGCTTGCGCTCGTCAGCAGAAAAAGTTTTGGCGGGCTCCGGCTTGCCGGACGGATCTTTCGGCGCGATCTGGCTGAAGGCCGCGTTGGCCCAGGCGAGACCGATGTTGGAATTGCCGGTGCGCATCGCAGGCGCGCCGGCGACGATGCCGTCGAATTGTTCGGGATAGCGCGCCGACGCCAGCATGCCTTCGCGGCCCCCGGTCGAGCACCCCGTGAAATAGGAACGCTTGGCCGGCTGGCCATAGTAGTGCGCGACGATCGCCTTGGCGGCCATCGTCACCTTGCCGACGGATGCATTGGCGAAGTTGAGCGCGGCTTCCTGGTCCTTCAGGAACGAGGCATCGAACACCGCGCCCTGATGACCGCTATCGGTCGTAACAACGGCAAAGCCGCGCGCCAGCGCCGGCACCTCGCCGGCCGCCTGGTAACCCAGCGGCGGCCGGATCGAGCCGTTCAAGCCGCCGCCGCCCTGAAACAGAAATCGTCCATTCCAGCGATCGGGCAGGGCAACGGCAAAGCCGATCGCATAGGACTTGCCCTCGACGCCCACGCGCTGATCGATCACGCCATCCGCGCGGCAGTTCGGCGGCAGCGCCACAGAGACGGTGGCCGGTGCTGGCGGCGCCGGCTGCACGGTCCCCGGCGCTGCCTCCGGCACCATTTCGGCCTTGGTGACTGTTGCCGTCGATCCCGGCATCTTCCAGCCGGTCAGGTCAGCGCATTTGAGCGCGGGCGGTATGTTGGCTGAATCGTCGGCGCTCGCCGGCGCGATCGCCATGACCATGATGGCCGCGACCAGACCCAGGCCAGCCATCGCATGATCAAGCGCCACGTTTCTGTTTCGCTGCATCGTTCCTCCCTGCCGCTTTCTGGTTTTTATTGCGGCGCACTTAACTCACGCTGGCCGCCGTCCGATCTGCTGCACTGACCTGAACTATCTTGTGTTATTCGAAAGGTGCAGTCCAGCGGCGCAGGCTTTCATCTTTGCCCTTGCCGATGAAGTCGATCAAATAGGAGGGCGGAATGCTACGCCGCTTGCAGACGTCGGTTACAGAAGGACGCCGCAATTTTTCCAGCTGATAGGATCAGGAGAGCACTTGCGAAACCCGTCATGTTTCGTCTCGCAACAAGGCTCGATGGGTTTCGCTTCGCTCGACCCTACGTGCTCGAGGCTGCCTGGTGGAAGATTGACATCAGAAAAAATGCCGTGCCAGTGCACTCAATTGACGCTGTCCCTGAAGGTTGGAGCGAAGGCGAGAGCCAGCAGGCCACTATGGAGACGGCTAGCAACGCCTGGAGTCTGGGAATCCCGGGTACGAAATTGGGGCAGGACGGCGTGGCAAAGCGATAAGAACGTGGTAGATTCGAATAATGCCAAAGGAAAAGCAACAGGCCGGAAGGACCGGCAAGGGTGGCTTCGTGGTTGGTCGCGCCGGCTTTGCGAAGATCAGCGCGGTCGAAGGCATTCGGCTGAAGCCGGCGATGACGAAAAGGGCCGCCGAAGCCACCGCCAAGGGCCTCTCCGCAGAAGAGTATCGCCGCACAATCTTGCGCAGCTACCGCAAGAGCTAAGCGCAATCGCATGTACGATGCGGTTGACGATCCCTACACCTACGAAAATTCCAATGTTCTCGTTAACAAGCTCGACCTGAGGGACCAGGGGCAGCTTGACGATTTCGAAGCCGAAATTACAAGCGCTCGATCGACCGAGCCGTTGCCCGAAGGAGCGTTGGTTTCGCTCACTACTGCGCGGTTCATCATCATCTTTTCCAGAACGTCTACGAACGGGCAGGGACACCGTGAACGGTTCGCATCTCCAAGCAAGGTAGCCCATTTTGCTTCCCTGAACATATCGGAGCCCAGGCGACCAAGCTTTTTGAAGAACTGAAGTCCAACCGGTTCTTCGAAGGCCTTCCCGTAACAGAATTCGCAGCGAAGAGTGCGCATTTCCTTTCTGAATTGAATGCCATCCACGCGTTCCGTGAAGGAAACGGGCGGTCTCAACTGTCGTTCTTTGCGATGTTGGCTGAGCATGCCGGCCATCCGCTCGATCTGGAAAGGCTCAACCCTGATGCCATGATTGCGAGTTTCGACGGGGATGAAACCGATTTGGCCCTGATCATAGCTGACCTCGTCACAGCCTAACGTGGGGTGACGGCGGAGGATCTAGACCGTCGCGATGGACGAGCCGTGGTCGAGCTGGCGCGGCGCGTTGCCTCAGACGACCGTGATGGCGGTCACGGCGCCGGCACGCCGATATCGGCACGCTCCAGCGAACCGAGTGTGTCATGCGATATGCCGCGATCGCCTTGCTTGGTCTCGCCAGCCTTCAGGCTGTGCGCGGCGGATATCTCAGGGCTCCGCTCTTCGTTCTCCTGGCGGTGGGCGGTTGTGTCGGCACGATCGTGCTGAGGACGTCATGATGGATCTTTACGCCACGGCCGTCCTCGATATCGCGGTCCGAGGGGAGTAACCAGTCCTGTCATCTGCGAGGGGCGCGGTTGAACCCCAACTCCGCCGGCACGACCAATTCTCATGCTTCAAGCCCTGCTCAGCGCGATCGTGGACATTCTGCTGTCGGCCGCATGGAGCGCCGTGGTCAGGTTCTTCGGCCTGGAGAACGCCGTCGAGATCGCGACGGCCGTCCTCGGCCTTGGCTGCATCGTGATCGGCTCTGCGGTGTTGCTGCTGGGGCACGGATGAGGGACGCGCCGTGAAGACGATCACACTGCTTGCCGTGGCGGCCATGCTGCTGCTCGAGGTCCTCGGACCGACGTCGAGTGTCGGCGGCTCGATGAGCTTCATGCTGGTCTTCGTCGTCGTGACGCTGGCGGTTGCGATCTACGAGGCGTGGTCGAATAGGCGCGGGGCGCTCGGACGGATCGTCAATGTCTTTGCGTCAATCGTTGGCGGCCTGACAACGGTTGCCCTGGTCGGAATGGGCATGGAGACGATCCTGCCGTACCTCCACCTCGAAGGTTCGCTCGCTTCCTCGCAGCAGCCGCTGAAATACGTCGTGGTCGCCGTGATCGCGGTCCTGATGGTGGCGGGATCGTGGATCCCGCTGCAGATCGTCAACCGGCTCCGCTGAGCAGACACCCGGCAGTCAAGCGGGAGACAGCCGAGGCCGACACCTCGGCCGCCTGCGGCTACGCCGCGATGCGTTGCTCGACCGGCGCGGTCAGCAGCTTGAGCGCTTGCGCATGTTGCAGGTCGGGGACGGCGATGGCCGTATGGCTGTAGACCGCATGCGTCCTGGAGTTTGCAATCGTGTCCAGGATCTGTTTGCCCTTGATGACATGGAGGCCCATGCCCTCGTCACTGGGGAAGATCGCCAGCACCACGTCATAGGCGGCAATGACCGCCCTGAGCGCTTCGGCCTTGTCTTCGGCGAGCTCGACAAAAACACGCACATCGGCTGCGAGTTCACGCAGCTCGTCAAAATCCAGCACTGTGGGGGTACTCCAACGCAACGAGACTGGTTGGAGCTTGGCGGCGTTGGGTTACTGAAGTGTCAACAAGAGGTGCCGAGCCACAAGTTTCACGACGAGGTGACCTCACGCTCCAAAGCGCAATGAGATCTGGATGAATCGTCATAGCGCTTTAGGTTGTTGTTTGCGCATGATCTTTCCGGAAAACCGCTTGGCACTTTTCCGGATAATGCTCTAGCGTTTGGCCTCCGCCTTGCGAAGCCGGGTCTCGGCGGCCTCGTCCACGAGGGTCAAGCCGAGGCCGTCGTAGCTCAGCCTGAAGGCGCGGCCGACGATCCATGTCCATCCCTCGCGGCCCTTGATCGCTTGCGCGTTGAACTGCTCGGAGATCGACTTGACGGCCACTTCCTCAGGCCCCGGATTGCTCAACGTCGCATTGACGCGCCAGATCGGGCGCCTGGCATCGGTCTCGTCGCTGTCGACCGTGACCTTGGCGCCGTTGATGTCGCATTCGAGCGTGGACGCGCTTCGGCCCTGGCGGCACAGATAATGGCGTTGACTGACGAGCTTGCTGGTCTCGTCGAATGTCATCCCGGGCGAGAAGCCGAAGATGTCGGATTTCTTCACGAGGGCGAGGGAGGCAGGCTTCAGGAAGCTCGGCTGGATCGCGACGAGGGCTGCGAAGGCAACAACGATCAAGCCTGCGATGACGATGGCGACCTTCATGAGCACCCCACGAGAAACCTTCAGATCATTACAGGCCGCTGCCGCGTTGTGCCATGCCCCAAAAGCGAAAACCCCGCCTGGGGGAAGCGGGGCTTTCTGGTGGGGTGAAGCTTAGGGACTTCATTGATAAGACGCGCCAGCGGCAAAATGGTTCAAATGGAAAACGCGTGTGCCTGCGGCATCTTGCACAGGAAGTGGGGAACCCCGCAGAACCCCTGCTTGCGTTTTGAGCCTCGATAGGCTCTAAGCCCGGTCACTTCATGACCTCTGGCATGAATCAGAAGCGCGCCTCCGCGGTCCGGCCGCGTCACGGCAGAGTTGTTCGCGCGCACCCTTCAAAGGAATTCAGACATGGCGAAGATGACGAAGACCCAATTGATTGATGCAATTGCCGAGGGCACGCAGCTTTCGAAGAACGACGTGAAGTCGGTGATCGAATACATGGCCACCGTCGGCTACAAGGAGCTCAACGAGTCCGGCGAGTTCGTCATTCCCGGCTTCGTGAAGATGTCGGTCGTCAACAAGCCGGCGACCGAGGCCCGCATGGGCGTCAATCCCTTCACCAAGGAGCCGATGCAGTTTGCGGCCAAGCCCGCGAGCAAGTCGGTGAAGGCCTCGCCGCTGAAGGTTGCCAAGGACGCTGTCTGAGGCACGGGCGGCATCGTTGCGGCGGGCTCGTCCGCAAGACGGCGCCGCGATCAAGTTTTGAAGAAGAGGTGGTGCTCGGCGACGGCGATGCCGAACACCACGACCACGATCAGCAGGAACCACAGCGCGCGCCGGTCGGTCTGTCCAGGCGCGCTCTGCGGTTTCCCGCAAGCCGGGCAGACTGAAAGCCCGATCGGGATGGCGGTCTCACAGAATTCGCAGGCCATCGGCGCCTCGTACGTGCAGGGCGCGGTGCGGGTCTTGACCGGCTTATGCGCCGCACCGATTCATTCCCCCTGATAAACGCGGCAGTGGGAACACCCGTTCCCGCAAATTGCGGCCGGCCGTGCCGTTGAGCCCACCAGGCCCATAAGAAAAACCCCGCACTTTCGCACGGGGCTCTTCTGGCTGACGGCGTTGGGATTTCAGCGCCTGGCCGTCAACCGTAGCTCTAACTTAAAGTTGAAAATCCAAAAGGCAACAGCGCCGCGGTGACGGAGCATGTTCGTCCACTGCGGCGCTGCTCCATATGACTGGGCGCTGAAATCCCCAGCTTCGATGGGGCGGCACCGCGCCGAAAAGGTTCAAAGCGACATTACCAGGGAAAATCGCGCACCAAGGCTGGACATGTTGTTCTCATTTTGTTCTAATGAGTTGGCACTGATTGGTCCACTTGAGAGGTGACTCATGACTGTCGAGAAACAGCGCGAAGTGATCAGGCTCTGGAACGAGCTGAGGAAGCTGGAGGGTCCGGCCGCAGAGGAGCTCCGAATCCAGATCCTGGAGTGCTTCTCGGAGAAGAGCAAAGCCAAGCGGGCGGCCTGATCTGCGCCGACGGACATCAATGACATCACCGGCCGAGCGTGGCCTGCGACGAGCGACGCGCTTGGTCGAGCGGCTTCGCGGTGGTGCGGGAGATCGCACGATCCCTCTGAACCGGGCCCGGCGGATGCCCCAATCTGCCGATGAACAGTTGCGGTTTGATTGCCGAGCATCGATATGCTGGAACGAACATTTGCTGTCAGCGTTCGGCCTGCATGACATGCCCGCGATGCGCCAAGCCGATGACCGCGATCTCTGCCAACAGCTTTCGATGCGAACCTTGCCGCGAGATCGTCATCGTGTTTGCGGTCGTGTCGAAATTCCTGTCGCCCAGGATCGTGCCGTCGACGCGCCCGGCCGCTGACGACGTCAGGTCGCACGCTTTCATCGATCGTTAGGAATCGCTTCGCGCTGATTTTTCCGACTCCGATTCGTTCCTCGAGAACGAAATGGAGTCGGATGCAGAACAAGTTGCGGCTGCCAGCGAGAGCGCAGCCCTCGCGTGTCAGAACGAGACAGCGTGAGGCTTCGCACAGTCGGTCCTGCGTCTCTTCCGTAAGGAGGGAGGCGAAGGAGAGCGACATGGATGAGTGCTGGTTTCTCGCCGAGATCGCAAAAGTGTTCTGGTACGATCGTCACCCGCGCTTGCGCAAAGCCAAGCCGTCGGTGCCGCAAGTGCCGCCCCCGAAGCCGCCTGATCCATCGTCTTCCGATGCGACCTGACGGGGTCGTCGCCCCGCGCGATCAGTATGATTTGTTAAGACCTGCTCCGCGTCGATTTCTTGGATTCCGATTCGTTCTTCGAGAACGAAATGGTGTCGAAGCTGGAACAAAGCCGGTTGGCGGAGCGCGCCAATCTCCGCTTTGCGCAAGCAAACATCGCCGCTCGCCGCGGTCGGATGGCCCCGTCAATTCCTAACGAGAGTTTGCGCGGAAGCCGATAACCCTATTCGGTTAGGTTAAAAGCCCAATCGCGTTGCGCTTGCCGCTACTTGGGATAGGTGTCTGGCAACGACAAGCAAGAACGACTTTGCCAAGAAGCCATTTTGTCATGACACCTTTTTCACAGCCGTCTTTCTACCAGGGCGACCGGCACACCTATCGCCGCGTTGCCATCGTCGGCACGCTGTTCTGTCTCGCTTTCGTGGTGATCAGCTTTTCGCTGCGGCCGCAGCTCGAAGACACGCGCATTGCGGTCAAGGCCGACCGGTTGGTACGGACGGCGGGCCAGGCGCCGCACGCCAATTAGAGCGTTTTCGAACGAAGTGGCTACCGGTTCGCGTCGGGAAATCGCGTCAAGACAAGAATCTAGCGCCAGGTTCCGATTCCATCGCAACGTGAAAGGCTCTGGCGTGCCGCACGCCCCTCAGCGCTCGCCGCAGATGTGATCGTCAGCCGGCGTCTGCGGGCTCGCGGTCCCGCGCGAGGCGAGCGCCACGAAGCCGGCATAGCCGGACAAATTCACCAGGACTTCGAGCCACGCGGGCATGTCGACCTCTTCCGATCTGCGTGAAGGAGGGTTCAACGTCCGCGCGCAATCCTGGTTCCTTGCTCCTGCAAAGAAAACTCAAACCGGAGAGGAGGGGTCGAGCCGGCGCCCGAGGGTCGCAATGGATTCGCTCGACGGCTGCTCTTTCAGGAACTCGGCGATGGCTCGCGCCAGCTCGCGGTCGCTCATCGGCGTCGGCGGCGGGTGCAGGGTGCCGACCCCGAAGCTGCGGACGATCTCGTCGTAATGCTGATCGTCGGATCTGGGAACCATCCTGCGGATACGGGCCAGCAAAGCGGATAAGGGCAAGTCTTCCTCCTCCTCGATCTTCCGCCCCGCTGGCAGCCGGCGGCTTCTGCTGCCATGCGCTCCCGTGCAATTGAAAACCCCGCCAGCATCGCGGAGATGCTGACGGGGTCTTCGTGCTGTTGCCTCAACCCGGATGGCGAAGGCTCCCGCACTTGGCAGGTCAATATGCACGCGGCGACTTCGTTCCGCCGGTTACAAACTTTTTTCCAGGGGCCGGTTCCGCATCATGCGCGCAACCATCGCAGGCGCTCGTGGTTATCTCCACGAGACGTGAAGGAGGAGATCATGAAGAAGACACTGGCAGTTCTGGCCACCGTCGCGGCCGTCGGCGTGACCGCGGTTGCGGCTCCTGCGCCTGCCGAGGCCCGCGGACGCGGCATCGGCCCGGGTCTCGCATTCGGCCTCGCCGCCGGCGCGATCACCGCCGGCGCGGTCGCAGCATCGCATCCTTATGGCTACGGGCCGGGCTACGGCTATTATGACGGCCCCAGCTATTATTACGGGCCTGGCCCCTACGCCTACTACGGCGGCGGACCGTATTACCGGCACCATCACCACTGGCGCCATTGGTAACGACCAGCAAGTGAAAAGCCCGGAGCGATGCTCCGGGCTTTTTTCATGCGCGTTGATCAGAGATGTCTTACGGCCAAAGCGAGGGCCGTTCGACCTTGCGGGCGTTCTCGAGCGTCGACACGAAATATTCTTCGCGCTCGCGCTTGAATTTTTCCTGCGTGGCACGGAAGGCGGCGACACGGGCGGCGATTTCGTCGCGCTCACGGGCTTTGCGTTCTTCGTCTTCTGTCATAGCCATCCCCTCGGGTTTACTTAACTGACCTCAAGCACTGCCGCCGCATCATCTTGAGTCGCATTCACACATCCATTGGTGCTCCTGAATGGGGCGTCAATGGGGAGGAGGCATTGCAGGATTGTGATATGCGAAGGGCGGAAAAAATTGCCGAGCGCAACGCGTTAGCGCTTGATAACAGCGTCAACAATCTTGCCGCTTGCGCATGCTGCTGTCAGGCAAAACGAATCGGGAGATCGCAAATTGATCGCATCGGATCTGCAGAGCGGCGTCGAACGGCTCGGTGAGATGATCGCCGAGGCCAGGGTCATCGTGCCGTTCACCGGCGCCGGCATCTCGACCGAATGCGGCATTCCCGACTTCCGCTCGCCGGGCGGAATTTGGACGCGCAACCGTCCGATCGAGTTCGGCGAATTCGTTGCGCACCAGGAGGCGCGGGATGAATCCTGGCGTCGCCGCTTTGCGATGGAGGAGGTGTTTGCGGCGGCAAAGCCCGGTCGCGGCCATCGCGCGCTGGCCTCCCTCTATCGCGCCGGCAAGGTTCCCGCCGTCATCACCCAGAACATCGACAATCTGCACCAGGCCTCCGGCTTTGCCGGCGAGCACGTGATTGAACTTCACGGCAATACCACTTATGCGCGCTGTATCGGTTGCGGGCAGGCCTATCCGCTCGACTGGGTGAAGCGTCGCTTCGACGAGGAGGGCGCCGCGCCCAACTGCACGGCCTGCGACGAGCCGGTGAAGACAGCCACGATCTCTTTCGGTCAGATGATGCCCGATGAGGAAATGCAGCGTGCAACCGCGCTGTCGCAAGCCTGCGACCTCTTCATTGCGATCGGTTCCTCGCTCGTGGTCTGGCCGGCGGCGGGCTTTCCGATGATGGCGAAGGACGCGGGCGCACGTCTGGTGATCATCAATCGCGAGCCGACCGAACAGGACGACCTCGCCGACCTCGTCATCCATCACGACATCGGCGAAACGCTCGGCCCCTTTGTCGGCAATTGAGGCAGCAATTTGATTCGCGGCTGTGCAAGCTGTTCATAGGTTCCGGCGAATCTCTTTTTTGTCTATGCCTCGCAACCGGGAGTGTTATCTTTTGAGTCGAAAGATTCGCGTCGCGTCCAGTTGAGAAGGTTCTCGAAAGACGCGTGATTCGACACCGCTGCTGAGGCGGGTCGCATGACAGTGTGGGGTCCGGGGTTATGGGGTCGTCGGACGGATTTGAGTCCAAAAAGCTCGGGGTTCCCGGGCAGGGAGTATCGTCCGGGCGGATCACGCCGGGCGAACACGGCGGCGCCGGTCGCGACAGCGGGCTCAGTCCCTTCAGCGGACTCGGTGAGGCCAGCGCCAATCTCGTCGAGGTCCACGGCGTCATCAAATGGTTCGACGCCTCCAAAGGATACGGTTTCATCGTGCCCGACAACGGCTGGCCGGACGTGCTCCTGCACGTTACCGTGCTTAGGCGCGATGGCTTCCAGACCGCCTATGAAGGCGCCCGCATCGTCGTCGAGTGCATTCAGCGCGCCAAGGGTTACCAGGCATTCCGCGTCGTCTCGATGGACGAGTCGACCGCGATCCATCCGGCGCAGATGCTGCCGCCGCGCACCCATGTCACGGTCACCCCGACCAGCGGGCTGGAGCGGGCCCAGGTCAAATGGTTCAACCGGCTGCGCGGCTTCGGCTTCCTGACCTGCGGCGAGGGCACGCCCGACATCTTCGTGCACATGGAGACGCTGCGCCGCTTCGGCATGACCGAGCTCAGGCCCGGCCAGTACGTCCTGGTCCGCTTCGGGCCCGGCTCCAAGGGCATGATGGCGGCCGAGATCCATCCCGAGACCGGATCGCCGGGATTGCAGTCGCACTAAGTGCGATGAGGCGCGCGTCCCGATGAGGCTCGCGCTTCCAAATCCCGCAATCGTGAGCAGAGGCGCGCCGGCAGGCCGGCGCGCCTCTGGCTTTTCCGGCGACCGCCGCGTAAGGACTGGTTCTCGTCCCACGCCTCGAGTGTTCCCCCATGAATCCTGATCGAAAGGCTGTCTGGTCTGCTCTGAGGGGCTGGCTTGCCGCCATTCTCGTCGTCGCCGGTTGTGCCGCCGCCAGCGCGCCAGCCCGCGCCGCGAGCTTCCAGCCGCTGGAGATCGTCACCAAGAACGGCGTGCAGGTGTTCTCGGTCGAGATGGCGACGACCGAGGAGGAGAAGCAGACCGGCCTGATGTACCGCAAGGAGCTCGCGGACGGCAAAGGCATGCTGTTCGACTTCAGTCCCGAGCAGGAGGTGTCGATGTGGATGAAGAACACCTATGTGTCGCTCGACATGATCTTCATCGGCGCCAATGGCCGCATCCTGCGCATCGCCGAGAACACCGAGCCGATGTCGACCAAGATCATCTCGTCCCGTGGGCCCGCCAGGGCCGTGCTGGAGGTGGTGGCGGGAACGGCGCAGAAGTACGGCATCCGCCCCGGCGACCGCGTCGGCCACCCGCTGTTCGGCAGCAAATAGGGGCGCCCGGGGGAGGCGTTGCCAGCCTTGCTGGCGCCTTTGGAAGCGTGTATCGACGGGGCTCGCCGGACATTCGGGGTATAGCGCAGCCTGGTAGCGCGGCAGTTTTGGGTACTGCAGGTCGTTGGTTCGAATCCAGCTGCCCCGACCAGTCAACCCTTTGAAATTCCGACGACATTTATTCTCCTTTCTGCGCTAAAAACGCCCGTGCCAACCCCGGGGAAGCACCGGGGAAGCACGAACGCTGATTTTGGGCCTATCGGGCGGCATTGTCGCCGCCCGCCGGCGGCTATTTCAATGAAACGTGGCCTCCGTCGCTGCTTTGGCTTCCAGCATCCTCATTGCAACCGGCAGGGTAACGGCGGCATCGATTTCGACCAGGTTGCCCGGCAACACCCGGAATTGGCCGGCAGCCTCGCCCTCGAGGGGCACCAACATAGCGGCGGCGATCGCGGAGCTAACCTGACAACGGACTAGGGCGTTGCCATCTTCCACTGCCAGGATCAGATCGGTCCCGCGGCGAGCGAGTAGGGCGCCGAGATCGGTCGAGAGGGGCGAAGTGCGGAGGGCGGTCGAGTTGCGCATGATGTTTTGCCTTTCGAGCAAATGAGCAGTCCAGGGGCGAAATGACCGACATCAGACGGCCCCGCGCACCTTTGGGCGTGCGCCTTGGACATACGCGCGCGGCCCCTGGACAAGATTTGTGATCGCCGCTGACCGGATTGGCTATCGGCTGATGTTTGGGCTTTCGGCCCGGGATCAGGATGAGGCTTGCCGAGAATTCGGCAACGAATGTTTTGTCTGGAAAAGTCTAATACGTAAAACTCGACAGCTGAGCCCTTGATCAGTTTGCGCATTTGTTCGATTTGCGCGCTTTTGTCGGGTTTCGAAATCGCGCATTACCATACAAGAAACACCTGTCGCGGAGAGCCTTCTGCCCGCAAGGAATCGAGAAACTCCAAGGATTTAGCGATATAGAAGCCCTTGTGTTGCTGCGATTGTCATCGCGTCGAGACAAAGTCGCTGTCGCGGGGTGTGAGGGCTCGACCGCTGCGAATGACATTGTGGCACGACCTATGCCCCGCGGCCGACCCCAACCCCTGGGGGCGGGGTGGCGTGGTCACGTCGAAAGTCCGCAAAGCCGATCCGCTAATTTCGTAAATCTGAGAAGTTCAGGGTAGGGGCGTATTCAACACTTTAGTCACGGCGACGACCGGCATCGTGTTTTTTCCATGCGATGAGAAAGTCGGATACTGCTCTTGCAGCTTCATCGGTGCCACCCTTGGCCGCCACTTCTTCGACGCGTTTGCGAAACTGGTCTCGGTCGAGCACTTGGTTGAGCGACTCCACGTTCGCGTTGGTGTTTCGCTTAGCAACAGTATCGCCGAGCCCGGCCATCCCCATCCCTTGACTCCACGAATGGGACGTAAACGCCTTGGCAAAGGTTGCGATCATCGCGTCGACTTTCAGTTGCCTCTTCGTCCACCGCTTGACTTCCAGACCTCCATCGTCGGCAAGATCGCGCCAGCGAAACATGAGATAGCCAAGGCGCTTTGACGAAGTCAGCTCGTTTGACTTGCTTGCAGCGCGGATGCGCTTCAGCGTGAGCCGATGTAAAGCTGCAGCGTCTGACATCGTTACCAGGCAGTCCGCTTCTGCCGAGGGGGGCTCACCTTCTCGTGGGTGATAATCGCTATGAGCCGATCGTGCGAAATCGACTAACCATGACAAACTTGCTGTTTTGCACGCCCTCATGAACAGGCTTGATCGCGCGGCAAGATCGAATCGGTTGCGCGTCAGGCTTCGCAGAAGCCAATGAATACGGAGCTGATTGTCACCGATTGCGAAGCCACGCTCCTTGTCGGAATCAACGTCTAGTTCGTCAGCAATTTCAAAAAGCGCTTTTAAAAAGGGACCGACGTCCCGTAGTTCAAATCGCGCGGCATGAAGGTTCAATTCCTCCAGGATCAATTTCACCTTAGTGCTGCCGTCGCGCCTAGTCACACCTAGAGCGGCGCGCATGGACGTTTTCACAAACGCGTCATCTGAGGCCTTGGCGATGAGGTTGTCCAGCTCTGCTCGGGAAAGGACATCATCGCCGATCGAGAAGCGGAAATACGAATCAAAGTGATCTTCAGAGCATGCCAACCGGTCCCGGCTCCAAATTGCCGCAGAGTCCGCGCCATAGCTGAGGTTGTTCCAGACCGTCTCAAGCCGTGGAAAGAGCCGCATCAACGAACGCTTCACGCGCTGCTTGTCTTTTTCTGGCACCGCCCCGAGTAATAGCTCGCTCATTTCCGCGGCATTGTCGCGCTCGGAACGCCCATAACTACCCCCGGTCCCGCACAGCTGACTTTTACTACCGCGCAGGCTTCGATACAGCGATGGCCGAAAAAGACGAATGACCTCCAGGCCGACAAAATCGGCACGATCAACTTCCCCGCCTACGGCAGGCCATGTAACGGAAAGAGCGTTGGTGATCCGGATAAGGTCACGGGGCGTCGTGATTTCAGGCGCGATCACGTCATAGAAGACGTTCATGAAGCGCACTAACGCATCTTCACGAGGCGAGCCGCAAATATGTTCGATCTGTCGAAGCAACTCGCTGTTCAGGTCAACTTGACGAGGCTGAGGGACGTCGAACCCGGCCTGAATGATTTTCTCCAGGTAGTGCGGTCCTTCGGACGGGTACCGTTCCGAAACGATCGCCTCTGCTAGTTCGCGGTCGAATACCAGGAGGTACACGACGTTCGGAAGGCGCCCAACCGACTTGACGAGGCGAAAGATAAGCAGCGCTTCATCAGGCGAGAGCCTGTCGATATCGTCGATCACGATAAGAAACCGCTTATCATGTTCAGCGAGTGCCTTGTTGAGTTCCCCTTGCAGCTTCTCGACCGTGTCGTCCGTCTTAATAAAGTCGGCAGCCCAAGACATTGCATTTGACGCCAAGGTGCCTATACCAGCCGAAGCTCCGGCAAGATCTGCCCCGGCGCTGACGACCGACCCGGCCTTCAAAAGGCGCGCTCCAACCTTTGGAAGCGCTTTCTTGAATTTATCTCCGAGGGTGGGACCGATTCCGGCGTAGAGCTCCCGAAAGAAGGCAAGGGCGAGGGCTTCTTCGCCCCTGAACCACCAGCATGCAAAATTCATAACCGTTAACTCGCCCTTCTCGGTAGCGTCCGCGAGATGGTGAAGGACAAGATTTACCGCGCTGCTTTTGCCGGAACCCCATGGGCCATTGAGTGCGATAACGGTCCCTTCGGGTGAGCTAATTTTACGAATGCTTTTGGCCAGTGCCTGCGCGAACGGATCAATACCGAACCGATCTTCCGCCGGTTCGGTGATTGGCGTGTCATTGTTGGTGCGGCTCTGTTCCATTACGCGCTTAAGAGTCGATAAGCTTCAAGGAAGTTATGGGGAACGTGTCGTGTTCTTTCTTCCACGGGGCTTTGTCTTGGACAAACCAGTCGCACCAAGCGGTTAGAGTGCCCCAATGATCGGCCACCTGTTGAACCGTCATCAACGGCCCGCCGGATTTCAGCTGAACCACGCTTCCCGCTTTGATTTCTTGATCACCCATTAAATCACTACGCCTGCACCGTTCCAGATTTGCTCATAAGCGGCCACTTTCAACGTCGCGATATCGTCACCGCGGATGATCTCTGCGGGCGATCGCTTTGCGAGGTCTTTAAAGGACTGTGTTACGGTCCATGCGCTTTTCCCGTCCACCAAAATGGCACGATCGTGCAGAGTACGAGCGGGAGCTAACCGAACTTGGATTGAGCGGTGAGGATACTGTGCCTTCCATTTCGCCGCTGCGGCGCCTAGAGAACTTTTGGCCGACTGCTGATCGGAAAGCAGCCGAAACGAAGCGTGGTCGGGCACCGCTCCGGCAAAGTCCAATAGCATGGTGTCGTCCATATACGGATCAACGACGAGAATGTCCGAAGCGGCCGCAGCAAAGATCTTTGCTACTGCAGAATACGCATCGAAAGGGCTACCCACTGGGATAAACGCGCCTCGTGCGCCGGCAGGCGAAGCGAGCTCCGCTGCCGCAAGAACCCTATGGATAGCCATCATCATGGTCTGGTGACCCAATGCGCGCGACGACGGCAGCGCCAAGCTCATTTTAGCAGCGCCGAATTCGACCTTTGCTCCCATGTCGCCGGCGCGTTCAATGAGCGCTTCGGCTCGCGCAATCCATGTGAGTTGGTCGGTCGTGAGCGGAGCCACACCACCGAAGTGAGGTGCTTCCTCTATCAGCCGCCCCAGCCGACGATACAGGTCTTCAGGGGAAATCTCGGACATGTGTGAAATTGAGAATTCAAGAGCCAGCCACCCCCGCGAATCAGGGGAGCTTGACAATGACACAAGGCTTCCGCAGGTAGCGAAGAATATCGAATTTCGCCCCGATATTCACAACCGTTCGAAGCTGGGAGAAACGCCGGGTCATAACTTTTTGCCAACTTTATTACTCCACACTCATCTTCACGGACGCAACGCCGCTTCGCCGACGGCACCCACCCGCGCGATCCCGCGCACTTCCTCTCACCCCGTCGGCGAACAGATGTCCTATCCCACAAAATACACGCGCCAATACGATTACGTTAGCTACCAGAACGGCAACCCAAACCGACCGTTGCCGGCAGGACAGATCCACGCTGATTTGAATCAGGTGGCGCTGTCGACTAAGGAAATCGTCGACTTCCTGAATACATCGCTGCGCTCCGATGGAGCCGTAATGAACGGCGCCATCGGTTTCGATCAATTGGCTGCGAACCTCAGAGCGATTACCGGCGATCCCGCCGCGATCGACCAGCTTCTCAACGAAGCCGGCCAGAGCGCGGCGGACGCTGCGGCGAGTGCAAGTGCGTCGGCAGTTTCCGCGGCTGCCTCGGCTGCCAGCGCGACGTCGGCCTCCGGCGCGGCCACGAATTCGTCGAACAGCGCCACCGCTGCATCCGGTTCGGCGACGAACGCGTCCGCTTCAGCTGCCGCGGCCGGGACCAGCGCCACGGCTGCCGCTAGCAGCGCGACGGCTGCGGCCGCCAGCGCCACGGTTGTGGCCGGCAATCAGTATGCGTTCGACACTTCCACGTCCATGGCCGATCCGGGTACTGGGATACTTCGGTTCAACAACGCGACCTTGTCCTCGGTCACAGCGATTGCGATGAGCGCGCTGACGGCCGCGTCCGGCTACCCCAACATCCGTTCTTTCATCTCAACGTGGGGCGCGAGCAACGACCCCGTGAAGGGGCAGATCGCCATCCGCAAGATTGGCGCGCCCGCAACGTTTGCGCAGTTTAACGTGACCGCCGTCGTCACTGACAACACTACCTGGGAACAGGTCACCGTTGCTTATGTCGCCGGAAGTGGGACGTTCTCGGCTTCGGACAGTCTCTCGGTTCAGTTCACGCGCTCCGGCGACACCGGCATGGATGCGTCGCTGATCCCCAATCATCTGTCCGGCTTGACCTTGTCGACGGCGGGCAGCTCGGCGACGTTCTCCGTGGCGATGGGCGCTGCCAACGACAGCACGAACGTTGACTTTTTAAAGCTGGCATCTGCATACAGTAAGACCACTTCGGCGTGGGCCGTCGGCAGCGGCAATGGCGCGTTGGATACCGGCGCGATCGCGGCAAACACCTGGTATCACGCCTATCTGATCAAGCGCCCCGACACCGGCGTTGTCGACGTGCTGATCTCGTTGAGCGCGACATCGCCAACAATGCCGGCGAACTATACGCTGTTCCGACGTATCGGCTCGATGAAGACGAACGGGTCGTCGCAGTGGATCAAGTTCATTCAGGTCGGAGACGAGTTTATCCTCGACGCACCGGTCGCGGATCAAAGCGCGGTCGCGCTGAGCGCGTCGTCTCTGTACACGCTCGCAAGCGTGCCGACCGGCGTCAACGTGCGCGCAAACTTTATCTCGAACTATCAGTCGAATACGGCCGGCTCGTACATGCTGGTGCAGTCGCCGTTGGTGACATCGCAAACCATCAACTCGCCCTCGGGGAATTTGACCAACTACGTCCCGGTGGTGAGCACGCCTTCTGTTTTGAAGGAAAGCATCCTTACAAATACGAGCGGACAGGTCCGAGCCGTTAGCAATGGTGTCGGAACCATCACTTGGACTGTGGTGACAACCGGCTGGATTGACAGCCGGGGGAAGTAAGAAGCCGATGCCACAGATCATCGAATTCGAAGGCCAGCGCCATGAATTTCCAGACGACTTCACCCAGGCGGACATCCAGCGCGCGTTGAGCTCTCGCCCCCGAGCGCCGCAACTTGCCGACGTGACGACCACCGATCGCCGCTTTCCAATGACCGGAGGCGGTGAGGCGGCCGCCGCGCCGCAGCCGCATCCTCCGCTCCCGCCTGGCTACAAGCTCGATCCACCGGCAGCGGCGACCGCTATGCCGCCGCTTCCCCCGGGCTTCACGCTCGATCGCAAGCCCACGCTAGTGCCGGTCGATCACGATCCTTGGGCCGCTTTCCCCGACGCCAAGCCGCCCGCACAGGCCGCGCCACAGCCGAAACTCGTGCCCGTGGATCACGATCCCTTTGCCGCGCCCGCGGCGCCGGTTACGACACCGTCCGGCCGCATCTACGTCTCGCCGGCGTCCGCCACGCCTCCGCAGCCGATCGAGCGCCCGGCGTCGATCCTGCCGAGCAGCGTCGGCGGCGCCCTGCGCGACTTCACCGTCGGCGCGCAGGGCGTCGGCAAGGGCCTCACCGACATCGTCACCGGCCCGTTCGACCTCGTGGCCGGTGCGCAGAATCTCGTCACCGGCGGCATCAACAAGCTGCTCGGCACCGAGATCCCGCCAGCGATCCCGGCGTCCAAGCTGGTCGAGAAGGCCACCTCGGTCCTCCCCGGCATCGACCCGGCGACCATGTCGCGGAGCGAGAAGCTCGCCTACGACGTCAACCGGTTCGGCACTCAGGCGATCGGCACCGGCGCCATGCTGGCGCAACGCGCCCCGCAGGTGGCCGCTGCGACAACGCGTGCGGATACTTCTGTCGGGCGCGTCTTGGACCACCTCTCCCGGCCCTACACCGAGGCGCCGGCGCGAACTCTTGTCGGCGACACGCTCGGCGGAATGGGCTCCGGCGTCGCGGTGAACGCAGCGGACGACTTCGTTCCCGAGCACGCTGTTGTCGGAGACACGATACCGAAGCAAGTGGCGAATATAGTCGCGCCCCTGGCCGGGGCTGTGGGCGCCAACTCGATCCAGGGCACCGCGGAAGGCATCGCCGGCGCAATCAAGAACATTGCGGCGCGGTCTTTCGGCTCCGCGCCGGCGCCAATTCCGCTCAACCCCACGACCAAGGCGCCTTATACCACTGCCGATGTCGAACAGGCGGCGGCGAAGATTCAGGGCGCCGCGTCCGGATCCCCGCGGGCGTTGGCGCAAGACATCCGCGAGAACGCCGCGGCCTTGTCGCGACCTCCAGAAGAAGGCGCCATACCTTTGCAGAGCTCGGCTATGCCTACTTCCGGCCTGCTGTCGGGTGATCCCGGCCTGATTGCAGCCGAGCAGGGCGCGCGCCTCAGGTCCTCCCCCGACTTCATCAAGCGGGACCAAAATTTGAAGAGCGCTGCCGCCGAGCGCGTCGAAGCCGTGCGCGACCCGGAGGCAGACCTAGGTGCGGTCATGCGCCGCGCCGCGCAAGCGCGAGAGGAACGGCTGGGCGCTGCCGACAACAATCTCCTCCAGCGAGAGGAAGCGGACCGGTCTGTCGATCGCATCCGGGCTGATCAGGGGCAACCGTTCGGCGCATTGGCCAACAGCGATGTCAAGGCCAACGCTTCGCGTCGACTGGACGAAGCGCTCGTTGATCGGACCTACATTCCGGCGCGCGCCGAAAAGAACCGGTTGTTCGACGGTGCACCGGGCCGCAACGACGAGCTGCCCGCAGACGACATTTTTGGCGCGATTGACCGGATTCGGACCGGTGCGAATGGCCTCGCACCCGGCACGCTGCCGAACGACTTCATGCAGCGCCTCGACGCGCTGCGGCCGCAGATGATCGAGCATCCGCCAGGAAGCGGCCAGACGGTCAATGTGGGCGGCCCCGGCACGGCGATTGGTGGCGACCTGGCGGACCTCCGGAAATTTATCGGCCCTGCGCAGGAACGCGCGCAGGCATCCGGCAACTTTGACCTGGCCGACAACCTCGGCCGATTGCGGAGCGCGATCAATCGAACCCTCGAGGAGGCGCCCGGCTACTCGGAAGCCAATGCGAACTATCGGCGCTTCGCTGAGCGTTTCCGCCCCGAGCGAAACGACGAGATGGCGCGTTTCACCCGCGAACTGGATCGCGGCGGCCAGAACGCCGACGGCGAGCTCAACCGGGGCGGCACGCCCCCGAGCGCGACCGCGGGCCGCTTCTTGGCCGAGCAGGAGAAGGCGGCTAGCTTGACGCGTACGCTGGAGGGGATGCCGGCGGCGCCCGATGCTCATGCAGCGCTTCGCGATTATCTGCGCTCCGACTTCGCCAAATCCGCTCTGAATGGAGACGGGACAGTGAACTCGATCCGCGCGAACGCGTGGGCGAGAAACAATGCTGACGTCTTGGCGCAATTTCCAGCGGTGCGGGGCGAGTTTGACGACATTGTTGCCACCGCGCGTCGAGGAGAGCAACTGTCGGCACAAGCGAAGGCAGACCTCGACGCCACGCGCGCAAACCGTCAGTCAACCGAAGCCGAGATCGATCGGTCTGCGGTTGGGACGTTATTCCGGGAAGATCCTCGTGACGTCGCGCAGAAGCTGCTAGGTGGTAAGTACGACGCCGGGGCCAAGCTCGACGAGATCAACGCGCTGATCAGGAGCGATCCTCAGGCGGCGCGTGGCTGGAAGGCCGCCGTGTCCGAGGTTCTGGCCGATAAAGTCCAGGGAACGCGACAGGTTGGCGATACGCTCGAGGTGCACTTCGCGCGGCTGGCGCGCGAATTCAAGGATAACGAGCAGATTCTCGCCAAGGTCTATTCGCCCGAAGAGATGAACAATCTTCGCCAGGCCCATAAAATCCTGTCGTACTTCAAGGAGGCCGAGAAGCGTTCGACTGTCGGGTCCGATACGGCCGAGAAGCTCAATATCCCGGGATGGGCTCAACTGGCCGTACGCCACTTCAAAGGCGACCTGGCCGGCGGCGGCCTGATCAAGAGGTTTAAGCTGCTCCTAGAGATGCTGCCATCGAACAGGCAAAGCGCGGACGAGATCGTTCACATGGCTTGGTTCGATCCCAACGTGGCGGCATACCTGTTGGAACGGCCGGTAAAGAACCCGAACGTGCAGTACAATATCGACCTGCGCCGGCTCATCGCGGCCGCAAACGCATCGCGCGAGAATTGAGGAAGACCCAATGCCTTCGATCGCCGCTTATGATCTTACCGAACAGCAGCGGGTGTTGGTTCGCCTCATCGTGAACGAGGGGAGGCGACCGGAGGAGGCCGCGGAACTCGCCGGCTACCATCCGAAATCGGTCTACAAAACAATGCGGCTGCCGGCCGTCGCGGCGGCAATCTCGGAGTCCATTCAGCTCGATCTTGCAGTTGTCGGCGCACCCTTGGCTTATCGGGTCGCGAAGTCGCTGCTTCAGGACGCAAGTGTGAGTGCGCGTGTCCGTGCTGATCTTTCGATCAAGGTCTTGGACAGGGCGGGGCACATCGTGCCGACCCGTAAGGATAGTACCTCTCAGCAGAAATCGCTTTCAGAGATGTCTCGCGATGAACTTGCCGACTTCATCGCCAGCAACCAAGCTGAGATCGACAGGATCGAGGCCGAGTTGGCTTCGCGGGCGAAAGACATTTCGTATTTGGCCTGAAGCGGACCCATACGTTGGAATGAAACTCGTCGCGTCGGCTCCCCTACGATTGCTGCGAGTCACTTTAAGCACCGCGACGATCAATCTATCGACGCCAACCCAAAGCAGAAGAGCGCAGCGCTTAGGATCACCAATGCGCTCAGGGGAACCCAGAGTAGCCACCAATCGAGGAGTGCCTGCACCAAACCCGCCAATGAGATGCAGACCGAAATCGTGTTTTGCATGATGCAGGAGGGCCCCGGAAGAGAAATATCAAATCCCTTCCGGAGTTTGGAGTAAGGTCGTTCGCTGCAATCAGGGGCAGCGAGCCGACGATCAAAGCAGTCCGGGTCTCGCGTACTTCGCCTCCGGTCGCCGAGCCCTAGGGGCCGTTCTTGGGGAATGGCAGGGCCAGCGACCTTCGGGCGGACTAGGGTCACGCAAGGCAATGCTAATGGGCCGACGCTGTAAGTCAAACGGCGGAACGCTCAATCCCCAATCAGGGGAGCCGGGTGATCCCTTGGGGGGAGAGAACGGCGAGAACGCCGTCAGCGAACGCCTGACATTCGGCGTGGGTTTTGAACGTGCCCTTGTACTTGCCAAACAAGAAAACGGTCCGGCCGTGTCCCTTGCCGAAAAAATATTGACCGACATGCTGGCCGGTCGCGTCCTTCAAATCAATGCTGGCGAGGCTCTGGGTAGATTTGAGGTCCGTTTCGGGTAGCTTAAACTGCACTGATTATGCTCCGCGACAGAGCCGGCGCCGAAGCATAAAATAGATGTCGCGACTAAGCTAGAGTCCGGCACTCCTCCGGTTTCCATCAAACTCAAGATGCTTACGCGGGGTGGGTGGAAAAGGATTCGGAGGTGACTCGCAGTTGTTGAGTGTGGCTTCCAGCCGAGCTCACTCCTGCGAAGGGAGTATCGGGAGTAGGCAGGTCAGGAAATCTATTTTTGCCAATTTGCGACGTCTAGCGCGGAGTCCGTGCCGCCCTCTCGTCCGTCAGCTCCGAACGACACCAGATCAAAGGGCATGCCGTGTGTTCCCGGAAAGGCGTAGGCATAAGGTTTACCCCAAGGATCATTAGGAATGGCATTGCCTTTCAGATATGGGCCATTCCATCGTTCCGTATCATTGGGCTTTTGAACAAGAGCTGCGAGGCCGACGTTGGTCGCAGGATAAGAGCCGTTGTCGAGATAGTAGAGATCAAGAGCTTGGCTGAAGCCTTCAATCTGGATCCTGGCCGCCTTGGTCTTTGAGTCCGAGAGATGGTTGAGCACGCGTGGCCCGACGAGGCCTACGACAAGTCCTATGATCGCGATCACGACCAGCATTTCGACAAGCGTGAAGCCCTCCTGCTGCAAAAGAAGGCGACGACGAAGGTGTTTTGGACGATTCAGACAGTTTTGACGCTTGTGCATCGCTCAACCTGACATTGCCTTCCATTTGGTATCTTCAAATCGAAGAATGACCAAGATGAAGTCCTGTGCAATTTGGGCGATAGTTGTGGAAAAAGCTCGGCCCAACCACGCGATGTGACACCGCTCGGCTATAGTTCTGTTGGACCAAACCCAAGCGCGTCGTTGCCTCTGGTTTGTGTGGGCGGGATTGTTATCACGAGCCGATCGTCACGAACGTTCGGTGCCCCTGCACGTAACTGAGGACTGATTGCGAAGCCGCTGGCGTTTTTGTGTCAGCGGAGTTGTCGGTGTCAGCATTCTGTCACAAGCGCCTTGCTAAAGTGACCTCGCTCAGCCTCCTGCTCGGCCTCGCCGCGTGTCAGACTGCATCGATTGAAGATGCCTCCGACAACGTGAGAGAGGCTTGGAATGGCCCTCCGCCTGCGACGCGAACCGCGGCCATCAGCAGTTATAGCAATCAAGCGATGCCATCTCCTCTTGGGCCGAAAGCGGCCGGTGAGCCTGCGTTCTTCAATGGCTCCGGGCGTTTTCTTGGTAGCAAGCCTACCGGGGCTATGGGAGGGGTAGCCGAAGAGACCGGTGACGGCGTCACCCTTAACCTGCTGAATGCATCTGTACCTCAGGCTGCCAAGACTGTTCTCGGTGACCTGCTGGCGGCAAAATATACGATTGATCCGGGTATCGACGGGAAGGTTACCCTCCAAACGCCGGGGCCGGTCCCGCGTTCGACCGCTCTGAACCTTTTCCAGACCGCGCTCCGTTCGAACAATGCGGCTCTGATCTATGCGAGCGGTGCGTATAAGATCGTGGCGCTAGATCAGGCGGCTGTGGGCGCGAACCTCCAAATTGAGGGCGATCTGGACAGCACCGGCGCCATCGCCTCGAGTTTACGCGTCGTGCAACTGAGATACGTCGCTGCGTCGGAAATTCGGCGTGTCGTGGAACCAATATCCCCGCGCGGCACAATCGTCCGGACAGACGATGCGCGGAACACGATCACGCTGTCTGGCAACGACAAGGATATCAGCGGTGTTCTCGACGCAATCAGTGTCTTCGACGTCGATGTGATGAAAGGCATGTCGTTCGGCATTGTGCCTGTAAAGGCGAGCGACCCCGCAGCCATTACCGACGAACTTCGCAAGGTTTTTGATTCCGATCGAGAAGGCCCGATGGCAGGCATGGTTCGTTTTCTGCCCAACAAGCGGATGGGGGCGGTCTTGGTCATCACGCCACAACCGCAATATTTGTCGCGAGCAACGACTTGGATCCGTCGTTTGGACAATCGCGGGGAGGGAAACGAGAAGCAGTTCTATACTTACGTCGTGCAAAACCGCCGCGCCGCCGAGCTCGTCGGGGTGCTCCAATCAATGTTTAGCCAGGGTAAAGATGGAGGAAGCGACGGCAGCAGCGCTCGGAACGTTGCCCCTCAATATACAGAGGTCAGCGCGCAAACCTCGGGGATAAAGCAACAGTCGGGCATGTCTATGCAATCTGGCGGTATAGGAGGTTCCCAACCCACCACGCCTCCAGCCACAAAGGCGGTAGATGCGGGACCCGACACGACATCTTCCCTTCAGATTGGCAAGGACGAGGGCACAGGCGGTCCGCGCATCAAGGTCGTTGCTGACGAGACCAAGAACACGGTCCTGATTGAGGCGTCCGCTGCTGACTATCGACGCGTGGCCCGGGTAATCGGCACGCTCGATGTCATTCCGAACCAGGTTATGATCGAGGCAATGATAGCCGAGGTGACGCTGAAGGATGAGTTGCGCTTTGGTTTGCGTTGGTTTTTAAACAATGGCAATCAGTCCGCCACGTTTACAGACGATCTATCAGGTTCGATCGGCTCAGTATTCCCTGGTTTCTCTTATGCGCTACGGGCTTCCAACATCGCGGCGACGCTGACAGCGCTGAACAAGATCACCGACGTCAATGTAATCTCGTCGCCATCCCTCACCGTTGCTGACAACAGAACTGCCGCTCTTCAGGTTGGCGATCAGGTCCCGATCACCACGCAATCAGCCATCAGCGTGTTGACACCTGGGGCGCCGGTCGTGAACTCGGTTGCCTACAAGGACACCGGCGTCATTCTCTCGATCACGCCGCGGATTAGCGAAAGTGGTCGCGTCACGCTCGACATTGAGCAAGAAGTATCGACCGTTTCCGAAACGACTACATCGTCGATCAACTCGCCGACGATCAGTCAGCGGCGCGTGAGAACTACAGTGGTGGTCAACGACGGCGAAGCTTTCGCTCTTGGTGGACTTATCCAAGACAAGAGAACTAAGACGCGTACGCAAATTCCTGTGCTTGGCGACATTCCGATTCTTGGGAATGCAGTTCGGATGAAAGATGACCTGATTGGCAAGACTGAGCTCGTCATCATGATCGCACCTCACGTAATCCGGAACTTGAATGAGGCCAGGCAGATGACCGATGAATTCCGGCGCGAGCTGGCGATCATCATGCCGTATGGGCGCCGGCCGGTACCGCCCCGAACTCCCGAGCAGAAGCTGCGTCGGACCGTGGAGTGAGGCTCGATGCCCTCGTTTCTGTACCAAGCCTATGGCAGCGGAGGAGAACTCGCCGAGGGGCAGCTTCAGGCACTATCCGCCGAAGCCGCCGATGCCCTTCTTGGCCGGCGTGGGCTGACGGCATTCAAACTGACAGAGGTGTCACAGAACGCGCAGCCTTGGTGGCAGCGGGATTTGTTGTCGAAGGCCGGTCCGAAGCCGGCTTACCTCGCAACCTTCGCGCGCGAATTTGCTGATCTTTACAAATCGGGTGTGGCGCTGGACGACTGCTTGCGAATCCTTGCCGAGCAATCGACCGCTCGCCAACTTCGACAGGCTTGCGACGGCCTCCTGGACGACATTTTGAATGGGGCCACGCTGGCCGGTGCGATGGCGGAACGTCCGTCGACCTATCCCGGCGAGTTCGTCAATATCATCCGGGCAGGCGAAGCTAGCGGAACCTTGGGGGCGGCGTCCGAGGAGTTGGCCCGGCTGCTCGAAAGACGGCAAGAGCTGAACGCCAAAATTAAGTCCGCCTTGACGTATCCGGCAATCCTGCTTGTGCTGGCGCTGGTCTCGATCGTCATCGTCGTCGGAGCCTTGGTGCCAAGTATTGCGCCCATCTTTCAGGAAGGGGGCAAGCCTATGCCCGGAGCACTTAGAATGCTCGTCTTTCTGGCCGACAATTGGGGAGGCGTTGTGGTGGGCACACTCGGTCTTGCTGGGGTAGGGGCCGTCTGCTGGATCAGCATCCGACGCTCGCCTGCACGACGTTTGGCCTGCGATAAGTATCTATTGGAGCTGCCAGTTGTTGGCATGATCGCTCTAAGCCAGGATACCGCCAACTTTCAGCGCACGCTCGGAACTCTATTGCGGGCAGGAGTATCTTTATTAGAAGCGTCCATGTCCGCGCAGGCTGTGATCCGCAACAGCCTGCTGGCAACCAAGGTCGAAAGAGCCGTTGGTTTCATCCGCGAAGGTAGGGCGTTGGCGGTCGCTTTGCGTGACGAAGGCGTGTTTCCACCCGCGGCCATCCGCATGATGGCGATCGGTGAGGAGACCGGAAAACTCCATCAGATGCTGCTTCGGTCAGCGGCCGTGTTCGAGGACCGGGCGCTCAAGGGCATCGACCGTGCGATGGCGCTTCTGACGCCAGCGCTTACCCTGAGCGTTGCCGTCGTAGTTGGCGGTCTGGTGCTGACCGTGATGATGGCGATTCTCAGCATCAACGACGTGGTAGGCCGCTGATGCGGTCGTGGTCGCATCAGCATGATGGCTTCACTATTTTGGAGCTGCTTGTTGTACTGGCTATAATGGCCCTGGGTCTAGCGCTCGCCCCACCACTCATCGGCAGGACAGCTGATCGGCTCCGGTTGGAATCCGCCCAGGCCGCGCTTCTCAACGCACTCAAAGCCACGCGCGCAGCAGCCATCATGAGAAGCACTGAAGCTTCGCTAGTCATCGATCTCAAAGAGCGAACGTTCCGATCACCCGTGCTCCCCGTGACAACGCTTCCGGCAAAGGTCGAGCTCGCGCTGAAGGTGGCCGATTTCGAAGCCACCGACAAGTCTCATGCAGAGATCCGCTTCTATCCGGATGGCTCCTCGACCGGCGGCGACTTGACGCTCAAGCTCGAAGATCGGATTGCGCGTCTCTGTGTCAACTGGCTCACGGGGCTACCGCGTGATGATTGTAATTAAATCCTGGGCTGCGTGGCCGAGGCGATCCCGGACAAACGAGGGTTTCACCCTGCTTGAAGTCGTCGTGTCGCTCGCAATCCTGTCTCTCTCGCTTGGCGTGCTCTATCACGTCCTGGCCAATGCGCTCGGAAACGAAAGCTATGCCGAGACCCTCAACCGGGCTCGGCTGGTCGCTCAAGGGTTGGTCGCAAGGGTAGGAGTCGACATTCCCGCGAACGTTGGCGAAACGTCAGGAGACGACGGTCATGGCCTACGCTGGCGCATAAGCCGCAAGGCTTTTGATCCGGGCAGCGGACGCGCGGCCATCTCGGCGATTGAGGTCTCAGCCGAGATCTTCTGGGGCGATGGGACAGCGGAGAAGTCGATCCGTCTCACGACACTTCGTCTCGCGGACGGCATGCGCCCGCGATGACCGCCACCAACAGACAGAATGCAGCCGATGCCGGGTTCACGCTGCTTGAGATGCTGGTGGGCCTTGTCCTGACCAGCCTGCTCGCAGTCATGCTGGTCGGTGCAATCCGTTACGGACTGACAATTCGGGAGCGAACTGCGCTCCGGGCCACAGCCTTCGACAGAATGGTCGCAGTTCAGGATTTCCTGCGTAACAGTCTCACGTTGGCCTATCCTCGAGTCATTGGTGACGCCAATGGAACGGGCCGCCTGGAGTTCGAGGGGACACGGACTTCGATCCGCTTTGCGGCGCCCGCGATGCAATCCGGCGGACTTGGCGGCCGCTCCAATTTCACAATCACAATTAACTCGTCCAGTCCACCGGCCTTGGTAGTCGATATCGATGATCCCCGCGCCGCCGCTAATGGCCGCAAAGATGTGCTGCTCGCAAACGTTGCTAGCATCGCGTTCTCTTATCTGCCGAGGGTCGCGCTCGATGAGACGCGCTGGGCTGATCATTGGGAACCGGGGACGAGCTTGCCTGCGGCCATTCGGGTCAACGTGAAGTTTCCGCCGGGTGATCAGCGGGTGTGGCCAGAATTGCTAATCGTGCCGCGTATCGACGTAGACGTGAGCTGCGTGCTCGATGATCTCACCAAGCGCTGCCGCGGTCGCTAGCGAGGAAAGATGAGCCATGCCGCTGCTCTCGGTCCTGTGGGGTATCGCGCTTCTCGCCGTCATTGCTACGACTGCGATGGATGCAACCGGAACGTCGCGAAAACTGGCTGACAACGGCCTTTACGCGGCCGAAGCCGACGCGATAGCGGAGGCGGCAATTGTACGGGCGGCCATCGGCCTGTCCGACCCCACACCGGGAACGGGTTGGCGTGCCGATGGCCGGCCACGGCAATTCGAGCTTCGGAGATGGCGCGCAGTGGTCCGGATCCAGGACGAGCTCGGTCGCATTGACCTCAATTTTGCAGATCAGGATCTGCTGTTCGGACTGCTTCGGTCTGCCGGCATCGAGCCGCAGAAGGCCACCGTGCTAGCGCTGGCTATCCTGGAGTGGCGGATGACGCCGGTCCCCGGCGTGAGCGCCAGTGGCCAGCCGCAGCGGCGCCTGTTTCAGTCCGTCAACGAAGTGCTGCTCGTTCCCGGTATGTCGCCGGATCTGTTCGCCAGGATAGAGCCGGCCCTTACGGTTTATTCGCAACGCCCGACATTCGACCCGCAACTCGCACCGGCGGAAGCTCTACTCGCATTACCTGGCGCGTCCCGCGATCAGGTCGCCCAAACTCTGGCCCATCGCGCGCAAGTTGCGCTCAGGGCGGATGCTGCGCCGTCCCTGAAAGGCCGTGCCTACTCGCTTGCGATCGAGGCCACCGATGGCAGTCATAAAAGGGTATATCGCGCAACCATCCGCTTTACCGATGATCCGGCCAAGCCCTATTGGCTGCTGGATTTTCAGGTCGCGTCGAGGAGTTGAAGAGGAAACGGACAGAAGACGTTACGTTAGGGTGACGGATACATCCTGACGTCCATTTTCGAGCTGTTCTGCCGCAAGGTCACACCAGCTGCCGTAATTGCTTCGACCTTCCAGCCCATTACTTGGTCGCCTTCGCTGAGCCAGGTCCCATTGTTGTCGGCAGGGCTGAGGACCAGCGCCTTCTTGATCCGCTTGTCCATGACGATGCCGGCAACAGTCACCGCGGGCGGCGGCGCGACGGGCGCGACCGCCACGACCGAAACGGCCGCGGGTGCGGGCGGCACGTAGGGGGAACGCGACTTGAAGAAGGCTGGCGTCGCCAAGGTTCGACCGAGAGCTGCAATCTGTTTCCCGGGGACTTCCGGAACCTTTTTCTCGCCTGCGCCGCCGAGGGCACTGGTCGTCATTTCGGATGTTTCGGTCGGCTGGAAGCTGGACTTGACGATCGCGCTCAATAGACCCGCGTCGAGCAGGCCGAAGACTGCTAGGCAGATTGCGGCCAGGGGCGGGGGCCGGCGCAGTTTCATGGCTGGCCACCATTCTTCGGCAGCGTCCCAGTGATATCGAGATTCGCCTCGAGAGTCGGCTCGATGGAAGTCCCGTTACCCGCCGTCGGCTTGAGGCTTGCACCTCGGATGAAGAGATAGGGCTTGTCGACTTCTATTTCGTAGATGGTCCTTTGAAGCTGTTGATGTGTTCCAACGAGCGCGACCTTTGCACCGATATAGCGCAATACGTCGTCCGCCGGGAGTGTGAGACCCTGCATGGTTAGGACGCGCGCGCCATTGCGCTCGGCAACACTCTTGAGACGAATCTGGAGCTCGGCTGCAATGACACCCTCGTTAGCGCCTTTCAGGAAGTCGCCTTCGGTCATTTGGGTCTTGATGCGCTCGCCGGCCGCACGCACGTCGCCTTCGCGGGCGAGGATCGCGTCCAGACGGTCCAGCACCTGCCGCTTTTGTGCGATATCGTCGTCTAGACCCTGGACATAGTCGGCCAACGCTGCGCCCAGCCCGATGACAAAGAGCAGAGCCAGCATGTTTACGCCTATGAACAGCATGCGGCCGCTGCTGGGAGAGAGCCGGAGAAATCTTTTCATTATGGTACCCTCTTCGGAGAGGGGTAAGGTCTCACCTTCATCTGCAAGGCAAAGCGCTCACGCTTTTCGGTCGGATCGACGCTGACAGGAGCCGTCAACGCCGCTTCGGCGAAACTGCCAGCGTTCTCGAACAAAGTGACGAGCTCTGCCGCCGATGGTGAGAACCCGGTGAGCCGCAAAATCTGCCCATCGCTCCCAGTGCCGGACTGCGTCAATTGGAGCTCAGTCAGCCAGGACTGAGTGGGCAAGGTCGCCGTGACCTTTTCCCAGATCTGCGAGAGATCGGGCCTTGATACCTTGTCGCCGCGCACGCGCATCATCGCGCTTTGGCGCTTGTCTAGATCGTCCATTTGAGTTCGGATCGACTGCGCCTTGGCGCGGCTTGCATCGATCCTGTCGGCAAGCTCGGTTAGTGTCGCCTGCTTGCGCCAAGCCGCAACGCCGAATGCGGCGAAGCCGAGCACCAGTGCTCCGAGCGCCATGGCGCGCACGGCAGTCCAGTACCAGGGACTCCGGCCGGCCTCCGCCGAATTGAGGACGAGGCGCGGCTGAAAAGCCGGGCCAAATCCTTCGATCCGCGAGACGTCCCCCAGACCGAGGTGAAGGTCCGTGAGCGCCTGAGCAATGAAGGATCGGCGAATGATCCAATGATGGACCGTAATTTTGCCCGCGTCCGGTCCTCGCTCGACCTCGTAACTGTCGTCAATGTCGTCCGGCTTGAACGTGGTCTTTCGCGCGAGGTCCTTGGCGACGATCTGGTCCAAGTCGGACAGCGTCTGCTCAGGCAGGCGCAAGGTGCGGACGAAGAACCTGTCTGTAGGGACTACCACGACGAGGTCGACATCCTGTCGCGTAAGACCCTTTCCCTGCAGAAATCGATCCAATGTCTCAGCGGAATGACTGGAAAATCGCTCCGTCGTCTCTGGCTCGCTTCCATCACCGGTCATGCGAAATTCAACCGCATCGGCACCATCGTGCTTAAGGTAGAGCGTCTGTCGCCGCGGGCCGAGAAGCCGCCGCCCGAATGGAGTTTCCAACAGGCTGAAGAATTCGCGTTTCCACCAAGCCCAGAACGAGTCGAATGATCGCGAGGCCGTCCGCAAGGCCTGGGATATGCGTCCCCCGCCGAGAAGGCTTTTGGTCCGGGTGGTCGCAGCCAAGAAGGACATCTTGCTAATGGCTCCGGGTTGCGCGCACGACTTCTTCCAAGGTCGTCTGGCCCCGCCACACCTTCTCGAGCCCGTCCTCGTACATGGTGGTCATGCCGGCTTCCCGCGCAGCGGCTTCGATCTCCGTTTCGGGTGCCGTTGCCAGGACCAGGCGCTGAATTGTCGGGTCAAGGAACAGAAATTCCGAGATGGTCGAGCGTCCCTGGAAACCCGTGCCGCCACATTGATCGCAACCGTGCTTCTGGCGAATGTCGGGAATGTCTGCCGGCGACAAGTTCTTCAGGTTGCTTCGGATGTCATCAGCAAGATAAGCGGCGTTGGGATGGGGGACCGAGCAGTGCGGACAGAGACGCCGGGTCAGGCGTTGCGCAGTTACCGCTTTCACCGTCGATACCAGGAGGTAGTTTTCGATTCCCATGTCCGTCAATCGCGTCATGGTCGAAACGGCGCTGTTGGTATGCAGGGTCGAGAACACAAGATGTCCGGTGAGGGACGCCTGGACGGCAATACGTGCCGTCTCAAGATCGCGGATTTCACCGATCATGATGATGTCGGGGTCTTGCCGTAGGATCGAACGTAAAGCCGCCGGAAAGGTAAGCCCGATGCTGGGCTGCACCTGCACCTGGTTGATGCCCTTGAGCTGATATTCGATCGGGTCCTCGACGGTGAAGAGCTTGCGCTCGGCGGTGTTGAGCGATTGAAGGGCCGTATAAAGGGTGGTCGTCTTGCCACTGCCGGTCGGCCCCGTGACGAGAATGATCCCGTCGGGCTGCTTGAGCAGATCGTTAAAGTACTCGATGTGCGTCCGGTCGAAGCCGAGCTCGGTGAAGTTTAGCCGGATGCGCGAACGGTCGAGAATGCGCATGACCACGCTTTCACCGAATGCTGTCGGTATCGTGGAGACGCGGAAGTCGATGTCGACGCCGCGCACAGCGACCTTGGTGCGTCCGTCCTGCGGAAGGCGGCGCTCGGCAATGTCGAGCCGCGACATGATTTTGATGCGGGAAGTCGCCGCGGCCCGCGTCTCTACACCCAGACTCTTCACCAGTCGCAGAACACCGTCGATTCTATAGCGGACCAGAATGGCATCAGCCGTCGGCTCAATGTGAATGTCGCTGGCTCGCTGTTCCACCGCCTCTGTGATGATCTGATTGACGAGGCGGATCGTCGGCGCCTCACTGGCGAGATCTCGTAGCCGTTGCAGATCGTGTTCACTCGCATCGGTGCTTCCCACGTCGGCGCGACCGTTGGATTTGGCCCCGCCATAGACCGTGTCCACCGCCCGGTCGAAGTCGGCCGGTAGGAACAATTGTACTGAGACGGCTAGATCCGTGGCGTAGGCGAGGGCGCGGAGCGGCTCGTCGGAGAGGGGGTCGGTCGTTCCGACCTCGAGACGGCTGCCGTCGATCCTGAGTGGAAGAACCCTGTTGAAGCGCACGAAATCCGCATCGATCATCTCGGGCAGGACTGGCGCTGCTGGGATCGAGGTGAGATTGGCGATGGGAATTTTCAGGAACGCCGCGAGCGAAAGAGCGAGCTCGGTATCGGGCAGCAGGCCGAGCTTGCCGAGGACTCGGTCGATCCGATCTCCGGTCGATAGCGCTGCGCGGCGGGCTCGCTCAAGCGCCTGGCTGTCGAGTTTATTGCCTTCCACCAGAAAGGCGCCAAAGGAATCGAGAAAGCTGGCAGCCGCAGCCTGTTCAATCCGATCTCCGGAGCCTGCTTGCGGCGGAATGGAATATGCTTTGGTGGCTGCAGCGGCTTGCATGATCAAAAAAGATGCCCTGATGCCCAGCTTGCCAGAATGCCTGCACTTAGAAACGGTCCAAAAGCCGTTCTCTCAAATCTTTCAAGACGCCGTCGCCACACGGCCCGCGCCAGAATAAAGACCAGGGCGAGCATCGAGGCGATCAGCAGCATCCAGGGGGCCGGTTCCCAGCCGAGCCAGAGACCCGCAGCCGCACCAAGCTTGATGTCGCCGAAGCCGAGGCCGTCGATGCCACGTCGCCGACGGAAAAATATCGCGAGGCTGAGCAGTAGAGCGCTACAGCTGAGAGAGCCAATTAGGGCGTCGATGGGCGCGGGTCGCCCGGTGATCACCGATTGCAGCACGCCGCAGACGCCGAGCAGTAGGGTCAGGCTGTTGGGCAGAACGCCCCGGCGAAAATCGACGATGGAAAGCGCGAGCAGAATCGTCGCAAGAACCATGCCGCAAAGAAAATCTGCAATCGCATTTTGCGCGATGGGCATTCTCGTGACCTCGCCGAGTTAGAACGAGATCAATGCGCTCTCGCGATTGGACTTGCAAGGCTAGGGTCAACGCAAGATTGCTCGATTGTGGACAATCGCCTCGAACTCTGGATGTTTCATGCCATCTTCACGCTCGCGTCACGCAAAATTCTAAGCGTTACAAGTCACAACTTCAAAAGCGATCGAGCCGAGCGGAGGATGAATTCTGCTGAGCTTCATTCCGTGCAGCTGAGCTGCTTGCTGACGAGGTTGTGGAGAAGTAGCACGGCGTATTGACGTTGAGACAACCAAAAGTTTTATTTGACGATGCTGGGACTGGGAATTCGGGGGCAATTGCATGGCGGGCTCACAGAGATCATCCGAAACCGGAGTCTCCTTCGTCTTTTTTGCGGGACGCCAGGGCCGTGCCGACAGCTCCTAAGTGTTGACTTGCAGCTGACCTGCGGACGCGTTCTGGTGATCGACTCGGTCACCGAGCTCCTCGAGATCAAAACTTCATCCTGACAAACGCCGACTGCGAAAAAGCAGCAGGTGCGAACGTCTTCGCGTTTGTTGCTCTATGAAAATGTGTTCCCGGAAGGAAAAGAGATATGTTGCAAGAAGGACCGAAATACCGGGCCGCGCGAGCCAGGCGGCCTAGCCCGCGGCGCTTTTTGACAACCTTTGTTGCGGCAAGCATCTTTCTTGGGAGCTCTGTGCCGGGCTCGTCCGGCACGATGTCGCTTTCAAGTAGCTTCAACGTTAGCCCAACGGGGGCGGCGACCTATTCTATTCCCATCGCATTGCCGCCGGGGACGGCCGGCATGGTCCCATCCCTATCAATCGAATACAGCAGCCAAAGCGGAAATGGCTTGTTGGGACTTGGATGGTCGCTCTCCGGATTACCATCGATATCGCGCTGCGGTCGAACGTTGGCACAAGATGGTGTGTCGAGTGGTGTCGGCTTTGGGATCGACGACAAATTCTGTATGGACGGACAGCGATTGGTTGCCGTGAATGGCGCGTATGGAGCCGACGGTACCGAGTATCGGACAGAAGTCGAGACCTTCTCAAAAATCATCGCGCATGGGTCGGGCAGCGGGCCCGACTGGTTTGAGGTTCACACGAAATCTGGCCAAGTCTTGGAGTTTGGCCACTCTGTGGACTCTTCTATCAAACCGGCGGGGCGCGCGGGGTCCTTGATTTGGGCACTGAGCAAGACGAGCGATACGAAGGGAAACTACTTTACGGTCAGCTACAACGTCGACACCACCAACGGACAATACTGGCCGACCAGAATTGATTACACCGGCAATAGTGCCGCCTCGGTGGCTCCCTATAATTCGGTTCAGTTTGTTTATGCCACCAGGCCCGACTCCGTGCTGACGTATCAGCAGGGCGGGCAGAACAAGACGACTGTTCGTATGACCAACGTGAAGACTTATTCCGGGTCGACGCTGGTGACCGATTATCGATTGGCATATCAACAGAGCCCATCTAGTAGTCGATCTGAATTAATTTCTGTTACGGCTTGCGGCGCCGACGGCGCCTGTTTGCCGGCTAACACGTTTCAGTGGGCGAGTGGAGGGGGCGCGCCATCCTGGGTGCATGGCGGTGGCGCCAATCCAAACGGTTGGAATTTTGGCGCGCCTGGACCTGCAAACGGATACTTCACAGTTTCAGGCGACTTCAATGGTGACGGAAAGGCGGACTTTGTCGAGGTCGCTTCAGGTACCCATTACGTGCTGCTAAGCAATGGCAACGGCACGTTCACAGGAAGTGGGCCGTTTCAAAATCCAAACGGGTGGGTCTTCAGTGATCCGCCGAATAAGCAATATTCGATCCTCTCTGGCGATTTCAACGGCGATGGTAAGACCGACTTCGCGCTCTTGTGCGATCTCTACTATTACGTTTTCCAGAGCAATGGTAACGGCACTTTCCTCGGCCTCGGTGGCTTCAGATACTCCGGCGCATCAAACTTTGGTAACCCGCCACATGCTCTCTACACGCCTTTCTCTGGTGACTTCAACGGCGACGGCAGGACCGACATAGCATTCGTAAACGGTACAAATTACTGGACCTTCTTGAGCAACGGGGATGGAACGTTTGCCGAGAGCGGTGCTGCAAATCCGAACGGATGGAATTTCGGAAGTAGCGTGCCGGTTCAGGTGACGAGCAATGGTGTAAATATGAACGCCACGTCAACGACGTCGAGCTATGCCACGTTTTCAGGCGATTTCGATGGAGACGGCAAGACCGATCTCGCGCTGATTTGCGACAAGTACTACTACGTGATGCTGAGCAACGGGGATGGCACATTCCGCGGAGTAAGCGGTACCTATGCGGGCGGATCTAACTTTGAGAACCCGCCGAGTGCAAAGTATGCGATTTTTGTTGGTGATCTGAATGGAGACGGCAAAACAGATTTCACACTGGTTGGCGGGGCCAATTACTGGTCTTTCTTGAGCAAAGGCGACGGTACGTTCACGGAAAACGGCACTACGAATCCCAACGGATGGGTCTTTAATTTACCCCCGGCTCTAGCTACGGTGACGTTCACCGGAGATTTTAACGGCGACGGCCGCACTGACTTAGCTTTCGCTGGAAACACTCATTATTACTTCTTTATGAGCAACGGTGACGGCACCTTCAGCGGGGCCGCAGGAGGCCTTTACACTGGCGGCGCTGCTTTTGGTGATCCGCCTACCGTTTCCTACTTGCCGATCCCTGGGGACTTCAACGGGGACGGCATAACCGATCTTGCAATGCAGGGGGGGACGTGGACCTGGGTCGAGACGGCTACCGGATCTCTTGCAGACGTTGTCACGTCGGTAACTGGTGGCCTCGGCGCAACTATCGCGATTACCTACGAACCGCTGACGCATTCGTCGGTGTACACCAGGGGAAGTAATGCCTCGTATCCCGAGCAGGACTTGCAGGGGCCGATGTATGTTGTTTCGCGCGTTGATACCGCAAATGGCATCGGCGGATCTTACAGCTCCACTTATAATTACAGCTCGGCCAAGATGAACATGCGCGGCCGAGGGTTTCTCGGCTTTATGCAAACCCAAGTCAAAGACTTGCAGACCGGCATCGTTGATACAACTAACTACGCTAAGGATTTTCCCTATATTGGCTTGGTAAGCTCTACTGCGCGTACGCTCGGCTCGCAGACGCTGGGTCAGTCGACTAACACTTACCAGTTTCGCAACGCAAGCGGTGTGGCTGTTGTGAACGCAACGAGCGTGACATCTGCGCCATACAAGGTGTCGCTGGCGCAGAACGTCTCCAGCGGTGCGGACCTCGACGGCTCGGCGCTGCCCGCCGTGACGACGTCGAACCAATATGACGCCTATCTCAATGCAACGCAGGTCGTAGTGTCGACGCCTGACGGCTTCAGCAAGACGACCAACAACACCTACGTCAACGATCCGAGCCTCTGGTATCTCGGCCGATTGACGCGGGCGACAGTGACGAACGTCGCGCCATAGCGCGGCGTGAGGTGGCGACGAAGATCTGTCGTTCGCGGGATTTGTGTCGGCGGTTGCGTGAGTGCGTGTTCGGTCGATTGGCTGATTGGCACTTTGGGCTTGGGGAATAAGCAATGTTGAAGATCGTGAAGTCGTCGGTTGCGGCTGCCGTTGTCATGCAGTCCAACCTGGGGCAGGACGTGAGTAACCGCGGCCCTGTACATCGTTGGTCGCGCACTCTGGCTCAAGCTTTGGGCCTAGCCGTACTGCTCGGTGCGGCGTCACCAACGGCATCCACCGCAGCGCAAATCATTATTACGACGTCCACCAGCTGGACCGTCCCGAGCGACTGGAATAACGCCGATAATATGATCGAGGTGATCGGCGGCGGTGGCGGTGGAGGGGGCACCGTTGGTGGGGTATATGGCGCGACGGGCGGCGGTGGCGGCGAGTACCGTGGCGCAATCAACGTCACCCTGACGCCAGGTGCGTCGATACCTGTCGTAATCGGATCTGGCGGACAGGGCGGGACGACGGCGCCCACCAACGGCTCAGCAGGAACGGCAACGACCTTCAACGGTTCGATGCTCATCGCAAATCCGGGGCAAGGCGGGGTAGCCTCTGGCACAAGCACCGCAGGTGCTGCCGCCGGTGGCGCTGGCGGTGTCGGCGGATCCGTGCACTTTAATGGAGGTGCGGGAGGTGCTCGTCTTACATTAACGGCGGGTGCGGGTGCGGGCGGCGGAGGAGCTGCAGGCCGTAATGGTCCTGGTGCGGCAGGCGGCAGTCAGAACGGCGGACTTGGTCCTGGTGGCGCTGGCGGCGGAGCAGCAAATGGCGGGGCGGCAGGCGCCAACTTGCCCTCGATCAACTCGGGAGCCTCAGGCGGCGGCACATCCTCTGGGGCTGCCGGCGGTATCGGCGGCGCAGCAGGAGTGGCCGGCGCAGCTGGTTCAAACGGAGCCGGTGGAGGCGGCGGCGGCGGTGCGCCGAATTCGCCTATCGGAGCGGGCGGCGCGGGAGGCGCCGGGCTCAGCGATTGGGGCAGTGCGGGCGCGGGTGGAGGCGGCGGCGGCGGTGCTGCGGCCGGAGCTAGCACTTCCGGCGCTGGCGGAGCTGCGGGCTCCTATGGCGGCGGCGGCGGCGGTGCAGGGTCATCCTCCGCCGGCGGAAACGTTGGTGGTGCGGGCGCCAAGGGAATTTTGGTTATCACCTACACGCCTACGGCCACGTCGGCCTCTCCTGGTGGCGGAGGCAGCTCAAGCACCATCACGCGAACCTCGTCTTTCGGTTACGACGCGCAAGGTGTGCTGAACCAAGAGGTAGTCGAGCCCGATACGCCGGCACTGCGACTCCAAACCGATTACGGTTACGACAGTTTTGGCAACAAGACCTCGATCACGGTCAGCGGTGCGGACATCGCGGCGCGGTCGTCGACGAGCGTGTTCACCGCGAACGGCCAGTTCAACAGCACTAACACCAACGCATTGAGCCAGAGCGAGAGCGTCCAGTACGACGCCCGGTTCGGGAAGCCGAGCAGCCACACCGGCCCAAATGGCCTGACTACCACCTTTAGTTACGACAGCTTCGGCCGCAAGGTCCAAGAGATCCGCGCCGATGGCACCCAAACCAAGTGGTTCTATCGCTTCTGCAACGGTGATCTCGTCGGGGCCGCTTGCCCTTCGAGCGCCACCTATGAGGTGGCGGAGGTTCCCCAGGATAACAGCGGCACCAACATTATTGGTCCTGTCGTAGTGGTCTATTTCGACCAACTTGATCGCGAGGTGGGACGCGACACACAGGGCTTCAACGGCAGTTGGGTGCGCGCGACGCGCACCTATGATGCGCTGGGTCGAATAACTCAAGCCAGCCGGCCTTACTTCCTGAGTGGAGGTACGCCGCAATACACCACCTATACCTACGACACGCTCGGCCGCGTGCTGACCGAAACCAAACCCGACGGCAGCGTTTCGGCAACGGCCTATCACGGCCTCGTGGTTACTGAAACAAATGCGCTCAATCAGACCCGCTCGGTGACGAAGAACAGCCATGGCAAGGTGGTCTCGATCACCGACGCCCAGAACGGCGTCATGACCTATGCCTATGACGCGGTCGGCAATCTGCTCTCGACCACGGATGCTGCGGGCAACGTCGTGGCCGCGATCTACGATCTGCGTGGCCGAAAGATCGCCAGCAACGACCCCGATCTCGGTCACTGGACCTATAGCTACAACACGCTCGGCCAGCTTGTCAGCCAGACCGACGCGAAGAGCCAGGTCACCACGCTCACTTACGACAAGCTAGATCGTCTGGTGCAGAGGGTGGAGGCGGACGTCACGAGCGTCTGGACCTACGACACCGCAGCGCATGGCATCGGCAAGCTGGCGTCGTCCGGCATCACGGCGGGCCTCGGCAACGGCTTTGGCCGCAGCGTCACCTATGACGCGCTCGGCCGGCCTTCGCAGGTCTCAACTACCGTCGATGGTGCCACTTATGTGATGGGCGCGATCTATGACGCCCAAAGCCGCATCAGTAAGGTGAACTATCCCTCCGGCTTCACCGCGCGCTACGGTTACAACGCGCTCGGCTTTGCCAACGGCCTTGCCGACGATGCGACGAACTTTAGCTATTGGACCGCGAACGCGATGGATGCCGAAGGGCATCTGACTCAGCTTACCTCGGGCAACGGCCTCGTCACCAACCGTGCCTTCGAGGCGACCACCGGCAGGCTCAGCGGCCTCACCACCGGCAGTGGCGCCGGCACCGCGGTGCAGAACCTCGGCTATACATATGACCGGCTCGGCAACCCGCTGTCGCGCACCGACGGCAATACCAATCTCAACGAGACCTTTACCTACGACACGCTGAACCGGCTGACCTCCTCGACGGTCAATCTGACACCGACGCCGCTGGCCAAGACGTTCACCTACAGCGCCATCGGCAACATGCTGACGAAGTCCGACGTGGGCACCTACAATTATCCCGCGGCCGGTCAGGCGCTGCCCCATGCGGTCTCCAGCATTACCAACGGTCTGATCTCGACCACCTTCACCTACGACCTCAATGGCAATCAGACCTCGGGTCTCAATCGCACGATTGCCTGGACGTCGTACAACAAGCCTGCGAGCATCACACAGGGCACGCGCACCATCAGCTTCGTCGATGACACGGAGCACCAGCGCTTCAAGCAGGTGACGCCGGAGGGCACGACGCTCTACATCGCCGGCTTCGGCGTACTGGCCGAGGTCACAAATCCGGGCACGGCCTCACAGAAGTGGACCGACTATCTCGCCGTCGGCAATGCCAAGGTCGGCATGCGCACGCTCCAGACTGCGTCCGAGACGCTGACCACGCGCTACTTCCACGTCGACCATCTCGGCTCGATCTCTGTCATCACCGACGAGAATGCGATGGTGGTGGAGCGTCTCAGCTACGACGCCTGGGGTAAGCGGCGGAATCCGAACGGCACTGACGACACGACCGGCAGCATCACCAGCCAGTCCACGCGGGGCTTCACTGGTGAGGAGCAGCTCTCAATCGGCGGCCTCGTGCATCTAAACGGGCGCGTCTACGATCCATTGCTTGCAAGGTTCACATCGGCCGATCCAACGGTCACTGACCCCATGAACATGCAGGGATGGAACCGCTACTCTTATGTCGGCAACGATCCGCTCGCGTTCACCGATCCCAATGGGTTCAACTGGTTCTCGAACGCCTTCGGTTGGATCGGCAAGGCGTTCACTGCGATCGGCAATTTCTTCAAGCAGAACTTCATGGCGATCCTCCAAATAACTCTCAATGTAGTGCTGAATGCGGCGACCGGATTCGCGTGTGTTGCCTGCGTCGCTGCGGTGAGTTCCGCCATAGTGACCGGCATATCTGGGGGCAATCTCGGGCAAATACTAAAGAGTGCGGCGATAGCAGCCGCAACTGCCTTCGCCTTCCAGCAGATCGGACCGACACCTTCGTTTGCTGCGAACCCCGGCGGGTATATCGCATCCGTTGGCGCCAACGCAGCCGTTGGGTGTGCTTCGTCAGTCGCGTCAGGTGGATCTTGTGCCTCCGGCGCACTGTCGGCTGGAGTGGGGGCTGCACTCTCTCCCGTTACACGGTCCGTCTTCCAAAATCCCTTGCAGAATACGGGCGACCTCATCGGCGGCACCATTGTGCAGGCAACGGCTGGCGGCATTGCTTCAGTAGCTGGTGGGGGAAAGTTCGCCAACGGAGCAGTAACCGCGGGCTTTCAGTACCTTGCAAGTATCGGCGCGGACGCCGCTAGCGATCAATGGGAGAAAGCGCGACTAGAGTGGCAGCGCTCCAATCCCGAATTGATGGAGGCCAACGCGCAATGGCTAACCGTCTTCGCTCGTCCTCCCGTTGTCTTTAGAGGAGGCATGCCGAGGGAGTTGACTCCCCTGGAGGAATTGCCGCCGGGGTCTGCCGGTGGCCCGGGATCAGGAAAGCCATTTCCGCGATCATTCAATGACAATCAATCAGAGGGCGTCCCCTGCACATATTGTGGCACCGAAACCACACGAGGATCGGGTCCCGATCGGCTTAATGGTGATCACATCATTCCTAAGTCTCAGGGGGGCAACAACAGCGAATGGAATTACGCCCCATCTTGCCAGACGTGCAATACTTCGAAAGGGCCACGTTCGCCTCAGGAGTGGTACAATTGGCTGCAGCAGGGGCAGCGTTCCTGATCGATCGCGAATGCCTTTAGCTTGTCGAATGAAGGCCGGTCTTCTATGCTGACGGTACGCCCTCTGGTCGAGGTGATCATGCCGATCTCCGTAGCGTTGGATCACATCGAGTGCTGGAGCTCTGGCAATCGCTGCTGGATCAAAGCACTTACCGGGGGTGATTTATTATTGGGAGTCGGTCCCTGTGAAAGTTCGGTTCCAGCTCGATCCGTCTGATTGGCACGGTCACGGTAGTGAAACTTTGTGGGCAGAACCAATAACCCAAGGCAACGCCTCTGTTTTCGTTATTCACAACTCTCCTTTCTTCGCGAGAAGCATCAACAATTGCGATGTGGTTAGCGTCTCACGAACAGTAGATGGCACGGTATTTGATTTTGTGCAGGTGGTGGAGCGTGGAGGACATTCGACGTACATGTTGCTAGTAGCACCCACCGAAACGCGATTCCGCTCATATTGGGATTTGCTCCAGAGCATGGGTTGTTCTTATGAAAGCATGCATATCAAATTGAGTCTCGGAACTCGATTGCTCTATTCGGTCGACGTTCCGCCTTCAGCAAACATTTATGACGTGTATGACATTCTTGAGAGAGGAGAGGCCGCCGGCGTGTGGAAATTCCAAGAGGGCTACGCTCATGTTCCCGGACGCCAAACTGGGAGCAACGCGTAGTTTTGGTGCTGGCGATCGGTGGCGCTTATGGCGCCGATAGCGCCAACTACCGCGCGCCCGTGTAGCGACCGTATCCAACCCGAGAGGCGCTGTATGCGTTGGCGCCGGCCGCGACCCTGTGAGCAGAGCGGCTGCAACCTGTAGGTTTTTTTTCCTCCTGAACCAGCATCTCGTAGGCGACGATCTTCATCTCGAAGTCTGAGCCGGCGGCGTGCTGGACTGCCTCCACTTGCCAACCCGAAACTCGACAGGCTGGCGGCTCAGGTTGCCCACTACGAACACGGGCCGGCCGTTCGCTTGGAGCTGACGCACAGTGGGTCGGACGAGGACCACCGAGTTTCTCTGTCGAGAGACGAGGGCAGGTTGCCCATCCCGCATGAGGGCTTGCTGCTGCGGATTGGAGGCCTTGAATGAGACCGTCTCGCCGGCTGTCGTGCAGCCGGCGAGGGCGGCGCAGGCAGCCGCCACCTACGGTGGAATTGGCGGCAACGGCGGCGTCGCCAATGACACCTATCAGGCGCGATATGGAACGGCCACCGCCCCCACGAATGGAGCTGCAGCGACCGGCACAGCGCTCGGCTCGCAAGTCGTTCAGGTGATCTCGACGGCTTCGTCCTTCACCACGTTGGCCGCCGGCGGGCTTATCACCGGCCTGACACCGGGAACGCAATACTGGTTCGATATCGCCTTGGCTTCAGGAAGCGGAACGGCCAGCCTGCAGAACGTCACCTGCTCGGCCAAGGAGTTTTGAGCTCTATCGCAGGGTACGACGATTTCGGAATTTTGACGCGTCGAGGACCGTGATTCTCGTTCAGATTGTGTCGCAGCGGTCGAGAACAGATCGTGAGCAAGGGCAATATTGTTTTAAAATCAAACAATTACGACGCGGTTCCGCCTCTTGAAATAGCGCTTGCGCACTCCCACCTTCTTGGGCGAGAATTCGACGCACTTCACGACAGGCGGTGAGCATCGCCAGCGCCGGAACGGGCACCCGCTTGACCCATATGGGGTCGCAAAAGCGGGCTCCAACCTCGGCGAATGCAGCTCAAACGCTGTCGATCATAGCAAGGCAAACATGCCCGACTAATCGCTCCCAAGGCTATTTCGGAGCGAGACCTGGAGACAGATCGAGTGCTGGAACAGCGGAACGCTGGCAGCACCCGAGCGTTTCGTTGGCATGACTTGGTGCGGCACCCGGTTTGCGGGCGATCGCGGACCTGTGTTGTTTCGTGATGAAGATCAAGGAACTTTTAATGGTTTTGTTTAAAAGATTAGGACCTAATTTCCGAAAGAGCGAATCGGATAGAAGCTGGAAGTGTGCAAGCAAAGGAGGACTGGCATGACTGCACTTATCGCTACCGGTTCTCGTCTGGTGTTGGACGGCTGGCGTTTGCTCACCGACATCGAGCACCCGGAAAAGCTCGCCGTGCGAGCATTCGCGCTGACCACGGCGCTTGTGACGTTGGCAGTTACGATCCGCGTTATTTTTTAGCTATCGAACTGCGAGCGACCCAAGCCTGATACGGCTTGGGTCGCCAGCCCAACGATTAGGCCGAAGAACACGTATCCTGTCAGCGCCTCGATACCTGCAATAAGTCGCATCTCTGGTAGCGCGGTAAAGTCTCCGTACCCCAACGTCGTCCATGTGACGATCGAAAAGTAGAGCGCGTCTCTGCCTGGTGCATCCACCCGAAGCGATCCGTCCGCCAGTGGCGGCGGCGCTGCTCCGCCGTACATCAGACCATATCCCCGGTACATCGCAGCAAATACGAAAATCAAAGCGATTTGTTGAGCGAGTAAAATCCAGAACGACCTTCCTGGCCGCATCTCAAGTACAAAAAATCCCAAAATCAAGGCGAGCGATGTAAGCAGGCAGAGGATCATGATCCACCAGCAGTAGGTAAGCTGGTTTGTGAAGTCGTCCCACCTCAGGAAGAACAAAATGAGGCCCAGTGCGAGGGTCGAGAACATCGGAAAGAGGATGAAGAGCAGCGCCTCTGTGTAGTGATCAACAAGTGCAAGGAAACGAATAAAAAGCTGGCCTAACCTGCGCAACGCGAATCCCCCGACGAGGCAATGTGCTAAGTATCCCCCACAAGTGAACCGCAACCGCTGGGCGAGCGCAAGAGCTGTCAGTCAGAATTTTGTTGGCTTGAACGCGCAGGGTGTAGAGCTACAACCTTCGTTGCACCGGGTCAGCTTTGGTCGCTCATGAACAGCATAATGAAATCGCGATTGAGCGCCGATATTTCGACGGCAATCTTGCGGGTCTCGCTGAACGTCAAGCGCCAATGTATCGTTGCGCTCGCATCATCGCTCTTGGCCTTGTACTTGTCGCGATGCTGTCGAAGTAGTGCTGCATCCGTTTCGGGATAGTCTTCAGGGTTGTTCCACGAATCGCCGCTGGGCATGCCGCCGCCCCACATGCGGTGTAAAATCTCATTGCGCTTCGAACTCAGATTGCGGATACGGCCAACAAAGCTTGATGCGCGTGATCGAAGCGGCTCCTGCGAGGTTTCCTGAATACGGTTCTCGAAAAAATCGAGCCGTTCGCGAAGGCTACGAAGCGCCTTGTGTTTCTCGATCAGTTCAGAATTGGCGCCTGCGAGCTTTCTAATTTCCGCCTCCAACAACCATTCGGTCATAGACCATTGGGTGGCGACCATGCCAATCGCCCAAAGTTGCCGGTCGGGGATAGCGGGGTTGTAGGCAAATCGGTTTCGTGACGGAAACCACAGCGGTTCTTTGTCCAGCATTGGCCGGCGCCCGATTGCTCAAATAGATTGTGATGGATCACCATTCCGCAATCGGATGGTAAGTGAAAGGCCTCAATGCGTGAGGCCCCAAATGATGCCTGCGATCAGCAGCACGAGCATGCAATACGCGGTGCGGCGGCCGATGCGGTACATTTTACTACCGCCTCTTGGCCCGAGCCTCTAGTACAGCCAGCGTTGCCTCGCCCACTGCGTGGATCTCGTAAGCAGTAAGCTGGCTGCCCATAAGGTTTGAGTTTCGCTCCACCATTTTAGCAAGCAAGCCGCCGCACAGCACAGCCGCATCGCGCGCGATCAGGTCGGCCGCGTCCGGTCCTGTCGAAAGTCTGAGCGCCTCCTCGGTCACGCATCGATTGTAAGTAACAATCGCCGGATCAGCGGCGAATGCTGGCGTCGAAGCCGCGCATAACATCGTGGCGGCCCATATCATAGAACGCATAGCCCCTCCGAAAGGCCATACAACTGCAACCGTTGGGCGAGCGCAAGTGGGATAGCGGGGATTGGGACCAACTGTCCTTTGACGCGCTGCGAAATTCGGAGCCGGCTCGGCGAGCGCAATCACGCGCTCGATGGAGCTGTGCATGCCTGCCTCAGTGATGACGAACTGCGCCGCCTGTCCACATCTGTCCGATTGTCAGAGGATCGGCTCTTGCCTCGACGAGATCAACGCTGCGCAGTTGCTGAACAGAAGGAGAGGATCCCCGCATCCGACCTTAATGACGCCCGCACAGGCAGACGAGTGCATGGCTGCACTTCAACGTGGGCTGACACTTCGGCGGATCACCGGGGGTGGCAAAGCTGGCAAGACGATCGTGTCGCTGACAAAGTTTAGAGCTCACTGCGCTGCGTATCCAGAATGGGGCGCTGAGGCGATGCGGCTGGCGAAAGCGAATGGGCAAGCTGCGGCTCATGTCCGATCTACCGTAACCTGGAGACTCGCAATTCAACGATCGGCCCAAAAGCGCCGGACGGCGGAGAGATACAGGAACGGCCACATCCGGACACTGGAAAATACCTTCTATGCGCAGCACGTTGTGAACCAAAAGACCTATCTCGTCAGGCGCCGTAAGGATTGCAACAAAGGCGCCCGCGAATCTCGCATGCCGAGCGTTGAGCAAGTACGAGCTTCCGTCGCCGTGCTCCATGAAGGTGGGACACTAAGCTCGAACGCGTCGACCTATGAGCAGACCATCATGCGCAACTTCATAAGGGCGAATCCAAAGATCGGCAGCCGACTGCGAGCTTTTTCCGAAAAGAACGCCAGCACAATCCGAAGTGCTGCCCAGCGATCAAGGTTCTTGTTGGCAGCCTCATCTTTAACGCGAAACGGCGGTGAAGACGCCTTCGAAGCAGTGCGGCAAGCGACAGCTCTCGTGGCGGAGCATGAGCGCGACGACGTCATGTCTCGGATGTTCGTTGCGATAGCTGAAAGGCGCCTGAAGCTGCGAGACGTACGATCCCGAGTCGGGGAGTTCGTGGCCGATCAGCGGCGTCGGCCGCGGGTGTACGGGGACGCCCGGCTCAGCCTGGACAATCCAATTGGCGACGACAGCGGCATGACCTGGCTCGACACGAAAACCGACGCCGACCGGCTTTGGGGATAGGCGCGCCGAGGCGCCGATCTGCAAGAGTCACGCGAACCGGAAGGAAAAACGACCGCTTGACGGTCACCCCACGGCGGAGTCTGATCGGCGGCATGCGGCAGCATCAGCATATCATCGACGAGCTCAAGCGGTTCGAACGGCTATGCCTGGAACTCGCCGACGACTGCACCATGCCGGAGGAGCGCGCCGGCCTGCTCGAGATGGCCGCCAACTATCGGGCCGAGGCAGATCGGCCGTTCTGGCACGTCCCATGTGCTTCCCAAGCCCAGAAACTGGGAAGCAAAAGCATCCTAGGTCGTTGCTATTCCCACGTAAAATCTCTTCTTGACCGATCTCCGGCTATCATGTGCCGTCTCTTGTGTTGCCCACCAGCTATGGTTTTGGCGGCCGCTTCTTCGGATCCTTGTGGTTGAAATGGCCGCGGGTCGGCAGCGGTATGCCGTGCCGCTTGCAGAGCTGCCGGAGCGCGAATTCGGAGATGCCAAGGTCCGCGGCCGCGCGGATCATGGTCTTGCTCCAGACGAGATTGCGGAGCTTTGCCCGGCCTATCCTGACACGGGTGCGGCGGATTTGGACATCGACATCCCGGCTCCTGTGGACGCGCTCCCGTTTGATCCCATGCTTGCGCTCGAAGGCTTTGGTAGCTTTGTCTTCGAGCCTCGACCGCCGGCGCGTCAGGCGGTCGGGATAGGGGTATGGGCCCGGGGCGGAGGCCCAGCGGAGCTTATAGTATCGTCGTGTCCAGGATTGCTGCTCCTTGTCGTCGAAGGGATAGAAGGGCAGGTCGACCGAGGGGGCCCATGGCGCGCCGGGGGGCATGTAGGCCGGCTGTTGGAGCTCGAAATCCCACCAGAGGGCATCCGAGAGCCTGGTGCGCTGCTCCCGAGCTGCCAGGTGGTCAATCGTCTCAGCGCTGTACCGCGGCTCGCCGTTCGGCCCGCCGGCGACCGGCGCGACGATGCCGATGTTGAGGAGCTCCTCGAGCTCTTCGCCACTCAGCTGAAGTCGCTCGAGGACCTCGATAGCTTCGTACAGTCGGGGAGCGGGGATCATCTCGCGGGGGCTCCGACGTCCACGCGGGTCCACCGGATAGAGCGCTGCGCGAAGCTGGTGTTGAAATAGCCCTTCGGCGGGACAGGTATTTCGAAGAGCGCGCAGATGCGCCTGAGCACATGCTTCTTTAGGCCAATGCGATCTGCGACCTCGGCCAGCGGCGCGTTCCACACCCGGAGCCCGAGTTCGGTCCGAGATATGCCGGTGTACTTAAGGACCTCTTCATTTTGAAGCGAGGCCAGTCGATCGATCATCTGTTCGGCATAGGCCGCAGCCAGCATCGCCTTCTTGATATCGGGCGAGACATCGTGCGGTACGTCGGGACGGGTGGGCGCCGGATGTTGAAGGGGTTGGTCGGGCGGGTCGGCGCGTGGACGCGGCGAGAACTTGCGACCGTCGGCGAGGGGACCCGCGGTGTCGAGGCTTTCCGTTTCGTAGCGCATGCTTGGCTCTCCATGAGCCCCCGCATGCGTTGGGATCACTGAGGGGAAGCGTCGTCAACCGTGAGAGTTTGTCGACTTTGTCGACGCTGCGCGGATGCCGGCAACTGAAGGTGCTGCGGCGTAGGTGTCTGGCTTTGCGTGATCGAAAGCTTCGCAAAACTCGGCGCGCTAGCGCGGGGCACTCCGAATCAAACGATCAGGGTTGTCGATTTTGTGCGTTTTTGCGGTTATAGAGGAGCGACTTCGTCGGCTGAGGCTGGCTATCCGTCCCGAACATGTGCGGTCCGGGCTACATCTTCCGTTCTTGCGGCGACGAGATGACTTTTGCGGCGTTAGGCTACCGGTGCCGGCGCCAGTGAACGTGCGCGGTAGCGCCCATCTGCCTGATCAAGCCGGTGGACGAATTCGAACACCTGCGGCCGCGGAGGCATGCAGCATCTTCTCACGGCCGAAGAGATTGAACGGTTTACCTTCGCTCTCCTCGATTATGGATTGCGCCTGCAGTCTCATGAACTCGTCGGCGTATTCGCGGCCCTGTGTCTGTTCAATCGCCGTGTATTGTTCGTTCAGTCTCGCAATCAGCCGATCGCCGGACCAGCGAACGATTGTCTGTTGGATTCGAACAACCCAATAAGCGATGAACAGAGCGGCACCGGCGACGATAAGCGAGAGGTAAAGCGGCGAAAGCCAATTCACTTGGCCATCGAACGTCCTCGCAACCCACCAATACGGCTCGTGCCAAAAGAGCAGTGCGGCGCTCACGCTGACGCCCAGCAGCGCGATCGCTGCGGCAAATCCCAGCGTGAAGACGGTGTAGAATTGGCCGCGGGGCATCCGGAAACCTCCGTTCTGGAGCTCAACGCCAGATTGCCGCAGATGGGCGCCTCCTGCAAGGCCGCCAGAAGGCCCCTCAGTCGAGATAGGAGGGGCGCTGGACGCGCTGCATGGCGAGGATAGCCCTCTCGAGCGCGCGCTCCCGGCGCGCCGCCAGACGGGCCGCGGCCGTCGGCTTCTTCACATGGGCTTTAGGCCGCTTCTTGCGAGCCTTTTTGACGGGGATCGGTATACCGGGTGCGTGATGGAGTTCGCAGCGCTTGTTGAGCTGGCCTTTGCGGATCCTGCTCTTGGTCGTGAGAGCCCTGAAGGTCCGCCCGCAGCAAGTCTCGGCACAGGTCGACTGATAACGGATCATCTCAACGTAGCGGCCGTCTCGGGTCCAGTGGTCTTTGGTCCCGAGGATCTGGTACTGCCGACCTCGAGACTTGAAGATGCGGCCAGGGGTGAAGCGGTTCAATGTTGTCTCCCCGTATTGTGGGCGAATGCCGGCGGCGTGGATGGACGCAAAAGCAGGAGCGGGCACCTCGACAGCGGTGGAGCGGCCAGCGGCGGGGGTGTCAGCGGTGTCAGCGGATTCCGCCCAAACGGGTTCGGGGGAAAATAGAGGGAGGAGGGGGAAAAAAGCCTTGGTGTATCCGCGCGCGCAAGTGACACCGCTGACAGCCCCGCCGCTGGCGAGGGCGTCAAAGCGTCATTCCCGTCAGCGCTGTCAGCGCTTGTCAGCGTGTCGACGCCTCCGCCGCTCGCGTTGTGGATTCTGGAATCGGTCATCAAAAACGCTGACAGCGTTGACACCCGCTGACAGCGCTGCCGGGGCCGTAACATCATGCTGCGCCTCCATCTGGCGCCCGCCGACCTGCTGCAGCGACCGCGATTTCGCCGCGTATGGCCTCGCGGCGCTCGACCTCGACCCTCCGGATGTCTTCGAAACGTCCGTCGTGGACGGCGGGATTGATCCGCCAACTAGCCGGATCGGAAGTCGCCAAACGGACCCATCCATCGGCTTCGAGGCGGCCCATTACCGCTAAAAGCTGCTTTGGGTTCCTGCCAAGACTGCGGGGGCGAGCCCTTTTGACCTCCCTGGCCGAAATTCGGAGCGGTGGAGTAGGGCGGCTTAGGATGTACCCCGCGATCCATCGCGCCTCGTGGTCGTGGCCGGCGCCATCGAGCACGGTGGTGTGGATGAAGAGGGCGTGAGCGTAGAGAAACTCCTCGACGTAGCGCCGAGCCCTCCTGGCCGTTGCGGCCGAGATCAACTCGTCCGGGGGCAGCTCGATCGCTTCAGCGACAATGGCCCATTCGATCAGGTGGAAGGCGAGGGCATATCGCCCGAACTCGGCGTCGGTCTTGGCCAGCCACGTCTTTAGCCCCGACGGGATATCTGGCCGAGCCATTTCTCTCATTTTGAAGGCTTTGATGGCCCACAGCTCTTCCGCGGCCTCCGGGGCGAAGCGGTAGGTTGCCTCGCCGAGGCTTGTGAGTGCCAATGCAACGCGCGGGATCGCAGCTTCGATGGCCGGATCTTCAGCGTTATCTTCGCCAAGCCCCAGTTGCCGAATGGCGATTAAAGCGAACCTCTGCAGGAGCCCGTCTGTTTCGAGGTCGGCAGCAAGCCGTGCGATCAGATCGTCTTGAATGCCTCCGATGATCGAAACAGCCAAATTTGGAGCTTCGACCGATCCGCGGCCTTGACGATCGACGCGGTAGGGGGCGCCTTCTTTCGCCTCAAGCCAAAGCGCTCGATCTTTGGAGCCCTTCGCCCGATACGCGTCCATGCCTCCGAGCCAACCGGAGAGCTCATCGGAATATTGGATCAACGGTGCAATTTCTGGCGTTTCGGCCAAGCGCGTTATGATGGCTTCGGTTGTGCTGTCGTTCGAGATTTTTGAGCGCGACTTGGGCGGTGTCGGCTTCACCATGACGTCTGCCGGATGCCCATCGGGCTCTGCCTGCTCGTCGGCCCTCTTCTTCTTTGAGGTCCGAGCCGAAAAGGCGAGCTCCGCCTGATCGTAGTCGGCCATTTGCTTTGCGAAAGAGGCTGACCAGGCCTTGTTTACGGGATTTGCAAAGGCAAGAGCCGCTTTCACCGCGGCGGACTTGGCAGAGCCTGGGTCGCCGACTAGCGCGGTCCAAAGCACACAGAGCACAGACCAGGAGCTCCGGTTTTGATACATTTGCAGTCGGTTCGTGGCGGGAATGAGCGACCCCACGACAGCTACCGCGGCGGCGGTGATCGCGTCCGAGTTCACGCCAAGGGACCGAGCTCGGTCCCTTCCAAACGCGTGTAGGAATGGGGGAACGATGCCGTGCAGCATGTCCTGGGGCGGCTTTTCCTGTTTCCAAAGGTCGGCTGGTTCATCCCAAACGTTGGCCGGCGAGGGCCTACAAGCCGTTTCAACGGCGTCGAACTCCACTTCTGGGCACCAGATGCCTGCGGGATCCTGCGCGTAGTTGTAGGCGTTGCGAACGCGCGTCTCGATGTGGTCGTAAGCTTTCTCGGCGGCGCGGGGCCAATGCTCAACGATCAGCTCCAGACACTTTTCCTGGCTGACACCAAGGCCGCGGACGTGGCAGGCCGTCACGTACGTGCTGCGCGCTGCTGCACTGCCGGCCAGGAAAACTATCGCGCGTTCGATGCTTGCCGGTTGGTCCAGCTCGACCAGGGGAACGGCGTCATCAAGCGCTACGCGCTCGCGAGGCCGGCCGCAAGCAATGGCCCACGCCTCGGGAAGAGCGGCGAATTCTTCACCGCCGATCAGGCCATATTCTTTACCGTCGACAGTGCTGCCGCCTCCCACAACGTAGCCGCCGACGCCGCGAACATCGATTCCGGGGCCGAGCTTTGAATTGCTGTTGCCCAGGGGCCACGGCGCTACAAAATAGCGATGTTCACCGCCAGAGGCCGTGCGGAATGTCATTGTCGGAGGGAGCTTGCCCAAGTGCTCCTCGAGTTCTGCGAGCGATTCCTTCCCCGGCTTTGCGTCCTTGATGTCGATATCGATTACAGCAAGGAAACCGTTCAAGAAGGGAAGGCCCGTTCGCAGGCCGACGTTGCAAACTCGATAGCCGCCCGCCCACAGCTTCCTCACGCGATCGGTATCGTGGGTCGCGATATCTTTCCAATTGTCCTCGAAGACCGGAGTTTTCCGATTGGGTGACAGCGGAAACACGTCAAAGCCAAGCTCGGCAAGACCGACCGCGATGTCGATTTTCGGCTGCAGCTTAGCGAGGGGAGTTCGTTGTTTCGTAACGGTGCTTGTGATATCCATCTCTTGGTTTCGATTTTTGGCCCCGTTCGACCTGGCAGTCGGCGGGGCCATTCTTTTTGGCGCCCGCGGGGGCATGGCGGTATTGGCCCTAGTGTCTGGTCTTTGGGAATGCTTGGCCGGCGAAAAATGAAGCGCTTAAGCCGCTTGGCTTTCCGACGTTGACTTGCGACGCCGACTCCACATCCAAGCGTCTAGGTCCGTCACGTCGTAGAGCACGCGACCAGGGATCGGGTTGATATAGACGGGACCGCCGCCTTTCACGCGCAACCGCTCAAGCGTCGCCGTCGAAAGGCGGACGTGCCGAGCTGCTTCTTTTGTGTCGAGAAATTGCTGCATCTGCTCATCCATTAGGTTCGAAGGGCGTTCCGAACGTGCAAGACCGAATGGAATGAGCGATCTGAAAACTACGCGCTGCCCGATGCGCGGGACTAAGCTTGCACCATCTGATGCTATCAAAGATCGGCTGAAAGGCAAGACAGCCGGCTGTGGCCTTCTCCCCTTGTAAATAGGAATTGAGGCGCAGCACACAAATTGCGCCGCGTCTCTTTGTTTCAGCCGGCTACAGCTATCTGTTCAGCGATCGCAACAACGTTGTCGCGATCAAAGGCAAGTTCAGGTTTGCAAAAATTCGGCTTCGTGCCGACAATCTTACGGAGCTCGGCCTCAAGGATCGCCGCAACCCGCCGCTTCTCTGGCAGCATGTCGTACTTGTCGTACGTCGCGGTGACATCGCCCTCGAGATGATCAAGCAGCGCTTTGACATCCTCGCGCTTCGCGCCGCCGCGGCGCGCGATTGTTGCGGCGGTGCGCCTCAGATCGTGTGGTGTGAAGTGCGCAATGCCGAGATGCTCCCGGATGCCCTTGCGCGCCGGCCGGTTGCCTTTGGCAGGCCGGCCGTTCAATGCCGCGGACAGAGCGTCCCGGGTGATTGGCAGAAACCGATCGGCGTCCGAATCGCCGTCCGGCGCCGCATTTAGCGGACTTGGTGCGGGCGCCGCCGACCACGAACAGAAAACGGCGCCTTGATCGTCGCGCTTGATTGCCTCCCGAACACTGGCAAGAGCTAAAGCATTCAGCGGGACAATCACTTCGCGACGCTTCTTCACCCGATGTTTTGGGATGTGGTACTGCGGATCCTCCCCAGTGAACCCGATCAACTCAGGGATGAGCAGGCCAGCGGACTGGCCAGGCCGAACCATGGTGGCCAAGATGAAACGGAGGGCAAGGGCGACAGAGCGTCCGGCGGGCAATTCCGGATCGTCCAAGCCCCACCACAAGGTCCGGATCTCCTCATCATTGAGGACGCGCTCCCGGGCCGTTTCTTGGTAGCGCCGGCGCATGTCCGCCACCGGGTTGATCGGCACGTGCTTACGCCCAGGCTCCTTGGCCCACGAAAAGAGGGTGTGAAGGACAGATTGTGTCCGGTTGGCCCCGACCGGCGCCGTGGCGCCGATCTCCTCGAGGAGCTCTGCCACATCGTCATCGGTGATATCGGCAGCGATTCGCCGCTTCCATTTCGCCCGGGGCTTCTTCAGATAACCCTCATCGTTCTTCCAGGACGATTTCCTTACCTTCGCGTATTGGTCCAGGTAGAGCTGGGCGAGCTCGTCGAAAGTCAACCGGTCGCGCTTGGGCCGATTCGCACGCTTCTCGGCGGCCGGGTCGGCTCCGTTGGCAATGTTCCCCAGCAGGATTTTCGCTTGGGTGCGGGCTGCCTCTGGCGCCAGCTTGCCGACGGCGGCCACGGTGTAACGCCGCACCGGGGCTGTACGGCCGGTTCCCGCCCGATATACGATAATGAATGACTTGGCCCCGGTGGATCGGACGCGCACCCCGAACCCGGGAAGCTTCGCGTCCCAGACTGTGTATTCCGAGGCCTTCTTTTCCAAGCCGTCGACAAGGCTTTTCGTGATGGTTTGACCGCTCATTTGCCCTCCGGGAAGCACGGGGGAAGCACCGCGGCGCCAATCACAGCAGACGGAGGATGACACCAGATAAGGACGGCCGAGACTTTCCGTCGGGTGATCCGGCGCTTGAGGGCCAGTGAGGGCAGGTGAGGGAATAGCTGATATGTTTTGGGTACTGCAGGTCGTTGGTTCGAATCCAGCTGCCCCGACCAGTCCCGGCATTGAATCCCTTTCATTTTCCTCGTGATTCCGACCTGTCCGGCGTTCCGGGCGAGGGCGCAGATACTGCGCCTGCTTCGCCCGCGCGCTGCGTTGAAGGAGAGGGCGCGCAACCGGCGCTATGCCCCCTATTTCCTTCAGGCGAGGTCTTCATGTCGATCAGTGCGATTGCTTCAGCCAGTGCGACCGCGACGGCGTCCCCGTCGGCCGCCACGACGTCGGCATCCTCGACGTCGGCCGCTTCGTCGACGTCAGCGGCGTCGGCGACATCGGAGACGTCGTCCTCGCAATCGGCGGGCGGCAGCGCGGGATCGGGCGGCGGCAGTTCGGCCAAGACCATCGTCAGCGAGGTCTCCATCACCATCGACGGTGTCACCACCACCACGATTACCTATTCCGACGGCACCACCGAGGTGCAGACCTCGGCGAGCGCGCAAGGCAGCCAAGGTAGCCAAGGCAGCCAGGCGGGACAGACCTACAACGCGCAAGGCGCGCTTCAAGCCAATGGCGAGGCCGCGTCCAGCGCCGGGGTCTGAGCGAACCTGGTGAATGATCGAAGCGTCATCGAACCTTTGGCTGTCGCCATAGACATATGTGTGTTGGGGATTTCAGCGCCCAATGTCTAAACGGACGCCGCCAAGCGATGATATTCCGCTTGCGCGGCGTTGCGCTTTTCCGGCGTCATTTTGGCAAGGATCCGGCCGATTAGCCCGATGCGTGCCAGCCCGGCGGAAACGGGACGAACGGCCAGACCAGCTGGTTGTCGTTCGCGGCTTGCGGCAGCTCTTGCGCCGGCGTCCTTGCGACCGACGCAGGCGACATCGATCGCAGCGCCAGGCGCAGACGTGCACATTCCAAATTCATTATGGTCGCCCTGACGAGTCGTCTCGAAAATTCAATCGCAAAATCAGGCGTCAGCTCAATCAATATTCCCGCGCCAAGCCGGCGCGGGCACTCTCAAATCATGCGCGTACTCTAGATTGATCGGCGCCGGCTTTCAACCGCCCTGCGGACATTGGCCTGGGGAAGTAAGGTTGACCGGTTAGGTTAAGGACGAGCGGTCGTTGCGGCCGCTCTGGCGATCGGTATCAGATTAGTCCCGGCTCCCGACGGGGCCTGCAATCCGTGCTCACACTAGAACACAATTCATCGCGGCCTTCGCGCCGGTTGGGTTCTGCGCAAGTGAGTTCTGCGTCAGTGAGTTCTACGCCATGTCCTTCGATCGCAATCTCCGACCCGCCGGTCCGCAATCGACCTGGAGCGAGGTCTGGCACCTCTGGACCGTGATCGTTCCGCGCCGCTCGATCAACGGTCAGCTCGTGTACGGCAAGGTCTGGCGCCGCCACGACGGCCGCGACTGGATCTACAAGAAGTTCACCGAGTTCGACGGTGAGGAAGCGGCCTGACGCCGCGGCCTATCCCGGTGCCTGCACGCGCGGCAGCGGCAGTTTGAAGTGACGTTTCGCATAGGCGATGATTTCGGCGTCGGAAGGATGGTCGGCGGCCTCCACCGCGGCAATCCGCTTGGCAATGTCGGGGGCGTGCGCACGAAGGTGGTTGGCTAGCTCCGTCTTCGCGCTCGCCGGACCGATGATGAGGATCTCACCGGCATCGGCGAGGGCTTTGCTCACTTCGGCGTGGAACGCCTTGTCGGGGGCGGCATGGCCGCTGCCGACCGCGTTGGCCTTGTGATGAAGGTGACGCGTTGCCAGTTGCGGATGCAACGTGACTTCGTCGGAGCCGGTCAGGCCGAGATGGAAGATCCTGGCCTGCGAATGGTCGATCCATACCACGGCGTGAAAATGAGAGGGCATGTGCTTGGGCCTTGTCCGAGGGGAGGCCGCCGACATCTGTGAGGCGGCGCGTGTCGTGACGACATTAGGCCGGCCGGCGCCACGCCTGGTTGACCCAAGTCAATCGATCATCGCCCAGCCGCCAAGACGATCGCCCGGCGCGCTCCGAAGGTCGTCTCTCTCGGCTCAGGCTGCCTTCGCCGCGCTTGCCGCAGGCTTGGGCGGCGGGGGCTTCAGCGGCTTGTCCTGCTTCTTCGACCACGAGATGTAATAGGCCACCGTCGTCATGATCGCGATGCCGGCGACGCTGACGAAGATCTGCGCGAGCAGCGAGCCCGAGCTCATCGACAGCTCGAAATGGCCGACAAAGGACAGGAACACGCCGACGCAGAACACGGCGAGCGACTGCTGGCCGCAGACGATCAGGGGATCGAACACCTTCCATTCGAGCCCAGGCCATTCCTTCGGCACGAAGCGGATCACCAGGATCACGATCACGACGAAGTGGATGAAACGGTAGGGCGCGAGGTTGGTCTTGTCGTTCGGGTTGAAAGCCGAGAACAGCCACTCCGGGAACATGCCGCCGAGCGCGGGGAAGCGGCCGGCCATGGTCATGACCAGCGCGAACAGGAGGTAGCCGAGACAGAGATAGAGCGTGATCGGCGCGTTGATCAGCGTCATCGAGCGGCGCGCGCCGCCCATCGCGCACCAGGCGCCGAACACGAACAGCACCTGCCAGCAATACGGGTTGAAGTACCACTGGCCGGCCGGATAGGCGTTCAGATTCCAGCCGAAATGGCGCGCTGCCAGCCACAGCACGATCGCCAGCACCATGGTCACGTCGGGCTTGCGCAGCATGAACCACAGCACCGGCGGGAACAGCCCCATCAGCACGATGTAGAGCGGCAGCACGTCGAGATTGAGCGGCTTGAAGCGCAGGAACAGGCCCTGGCGCAGCGTCTCGGTGGCGTTGTCGACGAGGCCGGCGACGTTGAACTCGTTGATCATCTCGCTATCGCCGAAGCGCAGCGCCAGATAGCTGATCGAGGCAATGTAGATCACGAACAGGATGATGTGGGCGACGTAGAGCTGCCAGACCCGCTTGGTCAGCCGGGTGGCGCCGACGATGAAGCCGCGGTCCAGCATCATGCGCGCATAGACGAACGAGGCGGTGTAGCCGGAGATGAAGACGAACAAATCGGCGGCGTCGGAAAAGCCGTAATTGCGCGTCGTGATCCAGTTCACGACGTTGTCGGGGATGTGGTCGAGGAAGATTGCCCAGTTCGCGACGCCGCGAAACAGATCGAGCCGGAGGTCACGGCCTTTTTCGGGGAGCGTGGCGTTGATGTTCAGGAAGGCCATGCGAGGTGAGCTCTCGAAGGGGGCGGGCAGGCTGAAGTCGGGGAGGCAGTGCCACCGGGCGAGATCCCGGCGCGGAAGGCGGGTACGCAATTGTCACGGTGCAGCATAATGACTATACCGTCGCAGAGGCTACCGGGGAGGCGGAATCACCAATCAGTTCCCGATCGGTGTCTCTATACTATCCCTGAGCTTTCCACCAACTGCCACCCTGACGCATCGAAATCGAACGAAAAGTCGAAAAACGAGGCCCGGACCACCCCATGACCGCACGCATTTTCAAGCCCGCCAAGAACGCGATGCAATCCGGCCGGTCCAAGACGAAGGAATGGCAGCTGGATTACGAGCCGGAGCAGCCGCGCGCGGTCGAGCCGCTGATGGGCTGGACCTCGTCGGGCGACATGAAGCAGCAGATCACGCTGCGCTTCCACAGCAAGGACGAGGCGATCGCCTATTGCGAGCGCAAGGGTATCGCCTACCAGGTCATCGAGCCCCAGGATTCGATCCGCCGCCCGGTCGCCTATGCCGACAATTTCTCGTTCCGCCGCGGCGAGCCCTGGACGCACTGATCCCCGGCAAACTCTATCGGGACGTCATGCCCGGGCTTGTCCCGCCTGCGCGGCCGAAGCCGCTTCGGCGAGGCGAAGGACCGGGCGTCCACGTTTAGGGGCCGGAAGAGCGCGCGGAAAGCGATGCCGTCCTTCGGACGGCTATGCCCGGCATGAGGGCGGAGAGGCATCCTGCGCGTCGGCGACAACGCGGTGGGCCGTGTCTGCCCCTTGGGTGCCTCTTGGCACCCCTTCCGCCCCGTGCTTCGGTACCCCGCATGACACGACCATAACGAGGGCAGGGTATGGCCGGGCGTGACCAGCTCGACAGCGTCGATCTGAAGATTCTCTCCGAACTGCAGCAGGACGGACGGGTGCGCAACAACGAGCTGGCGCTGCGCGTCGGCGTGTCCGCGCCGAACTGCCTGCGGCGGCTGAAATCGCTGTTCAGCCGCGGCGTGATCCGGGCGGTGCGGGCCGTCATCGACGAGCGGCGGCTCGGCTATGAAGTCGTGTCGTTCGTCTCGATCCAGCTCGGCAGCCAGGCTCAACCGGTGCTGGAAGCGTTCGAGAGCTCGATCGCCGCGATCCCGCGCATCCAGCAGTGCTGGCGGATTTCCGGCGACACCGACTATCTCCTGAAATGCGTGGCGCCGAGCGTCGAGAGCATGCGCCAGCAGCTGTTGCACTTCGCCGCGATGCCCGACGTGAAGAACGTGCGCAGCTTCCCCGTGCTGGGTGTTGCAAAGGATGTCCCGCTGCCGCTGCAGGACATCGCGACTGCGTCCGTCGGTTAGCAGGTCACGCCGCCGGCGGCCTGTATTTGAATCAATTGCGATCGAGTTGGAGGAAATCGTCGCGCCAGACGCCGCGCAAGCATGTCTCGTCGGCACTATAATGCTGATTAAATCACCTAACTGAGAAATGTGATTATGACATCCCTGCAATGCGCTGAACCGTGATTGATGGTTCCGGTGGTTGGCTTACATGCGGGGTATGAGCTTCAGCGCGCATCGCACGTCGAGGGCTCATATGTGGGACTTCTCAAGTAGGAAAAGACAAATGACCTCGGTTACGAAGACGTTCGCAGTTTCCGCCGCGACGCTGTTCGCGTCCGCGTTTCTGGTGCTGACGGCACCGACTGCGAAAGCGGAAGATTACTGCATCACCAACGGCGCGCAGGCCGCTCATGGCTGCGGCTATCCGACGATGGAAGCCTGCCGCGCTGCTGCCGGCGGTATCGGCGGAACGTGCGCGCAGAGCGGTGGGAAGAGCGCGAGCGATTCCCTCGCCTATCAGCCGAAGCACTCGCAGCCGCGCGCCAAGCTTCGCTCGGGCGGCCAGACCAACTCGAATTGATCGGGGTCAAGTCTGGTGGTTTCGACCTTTACGGCCTTCGGGAGTGATCCCGGAGGCCGTAAATGTTTGAGAGCCGCGGCGCTTCATGGCGCTCGCTCCATGCCGTCCTAGCGATAGCGCCCTCGAAACTCGCGGGGGCTCGCGCCCGTCCAGCTGCGGAAGGCGCGGGAAAAACTCTTGTCGTTGCGGAAGCCGGCGATCTCGGCGATCCGCTTGATCGGCATGCGGCCGCGCATCAGCTCCTGTTTTGCCAATTCGAATTTTGCCTCTTCCTTGAGGTCGCGCAGCGAGGTGGCCTCCTCGCGCAGACGCCGGTGCATGGTGCGGGTTGAAAGCGCCAGCTCGCTTGCGACATCCTCGGCGCCGAGACTGCGCCCGCGCGCATTGCGCAGCACGCGGCGGACCCGCTCGACCAGCAACCTGTCGCGCCGATAGGGCAGCACGGTCAGCCTGAGCGCGCCCTTGAGCATGTTGTCGAGATCGACGGGACTGCGCGTGAGCGGCAGCGAGAGATAGTGCTTGTCGAAGACGATGGCCGCGTGGTCGGCCTCGAAGCGGATGGTGCGCGAGAAGATGGTCGGATAGACCGAGACGTGGCTGGGCTCGGGGAATGGAAATTCGGCGAAGCGGAGCGCGATCCTGGAATCCACCGCCCAACAGGAGAAGCCGAGCACGTAGCGGAGCAGGGTGACCAGGCAGAATTCGCGGAAAGCGCCGAGGTCGCGCAGCTCGCGAATGGTCACCGTCGCGGTCTCCTCGCCGACCTCGAGATCGAGCCGCACGTCCTCGGTGAGCAGGCGGTGGTGCCGGCACCAGCGTTTGAGCGCGACCTCCAGCGTCGGCGCGGTGATCGAGGCGCGGCACAGCATGCCGTAGGTTCCGAAGGGCAGGCGCCGCGAGAACCAGCCGAGCGCCTCGTCGTCGAGCTCGCGCATCGCGTGGTCGGCCAGCGCCTCGAACTGGGCGGCCGTGACCCGCCCGTCCGGAGAATTGACAAGGTCCGGCGCTATCTGCCCCCGCTGCAGCGCTTCAGTCGGGTCCAGTCCGTAGCGCGCATAGGCGCCGACCACGCCGCGGACGAACGCGGCAGGGGTCACGGCACGGCGCGGGATCGCGGTTGCGACTTGAAAAGGCATGGCGAACCCCAGGGAACTCCTTCCGGAAAATCCTCGCCAAGTTTGGCGGAAAATGCAACCTTTTCGACCGCAAGAGGGCCCTGAGCCCGCTAGGTTCGGTCGCCAAAATAGGGAGGAATCGCCTTGAATATCCCGAGCATCGATTTCGATCTGGGCGAAGACATCGGTATGCTGCGCGACACGCTCCGCTCCTTCGTGGAGGCGGAGATCACCCCGCGCGCCGCCGAGATCGAAAAGGCCAATTTGTTCCCGGCCGACCTCTGGAAGCGCTTTGGCGACCTCGGCCTGCTCGGCATGACCGCGCCGGAGCAATATGGCGGCTCCAGCATGGGCTATCTTGCCCATATCGTCGCGATGGAGGAGATCTCGCGCGGCTCGGCTGCCGTCGGCCTGTCCTACGGCGCCCATTCCAACCTCTGCGTCAACCAGATCCGCCGCAACGGCAACGACGCACAGCGCCAGCGCTATCTGCCGAAACTGATCTCCGGCGAATATGTCGGCGCGCTCGCGATGTCCGAGCCGGGCGCCGGGTCCGATGTGGTGTCGATGAAGCTGCGCGCCGACAAGCGCGGCGACCGCTACGTGCTGAACGGCTCGAAGATGTGGATCACCAATGGCGGCGATGCCGACGTGCTGGTGGTCTACGCCAAGACCGATCCCGAGGCCGGCCCGCGCGGCATGACCGCCTTCCTGGTCGAGAAGGGGTTCAAGGGCTTCACCCATGGCCAGCATCTCGACAAGCTCGGCATGCGCGGCTCCAACACCTATCCCTTGTTCTTCGACGAGTGCGAGGTGCCGGAGGAGAACGTGATGGGCAGGGTGGGCGAGGGCGTCAAGGTGCTGATGTCCGGCCTCGACTACGAGCGTGCGGTGCTCTCGGGCGGCCCGCTCGGGATCATGGCGGCGTGCATGGACGCTGTCGTGCCCTACATGCACGAGCGCAAGCAATTCGGCCAGCCGATCGGTGATTTCCAGCTGATGCAGGGCAAGCTCGCCGACATGTATGCGACCTGGCAGGCCACGCGCGCCTATGTCTATGCAGTCGGGCGAGCCTGCGACCGCGCCGATCACGCGCGGACGCTGCGCAAGGATGCGGCGGCCGCGATCCTCTATTCCGCGGAGAAGGCGACGTGGATGGCCGGCGAGGCGATTCAGGCGCTCGGCGGCGTCGGCTACACCTCCGAATTCCCGGTGGGGCGGCTCTGGCGTGACGCCAAGCTGTACGAGATCGGCGCGGGGACGTCCGAAGTCCGCCGCATGCTGATCGGCCGCGAGCTGATGGCCGAGACGGCTTAAACGTTCACCTCATTGGAAACATCATGCCGCTCCATTCCAGCATCGATCCGTCCTCGTCAGATTTCGCGCGCAACTCCGAGGCCATGCGCGGCCTCGTCGCGGATTTGCGCGAAAAGCTCAGCCAGGTCGCCGGCGGCGGCGGCGAAGTCTCCCGCAACCGCCACACCGCGCGCGGCAAGATGCTGGCGCGCGAGCGCGTCGACCTCCTGGTCGATCCCGGCACCTCGTTCCTGGAGCTGTCACCGCTCGCGGCTTACGGCCTCTATGGCGGCGACGTGCATTCGGCCAGCGTCGTCACCGGCGTGGGGCGCATCTCGGGCCGCGAATGCGTCATCGTCGCCAACGACGCCACCATCAAGGGTGGCACCTACTACCCCATGACCGTGAAGAAGCATCTGCGTGCGCAGGACATCGCGCGGCAGAACAATCTGCCTTGCGTCTACATGGTCGATTCCGGCGGCGCCTTCCTGCCGCTGCAGGACGAGATCTTTCCGGACGAGCGGCATTTCGGCCGCATCTTCTACAACCAGGCGCAGATGTCCTCAGCTGGGATCCCGCAGATCGCGATCGTGATGGGCTCCTGCACCGCCGGCGGCGCCTATGTCCCCGCCATGTCGGACGAGAGCATCATCGTCCGAAACCAGGGCACCATCTTCCTCGGCGGACCGCCGCTGGTGAAGGCCGCGACTGGCGAGGTCGTGAGCGCTGAAGAGCTCGGCGGTGCCGACGTGCATTCGCGCCAGTCGGGCGTGACCGATCATTATGCCCAGAACGATGCGCATGCGATCGGGATTGCCCGGCGCATCGTCGGCACGCTGAAGCCGAAGGTCACGCCGAACCTCAACATGCACACGCCGCGCGAGCCGCTGTTCGCGGCGGAGGAGATCTACGGCGTGGTGCCGGTCGACGGCCGCAAGCCGTTCGACGTGCGCGACATCATCGCCCGCGTCGTCGATGGCTCCGAGTTCGACGAGTTCAAGAAGCTCTATGGCACGACGCTGGTGTGCGGCTTCGCCCATATCTGGGGCTATCCGGTCGGCATCATCGCCAACAACGGCATCCTGTTCAGCGAGAGCTCGTTGAAGGGCGCGCATTTCATCGAGCTGTGCTGCCAGCGCGGCATTCCCCTGGTGTTCCTGCAGAACATCACCGGCTTCATGGTCGGCAAGAAATACGAGGCCGGCGGCATTGCGCGCGACGGCGCCAAGCTGGTGACGGCAGTGGCGACCGCCTCTGTGCCGAAGTTCACCGTCGTGATCGGCGGCTCCTATGGCGCCGGCAATTACGGCATGTGCGGCCGCGCCTACTCGCCGCGCTTCCTGTGGATGTGGCCGAACGCGCGCATCTCGGTGATGGGCGGCGAGCAGGCCTCGATGGTGCTGAGCCAGGTCCGCCGCGACAATATCGAGGCCAAGGGCGATAGCTGGTCGAAGGACGAGGAAGACAAATTCCGCGAGCCCATTCGCGCGCAATATGAAAGCCAGGGGCACCCTTATTACGCGACCGCGCGCCTCTGGGACGATGGCGTGATCGATCCCGCCGACACGCGCCTCGTGCTCGGCCTCGGCCTCTCGGCGGCGTCGAATGCGCCGATCGAGCCGACGAAATTCGGCCTGTTCAGGATGTGATGCGATGGACCGCTCAAAGCTCTACCGCCGTTTTCGCACGCTCCTGATCGCCAATCGCGGCGAGATCGCCTGCCGGGTCATCCGCAGCGCGCGCGCCATGGGCCTGCGCACGGTTGCGGTCTATTCCGAGGCCGACCGCGACGCGATGCATGTCGCGCTGGCGGACGAAGCCGTGCTGCTCGGGCCGGCACGCGCCCGCGACAGCTATCTCAATGTCGAGCGCCTGATCGAGGCCGCCAGGAAGACCGGCGCCGAGGCCGTGCATCCCGGCTACGGCTTCCTGTCGGAGAATGCCGAGTTCGCGCAGGCCTGTTACGACGCCGGCCTCGTCTTCGTCGGCCCGACCGCCGAGATGATGAATGCGATGGGCTCGAAGTCGGGCTCGAAGGCGCTGATGGAAAAGGCAGGCGTGCCGCTGGTGCCCGGCTATCACGGCGAGGCCCAGGACGATGCGACCCTGGCGAAGGCCGCCGAGAAGGTCGGGTTCCCGATCCTGGTGAAGGCCTCCGCCGGCGGCGGCGGCCGCGGCATGCGCATCGTGCGCTCGGCCGACGAGCTTGCGCCCGCCATCGTCAGCGCCAAGCGCGAGGCCAAGGCCGCGTTCGGCGACGACCGTATGCTGATCGAGAAATATGTCGACAATCCCCGGCATATTGAAGTGCAGATCATCGGCGACAGCCACGGCAATCTGCTGTCGCTGTTCGAGCGCGAATGCACGCTGCAGCGCCGGCACCAGAAGGTCATCGAGGAGGCGCCGTCGCCGACGCTGAACGACGTCCAGCGCGAGACCGTCTGCGCCGCCGCGCGGAAAGCGGCGGGCGCGGTGAACTATGTCGGCGCGGGCACCATCGAGTTCGTCTCCGACGGCAAGGAGGTGTTCTTCATCGAGATGAACACGCGCCTGCAGGTCGAGCATCCCGTGACCGAATTGATCACCGGCGTCGACCTCGTCGAGTGGCAGCTCCGCGTCGCCTTCGGCGAGGCGCTGCCGATGAAGCAGGACGAGATCAAGCTCAACGGCCATGCCGTCGAGGCGCGCGTCTATGCCGAGAATCCGACCAAGAATTTCATGCCGTCGGTCGGCAGGATCTCGACCTGGCGCCTGCCGTCGGAAACCGGCGGCCTGCGCATCGATGCCGGCTATCGCGAGGGCGACAGCGTCTCGCCCTATTACGACGCCATGCTCGCCAAGATGATCGCATGGGCACCGACGCGGGATGTCGCGATCGAGCGGCTGAACCGCGGGCTGGAGGAGTCCGACGTCCGCGGCATCGTCACCAACATCCCGTTCCTGTCGGCGCTGATGACGCACCCGAAGGTGCGGAGCAATGCGATCGACACCGGCTTCATCGAGCGCGAGCTGGCGGTGCTGACGCAGGCGGGGGCGGCACCCGGAGAGCTCGAGCTTTGCGCTGCGGTGGCCGCGATCGTCGGCGGTGAACGGCAGACGGCGCAAGGCGGGGCGCATTCGCCCTGGCAGACCTTCGGCTGGCAGCCGGTCGGCCGCCGCCAGCGCAGCTTCGCCTTCCGCGTCGGCCATGGGCCGGAGCAGAAAGTCACGCTGAACTATGGCAGCGGGCCGTCCACGCTGGTGATCGGCGAGCGCGAACTGGCGTTCGCGATCGCGGCGAAGCCCGGCGGATTCGATCTGACGCTCGACGGCGTCAAATCGTCGGTCGCCGCCGTGATCGACGGTCATGAGTTGTACCTGCGCACCCGCAACGGCCGCTTCGACCTGCATTGGGTCGATCCGTTCGGGGGCGAGACCGAGGAACAGACCGGCGCGGACAAGATCGCGGCGCCCTTGCCGGGCACGGTCGTCGCCGTGCTGGCCGAGGAGGGCGCCAAGCTGGAGAAAGGTGCGCCGATCCTCACGCTCGAAGTCATGAAGATGGAGCAGACGCTGCGGGCGCCCTATGCCGGGGTGCTGAGATCCATCAAGTGCAAGGTCGGCGACATCGTGCAGGAGGGCGTCGAACTCGCCGTGGTCGAGCCTTCAGGGGAGTGACATGAGCGATCAGGTCCGCATCATCGAAATGGGGCCGCGCGACGGGCTCCAGAACGAGAAGACCCTCGTCAGTGTCGAGGCCCGCGTCGCCTTCATCGAGGCGCTGGTCGGGGCCGGCCTCGATACGGTGGAGGTCGGCGCCTTCGTTTCGCCCAAGGCGATCCCGCAGATGGCGAGTTCGGACGCCGTGCTGCGCGGCGTCGCCCATGTGAAGAATGCGGAATTCCACGTGCTGGTGCCGAACGAGAAGGGCTATGACGCGGCCCGGGCTGCCGGCGCCAAGGTGGTCTCCGTTTTCGCTGCGGCCTCCGAGGGCTTTTCGCGGGCCAACATCAACTGCACGGTTGCGGAATCCATCGAGCGCTTCAAGCCGGTGCTGGCGCGCGCCAAGGCTGATGGTGTGCCGGTGCGCGGCTATATCTCCTGCGTGCTGGGCTGTCCGTTCGACGGCGAGATCAAGCCGAAGGCGGTCGCCGATCTTGCGAGCACGCTGTGGGATCTCGGCTGCTACGAGATCTCGCTCGGCGACACCATCGGCGTCGGCACGCCTGACAAGGCCAAGGACATGCTGCGCGCGGTTGCCGCCAACATCCCGCCGGGAAAGCTGGCCATGCACTTCCACGACACTTACGGGCAGGCGCTTGCCAATCTCTATGCCGGAATGGAGGAGGGCGTCCGCGTCATCGACGCCGCCGCTGGCGGGCTTGGCGGATGCCCCTATGCGCCAGGCGCGACCGGCAATGTCGCGACCGAGGACGTCGTCTACATGCTCGAGGGCATGGGCGTGAAGACGGGCGTGGATATGGCGAAGCTGCTCGCGGCCACCAACGCGATGAGCGCCGTGCTCGGCAAGCCGCCGGTCAGCCGCGTGGCGTCTGCGTTGAATGCGAAGAAGAAGCGGGCTGCTTCCTAGCGCCTGGTGCCGTAAGGTGGGGAAAGCGCAGCGTGCCCACCATTCAGCAGTGGTGGGCACGGCGCTACGATATGACGCCATTCAAGGACGCCCCCCCCTTGACCAAGGGTAGGAGGTCCTACGGCAGCGGAGATTGCCGTCACCTGCTCCCGTCAGGGCCCATCACCAGGTCGGGCAGCCCGGTCGAGATTCCCGGCACCAGGCACAGCAGCAGCACTGCGAGCATCATCAGCAGCACGAAGGGCAGGGTGCCCCAGATCACCTCGCGCAAGGGAATATCAGGCGCGACGTTGCGGATGACGAAGATGTTGAGGCCGACCGGTGGGTGGATCAGCCCCATCTCCATCACGATGGTCATGACCACGCCGAACCAGATGATGTCGAAGTTGGCGGCACGGAGCGGCGGCAGGATGATCGGCGCCGTCATCAGGATGATCGAGACCGGCGGCAGGAAGAAGCCGAGCACGACGACCATGACCAGGATCGCGAACAGCAGCTCCCAGCGCGGCAGGTGCATTGCGACGATGGATTCGGCGACCGACTGCGAGATGTGCAGATAGCTCATCACGTAGGAATAGAGCAGCGACATGCCGATGATCATCATCAGCATGGTCGATTCCCGGATCGTCGATTTCATGATCGGCGCAAGGTCGCTCGGCCGCCACACGCTGTAGATCGCCGCGATCAGCGCCAGCGCCAACAGGCCGCCGAGGCCGGCGGTCTCCGACGGCGTGGCGTAGCCGCCATAGAGCGCGATCATGACGCCGGTGAGCAGCAGCACGAACGGGATCACGCGTGGCAGCACGCTGAAGCGTTCGGCGAGCGTGTATTCGTCGCGTGCGAGGATCGCCGCTTCCGGGCCGCCGTTCTTGTAGATCGCCTCGGCTGCGGCATATTCCCGGCGGAAGCGGATCACGGCGTAGGCGCCGAACAGCGAGACCAGCAGCAGGCCGGGGCCGATGCCGGCGAGAAAGAGCCGGCCGAGCGACTTTTCGGCTGCGACCGCGAACAGGATCATGGTGATCGAGGGCGGCAGCAGGATGCCGAGCGTGCCGCCGGCGGCGATGATACCCGCGGCAAAGCCGCCGGAATAGCCGCGCTTGCGCATCTCGGGGATGCCGGCCGAGCCGATCGCCGAGCAGGTTGCGGGCGAGGAGCCCGCCATGGCCGCGAACAGAGCGCAGGCGAACACGTTGGCAACGCCAAGGCCGCCGGGCACGCGATGCAGCCAGGCATGCAGCGCCGAATAGAGATCCTGGCCGGCTCGCGACTTGCCGATCGCGGCACCCTTCAGGATGAAGAGCGGGATCGACAGCAGCGTGATCGAGGCCATTTCCTCGTAGACGTTTTGCGTCACCGTATCGAGCGAGGCCGTGGGCATGTAGATGCCCATGAAGACGACTGCGACTGCGCCGAGCGCGAACGCAATGGGCATCCCTGAGAACATCACGAGCAGCGTCGCAACGCCATAGGCAACGCCGATACCGAACACGCTCATGAACGCTTGGCTCCGGTGAAGGGCAGCACAAGCTGCACGAGGATCTGGATGCAGAGCAGGCTCATCCCCAGCGCCATCAGCGAATAGGGGATGGCGAGCGGCGGCGACCACATCGAGTTCGAGACCTGGCCGTCGACATAGGCTTCATGCGCCAGTGTCCAGGATTTCCAGGTGAAGAAGGCGCAGAACAGGAAGGTGGCAGCGTCGACCAGCCAGAGCCGGATCTTGTTGGCGAGCGGCGAGAGCAGGCCGACAAAGGCCTCGATGCCGATATGGCCGCGGTTCTGCTGCACATAGGCGGCCGTCATGAAGGTGGCGCCGACCAGGAGGAACACGGCGGCCTCGTCCTGCCAGTAATTGGCGGCCTTGAACAGGGCGCGGCTGAGCACGCTGTAGCTCAGGATGGCGCAGGCCGCGACCAGCGCGATTGCGGCGAACACGACGATGATGCTGTTGAGGACGGCAAGACCGCGATCGATCGCCGCCGCGGGGCCAGTGCCCGCGGCAGCGGTAGCGTGGTCGTCACGATCCGGAAGCGGACCGTGGCTCATGCCGCGACGTCGGTGGCGAGCTTGAGCAGGTTGGCGGCGGTCGCGGTCTTGGCGCCGTAATCCTTCCACGCGGTGTCGCGGGCGATGTCGCGCCACTTGCCGACGGTCGCGGCATCGAGCGCCGAGACCTTGGCGCCGGCCTTCTCGTAGACCTTGGCAACCTCGACGTCGTCGTCCTGCGCGCCCTTGCGGCCGAAGGTCTCGAGCTCGGTGCCGACCGCGAGCAGGATGTCCTGGTGGTTCTTCGGCAGCTTGTCGAAGATCGCCTTCGACATCATCAGCGGCTCGAGCATGAACCAGTAGGAGGCGCCCGCGCCTGAGGTCAGCGACTTCGCAACCTCTTCCAGACGGAACGAGATCAGGCTGGTCGAGGAGGTGATGCCGGCATCGCAGGCACCGGTCTGCATCGCCGCGTAGATTTCGTTCGACGGCACCGACAGCACCGAGGCGCCGGCGGTCTGCAGCACCATGTCCATCTCGCGCGAACCGCCACGCACCTTCAGGCCCTTGGCGTCTTCCGGCGCGACGATCGGCTTGGAGCGGCTGGCAACGCCGCCGGCCTGCCACACCCAGGTGAGCAGGATGATGCCCTTGTCGGCGAGGAAGTCGGTCAGCGCCTTGCCGACCGGCTCCTTCTTCCAGCGCATGCCCTGGTCGTAGGTGGTGACGAGGCCGGGCATCAGGCCGATATTGGTCTCGGGCAGCTCGCCGCCCGCATAGGGCATCGGATAGAGCGAGATGTCGAGCGCGCCCTTGCGCATCGCGGAGAACTGCGCGTTGGTCTTGATCAGCGAAGAGTTCGGATAGATCTCGGCCGCAATGTCGCCATTGCTGCGCTTGGCAATCTCAGCGGCGAACATGCGGCAAAGCCGGTCGCGGAAATCGCCCTTGTCGACGGTGCCGCCCGGGAACTGATGCGAGATCTTCAGTGTGGTGGCGGCCTGCGCGGTGCCGGTGCCGAAGCGGAGGATGGCGGGTGCGGCGACGGCGGTCGCAATCAAATGGCGGCGCGTGAGCATGATGTGGTCCCCTTGGACGGTTCTTCGGACGGTTCTTGTTTGGCGTGATTGGCGGGTCGTGTGACCAGTGCGTAGGCCCATCCTAGCCGGTCTTTCACCCGATGTTCTCTCATCTGATAGTTCGAGACCGAATGCCGCGGCAAGTGTCGGACGTGCTGCGCTGCACACACGTCCGATGGCCACCGCCGGCCCTGGGCTCCCCAGAACAACGGATCGCAACGCGCTCGCTAGAATTTGTCGGCGGCGGCGTAACAAGGCGGTCCGTCCATCCGTCGAGCTTGGATAGCGGCGTCCGTCGCTGACAAACAGATCTCGAAGGGAAGTTGATCCATGACCATTCGCACCCGCATCGTGCTCGGCGTCTCGGCTGCCGCTCTCTCGCTTGGCCTTGCGCTGTCGCCGGCCGCCTTTGCCCAGGACAAGATGGGCAAGGACGACGGCATGATGAAAAAGGACACGATGTCCAAGGACGGCATGATGAAGAAGGACACCATGTCCAAGGACGACGGCATGAAGAAGGATCACATGTCGAAGGACGGCATGAAGAAAGACGACGGGATGATGAAGAAGAACTGATCTTCGCCCGCTCGCGATCCCAGGCGTCTGGCAAGACGCAAACGCACGCGCGAATGTTTGGGGGCGGTCGCCCGGACCGCCCCCAAATAACATCTCCATTCAATTTGAATTGAACGTGACCGGCGAAGGTCACGCGTCAATCTATTTTCGCTTGGCCTTGCGGGCCGCGTAGCGCGCGTCGCGCTTTGCCTTCTGCTCGGCCTCCATCGCTGCCTGTCGTTCGGCGGCTTCCTGGGCCTCGCGCGCGATCCGCTCAGCTTCGGCGGCCTTGGCTTCTTGCTCGATACGCTTCTGCTCGGCCTTTTCGGCCTCGCGTGCCGCCTTGGCCTCGGCACGCTTGACCGCGAGCGCCTCGCGCTCGGCGCGACGCGCCGCAACCGCCGGATCGTCCGGACCCGGCTGCGACTTGAATTTGTTCAAAAGATTCTTGCGCGCTTCTTGCGCAGCCTTTTGCCGGTCTGTGAAGCCGGGTTCCCTGAATCCACTCATCGACGAGCCTTGTCTTCCTCGCTTTCGATCCTACATCACTGCAAGTTGGTACGTCGGCTGGGCATAGCAGGCGCCGCGCGACGAACAAGCGTGTACATCGCTGAGCGTCGCGAAGCCACCCATAATCGCAGCCGATCAGGTCAACGAAAATCGCCACCCCCCAGACGATCTCTCGTAGCCCGGAAAAACTGCCGAATTGTGATGTCCCTCATAAGGGACCACGAGGGCGACGCCTAGCGTCCGCCCGACACGGAGCACGGGCATGACGATCTCAAGATTGAGCCTCAGGGCGCTCGCAATTGCCGTCGCCGTGATGGCCGTAGCCGGTGCCATGCTGCTGCTCGCCCGTCCGCAGCCCATCGACAGTGCCGTCCTGGGGGCGGACTGGGAGTGCACCCAGACCGCGTTCGTGCTCACAACCTGCGCACCGCGGGCCCAGCAGGCGATCCCGGCGGTCGAAACCTCGCGCAAGGACGCGCTCCGGGCGACCCGAGGCTGAGTCCGCGAAATTGGACCGAAGCGGCCGGTCGGGATGTGACGGGACGTCGCAGAGGTGATAAGCCGGCCTGCCCGAGCGATCAGGTAGCCATGTCCACGTCCCAGCCTCAACCGGGCGAGAAGCCGAAACCCAGGCCGAAGCCGCCATCCGGCGACAACCGCCGCGGCGCGGTTGCCGGCCTGATCATCGCGATCGTGATCCTCGGTGTCGGCTGGTGGCTGGCCCGGGACCTTACCGCGGCCAGCAAGATGCAGGATTGCCTGATGTCCGGCCGCAGCAATTGCAACGTGATCGAGCCGGCCCGCTAGAAGCCGGTCCAGCAGGGCCGCTTGGGCCGAAAATTGCCGCGATCTTAATCATTTGTAACGGGACTTCGCTGACCAAAGCAGGTCAGCTATGTCAGCTGGCATCAAGCCCAGCGCGGGACGAATCGTCTATCGCGCCAGGCACCACGGCAATCGCGAGAGCGATCGAAAGAGTAGGGGGCAAGCACGCATGAGTGCGTCCAACCACATGAAGATCATCATTCCCTTGGTTTCGGCCATGTCGCTGCTGGCGTTGTCGGCGCAGGCCCAGGACGCGAGGCCCCCGAGAGATGCCGGGCAGCCTCCTGCCGGCCCCGCCGCCGGGGCGCCGCCTCCGAACAATCAGAACATGCGCAAGGGCCCGCCGCCGCAGCAGGCGGCCCGACCCGCGCCGCAGCCCGGTGGCCAGCCCCATGCGGCTCCCGGTCCGCGGACTGCCGGTGGCCCGCCTCCGGGACGGTATGTTGCGAACGGTCCCGCTCCGACGCGCGACTGGGGCGGACACGTCTATCGTGGCAATCGCGCCTGGGATGGCGGGCGATGGCGCCACGAAGTGCACAACGGCCGCTCCGGCTGGTGGTGGGACGTTGGCGGCGTCTGGTATTATTATCCGCAGCGAATGGCCGGCCCGCCCGCCTACATCTCTGAGGAGTACTACGACGACGTGCCGGTGGCCTATGCTCCGCCGCCGCCTCCCGTCGCCTATGCGCCGCCACCTCCGCCTCCGCCGCCGGCCGATCCCGGTGCGAGTGCGCTCGGCGGCGCCATTGTCGGCGGCGTGCTCGGCGGCCTGATCTCGGGCAATGCCACCGGGGCAGCAGCCGGCGCGGTGCTCGGCGGCGCGACCGGAGCCATCGCGGGCGCCACTGCCGCCTCCCAGCCCGGTTACTACTGGGCGCAGGGCAATTGCTACTATCGGTACCCGGACGGGCAATACGTGGCGACCGATCCGCGGGCGTGCCGCTAGGACGCTGGTCGTATCCTGATGTGAGAGAGGTGGGCGAAAGGCCCGCCTCTTTTGTTTATCCGGATGGCTGTGCCGGCGCCGCGTTCGGCGTCGCACAACAACTGCCGCAAAATAGCACTTGGCTCCCGGTGCCTCTTCACGCGATTCTCAAAAGAAAAAATTGGGATGGGAATTGATTCGCGGGGACGTGAGACATGCTGGAAGCCATCCAGATCAGCTTGGCGCTTTGGGCGATGATTGTTTGCGGGGGGATCAAGCTGGGGCAGGTGATGCACTGCCTGCTTTAGCTCGCGATCCCCGGCAGCAAGCCTTGCTCGGGAAAGCGCCTTGCTCGTGAAGAAGCCGGTCGCCTTGCGTCAAGCCACGAGCCAGTTGAAGAACGCCATCGCGCCCCAGACCAGGCCGGCAATCCAGGCCAGCATCACGATGCCGATGGTCCCGAGATAGGCAATTCCCAGCAGATCGATTCTCAGACCAATCCTTGGCCGTCGGGTCGGGGCGTTTGCTGAGGCTGCTGCTTGTTGTGCCATGACGGAAAACCACCATCGATGCCGTCGCGCTCCCTGACGCGTCGAGACATGGTTTAACCGAGATGCCAGGCCAAGACTGTGACGCCATTCACAGATTGGCTGAATGCGGCCAGCCTCACGGGCTCGTCATCGTCGTATGCATGTGGTGAGCGGTGGTGCCGCGGGGGCGAGCCTCACCCCGCAATCATACGGACGAAATTGCCATTCCCTTGTCCAGATGGCGAGCTAGGGTCCGTCGCATGTGTCCCAAGTACGACCCACAGCGTGAGGCCGAGGCCGCAATGAAGCGGGCCGCAGCATCGGAAGGTGCCGACCGGCAACGCCTGATCCAGCTGGCTTTGGCCTGGCACGAGCTTGCCCGCGACCGCCGCGGCGAGCGGGCGGACTGAAAACCTTCTCGAAGAAATTTGGCGGCACGGCCTGGCCTGCATGAGAAAGCCCCGTGCTCGGGGGGACAAGCACGGGGCCTTTCAAAGCCGATCGGGGCTGGCTGATCGGCACCACTCGATTTCATGCCAACAACGTACCGGTCGCGATCTCGTTCCGCGCGGGCTTCTTTTTATCGTGCCATGGTCGGATGCGCGGGCGTTGCGCTGGGCTGCGCGCTTCCATCGCGCTCACATAGGAACCTCGGTTCTCTGCCGGACGTTGGTCGGCCATGACCGACCCCGAGTTACGCGCACAGTCTTTCGATATCGCCTGGATGTATCTCGACCGCTCGGGTCTGCTTACAGGCGAGCGCAGGGAGTCAGCCCGCTTCATCCTGAACAGGATCGACCGCATGATGCTGCGAGGAGAGCGGCGCAGGCTGCTGCTGTCGAACGCTGCGATCGACGCGTACCGGCTGCGGCCGGTGATCGTGACGGTCAGCGCCTGAACAAACTGGATGGATGAAACGCGACATTAAGAAAAGCGCAGCGCAGATTTCTCCGGTTGCGATTCGTGCTTTGCGAACGAAGCGGAGTCGGACCGTGAACAAACGAAAGGCCCCCGAAGGGGCCTCGCTTGTCAGATAGCCCGGAAGGACGACTTGATCAGTCGACCGCCAAGCAATGCTCCACAACGGGCTTCTCGTGGCCGCGACGCGCCCACTCCTGAACGGCGAAGGCAATGTGATTCTGGCCCATGGCCGCACCGACGATGGAGGCCTGAGCCACCTTGATCGGCCTCGTGACCACGCTGGTGTTCACCACGCCCGCGTCGATTGCCAGATACGACATCGCACCGATCGCCACCACGGAGGCGATCGCCATTCTCGTCAATTCGGATTGCTGCATCAAAAAACCTGTCGGGCGCAATTCGCCCGGCGCATAGATAGGGCTGATCGGCGCCGATCAAAGGCCGGCGTATGGTTACCCACGCGTTCGTGAAGGTGGTTGATCGGCAGCGTGACTGGCGATCCCGGCAGGATTCGAACCTGCAACCCTCAGAGTAGAAATCTGATGCTCTATCCAGTTGAGCTACGGGACCGTCTGGAGCCTTGGTTTGAGGCTGGGCAGTCCATCTACCATGCCATTATGAAAAATATCGTGTTTCGCCAAGTCTGAACCGAACCGTTTTCCTCAGTGCCGCGACAAAGCGAGACGGTGGCATGTCAGGGTGCCGGGTCGAGCGGCAGCGGACTGGACGATGGATCACATCGCCGGGAACGCTGGCCAGCTTCCGGGATGTGGCCGCCGGTCGACGGGTCGGGTATTGCTGCGCCATCAGGACGGCGTGTGCGGCGGTATCTTGATCGGTCTCCTCTGGGCTTGCCTTTGCATGGCGAATGCGACGATTTGCGCCTTTGGTTCCATCGCCTTGAGTCTGTCACCTTTCCGCGCATTTCATGCTGCCTGCAGGCGGCTGTCCGCGATTTCCGGGAGTCCATCATGATCGGTCTTGTTCGCGCCGTCACACTCTGCGCCACGCTGGCGCTCGGCCTCAGCGTAGCTCAGGCCGCCGACAAAGCCTTCAAGCGCGACGATCTCGCCGATTCCGCGATCAAGCTGGAAGCGCAGATCAAGAGCGAGGCGGGGCCCGTCGCCAAGACCAATGCGACGCTCAAGACGGACGCCGACACCGCGTTCCGGCGCAATGATTTCCGCACCGGCCTGTCGGTGCTCGGCCAGATCGCGGCCACCACGCCGGAGGATACCGGCAATTGGCTGCGGCTCGCCAAGGTCATCTTCCAGATCTCGCCGAAGAGCTCGAGCGAGCAGACCTTCCTGCTGGAGCGCGCCTCGACCGCGGCCTACATCGCCTACCAGCGTGCCGGCAATCCGGGCGAGGAGGCCGACGCGCTTGCCGTGCTCGGCAAGGCGCTGGCCGAACGCAAGCTGTGGCGGCCGGCGCTGGATGTGCTTCGGCTGTCGCTCGACATGCGCGAGGTCGCCGACGTCCGCGGCCAATATGAGAAGATGCGCGACGAGCACGGCTTCCGGCTGCTCGACTACACCGTGGATTCGGATTCGGCGAGCCCGCGGGCCTGCTTCCAGTTCTCCGAGGAATTGGCCAAGCGCACTGACTTCGCACCGTTCCTGGCGCTGGCGGGACAGGACAAGCCCGCGCTCTCGGCCGAGGGCAAGCAGGTCTGCGTCGACGGCCTCAAGCACGGCGAGCGCTACAACATCAACCTGCGCGCCGGCCTGCCGTCCACCGTGAAGGAAGGCCTGCCGAAATCAGCCGAGTTCAACGTCTATGTGCGCGACCGCAAGCCGTTCGTGCGCTTCACCAGCCGCGCCTATGTGCTGCCCCGGACCGGCCAGCGCGGCATTCCCGTGGTCAGCGTCAACACGCCCGCGGTCAACATCAACGTCTTCCGGATCGGCGACCGCAACCTGATCAACACGGTGGTCGACAGCGATTTCCAGAAGACCCTGTCCAAGTACCAGCTCAGCGATCTCGGGGACGAGCGCGGCGTCAAGGTCTGGTCCGGCGAGCTTGCGACCGCGATGACCCTGAACCAGGACGTCACCACGGCATTCCCGGTCGATCAGGCGCTCGGCGAGCTCCAGCCGGGTGTGTACGTGATGACGGCTGCCGCCAAGGGCCCGGGCTCGGACGACGAGTACCAGCTCGCCACGCAATGGTTCATCGTCTCCGATCTCGGCGTCGCAGCCTATTCCGGCAATGACGGCATCCACGTGTTCGTCAATTCGCTGGCCTCGACGGATCCGGTCGGCAAGGCCGAGGTGCGGCTGGTTGCCCGCAACAACGAGATCCTGGCCACCCGCAAGACCGACGATTCGGGCCACGTGCTGTTCGAGGCCGGTCTTGCGCGCGGCGAGGGCGGCCTGTCGCCGGCGATGCTGACGGTCACCGGCGAGAAGGCCGATTATGCCTTCCTCAGCCTGAAGACCTCCGCCTTCGACCTGTCCGACCGCGGAGTCTCCGGGCGCGCAGTGCCTGCAGGCGCCGATGCCTTCGTCTACGCCGAGCGCGGAGTCTATCGCTCCAGCGAAACGGTCTATCTGACTGCGCTGCTGCGCGACGGGCAGGGCAACGCCGTGACCGGCGGGCCGATGACCCTGGTGATCGAGCGCCCCGACGGCGTCGAATTCCGCCGCGCCGTGCTATCGGACCAGGGTGCCGGCGGCCGCTCGCTGGCCGTGCCGCTCAATTCCGCCGTGCCGACCGGCACGTGGCGGGTGCGCGCCTTCACCGACCCGAAGGGCTCTTCGGTCGGAGAGACCACCTTCATGGTCGAGGACTATGTCCCCGACAGGATCGAATTCGACTTGTCTGCCAAGGACAAGCTGATCAAAGCTAACACTCCTGTGGAGCTTAAGGCGGACGGCCATTTTCTCTATGGCGCGCCGGCCTCGGGTCTTGCACTCGAAGGCGACATGCTGATCGCGCCCGCGAGCGAGCGTCCGGGCTTTGCCGGCTACCAGTTCGGCGTCGCCGACGAGGAGACCAATTCGAACGAGCGCACGCCGCTGGAGAACCTGCCCGAGGCCGACGCCAATGGCGTTGCGACCTTCCCGGTGACGCTGGACAAGCAGCCGACCTCGACCCGTCCGCAGGAGGCGCAGATCTTCGTGCGCATGGTCGAGACCGGCGGCCGCGCCGTCGAACGCAAGATCGTGCTGCCGATCGCGCCCACCGTGGCGCAGATCGGCATCAAGCCGCTGTTCGGCGACAAGAACGTCGCCGAGGGCGACAAGGCCGAGTTCGACGTCGTGTTCGTCTCGCCCGAGGGCGAGAAGCTGCGCCGCGACGGCCTGCGCTACGAGCTGCTGAAGATGGAGTCGCGGTACCAATGGTATCGCCAGAACAACTACTGGGAATACGAGCCGGTCAAGTCGACCTCGCGCGTCGCCGACGGTGACGTGACGGTTGCCGCCGACAAGCCGGCGCGGATTTCGCTGAGCCCGCAGCCCGGCCGCTACCGGCTCGATGTGAAGTCGAACGACGCCGATGGCCCCGTGACCTCGGTGCAGTTCGACGTCGGCTGGTATTCCGACGGCAGCGCCGACACGCCGGACCTGCTGGAGACCTCGATCGACAAGCCGCAATACGCTTCAGGGGACACCATGACGGTGTCGGTCAATATCCGCAGCGCCGGCAAGCTCACCGTCAACGTGCTCGGGGACCGGCTGCTGACGACGCAGACCATCGACGTCAAGGAAGGCACCGCCCAGGTGAAGCTCCCGGTCGGCAAGGACTGGGGCACGGGTGCCTATGTGGTCGCGACGCTGCGCCGTCCGCTCGATGCCGCGGCCCAGCGCATGCCCGGTCGCGCGATCGGCCTGAAATGGTTCGGCATCGACAAGCAGACCCGTACCTTGCAGGTCAAGCTGTCGCCGCCGGCGCTGGTCCGGCCGAATTCGACGCTGAAGATCCCCGTCAAGCTCGACGGGCTCAATCCGGGCGAAGACGCCAAGATCGTGATCGCCGCGGTCGACGTCGGCATCCTCAACCTCACCAATTACAAGCCACCAGCGCCGGACGATTATTATCTCGGCCAGCGCCGCCTGAGCGCGGAGATCCGCGATCTCTACGGGCAATTGATCGACGGCATGTCCGGCACGCGCGGCCAGATCAAGTCCGGCGGCGACGCCGGGGCCGCCGAGCTGCAGGGCTCGCCGCCCACGCAAAAACCGCTCGCGCTCTATTCCGGCATCGTGACGGTGGGTGCCGACGGCACCGCCGAGGTGAGCTTCGACCTGCCGGAGTTCGCCGGCACGGCGCGCGTCATGGCAGTGGCATGGACCGCGACCAAGCTCGGCCGCGCCAACACCGATGTCGTGATCCGCGACCCCGTGGTGCTGACCACGACCCTGCCGCGCTTTCTGCTCAATGGTGACCACGGCACGGTCAATCTCGAGATCGACAATGTCGAGGGTCAGGCCGGCGATTACGTCATCAACGTGAAGACCGGAGGTCCGGTGAAGATGACCGGCAATCCGGCGACCACGGTCAAGCTCGCCGCCAAGCAGCGCAACTCGTTCTCGCTTGCGGTCGACGCGACCGCGGCGGGGCAGGCGACGCTCGATGTCGACATCAAGGGCCCGAACGGCCTCGCGCTGGCGCGGCACTATGCGTTCGATGTCAAGGCGGCAACGCAGGTGCTGGCGCGGCGCTCGATCCGCACCCTGGCGAAGGGCGAGAGCCTGACGCTGACCTCGGACATGTTCTCCGACCTCGTGCCGGGCACCGGCAGCGTTTCGGTGTCGGCGAGCCTGTCTACCGCACTCGACGCGGCGACCATCCTCAAGGCGCTCGATCGCTATCCCTACGGCTGCTCGGAGCAGATCACGAGCCGTGCCATGCCGCTGCTCTATGTCAACGAGCTCGCGGCCGGCGCGCATCTGGCCATGGACACCGAGGTCGACCAGCGCATTCGCGACGCCATTGAACGCCTCCTGGCACGCCAGGGCTCGAACGGCTCGTTCGGCCTGTGGTCCGCCGGTGGCGACGATGCCTGGCTCGATGCGTATGTGACGGACTTCCTCACCCGCGCCCGCGAAAAGGGCTTTGTGGTGCCGGACGTGCTGTTCAAGAACGCACTCGACCGGGTCAGAAACTCCGTCGTCAACGGCAACGAGCCGGAGAAGGACGGCGGGCGTGATCTCGCCTACGGCCTCTACGTGCTCGCCCGCAACGGCGCAGCACCGATCGGCGACCTCCGCTATCTCGCCGACACCAAGCTCGCCAACCTCGCAACGCCGATCGCGAAGTCGCAGCTCGCAGCGGCGCTCGCTCTGGTCGGCGACCGCAACCGCGCGGAGCGGGTCTATGGCGCCGCGCTCGACAGCCTTGCGCCAAAGCCGGTGCTCGAGTTCGGCCGCACCGACTACGGCTCGCAGCTGCGCGATGCCGCAGCCCTGGTCTCGCTTGCCAGCGAAGGCAACGCGCCGAAGGCGACGCTCACGCAGGCGGTGTCACGGGTCGAGACCGCGCGGGGGCTCACGCCCTACACCTCCACGCAGGAGAATGCGTGGCTGGTGCTGGCGGCGCGGGCGCTCGCCAAGGAGAACCTGTCCATGGAAGTGGACGGCCAACCGGTCAAGACCGCGCTCTATCGCAGCTACAAGGCCGCGACGCTGGATGGCAAGCCGCTGAAGATCACCAACACCGGCGATGCGCCGGTGCAGGCGGTGGTCTCGGTGTCGGGCTCGCCGGTGACGCCGGAGCCGGCGGCATCGAACGGCTTCAAGATCGAGCGCAATTACTTCACGCTCGACGGCAAGCCCGCCGACATCAGCAAGGTCAAGCAGAACCAGCGCTTTGCGGTGGTGCTGAAGATCACCGAGGCAAAGCCGGAGTACGGCCACATCATGGTGTCCGACTATCTGCCGGCGGGCCTCGAGATCGACAACCCGAAGCTGGTGTCCTCCGGCGACAGCGGCACGCTGGACTGGATCGAGGACGGCGAGGAGCCTGAAAACACCGAGTTCCGCGACGACCGCTTCACCGCGGCCGTGGACCGGGCCGCGGATTCCAAGGCGGTCTTCACCGTCGCCTATGTCGTGCGCGTGGTCTCGCCCGGCAAGTACGTGCTGCCGCAGGCCTATGTCGAGGACATGTACAATCCCTGGCGGTACGGGCGGACGGGCACGGGAACGGTCGAGGTGCGGGCGGCGAAGTGAGTGAGATGAGCGAGATCGCGCCCCAATCTCCGTCGTCATGCCCGCGCTCGTCCCGGGCATCCACGGACTTTGCTGCCGCGACGAAGAATGTCGATGGCCGGGACGAGCCCGGCCGTGACGGAGCAGGGGGTGGGGGCCTTCGCGTCCTCTCCGTCGCCGCCTTCATCCTCATCCTCGCCATCATCGGCTTCGTCGGCTGGGTCTATTCCCTCGGTCCGCTTCCGCTCGATGAAGCCCGCCAGGTCTCCACCACCATCGTTGACCGCAACGGCAAGCTGCTGCGGGCCTACGCCATGGCCGATGGACGCTGGCGGCTGCCGGTCGACGCCAAAGCCAACGTCGATCCGACCTATCTGAAGCTGCTGCTCGCCTATGAGGACCAGCGCTTCTACGTCCATGACGGCATCGATCCGCTGGCGCTGGGGCGCGCCGCCTTGCAGCTCGGCACGCGCGGCCACATCGTCTCGGGCGGCTCGACCATCAGCATGCAGCTCGCGCGGCTGATGGAGCCGCGGCGGCAGCGCTCGCTCTACGCCAAACTGCGGCAGATGGTGCGCGCCATCGAGATCGAGCGGACGCTGAGCAAGGAGCAGATTCTCGATCTCTATCTCGCGCTGGCGCCTTATGGCGGCAATCTCGAAGGCATCCGCGCCGCCTCGATCGGCTATCTCGGCAAGGAACCGAAGCGCCTGTCGCTGGCCGAAGCCGCGCTGCTTGTGGCGCTGCCGCAATCGCCGGAGACGCGCCGGCTCGACCGCCATCCCGAGGCCGCGCGCAAGGCGCGCGACCGCGTGCTCGACCGCATGGTCGAGGAGCACGTGGTCAGCGCGGACGACGCAAACCTGGCCAAGGCCGTGCCCGTGCCAAAGCTGCGCAAGCCGATGCCGATCCTGGCGCCGCATGCGTCCGACACCGCGCTGTCGACGGTGAAGGATAAGCCGGTCATCAAGCTCACGCTCGATGCGAACTTGCAGAAGGTGCTGGAGCCGCTGGCGCGCGACCGCGCCATCGCGCTCGGACCCAACATTTCGGTCGGCATCATCGTGGTCGACAATGAGAGCGGGGATGTGCTCGCCCGCGTCGGTTCGGCCGATTATTTCGACGAGAGCCGGGCAGGGCAGGTCGACATGACCCGCGCGATCCGCTCGCCGGGCTCGACGCTGAAGCCCTTCATCTACGGGCTCGCCTTCGAGGACGGCTTCGTCCATCCGGAGAGCCTGATCGACGATCGTCCCGTCCGCTTCGGCTCCTACGCGCCGGAAAATTTCGACATGACCTTCCAGGGCACGGTGCCCGTGAGGAAGGCGCTGCAATTGTCGCTGAACGTCCCGGCGATCGTGCTGCTCGACCGCGTCGGTTCGAGCCGGCTGGCCTCGCGGCTGCGCCAGGCCGGCGGCAATCTGGTTCTGCCCAAGGACGAAGCGCCGGGGCTCGCCATGGGTCTCGGCGGCGTCGGCGTGACGCTGCAGGATCTCGCCCAGCTCTATGCGGGCTTCGCCCGTCTCGGCACCACCAAGCCGCTGCGCGAGGTCATGGCCGACAAGGACGACCGCGAGCCGCTCCGGCTGCTGGATCCCGTCGCGGCATGGCAGGTCGGCAACGTGCTGTTGGGAACACCTCCGCCGGAGAACGCCGCTCACAACCGCATCGCCTTCAAGACCGGCACTTCTTACGGCTATCGCGATGCCTGGTCGGTCGGGTTCGACGGCCGAATGACCATTGGCGTCTGGGTCGGCCGGCCCGACGGCGCGCCGGTTCCGGGCCTGATCGGGCGCGTCGCCGCCGCGCCGATCCTGTTCGATGCCTTCGCCCGCACCGGCAAGACGCTGGCTCCCTTGCCGAAGCCGCCGAAGGGAACCCTGGTCGCGGGCAATGCCAAGCTGCCGTTGCCGCTGAAGCGGTTCCGCCCCGTGGGAGAGCTGGTGCGGACCGGTCGCGAGCAGGCGCTGCACATCCAGTTTCCGTTGAACGGCTCGCGGATCGATGTCGATCGCTCCGCAGGCCAGGAGAGTGCAGCGATGCCGGTCAAGGTCGCCGGCGGCGTGCTGCCCATGACCGTCATGGTTAACGGTACGGCGCTTGGCGAAATCGATGGTCGCCGCCAGCGCCTGATCGATCCTCCCGGTCCGGGCTTTGCGCGGCTCACCGTGATCGACGCTACGGGCGCCGCGGACACAGTCGTCATTCGAATTCAGTGACCTTGGCCTTAACCGGTTGTCGGAATGGCGGTTTCAGCGTAAGCGGAACCAATGGCCGAGACCTATCCCAGCCCCCGTTTTGGAGCGCCCCGCGAGCCGAAATCGCCCGTCGATCCGGGCAGCCGACTCGTAGGCATGCTCGACATCGCCACGGCCAGCCATGCCCGTGCCGTCGCCTTCCTGCTGCTGTGCGCGCTGCTGTTGTTCCTGCCGGGCTTCTTCACGATCCCGCCTGTTGATCGCGACGAGGCGCGGTTCGCCCAGGCCACCAAGCAGATGGTCGAGAGCGGCGACTATGTCGATATCCGCTTCCAGGAGGACGTCCGCTACAAGAAGCCGGTCGGCATCTACTGGTTGCAATCGGTTGCGGTTGAAGCGGCCTCGGCATTGAAGCTGCCGAAGGCCGAATTGCGCATCTGGGTCTACCGGCTGCCATCGCTGTTCGGGGCGATCGGCGCGGTGCTGATGACCTATTGGGCCGCGCTCGGCTTCGTCACGCGGCGCGCCGCGGTGCTGGCGGCGCTCCTGATGTGCGCCTCCGTGCTGCTCGGCGTCGAGGCGCGGCTCGCCAAGACCGACGCCATGCTGCTGTTGTGCGTGACCGCCGCCATGGGCGCGACGGCCCGGGCTTACCTGTCCTGGCAGCGCGCCGAGGACGAGACGCATCCGCCCTGGAGCTGGCCCGCGATCTTCTGGACGGCGCTTGCGGTCGGCATCCTGATCAAGGGGCCGCTGATCCTGATGTTCGCGGGGCTGACCATCGTCGCGCTCGCGATCCAGGACCGCGATGCCGCCTGGCTGTGGAAGCTGCGCCCGGTCTGGGGCCTGATGTGGATGCTGGTACTGGTGCTGCCCTGGTTCGTCGCGATCTTCTGGCGCGCGGGCGATGCCTTCTTTGCGGACTCCGTCGGCGGCGACATGCTGAGCAAGTTGGGCGCCCAGGAATCCCACGGCGCCCCGCCCGGCATGTATCTGGCGCTGTTCTGGATCACGTTCTGGCCGGGCGCGCCGCTGGCGGCGATGGCGGCGCCCGCGGTGTGGCGGGCGCGGCGCGAGCCGGGCGCACAGTTCCTGCTGGCCTGGCTGATCCCGTCATGGATCGTGTTCGAGGCGGTGCTGACCAAGCTCCCGCATTACGTGCTGCCGCTCTATCCGGCGATCGCCATCCTGACCGCCGGCGCGGTGGAGCGGAACGTGCTGTCGCGCTCATGGCTGGCGCGCGGCTCGGCGTGGTGGTTCGCGATCCCCGTGGCGGCCTCGATCATCGCCGTGGTCGGCGCGGTGATGCTGACGCGGCAGCCAGCGTTCGTGGCCTGGCCGTTCATCGCGGCTTCCCTGATCTTCGGCCTGTTCGCATGGTGGCTGTTTGATTCCAATCGCGCCGAGCGCTCGCTGCTCAACGCGCTGGTCGCCGCGCTGATGCTCGCGGTGACGGTGTACGGCATCGTGCTGCCGTCGCTGACGCCGCTATTCCCGAGCATCGAGGTCGCACGCGCGCTTCGCAACGTCACCTGCGTCGGGCCGAAGGCGGCGGCCGCCGGCTATCACGAGCCGAGCCTCGTGTTCCTGACGGGCACCCAGACCCTGCTCACCGACGGCTCGGGCGCGGCAGATTTCCTGCGGCAGGGAAGCTGCCGCTTCGCGCTGATCGAGCAGCGCTCGGAGCGCAGCTTCGTGCAGCGTGCCGAAGCGATCGGGCTGCGCTACAAGGTCGGTACCCGCATCGACGGCTATAATTTCTCGCAAGGGCGCGCGATCTCGATTTCGATCTTCCGCTCGGAAGGCACCGAATAGGATGCCTGTCACGACCAGCCCCGCGCCGCGCCCGTTCTATCCCGCCCAATTGCTCGCCGTGTCGGGCCGAGCGCTGGCCCAGCTCGTGCGCACGCCGTCGCATTCGCGCCGCGCCGCGGCCGCCCGAAAGCTGGCGCGGCATTCGCTGTGGCTCAGCGCGGCGGGGGCGGCCCTCGTCATCGTGCTGATGGTCGCCTTCGACCAGACCGAGATCCAGCTGATGCCGGCGCGCGGCACGCCGGGCCTGTGGCCGATCCGCATCCTCACCGATTTCGGCAAGGACGAGTACCTGCTCATCGCGCTGGGCGCTGCGCTTGTGGTGCTGGCGCTCGTTGCGGCAGGGCTGCACGGCACACGGCGCGCGCTGCTGCTCGGGCTCGGCACGCGCGTGCAATTCCTGTTTCTGTCGATTGCCGTGTCGGCGCTCGCCGCGGAGATCCTGAAATACATCATCGGGCGCGGACGTCCGTTTGTCGGCGGCAAGGCCAACCCCTTCAACTTCGTGCCGTTCGAGGGGAGCGGCGCCTATGCCAGCCTGCCGTCGGGCCACGCTGTGGCAGCGTTCGCGCTGGCGTTTGCGGTCTCGGCGCTGTGGCCGCGCCTGCGCGTGTTCATGTTCACTTACGCAATCGTGATCGTGTTGACCCGCCTGGTGCTGCTCGCGCATCACCCGAGCGACGTCGTGGCCGGCGCCCTGGTCGGCATGGTCGGCGCAATGGCGGTCCGCTATTGGTTCGCAGCCCGGCGGCTGGGTTTTGCCATCCGTGCCGACGGCACCATCGTGCCGCTTCCCGGGGCGGTCTCGGGGCGCCTCAAAAGGGTTGCCCACGGGGCATCCGCCCCATAAAAGCGGCTGCCTGCCGGGGACCCTTGGTTCCGCTGGGGCAGGCCAATGCCAACCACGAGCTTTGATTTGTCGACGTCCCAGCCTTCGGTTTCCATCGTCGTTCCCGTACGCAACGAAGCCGACAACATCGCGCCGCTGATCGCGGAGATCGGCGCGGCGCTCGATGGTCGCTGGGCCTACGAGATCATCTACGTCAACGACGGCTCGACCGATGCGACTGGCGAACGACTCGCGGCGCTCATGGCGCAACGGGGCAATTTGCGCCAGCTCCGCCATGCCAGATCGGGCGGCCAATCCGCGGCCGTGCGCAGCGGCGTGCGCGCGGCGCGCGGGGCGATCGTGGCAACCCTCGACGGCGACGGCCAGAACAATCCGGCCTTTCTGCCCGACCTGATCGCCGCGGTCGAGAAGGGAGCAGGGCGCGTCGGCCTCGCTGCAGGGCAGCGCATCGGACGCAAGGATACCGGCTTCAAGAAATTCCAGTCGCGCGTGGCGAACGGCGTCCGCAATGCCATCCTGAAGGACGGCACGCGGGATACCGGCTGCGGGCTCAAGGCGTTCCGGCGCGAGGTTTTCCTGATGATGCCCTATTTCGACGGGCTGCATCGCTTCCTGCCGGCGCTGGTCCGCCGCGAAGGCTACGACATCGCCTATGTCGACGTGATCGACCGGCCGCGCCATTCCGGCGTGTCGAACTACGGCTTCTTCGACCGGCTGTGGATCGGAATCATGGATCTTGTTGGCGTGTGGTGGCTGATCCGTCGCAAGAAGCCGACACCAGAAGTGACTGAGGTGAACGCATGATCATCCAATACGGTCAGGCGTTGAGCAACTATCTCTACGACGTCTTCGTCGCCAAGTTCGATTTCTGGCTGGCATTCGGCCTCGTCGCGCAGCTGTTCTTCACTGCGCGCTTCCTGGTGCAGTGGATCGCGAGCGAGCGCGCCGGCAACAGCGTGGTGCCGATGGCGTTCTGGTTCTGCTCGATGGGCGGCGGGCTGATGACGCTGGTCTACGGCGTCGTCAAGCGCGAGCCGGTCATCATCCTCGGACAATCGCTGGCGACGGTGATCTATATCCGCAACATCATGCTGATCCTCAAGAACCGCGGCAAGGCGTCGAAGACGCTGGAGCGCTGAGCAGGCGCTAGCGCGGCACTGCCGGGGCCGCACCCGACGCGGGCAAGGCGGCCGTCTCCGTCTCGGTCCTGCGATAGGGCACGCCGGCCGCGTCCAGCACGGGATAGGCGACCGAGCAGATGTGCGAATGGATGCGCCTGAGGTCGCGCAGCACGTCGAGATGCAGTGACGTGGTTTCGATGGTTTCGGGTCGGCCCTCGCGCAGGCGGTCCAGATGCCGCTCGACCGCGGCGAGCTCGGTGTTGCGCAGCGCGGTCTTCTCCACCAGCAGCTTGCGCGCCTCGTTGGCATCGCCCGACATGAAGACGCCGAAGGCGATCCGCAGCGAGTCCATCGTGCGCTTGTGGAAGGCGGCGAGCTCGTCGGCCCCTTCCGCCGAGAACTGGAAGCGCCGCTTGATCTTCTTGGTGGCGAGCTCGCTCAGGCTCTTGTCGATGATGTCGCCGATGTGTTCGAGGTTGATGGCGAAGGAGATGATCTCCATCGCGCGCCGTCCTTCGCTCTCGTCGAGGCTGCCCCGCATCAGCTTGGTCACGTAGAGCTTGATGGCCTCGTCGAGACCGTCGACGAAATTGTCCATCTTGGAGACCTGGTCGACCAGCGCACGGTCGCCCGTCATCATCGCGGCCATCACCTTGCGCAGCATCACCTCGACGAGATCGCCCATGCGCAGCGTCTCGCGGGCGGCGTCGGCGAGCGCCAGCGACGGCGTCTCCAGCGCGGTCTCGTCCAGATAGCGCGGCCGGGCCGGGTCGGCCTCCTGCACGCGATCCGGCAGCAGGCGGGTGAGCAGGCGCGACATGACGTCGAGCAGGCCGATGAAGACGACGGCCGTGCCGACATTGAAGGCGATGTGGAAAGCCGCCGTCATCCTGGCGAGATCGGGCTGCCAGGCGTGCATGTGCTCGGCGATGGTGCCGAGGAAAGGCAGGACGAGCGCAATCCCGACCACGCGGTTGACGAGATTGCCGACCGGCAGGCGATAGCTTGCGGCATCGTCGCGCTTGGCACCCTCGAACACGGGATTGATGGCGCTGCCGAGATTGGCGCCAAGCACGAGGGCCAGGGCCGCGTAGGGCGTGATGAACTGCGAATAGGCAAGCGACATGATCAGGAGCACGCTGGCGACGCTCGAATGCACCGCCCAGGTGACGAGGGCGGCGATGACGATGCACAGGACAGGATCGCCGGTGATGGCCGACATCATGACGCGCACGCCTGGCGCGTTCTCGGCCGGTGCCAGCGTGTCGAGCAGGATGTGCAGCGAGAGCAGCATCAGGCCGAGGCCGATGCAGACGCGGCCGATGTCCTTGATCCGCGAGCGCGGGCCGGTGCGGAAGGCGACGAGGCCCAGCACGAACAGCACGGGGGCAACGGCTGCGATGTTGAACGACAGCACCTGCACGATCAGCGTGGTGCCGACATTGGCCCCGAGCATGATGGCGAGCGCCGCCGCTAGGCTGACGAGCCCCTCGGCCGCGAACGAGCTGGTGATCAAGGCGGTTGCCGTGCTGCTCTGGAGCAGGGCGGTGAGCCCGAGGCCGGCGGCGAAGGCGCTGACGCGGTTGCTCAGCGCCTTGCCGAGCAAGCGCCGCAGGTCGGGGCCGAAGGCGCGCAGAATGCCGCTGTGGACCATGTGCAGGCCCCACAGCAACAGCGCCACGCCGCCCATCAGATCGAGCAGTACCAACGTTCCCATGCTCCGTGTCCGGACTAGAGTCGATTGGTGAGGCTAGCGCCAAATGCTTGAGGATCAAACTTTTTGTTGGCGCGTCGGCGTTAACGTTTACAGGTGGCTCACGTTCCCCGGCGCACGTTGGCGCGTGCGCAGGCGCAATGCCCTGTGAGCAGGCTCACATTGCCGCTTTGAGGGCAGCAAAGCCGCGATCGAGATCGGCCTTGAGATCGTCGGTGTTCTCGAGCCCGATGTGCAGGCGCAGGGTCGGACCACCCGGCGACCACTTGGTCGCCGTGCGATAGGCGTCGCAGTCGAAGGGAATCGCAAGGCTTTCGAAGCCGCCCCAGGAGAAGCCCATGCCGAACAGCTTGAGCGTGTTGAGCATGGTGTCGACGGCCTGCTGCGGCGCCGGTTTCAGCACGATGCTGAACAGTCCGGATGCGCCGGTGAAGTCGCGCTTCCAGATGGCGTGACCGGGATCGCTCTCCAGGCCCGGATGCAACACGCGTGCGACCTCGGGCCGGCTCGCGAGCCAGCGCGCCATCTCGAGGCCGGACCGATGATGCTGCGCCAGCCGAACCGACAGTGTGCGCAGGCCGCGCAGCGCGAGAAAGACGTCGTCGGGGCCTGCGCAGACGCCGAGCAGGCGGATGCCTTCGGCAACCATCGGCCAGGTCTTGGCATTGGCCGAGATCGTGCCGAACATGATGTCGGAATGGCCGCCGATATATTTCGTGGCGGCCTGCATGCTGATGTCGACGCCCTGGTCGAGCGAGCGGTGAAAGAGCGGCGTCGCCCAGGTGTTGTCGTCGATCACGAGCGCGCCGCGCGCATGCGCGACCTCGGCGATGGCGCGAATGTCCGGCATCTCGAACGACTGCGAGCCCGGCGCCTCGACCAGCACCGCACGCGTGTTCGGCTTGAATAGCTTGTCGATGCCGGTGCCGATCAGCGGGTCGAAATAGGTGGTCTCGACGCCGAAGCGGGCGAGCATGCCGTTGCAGAAATTGCGCGAGGGCCGGTAGATGTTGTCGACGACCAGGATGTGGTCGCCGGTCTTCAACACCGAGAGCAAGGTGGTGGAGATCGCCGACAGCCCCGAGGGGACGATGCCGACGCCGACGCATTGCGGCCCCTCCAGCGCCATCAGCGTCTCCTGGAACGCCTTGGTGGTGGGGGAACCGTGGCGGCCATAGGTGAATTCACCGCGATGGGCGTGCAGATCTTCGGCGGTCGGATAGAGCACGGTCGAGCCGTGGAACACCGGCGGATTGACGAACCCCTTCTGCGCCTTGGTGTCGCGGCCGGAGGTGACCAGCCGGGTCTCGGGCTGCTGCTGGGAGGGGTGCGAGGAATCCATGCGTCTGCTTTCAAAACCGCGTTTCCGTGAGCGGATGTCGCGCCCGCGGGCCGGCCGAGAGGCCGCTGACGTTAATAACAGAACACAGAAGAGTCCCGTCAACCCCTTGACCCGGCAAGCCAGTCGTTCTGTGATGCGCGGGTGCTATTCAGTCGCCGCATGTTGAGGGGCCTGCCGCGACCTTCGATCCATCGTCTGACCGAACCTTGCGCCGCAGCCGGAAAAAAGGGCGGGCGCCAGCGGCGGGGATTAGGGTATGGCCTCTCAGGATGGGCGGGTGTTCGGCAAGGTTTTCCAGCATGACTCTTGCAGGGCCGGTGTTGATATGTCCGGTCCGGCAGGGACGATCCTGAGACAACGTTCCTTGAGACGACTTTGAAAGGCCCAAAGCCCATGAAACGCGTAACCCTGGCTCTCACCCTTGCTCTCGCCGCCGGCCTCTCCGCCCAAGCCGCCGATGCGCAAACGCTCAAGACCGTCAAGGACCGGGGCATGCTGTCCTGCGGCGTCAGCCAGGGCCTGCCGGGCTTCTCCTCGCCCGACGACAAGGGCAACTGGACCGGTATCGATGTCGACGTCTGCCGCGCCATCGCCGGGGCGATCTTCAACGATCCGAGCAAGGTCAAGTATGTGCCGCTGTCGGCCAAGGACCGCTTCACCGCGCTGCAATCCGGCGAGATCGACGTGCTCTCGCGCAACACCACCTGGACCATCTCGCGCGACACCTCGCTCGGTGCCAACTTCACCGGCGTGACCTATTATGACGGGCAGGGCTTCATGGTGAAGAAGTCGCTCAAGGTGAATTCGGCGCTCGAGCTCAACAGCGCCTCGGTCTGCGTGCAGACCGGCACGACCACCGAGCAGAATCTCGCCGACTACTTCAAGGCCAACAACATGAAGTACGAGGTGATCGCGTTCGCCACCAACGACGAGACCGTCAAGGCCTATGAAGCCGGGCGCTGCGACGTCTTCACCACCGACCAGTCCGGCCTCTATGCCAACCGGCTGAAGCTCGCCAATCCCAACGACCATATGGTGCTGCCCGAGATCATTTCGAAGGAGCCGCTCGGCCCGATGGTGCGCCACGGCGACGACCAGTGGTTCGACATCGTGAAATGGACGCTGTTCGCGATGGTCACCGCCGAAGAGCTCGGCGTGACCTCGAAGAACGTCGACGAGAAGGCGAAGCTGGAAAATCCCGAGCTGAAGCGCGTCCTCGGCACCGACGGCAATTTCGGCGAACAGCTCGGCCTGACCAAGGACTGGGTGGTGCGGATCGTGAAGGCGGTCGGCAATTACGGCGAAGTGTTCGATCGCAACGTCGGCGCGGGCTCGCCGCTCGCCATCAATCGTGGGCTCAACAATCTCTGGAACAAGGGCGGTCTTCAGTACGCGCCGCCGATCCGCTGATCGCTCTGATCCGCTGGCGGCGGCATGAGCACCGAGGCCCGAAAACCGCCGCCCCAGATCGCCCTGAAGATCAGGCGCATTCTGGGCGGCAAGGCAGGCTGGAACGGCGTCGCCGTCCAGTTTGCCTTCGCGGCGATCCTGGGCTGGATCGGCTATGAGATCGTCTCCAATGCCCGCGCCAACCTCGAGAACCAGCACATCGCCGCCGGCTTCGGCTTCCTCAGGAACAATGCCGGGTTCGACGTCAATCAGACCCTGATCCCCTATACCGGCTCGGACACGTTCCTGCGCGTCTTCGTGGTCGGGCTCCTCAACACGCTCGTGGTCTCGGTGGTGGGCATCTTCTTCGCCACTGTGATCGGCTTCGTCGTCGCGCTGTGCCGGCTGTCGCCGAACTGGCTGTTGTCGCGCGTCGGCGAGATCTATGTCGAGATCATCCGTAACCTGCCGCTGCTGTTCCAGATCCTGTTCTGGTACCTGGCGGTGCTTGCGGCCTTGCCCAATCCACGCCAGAGCATCTCGCTGCTCGGCATCGTCTTCCTCAGCAATCGCGGTCTCGTCGTTCCGAGCCCGATTGGCGGCAGCGGCTTGGAGCCATTCCTGGCGGTGCTGGCGTTCGGCGTCGTCGCGGCCCTGGCCTTGCGCTATCATGCCCGGCGCGCACTGTTTCAGCGGGGGCAGGTGATCCGGATCTGGCCCTATGTGCTGGGTCTTCTGATCGGCTTGCCGCTCGCCACCATGCTGCTGACCGGCTTGCCGTTCACCTTCGAGCTGCCGCAGCTCAAGGGGTTCAACTTCGCCGGCGGCTCGCGGATCATTCCGGAATTCGTGGCACTGACGCTGGCGCTGTCGACCTATACCGCTGCCTTCATCGCCGAAATCGTGCGCGCCGGCATCCTGTCGGTCCACAAGGGTCAGATGGAGGCGGGATCGTCACTGGGGCTCAGCCGCGGCAACACGCTGCGGCTGATCGTGGTGCCGCAGGCCATGCGCGTCATCGTGCCGCCGTTGACCAACCAGTACCTCAATCTCACCAAGAACTCGTCGCTGGCGGTCGCGATCGGCTATCCTGACCTCGTCTCGGTGTTCGCCGGCACGTCGCTGAGCCAGACCGGGCAGGCGATCGAGATCATCGCCATGACGATGGGCATCTACCTCCTGATCTCGCTGCTCACCAGCGCGATCATGAGCGTCTATGGTTGGCGCGTCAGCCGGAGTCTGGGCGCATGAGCGATATCGCCTCCAGCAGTTTCGTCCGCCAGGACCTGCTCACCGAGCGTCCCGCGCCGGTGAAGACCACGGGCTTCGTCGGCTTGGTGCGGACGCGCCTGTTCAACTCGCCGACCAACATCCTGCTCACCATCGTGGGCGCCTTGCTGCTGTGGTTCGCCGTCGTTCCCTCGGTCAAGTTCCTGGTGGCCGATGCGGTCTGGAGCGGCAAGGATCGCACGGCTTGCCTTGCGGAAAACGCCGGCTTCGTGGTCGGCGCCTGCTGGCCCTACATCCAGGCGAAGCTGCCGCAACTGATCTACGGCTTCTATCCCGAGGCCGAGCGCTGGCGGGTCAATCTCACCTTCATCCTTGCCGTGGCGCTGCTGGTGCCGCTGCTCGTGCCGCGTCTCCCGGCGAAGGGGCTCAACGCCAGCCTGTTCTTCGTCGCCTTTCCCGTGGTCGCGTTCTTCCTGCTGCACGGCGGCGGCATCAAGGGTTTTGGCCTCAGCTGGACGGCCGGGCTGCTGGAATTGTTCGACGACAGCATCATCGGTGCCGGGCAGGCCCTGCTCGGTCTCAGCAAAACGTCGGCGGTCGGACCGCTGTTGTGGGTGGTCGGGAGTTTCGTCGTGCTGCTCGGTACGGCGATCCATTGGCTGATCCTGCCGCTGACCTGGCTGCGCGATCAGATCCAGGGCGCCGGTCAATCGGTCTGGGCCGATTTCGCCGTCACGGCCGTGATCGTCTCCCTGATCGCCTTCGGCTTCGGCGGGGGCTTGCGTACAGGTTGGCGCGCTCTCGCCTCCAGCATCGTTGCCTTCCTCGCCATCGCCGTCGTGATCAAGCTGATGGGGCTCGACAGCGGCGGCCTGCCGGTCGTGACGACGAATTTGTGGGGCGGCCTGCTGGTGACGCTGGTGGTCTCCGTCACCGGCATCGTCACCTCGCTGCCGATCGGCATTGCGCTGGCGCTCGGCCGCCGGTCCACCATCCCCCTGATCCGGATCTTCTCGATCGCCTTCATCGAGTTCTGGCGCGGCGTGCCGCTGATCACCGTGCTGTTCTTCGCCACCTACATGCTGCCGCTGTTCCTGCCCGGCAATTTCACCGTCGACGGCCTCGTCCGCGCGCTGATCGGGATTGCGCTGTTCACGGGCGCCTACCAGGCCGAGAACGTCCGCGGCGGGCTTGCTGCGATCCAGCGCGGGCAGGGCGAGGCGGCCGCGGCGCTCGGGCTATCCTGGTGGAAGACGACCTCGCTGATCGTGCTGCCGCAGGCCCTGCGCCACGTCATTCCAAATCTCGTCAACAGCTTCATCTCGCTGTTCAAGGACACCTCGCTGGTCTCGATCGTGGCGCTGTTCGATCTCCTGGGGTCGCTACGCGCCTCGTTCTCGGACCCGAAATGGTCGACGCCCTCGACCGCGTTCACGGGCTTCGCCTTCGCCGGGATCATCTACTTCCTCTTCTGCTTTGGAATGTCGCGCTACTCGCTGTTCGTCGAGCATCGTCTCAACGCCCATCGTCGCAACTGATCGAGGTCCCCATGACAGACCCCATCGTCAAGATTTCCGGCCTCAACAAATGGTACGGCGACTTTCACGTGCTGCGCGACATCGACCTCGATGTCCGCAAGGGCGAGCGCATCGTGATCTGCGGGCCCTCCGGCTCAGGCAAGTCGACGCTGATCCGCTGCATCAATGCGCTCGAGGAATTCCAGGAAGGCGAGATCGTCGTCGACGGCATCGAGCTTGGGCCCAACCTCAAGCACGTCGACGCGGTCCGCCGCGAGGTCGGCATGGTGTTCCAGAGCTTCAATCTGTTCCCGCATCTCACGGTGCTCGACAATTGCACGCTGGCGCCGATCTGGGTGCGCAACATCCCGAAGAAGGACGCCGAGGCGACCGCGATGAAGTTCCTGGAGCGGGTCAAGATCCCGCATCAGGCCAACAAGTTTCCCGGCCAGATGTCCGGCGGACAGCAGCAGCGCGTCGCGATCGCGAGGGCCCTGACCATGAATCCGAAGGTCATGCTGTTCGACGAGCCGACCTCGGCACTCGACCCCGAAATGGTCAAGGAGGTGCTGGACACCATGGTGGACCTCGCCGGGGAGGGCATGACCATGCTGGTCGTCACCCACGAAATGGGCTTTGCCCGCGAGGTCGCCAACCGCGTGGTGTTCATGGACGCTGGCCAGATCATCGAGGCGAATACCCCGAACGAGTTCTTTGCCGCACCCCAGCATGCCCGCACCAAACTGTTCCTGAGCCAGATCCTGCGCTGAGCGCCTGCAGCCCGGCGACCGCGCCGGCCTGACTGACCCGCCAGCCTCGCACCAGCGAATCAGCTTTGCCTCTTTTCGGGCGATTCCCCGGAGAGAGACCTTGCAGAGCAGTGTCGGCGCGCGCGCGTACCAGAATGCGCGATTGCAGAAGAAGTTGAGGAAGCAGGCGGACGCCGTCATGTCCCTCGCCGTCGAGGCGCTCCGGCAGGGCCGATTTGCGGAGGCCGAGACGCTCTGCCGCGGAATTGTGGAGGAGGTGCCGGATCATTTCCACGCCACGCACCTGCTCGGCCTGCGCGCCTACGAGTGCGGGCGACTGGAAGAGGCGCAGCAGCTGCTCGCGCGCGCGGTTGAACTCGATCCGCGCTCGCCCGATGCACATGGCAATCTCGGCGCCGTGTATTTCGACCTGCAGAAGTTTCAGGACGCCCGCGCATGCCAGGAGAAGGCCATTGCGCTGAAGCCGAATTGTCCGATCACCCTGACCAATCTCGGTAACACGCTGCTCAACATCGGCCTTGGCGAGCAGGCGATCGGACTTCACGACCGCGCCATCCGGCTGCGGCCGGACTATGCCGACGCATTCTGCAACCGCGGCATGGCGGAGCTGATGATCGGTCGGCTCGAGCGTGCCAAGGAGAGTTTCGAACGCACCCTTTCGTTTCAGCCGCGACACGCCGAAGCGCTCGCGGGCAAGGGCATGGTGTGCATCGAGCTGCGGCACTACGAGGAGGCGGAGGCCGCCCTCGCGGCGGGGCTCGCGATCAAGCCGGGGGCGCCGCGGATCCTGGCGCAGCGCGGGCGGCTGAACTTCGATCTGTACCGGCTGGAGCAGGCCGCCGCGGACTTCGACGCGGCGCTGGCACAATCGCCGCGGCTCGAGCTCGCGCTGCGCGGCAAGGCGCAGGTCAATCTGCTCATGGGAAACACGACGCAGGCGATCGCGGCCGTCAAGACGCTGCTCGAGGACAATCCGCGGTCGGACTACGCAACCGTGCTCCTCGGTGCGTGCTATGCGAACCAGGGCGATGTCGCCACGGCCCTCAAATATCTCGACGCGGCGCTCGAAATCTCGCCAGACTATGCGGATGCCATCGCCCGCAAGATCTTTATCCTGGACTATCTGCCGGAGGCTGATTTCGCCATCCAGCAGGCGGCGCGAAAATCCTGGTGGGATGCGATCGGCAACCGGCTGCCGCAGCGGACGCTGCCGCCGCGGCAGCTCGATCCGGACCGGCGGATCGTCGTCGGCTATGTCGCCTCGGAATTCAGGAACCATTCGGCCGCATTTGGTCTGTTGCCGGTGCTGCGCCATCATGATCATTCGAGGTTCGAGATCGTCTGCTATTCCTGCTGGCCGTTGCAGGATGAGGTTACCGAGCGATTCAAGCCTCTGGCAGACGTCTGGGTGGAGGCCGCACAGCTTTCGGACGACGAGCTGGCCGATCGCATCCAGGCCGACAAGGTCGACATCCTGATCGACGTGTCCGGGCATACGGCCGGCAACCGGCTTGGCGTATTCGCCCGCAAGCCGGCCCCGATCCAGGTCACGGGCTTCGGACACGCCACGGGCACTGGCCTTCAGACCATGGACTACGTGCTCGCCGATCCCATCTTCATTCCGCCATCGGCGCGTCCTTTGCTGGCCGAGGAGGTCCATGACCTGCCGTGTCTGATCACGATCGATCCCATCCTGGACGTGCCGCCTTCGGAGCTCCCCATGCTCCGCAACGGCCATGTGACCTTCGGCGTGTTCAACCGCATCTACAAGATCTCGGATGAGGCGATCCGCGTGTGGTCGAAGGTGATGCGCGAGGTGAGGGGCTCGAAGATCATCATCAAGCACGGGCTGCTCGACGATCCCCTGCTGCGCGACGGCTTGATCGCACGGTTCGTGGCACAAGGCATTGCCGAAGAGAATATCACCTGCATGGGCTCGACCTCGCGCCATGACCATCTGCTCGCCTTTGCCAAGGTCGACATCTCTCTCGACCCGTTTCCGCAAAATGGCGGCATCAGCACTTGGGAATCCCTTTATGCGGGCGTTCCGGTCGTCGCCAAGCTCGGCCTTGGCGCTTCCTCGCGCGCCGGTGGCTCGATCGTGGCGGCGGTCGGTCTCGACGATTGGGTCGCCGAGGACGACGACGGCTATGCCGCGATCGTGTGCAAATACGCGGCGCAGCCTGATCGCCTGGCGAAGTTGCGCGCGGAGTTGCCGGTCCGGATCGCGGCTTCGCCCGCCGGAAACGTCGAGCTGTACACGCGCGAGGTCGAAGCAGCCTATCGCCGGTTCTGGCGCGATCACTGTGCCGGCGCTGCCGGACGCGGCGAGGCGGGGTAAGCGGCCCTTGCATCGCCCCCGGGAAATCCCGGAGTCGCTGCGGGTCGGGTGACGAGCCGGCCAGGGCCGCGAATCAGTTAGACTCGCACCAGGGCATTCTCCGGAGAGACACCTTGCAGACCAGCGGCGGCGGCGCGCGCGCATTCCAGAACGCGCGATTGCAGAAGAAGTTGATGAAGCAGGCCGACGCCGTCATCGCCGCTGCGGCGAACGCCTATGGCCAGGGCCGATATACCGAGACCGAGGCGCTGTGCCGCGAGATCCTGAAAGCCCTTCCGGATCATATCGACGCCCTGCACCTGCTCGGCATGTGCGCCCATGACGCCCGGCGCCTCGAGGAGGCGAAGGAGCTGCTGGAGCGCGTCATTGCGCTCGACCCGCGCCTGCACGATGCCCACAACAACCTCGCCACAGTGCATTTCGACCTCGGCAATTACGAAGAGGCTCGGCGATGCCAGGAGAGGGCGATCGCGTTGAAGCCGAATTTCGCGGTGGCGCTGACAAATCTCGGCAACACGCTGATGCATATGGCGCTCTACGAGCAGGCGCTCGAGATGCACGAGCGCGCGATCAAGATCAAACCGGATTATGCCGATGCGCTCTGCAATCGCGGCATGGTCGAGCTCGTGCTTGGGCAGGTCATGCGCGCCAAGGAGAGTTTCGATCGCGCCCTGCTGTTTCAGCCGCGCCACGCCGAGGCGATCGTCGGCGTTGGCATGGTCAGCATGGAGCTGCGGCACCACGAGGAGGCGGCGGCCAAGTTCGCCATGGCGCTCGCGATCAAGCCCGGCGCGCCGAGAATCCTGGCCCAGCGGGGACGGCTGAGCTACGAGCTGCAGCGTCTTGAGCCCGCGCTTGCGGATTTCGATGCGGCGCTCGCGATTTCGCCCAAGCTCGAACTGGCTCTCCGGGGCAAGGCGCAGGTCTGCCTGGTCATGGGGAGGACCGCGCAGGCGATGGCGGCCGCGACGACCTTGATCGAACGAAATCCGCGCTCCGAAATAGGGTTGGCGCTGCTGGGCTTCGCCTATTCCAACCAGGGAGACATGGACTCCGCGATCCAATATCTCGATCGCGCCCTGGCGCTCCGACCGGATTATGGGGACGCGATCAGGGGCAAGATCTTCTTGCTGGACTACCTCGCAGACGCCGATTTCGCGGTCCAGCAGGCGGTACGAAAATCCTGGTGGGATGCGATCGGCTCGAGGATACCGCGAAGGACGCTGCCGAAGCGGCCGCTCGATCCGGACAAGCGGATCGTGGTCGGCTACGTCGCCGCCGAATTCCGGCAGCACTCGGCGGGACTCACGTTGCTGCCGGTGCTGCGCAACCATGATCACGCCAAGTTTGAGATCATCTGCTATTATTCCTGGCCGGGAGCGGACGAGTACACCGCCAAGTTCAAGTCAATGGCGGACGTCTGGGTCGACGCCTGGCAGATGTCGGACGACGAGCTCGCCGATCGTATTCAGGCCGACAATGTCGACATCCTGATCGACGTTTCCGGCCACACCACCGGTAACAGGCTGCAATGCTTCGCGCGAAAGCCGGCTCCGATCCAGGCCACTGGATTCGGACACGCCACGGGTACGGGCATGCCGACCATGGACTATGTGCTCGCGGATCCCATTTTCATTCCGCCATCGGTTCGGCATTTGTTTCCGGAGAAGATCTATGATCTCCCGTGCCTGATCACGATGGAGCCGGTCACCAATCTGCAGCCTTCCGAGCTGCCGATGCTCCGCAATGGCTACGTCACCTTCGGCGTGTTCAACCGCATCTACAAGATCTCGGATGATGCGATCCGCGTGTGGTCGCGCATCATGCGGGAGGTGCCGGGATCGAAGATCGTCCTCAAGCATGGTTTGCTCGATGATACGCTGCTGCGCGACAGCCTGATCGCACGCTTCATCGCGCAGGGCATTGCGGAGGAGAACATCACGTGCCTCGGCACCACCTCGCGCGACGACCATCTGATGGCCTTCGACCAGATCGACATTTCGCTCGACACGTTTCCGCAGAACGGCGGCATCAGCACCTGGGAATCCCTCTACAAGGGCGTTCCGGTCGTCGCCAAGCTCGGCATTGGCGCCTCCTCGCGTGCCGGCGCGTCGATCGTGGCCGCCGTCGGGCTCGGCGACTGGGTCGCGGAGGATGACGACGGCTATGTCGAGATCACCCGCAAGTTCGCCTCCCAGCCCGAGCATCTGGCGAAATTGCGTGCGGACCTGCCGGCCCGGATTGCAGCCTCGCCCGCCGGCAATGTCGAGATCTACACGCGTGAGCTCGAAGCGGGTTACCGCCAATTCTGGCGCGACTATTGTGCCGCCGCTTCGGAAGGCGGCGACGCCACGTAGGCGGAGCGGCCGCGCCACGCGGTTCCAAAAGCCGGATCCGCCGTGAGCCCCGGGATATTCCCGAGGGCCGCCGGCCGTACCGACCGGCCCGGGACGAATCAGTTAGACTCGGCCTGGGCCATCCCCCGGAGAGACACCTTGCAGAGCAGCGCCGGCGCGCGCGCATTCCAGAATGCGCGGTTGCAGAAGAAATTGAAGAAACAGGCCGACGCCATCATCTCCGCGGCGGCGAGCGCCCATGGCCAGGGCAGGTACGCCGAGACCGATGCGCTCTGCCGCCAGATCCTGCAAGCCATTCCAGATCATTTCGACGCCACGCATCTGCTCGGCGTGTGCGCGCAACAGGGCGGCCGACTTGAAGAGGCGCAACAGCTGCTCGAACGCGCGATCGCGATCGATCCGCGTTCGCACGAGGCGCAGAGCAATCTCGCGAGCGTTTACTTCGCCCTCCAGAAGCTGGAGGCGGCCCGCGCCTGTCAGGAGAAGGCGATCGCGCTGAAGCCGAATTTCACGCCGGCCCTGGCCGGCCTCGGCAACACACTGCTCCAGATGAACCTCCCCGAGCAGGCCATTGAGGTGTACGATCGCGCCATCAAGCTGAAGCCCGACTATGCCGACGCGCTCTGCAATCGTGGCGTGGCGGAGATGGCGGTTTACCGGTTCGACCGCGCCAGGGAGAGCTTCGATCGCGCGCTGTTGTTTCAGCCGCGCCACGTCGAAGCGCTCATCGGCAAGGGCGTGGTCAGTATCGAGCTCAAGCGCTACGACGAGGCGGAAGCCGCGCTCGCGGCGGCGTTCGCGATCAAGCCCGATTCCGCGAAGATTCTGGCACAACGCGGCCGCCTCAACGCGGCACTGTCGCGGCTGGAGCAGGCGGCAGCGGACTTCGATGCGGCACTCGCAATTTCGCCCCGGTTCGAAGTGGCCTTGCGGGGAAAGGCGGAGGTCTCGCTCGGCATAGGGAACACCGCACAGGCGATCCTGGCCTGCACGACCTTGCTCGAGCAGAATCCGCGCTCCACGATCGCATTGGCATTGCTGAGCTCCTGTTTTGCCAACCAGGGAGAGATCGCCTCCGCAATCGAACATCTCGACGCGGCGCTGGCGATCGCGCCGGATCCAGACTTGATGGCTCGGAAGATCTACTATCTGGACTTCCTCCCTGATGCCGATTTCACGATCCAGCAGGCCGCGCGAAAGTCCTGGGGCGAGGCCATCGGCGCTCGCGTTCCGCAGCGGAAGCTCGCGCCCCGCCAGTTCGATCCCGACCGGCGGATCGTGATCGGCTATGTTTCTGCCGAGTTCTGGTACCACTCGGCATCGTTCGGCCTGCTGCCGGTGCTGCGGCATCATGATCATGCCAACTTCGAGGTCGTCTGTTATTCGTGCTCGCCGACGCGCGATGCGGTGACGGCCGAATTCAGATCGGCGGCCGACGTCTGGGTCGACGCCTGGCAGATGTTCGATGACCAACTGGCTGACCGTATCGAGGCCGACAAGGTCGATATCCTCATCGACGTGTCCGGGCATTCGTCGGGCAACCGGCTTCAGGTCTTTGCCCGCAAGCCGGCTCCCATCCAGGCCACGGGCTTTGGACACGCGACCGGTACCGGCCTTCGGACCATGGACTACGTGCTCGCGGACCCCGTTTTCATTCCGCAGTCGGCGCGGCATCTGCTGACCGAAAAGGTCTATGACCTGCCGTGCCTGATCACGATCGATCCGATCCTGGATGTGCCGCCTTCGGAGCCTCCCATGCTCCGCAACGGCTACGTCACCTTCGGCGTGTTCAACCGCGTCAACAAGATCTCGGACGAGGCCATCCGCGTGTGGTCGAAGGTGATGCGCGAGGTGACCGGATCGAAGATCATCATCAAGCATACCCTGCTTGACGACCCGCTGGTGCGCGACGGCCTCCTCGCACGATTTGTGGCGCAGGGGATTGCGGAAGAGAACATCACCTGCCTGGGCATGTCAGAGCGCGCGGAACATCTGCGGGCCTTTGCGGAGGTCGATATCTCGCTCGATCCGTTCCCGCAGAATGGCGGCGTCAGCACCTGGGAATCCCTCTATGCGGGCGTCCCTGTCGTGGCCAAGCTCGGTCACGGCGCCTCGTCGCGTGCCGGCGGCTCGATCGTGGCGGCCGTCGGTCTTGACGACTGGGTTGCCGAGGATGACGACGGCTATGTCGAGATCGCCCGCAAATTTGCCTCGCAGCCCGAATATCTGGCGAACTTGCGCGCGCAATTACCGGCCCGGATCGCAGCTTCGGCCGCGGGCAATGTTGAAACCTATACGCGCAAGGTCGAGGAGGGCTATCGCCGCTTCTGGTGCGACTATTGTGCGGCGGCTTCGGAACGCGGCGAAGCGACGTAACCCGGACCAACCGGGCCGAGCTTGCGGATACGCATGCGCGGCCCGAGGAGGCCCGTGACGGTCACACGAACGGCGGCTTGATGTTGCTGCGCTTCTCCAGCCATTCCGGCACCGGCAGATTCTTGGCGCGCATGAAATCCGCGTTGAACAGCTTCGACTGATAGCGGCTGCCGGAATCGCACAGCACGGTGACGATCGTCTTGCCGGGCCCGAGCTGCTTGGCGAGACGCATTGCGCCGACGACGTTGATGCCGGTCGAGCCGCCGAGGCACAGGCCTTCGTGCTGGAGCAGCTCGTAGATTACGCCGACGGCTTCGGCATCGGGAATGAGATAGGCGTCGTCGACCTTTGCGGTCTCGACGATGGCGGTCGCGCGGTTGAGGCCGATGCCTTCGGTGATCGAGCCGCCGGGCGTCGCCTTGGCATCACCGGTCCTGAAATACTCATACATGCCGGCGCCGTGCGGATCGGCGCAGGCGATCCGTACGTTCTTGTTCTTGTCCTTCAGGTAGCGGCTGGTGCCGGCGAGCGTGCCGCCGCTGCCGACCGAGCAGACGAAACCGTCGACCTTGCCGCCGGTCTGCTCCCAGATCTCCGGCCCCGTGGATTCGTAATGCGCCTTGGCATTGTCGAGGTTGTTCCACTGGTCGGCGAACAGCACGCCGTTCGGCTCGGTCTTGCGCAGCTCGTCCGCAAGACGGCGGCCGACATGCTGGTAGTTGTTGGGATTGGCGTAAGGCAGGGCAGGCACCTCGATCAGCTCGGCGCCGCACAGCTTCAGGAAGTCCTTCTTCTCCTGGCTCTGCGTCTCCGGGATCACGATCAGGGTGCGATAGCCTCGCGCACTGGCGACGACGGCGAGGCCGATGCCGGTGTTGCCGGCGGTCGCTTCCACCACGAGGCCGCCCGGCTTGAGCTCGCCGCGCTTCTCAGCCTCCAGGATCATCCATTTGCCGGCGCGGTCCTTGACCGACTGGCCAGGATTCATGAACTCGGCCTTGCCGAGAATGGTGCAGCCGGTCAATTCCGAGGCGCGCTTGAGCTTGATCAGCGGGGTGTTGCCGATGGCTTCGACAACGTCGTTTCGAATGGTCATGTCGGGAAAATCGCTTACCAAGGGGGTTGATCAGGTTGGCCAGAACCTAGTGCTTGGGACGCTAAAGGGGAAGGCTTTTGCGCTGCGGCGAAACCGACTGAAATGCCTGTCCGACCAGAGTTATTCTTGGGACACGCGACCGGCGATGATGCGCTCGGCCGCGAGGCGGGATATCAGTAGGAGGAAATGACTGAACTCCGTCAGAGCACGGAAGATGATGGTCGTCGCCAGCCACTTCGCGACCGCTTTTTTCCAAGGACCGGTCGGCACGACATCGGGAACGTGGATGGCGGCCGGATGGCCGAAATCATACCTGCACGGCGAATGGCTTTCTTTTCGGCCATTGACGGATTTGTGAGATGGCTCGGCCAAAGGGCGCGACGGAGCCGAAGCCGCGCTGAGCGTAATGTGGCGGGATGGAAAGGCGTAGGTGCCAGTGTGGCAGCAATATCACATGAAATCTTGGTAAGCTTGCTGGCGTCTCCCGGCGTTTTCAGAATGAGAAAAGCGACTGCGAGACAGGCATCTTTTGTATTTTCGTTCAATCGTCTCAGGTTCGCTGGCATGGCCATCTCGCAACTGCGGGACTGTCCCGCAGTTCGGCGCCCGGCTAGTATCAATGTCGAGGTTCCGCTGAAAGCATCACCACGGTGAACGCGTTGTCCAAAGCCCCCCGATCGTCCCGCCGCGAATCGGTTAATCCGGTTGCGCGGCGGCTTGATCTGCCCGGCGGGGGGTGGATGTGACACAGCATGATCCGGCGATCGCCATGCGGCGGTCCGAAGGTTCTGCCTCCCGGACGCTGCGTGCGGCGCGTTGGATCGCGGTGCTGTGTCTGGCCGCAGGTTCAGGCGCGTGCGTGCTGACCCAGGATCTTCCCGATCCCGCCCTCGATGTTCCCACGCAGTACAAATACGCCGGCAAGGGCGATGCGCCGCCGTCGCTGGATTGGTGGCGCGGGTTTCGCTCCAGGGAGCTGACGCAGCTCATGGAGGAAGCCCAGACCGTCAACCTCGACATCGCCGCCGCCGTCGCGCGCATCGTCCAGGCCGACGCGCAGGCACGGCAGGCGGGCGCGGCGCTGCTGCCGACCCTGTCCGGCACCGGACAGGAGACCTATTCGCGCACCTCCGGCTCCTCCGCGTCGGGGCTCACCAATGGCGGCCGTGAGGTCGTCAACTACCAGGCATCGCTGAGTGCGAGCTACCAGCTCGACTTCTGGGGCCAGAATCGCGACGCGCTGCAGACGGCCGAGGAGACGGCAAACGCCAACCGCTTCGATCGCGACACCGTCGCGCTGACGACGCTGGCAAGCGTCGCCAACGCCTATTTCCAGGTGCTGGCCTCGCAGGACCGCATCCGAACCTCGCAGCGCAACATCGCCAGTGCGCAGCGCATCCTCGATGCCGTGAGGGAGCGCCGCAAGGCCGGCACCGGCACCGATCTCGACGTTGCCCAGCAGGAGAGCGTGCTTGCCAATCAGAAAGCCCTGGTGCCGCCGCTGCGCCAGACGCTCGACCAGAACAGGAATGCGCTCGCCGTGCTGGTGTCGCGGCCGCCGGAAAGCGTGCGCATCGACGGCGGCTCGCTGAACAACGTCGCCATCCCGCGCGTCACACCCGGCCTGCCGTCGGAGATCCTGACGCAACGGCCCGACATCCGCCGGCAGGAAGCGCAGCTCGCCTCGGCGACCGCGAACATCGGCAATGCCCGCGCGCAGTTCTTTCCGACCATCCAGCTCACCGGCAATGGCGGCTACCAGAGTTCCGCGCTGGTGTCGCTGTTCCAGCCGCACGCGGCATTTTTCCAGCTTGTCGGCAGCGCGACGCAGCCGATCTTCGACGGCGGCAAGATCCTCGGCAATTTCGAATTTGCCAAGGCACGGCAGGACGAATTGCTGCAGACCTACCGCAAGACAATCGTCCAGGCGTTCACCGACGTCGACAATGCGCTGTTCTCGATCAAGCAGACCACGATCAAGCTGCAATTGCAGCGCGACGTGCTCAACGCCTCCAGGCGCGCCTTCGATCTGTCCGAGCAGCAATTGCGGGCCGGCACCGCCGACATCGTGACCGTGCTCAACACCCAGCTGACCCTGTTCACGGCGGAAGACGCGCTGTCGCAGGCCCAGCTCGCGCGGCTTCTGGCTATCGTCAGCCTGTATCAGGCGCTCGGCGGCGGCTGGGAGCCGCGAATGGAGAAACCGGTCAATGCTCTTTAAGCCGGACAGCAAGCGAGGCGCGGAGGAGGGGACGGCGAGAAAGTCGCGCGGCCGCGGCTTCATCATGACCGTGATCACGCTGGCGATCCTCGGCGGCCTGTTCTATCTCGGCTGGACCGTCACGCACCAGCAGCAGGCCACCAACCGCAACAACCAGCGGCTCGATCTGCCGGTCCCGGTGCTGGCGGCGAGCCCGCGGGTGCAGGACGTTCCGGTCTATCTCGACGGCGTCGGCGCGATCCGTGCGCTCAACACGGTGACCGTGCGCTCGCAGGTCGACGGCAAGCTGATCGCGGTGAATTTTACGGAAGGGCAAGACGTCAAGAAGGGCGATGTGCTCGGCGAGATCGATCCTGCGCTCTACCAGGCGACATATGACCAGGCCGTCGCCAAGAAGGCGCAGGACCAGGCCCAGCTCGCCAACCAGCGCATCGACCTCACGCGCTACGAGCAGCTCGCGGCCTCCAACGCCGGCTCCAAGCAGCAGGCCGACACGCAGCGCGCGCTGGTGGCGCAGACCGAGGCGCTGGTCAAGGCCGACCAGGCCGCGATCGACAACGCAGCGGCGACGCTGAGCTACACCAAGATCGTGGCGCCGATCTCGGGCCGCGCCGGCCTGCGCCAGGTCGACCAGGGCAACATCGTTCATGCCTCCGACACCACGGGCCTCGTGGTGATCACGCAATTGCAGCCGATCGCGGTGTGGTTCAGCCTGCCGCAACAACAGATCATGCGGGTCAATGCCGCCGCGGCGAAGGGGGCGCTGGCGGTCGACGTGTTCGGCAATGACGGCCTCACCGTGATCGACACCGGCAAGCTCACCGGCATCGACAATCAGGTCGACCAGACCACCGGCACGCTCAAGCTCAAGGCCGAATTCCCCAACGCCAATTACCAGCTCTGGCCGGGACAGTTCGTCAATGTCCGCCTCAAGGTCGAGACCCTGATGCAGGCGCTGGTGGTGCCGACATCGGCCGTGCAGCGCGGTCCGATCGGAACCTTCAGCTATGTCATCGGCGAGGACAATATCGTCTCGGCCAAGCCCGTGACGGTGACCCAGCAGAACGAGCATGACGCCGTCATCGCCAGCGGCCTGTCGGCGAGCGACAGGGTCGTTACCACGGGCTTTGCCAATCTGTCCGACGGCTCCAAGGTCATCATCGGCCGCGACGACCAGACGCCATCGGCCGATCTTGCCCCGCGCAAGCGCTCGCGCGGGCCGGACGCCCAGAAGGATGGCGCCAAGGATGGGCAGAAGGACGGCCAGAAGGACGGGCAGGGCAAGGCCGGCGAGTTCCGCGCCAAGCGCGGCGGCAGCGAGGGCGACCAGAAGGGACAGACCGGTCCGGCTCCGGGACCTTCCCCAGCACCGGCCGCGGGCAGTGGAGCCAAGCAGCCATGATCCCGACAACAGCCGCTTGATGCGGCAGGCATAACCCATGGGTGTCTCCGAACCCTTTATCCGCCGTCCGATCGCGACCTCGCTGCTCGGCATTGCGCTTCTGATCGGCGGTCTGCTGGGCTATTTCGCGCTGCCGGTCTCGGCGCTGCCGCAGGTCGATTTCCCGACCGTGCAGGTGACGACGCAGCTTCCGGGCGCGAGCCCCGATGTGATCGCCTCTCTGATCACCGCGCCCCTGGAGCGGCAGCTCGGCCAGATCCCTTCGCTGTCGGCGATGAACTCGACGAGCTCGTTCGGCGTCAGCCAGATCTCGCTGCAGTTCGATCTCAACCGCGACATCGACGGCGCCACCCAGGATGTGCAGGCCGCGATCAATGCCGCGGCGGGCGTGCTGCCCAAGACGCTGCCTTATCCGCCGACCTACGCCAAGGTGAACCCGGCCGACGCGCCCGTCATGACGCTGGCGCTGCGTTCCGACACCATCTCGCTGCGGGTGATGAGCGACATCGCTGACACCATCTTGGCGCAACGCCTGAGCCAGATTTCAGGCGTCGGGCGCGTCGCGGTGCTCGGCGGGCTGAAACCGGCGGTGCGCATCCAGGCCGATCTGGCGCGGCTCGCCGCCTACGGCATCGCCATGGAGGATTTGCGCACCGCGATCGCCAACGCCAACGTCTCCGGCCCGAAGGGCTCGCTCGACGGCGCCCAGCAATCCTACATCATCGCGGCCAACGACCAGATCGCCGCGGCCGACGCCTACAAGCCCGTCATCATCGCCTATCGCAACGGCTCGCCCGTCACCATCGCCGACGTCGCCCAGATCGTCGATGGCCTGGAGAACGACCGCACCGGCGGCTGGTACCAGGGCACACCGGCCGTGATCATCGACATCCAGCGCCAGCCCGGCGCCAACGTGATCGACGTCGTCAGCCAGATCCGCGCCGAAATCCCCAAATTGCAGCGCGCGATCCCGGCCGGTGTGAACCTCACCATCGTGTCCGACCGAACCGTGACGATCCGCGCCTCGGTTCACGACGTGCAGTTCACGCTCGTCCTTGCCGTCGTGCTGGTGACCTTGGTGGTGCTGCTGTTCCTGCGCTCGATCCGCGCCACCCTGATCGCGGGCGTCGCACTGCCGCTGTCGCTGATCACGAGCTTCGGCATCATGTATTTCGCCGGCTTCAGCCTCGACAATCTGTCGCTGATGGCGCTGACGATCGGCACCGGCTTCGTCGTCGACGACGCCATCGTCATGATCGAGAACATCGTCCGTCACATGGAGAACGGCGACGGCCCGATGGAGGCTTCGCTGAAGGGCGCCAGCGAGATCGGCTTCACCGTGATCTCGCTGACGGTGTCGCTGATCGCCGTGTTCATCCCGCTGCTGTTCATGTCTGGCCTCGTCGGGCGCATGTTCCGCGAATTCGCGCTCACCTTGACGATCGCCGTCGTCACCTCGGCCGTGGTCTCGCTGACGCTGACGCCGATGATGTGCTCGCGCCTGCTCAAGCACGCCCACGAGGAGCTGGCGGTGCCGGGACTGGCCGCCATCAGCCGCTTCATCGATCGCACGGTCGAAGCCTACCACCGCACGCTGCTGGTGGTTTTGCAGCACCAGCGCACCACGCTGGCCGTGACTTTCGCGACACTGATCGCGACCCTCGTTCTCTACGTCGTCGCGCCAAAGGGTTTCCTGCCGCTGCAGGACACCGCCTCGATCACGGCGGTGACGGAGGCGGGCCCGGACGTGTCGTTCGCGGAGATGCAGAAGCGGCAGGCCGAGGCGGCCTCCGCCATCAAGGCCGACCCCGACGTAACAGGCGTGGTCTCGGTGATCGGCGCAGGCTCGGTCAATCCGACCACCAATGTCGGCCGTCTCGTCATGACCTTGAAACCGCGCGGCGAGCGGCGCGACGATGTCGCGGCCGTCATCATCAGGCTGAAGGAGCGGGTCTCGGGCATCCCCGGCATGACCGTCTATTTCCAGCCGGTGCAGGACGTGCAGATATCGACCCAGTCGAGCCGCTCGCAATACCAGTACACGCTGACCGGCACCGATGCGGCGCTGGTGTCGGAATGGGCGCGCAAGCTGGTCGCCGAGCTGCGGCGCGATCCCTTGTTCCGCGACGTCTCCTCGGAGGCGCAGGAGGGCGGGTTGCGCGCCCAGCTCGATGTCGATCGCACCCGCGCTGGCCAGCTCGGCGTGAGCCTGCAGGGAATCACCGACACGCTCAACGACGCCTTTGCGCAGCGGCAGATCTCGACCATCTACGGTCAGGCCAATCAGTATCGCGTGGTGCTGGAGGCGCTGCCGATGTACCAGCGCGATCCCTCGATCCTGTCAAAACTCTATCTGCCGGGCGCGGCGAGCGCGACCGCCGGTGCGCCCAACGCCCAGGTGCCGCTCTCGGCCGTGGCGACGCTGAAACGCACCACGGCGCCGCTTGCGATCTCGCACCAGGCGCAATTCCCGTCGGTGTCGCTCAGCTTCAATCTCGCGCCGGGGGCCGCGCTCGGCGATGCCGTCGACGCCGTCAAGACGATCGAGACCCGGATCGGCATGCCCAACAACATCGTCGGCGTCTATGCCGGCGATGCCGCCGAATTCGCCAAGGCGCTGGCCGGCCAGCCCTGGCTGCTGCTCGCGGCCGTGATCACGATCTACATCGTGCTCGGGGTGCTCTACGAGAGCTACATCCACCCGATCACGATCCTGTCGACGCTGCCTTCGGCCGGCGTCGGCGCCATCCTGGCGCTGGTGCTGTGCGGGCAGGACCTCTCGGTCATCGGCCTGATCGGCATCATCCTCCTGATGGGCATCGTCAAGAAGAACGCGATCATGATGATCGACTTCGCGCTGGAGGCCGAGCGCAGGCAGGGGATGTCGCCCGACGAAGCCATCGTGCAGGCGTGCCTCTTGCGCTTCCGCCCGATCATGATGACGACGCTGGCGGCGCTGTTCGGCGCGCTGCCGCTCGCGATCGAGAGCGGCACCGGCGCCGAGCTGCGCTTCCCGCTCGGCATCTCCATCATCGGCGGCCTCTTGCTGAGCCAGCTGCTGACGCTCTACACCACGCCCGTGATCTACCTCGCGCTCGACCGCATCAACCGCCGCCTCGAGCAGGCGCTGCCGCCGGCCGAATCCGGCGGCCCGCCGGTGGCCGGCGCGACCGAGGGGATGCAGTGATGGCATCGATCTCGGAGCCCTTCATCCGCCGCCCGGTCGCAACCACGCTGCTGTCGATCGGGTTGTTCCTGCTGGGTGTGGTCGCCTACGAGTTCCTGCCCGTCGCTTCGGTCCCGAACGTCGACTTCCCCGCCATCTTCGTCTCGGCCAGCCGGCCGGGCGCCGACCCCTCGGTGATGGCGGCGACGGTGGCGTCCCCGCTGGAGCGGCGTCTCGGCGAGATATCAGGCATCAACCAGATCACCTCGACCTCGACGCTCGGCAACACCAGCATCCAGCTCCAGTTCGATATCGGCCGCAACATCGACAAGGCCGCGCGGGACGTGCAGGCGGCGATCAATGCTGCGATGGTCGACCTGCCGAGCGACCTGCCGACGCTGCCGCGCTTCCGCAAGGCCAACACGGCCGGCGCGCCGATCTACGTGCTGGCGTTGACCTCCAAGACGATCTCTTCGGCCGCGATCTACGATGTTGCCGACAGCGTGCTGGCGCAACGCATCTCGCAGGTGCAGGGGGTCGGCAACGTGGCGATCTCCGGCGCCGACCAGCCGGCCGTGCGGGTCCAGCTCAATCCCGTCGCGCTGTCCAACGCCGGCATCGCCACCGACGACGTGCGCACCGCCATCATCAATGCCAATCCGCTCGGCCCGGTCGGCATCTTCAATGGCGAGCGGCAGAGCGAGACGCTGTCGCTGAACAAGCAGATGCGCAGCGCGAAAGAGTTCCGCGACATCGTCATCAAGAGCGCGAACGGCAATTTCGTGCGGCTGTCGGACGTCGGCGAGATCGAGGATTCCGTCCGCAACGCCCGCTCGATCGCCTGGTTCAACAAGCAGCCCGCCGTGCTGATCCAGATCACCAAGCAGGGCGATGCCAACGTCATCGACGTCGTCGACCGGGTGAAGGCGCTGCTCCCCGAGCTGAAACAATGGATTCCGGCCGGCGTCGAGATCTCGACCCTGGTCGATCGCACCGGCACGATCCGCGCCAGCGTGCTCGACATGCAATGGACATTGCTGGCGACCGCGGTCCTGGTGATGGTCGTGGTCTTCGTCTTCCTGCGCAGGCTGACGCCGACGATCGCGGCCGGCATCTCGGTGCCGCTGGCGCTCGCCGGCACCTGCGCCGGCATGTGGGTCGCGGGCTTCTCCATCGACAATCTGTCGCTGATGGCGCTTGCGATCTCCGTCGGCTTCGTGGTCGACGACGCCATCGTGATGATCGAGAACATGTATCGCAATCTCGAGCACGGCATGCGGCCGTTCCAGGCGGCGCTGGAGGGTGCGAAGCAGATCGGGTTCACCGTGGTCTCGATCAGCCTGTCGCTGATCGCGGCCTTCACGCCGCTGATCTTCATGGACGGCATCGTCGGCCGGCTGTTGCGCGAGTTCTCGCTGACGCTGACCTTCGCCATCCTGGTCTCGACGCTGGTGTCGCTCACGGTCACGCCGATGATCTGCGCCCACTACATTCACCAGGCGACCTCCGGCACGGCGACGCTGTTCGATCGCGTCATCGAGGGCACGCTGTCGCGCATCGTCGCCTTCTACGCGAGAACCCTGCGCACCGTACTGGACTACCCGCTGGCGACGCTGCTGGTGTTCTTCGCCACCATCGGCCTCACCGTGACGCTCTACATCAAGGTCCCCAAGGGCTACTTCCCGACCGACGATTCCGGCTTCGTCATCGGCGCGACGCGCGCCTCGGCCGACATCTCGTTCCAGTCGATGCTCGGCCTGCAGCAGCGGCTCGCCGACATCGTGATGAAGGATCCGGCCGTGGCCGGCATCGGCTCGACCGTCGGCGCCGGAGGCGGGCCGGGGGGAGCGACCTCGAACCGCGGCATCATGTATATCAGCCTGAAGCCGCCGGAGGAGCGCGACCACGTCTCGACGGAGGTCGTGATCGATCGTCTGAGACGTGCGCTGTACCCGGTGGCCGGCATCCGCCTCTTCATGTTCGCCGCCCAGGACGTCCGGGCCGGGGGGCGGCAGAGCGATTCAGACTATCAATACACGCTGACCAGCACCGACCTCAGTCTGCTGCAGAAATGGGCGCCGATCGTCGCCAAGCGCATGGAGAGCGTCGAGGGCATCACCGACATCTCCAGCGACCGCGACCCCGGCGGGCTTCAACTCACCCTGAACATCGATCGCCAGAAGGCGTCGGCGCTCGGCGTCAGGGTTCAGGACATCGACAACGCACTCAACAACGCCTTCTCGCAGCGGCAGATCTCGATCATCTACACCCAGCGCAACCAGTACATGACCGTGCTGGAGATCGACCCGAAATTCCAGGTCGATCCGTCCAACCTCGATCGCATCTATGTCGCGGGCGCGGGCGACGCGCAGGTGCCGCTGTCGGCCGTGGTGCATGCGAGCCGCGGGCTCGCCGCGCTCGCAGTCTATCACTCGCAGTCGTTTCCCTCGACCACAGTATCCTTCAACCTCATGCCGAACGTGCAGCTTCAGGCGGCGACGCAGAACATCCAGCGGGTGGTCGAGGAACTGCACATGCCGGAAGGCATCCGCGGCAGCTTCGACGGCAATGCCGGCGACTTCGCCAAGACCAGCGGACGCCAGCCGCTACTGATCCTCGGCGCGCTGGTGGCGATGTATATCGTGCTGGGCGTGCTCTATGAGAGCCTTGCCCATCCGCTCACGATCATCTCGACGCTGCCCTCGGCTGGGTTAGGGGCGCTGCTCGCGCTGCAACTCACCAACACGCCGCTGACGGTGATCGCCTTCGTCGGCATCATCCTCTTGATCGGCATCGTCAAGAAGAACGGCATCATGATGGTGGATTTCGCGCTCGAGGCCGAACGCCAGCGCGGCCTGTCGTCGGCGGAGGCGATCTTCGAGGCCTGCCAGGCGCGCTTCCGCCCGATCCTGATGACGACCATGGCGGCGCTGTTCGCCGGCATTCCGCTGGTGGTGGCGACCGGCCCCGGCACGGAGCTGCGCCGGCCGCTCGGCATCACCATCATCGGCGGCCTGTTCGTCTCGCAGATCCTGACCCTCTACACCACGCCGGTCATCTACCTGCTGATCGACCGCCTGCGGCGGCGGCCCGCGCCGCGCCCGCTACCGGCACCGGCGGAATAGGTTGTTGAAGCCGCGCTTCGAGCGTATAGCGGCGCCCATGTCGAACCCGCCAGAACTCGCCGCCGTCGCCGATCCGATCCCGGAGTGCCCGCACTGCCAGAAGCCGATGCCGCTGTGCGTCTGCGACAGCGTCACGCCGATCGAAAACCGGCTGTCGCTGCTCATCCTCCAGCATCCTCAGGAGCAGGACAGGGCGCTTGGCACCGCGCGCCTGCTTGCCCGGCATTTCGCCGATGCCACCGTTCGGGTCGGCCTGTCCTGGCCGAGCCTGTCCAAGGCGCTGGGCCGGCCGGTCGAGAATGCCGCGCACTGGGCTGTGCTCTATCTCGGCTCGGCACGCGCCGCCGACCTCGATGCGCAAGCCGAGATTGTCGCGCTCAACCGCAAGGGCGAGATCGCGGAGAACCAGCGCGCGATCCTCGGCAAGCTCGAAGGCGTCGTGCTGCTCGACGGCACCTGGAGCCAGGCCAAGGCGCTGTGGTGGCGCAATCCCTGGATGCTCAAGTGCCAGCGCGTGATCCTCAATCCGGCACACCCCTCGCGCTATGGCCGTCTGCGCAAGGAACCGCGCCGCGATGGGCTTTCGACCATCGAGGCCGCGGCGACTGTCCTGGCCGGCCTCGAGCGGCGCCCCGATATCGCCGACACGCTGCATGCGAGTTTTGAACGGCTGTTAACACGCTATCGCGAAGTTCAGGCCGAGATGCCAGAACTGGCTCCCAAGCCTGCGGCAAAGGGCCGGCGCGACTTTCGGCGGCGCAAACGAGCCTGACTTCGGCCCAACTCATCTGTACGGTCGATTGCACCGCAAGGCGCGGGCGTCTAGAGACCATCGGCCGGTACAGGTCCGATCTGCAGTTCTGGTGCGGCATCGGAGAGTGGCAACCGAAGGGGCAGTCGTATTCAGCTCGCAGTGAAGGAAATTCTGACACAGGCGGCGCGGCCCGACCGTTGGGGCACGCTCGCGCTGATGGACATTTCGCTGCGCTACCGGCGGACCGTGATCGGCCCGCTCTGGATCACGCTGACGCTCGCCGCCACCATCGCAAGCGTCGGCACGGTCTACGCGGCACTGTTCAAGCAGGACATCGCCGCCTTCCTGCCGTCCTTCGCGGTCGGCCTGATCGTCTGGACCCTGATCGCCACGACGCTTCAAGAGGGTTCCAACATCTTCGTCGCGTCCGGTCACCTCATCAAGGCGGTGCCGGCCCCGCTGATCGTTCATGTCCTGCAGATGATTACGCGCAACATCATCATCTTCGCGCATCATCTGGTGATCGTCGTGCTGCTCTACCTCGTGATGCCGTGGCCGCTGCGCTGGAGCATGCTGCTCGTGGTGCCCGGCTTTGCGATCCTCTTTCTCGTGCTGATCGCTGGCGCCGTCGCGCTCGGCATGCTCTGCGCGCGTTTTCGCGACATCGGCTCGGCGATCGTCAGCGGGCTGCAATTCGTCTTCTTTCTCACCCCGATCATCTGGACCGAGGACAGCGTGCGTGGCACCTCGTTTCACTGGCTGACATGGGTCAATCCATTCGCGACGCTGCTCGATCTCGTGCGGCGGCCGCTATTGTCGCAGCCGACCGATATGGAGCAATGGCTGCTCGGTGTAGTCTATGCAATCGTCGTGGCCGTCGTCGCCCTCTGCTGCTACGCGAAATACCGCCATCGCGTGGCGTATTGGCTGTGATGCGGGCATGACCACCACGGCCCATATCGTGCTTCGCGACGTCTCGGTCACGTTCCCGGTGCTGACATTCCGCGACCGTTCGCTGCGCAGCCGGTTCGTCGGCGCTGTGACGCTGCGCCGGAAGCCGGCGGTCTCGCACATCGTCACGGCGTTGAGCGGGGTCAGTCTCGACGTCCGCGCCGGCGACCGGCTGGCCATCATCGGCGCCAACGGCGCCGGCAAGACCACGCTGCTGCGCGTTCTCGCCGGCATCTACCATCCGACGGCGGGGAGCATCGACGTGCTCGGCCGCTGCCTGTCGTTGTTTGATCTGTCAGCCGGGTTCGACGAGGAAGCGACCGGCTACGAGAACATCATGCGGCGCGGCCTCGTGATCGGCGCGCGGCGTGCCGAGATCGACGCGCGGCGCGCGGAGATTGCGGAGTTCACCGAGCTCGGCGACCGGCTCGACCTGCCGCTGCGCACCTATTCCAGCGGCATGATGCTGCGCCTGATCTTCGCGGTCGCGACCGCGGTCGAGGGCGAGATCGTGCTGCTCGACGAATGGATCGGCGTCGGCGACCAGCGGTTCCGCAAGAAGGCGCGGCAACGGCTGGACGAGATCGTTGCCCGCGCCGGCATCCTGGTGCTCGCCTCGCATGACATCGAGCTGATCCAGAGCACCTGCAACCGGGCGATCTTGCTGGAGCAGGGCAGGATCATCGCGGCCGGCGCAACCGATGCGGTTCTCGCGCAATATTTGGCGGGGGCCGGGGCGAAGAAGGCGTAGCCGTCCACAACGAGCCCCGCTGATGCGGCGTCCGGTCAAACTCGGACGAAGGCAGTTGCCTAAGCCATTGATCCCCTATATTGGTCCGGCCTTACGGGGCCACGTGGCGGAGTGGTTACGCAACGGTCTGCAAAACCGTGTACACCAGTTCAATTCTGGTCGTGGCCTCCATCACAAATCTCTGATTTTCCAGCACAATTTGATCCGCGCTTGGACTCGGTGCCGCGGTGCGCGGGTGCTTGCCGCGAGCTGCGCGGCGGCGCGGTCACCGGGTTTGCCCGGGGCCGGCTGGAAACCTCCGATTCAGGCTCACTGGCATAGAGTTCGCATCTGCGAAGTGATGCAACTCGTCACCCGAGCACTGGAGCCACAAATGGGCGACATCGTCCGATTTGTCCCGAAATCCGAGCTGGAGCGGGCTCGTCTCATTCGCGAAGCCCGCGCGATCTACGACAGCATCTTTCCATCGGCAGTACCCGACCGGGCGACGCAGGATGGCGAGGAGCGCGTCAAGACCTGATCGTCGCCGCGTCGCGTTTGCAACGTCGGCCGGACGGCACGACGCCCGCGAGACGGTCGGTTCGGCTCACCGTGAAATCAGCCCTCAGCAGGCCGCGTACCAGCCGTCGGGAAACGGCAGGAGGGGCCAGGCGCCCTCATTGTCATTGGCAGCCATCGGAGTTCTCCTCGGTGTCGCCTCGAGGCTCCACGAGCGCGGCGCGAACTCCTGCTCCGAAGCGATAGCGAAATCGTCGATGACCATGGCGTCCCGGACGGCATCCAGCAGCAAATTGAATTCGGCTTCGCTTCTCATCGCACCCTCGCAAAACGCGGTTGGCGCAATGTCGCAAAGCCGGTTTGTCACCCGATTGAGCCGATCGTTCGCATTTTAACGATCCGGCGATCGGGCCTCGATTGGTTAGCAATCTCTAAAGAAGTCCCTTCGGGAACCTACGTTCCTCCCGACGACGCCGAGTGTGAAAGAGATCACATCTTCCGCGATTTATTCCTCCTACCCCTTCGCACAACACCGGCCGCCAGGGCCGGGAGGCGGGCAGGGCAGACAGGAGACTGGTCATGAAGGCGAGGTTCTTGCGGTTTGCGGGTGTGAGAAGCCGGGCGCGTCGCGCCTCCACGGTCGGGCTGTTCCTGACGTTGTTTGCCTCGGCGGCGCACGCGCAGGGCACGGCGGAGCAGCGCCGGGCCTGCACGCCCGACGTCTACCGGCTCTGCGCCGGCGAGGTCCCGAACGTCCGCGCCATCACGGCCTGCCTGCGCCGCAACCGCGCCAGTCTGAGCGAAGCCTGCCGCACCGTGTTCGACCAGGCCGGGGGCTGAACGACCTGTGGGTTTGTGCGCAGCAAGTCGTCTGACCGACTGACGAATTCGCGATTCCGGCGCTGTGGATATGCTGCGGACAGGCTGTGGATCGGCAACGGCTCGTGAAGCCCGAGGCGAGTGAGGCAAGACCGTCATCACCTCAGACTGCGTCGTTGCGCGCGGAGCGAAGCAATCCAGAGTGCTTCCGCGGGCGTGGCTCATCCAACTCGGCCCAGACTGTTGCCGAACGCTCCCCGCATTTCGTCTCAAATTGCAACCCGCGCGTGCAAGAAGTCTTGATCGGCTGTGATCTAGGGGTGAGTGCCAGGCTTGAACGCCGCTCCGGGCCCCGACGACTAATCGATAGCGTGCATGAGGATCAGGGAAACGTGATCAGGCTTCCACTTCCTAAAGCACCAAAATGGTGCTTTAGTGCTTTCCATGAGCCAGTCGTCCCGAAACGCGCCATCTGCGCTGCGTTACAGGCTTGCCCCTGACCCGGCCGCCAAGGCCGCCCTGGAGGCGACGTTCGGGGCCTATGACCGCATGATGGAAATCCTCGATGAGGTCGCGCGGAGCCACAACATCGGGTCCAACGTCGTGCTGCTGCATGCTCACGCCTATGAGCCGATCCGCAAGGCAACCGCTCTGCCCTCGCGCCTGGTGACGCTCGGCCTGCGCGACCGCGCCGACTATCGCGCGGCGCAGGGCCGCCGCCTGCCGCTCGACGACAAGCTCGCCAAGATCAAAGGCCCCGCGACCATTTCGATTGCGACCGTGGAGGGGCGCTTCAGCGTGCCCTTCGACTATGCCGGCTACGCCGAAGGCTGGGGGCAGAGCGTGCCCGCGCGCCTCGTCCGTACCGAAGACGGCTTCGAAGTTCACTACGGCGTCACGCCGAACACTCTGCCAGAGGAGGAGAACGCTATGGATACCATCGCTGCCGCCCCCGACAATTTCCTGTCCCGGGTCGGACGTCTCATCGCCGGAATCGCCTACGACGCGATCGAGCAGGCGGAGGGCAAGAACAAGCTGACGGTGGTTGGCCAGGCCATCCGCGAGATCGAGCGGGCCGAGAGCGAGGCGCGCGACGCGCTCGCCGCCGCGCGGGCCGAGGAATACCGCCTCAATGCACGCCGCACCGAGATCGAGCGCGAGATGGCGGATCTCGCGCCGAAGATCGAAGGGGCGATCACGGAAAATCGCGACGACCTCGCGCGTGCCGGCATCGCGCGGCAGATGGATCTGGAGGCGCAGTTCGAGGTGCTCTCCCGTGCCATCGACGAGAACAACGAGAAGATTGAGCAATGCGTCACCTCGCTGCGAGCCGTGCTGTCGGCGCTCCAGGATGCCGAGCAGCGCCGCGCCGACCTCGAAAAGAGCGAGGCCACCGCAAGCCGTCAGGTCTCGACCTCGTCCCGCAAGCCAGGCAGCGCGTCTGCGGCGGCGAAGGCGCTGCGGGCGGGCAGGGCGGTGGCGCGTGCCATCGGCGTGCCGCCGGGCATCCCGTATTCGAGCGATATCGACGAACTCAGCGCGCTTCATCGCGACAAGGAAATTGCAGCGAGGCTGGCGCGGTTGAAGTCGCGCTCCTGAGTGCCGTGTCATGAGCGCATTGCTCGAACACGTCATGATGCCGGAGGTCCGGCCGTTCGCGATCGCGGCGGCCATGATCGTGATCGTCGGCTCGATCGAGGTGGTCTCGATGCTGGTCGGGGCTTCCTTGAGCGAGATGCTCGGCACCAACATCGATTTCGGTCATCCCAGCGACAACGGCGTCATCAACGCCATCTCCTGGATCAATGTCGGCGGCGTGCCGCAGTTGATCTTCCTGCTGCTGTTGCTCGGCGCTTTCTCCATCACCGGCTTCCTGATCCAGGACGTCGCGCGGATGGTGGCGGGGCCCTTGCCCGCGACGGTCGCCTCGGTCGGGGCTCTCGTGGTCTCGGTTCCCCTGGTGCGTGCCGCCAGCCGGGCCATCGCGCGGGTGATCCCGAAGGATGAAAGCTACGTCGTTGGCCTTGGGGATCTCGTCGGCCGCATCGGCGAGGTCGTCATCGGACCGCTCGACCAGGGGCCGCCCGGCAAGGTCAGCGTCGCGGACATCCACGGCAACCGCCATTTCGTCTGGGCGGTCGCCGCGCCGTCATCATCGCCCCTGCCGCAGGGAACTATGGTCCTGCTGGTCGATCGCGACGGCACCCGCTTCGTCGCGGTGAAGGCCGACGATGAACTCAAACCGTCCAAGCCCACTCTAAGCAGCTAGCAAGCCATTATCGGAGAAAGTCATGTTCGACATCGCAGTCCCGGCCATGATCGGCGTCGCGCTGATCGTCGTTCTCGGGATCGTCTTCACCATCCTCTACAAGCGCGCCACGCGCGACGAGGCCTTCGTGCGCACCGGCCTCGGCGGCAAGAAGGTCGTGCTCGATGGCGGCGCCATGATCCTGCCGATCTTCCATTCCTATGCCAGCGTCAATCTGAAGACGCTGCGGCTCACGGTGGAGCGCAAGGAGCGGGAATCCCTCATCACCAAGGACCGCCTGCGCGTCGACATCGTCGCCGAATTCTACGTGCGCGTCCGCCCCGATGAAGAGAGCATCGCGCTGGCGAGCCAGACGCTGGGCGCTCTGACCAACGACGCAGAGGCTCTGCGCAACCAGGTCGAGGCAAAATTCGTCGACGGCCTGCGTTCGGTGGCGGCGACCATGAGCATCCTGGAGCTTCAGGAGAAGCGTTCGGACTTCGTCAAGCACGTGCAGTCCACGGTCGAGTCCGACGTGAAGTCGAACGGGCTCGAGCTGGAATCGGTGTCGCTGACCAAGCTGGACCAGACCGACGTCAAGTTCTTCAATCCCGAGAACTTCTTCGACGCCGAGGGCCTGACCCAGCTCAAGACCGTCACCGAGACCCGCCGCCGCGACCGCAACGCGATCGTGCGCGACAACGAGGTGGCGATCGCGCAAAAGGACCTCGAGGCGCGGCAGCAGACCCTCGGCATCGAACGCACCAAGAAGGAAGCCGAGCTCTCCCAGGAGCGCGACATCGCCAACAAGACCGCGAGCACCCGCGCCGAGGTCGCGACCGCGACGCAGACCGCGCGCCTGACCGAGGAGAATGCCCGCATCGATACCGACCGGGCCGTCGCCGAGAAGGAGGCCGGCGCCAAGCAGGTCAAGGAGACCGCGGTGATCGAGTCGGACCTGGCGATCAACAAGCGCAGGACCGACGCCCAGCGCGAGATCCAGATCGCGACCCAGGAGAACGAGATCCAGATCGCGGCCAAGAGCAAGGAAACGTCGGAAGCCGTCACCGAGGCCAAGACAGCCGAGGCACTCGCGGTCTCCGCGGAGGAAAAGGTCGTGACCGCGCGCGCGGTCGAGGTCGCCGATCGCGCCCGTCTCACCCAGGTCCTGGCCGCGCGGACCGAGGCCGAACGCAAATCGACCGAGCTGATCGTCGCGGCCGAGGCCGAGAAGAAGGCCTCGCTCGACCGTGCGGAGGCCGTCAAGACGCTGGCCACCGCCGAAGCCGAATCCAACAAGATCAAGGCCGTCGGCGTGCGCAACATCGGCGAGGCGGAAGCGGCCGTCATCACCATGAAGAACGAGGCGCAGAACAAGCTCGGCGCCAACGTGATCGACTTCGAGATCGCCAAGAAACGGATCGAGACCATGCCCTTGGCGCTGGCCGAGATGGTCAAGCCGATCGGAAATCTCAAGGACGTCCGCATCCTGCACACCGGCGGCGCGTTCGGCGGCAGCGGGGCCGGTGGGGGCAACGTCGGCTTCGGCGAAGGCCTCGCCGGCGAGCTTCTCAAGGTGCATGCGCTGCGTCCGATGATCGACGAAATCCTGCGCCAGAGCGGCTTTGCGCCGGGCGACGATCCGGTGAAGGCGCTGGTCGGCGCCGTGACCGGCAAGAGCAACGGGGCCGCGATGCCGTCGCCGGCGCCGGAGAAGACAAACTCTGCCGATCTATGAATGCCCGTTCATTGCTGCGGAGAATTCGAAACGATAAACAGGCTGGGCGCGTCTCGCGTCGCGCAGACGTTCCGGAGTGCAGATCGATCGCGTTCTGAACCTTTCGATCGCGCTCCGGACGAATCTTGAGGCGACGCTTTTGATTGCCGCGGCGCCTGCGCCGATCGACGCCGGGCGCCGAGGCCTGTTTCGATCGGAGGATTTTCCCATGAAGTATTTTCTGTCCGGATTGATCGCGATCGGTCTGTCGATCGCCGCCATGCCGTCGTTCGCGGCTGACGCCCGCAACGTCACGGTCGTCAACGAGACCGGCTATGCCATCAAATTCCTCGGCTTCAACGCGCCGGACGACGGCCTGGACGAATGGGAGAACGAGCTCGACAAGGTCTTGCAGAACCAGACCAGCACCTATGTCGAGTTCGACGAGGACGATGAGGGCTGCGTCTGGAACATCCGCGTCGACTGGCAGAATTACGACGAGGCCGTGCTGTGGAAGAACGTCAACCTCTGCAAGATGACCGCGCTTCGGCTGCGCTACGACCCCGGCACCAAGACCACCTCGTTCCTCGCAGAATAGCCGCCGGCTGACATCGCCCGGAGGAGGGGCCGCTGAGGCCCTTCCTCAAGTACGTTCGGATGATGACGAATTCGTCCTTTGCAAGCGCAACCGGCTTTGTTATACGCAGCCCGCGCGAACGAATGGTTCGCCTTTTCCTCGGTAGCTCAGCGGTAGAGCATCCGACTGTTAATCGGATGGTCGCTGGTTCGAATCCAGCCCGGGGAGCCAAATCTTACCGCAAAATCAATGAGTTGTGATCGCGCTCTCAAGTGGCGCGCGATGTCGTTGCATTGATTTCTGAGCCGCGCGTTCGCGAATGCCCGCCCGGAATCATCTTCAAGCGGATGTGTGCACGGGCGCCGTCACGCCACGAGGGCGGCGCCAAATCGACTCAATTGAAATCGAGCCTTGGGGCGCCGGACCTTTACGGAGCTGATTCCCATGCGAGACATACAGGTCGACCGTTCGCACATGGCCCCCTCGATTCTGCCGGCCGACGTTCCCGAGCTGAGCGACGACGAATGCCTGGCCTGTCTGGCCCGTGCGGTCGAGACGCCCGATTCGGCGCGGCTGGACGAGGTCGCCGCTCTGATCGGCCGCCTCGCGGTGGCGATCGAATAATCCCTCCGGTCCCTGCAGCGGTAAGATGCGGAAGCCTTCGCCCGCAGGCGAACGGCCGTGTTGCGTTTTGGCCGTGCATGCTCCAAAGATGCCGCGAATTTCGTCCGCGGCATCGTCCGCATTGCAGGGTCCGCAAATGTCCGGTTTCTCGACCGCGCGCCTCAAAATGGTCGATGGCCAGGTGCGCACCAATGACGTCACCGACCGTCGTGTTCTCGATGCTATGCTCACGGTTCCGCGCGAGGCCTTCGTGCCGGCCAGCCGGCAGGCGCTGGCCTATCTGGATATCGACCTCGACGTGAGCGAGGGCACCGACAAGCGCTTCCTGATCAAGCCGCAGCTCACCGGCAAGCTGCTGCAGGCCGCCGAAATCGGCGAGGGCGACAACGTGCTGGTGGTCGGCTGCGCCACGGGATACCTCGCCGCGCTGGCCGCCAAGCTGGCCCGCCAGGTCACTGCAACGGAATGCGATTCGGCTCTGGCCGCGAAAGCCAGGGATGCCCTCGCGTCCCTGGGGCTTGCCAACGTCACGTGCAAGGCTGCGGCCTGCACCGAGGGCGATCCTGCCGGCGCTCCCTATGACGTGATCATCCTCAATGGCGCTGCCGAGGTGAAGCCGGAGGCGCTGCTCGGGCAGCTGAAGGAGGGCGGGCGTCTGGTGGGGGTATCAGCCGAATCCAGGCCGCCGCGGGCCATGATCGTGACCCGGACCCACGGCGAATTCGGCCATCGAACCCTGTTCGATGCCGCAGCCCCGGTCCTTCCCGGGCTCGAACGGGCGGCCGCCTTCGTCTTCTGACGGCCCAAATCCCGTTAAAATCCCGTTCTGAATCAGAAGTGTGGCCGGGATGCTGCACGTGAAGAGTTTCCACCGAGAACTACGCTGAGGTAGTTCCGTCGCGCCAATCCGCATCCTATGTTGCGGCGGGGCAACGACTCCACTCGGTAGACGGTAACCCAGCTCGCGGGCACGAGGTGGGCGTTAGAATGAACGGAATTTTTGGGATGCATGGGGTGAAGCTCTTCACCGGAGCTGCGGTTTCGGTCCTGCTGCTCGCGCTTGCCGGGCCGACGCCTGCCTTGGCCGATACGATCGAGTCCGCGCTGGTGCGCGCCTATCAGAACAATCCGCAGCTCAACGCGCAGCGTGCCCAAGTGCGGTCGACTGACGAGAACGTGCCTCAGGCCTTGTCGGGTTATCGCCCCACGGTCACGCTGACCGCGAGCGGGGGCTATCAATATCAGGACCAGCAGAGTTCGCTGTCCAGCGCGCCGTTCTACGGTGCCACTGCTCCCCGCAGCGTCGGCATCGGCGTCACGCAGACGCTCTACAATGGCAACATCACCGCAAACAAGACGCGCAACGCGGAGGCACAAGTTTCCGGTACGCGCGAAGCGCTGCGTGGCATGGATCAGACCGTCCTGCTGAGTGCTGCCACGACTTACATGGACTATCTGCGCGACTCGGCCACGCTCGAGGTCCAGCGCAGCAACGTGCGGGTGCTGGAGCAAACGCTGAAGCAGACCCGCGACCGCTTCAATGTCGGCGAAGTCACGCGCACCGACGTTGCGCAATCTGAAGCGCAGCTGGCGGCCGGCAGGACGCAGGCTCTGACTGCCGAAGCGAATCTCAACACCACCCGCGCCGCATTCCGTCGCGTCATCGGCAACGAGCCGACGAACCTCGCCCCGGGCTCGCCGGTTGATCGGTTCCTGCCCGCAACACTTGCCTCGGCGGTTCAACTCGGCCTCGTCGAGCATCCCGACGTCACGTCGGCGATGTACGGCGTCGACGTCAATTTCCTGCAGGTCAAGATCGCCGAAGGCGCGCTGCTGCCGACGGTTTCCGTGACGGCCCAGGCCCAGCAGGCCAACGAGCAGTCCTTGATCGCATACAGGGCCACCAGCGCGTCCGCGATCGCGTCGGCCAACTGGCAGCTCTATGACGGCGGCAACAAATATTCGTTGATCCGCCAGTCCAAGGAGAACCTGGCGCAGCAGCGCCTCAACCTCGAGAAGATCCGCGACCAGGTTCGTGCGAACGTCGTGCAGTTCTGGGGTTCGTTGCAGGCCGGCAAGGCGCAGGTGCAGTCCGCGCAGGCGCAGGTGACGGCATCCGAGATCGCGCTGAACGGCGTGCGCGAGGAGGCCAAGGCCGGTCAGCGCACCACGCTCGACGTGCTCAACGCGCAGCAGGCGCTGGTCAATGCGCGCGTTGCGCTGGTCACCGCACAGCACGACCGTGTCGTCGCATCCTACAACGTTCTCGCCGCCGTTGGCCGTCTGGCGCCGCAGGTGCTCGGCCTTGCAACCACGGTTTACGATCCCAGCGTTCACTACCATCAGGTCCGCGACAGCTGGGCCGGCGTGCGTACGCCTGACGGGCGCTGAAGTCCCGTAGTCGTCCGGTCGGCATCGCCGATAGCCGAAGCCGACCGGCGCTTTGCTTGCAATCGTCAAAATCCCTGACATAGCCTTGCCAAGACAATGCGGGTCGATTCGCCTCGCATTGCTGCCGTGTGCGTAGAGTTCGAGTACCGGGGGCGGGGGCGCACCGCTGCACGTTGAACCGTGATCTGGGGACAAGTCGGGGGGCCGCGACGAAAATGTCGGGCCACTCGTTGCGGAACCGGCCAATCCGGTCGTGCTTGGTGTAAAACAACGCATGCGAGGGCGTTGATGATGTGGAGTCGGAGATGACGCAGCCTGCAAAGGTCACAGAACCCTCGATGGAGGAGATTCTGGCCTCGATCCGGCGCATCATTGCCGACGATGAGGCCAAGCCGCCGCCGGCCGAGACTGCCAAGCCGGAGAAAGCTGCGGCACCCGCCGCGCCGGCAAAGCCGCAGGCGATGAACGACATCCCGCCGTCCAAGGTTGCACCGCCCAAACCCGCCGCCGAGAAGCCCGCGCCGGCCCCGGCCGCAAAGCCGGCACCGGCGCCAGCTCCCGCACCCGCGGCGGACGCCTCGCCCAACAGCCAGGACGACATCGATGCGCTGCTGGCAGGGCTCGATGCCGCCACGCCCGCGCCTGAGGTTCGTGCGCCCGAACCGGAGCCTGAGCCGGAGCCTGAACCCGACGTGCTCGAATTGACGGACGAGATGGCGATGGATCCCACGCCGCCTCCGCCGCCGCCGAGCTTCCGCAAGGTCGAGCCGCGCGACGATCTCGAATTCGCCGAAGCGCCGCCGCCGCGTCCGACACCGCCGCCGTCCTACGCGCCAGTCGATTTCGACGCCCCGCCGCTGCCGCCGCAGCAGCCCATGCTGGCGCAGTCGACGGTCTCGGCGGTCGAATCCGCCTTCAACTCCCTGGCCCATACGGTCCTCAGCAGCAACGCGCGGACGCTGGAGGATCTGGTCAAGGAGATGCTGCGTCCCATGCTGAAATCCTGGCTCGACGACAATTTGCCGGCCATGGTGGAACGCATCGTCAAGGCCGAAATCGAGCGGGTTTCGCGCGGCGGCCGCTAACCGCCCCTGCGGCCCCGATAAAGCCCTGCTCCTGCGGCATATTCGGCCTGCGGATAAGGCCGGAAAGCTGTCGCCGCTGAGCTTCCCGTTGACTTGACCCGCACACGCGGCTTTCTAGCGCCCATGATCGAGAAAAATTACCAGCCCGCCGATATCGAAGCCCGCATGTCCGTGGTGTGGGAGGACAGCCTTGCGTTCAAGGCCGGCCGTCCCGATCGTCGTGACGCCGTGCCCTTTACCATCGTGATCCCGCCGCCGAACGTGACGGGCTCGCTGCACATGGGCCACGCCCTCAACAACACGCTCCAGGACATATTGTGCCGGTTCGAGCGCATGCGCGGCCGCGACGTGCTGTGGCAGCCCGGCACCGACCACGCCGGTATCGCCACCCAGATGGTGGTCGAGCGGCAGCTGATGGAGCGCCAGCAGCCTGGCCGCCGCGAGATGGGCCGCGAGAAGTTTCTCGAGCGCGTCTGGCAGTGGAAGGCCGAAAGCGGCGACACCATCATCAACCAGCTCAAGCGTCTCGGCGCCTCCTGCGACTGGTCGCGCGAGCGCTTCACCATGGACGAGGGCCTGTCGAAGGCCGTCGTCAAGGTGTTCGTCGAGTTGCACCGCGACGGCCTGATCTACAAGGACAAGCGGCTGGTGAACTGGGACACCAAGCTGCTCACCGCGATCTCCGATCTCGAAGTGCAGCAGACCGAGGTCAAGGGCCACCTCTGGTATCTGCGTTACCCGATCGAGGGCAAGACCTTCAGCCCCGAGGATCCCTCGAGCTTCATCGTCGTCGCCACCACGCGTCCCGAGACCATGCTCGGCGACACCGGCGTTGCCGTGCATCCCGAGGACGAGCGCTATCTGAAGCTGGTCGGCAAAAACGTGATCCTGCCGCTGGTCGGCCGCAAGATCCAGATCGTCGCCGACGACTATTCCGATCCGGAGAAGGGCTCGGGCGCGGTTAAGGTGACGCCGGCGCACGACTTCAACGACTTCGAGGTCGGCAATCGCCACGGCCTGCGCCGCATCAGCGTGCTCGACAGGGAAGGCTGTCTCGATCTCGTCGACAACGAGGACTATCTGCGCGACCTGCCGGAAGGCGCGGCGCAATTCGCCGAGGAATTCCACAAGGTCGACCGCTTCGTCGCGCGCAAGCGCATCGTCGAACGGCTGGAATCGTTCGGCTTCGTCGAGCGGATCGAGCCGCACACCCACATGGTGCCGCACGGCGACCGCTCCAACAGCGTGATCGAGCCCTATCTGACCGACCAGTGGTACGTCGACGCGAAGACTCTCGCAAAGCCCGCGATCGCGGCGGTGCGCTCGGGCGAAACGTCGTTCGTGCCGAAAAACTGGGAAAAGACCTATTTCGAGTGGATGGAGAACATCCAGCCCTGGTGCATCTCGCGCCAGCTGTGGTGGGGCCATCAGATCCCGGCCTGGTACGGTCCTGACGGCAAGGTGTTCGTCGCCGAGACCGAGGAAGAGGCGATCAGCCACGCGCTCGGCTACTACGTCGAGCAGGAGGTCATCACGGCCGAGCAGGGCCGCGAGATGGCGCTCGACCGCAACAAGCGCGAAGGCTTCATCACCCGCGACGAGGACGTGCTCGACACCTGGTTCTCCTCGGCGCTGTGGCCGTTCTCGACGCTCGGCTGGCCCGAGGACGCGCCCGAGGTGCAGCGTTACTATCCGACCAACGCACTGGTGACCGGCTTCGACATCATCTTCTTCTGGGTCGCCCGCATGATGATGATGGGCCTGCACTTCATGAAGGAGGTGCCGTTCTCGACGATCTACATCCACGCCCTCGTCCGCGACGAGAAGGGCGCCAAGATGTCGAAGTCGAAGGGCAACGTCATCGACCCGCTCAACCTGATCGACGAATACGGCGCGGACGCGCTGCGCTTCACGCTGGCCGCGATGGCGGCGCAGGGCCGCGACATCAAGCTCGCCACCAGCCGCGTCGAAGGCTACCGCAATTTCGCGACCAAGCTGTGGAACGCCTCGCGCTTCGCGGAGATGAACCATTGCGTCGTGCCCGACGGTTTCGAGCCGGCGAAGGCGAAGGAGACGCTCAATCGCTGGATCGCGCATGAAAGCGCGCACACCACGCGTGAGGTGACCGAGGCGATCGAAGCCTACCGCTTCAACGATGCCGCAGGCAGCATCTACCGCTTCGTCTGGAACGTCTATTGCGACTGGTATGTCGAGCTCGCCAAGCCCGTGCTGCTCGGCCCAGACAGCCCGGCTAAGGACGAGACCCGCGCCATGGTTGCCTGGGCGCGCGACGAGATCCTCAAGCTGCTGCACCCCTTCATGCCCTTCATCACCGAAGAGCTGTGGGAGGTGACGGCCAAGCGCGATGGCCTGCTCGCACTGGCGCCGTGGCCGCTGAAGCCGGCCGAGCCGACGCCGGAACAGCTGGCGATGCTCGCGGCTGCCGCCGGGCCGACCGATCCGCTGGTGTCGCCGATGCTGGCCATGCCGATCTTCGACCACGCCGACTTCAGCGATCCCAAGGCGGAGGCCGAGATCGGCTGGGTGATCGACCTCGTCACGCAGATCCGTTCGGTGCGCGCCGAGATGAACATCGCGCCGGCGACATTGACAGCGCTGGTGCTTGCGGGCGCCTCGGCTGAAACGAGGGAGCGCGCGCCGCGCTGGACCGACGTCATCAAGCGCATGGCGCGCCTGTCCGACATCTCCTTCGCCGACCGCGCGCCTGACGGCGCGGTGCAGCTGCTCGTGCGCGGCGAGGTCGCCGCACTGCCGCTCAAGGGCGTGATCGACGTCGCCGCCGAGCGCACGCGTCTCGACAAGGAGATCGGCAAGGCCGATGCCGACATCAAGCGCGCCGAGTCGAAGCTGGCGAACGAGAAATTCGTCGCCAACGCGGCCGAGGAGGTCGTCGAGGAGGAGCGCGAAAAGCGCGAGGCGGCGCTGGCCCGCAAGGCCAAGCTGCTCGAGGCGCTGGAACGGCTGAAGCAGGCGTCCTAGCCTCGGTGTCATTCCGGGACGGCTCATAGAGCCGACCCCGGAATCTCGAGATTCCGGGTTCGATGCTGCGCATCGCCCCGGAATGACAGTCATTTCGGGAATGGCTTGCTCAAAAACTTCGAGCCCCTGACGCCGTAGCGCCAGGGCAGCTCGACCGCCTTGGTGATGCCGATCCGGATGCCGGTCGCGACCTCCACATCCTCCGTCCGGGCATGGAGCGCGATCGGGGGGCGGTCCAGCGGCAGGGTGTTGTGCGCGATGGTGATGCCGAGCGCCTCGGTCAGCTTGCCAGGACCGGAGCACAGCGCGTGCACCTCCTGCAGATGACGGCGGCGGCGCATCGCGGCGAGGCCATGCGTCGGTTCCAGGGCGCGGATCAGCACGGCGCTGGCCGAGCCTTCCTCCTCGCAGACGAAGTTCACGCACCAATGGATGCCGTAGGAGCGGTAGACATAGGCGTGGCCGGGCGGGCCGAACATCACCTGGTTCCGCGGCGTCTGCCCGTTGTAGGAGTGCGCCGCTGGCTCGGTATGATGATAGGCCTCGACCTCCACGATGATCCCTCCGACGCCGTCCACCAGCATGGTCGCGCCGATCAGGTCGGGCGCGACCTCGCGGACGTCGCGGTCGAAAAAGCTGCGCTTCAGCCGTTTGCCGAGGCGCGGGGATGGAGCCTTGGAGCTTGGAGCCATTCGAGGTGAGAATCGCCTGAGAACAGAGCAAGATAATGCCCATATCTGCCATGTTCCCTGAAGCGGTGCGAGCCGGGTTGCAGCGGGCAGGCAGACCGACTAGGTAGGACCTGAACAGACCGGACGGATCATGGTCGTTATTGTCGATACCATCGCGAACCCGCTGCGCCCGCGCCACCCTGAAAAGGTGAATCGCCCCGACTCCGCTTCGCCGCCGAAGCCGGACTGGATCCGTGTGCGCGCGCCCAACACCCGCGGCTACGCCGACACCCGCAACATCGTGCGGTCGAACGGCCTGCACACGGTGTGCGAGGAGGCGGGTTGCCCGAACATCGGCGAGTGCTGGGACAAAAAGCACGCCACCTTCATGATCATGGGTGACACCTGCACCCGGGCCTGCGCCTTCTGCAACGTCAAGACCGGCCTGCCGAATGCGCTGGACGCGGCCGAGCCGCAAAACGTCGCCGAAGCCACCGCCAAGCTCGGCCTTGCCCACGTCGTCATCACCTCGGTCGATCGCGACGATCTCGCCGACGGCGGCGCCGTGCATTTTGCCCAGACCATCCGCGCGATCCGCGCCGCCTGTCCCACGACCACGATCGAGATCCTGACGCCCGACTTCCTGCGCAAGGAGGGGGCGCTCGAAGTCGTCGTCGCCGCCAAGCCCGACGTGTTCAACCACAATCTCGAGACCGTGCCGTCGCGCTATCTGACAGTGCGGCCCGGCGCGCGCTACTTCCATTCGATCCGGCTGCTGCAGCGGGTCAAGGAGCTCGATCCCACCATCTTCACCAAGTCCGGAATCATGGTCGGCCTCGGCGAGGAGCGCCACGAGGTGCAGCAGGTGATGGACGATCTGCGCTCGGCCGACGTCGATTTCCTGACCATCGGGCAATATCTGCAGCCGACCCGCAAGCACCATGCTGTGATGCGCTACGTGCCGCCGGACGAGTTCGCCTCGTATGAGAAGATCGCCTACACCAAGGGCTTCCTGATGGTGTCCGCGAGCCCGCTGACCCGTTCGTCGCACCATGCCGGCGAGGACTTTGCGAGACTGAAGGCCGCGCGGGCAGCAACTGCGCGCTGAACCGCCATCTGAGCCACCATGCCCAAATTTTCGAGCAAGCGCCGTGTCAACCACAGCGCCTCCCAGATGTTCGATCTGGTCGCCGACGTCGAGCGCTACCCGGAATTCGTGCCGCTCTGCAGCGCGCTGAAGGTGCGCCAGCGCATGGCCAAGCCCGATGGCACCGAGGTGCTGGTCGCCGACATGACGGTGTCGTTCAAGCTGGTCAGGGAATCCTTCACCAGCCGCGTGACGCTCGATCGCGCCAATCTGAAAATCCTGGTCGAATATCTGCAGGGTCCCTTCAGCAATCTCGAAAACCGCTGGACGTTCGAGCCCAAGGGTGAGGACGTCTGCGACGTCGGTTTCTTCCTGTCCTACGAATTCAGGAGCCGCATGCTGGCGATGCTGATGGGCTCGATGTTCGACGCCGCCTTCGCGCGTTTCTCGACCGCGTTCGAGAAACGGGCCGATGCGATCTACGGGCGGCCGAAGCTGGCGTCGACGTAGGTAACTCTCGTGTCCCGGACGCGCTGCAACGCCCTTCGCGTTGCTGCGCAGAGCCGGGACCCACCCCGCACGAACATCTCGGAGAGATGGGCCCCGGCTCTGCAGCGCGCCGCCGAAAGGCGCTGCGCTGCGTCCGGGGCACGAGACCTTGCTCAATCCACCGCCTTCACCACGTCCGGCGGCTGCGAGGCGTAATACGCTGCGGCCGCCTCGATCTCCTGCGGCGTCATCGCGCGGGCGATGTTGCGCATCTGCTGGCTGATGTCGTTGCGGCGCTCGCCGGAGGCGAAGGCCTGGAGCTGCGCCTTCATGTAGGCCTCGGATTGTCCCTCCAGCCACGGGCTGCCGGTCTTGTTGTCGAGGCTGCCATGGCAGGAGCCGCAGGGCGCGATGCCGCGCATCGGCGCGCCGTAGATGACGATGTTGGGCTTTGGCAGCTGCGGGGTCGGGTGATAGGCCGGAAGCCGCGGCAGGTAGGCGTAATAGTTGGAGAGATCGGCGATCTCCTGGTCGGTCAGGTTGACTGCGAACGGCGACATCACGGCATTGGTGCGCGCGCCCGAGCGGAAATCGTGCAGCTCCTTGTAGATCACGGCGGCATACTGGCCGGCGAGATTGGGCGAGTCCGCGCGGCTGACGCCGGTCGGGCCGTGGCAGATCGCGCAACGCTGCGCCAGCGTGGCGCCGCGGCCGATCGCCTCCTGGCTCGGGCGCGACAGCGTGTTCGAGGTCAGCACGACCTCGGACAAGCGCTTTGCCTGTTCGGGCGCCGTGACGTTGGCCGAACGCTGCGGCACGCCGGCGGCGCTACAGATCGCGTCCCAGACGCCCGCGAACTGAACCCAGGGCTGCGCGAAGGGCAGCACGATGAAGCCGGCGATCGCAGTCACGGTCAGGATCGCCGCGGTGATGCCGACGCCGATCCTGAAATGGCTGTTGCGGAGGGTGAAGAGGTCGCGCGTGCTCATCACTGCGCTCCCACATAGACGGCCGGCACCGAGGTGCCCGAGCTCAGCGCGAGATTCAGGATCGGATAGCCGTAATTGGTGAGCGTGAGGCCGATCATCAACGCCACCCACAGCGCGTGCGTATTGAGCGCGACCGGCACCGTCTTCGGCTCATGCACGGCGAGCGCAAAGCGGTAAGGGCCGGCATCGGTCTGAGGCGCACGCATGCCGCGGGCGAGGATGACAATGAACATGATGCCCGAGGCCAGCAGGACGAAGCCGCCGATCGCCGAAAGCGTGACCGAGAGCGCCTGCGGCGCGATGGCGGGATCGCCGAAGTCGAAATAGGCCATGCGGCGCGGCATGCCGAGAATGCCGACCCAGTGCCATGGGAAGGTGGTCACGATCATGCCGATGAACCACAGCCAGAGCTGGGTACGCATCAGCCTGACATCGATCAGCTCGCGTCCGGTCAGATGCGGCCACAGATCATAGGCAATCGCGAAATACATGATCACGATGGCGCCGCCGAAGATCAGGTGGAAATGACCGGTGATCCACTGCGTGTTGTGGATGGAGGCATCGAGCTGATAGCTCATGTTGATGAGGCCGCCGGCGCCGCCGAAGCCGAGCATGACGAACGAGAACGCCAGCGCCAGCATCATCGGATTGTCCCAGGGCAGGGCCCTGATCCAGCCGAACATGCCGCGGCCGCCGCGCACGCGCGCTGCGATCTCGACCGAGGCGCAGATCGTGAACACCGTCAGCAGCGTCGGCAACGCCACCAGCGCCGTGAAGGCCGAATGGATGAACTTGAAGCCGGCGCCGACCTGCGGATCGGCGAAGGTGTGGTGCATGCCGATCGGCATCGCCACGACCAGGAACAGGATGAAGGAGATCCGCGCCATGCTGTCGGAATAGACCCGTCCGCCGATCGCGCGCGGCACGATGGTGTAATAGGCGATGTAGGTCGGCATCAGCCAGAAATAGACGATGGCGTGCAGCGTCCAGGAGAAGAACACGCGCGCAAGACCGGCATCGATGGTCGCTTTCAGGCCTGCGGCGACCGGGATGATCTGGAGCAACAACTCGAGCGCGGCGCCGACGGCGGTCCAGGCCCACAAATAGGAGCCCGCGACATTGGCGAACATGGCGAGCGGCACCGGCGCACCGGGATTGGCCTTGCGCCAGACGCGCAAGTTGATCGACATCAGCGCGACCCAGATCCACGAGCCGACCACGACCAGGACGACGCCGAGATAGTAGAAGACGTTGCCGATCAGCGGCGGATAGAACGTGTAGAGCACCGAGGCGCGGCCCAGCGCGATCGGGATCACCGCCATGACGCTGCCGATGACGATCAGCCAAAATCCGGCCCAGGCCCAGCGCACGCCGACCAGGCGCTGCTGCAGCGCGGATTCGCTGATGGCATAGCCGAAGCCCATCGCGACCAGCGTCGGGAACACATAGCCCATCACCGTGCCGTGCGCGGTCAGTGAGCGGTAGTAGAGCTCCGGGTTGGACAGCCAAGTGCCGATCGGGCTGCGGATGAACATCTGCCAGGCGCCGAGCGTCAGCGCGATGCCGAACACCGCGAAGGCCAGCCAGAAATGGGCGAGGATGAGCTTCCTATTGACCAACACAGCTCAGCCTCCCGCCGCCCTTCGCGCGGTTCGCAAATTCGGTCTTGTCGATCACCTTGACCTTGCCCCACATGCCCTCGTGGCCGAAGGAGCAGAACTCCTGGCAGGGCATCAGATAGTCGCCGGTCCTGGTGAAGCGCATCAGCTGCTCCGAGATGTAGCCCGGCACCAGCATGGTGTTGACGTTGGTGCCCTGGATCAGGATGCCGTGCACGACGTCGGCGCTGGTGGCGCGGAGCGTGATCGGCGTGTCCGCGGGCACCAGGATGCAGGCCGGCGTGAAGGAATATTGCTGGCCGATCGCGCGGACGGTGACAGCGCCGCTGGCCTCAAGCACGCTGCCGAGATTGCTTTCGACGAACTCGCCGGAGAGATGGATGCGCGAGGGATCGATGGTCTCGACACGCGGCTGCGGCATGGTGGCGCGATGAATGCCGGCGAAGGCCGCTAATCCCGCCATCACCACGATGATGATCACGGCAATGGTGGCCCAGCGCCGCTCGACGCGGGCCGCCACCTCGGCACTGGCGCTGCCATGGGTGTCTTGCGCGCTCATTGCAGCGGCCCACGCGGCAGGAACACGAACAGATAGAAGGCGAGCCACATCGCGACCACGCAGGCCGTGGCGATGCCGGCGAGCAGAAGCGCGCCGGACGGGCCTTGCGCGACGACCTCCTCGACGGCCTGGTCGGCGGCGGCTGGGCTGGTCGGCGGATCGGAATTGATCATGTGATGCCTCAGTTCAGCGGCGCGGAGCGCAGCTCGTTGGCTTCGCGCGCCGAGACCGGCGTGCCGCGATTGCCCCAGGCGGTGCGGATATAGGAGACGACGGCGGCGATCTCGTTGTCGGATAAGAGACCCGCGAAGGGCGGCATGCCGTAAGGCATCGGATTGCCCTTGGTCCCCGGCGGATAGCCGCCATTGAGCACCATGCGGATCGGGTTGACCGCCGACTGCATCTCGATCGACTGGTTGTTGGCGAGCGGCGGCCAGTGCGGCGGCTTGCCTTCGCCCTGCGTGCCGTGACAGCTCGCGCAGCTCTTGTCGTAGACGGTCTTGCCGAGGCTGATCAGCAGGCTGCTCTCGGTGGTCGGCAGCGTCGAGCTTGCCGGCGGCGGAGGCGAGGGCTCCGCGATGCCCTTGAGGTACACCGCCATCGCCCTGGTATCCTCGTCATTGAGATATTGCAGGCTGTTGTGCACGACCTCGGCCATCGGGCCGTAGACCACGCCGCGCATGGAGACGCCGGTCTGGAGCAGATCGGTGATGTCCTTGATGCTCCAGTCGCCGAGGCCGGCTTCACGGTTGGAGGTCAGGGACGGCGCATACCAGTTCTGCATCGGGATCAGGCCGCCCTTGAAGGCATCCGATTGCGAGGTGCCGCCGAGCGCGTTGATGGGCGAATGGCACATGCCGCAATGGCCGAGCCCCTCGACCAGATAGGCGCCGCGATTCCATTCCGCGGATTTCTTCGGATCGGGCTTGAATTCGCCTTCGCTGAAGAACAGCGTGCGCCAGCCGAGGATGAGCTGACGATTGTCATAGGGAAAGCGCAGCTCGTGCGGCTTGTTCCTCTGGCTCACCGGCGCAATCGAGCGCAAATACGCGTAGATCGCGTCGCTGTCGGCGCGCGTCACCTTGGTGTAGGACGCGAACGGCATCGCCGGATAGATCAGGCCGCCGTCCGGGAAGCGGCCGCTGTGCATGGTCTTGTAGAAATCATCGGCGCTCCACTTTCCGATGCCCGTATCCGGATCGGGCGTGATGTTGGAGGTGTAGAGCGTGCCGAACGGGGTCGGCATGGCGCGGCCGCCGGCGAACAGGCGCCCCTCGGGCGCGGTATGACACGCCGTGCAATCGCCGGCACGGGCGAGATATTCGCCGCGCGCGACGATGTCGCTGCTCATCTCTTGAGTCTTGACCTGCGCCTGCGCGGCCGTCGTCAACGCGGCCAGGGCCAAGAGTGTGATCGACAGTTTCGAGCCCATCATCCGCCTCGTCAGTTGGGCTGGCTGCCGCAGCCGAACGGCAGCGCGTAGGTGCCTTTCGGAACGGGAGCAGGATTGGTGGGCGTGGGCCGCGTCGCTAGCCAGGCGGCCACGGCGGTGACGTCGGCCTCGGTCAGATGGCCGGCGACTTGCTGCATGCAATCCGGCGATTTCGCGGTGCGGGTGCCGTAGCGCCAGGCGCCGAGCTGGGCACTGATATAGGCGGCGCGCAAGCCGAGCAGGCCGGGAATGCCGGGCTGCATGCCGGCCAGTGCCGGGCCGTGACAGCTCACGCAGGCCGGAATGTTGCGGCTGGCATCGCCGCTCGTGGCGAGCAGCTCACCCTGCGCAAGGACCTCCTTGCTGACCTCGCTGGGCGCCGGCTGCGGCAGCGGCGGATGCTCCCCGGCGAAATATTCCGCCATCGCCTCCAGATAGGGATCGGGCAGAAACTCCAGCAGATAGTTCATCGGCGGATATTTGCGCCGGCCGCTGCGGAAGGCGAGGAGCTGGTTGTAGAGATAACCGGCCGGCTTGCCCGCGAGGCGCGGGAAATAGACGTCGCTGGTGCCTTCGCCCTTGTTGCCGTGACAGGGCGTGCAGGCCTCGACCCGGGCCGCCATCGTATCAGGCGGCTGGTTGGCCGTTTGGGCGGTCGCACCATCAATTGCGGCCAAGGTGAAGATCACAGCGGCTGAGGCCGCGGTGCGAGCGAACACGTTCGTCGCCCTCCATCATGCGGGTCCGGTTGATTCCGGATCACAACGTAGAGCGGCATTATTGCGCCAATATTTTCTCGCGCAAGCTCCGAAGAGCGTGATGACGTTTGGCCGCGCCGTATACGCTCGCGATTCTGATCGAATTCGACAAAATTACGTGCTTTGTGAAAACCCGACGTGACGCAGCAGCCTCGCGGCAGTTCCTGCCCGAGTTTTGCCTGGTCACATCGCCCTCCTTTGTCAGGGGGCGCAGGGAAGACCGGATGCCGGCTGGCACCCGCGGTCCACTGTGCGAATCCTGCGTCACAAGAAGCTGCACAGCGGCATACAGGTGTAGCCAGGACAACCCGGCCTTCCCTGCGCAGTGGTTTGACGGCTTATGCCGAGCTCTCCCCGGGGAGCGATGCACTATTGCCCCCGTCGCCTTGCAGATGACTGATGCGCGCGCCCGGTCGGGCAACACACATCACCACAAGACTTGACGCACAGACCCCGGGCGTCAGGACGACACGGTTTTGCCGTACGCATGTCACACCGGTCGTGTGCGCGAAGGTCGTTGCTCACGGTTTTGCCGCCCTGCAATGCCTGTCGCGCCGATGTGACGAGCGCCCACCGCAGCTCACCCCACGTTTCGTGACGATCGCGATACGCCCCTCTGACCGGGGTGAGGTGACGAGAGAATGCGACAAAGCCGAATTTCTGTAAAGGCGAATATTTTTGCGCGAGGCGATTGACCGGCCGGTTGGGTGTTTTGCCTGTCGGGCAACACAAGGGCTTGTAGCCCGGACGAGCGCTAGCGGCATCCGGGATTCACGCGGGCGGTGCTCCCGGGCTGTCGGTCAATGCGTCCAAGGTGATTGCGGCCGATCCCGCCGCGCGCATGGTGGAATTGGCTGTCAGCGCCAAGGTCAAGCCGTCCGATGCCGACGCGGTCAAGCAGCGTGTGCCCGACCATGCGAGCGCGCCGCTTGCGGCAGCGGGAGCCCGGCGGCGACATAACGCGGACCCTGCAGCTTGGAACGAAACTAATTCCAAGCCGCGCGCTATTTGCTCCAGCGCAACCAGATTCCCGGCACCAGCGGCGAGCTTCGCGGCCGATCGCGACGGCATGCACCGTCGCGCGGACACCGGCTCGCGCTCCAATACGTCGGGCCGCAAGAAAAATGGGGCTGCAGTGGAACGTACGATCAACAACCTTTCATCGGGGCGAGGGCGGCCGCGAAACAAAATCCAGGGCACGATGCGGCTGTCGTTGACGGCGTCGGTCCTGTTGCTGCCGGCGTTGGCCGGAGAAGCCTGCCTCGCGCAATCGGCAACGCCTGGCGCGGCGGTCCAGCTCGATCCCGTGGTTGTGGATGCGCCGAAGAGCGCAGCGAAGCCCGCGGTGGCCGCGCACGAGCGGGTTGCGGCACGGCGCCGGGCCGCCAAGCCGCAGCCTCGCAGCGGTGACGGCTCCGGCGAAGCGGCAACGGCGCCCGCGACGGCAGCCGCGTCGGTGCAGGAGCGCTTCGAGGCGCTCGCGGGCGGCGTCGCCCTGGTCAAGCGCGAGGATCTGGCGCCGACCGGCAATCCAACCCTGTCGCGCGCGCTCAGCGGCGTTCCCGGCGTCGTGGTGCAGAACTTCTTCGGCGGCAACGACCAGCCGCGCATCCAGATCCGCGGCTCCGGCCTGCAGCAGAATCCGGTCGAGCGCGGGCTGCTGGTGCTGCAGAACGGCCTGCCGATCAATCGCGCCGACGGCTCCTACATCGTCGGCTTTGCCAATCCGCAGCAGGCCGAGGCCATCGAGGTCTATCGCGGCTACATGGCCAATCGCCTCGGCGCGACCGTGCTCGGCGGCGCCCTGAACTTCGTGTCGCCGACGGGATCGTCCTCGCCTGGCACGCAAGTCGCAGTCAGCGGGGGCAGCTTCGGCCAGATCAACGCGAGCGCGCAGACCGGCGGCAGGAAGGACAATGTGGACGCGCTGGTCCAGGCCGATTTCAGTCGCCGCGACGGCTTTCGCGACTACAACAGCTCCGAGCGCAGCAGCTTCAACGCCAATATCGGCGCCGTGCTGTCCGAGAATGTCAGCACGCGTTTCTTCATCGGCTACACCGATCTCGGCTTCGACGTCGCGGGACCGCTGACCAAGAGCGCGATGGAGGCCAATCCGAAGCAGGTGTTTGCCGGCCCGACCTTCATCCCGCCGTCCACCTCGATCAATCCCGGCCCCAACGTGGTGCGCGACAGGCCCCGGCGCGAGGGCGACCAGTTCGTTCTGGGTTCGCGGACCACCGCGACGTTCGACGCGCATCTGTTCGACATTGCGCTCGGCTACACCCACACCGACGACATGTTCCGCTTCCCGATCTCGTCGGGCATCCGCGCCACGCGGGGCGACGATGCGACCGGCGTGTTCCGCTACGCCTACAAGCCCGACAGCGCAGCTGCGCTGCCGCTCGTGGAAACCACCGCGCAATATTCGGTGGGATCGGCGGACCGGGAGAACTTCATCAACCAGGCCGGGCAGGCCGGGGCCAAGTTCGGCGAGAGCCGGCTCGACGCGACCACGCTCGCGCTTCATACTGGCGTCAATCTTCCGGTCTGGGACCGGATCACGGTGTCGCCTGCGATCGCCTATGGCTATGCCACGCGCGACAATGACGATCTCTATCGGAACGCGACACGGCCGACGATTGCCTACAATCCGGCCAACCCGACCGCGCTGCTGCCGAACGGCGCCGTGCCGACGCAGAGCTCGAGCTATGCGCGCAGCTATTCGGCCTGGAGCCCCAGCCTCGGCGTGACCTTCCGCCCCGTGACCAGCCAGACCATCTTTGCCGCGGTCAGCCGCAGCTTCGAGCCGCCGTCGCATGACGATCTGCTGGCGACGATCAACGGGACCCCGAACAGCAGCGCCGGCCGGCCGACGCCGGGCAATCCGGCGCTGGTCGCCGCGGTGTTCGCAACGCCCGATCTGAAGGCCCAGACCGCCACCACGGTCGAAGGCGGCTGGCGCGGACGCGCCGGCATCCTGTCATGGGATGCGGTCAGCTATTATTCCTGGGTCGACAACGAGCTTTTGAGCCTGCGCGATTCCACCGGCGCGCTGATGGCGGCCTTCAATGCCGACCGCACCACGCATTTCGGCGTCGAGCTCGGCTTCGGTGTCAGGCTGACGGAGCGGCTGACCGGCCGTGTCGCCTACACCTATCAGGACTTCCGCTTCGACAACGATCCGCTGCGCGGCAACAACCACCTCGCCGGCGCGCCGCCGCATCTCGTCAACGCGGTCCTGCAATATCAGGCGACCGACGCCTGGAAGCTTCAGGGCGTGGTGCGCTGGAGCCCGGGCCACATGCCGGTCGACAACATGAACACGCTGTTCGCCGATCCGTTCGTGGTCGCCGACCTGCGCAGCGAATACCGGATCAGCGAACGCGTCTCGGTGTTCGGCGAGATCACCAATCTGTTCAACGCGACCTATGCCGCATCAACCCTGATCGTCGATCAGGCGCGGCCGGACCAGGCCGCTTTCATCCCCGGCGACGGACGCGGCTATTACGGCGGCATCCGGGCGCGGTTCTAACTCGCAAAGGAGATTCAAGATGATTGCGGACCACACGATGCCGCCGGCCGAACTGCCGGGCTGCGATCTCGACGTCGCGAAGATGCCGGGCCACTGGCTGCTGGCCCGGCTCGGCAAGCGCGTGCTGCGTCCGGGCGGTCTTGGCCTGACGCGCGCGCTGCTGCACGGGCTGGTGATCGGCGCCGAAGATGATGTCGTCGAGTTTGCGCCCGGGCTTGGCGTTACCGCACGCATGATCCTGGAACGGGGCCCGCGGCGCTATGTCGGCGTCGAGCGCGATGCGCAGGCGGCGGCGTGGACCAGCCGGCAGCTTCCTGCGAAGGGACATGTCGCGGTCGTCGTCGGCACGGCCGATCAGACGACGCTGCCGGCCGGCTTTGCCTCGGTCGTGATCGGCGAGGCGATGCTGAGCATGCAGACTCAGGAGCAGAAGCGCCGCATCGCGGCCGAGGCGTTCCGGCTGCTTCGCCCCGGCGGGCGCTATGGCATCCACGAGCTCGCCGTGACACCCGACGACATGCCGTTCGGCCAGAGGCAGGAGATCGACCGCGCGCTCTCCGGAGCCATCCATGTCGGCGCGCGTCCCTTGTCCGGCGACGGATGGAGAGGGCTGCTGGAGAGTGTCGGCTTTCACATCGAGGCGGTCGAATTTGCGCCGATGCACCTGCTGCGGCCGCGGCGCCTTGTCGAGGACGAGGGCCTGATCGGCGCGTTGCGGCTCGCGAGGAATCTGCTGCGCGACCGGGCGGCGCGGCGGCGGGTGCTGGGGATGCGCCGGGTGTTCGAGCAGCATCGCGACAATCTGGCTGCGATCCGCGTGATCGCCCGCAAGCCGTAAGCGGAGCGATCAGCCGCGCGGCGGCCGCGGCGTCCGGCGTTTGGCCGCATGCCGGCGCGGCGAGCGCGTCACGCGGGGGCGCAGGCGGGTTACTGCCGCGGCGCGTTTCGGCTTGGCCGCGACCTGCGGGCCGCGAGCCAGGTCCATCAGCATGCGCAGCGCCTCGACCACGGAGCGCTGACGAACGGCGCTGCGGCCGATCGCCCCGAAGCGATGCTCGCGGTGGATGATGCGGCCATCGCGCGCGGCGGCGGCGAAGTGGACGAGACCGACCGGCTTGCCGGGCGTCGCGCCACCGGGACCCGCAATGCCGGTGATGGCAACCGCGAGATCGACATCGGCCCGCTCCAGCGCGCCGACCGCCATGGCGGTTGCGGTTTCCTTGCTGACCGCACCGAAATTGGCGAGCGTGCCCGCCTCGACCCCAAGCATCGCGCGCTTGGCGTCGTTGGAATAGGTGACGAAGCCGCGATCGATGACGTCAGACGAACCGGGGATGTCGGTCAGCGCGGCCGCGACGAGACCGCCGGTGCAGGACTCCGCCGTCGCGATCGTCAGCTTGCGCATCCGGCACAGATCGAGCAGCGAGCGGGAGAGGGCGCGTGCGTCGCTGCCGCCCATGGCCTAGACGCTCCAGGGCAGGCGGATGGTGGCGCTCGCGGTCGCCGCGATGCCTTCTTCACGGCCGGTGAAGCCGAGCCGCTCGCTGGTGGTCGCCTTCACCGCGACGCGCGAGATGTCGACGCCGGAGATTTCGGCGATGCGCGCGCGCATGGTGTCGCGCAACGGGCCGATCTTCGGCCGCTCGCAGATCATGGTGACCTCGAGATTGGCGATGCGGCCGCCGCGCGCCGTGACGCGCTCGATGGCGTATTTCAGGAACTGGTCGGAGGAGGCGCCCTTCCATTTGGGATCGGTCGGCGGGAAGTGCGAGCCGATGTCGCCGTCGGCGAGCGCGCCGAGGATGGCATCGACCAGCGCATGCAGGCCGACATCGCCGTCGGAATGAGCGAGAAAACCCTTGGTGTGCGGCACGCGCACGCCGCAGAGCATGACGTGGTCGCCTTCGCCGAAGGCGTGCACGTCGTAGCCCGTGCCGGTCCTGATGTCGCCGAGTTGGGCCGCCAGGCGCGCTTCCTCGCGCACGAAATCTTCGGGGGTGGTGAGCTTCATGTTGGCAACATCGCCTTCAAAGGTTGCGACCGTCAATCCCGCCCATTCGGCAATGGCGGCATCGTCGGTGAAATCCGAGCGTCCATCCTTTGCCGCGCGACGATGCGCCTCGAGGATGACGTCGAAACGAAAGGATTGCGGCGTCTGCGCGATTCGCAAACGGGCCCGGTCCGGCGTGTCCTCGACGTCGCCGCCCGCGCCGGTGACCTTGATGGTGTCGGTGACGGGAACGACGGGGATCGCAGCGCCGGTGCGGGTTGCGGCCTCGATCGCGCGCGAGATCACGCCGGCCGAGACGAAGGGGCGGGCGGCGTCGTGGATCAGCACGATATCGGGCTTGTGCCTGGCGAGCGCTTCAAGGCCGGCGAGCACCGAGGCCTGACGCGTGGCGCCGCCGTTGGTCGGCGGCTCGTGCTTCAAGCCTGCGACCGCGGCCGTGAACATGGCGCTGTCGTCGGGGTTCACCACGGGCTGGACCGCAAACACGTCCGCGTGGCGGCTGAAGGCTTCCATGGCGCGGTAGATCACGGGCACGCCGCCGATCTCGCGATATTGCTTCGGCCCGCCGGCGCCGGCACGCAGTCCACGCCCGGCTGCGACGAGGACGACCGCGGTGCGCTGTGATTTCGCCATAGGACTCGAATACTCAGTTGGTGATGGAGAGTCGGGGAGTGGGGTGATTGCCGCATGCCTCTAGCACGGCAGGCCCGCAAAAAAAGGGGGTTTCCCCGGATTGTTGGAAACAGCATTTTGCTGCACTGCACTTGAAAGATTTGCGGACTTGTCTAAACTGTAGGCATGACGCTTGACTGCACAAGAATTGTGCGCAAGATAGGTCGTGGCAGGCGCGATGAGGCCCTGCCCAGGCAACGAGACCCCCGTGACCGGTTCGGCAGTATCCGGCTCTAAGCCGTTGAAAATTGGCGATATTGACGTCGCCACCCCGGTCTTCCTGGCGCCGATGTCGGGGGTGACGGACTCGCCCGTCCGCCGGCTGGCCGCCGAGCTCGGGGCCGGTCTCGTCGTGTCCGAAATGACTGCCAGCGATGAGCTTGCCAACGGCCACCGGATGTCCCGGTTGCGCTGCGAAGCCACGGGCGTCGGCCCGCATGTGGTCCAGCTCGCCGGCTGCGAGGCCCATTGGATGGCCGAGGGCGCCCGGATCGCCGAGGCCGAGGGCGCCGATATCATCGACATCAACATGGGCTGTCCGGCCCGCCACGTCACCGGTGGCCAGTCCGGCTCGGCCTTGATGCGCGACCTCGACCATGCCGTCAGCCTGATCGATGCGACCATCGCGGCGGTGAAGGTGCCGGTGACGCTGAAGATGCGGCTCGGCTGGGACGACCGCACGCGTAACGCGCCGGAGCTGGCGCAGCGAGCGGAAGCGGCCGGCGTCAGGCTCGTCACGGTCCACGGCCGCACCCGCAGCCAGTTCTACAAGGGCGAGGCCGATTGGGATGCGATCCGCGCGGTGCGCGAGGCGATCTCGATTCCGCTCGTCGTCAATGGCGACATCACGACTTACGAGAAGGCGCTCGCGGCGCTCGAGGCCTCCGGCGCCGACGCCGTGATGATCGGCCGCGGCGCGCAGGGCCAGCCCTGGTTGCCCGGCCAGATCGGCCGCCGCCTGACGGGCGGGGCCGAGGAGGCGACGCCCTCGCTCGAAACCCAGCTGCATTATGTCCAGACGCTCTATGAGGGCGTCTGCGCGCTCTATGGTCTGCGCGTTGGCCTCAAGCACGCCCGCAAGCATCTCGGCTGGGCGCTCGACGTCGCTGCAGAGGCAAGCGGCGCTTCCGTCGAGAAGCTGAAGGGGTGGCGGAAGACGATCCTCACCTCGGAGGATCCGCGCCTCGTTCGCCAGTCGCTGCAGGATGCCTTCGACGATTTCGCATGGAGCGCTGCTGCATGAGCTCAGCCGCTGAACATCGCCGGGTGTCCGACAGCGACGCGATGCTGGATGCCTTGCCCAATCCCGTGCTCATGATCGGGCCGGACGGCAAGATCGTCGCGGCCAATATCGCAACCGAAGCCTTCTTCGATATCTCGACCCAGTTCCTGAAGCGGCAATCGTTGAAGGAGCTGGTGCCGTTCGGCAGCCCGTTGCTGGCGCTGATCGACCAGGTGCGCTCCTCGAACTCGCCCGTCAACGAGTACAAGGTCGATCTCGGCACGCCGCGCATGGGCGGCGACCGCCAGGTCGATCTGCACGTCGCCCCGCTCACCGAGCGGCCCGGCCATATCGTGGTGATGCTGCAGGAACGCACCATCGCCGACAAGATGGACCGCCAGCTCACCCATCGCAGCGCCGCGCGCTCGGTGATCGCGCTGGCCGCGATGCTGGCGCACGAGATCAAGAACCCGCTCTCCGGCATCCGCGGCGCGGCGCAGCTGCTGGAGCAGCAGGCCTCGTCCGAGGACCGCATGCTGACGCGGCTGATCTGCGACGAGGCCGACCGCATCGTGACGCTGGTCGACCGCATGGAGGTGTTCGGCGACGAGCGCCCCGTGGTGCGCGGCCCCGTCAACATCCATTCCGTGCTCGACCACGTGAAGCGGCTGGCGCAGTCCGGCTTTGCCCGCAACATCCGCTTCATCGAGGATTACGATCCCTCGCTGCCGCCGGTGCTGGCGAACCAGGACCAGCTCATTCAGGTGTTCCTCAATCTCGTGAAGAACGCCGCCGAAGCCCTGATCGACGTCCCCGACGCCGAGATCCAGCTCACCACCGCGTTCCGCCCCGGCGTGCGCCTGTCAGTCCCCGGTCAAAAATCCCGGGTATCGTTGCCGCTCGAATTCTGCGTGAAGGACAACGGACCAGGCGTGCCGGACGATCTTCTGCCCAATCTGTTCGACCCCTTCGTGACCACCAAGCAGACCGGCTCGGGCCTAGGTCTTGCGCTGGTCGCCAAGATCGTCGGCGATCACGGGGGCATCATCGAATGCGAATCTCAGCCGCGCAAAACCACCTTCCGCGTGCTGATGCCGATGTATTCCACATCGGCGAAACATGCCGATCAAAGCAGTCGCGCCGACTCTGCCGGGAAGCCGTCGCCTGCGTCACAGGGGGCGAAATGAGGATTAACGATGCCCGCAGGTAGCATTCTCGTAGCCGATGACGACACCGCCATCCGCACCGTACTCAATCAGGCACTGTCCCGCGCCGGCTACGAAGTACGGCTGACCGGCAATGCCGCGACGCTGTGGCGCTGGGTCAGCCAGGGCGAGGGCGATCTCGTCATCACCGACGTGGTGATGCCCGACGAGAACGCGTTCGACCTGTTGCCGCGGATCAAGAAGATGCGGCCGAATCTGCCCGTGATCGTCATGAGCGCACAGAACACGTTCATGACGGCGATCCGCGCATCCGAGCGGGGCGCGTATGAATATCTGCCAAAGCCCTTCGACCTGAAGGAGCTGATCGCCATCGTCGGCCGCGCGCTCGCCGAGCCGAAGGAGCGCGTCTCGACGCCGGACGAGGACGCCGAGATGGAGGCGATCCCGCTGGTCGGCCGCTCGCCAGCGATGCAGGAAATCTACCGCGTGCTGGCGCGCCTGATGCAGACCGACCTCACCGTGATGATCACGGGCGAGTCCGGCACCGGCAAGGAGCTGGTGGCGCGCGCGCTGCACGATTACGGCAAGCGCCGCAACGGCCCGTTCGTCGCGGTCAACATGGCGGCGATCCCGCGCGACCTCATCGAATCCGAGCTGTTCGGCCATGAGCGCGGCGCCTTCACCGGGGCCAACACCCGCGCCTCCGGCCGGTTCGAGCAGGCCGAAGGCGGCACGCTGTTCCTCGACGAGATCGGCGACATGCCGATGGAGGCGCAGACGCGCCTGCTGCGCGTCCTGCAGCAGGGCGAATACACCACGGTCGGCGGCCGCACCCCGATCAAGACCGACGTGCGCATCGTCGCCGCCTCCAACAAGGACCTGCGCGTCCTGATCCAGCAGGGCCTGTTCCGCGAAGATCTGTTCTTCCGCCTCAACGTCGTGCCGCTGCGGCTGCCCCCGTTGCGGGAGCGTATCGAGGATCTGCCCGATCTCATCCGGCACTTCTTCGCGCTGGCCGAGAAGGACGGTCTGCCGCCGAAGAAGCTCGACGCACTGGCGCTGGAGCGGCTGAAGCAGCACCGGTGGCCCGGCAACGTGCGCGAGCTGGAGAACCTCGCCCGGCGTCTTGCCGCACTCTATCCGCAGGACGTGATCACGGCCTCCGTCATCGACGGCGAGCTGGCGCCGCCTTCGGTCAGCCCCGGCGCCGCGGTCCAGCAGGGCGTCGACAATCTCGGCGGTGCCGTGGAGGCCTATCTCTCATCGCACTTCCAGGGTTTCCCGAACGGCGTGCCGCCGCCGGGCCTGTATCACCGCATCCTCAAGGAGATCGAGGTGCCGCTGCTGACGGCCGCGCTTGCCGCTACCCGCGGCAACCAGATCCGCGCCGCGGATTTGCTCGGCCTCAACCGCAACACGCTGCGCAAGAAGATCCGGGATCTCGACATCCAGGTCTATCGCAGCGGGGGCTAAACTCGCGCAACGAACGCATTTGCGCTGGCGACAAACGCCAACGCGTTTGCGCCGGGGTGGCTCAGCTCCCCCTACCAAAGCGGAGCTGAGCCTGTCCGGATCACGCTGGCCGTCGTGGCTGGCGCGGTGAGCAGAAGTCGGATGGGGCCGAAATGTTCCGCGCGCACACACGCATGGGACATTTGGGCGCGGCGATCGGATTACCTGACGAGCCGTCCTGCGGGCAGGGCGCGCGCGACGTCGGCTGTCGGCTCCTGGAACGCGGGCCCATTGACCATGAGGTCGGCGGCCACGATCAGCAGCAGAACGGCAGAGACCATCATCGCGAGGAAGAACCTGTCCATGCCGGTCAAGCCGCGGCGACGGAATTCCGTTCCCGCAGGCGAGGTCTGCCAGCAGAGCCGGCTGTGGATTGCATTGCTGCGCGGCGGGGGTCACGCCGCGGAATTGTCGCAATTCGGCAACAATGTGGTACGAATACATCAGTATCCGCCCCCGTCGCGGACCCGTTTTCAGCAACACCATTGCCGGAATGACCAGCGCAGAGACCTCGGCCGCACACTTTGACACGGCCCCAGCAGAAGAGCCCCGGCGTTGGTCGGCACGGCGCTGGCTGGCGCCCTTTGCCGTGGCACTGGCGCTGGGGTCGGCGCTCCTGACTTTCCTGGTCCTGACCGGCCTCACCACGATCGAGCCGACGCCCGAGGTGGTCCGCTCGTTCTACCTGATCAACGCGACCACGATCCTGCTGCTGGTCGTGATCATCGTCCGCGAGCTCTGGCAGCTGATCCTGGCGCGGCGGCGGGGCAGGGCGGCGGCGCGCCTCCATGTCCAGATCGTCAGCCTGTTCTCGATCGTGGCGGTGCTGCCGGCGGTGCTGGTCGCGGTCGTCGCCAACGTCACCATCGAGCGCGGCCTCGACCGGTTGTTCTCCGGCCCGACCAAGGAGGTGATCCAGAATTCGCTGACGATCGCGCGCGCCTATATGCAGGATCATGCGCAGCTGATCCGCGGCGACATTCTCGGCATGGCCAACGACATCGCGCACGCCCGGCCGCTCTACGACCAGGATCGTCGCTCCTTCCGTGAGATGCTGACCGCCAGCGCCGGCTCGCGCAACCTGCCGGGCGCGATGATCATCGACAAGAACACCAACATCCTGGAATCCGCCGATACCGGCATGCGGCTCGCTTATTCGCCGCCGGCGCCCGACTTCCTCAGCAACGTCAACGAGAGCGAGCCCGAGATCGCGGTGCTGCCGGACGCGAGCTTCGTCGCCGCGGTGATCCGACTGCGCGCCTTCAACGACACCTTCCTCTACGTCGCTCGCCCGCTCGATCCGAATGTCGTTGCCCAGCTCAAGCAGACCGAGGTCAGCGTCGCCGAATACGCCCAGATCGAGTCGCGCCGGCTCGGCATCCAGGTCGCCTTCGCGCTGATGTTCGCAGTGATCGCGCTGACCATCCTGATGGCCTCGGTGCTGCTCGGCCTCAACTTCGCCAATTCGCTGGTCTCGCCGATCCGGCGGCTGATGAATGCGGCCCACACCGTTTCGACCGGCGACCTCCACGTCCAGGTGCCCGTGCACCAGTCGGAAGGCGATCTCGCCCAGCTCGGTGAGACCTTCAACAAGATGACGCAGGAATTGCGCAGCCAGCGCGACGAGCTCGTCAACGCCAGCGACCTCATCGACAGCCGCCGCCGCTTCATCGAGGCCGTGCTGTCCTCGGCGAGCGCCGGCATCATCGGCGTCGATGCCTCCGGCAGCGTCGGCATCTTGAACCGTTCCGCCGAGAAGCTGATCGGGCACGCCGAATCCGAGACGCTCGGCCATCCGCTCTCGGACGTGCTGCCGGAGCTCGACGAGATGATGAAGGCGGCGCGGGAAGGGACCCAGCGTCTGGTGCAGGGCCAGATCACGATCACCCGCGACGGCACCGAGCGCAACCTCTCGGTCCGCGTCAGCGCCGAGAAGAACCAGCCGCATGACAGCTACATCATCACGCTCGACGACATCACCGAGCTGGTGTCGGCGCAGCGCACCTCGGCCTGGGGCGACGTTGCGCGCCGCATCGCCCACGAGATCAAGAACCCCCTGACGCCGATCCAGCTGTCCGCGGAGCGCATCCGCCGCAAGTTCGGCAAGGACATCACCGAGGCCAAGGACAAGCAGATCTTCGAGCAGTGCACCGACACCATCGTGCGCCAGGTCGACGACATCAGGCGCATGGTCGACGAGTTCTCGCGCTTTGCCCGGATGCCCAAGCCCGTAATGGAGGGCGAGGACGTCGCCGACACCGTGCGGCAGGCGGTGTTCCTGATGAAGGTCGCCCATCCCGAGATCGATATCGAGGCCGAGTTCAGGCAGGATCCGCTGCGAGCCCAGTTCGACCGGCGGCTGATCTCCCAGGCTGTCACCAACATCGTCAAGAACGCCACCGAGGCAATCGAGCAGGTGCCGCCGGAGGAACTCGGCAAAGGCCGCATCGACGTCGTCGTGTCGCGCGAGGGCGAGGACGTGCTGATCGACGTGATCGACAACGGCATCGGCCTGCCCAAGGTCGCGCGCTCGCGGCTGCTCGAGCCCTATGTGACGACCCGGGCCAAGGGCACCGGCCTTGGCCTTGCAATCGTCGGTCGCGTGCTGGAAGACCATGGCGGGCGGATCGAGCTGAAGGATGCGTCCGACTTCCGCGAGGGCCAGCGCGGGGCCTGGATGCGAATGCGCTTTGCGGTCACCGGGCAACCCGCCAAGTCCGAAGGGGCCGCCGAGTCGGCACCGGTAGCCAAGGACGTCACCAGGGAAGCGGTGGCAGAGCCGGCAAAGGACGCGGCGCCGGAAACAAAAGAGCCGGCGGCCGAAACCAAAGAGCCGGCTGAAATGACTAATGATTCAACGAAAATCGAAGCCTCAACGGGCATCTGACAAGACAGGCGCAACCCATGGCTAGTGAAATTCTGATTGTCGACGACGAGGCCGATATTCGCGATCTCGTCGCAGGCATTCTCGAGGACGAGGGTTTTGTCACGCGCACCGCGCGCGATAGCGACTCCGCACTGGCTGAAATCGCCAACCGGCGGCCGCATCTGGTGTTCCTCGACATCTGGCTGCAGGGCTCCAAGCTCGACGGCTTGCAGCTCCTGGAGCAGGTCAAGAAGGACAACGCCGACCTGCCGGTGGTGATGATCTCCGGCCACGGCAACATCGAGACCGCGGTCGCCGCGATCAAGCGCGGCGCCTATGACTTCATCGAGAAACCGTTCAAGGCCGATCGCCTGATCCTGGTCGCGACCAGGGCATTGGAGAACTCGCGGCTGAAGCGCGAGGTCAAGGAGCTGAAGCAGCTCGCGCCGAGCGCAAGCTCGCTCGTCGGCCGCTCGCCCAGCATGAACCAGCTGCGCCAAACCATCGAGCGCGCGGCCAAGGCCAACAGCCGCATCCTGATCGTCGGCCCCGCCGGCGCCGGCAAGGAATTGACCGCGCGCACGCTGCACACCGCCTCGGGCCGCGCCGACGGTCCCTTCGTCGTCATCAATGCCGCTGCGATCACGCCCGAGCGCATGGAGCACGAGCTGTTCGGCGTCGAGCAGTCCAACGGCGAGCAGCCGCGCAAGCCCGGCGCGCTCGAGGAAGCCCATGGCGGCACGCTGTTCATCGACGAGATCGCGGACATGCCGCGCGAGACCCAGAACAAGATCCTGCGCGTGCTGGTGGAGCAGTCGTTCCAGCGCGTCGGCGGCACCGCCAAGGTGCAGGTTGACGTGCGCATCATCTCCTCCACCGCGCGCAATCTCGAAGAGGAGATCGCGGCGGGCCGTTTCCGTGAGGACCTCTATCATCGGCTCTCGGTGGTGCCGATCCGCGTGCCCGCGCTGTCGGAACGGCGCGAGGACATCCCGGAATTGATCGACTATTTCATGGAGCAGATCTCGGCCGGCAGCGGCCTGCCCAAGCGGCAGATCGGGCAGGACGCGATGGCGGTGCTGCAATCGCATGTCTGGCCGGGCAACGTGCGCCAGCTCCGCAACAACGTTGAAAGAGTCATGATTCTGGCCGCCGGCGGCCCGGAGGTGATCATCACCGCCGACATGTTGCCGCAGGACGTCGGCTCGATGGTGCCGGCGATGCCGACAAGCAACAATGGCGAGCACATCATGGGCCTGCCGCTGCGTGAGGCGCGCGAAGTGTTCGAGCGCGACTATTTGATTGCACAGATCAGCCGTTTTTCAGGAAATATTTCTCGCACGGCCGAGTTCGTTGGCATGGAACGGTCGGCGCTGCATCGAAAGCTGAAGGCGCTCGGTGTCGGCTAGGGCGCTTTCGAGCCAAGCGGGCCCCACGTCGTGCAAGGAAAGAGACGTCAAAACAAGACTCTAGCACCGCGACATGGCGCCAGCACCTTAAGGATGAGCGGGGAAAAGCATCGATTTCCGTAGTTTTTCGGGGCAATACGGCAGGGCCTGGCACGTGAAGCAGCTTGCCTAAAAGGTTCACCTGTCCTCTAATCGCACAGCTGTTCCTTCCGAGGGGGATCTCATGAAGGAACGGCAACCGGGAGAGGCCCCGAACCTCACAAGAGGGCCGCAACCGGCGCAAGAAAAAGAAACTCAAAGCGAGAAAAAAACAATGGCGGCAGACCGCGCACAAAACCTACAGGACACCTTCCTCAATCACGTTCGCAAAACCAAGACGCCACTGACGATCTTTCTGGTCAACGGAGTGAAGCTCCAGGGCATCGTGACCTGGTTCGACAATTTCTGTTTGCTGCTTCGGCGCGACGGTCATTCGCAGCTGGTCTACAAGCATGCGATCTCGACCATCATGCCCGGTGCGCCGATCCAGCTGTTCGAAGGCGGCGAGGATCAGCCGGCTTGAGAGTGATCTGATTGGAACCCCGGAATTTCGACGGGGATGCCGACCGTCCGCGGTCGGCAGGGGCTAAGCAGACGGGGCGGGTGCTTGTCGTCGGCCCCTATTTGCGGGTGCGCGCCGGCAGTGCCGACGCGCAATCGGAGAGTCATGTTCAGCGTGACGCCGAGGCCCGGCTCGACGAAGCCGCGGGCCTCGCCCGCGCGATCGATCTCGTCATCGCCGACGCCATCATCGCGCCGATCAGCCAGATCAGGCCCGCGACCTACATCGGCAAGGGCAAGGTCGAGGAGATCGCCGCGCTCGCCAAGAGCCTCGACGTCGAGCTCGTGGTGATGGATTGCGCGCTGGCGCCGATCCAGCAGCGCAATCTCGAGAAGGAACTGGACGCCAAGGTGCTCGATCGCACCGGCCTCATCCTGGAAATCTTCGGCCGACGCGCCAAGACCAAGGAAGGCGCGCTCCAGGTCGAGCTCGCGCATCTCAACTACCAGCGCTCGCGCCTGGTGCGCTCGTGGACCCATCTGGAGCGCCAGCGCGGCGGTTTCGGATTCATGGGCGGTCCCGGTGAGACCCAGATCGAGGCCGACCGCCGCCTGATCCAGGAGCGCATCACCAAGCTCGAGAGCGAGCTGAAGAAGGTGCAGGCGACGCGGCGGCTGCATCGCGCCGGCCGCCAGCGCGTGCCGTATCGCGTCGTGGCTCTGGTCGGTTACACCAATGCCGGCAAGTCGACGCTGTTCAACCGCCTGACGCGCGCCGATGTGCAGGCCGCCGATATGCTTTTCGCGACACTCGATCCGACCTTGCGCGCCCTCAGCCTGCCGCATGGCGGCAAGGCGATGCTGTCGGACACGGTCGGCTTCATCTCCAATCTGCCGACCCAGCTGGTCGCGGCGTTCCGCGCCACGCTGGAGGAGGTGCTGGAAGCCGACGTCATCCTGCATGTGCGCGACATCTCGCATGAGGACGCCGAGGCGCAGCAGAGCGACGTCGACGCCGTGCTGCGCCAGCTCGGCATCAACCCCGATGATTCAGGCCGCATCATCGAGGTCTGGAACAAGATCGACCGTTACGACGCAGAGCAGCGCGAGGAGCTCTTGAACATCGCCGCGCGCAGGCCGGCGGATCATCCGGCGATGCTGGTCTCGGCCGTGTCAGGCGAGGGCGTCGATGCGCTGCTTGCCGCGATCGAGGAGCGGTTGGCGGCAAAGCGCCATACACTCGATCTCTCGATCGACGCCGCCGACGGCGCCGGCATCTCCTGGCTGCACCGCAATTCCGAGGTGCTGGCGAAAGAGCTGCACGACGGACGCTTCGACATGACCGTGCGGGTAGACGAGACCAAGCGGGATATCGTGGTGTCCAGGTTCGACGCGGTGCCGCATCCGACGTAGCCCGTCCGGCAGTCAGTCATAGTCCTCCACCCACAAGCACCCCCCGTTTGCTTTGCCAACTACGAGGACACCGAGATCAATGGTGGCGTCAGTCGCAGGACTAAATTGCCGAAAGTCTGATGATCGGCAGTTTGTCAGAAATTGAACGGGTTCGTCGAATAACGCCGCGAACCGTTGCCAGAGTTCGGCTGCACGAGAGGGGCTCATCTCCTTTCCGCCGTAAGTAAGCGATGTGGTCAACACGTGAGTTGCGAGAGCCGCCGCTTCATCGCTCGTGACGATAGTATAGATTTCAACATCGTCTGAAAGTCCGAAAGCCCGTGCGATTTCCGGTGGCGTGACCGGCCCTGGGATCACGCCGCATCGTGTCTTGCCAAAGGGGCGCTCGGTTTCGATCTGGCGACAAACTTCAGGCTCGGGCAAACTCATGGGACCGTTCCTCACGACGGGGCCACCAGTTTCTCCTCCGCCTTTGCCGCATTCCACAGCGCATCCATCTCCGCAAGCGAGGCCTGCTCCAGCGTCCGTCCCTGCGCCGTCAGCGTCCGTTCGATGTAGGCGAAGCGCCGCTCGAACTTCGCATTCGTCGCACGCAGCGCGGCTTCCGGATCGGCATCGACGTGACGGGCGAGGTTCACCAACGCGAACATGAGGTCGCCGGTCTCTTCCGCAATGTCCTGCTTGTTGTTGCGCTCGAGCGCAGCCTCGATCTCGTCGGCTTCCTCGCGGATCTTTTGCAGCACCGCACGAGGGTCGTTCCAGTCGAAGCCGACGGTGGAGGCCTTGCGCTGCAGCTCCATCGCGCGCGTCAGCGCTGGCTGGCCGGCCTTCACGCCCGACAGCAGCGATTTGTGCGCCGGCGTCGCCTCCGGCGGACGGCGCGCGGCGCGCTCGGCCTTCTCCTCGGCCTTGATGCGGTCCCAGACTTCCTTGACGTGGGAGGAGGCGAGATTGCCGTCCTTGTCGGCGAAGACGTGGGGATGACGCCGGATCATTTTTCGCGTGATGGCCTCGACCACGTCCCCGAACGCGAACGCGTTCTGCTCGGACGCCATCTGGGCGTGGAACACGACCTGCAGCAGGAGATCGCCGAGCTCCTCGCGGAGATCGTCGAGATCGCCGCGGTCGATGGCGTCAACCACCTCATAGGCTTCCTCGATCGTGTAGGGCGCGATCGTCGCAAAATCCTGCTCGAGGTCCCAGGGGCAGCCGGTCACCGGCGTGCGCAGCGCCGCCATGATCTCGATCAGGCGGGAAATGTCGCGGGAAGGGGTCATTGCGGGGCGTCTCCAGGGTCCCGAACTTTATGCCAAAAGCCGGCCGCCGTTCCCAGCGCAGCACGGCGGAACGGGTCGATTTCCACCGATTGGCTGATGCGTTCCCCGGTGCTAAAGCGCGGGCATGAGCGACGCATTTTCATCACAGACCGCGCTGGTGCTGTTTTCCGGCGGCCAGGATTCCACGACGTGCCTGGCCTGGGCGCTGAGCCGCTTTGCGCGCGTGGAGACGCTGGGGTTCGAGTACGGCCAGCGCCATGCCATCGAGCTTGAGTGCCGTGACCGGCTGTTCGCCGGCGTCAAGGCGCTGCGCGCGGATTGGGCCGCCAAGCTCGGTGAGAGCCACACGCTGTCGATCCCGACGCTGGCGGCGGTATCCGAAACCGCGCTGACGCGCGACGTCGCGATCGCGATGGGCGCTGACGGGCTGCCGAACACCTTCGTGCCGGGCCGCAACCTGGTGTTTCTGACGTTTGCGGCGGCGCTGGCCTATCGTCGCGGCATCTGCCACATCGTCGGGGGCATGTGCGAGACCGACTATTCCGGCTATCCCGACTGCCGCGACGAGACGATCCGCGCGATGCAGACGGCGCTCTCGCTCGGCATGGCAAGGCCCTTCGAGCTGCACACACCGCTGATGTGGATCGACAAGGCCGCGACGTGGAGGCTGGCGCAGGATCTCGGCGGCGACGGCCTGGTCAACCTGATCCGCGAGCACTCCCACACCTGCTATCTCGGGATGCGCGGCGCGCAGCACGATTGGGGCTATGGCTGCGGCGAATGCCCGGCGTGCAGCCTGCGGGCGAAGGGGTGGCGGGAGTTCGTGGCGGGTAAGTAGAGCCACATGGTCGGTGTCATCACCCGCGAAGTGTTTAGCCCGGACAGATCACTGACGGGTGTTCGGAGACATAGCTGACACGT
>NZ_NWTI01000016.1 GCF_002531575.1 Bradyrhizobium sp. Y36 | reverse complement strand
CTGGATCGCCCGCCCCAGTGCGCAAGTGCGCACAAGGCGGGCGATGACAGTGAGTGTGTGGTGACAGACATGGGTTCGCATTCTCGCGGCTTTTTTCGCCCGAGCTTTGCTTCGTTGCTTGCGCCCATCAATTGCCAAAGGGCGCAGGGAAGGCCGGGCGCCGGCGGCACCCGAGTCCGTGTACAAGAACATGCACACGGGGTGGACCACAGGTGATGCCGGTCGCCCGGCCTTCCCTGCGCGGATGGTTTTAACGGTGTCCTTCGTGCTCTCCTCGGGGAGCGTTGCACTATTGCCCCCGTCGCCTCACGGCTGATCGATGTGCCGCCGGTTGGCGGCCACATCCCCGCGAGGTTTGACGCCAGACCCCGGGCGTCAGGACCACACGACTTCTCCGTCCGCGGACGGCCCCGCCGAAATCCCCGAAGGCTTGCGTGTGCTCGCCCTCAGGTCTCAACGAGACCGCTGTGACCGCGCCGGGTCGTATCGCGTCGCCCGATGGCTCACGGTTGCCCGCCCTGTCATGAGCTGATCGCGCCGGCGCTGCCGCGTCCACCGCACCCCGGCCCGCATCTCGTGACGATCGCGAAGCGCCCCTTTGGAAAGGGCCGGGATGTCCGGGTATATGCCACAAATCCGAAATTCGGGAAAGTGGAATATTTTTGGAGCGAGGGCTTGACCGAGTGTTTTGCCCGACGCCTCGCGAACGGCTTAATCATCGCCTTGGCGGCCCTGACCGGATCGGGGCCGTTTGCGTTATCCCAATGCGGTGAGCCGCATTTTCGGAAAGACTTGCTGGATGGGTTTGGCAGATACAACTAAAGTTCTACCCCGAACGGAGGATGACATTCATGAGCAGACCTGCGAAGACCGAAAGCGAACTGATCGCCATGGCGAAGGCCGAATTGAAGGTCCATGCCGACTGTCCCGACGGAATGATCATTTCCGTCCTTCGTGACGGGAATTCCTGGGAGTTTCGCGCCAGCGCCGATCGGGCCACCTCTGATCGGCCGGGGTACCCCGAATGCGTCGCCATGCTCGTCCAGATCGGCGATCATCTCAGCAAGCAATACGACGTCGCGGGCTGAGCGCCGCGGGCGACGCACGCGATGTCATTTGCTCGACCACCATCGTCAGGCCGGCAGAGAGTGCCATGACGATGACCAGTGGAATTGCGGTCTCGAAGAACGGCAGCCCCATCGATCGATGAGGTTGTCCGTTGCGAGGCATGAACAACCAGAGGTGGGCGATTGCCATGATCAACAATATGCCGATCATGAAGCCCCCTCTGGAGCGGAGATAGCCCCCTTGAAGCCGGTCCGTCCGAGGGCCGCGTTGCCGCCCGTCCCAGCGGGTGACCCCAATTAAGCACTGCGACCATATTTTAGTTGTTGCTGCGGCAAGCTGTCCATTTTCCTGTTGACCCGGAATGGGCTGCCAGTAAATGTGCCTTGCTTCTCGCGGCGGGGGAGACCTGAACATGTCTCGCCAAAAACCGACAACAAGAACGGACGGAAGCATCAGGAGGGTGAACTAGCTCCCGCGCAGGAATGGAAGGCTGCTGACACAGCGCCTGCTCCTGCTCGTCCGGGGTTAGCACTCAGCGAGCGGGGAAAAGGCATCGATGCGCCCATTGTTGGCGGTGAGTACGGCTATCGACTGGCTGAACGAAAAAGTCGGCAATGTCTGCAACGTTCTGGTTCTCGCGGCCTGCGTCGTCAGCGCCGTGAATGCGATGATCCGGTACGCCTTCAGCTACAGCTCCAATAGCTGGCTCGAGACGCAGTGGTACATGTTCGCCGTCGTGGTGATGTTCGGCTCGTCCTACACCTTCAAGCGCAACGAGCATGTGCGCGTCGAAATCCTCTACCTGATGCTGTCCGAACGCGGCCAGTTGTGGCTCGACTTGATCGGGACACTGGTCTTCCTCGTCCCGGCGTGCCTCCTCCTCAGCTACCTCTCATGGGCGATGTTCTACAACTCGTTCATCATCGGCGAGATGTCCAACAACGCCGGCGGTCTGCTCCGGTGGCCGATCAAGTTCGTGCTGCCTGCGGGCTTCTTCATGGTGGCGTTGCAAGGCGTTTCCGAAGCCATCAAACGAGCGGCGGCGCTGCGCGGCGAAGTCACCATTGACGCGAAATACGAGCGGCCGACCCAATGATCACGATTGAGATGATGCCCCCGCTGATGTTCGGCGGGCTGGTCCTGGCCATGCTGATCGGATACCCGGTCGCCTTCACGCTCGCCGCCCTCGGCCTTTCGTTCGGCTTTCTCGCGATCCACGAAGGTTTCTTCGGGTTCAGCTTCCTGCAGGCGATCCCCGAGCGCATCTACGGTAGCGTGCTGGCCAACGAGCTGCTGCTGGCGATTCCATTCTTCACGTTCATGGGCTCGATCCTCGAACGGTGCGGCCTCGCGGAGGATATGCTGGACTCGATGGGGCAGTTGTTCGGTCCCATTCGCGGCGGTCTCGGCTATTCCGTGATCATCGTCGGCTTCATCCTCGGCGCCATCACGGGCACGGTGGCGGCGCAGGTGATCGCGATGGCGCTGATCTCGATGCCGGTGATGATCCGCTACGGCTACAACATGCGCTACATCACCGGCGTGCTCGCGGCGTCCGGCACCATTACCCAGCTGGTGCCTCCCTCGCTGGTGCTGATCGTGCTCGCGGACCAGCTCGGGAAGTCGGTTGGCGACATGTATCTCGGCGCCTGGGGACCATCGATCCTCCAGATCGCGCTGTTCGCCGGCTACACGTTTGTTCTGAGCGTGATCAAGCCGGGCCACGTTCCGGCGGTGCCCAAGGACGCGAGGACGCTCACGGGCTGGGCGCTCTGGCGCAAATGCCTTCTGGGCATCATCCCGTCCGCCGTCCTGATCTTCGTGGTGCTCGGCACGATGATGCTGGGCCTTGCCACCCCGACCGAAGCCGGCGCGATGGGCGCTGTCGGTGCGATCGTCCTCGCCGTCATCCACCACAAGGATTTCAGCTCGGCCGGGCACAAGATCCTGCTCATCGGCGTGGCGGCGGCGGGCGTCGGCACCATCATCGGCATCTACTTCACGCCGAACCTGGCGTTCAAGATCGCCTTCGCGATCGCCTATCTCGCGGTCGCCTGGGTCTGCCTTGAGGCGGTCAGGATTCCGGACCTGCGCGACCTGGTCAAGCAAGGCTACCAGACCACCATGCGCATCACCTGCATGGTGACGTTCATCCTGATCGGATCGACCTGCTTCTCGATCGTCTTCCTGGGCTGCAATGGCGGTGTCTGGCTGGAGCACATGCTGACATCGCTGCCGGGAGGCGTCTGGGGCTTCCTGATCTTCATGAACCTGTTCATCTTCTTCATCGCGTTCTTCCTCGACTTCTTCGAGATCGCCTTCATCATCATCCCGATGATTGCGCCGATCGCGCAGAAGTTGCTCGCTCCCGTCGTCGGGGCCGACGCCGCGCTGATCTGGTTCGGCGTCATGCTCTGCGTCAACATGCAGACCTCCTTCCTGCATCCTCCGTTCGGTTTCGCGCTGTTCTACCTGCGCGGCGTGGCGCCGAAGGAGGTCAAGAGCTCGGACATCTATTGGGGCGCGATGCCCTGGATCGGCCTGCAGGCGATCATGGTTGCGGTCGTCATCGCATTCCCGATCACGGTCACCGGGCTGCTGGACGCTCCCAGGAAGGTGGATCTGGACAAGATCAAGATCGAAATTCCGGACATCGAGCTGCCGCCGCCGGTGCTCGATTTCGGCCAGCCGAAGAATTGAGGAAAGACTTCTGGGGGGCGATTGACCCTCCACGGCGTTCGACGCTGCTCGACCTTCGCGATCCCACCGGTGCCTTCGCGTTGGTGCCGGACGGCCCCACACGGTCTCCCGTCCGGCCCTTTCTTGAAATGGGATGTGCTCGCAATGATCCGCAGCGTCACCGTCACGGTCATTCTCCTGCTTGCGTCCCCGGCCTTGGCGCAAAGCGCGCCACCGCAAGAGGGGCCGATCACCTGCGCTGCGCCGGTTGCGCCTGACGATACCGAGCGGAGCCTGAAGCAGCGCTACGGCAAGGTCGCCGTGGTGCAGGAGCTGCCCGGCGCCGAGGGTGAACGCTACAAGGGCCTCGTGCTGTTCCCGAAGGCGAGGGACCGCCGCGTCGAGGTCGCCTTCACCGACGACAAGGCCGGGCGCGCCTCCGGCTTGACCTTGCGCGACGCAGGGAAAACCAGCCTCTGGAATGTCGCGGGCGTCACGATCGGATCCAGTCTGGCCGACGTGCAGAAAGCCAACGGCAAGCCGTTCCTCGTCAGCGGCTTCGAGTGGGACTATGGCGGCTTCGTCACCGACTGGAAGGGCGGCACGCTCGGCCGGCCGCTGCAAGGCGGCTGTCGGGTCACGATCCGTTTCGGCGGCAAGACCGGTGCGCCGAGGTCGCTGTCCGGTGACGGCGTTAAGGTGGCGTCCGACAACGCGGCGCTGGTGAAGTTTGCGCCCGTGGTGACCGAGATCGGCGTGAATTTTCCGGACAAGTGACGATGTGCGCGAGTGGTCGGCGGATTACGCCTTCGGCTAATCCGCCCTACGTAAACCAATCGGTAGGAATTGGTTCGATGCGGTTTTTGCGGATCTGATTTGTTCTTTGAGAACGAAGTGGAGTCAGATGCAGAACGAAAGCTGACGGCTATGGCCGGCGAGGATTATCTCACGCCGTGCGCTCCATTCGCCGCGCCCGGTAGGCTTGCGGCGACATCAAGGTGAGCTTGCGGAACGCCTTGCGGAAGCTGCTCTCGTCCTCATAGCCGCTCGTGCGTGCGATGGCCTTGATCGGCTGTGTCGTCGTCTCCAGCAGCGTGCGCGCGTGCTCGACGCGGCGGCGCATGATGAAGGCCTGCGGCGGCTCGCGCGTGAGCTCCTGAAACTTCCGGTTCAGCGTGCGCTCGCTGAGCCCGAGCGCGCCGGCAAGGCGCCTGACCGTCATCGGAGCCTTGCCGGTGCGGCGAACCAGCAGGTCGGCCCTGGTCAGCAGCGGGTCCTGCGAGAGCAGATAGCCGACCGGCATGAAGATCGACTGGGTGCGCTGCGCGGTGTCGATGACGACGTAGTCCGCACAGAGTTTTGCGATCGCCTTGCCCTCGACCAGCTCGATCAGCCTGAGCAGCAGATCGACCCACGACATCGGGCCGGCGGCGCAGACAATGCGGTCGGCAACCGTGATGACGGCGTCAGCGGCGAGGTCGATGGTGGGATGACGCTGCCGCAGCTCGCTTTGCAGCCACCAGGTGATGGTGGCGCGGCGGTGGTCGAGCAGGCCGGCCCCTGCGAGCAGGAACACGCCGCTGCAGAACGCCCCGATCAACCGGCCGTTCGCGTGCTGTTGCCGGAGCCAGGCGCCGGCGCGGGCATATTGCGGTTGCAGGCGCTCCGCGGTGACGTGATCGACGAGGTTGCCCGGGACGAGGATGGCGTCGAAGCGTGCGCGTGGCCCGACCGCGCCATCGACCGCAACGATCTGGCCGCCGCCGGCGCGCACCGGCTTGCCGTCGAGCGAGAGCGTCTGCCAGCTGAAGCGGGGCTTTGCGCCGCTCTGCTGCATGACGTGGTTGGCGAGCGACAGGATGTCGGCGACGCCTGATATCGCCGAGTGCATGCAGCCTTCCACGGCCAGAATTGCAAGCTTCATGGGACCTCCAGGCGGACGTGCGCGATCCTATCCGATCGGGCTCGCGGCCGCGTGGCGGAGATTGCCCGATCTCTGTCTTATCCGCCACTGCTGCCTGCGGCTCGCCGGGCGCAATCTCCCACCGTCGTCACACGACATGATTGGAGAAAGACATGCCTTACGTCACCATTTCCACCGTCCGCGGCATCCTGGATGCCACGCAGAAGAAGGCGCTACTCGAGCGCGTCACCGATCTCATGGTCGAGGTCGAAGGACAGGGCAATGCGGAGTTCCGCCGCAACGTCTGGGTCAGGATCGAGGAGCAGGAGCCCGCGCACTGGTCGCTCGGCGGCATGCAGCCGACAGCCGAGATCATCGCCGGCACGTTCGGCGCGATCGGCGCGGACGGGCTGCGGGTCGCGCGGCCGAAGCCGTAGCTCACCGCGACCACAAAACGAAAAGGCGCTTCCATCGGAAGCGCCTTTTACTTTGTCGCGACAGTTCGGGCCGCTTAGCCCGAATAGTACATCTCGAACTCGACCGGGTGCGGGGTCATCTCGAAGCGGGCGACCTCGGTCATCTTCAGCTCGATGTAAGCGTCGATGAAGTCGTCGTCGAACACGCCGCCGGCCTTGAGGAAGCCGCGGTCCTTGTCGAGGTTTTCCAGCGCCTCGCGGAGCGAACCGCAGACGGTCGGGATCTGCTTCAGCTCTTCCTTCGGCAGGTCGTAGAGGTCCTTGTCCATCGCCGGACCCGGATCGATCTTGTTCTTGATGCCGTCGAGGCCGGCCATCAGCATCGCGGCGAAGCCGAGATAGGGGTTGGCCATCGGATCGGGGAAGCGCACCTCGACGCGCTTGGCCTTCGGCGAAGCGGTGTAGGGGATGCGGCACGAGGCCGAGCGGTTGCGCGCGGAGTAGGCGAGCAGCACGGGGGCCTCGTAGCCCGGGACCAGACGCTTGTAGGAGTTGGTCGACGGGTTGGTGAAGGCGTTGATCGCCTTGGCGTGCTTGATGATGCCGCCGATGTAGTGCAGGCAGGTCTCCGAGAGGTCGGCGTATTTGTTGCCGGCGAACACCGGCTTGCCGTCCTTCCAGATCGACTGGTGCACGTGCATGCCCGAGCCGTTGTCGCCGTAGATCGGCTTCGGCATGAAGGTAGCGGTCTTGCCGTAGATGTGCGCGACCTGGTGGATGCAGTACTTGTAGATCTGCATGTGGTCGGCCATCAGCGTCAGCGTGTCGAACTTCATGCCGAGCTCGTGCTGGGCGGAAGCGACCTCGTGGTGATGCTTCTCGACCTTGACGCCCATCTTGGCCATGGCGCCGAGCATTTCGGAGCGCATGTCCTGCACCGAGTCCTGCGGCGGCACCGGGAAGTAGCCGCCCTTGGTGCGGATGCGGTGGCCGAGATTGCCGCCTTCATATTCGGTGTCGGAGTTGGTCGGCAGCTCCGAGGAGTCGAGGCGGAAGCCGGTCTTGTAGGGCTCGGCCGAATAGCGCACGTCGTCGAACACGAAGAACTCGGCTTCGGGGCCGACGAACACGCTGTCGCCCACGCCCATCGACTTCACCATGGCCTCGGCCTTCTTGGCGATGCCGCGGGGGTCGCGGTTGTAGGGCTCGCCGGTGGTCGGCTCGAGCACGTCGCAGGTGATGACCATGGTGGTCTCGGCGAAGAACGGGTCGATCGTCGCGGTGACCGGATCGGGCATCAGGCACATGTCGGACTCGTTGATCGCCTTCCAGCCGGCGATCGAGGAGCCGTCGAACATCGTTCCTTCGGCGAAGATGTCATCGTCGATCATGCTGACGTCGAACGTCACATGCTGCCACTTGCCGCGCGGATCGGTGAAGCGCAGGTCGACGTACTTGACGTCGTTGTCCTTGATCGATTTCAGGACGTCTTTGGCGGTCTTCATGCATACCCCTTTTGGCTCTGCGGGTCGGTTTCCAGATGAGCAAAATCGTTCTCGCTCGGGCGAGTTTTTGCGCGACCGCACAAACGAATTCAGGCCGCCGAAGCAGCCTTATTTCCAGTCGGAGTGTCGCAAAATTCGGGATAGCACCCGGCTCAGATAGCGTCCAGCCCGGATTCGCCGGTTCGGATGCGGATCGCCTCTTCGATGTTGGAGACGAAGATCTTACCGTCGCCGATGCGTCCGGTCTGCGCGGCGCGGCGGATGGCGTCGATGGCGCGCTCGACCAGATCGTCGCCGATCACGATCTCGATCTTCACCTTGGGCAGGAAGTCGACGATGTATTCGGCGCCGCGGTAGAGCTCGGCGTGCCCCTTCTGCCGGCCAAAGCCCTTGGCTTCGGTGACGGTGATGCCCTGAAGGCCGACCTCCTGAAGCGCTTCCTTCACCTCGTCGAGCTTGAATGGCTTGATGATGGCTTCGATTTTCTTCACTGCGCGCCTCCCGGCCTTATCGAACAAATAGCAACGTCTTCGTCAGGATGCGCTTCTCTAACGCACGATCTTGTCTTCGCTATGCCGGAAGTCCTGACCTGGCCGGCAACAACGGCCGGCGACACCCTGATAAATGCCAGTGAGCACGACGAACCGAAGCGGCTTCCTCGAAAGCAGGGTCTATGCCAAGTTGCAAAGGCCCTGATTATTGGAGCGTTATCAGCCTTTTAACGCGCATCTCTGAAGGGTGGCGCCGATCTGCACAAAATACCGAAGACTACGAAATAGGCAAACGGTTCAATTTGTGTGCAGATCGTTGTTCCCCAAGGCGGGGCGGCCCGGAAGATGCCTGTTGAGAAGGCGATTGTACTAGGGAAGTGGCATGGAAGTTCTGACCAACGCCGAAATGCAGCGGGCGGACCAGCTCACGATTGCGGCTGGCACGCCCGGCTTCAAGCTGATGTTGAGCGCGGGCCAGGCGGTCGCCGAGGCCGCCCACGCGCTGGTGGAGGAGGGGCCGATCCTGATCGTGGCCGGCCCCGGCAACAATGGCGGTGACGGTTTTGTCGCAGCCGCCGAGCTCGCGGCCCAGGGACGCGAGGTCTCGGTGATCCTGATGTGCGAGCGCGACCAGCTCCAGGGCGACGCGGCCTCCGCCGCGCGCGGCTGGAAGCACCCGGTGCTCCCGTTCAATCCGCAGGCGATCGGACGGCCGGCGCTGATCATCGACGCGCTGTTCGGCGCAGGCCTCAGCCGTCCCGTCGACGGCGAGGCGCGCGCGATGATCGAGGCGATCAACGCCAACGGCGCCGCGGTGCTCGCCGTCGACCTGCCGAGCGGCATCAACGGCACCAGCGGGGCGGTGATGGGCGCGGCGGTGAACGCCACCGAGACCGTCACCTTCTTCCGCAAGAAGCCGGCGCATCTCTTGCTGCCGGGCCGGAAGCATTGCGGCCACGTCCGCGTCGCCGACATCGGCATCGAGCCGCAGGTGCTGGACGAGATCGCGCCGCGGACTTTCGAGAACGATCCGGATGCCTGGGGCCGCGCCTTTCCGGTGCCGGGCATGGACGGCCACAAATACGCGCGCGGGCATGTGCTGGCGGTCTCCGGCGATGCGGCGGCGACCGGCGCTGCGCGGCTCGCCGCGCGCGGCGCGCTGCGGGCAGGGGCGGGCCTCGTCACGCTGGCGAGCCCGCGCGAGGCGCTCGCGATCAACGCGGCCGCGCTGACGGCCGTGATGGTTCGCCCCGTCGACACCGCCATCGAGTTCGGCGAGCTGCTCGGCGACAAGCGCTACAACACCTGCATCATCGGCCCCGGTGCGGGCGTCGGCGAGCGCACCTGCGATCTCGTCCACACCGCGCTCACCGCGCAGCGGCATCTGGTGCTCGACGCCGATGCGTTGACGAGCTTTGCCGCAAAGCCCGAGCGGCTGTTCGAGTCGATCAAGTCGTCGCAGGACAAGGCGGTGGTGCTGACACCGCATGAAGGCGAGTTTCCGCGCCTGTTCTCCGACCTCAGCAACAAATTTCCGGGGCGTTCCAAGCTGGAGCGCGTGCGCGCCGCGGCCGAGCGCTCCGGCGCCGTCGTGCTGCTGAAGGGGCCCGACACCACCATCGCCGCCCCCGACGGCCGCGCCACCATCGCCGCCAACGCGCCGCCCTGGCTCGCCACCGCCGGCGCCGGCGACGTGCTCTCCGGCATCATCGCGGGCCTCCTGGCGCAGGGCGTGCCCGCGTTCGAAGCCGCCAGCATCGGCGTCTGGATGCACGGCGAGGCGGCGAGCGAAGCGGGGCCCGGCCTGATCGCGGAGGACCTCACCGAGACGCTGCCGGCGGTGCACCGGCGGATCTATGGTGCGCTCGGGGTGGAGTACTAGCGTTCGTCGACGCTGGCACCGCTGCGCAGATCCATCGGGGATCGCGTGGTGCCTGGCCGCGCGGTTCGTCGACAAAGAACCTTCGGTTGTAAGCTGCGGCACAGCAGCCTCTCGAAAACCGAACTAGTAGGAGCGGGCATTGTCCTCAAAGGAAGGCAGCAGATATGCCCCTCGGCTCAGTTCAGCCATCGACAGCAGGCCGTGATTGTTCAGGCGAGTCAGCGCCGGCCGGAAACCCTGCGGCGCAATCGCCGACGGCCGGCATTGGTGCCGGCGCTGGCGTGGTTCATGCGCGCCCGGCTCCAGCCGAAGCCCCGCTTCCGCCCGCCGCCAGCAATGCGGCGACCGTTTCGGCATCCGAGTTCTTCCACCTCGACGGCGGTGTTGATCTCGCAGCCGGCACTCATCCCATAAATCCCGAGCAGGCCCTGACGCCCGCGAACCACAAGCCGGGCATCGTCGCTTCACAAAGCCTCAACATGAGCGTCGCGCACAGAAGCGGCCATGACACCGTGTCCGTCGTTGCCGGATTCAAGGCCAGGGAGGCAACGCTCGTTGGAGCGTCGGCGATCGGATATTCGGGCAGCGTGAAAGCCGGCCGGCAGATCGGTCCCGTGCAGGTCGGCGTCACGGGAACGCTGTATGGGAGCAATGCTCTCCACATGCGGCAGGACGATGCAAAGGGCCTGCCCGCGGGCTACCGCTATGGGCAGGCTGCGGTGACCATCGACTCGAAGCACGAACTGCCGGACGGCGGCGGTGTCGCCGTCCACGCCGAAGCAGGATACCGCGCCGGTCCCGGCCTCAATAACCGCATCAACCTTGCCGCCAAGGGAACGCTCACCGAGCATGTGGGGCCGGTGACGCTCGAGGTGACCGGGGCTGTGATCGCGGGCGAATGGACCGATCGGACCCCACAAGGGCTGCCGCGGCGCCAGGACGCGATTCCCAGCGCGGAAGTCAAAGCATTGCTCCCGGTGAGCGAGCATATCCGGGTGTTCGCAAAGGTCGGAGGCGACGGGCGATATTCCAACCAGGACGATCACGGCTCGAGGAATTACGCGAACTTCGGCGGCGGCGTGGGTATCCAGTTCAGTCAGGACGGCCCGAAATCCAAACCGAAGAATTGATCCCGTGCATTGCAGGCGGGGCCTGGCGAGCGCGATCCCACGGACCCGCCGCGCATGAACCTCACTCCACCGCGTACCACCGCACCAGCCGCGGCGCGGCCCAATCGGTCGCGACCGATTCGAGCAGCCATCGTCCGGGGGAGGTCGCCGCGAAGGCGATGCGCTGGGTCTGGCCGGGCTCGATCGCCAGCGTGTCGAGCCAGTAGGGCTTCCAGCCGTCGTCGAGCTTGTCGAGCAGGCGGAAAGAGTGGCCGTGCAGGTGGAAAACGGTCGTGATCGGGCCGGGGTTCTTCAGTGCCAGCACGACGGTGCGGCCGGTCTTGGCGCGGAAGGCGGGAGCGGCGTCCGTGGAGAAGCCGGCCGGCCGGATCCAGCCGGCGTCGGGCGCGCCGAGCGCGACATCGAACCGCAGGGCGCCGCGGAGGTCGAGCGTCTCGGGCAAGCCGTTGGACGGCAGGGGCTGTGGCGGCGCCAGCGGCGTGCGCCGCTCCATCTGGTCCGATATCTTGAGGCTTCCGAGCGGACGCGCCTCCTTGCCGTCGTGCAGGAGAAATGGGGCCGAGTTGGCCGCATCGACAAGCGCGTCAGCGCGTCCGCCCGGGGCCAGCACCAGCGCACCGTTCCGCGCCGGAAATGGCTCGGCCGGCTGGCCGTCGAGGGCCATCACACGGACGTCGTAGCCGTCCAATTTGATTGCGAGCACAGAGCGTTGGGAGCCGTTGATGAAGCGCAGCCGCAGCCGTTGATGGCGCAAGGCTGAGAGTTCGAATGAAGTCTGCCCGTTGATCGTATAGAGCGTCGCAGAGCCCTTCGGGTCCTGCCCCGGGGGAAGCGCGGTTCCGTCCGGCCGCAGGCGCCATTCCTCGATCAACAGCACCTCATCCCGGTCGACGACGTCAGGGCTGGTCTCGGCCGCGATGACCGGAAGCGGGCGCGTGGGCAGCTTCATTCCGTCCTCGAACAGGCGAAAGTCGGCCAGCAAGGTTCCCGCATTATGTATTGAAATAATTGATGTTTCGACTGCGTTTTGCGAAGCGGGGGCCCGCCCTCGCAGCGGATCGGCCCCGCTGTGAAGGCCGTACCAAACTGGCGCAAGCGGGACAGGCAGGTCGTTGCGAAACACCAGCTCGCAGCGGTCGCCGCGCTTGAGACGGACGTCCCCGAGGCGGCTTACGGCGGCCAGCTCCCAGATTGGTGTAGCTGGCTGGCCGGACCTGAGAGCCAGCGTGGACGCCCTGGCCTGAAGCGCGAGCTGGGCGGTCACCGGCGGGGTTGCGCCGCCCGCCATCAGCCCGGCCGCGGCAGCGCCGAGGGAGGCAGCGAGGGAAGCCCCGAGGCCGGCCAGAACGTCGCGCCGATTGGGGTCTAGGATCCGCGGTTTCATGGCCCCGATCCGGACCACGCCGCGCTGGATAAGTCCAGCCGTCGTGCCTACTTGAGGCCTGCCTCCATCAGGCCATTTTTTTGCTGCGAACAGTCAGGCGCATGCTATAAGCCCGGCCGCCCGCGGCATCGCGGCCGGTCTTGATGCAAATTCACGCGGGCGTGGCGGAACTGGTAGACGCGCTGGATTTAGGTTCCAGTGACGAAAGTTGTGGGGGTTCGAGTCCCTCCGCCCGCACCAAGCGCTTATCGCGTTTGCACGGATTACGAGACCTGCTTCCGCGCGGATGTTTGTCCGCTGGGAGCCGGTCCGATGAAGCACCGGCGGTGAGGCGTTTGCCTCGCGCCGGATCGATTAATGACAGCGTCCCGACGCATGCGCGCCGGGACCGAACGAGAAGAAGATTGGACGCCATGCAGGTCACAGAGACCCTCTCGGAAGGTTTGAAGCACGAGTTCAAGATCAGCGTTCCCGCGTCTGATCTCGACGCCAAGGCCGGTGCCAAGCTCGTTGACCTCAAGGACAAGGTCCGCATCAACGGCTTCCGTCCCGGCAAGGTGCCGGTCGCGCACCTGAAGAAGGTCTACGGCCGCTCGGTGATGGCCGAGACCATCGACCAGACCATCCGCGACACCAACACGCAGCTGTTCTCCGAGCGCGGCTTCCGCCTTGCGACCGAGCCGAAGATCACCATGCCGAGCGAGCAGGCCGAGGTCGAGGAGCTCCTGAGCGGCAAGACCGATCTGACCTACACGGTCGCGATCGAGGTGGTGCCGGCGATCGCGCTCGCCGACTTCAAGACCTTCCAGGTCGAGAAGCCCGTCGCCGACGTCAGCGAGGCCGACGTCGACGAGGCGATCAAGCGCATCGCCGACACCAACCGCGGCTATGCCGCGAAGGCCGAGGGCGCCAAGGCCGAATCCGGCGACCGCGTCACCATCAACTTCAAGGGCAGCATCAACGGCGAAGTCTTCGAAGGCGGCACCGGTGAAGGCATCCAGGTCGTGATCGGCTCCAACACCTTCATCCCGGGCTTCGAGGAGCAGCTGATCGGCATCGGCGCCGGCGAGACCCGCACGCTGAAGGTATCGTTCCCGAAGAACTACATGAACGACAAGCTCGCCGGTCAGCCGGCCGAGTTCGAGACCACCGCGACCACGATCGAGGCGCCGCAGGACGTTGCGATCGACGACGAGTTCGCCAAGACGCTCGGCCTCGAATCGCTGGACAAGCTGAAGGAAGCCGCGCGCGAGCGTCTGGTTGCCGAGTTTGCCGGCGCGACGCGCCAGCGCGTCAAGCGTGCGCTGCTCGACCGCCTCGACGAGGCGCATCGCTTCGAGGCGCCGCCCTCGCTGGTCGATGAAGAGTTCAATCTGATGTGGAACTCGGTCAACGCCGAGATGGCCTCCGCCGGCAAGACCTTCGCCGATGAGGACACCACCGAAGACAAGGCCAAGGAAGAGTATCGCAAGATCGCCGACCGCCGCGTGCGGCTCGGTCTCGTGCTCTCCGAGATCGGCGAGAAGAACAAGATCACCGTGACCGACGACGAGGTCGGCCGCGCCGTGATCGAGCGCGCGCGCTCGATGCCCGGCCGCGAGAAGGAAGTCTGGGACTATTACCGCAGCAACGCCCAGGCCTTGGCCCAGCTTCGCGCACCGATCTATGAGGACAAGGTCGTCGACTTCATCCTCGAGCTCGCCAACGTGACCGAGAAGAAGGTCTCGCGCGAGGACCTCTACAAGGACGACGAGGCGGAAAAGACCGCGGCCTGAAGGGTTTGAGGCAGGCATCTATTAAGGATGATCGGCGAAGGGGCCCAGCTAGCCAGATGGCCGGCTGGGCCTCTTTGTGCGAATCAGCTTCAACTGCCCCACGGATTAAGCCTTAATTCGCTCCGCACTTGTCAGAAGCGAATTGGGCTATATCTGTCGGTACGCCCCGTACCCGAGTTTCTACACCAACAAGTCCTGCATCACGGGACGTGCGTCGGCCTTCCGGCAAATCCAGCCCAACTGGCAGCCACGACAGGCGATGTCCACGTCCGAAAAACCTAGGTGACTCATGCGCGATCCGGTTGAAACCTACATGAACCTCGTGCCCATGGTGGTCGAGCAGACCAACCGTGGCGAGCGCGCCTACGACATCTTCTCGCGCCTCCTGAAAGAGCGCATCATCTTCGTGACCGGTCCGGTCGAGGACGGCATGTCGACGCTGGTCGTCGCGCAGCTGTTGTTCCTCGAGGCGGATAATCCGAAGAAGGAAATCTCGATGTACATCAACTCGCCGGGCGGCGTGGTGACGTCGGGCCTTGCGATCTACGACACCATGCAGTTCATCCGTCCGGCGGTCTCGACCCTGTGCACGGGGCAGGCGGCCTCGATGGGCTCGCTGCTGCTCGCCGCCGGCGAAAAGGATATGCGCTTCTCGCTGCCGAACTCGCGCATCATGGTGCATCAGCCCTCCGGCGGCTTCCAGGGCCAGGCCACCGACATCATGCTGCATGCCCAGGAAATCCTGAACCTGAAGAAGCGGCTCAACGAGATCTACGTGAAGCACACGGGCCAGACCTACAAGGCGATCGAGGACGCGCTGGAACGCGACAAGTTCCTGACCGCGAACGACGCCAAGGAGTTCGGCCTGGTCGACAGGGTCATCGACAAGCGCGCCGAGGAGCCGGCGGCGAAAACCCCGTAGCACTACTGGGGCTGCGGCGATCCCTTGTTAGGCCCTCGGGCAAATGCTTGAGGGATCGCCGGGCGCCATCAGGGCAGCGTTCACGTTTAGGACGCGTGCGCGCGTCGCAAAACGGTATTTTGCGCCCTGCGACAGGCAGAAGGTTCCGCTTTCGTGCTTGTTTTTCGTGGCAATCCAGCAACGCCGGGGTGATTTCGATCACTTCGCCCGTGCCAAGACCGGAAATCACGGTATTGTCACGGGTAGCCGGCGACCCCCGATTAGCGAATTCTTGATAGTCGGGTGACAGCATGGTTGGCTACGAATGATCGGCTATGATCGCGGAGAATCGAGCGACCGTGATTCGCACGGGATGTAATGCGTAGGGTCTTTTTTGGTACGGAATTTGCTCTACTTAAGCTTCATGCTGGCCATCGTGCCGGAATGGAGCGATCGAGCGGAACGGGATCGAACCGCGGACGGAGACAGGAATGAGTAAGGTCGGCACGAGCGACTCCAAGAACACGCTATATTGCTCGTTCTGCGGCAAGAGCCAGCACGAAGTCCGCAAACTGATCGCGGGTCCCACGGTCTTCATCTGCGACGAGTGCGTCGAGCTCTGCATGGACATCATCCGCGAGGAGAACAAATCCTCGCTGGTCAAGTCGCGCGACGGCATTCCGACGCCGAAGGAAATCTGCAAGGTCCTGGACGATTACGTGATCGGCCAGAACCATGCGAAGAAGGTCCTCTCGGTCGCGGTGCACAACCACTACAAGCGCCTCAACCACCAGACCAAGCACAACGACGTCGAGCTTGCGAAGTCGAACATCCTGCTGATCGGTCCGACCGGTTCGGGCAAGACGCTGCTCGCGCAGACGCTCGCGCGCATCCTGGACGTGCCGTTCACCATGGCGGACGCGACCACGCTGACCGAGGCCGGCTATGTCGGCGAGGACGTCGAGAACATCATCCTGAAGCTGCTCCAGGCCGCCGACTACAATGTCGAGCGCGCTCAGCGCGGCATCGTCTACATCGACGAAATCGACAAGATCAGCCGCAAGTCCGACAATCCCTCGATCACGCGCGACGTGTCGGGTGAGGGCGTGCAGCAGGCGCTGCTCAAGATCATGGAAGGCACGGTGGCTTCGGTCCCGCCGCAGGGCGGCCGCAAGCATCCGCAGCAGGAATTCCTGCAGGTGGACACCACCAACATCCTGTTCATCTGCGGCGGCGCCTTCGCCGGCCTCGAGAAGATCATCTCGGCGCGGGGACGGTCGACCTCGATCGGTTTCGCGGCCCAGGTGATGGCGCCCGAAGACCGCCGGACCGGCGAGATCTTCCGTCACGTCGAGCCTGAGGACCTGCTGAAGTACGGCCTCATCCCGGAATTCGTCGGCCGTCTGCCCGTCGTGGCGACGCTCGAGGATCTGGACGAGACCTCGCTGAAGAAGATCCTGACCGAGCCGAAGAACGCGCTGGTGAAACAGTACCAGCGGCTGTTCGAGATGGAGAACATCGAGCTGACCTTCGCCGACGAGGCGCTTGGCGCGGTCGCCCGCAAGGCGATCGAGCGCAAGACCGGCGCGCGGGGCCTGCGTTCGATCCTCGAAGCGATCCTGCTCGAGACCATGTTCGATCTGCCGGGCCTGGAAGGTGTGGAAGAAGTCGTGATTTCGCGCGAAGTCGTGGAAGGCACGGCCCGTCCGCTCTACATCTACGCCGATCGGACCGATCGCGCGGTCGAGAACGCCAGCGCCTGAGCTTCCGGCGCTGGAACGCTCCAATCGTACCTTTGAGTTGGGGCTGCGGAAATGTTGTTCCGCAGCCGGTGTTGCGTCGCTTACCGCGTTGCGTAAGCGCCTGATGGCGCGCGTTTTTCAATGACTTGACACCCCCCGGGTCGATAGCCACCTAATGTCGGCGGCGAGCGAAAATTCTCTTCAAGATTCGCCTCAGTTCCGATCCGGCAAGGCCGGTCCAACCTTCGACTGGTAGGCCGGTTTGTGGATCACCTCGGCACCTTGTGGCGGTTGCGCATGAAGACGGCGGACTGCGTGCAAGGGGGCAAAGCAAAAGGAAAAGGCCATGACTAATCCAAAACCGCGGCCAACCATCGTCCATGGCGAAACGCACGCCTATCCCGTGCTGCCGCTGCGCGACATCGTCGTCTTCCCGCACATGATCGTTCCGCTCTTCGTCGGCCGCGAGAAGTCGATCCGCGCGCTTGAAGAGGTGATGAAGAACGACGCGCTGATCATGCTCGCGACGCAGAAGAACGCGTCCGACGACGATCCGGCGCCCGATTCCATTTACGAGACCGGTACGCTCGCCAGCGTGCTCCAGCTCTTGAAGCTTCCCGATGGCACCGTGAAGGTGCTGGTCGAAGGGCTTGAGCGTGCGCGCGTGCAGAAGTACACCGATCGCGCCGACTATTACGAAGCAACCGCAATTGCGCTTGCCGACACCGATGCGAAGTCGGTCGAGGCGGAAGCGCTGGCGCGCTCGGTCGTGTCCGACTTCGAGAGCTATGTGAAGCTCAACAAGAAGATCTCGGCCGAGGTCGTCGGCGTCGTGCAGGCGATCACCGACTTCGCCAAGCTCGCCGACACCGTCGCCTCGCATCTCGCGGTCAAGATCGCGGACCGCCAGGGCATCCTGGAGACGCTGTCCGTCACCACGCGCCTGGAGAAGGTGCTGGGCCTGATGGAGAGCGAGATCTCGGTGTTGCAGGTCGAGAAGCGCATTCGCTCGCGCGTCAAGCGCCAGATGGAGAAGACCCAGCGCGAGTATTATCTCAACGAGCAGATGAAGGCGATCCAGAAGGAACTCGGCGACGACGACGGTCGCGACGAGCTCGCCGATCTCGAAGAGAAGATCTCCAAGACCAAGCTCTCCAAGGAAGCGCGCGAGAAGGCGCAGCATGAATTGAAGAAGCTGCGCCAGATGTCGCCGATGTCCGCGGAAGCGACCGTCGTGCGCAACTATCTGGATTGGCTGCTGTCGATCCCGTGGAACAAGAAATCCAAGGTGAAGAAGGACCTGGAGCAGGCGCAGGCCATCCTGGATTCCGATCACTACGGATTGGAGAAGGTCAAGGAACGCATCGTCGAGTATCTCGCGGTGCAGTCGCGCGCCAACAAGCTGACGGGTCCGATCCTGTGCCTCGTCGGGCCTCCCGGCGTCGGCAAGACCTCGCTCGGCAAGTCGATCGCGAAGGCGACGGGACGCGAGTTCGTGCGCGTCTCGCTCGGCGGCGTGCGCGACGAGGCCGAGATCCGCGGTCACCGCCGCACCTATATCGGCTCGATGCCCGGCAAGATCATCCAGTCGATGCGCAAGGCGAAGTCGTCCAATCCGCTGTTCCTGCTGGACGAGATCGACAAGATGGGCGCCGATTTCCGCGGCGATCCGTCCTCGGCTCTGCTCGAGGTTCTCGATCCCGAGCAGAACGGGACCTTCAACGACCACTACCTCGAGGTCGACTACGATCTGTCCAACGTGATGTTCATCACCACCGCGAATACGCTCAATATTCCCGGACCGCTGATGGACCGCATGGAGATCATCCGGATCGCGGGCTACACCGAGAACGAGAAGGTCGAGATCGCGCGCAAGCATCTGATCCCGAACGCGGTGTCCAAGCACGGCCTGGACTCCAAGGAGTTCTCGATCGACGACGACGCACTGCTGCTTCTGATCCGCCGCTACACCCGCGAGGCGGGCGTGCGTAACCTGGAGCGTGAGCTCTCCACACTCGCCCGCAAGGCGGTGAAGGAGCTGATGATCTCCAAGAAGAAGTCGGTCAAGGTCACCGAGAAGACTCTGGAAGAGCTGCTCGGCGTGCCGAAGTACCGCTTCGGCGAGATCGAGAGCGAGCCGCAGGTCGGCATCGTCACCGGGCTTGCCTGGACCGATGTCGGCGGCGAGCTGCTGACCATCGAAGGCGTCATGATGCCCGGCAAGGGCAAGATGACGGTCACGGGCAACTTGCGCGACGTGATGAAGGAGTCGATCTCGGCTGCGGCGTCCTATGTCCGCTCGCGCGCGATCAACTACGGCATCGAGCCGCCGATGTTCGACCGCCGTGACATCCACGTGCACGTGCCTGAGGGCGCGACCCCGAAGGACGGTCCGTCCGCGGGCGTCGCCATGGCCACCGCGATCATCTCGGTCATGACCGGCATCCCGGTCCGGCACGATGTCGCGATGACCGGCGAGATCACGCTGCGCGGCCGCGTGCTGCCGATCGGCGGCCTGAAGGAGAAGCTGCTGGCTGCGGCCCGCGGCGGCATCAAGACGGTGCTGATCCCCGAGGACAACGCCAAGGATCTCACGGAGATTTCCGATGCGATCAAGGGCGGCATGGAGATCATCCCGGTCTCCCGTCTCGACGACGTCATCGCCAAGGCGCTGGTGAAGAAGCCGGTGCCGATCGTCTGGGAAGAGGACACCAAGGTGACGGTGAAGCCGGACGGCGACGAGGCTGCCGGCGGCCTGACCGCTCACTGAGATCGCAGCTCGAAAAAATGATAAAACGGCGCCTTCGGGCGCCGTTTTTGTTTTGGGAAGGGGACGAGGGCGATGCAGATCGACGGGCAATGCCATTGCGGCAAGATCACCTTCGCGGCCGAGGTCGATCCTGAGGCGGTCTCGGTGTGCCACTGCACGGACTGCCAGGCGCTGACCGGCTCGCCATTCCGCGTGACGGCTGTCTGTTCCGGGGCGGACGTCCACCTGACCGCCGGCACGCCAAAAATCTACGGCAAGCGCGGCGACAACGGCCGGATGCGCTTCCAGCATTTTTGCGCCGACTGCGGTTCCCCGCTGTTCACCAGCGGCGAGGGCGACCAGGCCGACGATTGGGGCATCCGCTGGGGCTCGATCCGCCAGCGCGACAAATTGCGCCCCGTCAGGCAGATCTGGTGCCGGTCCGCGGCAGTCTGGATCGACGCGGTGCCACTCCTGCCGGGCCGCCCGCAGGATTGAGGTCGGGCTTGCCCAGCGAGGGCGGGTAGGGATAAAGAGGCGGCGAGGGCGGTTAGCTCAGCTGGTTAGAGCATCTCGTTTACACCGAGAGGGTCCGCGGTTCGAATCCGTGACCGCCCACCAGCCTTCGTTCGCTTCGCGAGCTATGGCTCGGCAAGTCAGCACAGCCCGGCAAGTGAGCAGAACTCGGCAAGGCATCACACTCAATTCGGTCGAGCGAAGCGAGGGAATGCTCGTCATCGAGGACGAATTGCACGCCGAGCACCAGGGTCGATTTCAGACGCGCCAACAGGCTCTCGCAGAATTGCAGCCGCTCGCCGCGATCCGGTGGAACGAAGCGCCCAATCATCCGCCCTGCGGCAAGCGTCATTGTGGTCGCCGTTACGAGCTGATCGAGTCCGATGACAGCGCCACGCCCCGGGCGGAGCTGTCTCGAACGCTTCCGCTTGAGATCTTGCTGCGGGCGTGCAGTGGATTCCGGACGTAGACGGGCTGCAATCAAGAGGCTCCCGATGCAACAGCCCAGCGACTAGATCGCCTATTGGAACGGCCCCAGCGGACAGCGCTGGGCCGATCGCCACGCGGTGCAGGAGACCTGCTCGGTCCCATCGCCGAGGTGCTGATCGACCGCGCCACGATCGCTACCTCGACTTGCGCCGGGTCTGTGTGGTGGACTAGATTGTGCTCATGATCCAAGGTTTCGCTCTAATTGTCCTGCCGTTTGCTGCGGTTTTGCTATGGATCGGCTTGCGGCGCACAGCGCCACTGAGCGTTACCGTGGCGGAAGCCTTGGAATTGGGAGCGATTGTCTGGATCGGGCTTTTCGCTCTGATAGCGACGCTGTATTTCAGGACCCATTGATGATGCGACATATCTTCGAGGCCATCGCTGCGGTTCGGCGGGAAGACCGTGCAGCCGCTCGCGAAAGGCGAATGATCAAGGCCCGCCGCCGCTCGGCTTCGCGTGCGCGCGCGGCAGCCATGGAACACGATCCCGAGCATCTGCGGGACTAAAGCGCGATGAGATTTGGATGAATCGTCATCGCGCTTTAGGTTGTTGTTTGCGCATGATCTTTCCGGAAAACCGCTTCGCACTTTTCCGGATCATGCTTTAGGACTGATCCGACCATGGATCTAAGTCTGCCAGATCGGCCTCTCCCGCACGTCATCCGCCGCTCGGCAATGACGATCATGTGGACGGGCACCGCCGTTCTCATGATCGGCCTGTTCGTGGTCATGGCCCGCCAGCCGTTCGAATACGTGGACGATCTTGCGTGGCTCTACCGGCTCGGCAATCAACGATTCGCCGAAATCCCCTTTAGCCCGGCGTGGATGGACGGCAGCCCGTTCTATCGGCCAGGTGCGGAGCTGTTGCTGAAACTGCTGCATTCCGCCTTTGGCTGGCATCTTTTGCCCTACCGGATCGTCCAGTTTGGCGCTTTGCTCTTACTGTTGTGGACGACATCCGTCGCGGCGGCGCGGCTGGACCTGCCGGGTTCGACGATTCCACTGCTTGCCGTTTTTCTGATCGGGTCTCCGTTCATATCGGGGTCGGTCATATGGCTGAGCGAACTGCCTCACATTGTCGTTTTGATCTGCTTTGCGGCGGGTCTGGCTGTTGTCTTCTCTTCGCGGAGCGAAGGCATGAAGCTGACTCTGTGCGCCATCCTGTTTGTGGCGGCTCTCTCGATGAAGGAGAACGGCCTGGCTCTGCTGGTTTTCTACCCTTTTCTTGCGGCGTCCTTGCCGGTGAGGGCAACGCTGGTTTTCGGTGCCATCACGCTCGGTTATTTCGTCATGAGAGCCGCGACCATCGGCCACGGAATGGGGCTGGCCAACGCCAGCCCGGTCGATATTCAGTCCTATGCCGTCAACATCGCGTCACAGGTCATCGCGCTTTGGACTCGCCTGACCAAATGGGGAGAGCCGATACACGAACTTCGCTACGAGACTCCCCTGCTATTGGCATCGACTGCGTTGATCGCATTGCTATTGCCGAAATGGAGAAGCAGACCGGCGATATTGCTCCTCATTGTCGCTCTTGGCTGCGCACTTTTCTCCTACGCCTATGCGAGGGATCGTCATTTGGCGCTGCCGGCGCTTGCCTACGGCCTGCTGCTCGCCATGGCATCGTCGAGTCGGCGGATTCGCTGGTTACCCGTTCTTGTCTGGATGGCCTGGTCCGTGCAGGCAGCACTGACGGTCCGGGATGTGCACAGAGCCTCCGTTGACCTGATCGAGCGAGTCTATCGCCCGAACGTCACTCCACCGATGCCGGCCCTTCCCGTGCATGTCTGGGACATAGCAAGGTCAGCAGCACTCTCCCTGAGAAACTAGGCGGCGAAGCACAGCGCATGCGAGGCTTCACGCGAATTTATGTCAGCATCCGCTCTTGAGCTGTGTTTGGTTATTGTCACATGGTTCGACGGCGTTCCGATCTCGATAGCGATGGAATTCGTCGCCGGGCCAGAGCGATAACCATGTCACTTCAGGCGGAGACGTGCCGGGCCCGCCGACCGAGATTCACTCAGACAATCGAAATCTGATAGGAATTCCCGAGAACGGATGCGATCCTGCAAGGACAGGTGGCGCGCGAGCGCGTGCGACGAGGAGCCCGATGCAACAGCCCAGCGGAAATGATCAAAATGCCGACCAGATCGCCTATTGGAACGGACCGAGCGGGCAGCGCTGGGCCGATCGCCATGCGGCGCAGGAGAGCCTGCTCGGCCCCATTGCCGATGTGCTGATCGACCGCGCCAAGCCGAAGCCGGGCGAGCGTATCCTCGACGTCGGCTGCGGTTCGGGGGCGACGACTTTCGCATTTGCGAAGGCGGTGGCGCCTGACGGTTTTGCGCTCGGCCTCGACGTGTCCGAGCCGATGCTGTCGCAGGCGCGCGCGTTTGCGCCCAAGGGTCTGCCGCTCGATTTCGTGCTGGCGGATGCGACCTTCTATCCGTTCGAGCCGGCGAGCTTCGATCTGCTCGCCTCGCGCTTTGGCGTGATGTTCTTTGCCGATCCCGTCGCGTCCTTCGCCAACCTGCGCCGCGCGCTGAAGCCCTCAGGGCGGCTCGCCTTTGCCTGCTGGCGCGAGCCGAAGGAAAACCCGTGGATGATGGCGCCGTTGATGGCGGTCTACAAGCATGTGCCGAAAATGCCGCCGGTCGGACCGGAGGAGCCGGGCCCGTTCGCCTTCGCCTCGGAAGAGCGCGTGAGCCGCATCCTCAAAGGCGCGGGCTTCGTCGACGTGGCGATGGAGCCGCACAATCTGCCGATGGATGTTGCGATCGGCGGCGGCCTCGACGCGGCGGTCGACGGCGCCCTCCAGATCGGCCCGGCCAGCCGTGCGCTGCAGGGACATCCGCCGGAGACCTATGAGGCTGCAAAAGCCTCGATCCGCGAGATGCTCACGCCGTTCCTGAAGGGGCAGAGCGTGGCGCTGCAGGGCGCGATCTGGATCGTGACGGCGAAGGCGACGTAAAGCGCGATGAGATTCGGATGAACCGTCATCGCCCTTCAGGTTGTTGTTTGCGCCTGATCCTTCCGGAAAACCGCTTCGCAATTTTCCGGATCATGCTTTAGGATGCGTCATCCGAACTGCGCGTGAGCGGACATGCCGAGTGACGCAAGGCCGGGTGCGCTGGCAGGCGTGGACCGGAGGGGAGACGCTCAACGTCATGGCCGACTGCCGGGCGTGCAGCTCGGGCGCGCGGTGGCCGCTCTGGCCGTATTCTACTTTCACACGCATCTCGCGCTGATCTATTTCGACAAGTCGCAGCTCGTCACCTGGAAATTTCTGGCCGATCACGGAGCCGACGGGGTCGATCTGTTCTTTGCCATATCCGGCTTCATTGTCTGCTACGTCTCGACGGCGCCGGGTTACACGCCCCTAAGTTTCCTCGCCAAGCGCTTTTTCCGCATCTACCCCCTCAACGCGCTGGCCACGCTGGTGATGATCGTTCTCTTCAGCCGCAGCATCGGGGGGCCGTCTCAAGAGATCGAGCTGGGGCGGATATTGCGGTCGCTCCTGATCGTTCCGCAAGCCACACCGATGAACTCGGTCGGCTGGACACTCGAATACGAGGTGATTTTCTACCTCGTCTCCGCAGTGCTCATCCCGCTCGGCGGAGTCCGGCTGTTGCTCGTCTGGTGCGTCGCGGCTGCCTGGGTCGGGCGCGCGATCGAGCCTCAACCTCCGATCATCGCCCGTTTCGCTGACGGCCATTATGCCGACTTCGCCGCGGGCGTGTTCGCCTACATGATGATCGCACGGCTCTCCCCGCGCTGGAGCTCCAGTCTGGGGCTTCTGGCGCTCGCGGCCGGTGCGTATGTTTTCGGTCCGCGATTGACGGTATGGGCAACCCCCATGGCGTGCTGCCTGGCCGTCGCCGGCCTGGCGCTTCTGCCGGCGGCGCCGCGCTTGCTGGTCAAGCTTGGCGATGTCTCCTATGGCCTTTATGTGTGGCACTGGCCGGCATTCATGTTCTTGCCGTGGCTGGCGGCCTGGCGGCACTTCGACAAGGCGAATGGCGAGATCTGGCGCTGGATCATGCTCGTGGTGGTCATCGCGATCGCGTCGGCGTCCTGGATCTTGCTCGAGCGTCCGATCAATCGCTGGGCGGCGCGTTGGCTGGCGCGACGTTCAAAGAACGGCGTCATTGCGGGCGCGGCCAGCTCCGACGTGACAGCTTAGCGGCAAGTGGCGGACACGCTTGTCCCGGACGACAACGGTGGCCGGAGCCGGCCAAACAATGCCTCACACCACATCATCCGGCGCCAGCGCGCAGCCGTTGTCGGGATGGGTCTCGATCTGCAGCGTGGTGTGGCCGATGCGGAACGATGCCTTCAGCAGCTGCGCGGTCTCCATCAGAAAGGCGTCGCCCGTGCCGGCGGGCATGACGAGATGGCAGGTCAGCGCAGTCTCCGTGGTCGAGATCGGCCAGACATGGAGGTCGTGGAACGCCGAGACGCCTGGACGCGCGAGCAAAAACGTCCTGATCGCGGCGAGGTCGGTGCCCCTGGGCGCAGCGGCCATCGACATGTCGACGGAGCCGCGCAACAGGCTGGTCGTGCTCCAGAGGATGGTGGCGCAGATGACGAGGCTGGTGATCGGATCGAGCCAGAGCCAGCCGGTCCAGATGATCAGCGCGGCGGAGATGACGACGCCGAGCGAGACCGCGGCGTCGGCGGCCATGTGCAAGTACGCGCCTTCGATGTTGATGTCGTCCTTGCGCCCGCTGGCGAACAGCATCGCGGTGAAGCCGTTGACGAGGATGCCGATGCCGGCGACCACCATCACGGTGACGCCTGCGACCGGCTCAGGCTCGCGCAGGCGCAGGATCGCCTCCCAGCCGATCGCGCCGGTAGCGACCAGCAGGAACACCGCGTTCGCCAGCGCCGCCAGGATGGTGGAGGCGCGAAAGCCGTAGGTGAAGCGGCCGCTCGGCGCGCGCCGGGCCGCGATCGAGGCGCCCCAGGCGATGACGAGGCCGAGCACGTCGGACAGATTATGGCCGGCGTCGGCGAGTAGCGCAGTGGAGTTGCCGATGTAGCCGTAGACCGCCTCGGCCACGACCAGCGCGGTGTTCAGCGAGATGCCGATCGCGAAGGCCTTGCCGAAATTGGCGGGCGCATGGACATGCGCGTGGCCAAGTCCATGATCATGGCTGTGGTCATGACCGGGTCCATGATCGTGGCTGTGGCCGGCATGATCATGGTGGTGATGGCCGTGGTGGTCGTGGCTACCCAAGTCTAGCGCTCCCCGGACGCCGCCAAATCAGGCGCCATTCTAGGCGTTTCGTGCGCCGCGTCACGCCGGAACAGCACGTAGAGCGCTGGCAGCACCAGCAATGTCAGGATGGTCGAGGAGATGATGCCGCCGATCACCACGGTCGCCAGCGGCCGCTGTACCTCCGCGCCGGCACCGGTGGCGAGCGCCATCGGCACGAAGCCGAGCGAGGCGACCAGCGCCGTCATCAGCACCGGCCGCAGCCGCGTCAGCGCGCCCTCGCGCACGGCCTCCGCGACGGATCGCCCCTCGCTGCGCAGCCGCTCGATGAAGGCGATGATGACGAGGCCGTTGAGCACGGCGACACCCGACAGCGCGATGAAGCCGACGCCGGCGCTGATCGAGAGCGGAATACCGCGCAGCAGCAGCGCCGCGACGCCGCCCGTGAGCGCCAGCGGCACGCCTGAGAACACCAGCGCCGCATCAGCCGCCGATCCCATGCCCATGAACAGCAGCAGGAACACCAGCAGCAGCGCGACCGGCACCACGATGGTCAGCCGCTTGGTCGCGGAGACCAGCTGCTCGAACTGGCCGCCCCAGCCGATGAAGTAGCCCGGCGGCAGCTTGACCTTCTCGGCCACGGCCGCTTGCGTCTCGGCGACGAAGGAGCGCAAGTCGCGCCCGCGAACGTTGGCCATCACCACCACGCGGCGCTTGCCGTTCTCGCGGCTGATCTGGTTGGGGCCGGGCGCGATCTCGATCGCCGCAACGGACGAGAGCGGCACGTAGCGCGGCGTCGTTCCCGATGCCCCCGGCCAGGCGGTCTTCGTGACGGCCGCGACGTCCTCGCCTGGTGGCAACGGGATCGGCAGCGACTTGATCGTATCCGGATCGGCGCGCAGGCTTTCCGGTAGCCGCACCACGATGTCGAAGCGCCGATCGCCCTCGAACAGCTTGCCGACCGGCTTGCCGCCGATCGCAATCTCGACGAGGTTCTGCACCTCGCTGAGGCTGAGGCCATAGCGCGACAGCGCCTGGCGGTCGAGCTTGACGGTGAGGATCGGCAGGCCCGCGACCTGCTCGGTCTTGACGTCGGCGGCGCCCTCGATGCCGCGAACGACGCCGTTGACCTGCTGGGCGATGCCGGCGAGCACGTCGAGATCGTCGCCGACGATCTTGACGCCAACGTCGCTGCGAATGCCGGCGATGAGCTCGTTGAAGCGCATCTGGATCGGCTGGGTCATGCCATAGGCGGTGCCGGGGAGGGTGTTGGCGGCCCGCTCGATCTCCTCGATCACCTCGCTCTTCGGCTTGGCCGGTTCGGGCCATTCCTCGCGCGGCTTCAGCGTGACATAGGTGTCGGCGACGTTCGGCGGCATCGGATCGTTGGCGATCTCGGCGGTGCCGATCTTGGAGAAGATGGTCGCGACCTCCGGCACCTGCCTGACGGCCTTTTCCAGCCGGAGCTGCATGTCGACGCTCTGGGTCAGGCTGGTGCCGGGAATCCGGATGGTCTCGATGGTGATGTCGCCTTCATCGAGACTCGGGATGAACTCGCCGCCCATGCGCGTCGCGGCGAAGATGCTGCCAGCGACGATCAGCACCGCACCGAACGCGACGCTGCCGCGATAGCGGATGGCGCGGTCGAGCAGCGGCACATAGAACCGCTTGGACACCCGCATGAAGACGTTCTCCGTCTCCGAGACCTTGCCGGTGACGAAGATCGCAACCGCGGCCGGGACGAACGTGACCGACAGCAGCGCCGCGCCGGCGAGCGCCATCAGCACCGTCAGCGCCATTGGCGTGAACATCTTGCCTTCGGTCCCGGTCAGGGTGAGCACCGGCAGATAGACCACAGCGATGATCAGCGTCCCGAACAGGCTCGGCTTGATGACCTCGCTGCTGCCGTCGCGAATGGTCCGGAGCCGTTCGTCCAGCGTCAGCAGCCGGCCGTGCCGGTGCTGCTCGGCGGCAAGCAACCGCAGGCAGTTCTCGACGATGATGACGGCGCCATCGACGATGATGCCGAAATCGATGGCGCCAAGACTCATCAGGTTGGCGCTGACCTTGCTCTCGACCATGCCGGTGATCGTGAACAGCATGGAGAGCGGGATGACGCAGGCCGTGATCAGCGCGGCGCGGAAGTTGCCGAGGATCAGGAACAGCACCGCGATCACCAGCGCCGCGCCCTCGACGAGGTTCTTCTCGACCGTCTGGATGGTGGCTTCCACCAGATGCGTGCGGTCGTAGACGGCGCGCGCGATGACGCCGTCGGGCAGAGATTTCGCGATCTCCGCGAGCCTGGCCTTGACGCGCTGGGCCACGGTGCGGCTGTTCTCGCCGATCAGCAGCATGGCGGTGCCGAGCACGGTTTCGTTGCCGTTCGTGGTTGCTGCGCCGCTGCGCAGGTCCTGGCCTTCGCCGACCTCGGCGACGTCGCGGATACGGACCGGCACACCGCCCCGCGAGCCGATCACAATGTCCCTGATATCCTCGATATTGGCGACCTGTCCGGGCGCGCGGACGAGGTATTGCTCGCCGTTGCGCTCGATATAGCCGGCGCCGACATTGGCGTTGTTGGCGGCCAGCGCCGCCATGATGTCGCGGAAGCCGAGCTTGTAGGCCATCAACCGTCCGGGGATCGGCAGCACGTGGAACTGCCGCTCATAGCCGCCGATCGAGTTGACCTCGATCACACCGGGGATGGTGCGCAGTTGCGGCTTGATGATCCAGTCCTGGATGGTGCGCAGCTCGGTCGGCGTGAACTCGGCGCCCGTGGACGATTTCGCGCCGGCCTTGGCTTCGACCGAGTAGACATAGATCTCGCCGAGCCCGGTCGAGATCGGTCCCATCGCGACCTCGGTTCCCGCCGGCAGCTGGTCCTTCGCCTGCTGGATGCGTTCGTTCACGAGCTGGCGCGCGAAATAGATGTCGGTGCCGTCCTGGAACACGACGGTAACCTGGCTCAGCCCATAGCGCGAGATCGAGCGCGTATAGTCGAGCCTGGGCAAGCCGCCCATCGCGGTCTCGAGCGGGAAGGTGATGCGCTGCTCGGCTTCGAGCGGTGACAGGCCCGGGGCGCGCGTGTTGATTTGAACCTGGACGTTGGTGACGTCGGGGACAGCGTCGATCGGCAGGCGGGTGAAATTCCAGGCGCCGAAGGCGCCGGCCGCGAGCGCGAGCAGGACCACGAGCCATCGTTGACGTACGGAGAAGGCGAGGAGCGCGTCAATCATGTTCGGCCTCGCCCTTGCCCATCTCCGCCTTCACGACGAAGCTGTTTTCCGCGACGTAATGCTCGCCGGCGGAAAGCCCAGCCTTGATCTCGACGTGGCGCGGATCGGAATCGCCAAGCTCCACCGGCCGCGCCTCGATCTTGTCGCCGTCCTCGCGGACGAACACGATGGTCTTGTTCTCCAGCGTCTGGATCGCGCTTTTGCGAACGGCGACCGCGACATTGCGCGCGGCGAGGATCAGCCTTGCCGTGACGAACAGGCCGGGACGCAGCCGGCCTTCGGGATTCGCCAGCACCACACGGGCCAATGCGGTCTGGGTCTCGCTCGAGCCGATCGGGGCCATGTAGGAGATCGTGCCCTTGATCTCGCCGCGGCCGTCGTCGGGATCGATCAGCACCTCGTCGTTGAGACGGACGCGCCGGAGATCCTGCCGGTAGATCGACAGGTCGACCCAGATGGTGGAGAGGTCGGCGACCACGAAGGCGGGCTTCTGCTCCGAGGCGTATTCGCCGAGCGAGATCTGCCGCTCGATGATCGTGCCGGCAATGGGCGCCTTCAGCTCGTAGACGGTGAGGCTCTGGTTGCTCTCGATCGCGGCGAGCAGGTCGTCCTTGCCGACCTTGTCGCCGATGCGCTTCTGGATCGATTTGACGAGACCTGGAAAGCGCGGCGTCACCTGCACCACGGCCTCCTGGTTGGCTCGGAGAATGCCGTTGAAGGCGAGCGTGTCGGTCAGTGTCGCGCTCGCAGCCTCCGCCAGCACCACGCCGGCAGCCGCCAGCTTGACGTCGGAGATGCGGATGCGGTCGGCGCCGTGCTCGTCCTGCTCGACATGGTCGTTCGGCTTCTTCGGTTCGGAATGTTCGGCGTGCTCGGCGGGCGCGACCTTGGCGGGAGCGAGCAGGGAGTAGCCGTACGCGCCGAGTGCGGCGGCAATGACGGCGACGAGGATGGTCGAGGACGGTTTCATCGCGCGCTCTCCCGCGCCAGCGTGAACGGATTGCCGACAAGGCCTTCGATGGTCGCAACGCCGGCATGGAAGTTCTGCAGCGCCTCCTGCTCGCGCAGCCGGGCCTGGGTGACGCTGGCCTGGGCGTCGAGCACCTCGAGCAGGGTGAAGCGGCCCTGGCCGTAGCCTTGCGAGATCGCCTCGGAGGCCTCGACGGCCTTGGGGATGGCGGTCTCGCGCAGCACGGCGAGCTCGCGCAGCGAGCCCTGCAGCGAGTCGTAGGCACGGCCGGCAATCACGATCAGCGTGTTGCGGTTGGCCTCGCGCTCGGCTTTGGTCTTGGCGAGGCTCTCTTGCGCCGAGAGGATGTTGCCCTGGTTCTGGTCGAACACGGGGATCGGGACCGAGAGGGAGAGCCTGACAGCATCGTCATTGGTCTCGTTGAAGTGGCGCCAGCCGGCGGCGATCCGCACGTCCGGATAGGGCCTGAGGCGTGCCATCAGCAGCTCGGCATTGCGCTGGGCATAGACCGCGGTCCAGCGCACCAGCTGCGGATTGGCGTCGATGGCGGCGACCACCGCCTGGAACGTCGGCGTTTTGCCCAGGATGTCGAGCCGGCCGGAGACCTCGCCGAATTTGGCGTTGGGATCGCCCATCAGCACCGCAAGCTCGCGTCGGGCGCTGGCCAGCGTTGCCTTGAAGCGCTCGCGGTCGGCCTTGACCAGGGCGGAGGCGACTTCGGCGCGGCCGGTTTCGGCCGGAGAGGAGGCGCCGGCCTCGACGCGGCGGCGGAGCAGCGGCGTCAGGCGGTCGATCGCCGCAATCTGCTCGTCGAGGATATGGATGCGCCGCTGCGCGCCGAGCACGCCGAGGAACGCGATCGCGGTCTCCGACAGCACCTCGAGCCTGATCGCCTTGCGCTGGATCGCGGCGACCTCGATGCCGGCGGCACCGGCCGCGATCCGCGCGTCGCGCTTGCCGAACAGCTCGAAGGCCTGGCTGATCTGGAGCGTGGTCTCGGCCGAGCGGGTCCCGCGATAGATGCCGGAGCCGAGCGAATTGTCCTGTTCATAGGACAGTTCCGGGTTGAGCAGGGCGCCCGCCTGGATGCGCTGGCCCGCGGCGATGCCGACGTCGCGCTCGGCTGCCGTCAGCCGCGGGCTCGCGGCCAGCGCGCGCGAGAGCGCGCTGCGCATCGTCAAAGTCTGAGCCTGCAACGGCGCAAGCGCCGATCCGACAATCAGACACGTCGCCGCGCACACGAGGCGCGCGGCCATTCCCCTGCGAAACATGAAACCGACCTGTGAAGGATGAACCTAATGGGCGCAGAACGCCCGACCAATCCGTTCAGGCAATAGGCTTGGGAGGGGGAGAGACGGTATCGGGGATGATGCCGGCGAGCCGAGGCGCAGGTTGCGGACTCGTCGCGGACACAAGCGGGGTTGCCGCGGTGGATGGCGCCGGCTGTGTCACCGCCAGCGAGAAGCAGCCATGGCAATGATGTCCGCCGATCGCCTTGTGGTCGCTGTGGCCCGTGGAGCCATCGAGGGCCGCGGCGATCTCCGAGCCGCCGCCGGGCGTGGTGACGTCGATGTCGTGCGCGCCGTGCAGCGCGCCCGCGAACAGATAGACGATCGCGATCAGCACGGAGAACAGCCCGCGCCAGTTGCGCGGACGGCAGGTTCCTCGGGGCTGGCGGTTCGCGAGCACGACGTCACTCTGGTTGCGGTCTGTGCCCGGCCTAGCATGGCGGCGGGAACAGTGTCGACCCGCAACATTGTTACGTTCCGGGAACAATTGCCGCAGCCGCGAAGGCGTGGCGGTCACGTCTCACTGGCGGGCTCCGCACGTTCGCATCTTTAACCTGCGACAGGAACAGGTGCGGTCATTGCAAACACGGAAAGGCCCCAGCCGGGCTGACCGGCTGAGGCCTTGTGCTCACAATGTCATCCTTGGGACTCCAGCGATCAACACGCAGCTGGTCCGTTCGTTCCCGCCGTTTCGTCCAGTTTGGAACGTTCGTCGGCGGTCGCAATTAGCGACCATAAGAAACTGAGGAGGACGGACAATGGACGGACTGATTTATCTGATCGGCTTGATCGTCGTCATCATGGCGATCCTGTCGTTCTTCGGCCTGCGTTGAGAGAGCCGCGATGACGGTCGAAACTCTCATGCAAGAAGAGATCATCGAGGGCGGCCTCGACGGCGAAGCCCCCCGCAGCATCCAGTGGAGCTCGGTGTTCGCAGGCGCTCTCGCTGCCGGCGCGATGTCCTTCATCCTGATCGGCTTTGGCGTCGCCGTCGGTCTCGGCGTCAGTTCGGCCTCGCCGACATGGCGCGATGCCTCGGCCGCGCTGGCCCTGCTCTCGGGGCTGTATTTGATCATCCAGGCGATCATCAGCTTCGGTTTTGGTGGCTACATCGCGGGCCGCACGACGCGCCCGGCGCCGGCACTGGCGACGATCGAAGACGATGGCGAGCGGCGGGACGGCCTGCACGGGCTGACGGCCTGGGCTCTGGCCGTGCTGGCCGGCGCAGCTCTGCTCGCGCTGCTCGGCGCCGCCGCGATCGACCGTTCGCCGCTGCGCAGCTCGGCTAGCAACAGTTCGACAGCCGAGCCGCTGTTGAGCTACGAGCTCGACAAGCTGTTCCGCGCGCCGCGTCGCGCGCCAAACATCGATCTGAGGGAAGAGCGCGCCGAGGCCGGACGCATTCTGATGACGTCGTCCAGCCATAGCGGCGTCAGCGCCGATGATCGGACTTTCCTGGTGCAGCAGGTTGCCGGCCTGACGGGATTGACGGCCCCGGACGCCGAACGGCGCGTCGATGCGCTGATCGCGGATGCCAGGACGGCGATCAACCGGGCGCGGCGCAACTCCATCATCGTGGCGTTCTCGATCGCAGCCGCGACCCTGATCGGTGCCGCGGTGGCGTGGGCTGCGGCCGTGGCCGGCGGACGGCATCGCGATGGCGAACCCCTGCCGAACTGGATGGCGAGCTCAAACCGCTTCCATCGCAATCCGCGCGCGATGCCGGTGCCATAGGCTGCAAAACAAATGGCCGGGCGCAAGCCCGGCCATACGAACGCCTGTGGAGGCTTCAGGCTTTCTCTTCCCAGATCATCGCGAGATGCACGATGGTCTGCACCGCCTTTTCCATGTCCTGCCGGCTGACCCATTCGAGCCGCGAGTGAAAGGCGTGCTCGCCGGCGAAGATGTTGGGGCAGGGCAGGCCCATGAAGGACAGGCGCGAGCCGTCGGTGCCGCCGCGGATCGCGGTGCGCATCGGGCGCAGACCGGCGCGGCGGATCGCCTCGATGGCGTATTCCAGCACGTGCGGGTGGCGGTCGATCACCTGCTTCATGTTGCGATACTGCTCCTTCACCTCGAAGCTGTAGGTCGAGCGCGGATAGTCCTTCATCACATCCTTGACGATGGTCTCGAGCAGGACCTCCTTTTCCTTCAGTCCCTCTTCGGTGAAGTCGCGGACGATGAAGGAGAGCGTCGCCTGTTCCAGCGCACCCTCGATGCCGATCGGATGCAGGAAACCCTGCTTGCCCGAGGTCGTCTCCGGCGAGCAGCCTTCCTTCGGGAGGCGCTCGACGATGGCGGCGGCAATCTTGATGGCGTGCTCCATCTTGCCCTTGGCGTAGCCGGGATGGGCGCTGACGCCGGTGATGGTGATGGTGGCGCCGTCGGCCGAGAAGGTCTCGTCCTCGACGCAGCCCGCGCTCTCGCCGTCCATTGTGTAGCCGAAATCGGCCCCGAGCTTCTGGATGTCGACATTGTCGACGCCGCGGCCGATCTCTTCGTCCGGCGTGAACAGGATCTTGATGGTGCCGTGCTTCACATCAGGGTTGGCGATGAAGAACTGCGCGGCATCCATGATCTCGGCGACGCCGGCCTTGTTGTCGGCGCCGAGCAGCGTGGTGCCGTCGGTGGTGATGATGTCGTTGCCGATCTGGTTCTTCAGCGCGGGGTGCTCATTGAAGCGGATCACCTGGCTGGTGTCGCCCGGCAGGGTGATGTCGCCGCCGCGATAGTTCTTCCAGACCTGCGGCTTGACGTCCTTGCCGGTGACGTCGGGCGATGTGTCCATGTGCGAGCAGAAGCAGATCACGGGCACCTTCTTGTCGGTGTTGGCCGGGATGGTGCCATAGACATAGCCGTAGTCGTCGAGATGAGCGTCGGCCACGCCCATCGCCTTCAGCTCGGCGGCGAGCATGCGGCCGAGATCCTTCTGCTTCTCGGTCGAGGGCGAGCGAGGCGAATCCGGATCGGACTGGGTGTCGATGGTGACGTAGCGCAGGAAGCGCTCGGTTACGGTATGCGAAAAGGTGAGGGAGGACATTCTGGTCAAACCGCCGGGTCAGGGGAAGACAGGCGGTATACCAGAAAGCGGGCCGCGTTGCGGCCGGAACGCGATGTAATCAGGCTTAACGAAACCTTGGCTCACAAGACGCGAATCTAGATCGCCTCTTTCAGTTCCTTGACCGGACGGAACGTGACCTTCTTGGTGGCCTTGATGTGGATCGGCTCGCCGGTGGCGGGATTGCGGCCGGTGCGGGCGGCGCGCTTGCGGACCTGGAGAATGCCGAGCCCGACGATGCGGACGCGGTCGCCCTTCTTCAGGTGCTTGGCGATCAGATCGACCATGTCGGTCAGGACGGCCTCGGCGCGCTTCTTGGACAGGTCCTGACTCTCGGCGATGTCCGCGGCGAGGTGCTTGAGCGTAATGGTGGCGGGAGCGGCGGACTTCTTCGCCGAATCCTTCTTGGCCGAATCCTTCTTAGCCAAATCCTTCTTAACCATGGCTGGCCTCCTCAATGACCGGGAAGCCCCGAAAATGCCGGGAAAAACGTGGGGCGCCCTCTAAGTCCTTTGAGACGTAGACGATTCGGGCGCCAGCTGACTATGCCACCAGTTCCCGCCGGACGCTGATCATTGCCGCGCAAGGCGTTGAGAAGTTTGGGGTAAGTTTTTGAAGGGATTGCCAAAATGGCGCGAGAGACGGGGCTCGAACCCGCGACCTCCGGCGTGACAGGCCGGCGCTCTAACCAACTGAGCTACTCCCGCGTGGTTCGCTCGATGCGCGCGGAACGAGGGGGGACTTAAAGGCGGGGCTGGGTGAAGTCAAGGACGTTGCGAAGCGCCGGCGCATCTCCGCTTAAGCATTGCTCTGGAAAACGAAAAAGGCCGCCCGGAGGCGGCCATGGGTCAGCCCGGCAGGGGACGCTTCAGCGAATCTCCGACGTCCCGGCGCTCGTCACCACGACCGGCTTGCCGGCCTTGATCACGTGGGTGGACTGGGCGGTCTGGCTGTAATCGGCATTGGTGCGGGCTGCGATGCCGAAGCCGGCCACCATGATGCCGGCCACCAGCGCCACCACCACGATCTTCAGATGGGTCGCACGATCAGCAGAGTGAATGGAGTGGTTCATCTGAGCCTCCCGACGGGCTTTGCCGCCGTCTATGGGCTCATCTTCTAAGGACCATCTGTTTCCGGATGGTTTCGCGGGTTCCGCAAAATGGTTTCATTAATACACCCGCTGGGTTTCGCCGGGCTTGCGGCCGGATGAGGTCTCAGGCCGCCGCCCGGTCGATATCGGCCCGGATCGACCGCGCCGCCCAGATGAAGAGCAGGGCGCCGAGCATGGTCGTGACCGCCGCCGAGAGCAGGGAATAGCGCACGGCCTCGGCGCCATAGCTTGCCTTCAACGCGTCGTTGACCATGCCGACCGCGAGCGGGCCGACGCCCTGGCCGAAGCAGGTGGCGGTCAGCGCGATCAGCGCGGAGGCGAGCGCCCGCATGCTGGGCTTGGCCACCGTCTGCGCGATCGCGAAGATCGGGCCGAGATGGAAGCCGACCAGGAAGGAGGTCAGCGCCAGCATGGCGACCATCATCCTGAAGTCCTGCGTCAGCATGCACAGCGCGAACACCGGGCCGGCAAGGCCGGAGGTGATCGCGGGCGCCCACAGCTTCCAGCGGTCGTCGCGGCGGCTCACTTGCGCCACCACGAAACCGCCGAGCAAGGTACCGGCCATGCCGGCAAGGCCCTTGAAGGTGCCGGCATAGGTGCCGATCTCGGCGCTGGACAGATGATGCACGCGCGCCAGGAACGGCGGGATCCAGGCCGCGGTGGCGTAGTTCGTGTAAGTCGTGAGGCAGAAGCCGATCAGGACGATGATGAAGCTGCGCTGCGAGGCGAGAAAGCGCAATGTTGGCCCGAGCGGCTCGGGCACGAAGCTCTCCTGCATCGCGCCGCGCTTCGGCTCGGAGATCGTCAGCCACAGCACGACGGCGAGCAGGATGCCGGGCAGGCCGGCGACGTAGAACGCCATGCGCCAGCCATAGTGCTGGTTGACGTAGCCGCCGACGAAATAGCCGAGGAAAACGCCGAGATAAGTGCCGATGGCGTAGATCCCGAGCGCGCGCGGGCGCTCGTTCTTGGCGAAGAGATCGGCGACGATGGACTGCGAGGCGGGAGAGCCTGCGGATTCGCCGATGCCGACGCCGATGCGCGCCAGCGCCAACGAGGTCAGGCTGGTGGCGGCACCGCACAGCGCCGTCATCGCGCTCCAGAACGCGAACGCCAACGCGACGATGTTGCGCCGGTTGACCCGGTCGGCGACGCGCGCGATGGGAATGCCGAGCAGGGAATAGAACAGCGCAAAGCCAAAGCCTGCGAGCAGGCCCATCATGGTGTCGCTGAGGGCGAACTCCTTCTTGATCGGCTCGATCAGCACGTTGAAGATCGTGCGGTCGAGGAAGTTCAGCGCGTAGATGATGGTGAGCAGCCCCAGCACGTAATAGCGCCGCGCCGAGGGCTTTGCCGCGGCAGCCGTCTGCACCGACATTTGTGACGTCACGTCGACCATGGCTTCCCCCAATTTGTGTTTATTATCGTTGTCGGTCCAGCTCCGTTTGGAGCTGGTAGATCAGCCTTCGCGGATGTAATTCCCGGCTTCGAACTCCACCGGCGGCGCGCTTGCATCGAACGAGACGCCGATCGGGTCGCGGCCTGCGGCGAGTGCGTCGAGCTGGTCGCTCAGCATGCGCCGGATCAGGAGGATGCCGCGGTCGCTCTGGCCGAAATGCTCCTCGGAATGAACGGTGACCTCGCCCTGGCCGACCTGGGCCTCGTAGTCGCCCGGGAATTGCTGGTGCTCTTCCTCGGTCATGTCCCACCAGAACTTGCCGTTGAACTTCGAGCGCATGCGGCTGATGTCGCCGGAGTTCTTGACGCGGCCGGCGACGTAGATGCGGAAGGAGCCATCGTCGATCGGAAGCACCCAGCCGATCGACTCGACGCGGGCGAACTGCGCAACGCGCGGGTTCGGCACCACGCGCAGCGTGGGAAGCGCGGCCTCGCTGACGCGATAAAACACCTTGCCGTCGTCCTGCTTGCGTTCGGAGCGCACGAGCACGCCGCGCGGCGATTTCTCGAACTTCACCTCCGGGATCGAGGCCATCATGTCAGTGAATTGCGGCCCCGAGAACGAGCCGTGCAGCACCGGCACGTGATAGGGATCGACCACGTTCTCGAAATGCTGCAGCCAGTTGCAGGGGATGATGGCGGGGCCGCCGCCGCCGATCGAGGAATCGTCGGCCTCGACGAACTCGCCGTCGTCCATGTTGTCCAGGCACTCGTAAGCCGGCAGCACCGGGCGTTTTTCGGCCGGACCCATATAGGCGAAGATCAAGCCGTAGCGCTCCTCGACCGGATACCAGGGCTGGCGCACCTTGTCCTTGAACTGGCCGCCGTCGGGCTCGCAGGGCTGTTCCAGGCAATGGCCCTCGGTGTCGAACTTCCAGCCGTGATAGCAGCAGCGGATGCCGTCCTCCTCGACCTTGCCGTAGTAGAGCGTGGTGCCGCGGTGGCAGCAACGCGCATGCAGGAGCCCGGCGCGACCATGCTTGTCGCGGAACAGCACCAGATCCTCGCCGAGCGCGCGCACTTTTTTCGGTGTGTCGGTGGCGTCGCCGACGAGCCCGACCGGATGCCAGTAGCGGCGCAGCAGCTCGCCCATCGGCGTGCCGCGCACGACGGAGGTCAGCTCGGTGCGCGTGTGCGCCGGCTTCATCGCATAGGCCGTGCCGAGATCGCGATCCCGCTGGGTGATGGTCATGCTTGTCCTCCCGCTGCCAGCCCGTGGCCGCGCCGCTTGTTGCGTCTTGCCCAGAGTGAAAAATAATTCGATGACAATGTCAACGATCTTCCAAATGCCTCTTAGATGCATTTGATGGGACGGCCCGCGGGTTTTGGCAGGCTTCGACTTGGGAGGCTTCGACTTGGGAGGCTTCGACTTGGGAGGCTTGGACTTGGCAGGCTTGGGCTTGGCAGGCTTGGGCTTTCTTGGCAGAGGTGGATCATGAGACAGACCGAGAGCAAGGGCGGGGCGACGTCGCCCGCAGCGGAGCCCACCGAGCCGTCGGCCCCGATCACCGTGATGCTGTCGTCGCGACTGATGGTGCTTGCCAATCTGCTCAAGCGCGGTGCGATCCTGCGCTACAAGCGCCTCACCGGATTGTCCTCGGTCGAGTTTGGTCTCGTCGCCTCGCTCGGCCGCCGGCCGCCGATGAGCGTGGCGCGGCTCGCCGAGGCCGTCGGCCAGGACAAGGGGCAGATCAGTCGCGCGCTGGCCAATCTGGTCGCGCGCAAGCTGATCGCCAAATCGGCGAATCCGAATGACAGCCGCGAGGTGCTGATCTCGCTGACGGCCGCGGGCCTTGCCGCGCATGATGCGATCGTCGACGGCGCGCAGGAGCGCAACCGGCGTCTGCTGGAAGATCTGAGCGAAGCCGAGTTCCACGCGCTGCTGGGGCAGGTCGATCGGCTCACGGCGATCGCCGCCGAGATGCTCGAGAGCGAGAAGAACGCGCGCTGATCTCGCAGCGATCTCTCGACATGTTGGATCGGTTCTAAGAGTCCTTCTAAGATCTTTTCAATTAGGGAATTCTCGCGCCCTCACATAAGCGTCGCCCTTGAGCGCATGCCGTCCGGGGACAAGCGGCATGACGCATCGAACTTGCAGCTTGGGGTGGCGCGTTGAACAGTCTTGGAATGCTGCGGTCGGCCGTGTTGGCGACCGCGTCCGCTTTGGTCTTGGTGCCGCAGGCATCGCTTGCACAATCATCCGCTCAGAGTGGTGCGCAAAACCTGCCGTCGGTGACCGTCACCGCGCCGGAAGCGCGCCGTCGCGCGGCGACGACGCCTCAGCGCCGCGTGCCGCGAGCGTCGGAGCAGACCGCTGACAGGACCAAGCCGCAGCCCCGCCGCGATGTCGGCTTTGTCGAGACCCCGCGCGGGCCGGTGCACGGTTACGTCGCCGGGCGCAGCTCCTCCGGCACCAAGACCAACACGCCGATCATGGAGACGCCGCAGGCGGTATCGGTGGTCGGCGCCGAGCAGATCCGCGACCAGAAGCCGACCAAGCTCGACGAGGTGCTGCGCTACACCGCCGGCGTACGGGCAGGGACCTTCGGCGCCGACACGCGCAACGACTGGTGGCTGATCCGCGGCTTCAAGTCCGACGACATCGGACTGTTCCTCGACGGCATGCAGCTGTTCTACACCTCCTATGCAAGCTGGCGGCTGCCGCCGTCCAACATGGAGCGCGTCGAAGTCCTGCGCGGTCCGTCGGCCGTGCTCTATGGCGGGTCGAGCCCGAGCGGCATCGTCAACGTCATCAGCAAGATGCCGCCCACCGAGCCGATCCGCTACATCGAGACCGGCGTCAACAATTTCGGCAACGCCTATGTCGGCTTCGATGTCGGCGGGCCGATCGCGACCCGGCCGCAGGACGGCAAGCTGTTCTATCGCGTCGTCGGCGAGATCAGGAACGGCGGCACGCAGGTCGACTTCACGCCTGACAACAACTACTTCATCGCGCCGTCGTTTACCTGGAAGCCGGATGCCGACACGTCCCTCACGGTGCTCGCATCGGCCTCGAAGACGGACACGAGGGGCATCAACTTCCTGCCCTACCAGGGCACGGTGACGAACGCGCCGTTCGGCAAGATCCCGACCAGCTTCTTCGTCGGCGATCCCAACGTCGACAAGTTCACGCGCGAGCAGGAGATGCTCGGCTACCAGTTCGAGCGCAATCTCACCGACGACCTCACGTTCCGGCAGAATGCGCGGTTCGCGCATATCGACCTGACCTATCGCGGTTACATCGGCAACGGCTGGGACAACATCAACACCGCCACGATGGGCCGCTATAACTGGTACGCGAAGAACACCGCCAACCAGGCCAATCTCGACAACCAGCTGGAGTATCGCTTCAACACGGGGCCGGTGCGGCACACGATGCTGTTCGGCGTGGATCTGAAGGGCTACCAGATCGACGACTACCAGAACTTCAATTTCGGCACCGTCCCGTCGATCAATGTCTTCAGTCCCGTCTATGGTCTCAACATTCCGCTGACCGGCGCGCCGTTCCGCAACTTCTTGATCACGCAGAAGCAGGCGGGCACCTATCTCCAGGACCAGATGAAGCTCGGCAACTTCACGCTGGTCCTGAGCGGCCGCAACGATTGGGTCGAGACGACGCAGGACGCGCGCGACACCGGGGCCAATGTCGCCAGCCGCAACGACAGCAAGTTCAGCGGCCGGGCCGGGTTGATCTACAATTTCGACAACGGCATCGCACCCTATGTCTCCTATGCGACGAGCTACAATCCGGTCATCGGTCTCAACGCCAGCAACCAGCTCTTCCTGCCCGAGACCGGGCAGCAGACCGAGATCGGCGTGAAGGTCGCGCCGAAGGGGTTCGACGGCTATTTCACGGCCTCGGTGTTCGACCTGAAACGCCAGAATGTCGCGACGACCGCGGGCACGCCGATCCTGCTGAACCAGACCGGCGAGGTGACCTCGCGCGGCATCGAGCTCGAAGCGGTGGCCAATGCCACCAGGGAACTCAAGCTGATCGGCGCGTTCACCGCCTATCATCTCTTCAACAGCCGGGATCTCGATCCCTCGCTGGTCGGCAAGACGCCGACCAACACGCCTCAGCTCCTGGTCTCGGGCTGGGCCGACTACACCTTCAAGGACGGGCCGCTCGAGGGCTTCGGTGTCGGCGGCGGCGTGCGCTATGTCGGCTCATCCTGGGCCGATCCGGCCAATACGCTCGAGGTTCCCGCAGTGGTGCTCGGCGATCTCGCGCTCCATTACGAATGGCAGAACTGGCGGACGGCGCTCAATGTCGTCAACCTGACCGACAAGATCTACGTCGCGAGCTGCTCGTTCCCGACCTCCTGCTTCTACGGCGACCGCCGGCGCGTCACCGCCAGCGTCTCGTACAAATGGTGAGGAGGGGCGAGGGCGGCGGCGTCCGGTGCCGCTGATCGTCCCCCACGAGATCGATGAGCTCCCGGCCATGCCCCCCGGCCTGAAGCTCATCCGGGCGCGGCGCGCGCGGCGGGCCTTGGCATCGCCGCCGCCGCGCTCTCTCGATCGGCCGAACTGCAATATATCGCCTGTTGGCGTCGCTCTCGCCGGCGGCGAGCCGGTCCCGGCGCGATGCATGGCTCGTCTGATCGCTTTGCGCCTGTGGATAGGTGTCTTTGCGGCAACGCCTCCCGCCTCGCGAGCGTGACGATCACCGGCCGTTTGGCGGCGCTGCTCGGGGTGACCTTCGGCAATATGGCGCCGGGGTGACAGCCGGGCGCTCCCGAGGGCGGCGATAGCCCGTCTTGGGTGCGCCACCGCACCCGAAACCGCGCCTTTTTCTCGGGCGAAGCACGGCAAAGCAGGGCCGTGGCCCGTGCGCCGCAATCTCCGAGCTGCTGCCCTGCAAAACCGGTGGCCGCCCTTGCTGGGCCCTGCGATCTGCTCCATACCAACGCGGGGTGATTCCGGGATTTTCACCGCTCCGGGGGCGGCAAAAGGGCCTAAAACGAGCGTGCCTTGCGCCCATTGGTGCACTGCGCTAAGGCTCAGAACAATTCCAAATCGGACGAATCCGTGGCTGTCCCGAGGCTGCGGGAAAAAGGGCTCGCCAATGAGCGGCATTCTGCAGAACTATCTTCCACTCGTCGTCTTTATAGCGGTCGCGGGTCTCATCGGCCTCGTGCTGCTGATCGCGCCCTTCATCGTGGCGTTCCAGCAGCCGGATCCGGAAAAGCTCTCGGCGTATGAGTGCGGTTTCAACGCCTTCGACGACGCGCGCATGAAGTTCGACGTCCGCTTCTACCTGGTCGCCATCCTCTTCATCATCTTCGATCTCGAGGTGGCGTTCCTGTTTCCCTGGGCGGTGGCGTTCGGCAAGCTTGGCGCGACCGGCTTCTGGTCCATGGTGGTGTTCCTCGGCGTGCTGACCGTCGGGTTCGCCTATGAATGGAAGAAAGGGGCACTGGAATGGGATTGAACCCTGCACCGTCCGCCGGTCCGGTCATCGCGCCGGCCGCCAAGGGCATCCTGGATCCGTCGACCGGCAGGCCGGTCGGAGCCAATGACCCGTTCTTCCTCGAGGTCAATTCCGAGCTGTCCGACAAGGGCTTCTTCGTGGCCGCGACCGACGACCTCATCACCTGGGCCCGCACCGGCTCGTTGATGTGGATGACCTTCGGTCTCGCCTGCTGCGCGGTCGAGATGATGCAGGTGTCGATGCCGCGCTACGACGTCGAGCGCTTCGGCTTCGCGCCGCGCGCCTCGCCGCGCCAGTCCGACGTGATGATCGTCGCCGGCACGCTGACCAACAAGATGGCGCCCGCGCTGCGCAAGGTCTACGACCAGATGCCCGAGCCGCGCTACGTCATCTCGATGGGCTCCTGCGCCAATGGCGGCGGCTACTATCACTATTCCTACTCGGTCGTGCGCGGCTGCGACCGCATCGTGCCGATCGACATCTACGTGCCGGGCTGCCCGCCCACGGCGGAAGCGCTGCTGTACGGCGTGCTGCTGCTGCAGAAGAAGATCCGGCGCACCGGCACCATCGAACGCTAAGGTTTTACGTCATGGACGACGCCAAGCTCGACGCCCTGGGGCAGACGATCGTGAGCGCGCTTCCGGGCGCCGCCACCGGTCATTCGGTGGCCTTCAACCAGCTGACGGTTGATGTCGAGGCCAGCAAGATCGTCGAGGTGGTCAAGTACCTCCGCGACGATCCGAACTGCCGCTTCATCAACTTCACCGACATCACGGCCGCGGACTATCCGTCGCGCGAGAAGCGCTTCGACGTGATCTATCACTTCCTGTCACCGACCCTGAACACCCGCATCCGCCTCAAGGCCCAGGCCGACGAGACCACGCAGGTGCCGTCGCTGATCGAGGTGTTTCCCGGCGCCGACTGGTTCGAGCGCGAGGCCTACGACCTCTACGGCGTGTTCTTCGTCGGCCATCCCGACATGCGCCGCATCCTCACCGACTACGGTTTCGAAGGCCATCCGCTGCGCAAGGACTTCCCGACCACCGGTTTCGTCGAGGTCCGCTACGACGACCAGGAGAAGCGGGTGGTGTACGAGCCCGTCCGGCTCAACCAGGAATTCCGCAAGTTCGACTTTTTGTCGCCGTGGGAGGGAGCCGACTATCCCGTCCTTCCGGGGGATGAAAAAGCGGGACCGAAGGTTTGATCATGAACGAGCAACCCGAACAGCTTCGCAATTTCACCATCAATTTCGGCCCGCAGCATCCGGCCGCGCACGGCGTGTTGCGTCTGGTGCTGGAGCTTGACGGCGAAGTTGTTGCCCGCGTCGATCCCCATATCGGCCTGCTTCACCGCGGCACCGAGAAGCTGATCGAGCAGAAGACCTATCTGCAGGCGATCCCGTATTTCGACCGCCTCGACTACGTCGCGCCGATGAACCAGGAGCACGCTTTCTGCCTCGCCGCCGAAAAGCTGCTCGGCATCGAGGTGCCGCGCCGCGGCCAGCTGATCCGCGTGCTCTATTGCGAGATCGGCCGCATCCTCTCCCACCTTCTGAACGTCACCACGCAGGCGATGGACGTCGGCGCGCTGACCCCGCCGCTGTGGGGCTTCGAAGAGCGCGAGAAGCTGATGGTGTTCTACGAGCGCGCCTCGGGCAGCCGCATGCACGCAGCCTTCTTCCGTGTCGGCGGCGTGCATCAGGATCTGCCGCAGAAGCTGGTCGACGATATCGAGGCCTGGTGCGATCCGTTCCTGAAGGTCGTGGACGACCTCGACCGCCTGCTCACCGCCAACCGCATCTTCAAGCAGCGCAACGTCGACATCGGCGTGGTGCCGCTGAAGGAAGCCTGGGAGTGGGGCTTCTCGGGCGTGATGGTGCGCGGCTCGGGCGCGGCCTGGGACCTGCGCAAGTCGCAGCCCTATGAATGCTATGCCGAGATGGATTTCGACATTCCGATCGGCAAGAACGGCGACTGCTACGACCGCTATCTGATCCGCATGGAAGAGATGCGCCAGTCCGTGCGCATCATGAAGCAGTGCATCCAGAAGCTGAACGCGCCCGACGGCAAGGGCCCCGTCGTGGTCGAGGACAACAAGGTCGCACCGCCGCGCCGCGGCGAGATGAAGCGCTCGATGGAAGCGCTGATCCATCACTTCAAGCTCTACACCGAAGGCGTCCACGTCCCGGCCGGCGAGGTCTACGCCGCGGTCGAGGCGCCCAAGGGCGAGTTCGGCGTGTTTCTCGTCTCCGACGGCACCAACAAGCCCTACAAGTGCAAGATCCGCGCGCCGGGTTTTGCGCATCTGCAGGCCATGGACCACATCTGCCGCGGCCATCTGCTCGCCGACGTCTCGGCGATCCTCGGTTCGCTCGACATCGTGTTCGGAGAGGTCGATCGGTGATGGGGCAGCAGGCGCCAATCCAGTTCGACCGCGCCTCGGGAGCCCTGGAAGGGGCCAACCTGTGGGAGCGGACGGCTGCCTTGGCCCTGGTGACGGGATCGAAGATCTCCTCGCACTTCTCGCATATGGGCTACATCGCCTGCGCGAATTTGCTGCGGAAGACGCTGCCCGAGCGCAACATCGCGATCAGGCTCAATCCCGACGCCGTGTTCGAATTCCCCTATGGCGACGGCTATTGGAGCAAGCTGCTCAACCGCTCCTACAATTACGAGGACGAGCTCGAGCTGCTGTTCGCCGACAGCATCGACGTCGACTACACGCTGCTCGATTGCGGTGCCAATTACGGCTACTGGTCGGTGCTGGTGTCGAGCAAGCCGTTCGGCTCGCACAAGGCGATCGCGATCGAGCCGTCGGGGCAGAACTATCCGAAGCTCGCCAACAACGCCCGCGTCAACGCTGGTCGCTTCGAGACCCTGAAATGCGCGATCGGCGCCACCCGCGGCACCGCGCGTCTGTCCGGGACCAAGCACGAGGCCTTCAGCATCGCCGGCGATCCCTCGGCGGGCGGCGAGGAGGTGCCGGTCATCTCGCTCGACAATCTCATCGACGACGGCAGGATTGCCGCCAGCGGCAAGTACCTGATCAAGCTCGACGTCGAGGGCGTCGAGATCGAGGCGATCAAGGGCGGCGCCCGGCTGCTCCAGGCCGACAGCGTCATCATGTGCGAGGAGCACGGTAGCGACCGCAACCATTCGGTGTCGCGCTACATCCTCGAGCAGACCCCGCTGAAGCTGATCGTGTTCGATCCGCGCAGCAACCGGATGGAGACGGTGACCGAGCTGTCGATCCTCGACCGCATCAAGGTCTCGACCCACGTCGGCTACAACGTTTTCGGCACCGCAAGCGCATTCTGGCAGGACAGGATCGAAGCCCTGAATGCGAAAACCGCGCGCCGCATGCAGTGAGAGATAACAGATGTCCGTTCGCCGATTAGCACCGAAGGAAGTCCAGCCCGCGAGCTTTGCGTTCACGGACGAGAACCTCGCGTTCGCCAAGCAGCAGATCGCGAAATATCCGGCGGGACGTCAGGCCTCGGCGGTCATCGCCATTCTCTGGCGCGCGCAGGAGCAGCACGACGGCTGGGTCTCGGAAGCCGCGATCCGCGTCATCGCCGACATGCTCGAGATGCCCTATATCCGCGTGCTCGAGGTTGCGACCTTCTACACGATGTTCCAGCTCGCGCCCGTGGGCAAGAAGGCCCACGTCCAGGTCTGCGGCACCACGCCGTGCCGGCTGCGCGGCGCCGAGGATCTGATCCACGTCTGCGAGCACCGCATCCATCACGAGCCCTTCCACCTGTCCAAGGACGGCAATTTCAGCTGGGAAGAGGTCGAGTGCTTGGGGGCCTGCGTGAACGCGCCGATGGTGCTGATCGGCAAGGACACCTATGAGGACCTGACCAAGGAGAGCTTCGGCAAGGTGCTCGACGGCTTCGCCTCGGGCAATCCGCCCAAGCCCGGCCCGCAGAACGGCCGCCAGTTCTCGGCGCCGATTTCGGGGCCGACCACGCTGAAGGAGATCACCTGATGCGTGATCTCTCGCAGCCTTCCGCGCAGGGGAGCGGTGCCATGAAGAGATGGGGCTTCATCGCGTTGCATGCCGCCGTGGCGGCCGCCTTCATCTTCCTGCTGCAGCGCTTCAGCCTGAACGCGTCGCTGGAATCCAGTCTGCTCTGGGCGCTGACCTTCGCCGTCTGCGCCGCCGGACTTGCCTACAAGCAGACCATTCGTTGATCGGAAAGCACTGATATGCTCGAGGACAAGGACCGCATCTTCAAGAACCTCTACGGCCTCCACGATTGGGGGCTCGAGGGTGCGCGGCGTCGCGGCGCCTGGGATGGCACCAAGAACATCATCGACAAGGGCCGCGACTGGATCATCAACGAGATGAAGGCGTCGGGCCTGCGCGGCCGCGGCGGCGCCGGATTCCCGACCGGCCTGAAATGGTCCTTCATGCCGAAGGAATCGACCGACGGGCGGCCGAGCTATCTCGTCGTCAACGCCGACGAATCCGAGCCCGGCACCTGCAAGGATCGCGAGATCATGCGGCACGATCCGCATCTGCTGATCGAGGGCTGCCTGATCGCGAGCTGCGCGATGAACGCGCACGCCTGCTACATCTATGTCCGCGGCGAGTTCATCCGCGAGCGCGAGCATCTGCAGGCCGCGATCGACCAGGCCTATGAGGCCAAGCTGGTCGGCAAGGACAACGTCAACGGCTGGCCGTTCGACATCTACGTCGCCCACGGTGCCGGCGCCTATATCTGCGGCGAGGAAACCGCGCTGCTCGAAAGCCTCGAAGGCAAAAAGGGCCAGCCGCGCCTGAAGCCGCCGTTCCCGGCCAATGTCGGCCTGTTCGGCTGCCCGACCACCGTGAACAACGTCGAGTCGATCGCGGTTGCGCCCGACATCCTGCGCCGCGGTGCGGCCTGGTTCGCCGGCATCGGCCGTCCGAACAATGTCGGCACCAAGCTGTTCTGCATCTCCGGCCATGTCGAGCGGCCCTGCAACGTCGAAGAGGCCATGGGCATCCCGTTCCGTGAGCTGATCGAGAAGCATTGCGGCGGCATTCGCGGCGGCTGGGACAACCTCAAGGCCGTGATCCCCGGCGGCTCGTCGGTGCGCATGGTGCCGGCCGAGCAGATCATCGACACGCCGATGGATTTCGACAGCCTGAGCAAGCTGCGCTCGGGCCTCGGCACTGCGGCCGTGATCGTGATGGACAAGTCCACCGATCTGATTCGCGCCATCGCCCGCATCTCCTATTTCTACAAGCACGAGAGCTGCGGCCAGTGCACGCCGTGCCGCGAGGGCACGGGGTGGATGTGGCGCGTGCTCACCCGCATGGCCGAAGGCCGCGCCCACAAGCGCGAGATCGACATGCTGCTCGAGGTGACCAAGCAGGTCGAAGGCCACACCATCTGCGCGCTCGGCGACGCGGCGGCATGGCCGATCCAGGGCCTGATCGCGCATTTCCGTCATGAGATCGAAGCGCGCATCGACGAATATTCGCACAAGTCCGACATCGACGATATCGGCGTCCGCGATCCCGTGAACATGGTCGCGGCGGAGTAAGAGACATGACCAAGCTCATCATCGACGGCAAAGAGATCGATGTGCCTGCCGAATACACGCTGCTTCAGGCGTGCGAGGCGGCCGGTGCCGAGATTCCGCGCTTCTGCTATCACGAGCGCCTGTCGATCGCCGGCAATTGCCGGATGTGCCTCGTCGAGGTGAAGGGCGGCCCGAAGCCGGTCGCGAGCTGCGCCTGGGGCGTGCGCGACTGCCGTCCGGGCCCGAAGGGCGAGCCGCCGGAAATCTCGACGCGTTCGCCGATGGTGAAGAAGGCGCGCGAAGGCGTGATGGAGTTCCTTCTGATCAACCATCCCCTGGACTGCCCGATCTGCGACCAGGGCGGCGAGTGCGACCTGCAGGACCAGGCGATGGGCTATGGTGTCGACACCAGCCGCTTCGCCGAGAACAAGCGCGCGGTCGAGGACAAATATCTCGGCGCGCTGGTCAAGACCTCGATGAACCGCTGCATCCAGTGCACGCGCTGCGTCCGCTTCTCGGCGGAAGTCGCCGGCGCGCCCGAGATGGGCGCCACGGGCCGCGGCGAGGACATGGAGATCACGACCTATCTCCAGCACGCGCTGACCTCGGAGCTGCAGGGCAACCTCGTCGACATCTGCCCGGTCGGTGCGCTGACCTCGAAGCCCTATGCCTTTGCCGCCCGTCCCTGGGAGCTCGGCAAGACCCAGTCGATCGACGTCATGGACGGCGTGGGATCGGCGATCCGCGTCGACACCCGCGGCCGCGAGGTGATGCGCGTGCTGCCGCGCATCAACGAGGCCGTGAACGAGGAGTGGATCTCCGACAAGACCCGCCACGTCGTCGACGGCCTGCGCACCCAGCGCCTCGACCGGCCCTATGTCCGTGAAGCCGGCAAGCTGCGTGCGGCGAGCTGGCAGGAGGCCTTTGCCGCGATCGCAGCCAAAGCGGCGCGCACCGACGGCAAGCGCATCGGCGCGATCGCCGGCGATCTCGCCGGTGTCGAGGAGATGTTCGCGCTGAAGGACCTGCTCGCCAAGTTCGGCTCGGGCAATCTGGCGGTGCAGGGCGGCGACGCCTTCGACCCCGCGCTCGGCCGTGGCTCCTACATCTTCAACCCGACGCTCGCAGGCGTCGAGCAGGCGGATGCGCTGCTCATCATCGGCGCCAATCCGCGGAAGGAGGCGGCCGTGTTCAACGCCCGCATCCGCAAGCGCTGGCGTGCCGGCGGCTTCAAGGTCGGCGTGATCGGCGCCAAGGCCGATCTGACCTATGATTACGATCATCTCGGCGCGGGCACCGAGACGCTCGGCGAACTCGCGGCCGGCAAGCACTCCTTCATGGACGTGCTCAAGAACGCCAAGAACCCGATCATCCTGGTCGGCGCGGGCGCGGCCTCGCGTCACGACGGCGCGGCCATCCTCGCGGCCGCCGCCAAGCTCGCGCTCGACGTCGGTGCGCTCAAGGACGGCTGGACCGGCTTTGGCGTGCTGCACGAGAGCGCCTCGCGCGTCGGTGCGCTCGATATCGGCTTCTCCGCGACCGGCGGAGGGCTGAACGCCGCGCAGATGACGACGTTCGGCACGCTGGACCTGCTGTTCCTGCTCGGCGCCGACGAGATCAACGCCCCCGACGGCACCTTCGTCGTCTATATCGGCACCCATGGCGACCGCGGCGCGCACCGCGCCGACGTCATCCTGCCGGCGGCGGCCTATACCGAGAAGTCCGCGATCTACGTCAACACCGAAGGCCGCGTGCAGATGACGGGCCGCGCCGCGTTCCCGCCGGGCGAAGCCCGCGAGGATTGGGCGATCGTCCGCGCATTGTCGGAGGCGCTCGGCAAGAAGCTCGGCTACGACTCGCTGGCCGCTTTGCGCCAGGCGGTGTTCAAGGCCGTGCCGCATCTGATCCGTCTCGACCAGATCGAGGCCGGCTCGGCCGACCAGATCAAGAAGCTGGCGGGGAAGGGCGGCTCGCCGGAGAAGGCGCCGTTCAAGCCGCTGGTCGAGGACTTCTATTTGACCAACCCAATCGCGCGTGCGTCCGCCGTGATGGCGGAGTGCTCGCGGCTTGCCTCCGGGCAGATGCTGACCGCAGCGGAGTGAGCTGATGGAATTTTTCGAAAGCGCATTCTGGACCGGGTTCCTCTGGCCGCTGATCATCATGGTCGCGGAGAGCGTGCTGGTGCTCGTCGTCCTGTTGGTGGCGATCGCCTACATCCTGCTCGCCGACCGCAAGATCTGGGCGGCGGTGCAGATCCGCCGCGGCCCGAACGTGGTCGGCCCTTGGGGCCTGCTGCAATCCTTCGCGGACCTCCTGAAGTTCGTGCTGAAGGAGCCGATCATCCCGGCCGGCGCCAACAAGGGCGTGTTCCTGCTGGCGCCGCTGGTCTCGTGCGTGCTCGCGCTCGCGGCCTGGGCGGTGATCCCGACCAATCTCGGCTGGGTGATCTCCGACATCAATGTCGGCATCCTCTTCATCTTCGCGATCTCGTCGCTGTCGATCTACGGCATCATCATGGCCGGCTGGTCGTCGAACTCGAAATATCCGTTCCTGGCCGCGCTGCGCTCGGCGGCGCAGATGGTGTCCTACGAAGTCTCGATCGGCTTCGTCATCATCACGGTGCTGCTCTGCGCCGGCACGCTGAACCTCTCCGCCGTGGTCGAGGCCCAGCACGTGCGCGGTCTCGCCAGCCTGATCGGGTTGCCGCAGCTCACCATCCTGAACTGGTATGTCTGGCCGCTGTTCCCGATGTTCGTGGTGTTCTACGTCTCGGCGCTGGCGGAGACCAACCGCCCGCCCTTCGACCTCGTCGAGGCGGAATCCGAGCTGGTCGCCGGCTTCATGGTCGAGTACGGCTCGACGCCGTATCTGCTGTTCATGCTCGGCGAGTATGTCGCCATCGTCACGATGTGCGCGATGGCCACGATCCTGTTCCTCGGAGGCTGGCTGCCGCCGGTGGACCTGCCGCCCTTCAACTGGGTGCCGGGGATCATCTGGTTCTCGCTCAAAGTCTTCTTCATGTTCTTCCTGTTCGCGATGGCAAAGGCGATCGTGCCGCGCTACCGCTACGACCAACTGATGCGTCTCGGCTGGAAGGTGTTCCTGCCGCTGTCGCTGGCGATGGTCATCGTGGTGGCCGGTGTGCTGCATTTCGCCGGCATCGCGCCGAAGTGAGGGCTGTCATGGGTATCAACGTCAACGCCACTGCACGCTCGCTTCTGTTGTCGGAATTCGTCTCGGCGTTCTTCCTCGCCATGCGCTATTTCTTCCAGCCGAAGCCGACGCTCAACTATCCGTTCGAGAAGGGACCGATTTCCCCGCGCTTCCGCGGCGAGCATGCGCTGCGCCGCTATCCGAACGGCGAAGAGCGCTGCATCGCCTGCAAGCTGTGCGAGGCGGTTTGCCCGGCGCAGGCCATCACCATCGAGGCCGGCCCGCGCCGCAACGACGGCACCCGCCGCACCGTGCGCTACGACATCGACATGGTGAAGTGCATCTATTGCGGCCTCTGCCAGGAGGCCTGTCCTGTGGACGCCATCGTCGAAGGCCCGAACTTCGAGTTCGCGACCGAGACCCGCGAGGAACTGTTCTATGACAAGGCCAAGCTGCTCGCCAATGGCGACCGCTGGGAACGCGAGATCGCGAAGGCGATCGAGCTCGACGCGCCGTACCGGTGAGATAAGAGCATGATCCTTCCCGCGCTGTTCTTCTATCTTTTCGCCGGCGTCTGCGTCGCCTCGGCGGTCATGGTGATTGTCTCGCGCAATCCCGTGCACTCCGTGCTGTACCTGATCCTGGCCTTCGTCAACGCCTCCGGCCTGTTCGTGCTGATGGGCGCCGAGTTCCTCGGCATGATGCTGATCGTCGTCTATGTCGGCGCGGTCGCGGTGCTGTTCCTGTTCGTGATCATGATGCTCGACGTCGACTTCCTCGAGCTGCGCGAGGGCTTCATCGAATATCTGCCGGTCGGCCTGGTGATCGGCGGCATCTTCCTGTTCGAGCTGCTGCTCACCGTCGGCTTCTGGGTCATCAACCCCGGCGTCTCCAAGACGATCACGGCGGCGATCCCGACCAACGTCTCCAACACCGAGGCGCTCGGGCTCGTGCTCTATACGAAGTATATCCACTACTTCCAGCTCTCGGGCATGGTGCTGCTGGTCGCCATGATCGGCGCCATCGTGCTGACGCTGCGCCACAAGGCCAGCGTGAAGCGGCAGGACATCAACGTTCAGAACGCGCGCACGCCCGACATGGCGATGGCGATGCGCAAGGTGGCGCCGGGGCAGGGGCTCTCGGATGCCGATGCGGCGGAGTGGGTGAAATGACGATCGGGCTCGGACATTACCTGGCGGTCGGCGCGATCCTGTTCACGCTCGGGATCCTCGGCATCTTCCTGAACCGCAAGAACATCATCGTCATCCTGATGTCGATCGAGCTGATCCTGCTCTCGGTCAACATCAACCTCGTGGCTTTCTCGACCTTCCTCGGCGACATCGTCGGCCAGGTCTTCGCGCTGCTGGTGCTGACGGTCGCGGCTGCGGAAGCCGCGATCGGTCTCGCCATCCTGGTGGTCTATTTCCGCAACCGCGGCTCGATCGCGGTTGAGGACGTCAATCTGATGAAGGGCTGAGCTCTCAAATGGTTCAGGCAATCGTTTTCCTGCCTCTGCTGGGCGCCATTCTGGCGGGGCTCATTGCCCTCGCCGGCGCGCATGCCCGCAACCCCTCGGGCGACGAGCTCGATCATCACGGCGACCACGGCCATGGCGACGCGCACGCGTCGGCGGCTCATGACGCACATGGACATGACGATCATGGTCACGACGATCACGGTCACGGCCCGACCGAGCCGCCCGCGGCCGGCTCGCGTGCTGCCGAGCTGATCACGACCGCGCTGCTGTTCGTCTCGGCGGCATTGTCCTGGATGACGCTGGTCGATGTCGGCTTCATGCACCACGACACCCGCATCCAGCTGCTGCCTTTCATCTTCTCCGGCGACCTCCAGGTCTGGTGGACGCTGCGCGTCGACACGCTCACCGCCGTGATGCTGGTGGTGGTGACGACCGTGTCTTCGCTCGTGCACCTCTATTCCATCGGCTACATGGACGAGGATCCGAACCGTCCGCGCTTCTTCGGTTATCTCAGCCTGTTCACCTTCGCCATGCTGATGCTGGTGACCGCGGACAACCTCGTGCAGCTGTTCTTCGGCTGGGAAGGCGTGGGTCTGGCGAGCTACCTGCTGATCGGCTTCTGGTACCAGAAGCCGTCGGCGAACGCGGCCGCCATCAAGGCCTTCGTGGTCAACCGCGTCGGCGACTTTGGTTTTGCGCTCGGCATCTTCGCGATCTTTCTGCTGACCAGCTCGACTGATTTCGAGACGATCTTCCATGCCGCGCCCGGTCTCACCGGCAAGACCATCGACTTCCTCGGCTGGCATGCCGATGCGCTGACCCTGACCTGCCTGCTGCTGTTCATGGGCGCGATGGGCAAGTCGGCGCAGTTCCTGCTGCACACCTGGTTGCCGGACGCGATGGAAGGCCCGACCCCGGTCTCCGCGCTGATCCACGCGGCGACCATGGTCACCGCGGGCGTGTTCATGGTGGCGCGCCTGTCGCCGCTGTTCGAGCTCGCCCCGAACGCGCAGGCCGTCGTGATGTTCTTCGGTGCCACCACCGCGTTCTTCGCGGCCACGATCGGCCTGGTCCAGAACGACATCAAGCGCATCGTCGCCTACTCGACCTGTTCGCAGCTCGGCTACATGTTCGTGGCGATGGGGGCAGGGGCCTATTCGGTCGGCATGTTCCATTTGTTCACGCACGCCTTCTTCAAGGCGCTGCTGTTCCTAGGCTCCGGCTCGGTGATCTACGCGATGCACCACGAGCAGGACATCCGCAACATGGGCGGGCTCTGGAAGAAGATCCCCTACACCTATGCGGTGATGGTGGTGGGTACGCTGGCGCTGACCGGTTTTCCGCTCACGGCTGGCTACTTCTCCAAGGACGCGATCATCGAAGCGGCCTACGCCTCGCACAATCCGTTCGCGACGTACGGCTTCCTGATGACGATCGTCGCAGCGGGCCTGACCTCGTTCTACTCCTGGCGCCTGATCTTCAAGACCTTCCACGGCGAGCCGCATGACGAGCATCATTACGAGGCTGCGCATGAGGCTCCACTCTGGATCCTGATCCCGATCGGCGTGCTCGCGGTCGGCTCGTTCGTTGCCGGCTTGCCGTTCAAGGAGCTGTTCGCCGGTCACGGCGTCGAGGAGTTCTTCCGCGAGTCCGTGAAGATGAACCCGCACATCATCGAGGAGATGCACCACATCCCCGAGCACATCGCCTTCCTGCCGACGGTGATGATGGTGCTGGGCTTCCTCGTCTCGTACCTGTTCTACATCCGCCGGCCCTACCTGCCGGTCGAGCTCGCGAAGACGCAGCCGATGCTGTACCAGTTCCTGCTCAACAAATGGTACTTCGACGAGCTCTACGACCTCATCTTCGTCCGTCCGGCGAAGTGGATCGGCTATCAGCTCTGGAAGAAGGGCGACGGCTTCATCATCGACGGCTTCGGCCCCGACGGCGTCTCCGCTCGCGTGCTGGACGTCACCCGCAACGTCGTGAAGATCCAGACCGGCTATCTCTATCACTACGCCTTTGCCATGCTGATCGGTGCCGCCGGCCTGATCACCTGGTTCATGTTCGGCTTTGGAGGCCAGTAAATGACGACCTGGCCCATTCTTTCGGTCACGACGTTCCTGCCGCTGGTCGGCGCGCTGATCGTCTATCTCAGCCGCGGCGATGACGAAGCGGCCAAGCGCAACTCGCGCTGGATCGCGCTCTGGACCACACTGATCACCTTCGCGGTGTCGGTGATCCTGGTCATGCGCTTCGACCCGACCAATCCCGACTTCCAGTTCGTCGAGAAGGCGAACTGGCTCGCCACCGGCATCACCTACCACATGGGCGTCGACGGCATTTCGCTGCCGCTGGTGATCCTCACCACCGCCGTGATGCCGTTCTGCATCATCGCGAGCTGGAAGGCGATCACCAACCGCGTCCGCGAATACATGATGGCGTTCCTGATCCTGGAAACGCTGATGATCGGCACCTTTTCGGCGCTCGATCTCGTGCTGTTCTATCTGTTCTTCGAGGGCGGCCTGATCCCGATGTTCCTGATCATCGGCGTCTGGGGCGGTCCGCGCCGGGTCTACGCGTCGTTCAAGTTCTTCCTCTACACGCTGCTCGGCTCGGTCCTGATGCTGCTCGCCATCATGGCGCTGTACTGGAACGGCGGCACCACGGACATCCCGACCCTGATGCACACCGCCGTGCCGCGGAACCTTCAGACCTGGGCGTGGCTGGCCTTCTTCGCCTCGTTCGCGGTGAAGATGCCGATGTGGCCGGTGCACACCTGGCTGCCCGACGCGCACGTCGAGGCGCCCACGGCCGGCTCGGTGGTTCTGGCCGCGATCCTCTTGAAGATGGGTGGTTACGGCTTCCTGCGCTTCTCGCTGCCGATGTTCCCGCTGGCCTCGCACGACTTCGCCCCGTTCGTGTTCACGCTCTCGGCCATCGCCATCATCTACACCTCGCTGGTGGCGTTGATGCAGGAGGACATGAAGAAGCTGATCGCGTACTCGTCCGTTGCGCATATGGGCTTCGTCACCATGGGCATCTTCGCCGGCACCATGCAGGGCGTCGCCGGCGGCGTGTTCCAGATGATCTCGCACGGCATCGTCTCCGGCGCGCTGTTCCTTTGCGTCGGCGTCGTCTACGACCGCCTGCACACCCGCGAAATCGCGGCCTATGGCGGCCTCGTCAACCGGATGCCGCTCTATGCGATGACCTTCATGATCTTCACCATGGCCAATGTCGGTCTGCCCGGCACCTCTGGCTTCGTCGGCGAGTTCATGACGCTGCTCGGGACCTTCAAGGTCTCGATCCCGACCGCGTTCTTCGCCACCTTCGGCGTGATCCTGTCGGCGGCCTATGCGCTGTGGCTCTACCGCAAGGTCGTGTTCGGAGCGCTGGTCAAGCCGTCGCTCGCGAGCATGAAGGATCTCACCTTCCGTGAGTGCCTGACGCTGTTCCCGATGATCGCGCTGACGATCCTGTTCGGTGTCTATCCGAAGCCGGTGCTCGACATGTCGGCTGCCTCGGTTCAGCAACTCGTCAACAACTACAACACCGCTGTGACGGCCGTGAAGGCCGCCGCACTGCTCCAGTGATCGGGCAGGTCAGGATATCGCCATGAGCTTTGAGACTGCAGGTTATCAACTGGCGCCGGTGCTGCCCGAGATCGTGCTCGCGGTCGGCGCCATGGCTCTGCTGATGCTGGGCGCCTATCGCGGGCAGGGGACCACGAGCGCGGTCACCTCGCTGGCGGTCGTGCTTCTGGTCGTGGTCGGCGTGCTCGAATACATGCTTCCCGCGGGCAAGCAGGTGACCTTCGGCGGCAACTTCATCGTCGACGATTTCGCCCGCTTCATGAAGATCCTGGCCCTGATCGGCTCGGCGGTGACGCTGATCCTGTCGACCGAGTTCCTGTCCGATCCCTCGCGCCGCATCTTCGAATACGCCATCCTGGTGCTGCTCTCGACGCTCGGCATGATGGTGCTGATCTCGGCCGGCGATTTGATCTCGCTCTATCTCGGCCTCGAGCTGATGTCGCTGGCGCTCTATGTCGTCGCGGCCTCGAACCGCGACAACGCCAAGTCGACCGAAGCCGGCCTGAAGTATTTCGTGCTCGGTGCGCTGTCCTCGGGCATGCTGCTCTACGGCGCCTCGCTGATCTACGGCTTCACCGGCACGGTCAGTTTCACTGGGATCGCGGCGGCCGCGACGGTTTCGAACGTTGGCCTCGTGTTCGGCCTGGTCTTCCTGCTCGTCGGCCTCTGCTTCAAGGTTTCGGCCGTGCCGTTCCACATGTGGACGCCTGACGTGTACGAGGGCGCGCCGACCCCGGTCACCGCCTTCTTCGCTTCCGCGCCGAAGGTCGCCGCGCTCGCCGTCTTCACGCGCGTCACGCTGACCGCCTTCCCCGGCATCGTCTCGCAGTGGCAGCAGATCCTGGTGTTCGTGTCGATCGCCTCGATGGCGCTCGGCTCCTTCGCCGCGATCGGCCAGACCAACATCAAGCGCCTGATGGCCTATTCCTCGATCGGCCACATGGGCTTTGCCCTGGTCGGCCTTGCCTCGGGCACGGTCGAGGGCGCGCAGGGCGTGCTGATGTACATCGTGATCTACGTTGCGATGACGCTCGGCTCGTTCTCGGTCATCCTCGCCATGAAGCGCAACGGCCAGGCCTTGGAGAAGATCAGCGATTTCGCCGGCCTGTCGCGGACCAACCCGCTGCTCGCCTTCATGTTCGCGATGCTGCTGTTCTCGCTGGCCGGCATTCCGCCGCTCGCCGGCTTCTTCGCCAAATGGTACGTGTTCGTCGCGGCCATCAAGGCGAATTTGTTCACGCTCGCCGTCATCGGCGTGCTCTCCAGCGTGGTGGGAGCCTACTATTATCTCGCCATCGTCAAGACGATGTATTTCGACGAGCCGGCCGGTCAGGTCGATCCGATGCGCGTCGAGGTGAAGACGGTGCTGGCGGTTTCGGGCCTGTTCACCATCCTGTTCGCGCTGTTCGCGGGTCCCGTGGTGAGCGTCGCCTCGGCCGCGGCAAAGTCGCTGTTCTAGGATGGCCTTCGCGCTCGGTCCTCGTGCACAAGCCGCGGGCTACAAGCTCGCGGCGTTCGAACGGACCGGCTCGACCAACACCGAGGCGATCGAACGCGCAAGAGCCGGCGAGCGCGGCCCGATGTGGTTCGTCACCTCGGAGCAGACCGCCGGCCGCGGCCGCCGCCAGCGCGCCTGGATCGCGCCAAAGGGCAATCTCGCGGCCAGCGTCCTCGAGGTCCTCGACGTCGCGCCTGCGGTTGCCGCCACCATCGGTTTTGCCGCCGGGCTTGCCGAGGAGGCCGCGCTGGAGAAGGTCAGCCTCGAAGCTGCGCTGCGCCTCGGCGAGGGCCGTCCCCGCTACGCCCTGAAATGGCCGAACGACGTGCTGGCGAACGGCAAGAAGCTCGTCGGCATTGGCCTCGAGGCGGAGGCCGTCGGCGATCGCCTCGCCATCGTCGTCGGTATCGGCACCAATGTCGTTGCCGCGCCCGAGGGCACGCCGACGCCCGCCATCTCGCTGGCCGTGCTCGGCGTCCAGATCAGCGCCGAGGAGCTGTTCTCGGCGCTGTCCGATGCCTGGGTCGAATTCCGCGGCCTTTGGGACAATGGCCGTGGCTTTGCCGATATCCGAAAACTCTGGCTGGAGCGGGCCGCCGGTCTCGGCGAGCCGGTCGCAATCCACACGGGAACCACGACGCTGGAAGGCATTTTTGACACCATCGACGACACCGGCTGCCTGATCGTGCGCACCGCCGAGGGCCGCAATGTGCCGGTGGCTGCGGGCGAGGTATTCTTCGGCCCGGTCCGCTCCGTGGGAGCTGCGTGATGGCAAAACCCGAAGAACTGGTGTTTGCGCCGCTCGGCGGCGTCGGCGAGATCGGCATGAACCTGTCGGTCTACGGCCTCGGCAACCGCCAGCAGCGCGCCTGGCTCGCCGTCGATCTCGGCGTCTCCTTCGGCGACGAGGAGCACCTGCCGGGCATCGACCTGATCATGCCCGACATCAGCTTCCTGGAGAAGGAACGCAAGAACCTGATGGGCCTGGTGCTGACGCACGCCCATGAGGACCATTTCGGCGCCATCATCGATCTCTGGCCCAAGCTGAAATGCCCGATCTATGCGACGCAGTTCAGCGCTGCGCTGTTCGAGGCCAAATGCGCCGCCGAGCGCAACGCGCCGAAGATCCCGGTGACCGTGGTGCCGTCGGGTGGCCGCATCGACGTCGGCCCGTTCAACGTCGAGTTCATTCCCGTCGCGCATTCGATTCCCGAGGCGCATGCGCTGGCGATCCACACCTCGGCCGGCACGGTGCTGCACACCGGCGACTGGAAGATCGACCCGACCCCGACCCTGGGGCGGCCAACCGACGAGAAGCGCCTGCGCGAGCTCGGCGAGGAGGGGCTGCTCGCCCTGATCGGCGATTCCACCAATGCGGTGCGGGATGGCCGCTCGCCCTCGGAAGCCGAGGTCGCCCGGACCATCATCGATCTCGTGAAATCCGCCAAGGGCCGCGTCGCCGTCACGACCTTCGCCTCCAACGTCGCCCGCATCAAGGCTGTCGCCGCCGCCGCGAAGGCAGCCGACCGCGAGGTCGTCGTGGTCGGCCGCGCGATGGAGCGCGTGGTGCAGGTCGCGCGCGAATGCGGCTATCTCGACGGCGTGCAGAACTTCCGGTCGCCCGAGGTCTACGGCCATCTGCCGCAGGACAAGGTGCTGGCGCTGTGCACTGGCAGCCAGGGCGAGTCGCGCGCCGCGCTGGCACGCATCGCCAATGACGACCACCCCGAGATCACGCTCAACCGCGGCGACAGCGTGATCTTCTCCTCGCGCACCATTCCCGGCAACGAGAAGGCGGTCGGCTCGATCATCAACAATCTGGTGCTGCAGGGCGTCGAGATCATCACCGACCGCGACGCTCTGGTCCACGTCTCCGGCCATCCCCGCCGGGACGAGCTGCGCGACATGATCGCCTGGACCAGGCCGCAGCTCCTGATCCCCGTCCATGGCGAGGCCCTGCATCTGCACGAGCACGCCAAGCTCGCGCGCGCCGCCGGCGTGCCGCGCGTGCTGGTTTGCCGCAACGGCGACCTCGTCAAGCTCGGCCCCGGCGATCCCGGCATCGTCGGCGAGGTGCCCTCGGGCCGTCTCTACAAGGACGGCACGATCCTGGAGGATTCAAAATCCCGCGCCGTGGTCGAACGCCGCCGCATGGCCTTCTCCGGCTGCGCCTTCGTCGCCATCGCCATGACCGAGCAGGGCGAGCTGGCCGACGATCCCGAAGTCGATCTGGTCGGCATCCCCGAGAAGAACCGGGCAGGCGAGCCCTTCGACGACATCGTCTTCGACGCCGTGATGTCCACGATCGAGGGGCTGCCGAAGGCCCGCCGCCGCGACCCCGACGCCTTGGGCGAGTCGGTGCGACGCGCTGTCCGGGCCGTCATCAACGAACATTGGGGCAAGAAGCCCCCCTGTCTGGTACACGTGCTGACAGTCTAACGGGAGAGAACCATGCTGGGCCGGCTCAACCATGTCGCGATCGCGACCAAGGATGCCGTCAAGGCCGCGAAGATCTACGGCACCGCGTTCGGCGCCCAGATCTCGGAAGCCGTGCCGCTGCCCGAGCACGGCGTCATCACGGTGTTCGCCACGCTCCCCAACACCAAGATCGAGTTCATCGAGCCGCTCGGCGAGGCCTCGCCGATCGCAAAATTCGTCGAGCGGAACCCCGACGGCGGCATCCACCATGTCTGCTACGAGGTCGTCGACATCATCGCCTCGCGCGACACGCTGGTGAAGGAGGGCGCGCGGGTGCTCGGCGACGGCGTGCCGAAGATCGGCGCCCACGGCAAGCCGGTGCTGTTCCTGCACCCGAAGGACTTTTCCGGCGCGCTGGTCGAAATCGAGCAGGCATAAGGCCGCCCCATGGCCATCCAGATCTCGACCGCGATCGCGATTTACTTCGTCATCTGGTGGATCGCGCTGTTCCTGACGCTGCCGTTCGGCGTGCGCAGCCAGCACGAGGACGGCGTCGGCGCGCCCGGCACCGACCCCGGTGCCCCGATCCTGACCCGGATGGGCCGCAAGCTGATCTGGACCACGATCATTTCGGCGATCTTCTACGGCGCAGGCCTTGCCGCCTATCACGCCGGCTATCTTTCGATCGAGCGCCTGTCGAAATTGATGGGCATGCCGTTTTAGGTTTCTTGGTGCGGCGCATTCTTCGAGACGACCGCTTCGCCTCGCCTTGATTTTGGACCTGTCTTGATTTGGGGGCATCAATGACTTTTCAGAGGATCGTCATCGCGCTTCTGGTGCTGATCGTCGCCGGTCTCGGCGCCGTCGGCTATGTCGAATGGAAAATGGCCGCGCAGGTGCGCACCCTGAAGGCGTTCGTCGAGGGCTATGTCTTCAACGAAGCCGTCATGGCCTGCGAGCAGGCCAAGAGCTCGACTCCGTTCAAATGGAACGGCGGCAAGAGCACGTCGGTGATCGGCCTCAACTCCGTCAAGCTGGACAAATACACGGTCAGCGCCAGCTACACGCTGGTGGCGGACCTCGTTTATTGCGATTACGATCCGATCAAAAGAAAGGCCGAGATCGGCTCGAGCTTCCTGGAGCGGGAGTAACGATCCGGCCATGCCAAGCATGGGATGGGATCGTCATGGCGCAGGGGCAGGGAGACTACCGGATTCTGCATGAGGCCGATTTGCGGGATCATCTCGCAGGCCTGCCCGATATCGCGGCGCGCCTCGGCGGCGAGCCGGCTGCCTGGGACGTTACCGAGGTCGGCGACGGCAACCTCAACCTCGTCTTCATCGTCAAGGGCACGCATGGCGGCGTCGCCGTCAAGCAGGCGCTGCCTTATGTCCGCCTCGTCGGCGAGAGCTGGCCGCTGCCGCTGTCGCGGGCCCATTACGAATATCTCGCGCTGTCCCGCCAGGCCGAGCTCGCACCTGGGCTGGTACCGGCGCTGCTGCATCACGACGAGACTCTCGCGCTGACGGTGATGGAGTTGCTCGAGCCCCACATCATCATGCGCAAGGGGCTGGTCGCCGGAACGCAATATCCCGGCTTCGCCGGTGACATCGCCACCTTCATGGCGCGGACGCTGTTCTTCACCTCCGACCTCGCGCTGTCGGCGGCCGAGAAGAAGCAAGGCATAGCTGCTTTCGCCGGCAACCATGCGCTGTGCAAGATCACCGAGGACCTGATCTTCACCGATCCCTATCGCATCGCCGAGCAGAACCGCTGGACCGCGCCCTATCTCGATGCGCTCGCTGCGAGCCTGCGCGACGACATGGAGCTGCACGTCGCGATCTCCCGGCTGAAGCTGAAATTCATGGCGAGCCCCGAGGCGTTGCTGCACGGCGACCTTCACACCGGATCGATCATGGTCACCGAGCGCCAGACGCGCGTGATCGATCCCGAATTCGCGTTCTACGGTCCGATGGGATTCGACGTCGGCGCGGTGCTCGCCAATCTCCTGATGGCCTATTTTGCATCGAACGGCCACGAGCGCGCGCCGGGCGAGCGGGCGGCGTTCGAGGGCTGGGTGCTGGAGACGATCGGGCAGATCTGGATCGAGTTTTCCCGCAAGTTTCTGGAACTCTGGCGCGCAGGGGGCACTGGCGATGCCTATCCCGTCTCGCTCTTTGCCGGCCCGCAGGGCGCCGCGCGCCTCGAGGCCGAGCGCCAGACCTACATGCAGCGCCTGTTCACAGATGCCGTCGGCTTCGCTGCCGCAAAGACCATCCGCCGCATCTTCGGGCTTGCCCATAACATCGACTTCGAGCTGATCGAGGATGCCAAGACCCGGTCGATCAGCGAAGCTCGCGCGGTGCGGTTGGCGCGGGCGATGATGGTGGAGACGGGGACTTTTCGGACGATCGGCGACGTGACGGGCGCCGCGCGGAAGCTGCGGGACTGGATGCCGGAATTATCGGGCTGAAGGCGTAGCGCAGGACGGCTCCTCACACTCCGTCGTTGTTGCGAGGAGCGCTCTCCAGGCTCCGGCATTGCGAGCGCAGCGAAGCAATCCAGAATCTTTCCGCGGAGACATTCTGGATTGCTTCGTCGCAAGGGCTCCTCGCAATGACGGGGAGAGAGTGGGCACTCAATGACGACGAGGGGAGTGCAGGCCAGCCCCTCAATACATCCGCATCGGCAGCGGCGCGCCTTCGGGGCCGGCCAGCAGACCCCAGGTCTCGTTGGCCGCGACCTCGAACTCGCGGTTCTGGGCTGCGCTGCCCTTGAGCTTGAGGGTGACCTTGTACTTGCCCGGCGGCAGGTCAATTTTCTGACGATCAGGCAACTCGTCTGCGGCGGCGTCGAAATCGATCAGTCCTTCTCCGGCGTGAGGGGCCAGCTGGATGGTTCGCTCGTTGACGGTGATGTCGGCCGCTTCATCCGCCTTGTTGCCGAGCAACAACCTCGCTTGACCCGGCACGGGCTGGATGCGGGCGGTGGCGGCCAGCGGCTTGCGCCGGGCAAGGTCGACGATCGTGGTCTTGTCCTGACGCACGAGCCGAAGCAGCGCCGGCCCGTCCGACGTCGTGAAAGCGACGACGGCCCGGTCGGGCTCGATGACCGCGCCGTCGTTCTCGGTCCAGCCGCGCTTTTCGAGTGCAGCGCGATAGAAGTCGAGCACGGCCGCGAGATCGCGCGGCGTCTCGACGTGAGCCGACCTGATGAAGGGCGAATTCTTCGCGGTCACCAGGCCCCAGAGGTCGACGAGCGGCAGGCCCATGTCATCGGACATTTTGGCCTCGAATGTACGGCTCGTCGCCTGTGCCAGAAGCCCGATCGTGTCGCAGAGCAGGCGCTCGCCCAGATAGTTCGGGGCGCAACGGCCCCTGACGGCCCACCATGTATCGTCGACAAACCCGTTTGACCGCTTGGTGTGGGACCAATTGATCTGAATGTTCTTCGTCAGGTCGTCGCGGGCAGGGTCCGGCGTGACAGGGATCGCCATCGCCGCTGTCGCGGCGACCAGACTGCCGGCGAGCAGGATGCCTGGCCTTCGGCGGGTCATTTTTGCGCGATCCTTGTTTTCGCAATCGATTGGAGCTCAGATGACGATCCTGAGCTTGGTCGCGTCGATGACGAAAAATGTTCATGGTTCCTGGCCGCGGATGTCGCACCGCGTCAATGCCAATTGCATCGCTGGGGAGACGCAACCTGATCCGCGAGACCTGTCTCCAAAGCGCCGCCCAACGGAACTGACATTGGTCTCCACCAAAAACGAAGCTTGCATTCGACGGGCTGCGAATGATCAAATCTCTGATCGGCTTGCGCCTGCGTTGGTTGGGGGACACATGATGTTCAGGATGATTGCGATCGTCGCGGGAGTGGGGCTGGCGCTCGCCGGCGCGGCCGAGGCCCAGACCCCGCGCAAGGGCGGAACCATCCGCATGACCGCACCCTATGGCTCGAGTTTCACGAGTCTCGACATTCACACCACGCAGCGCGCTCAGGACGAGATCTATGCCAAGGCGCTGCATCGATCGCTCTACATCTGGAATTCGGCGGAAGGAAAGCCGGTTCTGGAGCTTGCCAAGGAGGATGTGGTCTCCGGCGGAGGCCTCGTTCACACCTTCAAGCTGCGCGACGACGCCTATTTCCACAATGGCCGCAAGATGACCGCCGACGACGTCATCTGGTCCTACAACCGCATCATGGACGGCACCAAGGCCTTTCCCGGTGCGCGCTTCGTGCGCGTCATCGAAGGTGCCGCGGCGGTCGAGAAGGGGCAGGCCAAGGAGATCTCCGGCCTGAAGAAGATCGACGATTTCACCCTCGAAATGAAGCTGACCGAGAAGGTCGATCCCGGCTTCTACTTCTTCACAGCGCTGACCTCGATCTACCCGGCCGACGAGGGCGCCAAGGACAGCTTCATCCAGCATCCGATCGGCCTCGGGCCGTTCAAGTTCGTCGAGCACGTGCCGGGCTCGCGTATCGTGCTGGAGCGCTGGGACCGGTTCTACAAGCCCGGCAAGCCCTATGCCGACAAGGTCGTCGTCTCGATCATGGCCGAGGCCGCGGCGCGCGATGTCGCCTTCCGCAACAAGGAGGTCGACACCTCGGTGCTGGGGCCCGCCCAATACGTCGCCTATCAGTCCGACGCCAATCTCAAGGGCACCATTGTCGAGGTCGCCGAGGTGTTCACGCGCTACATGGGCATGAATCCCGCGTACAAGCCGTTCTCCGACAAGCGCGTCAGGCAGGCGATCAACTACGCGATCGACACCGATTTGATCATCAACAAGCTTGTCAAAGGCAAGGCCTACCGCGCCACCAGCTGGCTGCCGTTGACCTCGCCCGCCTACGACAAGGCGATGAAGCCGTATCCCTACGATCCCGCCAAGGCCAAGCAGCTGCTCGCCGAGGCCGGCTACCCATCCGGCTTCGAATTCGAATGGACCACCAGCCCGAACGAGAGCTGGGGCCTGCCGATCGTCTCGGCCGTGATCCCGATGCTGGACAAGGTCGGCATCAAAGTGAAGGTCAAGCAGGTCGAGACCGCGGTGCTGGCGGAGGTGGTGCGCACCGGCGACTACCAGGCCTTCATCTATTCCCAGGCGAGCGGCCCGGATCCACTGTCTGCGCTCAAGTGCTTCCACTCGTCGACGCCGCAGCCGGCCTGCAATTACATGACCTACAAGAATGCCGATTTCGACAAGATCGTCGATGCGGCAGGGCAGGCCGACGACCCCGCCAAGCGCACCGAATTGCTGCAAAAGGCCAACGCGCTGCTCTATGAGGAGGCGCCGGTCTGGTTCTTCAACTACAACAAGGCAGTCATGGCGGTGCAGCCGTGGCTCAAGGGGATTCAGCTGAATCCGACTGAACTGACCCACCAAAACGTCGAAGACCTCTGGGTCGACGAGACCTCGCCCGCGAAGTGACATGCGCTCGCGCGCTCCCTCCATCGTGTCAAACGATGGAGGGAGAGAGGAAAAGTGCCGATGCTCTCCTTCCTGTTCCGTCGCCTGTTGCAGACCATTCCGACCGTGCTCGCGGTCGTGCTGCTGGTCTTCGTGCTGTTCAGCGTCGTTCCCGGCAGCATCGTCTCCTCCATGAGCGACGACAGCGACCCGCAGGTCGAGGAGCGCATGAAGAAGCAGCTCGGGCTCGACGATCCCGTCTATGTGCGCTTCGGCAAGTACATCGCAAAGCTCTCGACCGGTGATTTCGGCACGTCGTTCCGAACCCGCGAGCCGGTGACGACCATGATCGCCAAGCGGGCCTGGCCCACGCTGCAGCTCGTCTTCGCGGCCATGGCGTTTGCCGTCGTCGTCGGTGTGCCGCTCGGCTTCATCGCGGCGCTGAAACCGGGCGGCATAGTCGATACGCTTGCGATGGTCGTTGCTGTGTCGGGCCTGTCCATTGCCAAATTCTGGCTCGGGCTGGTTCTGATGTATCTGTTCGCGTTGAAGCTCGGCTGGCTGCCGAGTTTCGGTTATGGCGACGGCGGATTGAAATATCTGCTGCTACCGGCCGTGACGCTCGGGGTCTCGCCGATGGCGCTGTTCGCCCGGACGACTCGCGCCGCGGTCCTGGAGATCATGACCGCCGATTTCGTCCGCACCGCGCGTTCCAAGGGCATGAGCGAGACCAGGGTGGTGAAGTGGCACGTGATGCGCAACGCGCTCGTCATCATCCTCACGACCGTGGGCCTGCAATTCGGCGCCTTGATGGGGCAGGCGGTCGTGGTCGAAAAACTGTTCTCCTGGCCGGGCATCGGCTCGCTGCTGGTCGACAGCGTCCTGCAGCGCGACATTCCGGCCGTCCAGGGCTCCATCCTCGTGGTGGTGCTGGCCTTCCTTGCGATCAATCTCTTGATCGACGTGCTCTACGGCGTGATCGATCCCAGGATCAGATACGCATGAAGCTTCGCGCCAATCTCGTCATCGGTGGCTCGCTGTTCGCGCTGGCGATCCTGGTCGGCTTGCTCGCGCCCTGGCTCGCGCACACCGATCCCGTCATGGATGCCAATCTCATGAACGCGGAGGAGCCGCCGAGCTGGACCTGGTGGTTCGGCACCGACGACCAGGGCCGCGACATCTATTCCCGCGTCGTCTACGGCGCGCGCGTCTCGCTGACGGTCGGCATCATCTCGCAGCTGATCAACAGCGTGATCGGCGTGGCTCTAGGCCTGAGTGCCGGCTATTTCGGCGGCTGGTGGGACGACGTCGTCAACGCCCTGACCAACCTCATGCTCGCGATCCCGTCGCTGATCTTCGCGCTGGCGATCATGGCCGTGCTCGGCCCCGGCCTGACCAGCCTCCTGATCGCGCTCGGGCTGACCAACTGGTCCTTCACCTGCCGGATCGCGCGGGCCTCGGCGCTGTCGTTGCGGAGCCAGGGCTATGTGCAGGCGGCAACCGTGCTCGGCTACGGCGATCTGCGCATCATGATCACGCAGCTGCTGCCGAACATGCTCGGGCCGCTCATCGTCATCGGCACGCTCGGCATGGGCAGCGCGGTGTTGTCGGAGGCCGCCTTGTCGTTCCTCGGCCTCGGCGTCCGTCCGCCCTTTCCAAGCTGGGGCAGCATGCTGTCGGAGGCCCGCGAGCAGATCACGACGGCGCCGTGGTTGTCGGTCTTTCCGGGCCTTGCCATCTTCCTGACGGTGCTCGGCCTCAATCTGCTCGGCGACGGCCTGCGCGACATTCTCGATCCCCAATCGCGGAGCCGGCGGACATGACCGGCACGCCGCTGCTCGAGGTCGAGGATCTCAAGCTCGATCTCGATATCGGATCGGGGCGCGTTGCGGCGGCCGAGGGCGTTTCGTTCCGCATCGATCGCGGCGAGACCTTCGGCCTCGTCGGTGAATCCGGCTGCGGCAAGAGCATCACGGCGCTCGCCCTGATCGGCCTGCTCCGGCATCCCTTGTCGATCGGCGGCGGGGTCATCCGGTTCGACGGCAAGGAGATCCAGCACCTGTCGGCCGCCAGGCAGCGGGATCTGCGCGGCAACCGCATCGCCATGATCTTTCAGGAGCCGATGACGGCGCTGAACCCGGTCTCGCCCGTGGGCCGGCAGATCGCCGAGATGTTCGTGTTGCACAAGGGCAAGAGCTGGCGGGAGGCCAACCGGCTGGCAGTCGAGGCATTGGCGAGTGTCCGCGTGCCTGCGCCCGAGCGGCGCGTGAAGGACTATCCGCATCAGCTCTCGGGCGGCATGCGCCAGCGCGTGATGATCGCCATCGCGCTCGCTTGCGGTCCGGATCTCTTGATCGCCGACGAGCCGACCACCGCGCTCGACGTCACCGTGCAGGCCGAAATCATCGAGCTGATGCGGAATTTGTGCGCGGAGCGGGGCACGGCGATCCTGATGATCAGCCACGATCTCGGGCTCGTCGCCAATGTCTGCCGCCGCGTCGCCGTGATGTATGCCGGCCGCATCGTCGAGGAGCGCGGCTCGGCCGACATCTTCCGCGCGCCCTCGCATCCCTATACGCAGGGGCTGGTCGCCTCGCTGCCGCGGCTCGGCAGCCGCGCCGCGCTGGGCCGCGGCAGGCTGCAGGAAATCGCCGGCGTCGTTCCGGCGATCACGAATTTCCCCGAGGGCTGCCGGTTCAATCCGCGCTGTGCCCAGGCGACCGAGATTTGCCGGACGGTCGCGCCCGGCACGGACCTGTTGGAGGCGGGCGGGCTCGTGAGGTGCCATCACCATGCATGAGCCGCAGAACGGGCCGGCTGAGGAACGGCCGGACGATGATCTCATCCTCAGCGTGAGGGATCTCGCGGTTCATTTTCCGCTTGGCGGCGGTCTGCTGGGGGGCGGCAAGCGGGTGCTCCGTGCCGTCGACGGCGTCGATCTCAGCTTGAGGCGCGGTGAATGCCTCGGCCTCGTCGGCGAGTCCGGCTCGGGCAAGTCGACGGTCGCCTTGTCGATCCTCGGCCTGCTGGCGCCGACGCGCGGTCGCATCATGGTGGACGGGCAGGTGGTGACGAACCGCCAATCCGGCGACCGCAAGGCGCTCGCCCGCACCGTGCAGATCGTGTTTCAGGATCCCTATGCCTCGCTCAACCCGCGCCAGACCGTCCGGCGCACGCTGGAAGATCCCCTGCGTGTGCACGGGGTCACCGCGAAGAGCGAGATCGAGGATCGCGTCGCGACCATGCTGCGGCATGTGGGCCTGCGCCCCGAGCAGGCCGACCGCTACCCGCACGAATTCTCCGGCGGCCAGCGCCAGCGCATCGGCATCGCCCGCGCGCTGATCCTCAATCCCAAGATCGTCATCTGCGACGAGCCGGTGTCGGCGCTCGACGTCTCGATCCGTGCCCAGATCATCAATCTGCTGCTGGAGCTGAAGGACACGCTCGGCCTGTCCTACATCATGATCAGCCACGATCTCGGCGTGGTCGAGCACATGAGCGACCGCGTCGCCGTGATGTATCTCGGCCGCATCGTCGAGAACGGCGATTGGCGCGAGATCTTCGAACGGCCGGCGCATCCCTATACGCGAGCCCTGATTGCCGCCATCCCCGATCCCCTGCACCACGCCCCGCTGGCGACGACAGGCGGCGACCTTCCCAACCCGCTCAATCCGCCTGACGGCTGCGCCTTCAGCCCGCGCTGCCGCTACGCGGAAGCCGTGTGCCGGCGCGAGCCGGGGCCGGTGCTGGAGACGCGGCCCGACGGACATGCGGTGCGGTGCTGGCGGAGTGAGGAGATTGCGGGGCAGGAGGCGTCCGTTTCAGTTTAGGATCGGGGCGTCAACGAGAGAGGGGAATGTTCGGGTGTCCTGCCTCCTCACGTCATCGCGAGGAGCCCTTGCGACGAAGCCATCCAGATTGTCTCTGCCGAAAGATTCTGGATTGCTTCCGCCTTCGCCAAGGCTTCGGCGGACAAGTCGCTGCGCTCGCAATGACGGACGCTGGAACGGCGTAATGGTCCGCACCTTAGAGACGACGGGTATCGCACGAGGCTTTCACCTCAGCCCGGCCAGGACGACGTCGCGGATCACCCGGATCGGCGGCATCCATTGCTTCTCGTCGGCGTAGTTTCCGCAGGTGATGGCGACCACGATTTCGAGGTCGGGCATGACGAACAGCCGCTGGCCGCCATAGCCGAAGCCGCCGACCCAATGCGCGAGCGGACGGTTCGGCCGCTGGCCGTATTGCAGGTCCCCGCTATACCAGAAATAGCCGTACCGGCGCTGCTCGTCGCAGGGAACGTAAGGCTGGGACGATTTCGCCAACCAGTCCGTCGAGACGATCTGGCGTCCGTCCCATTGCCCGCGGTTGAGGATCAATTGGCCGATGCGCGCGAGATCGCGCGGCGTCATGCGCAGGCCGGAGGCGGGTGCGGGCTGCCCGTTGAAACCCTTGGTCCATTCGGTCGGACCGATCCCGAGGGGATCGAACAGGTTCGCGCGTGCAAAATCCGGCAGCGACTGGTCGGTGCCTTTCACCAGCAGTTGTCCGATCAGTTCGGTGCCGGCCGCGCCGTAGATCCAGCGGGTGCCGGGATCGGAGATGAAGGGCCGGCTGAAGATGTAGCGCAGGCGATCGGGCGCGCGCTCCATCTGAATTTCACTGTTGCTCGGGTCCTGGTAGGGAATGTCCTCGTTCCAGTCGAACCCCAGCGTCATGGTGAGCGCGTGCGCGACGGTCAGGCGCTGGAGGCGGGGATCGGTTGCGGCGTGGGCGTATTCGGGGAATTGCGCGATCAGCGTCTGGTCGGGTGCCGGCACCTTGCCGAGATCGAGGGCGATCCCGTAGAGCAGACCTAAAATGCTCTTGGTGACCGAGCGCAGATCGTGCAGCGTGTCGGGGCTGAAAACGACGCGGCCGCGCGGAGCGCCCCAGACTTCGTCCTCGCCGGTGAAGTAACGTTCGAGCACGAGCTTGCCCTTGCGCGTGACGACGACGCCATGCAGGCCCCAGGCGCTCTTGTCCGCAATCGCCTTGTCGAGCCGCTCGTCAAGGTCGGGCGCAAAGCCCGCATCGGACGGGGGGATCGATCCCCACGCGAACGGCGCGGAGGCAAGCGGGCTTGTCGTCACGAGAAGCGCTCCTCCGCCGACAAGGACGGCGCGGCGATCGATGACAGCCATTTGGGCTCTCGCTCTCCGGGGGCACGCGGTCGGTGCCATGACGGAGTTGTTCGCCTGTTTTGCCCGACGAGTCAAACCTCGCCAAGGCTACAGATGTTGATGATCGGCCGTGATAAGGGCCTGAACTCACTCACAGTTTCTACTGTGCATGGGGTTGTTTTCGCAGTTTTTGCTTTGAGGCCGTCTACTCCGCCGTTCTTTCCCGCAGCCGCTGCGCATAGACGTTGATGACCAGCGCTGCCAGCAGGATCAGGCCGCGGATCAGGATCTTCAGGAAGCTGTCGATGTTGACGTGGTCGAGGCCGTTGTTGAGCACACCGAGCACGAACAGGCCGACGATGGTGTTGCCGATGCCGCCGCGGCCGCCGAACAGGCTGGTGCCGCCGACGACGACGGCGGCGATGGAGTCGAGCAGATAGGTGTCGAATTCGTTCTGCTGCGCGCTGCCGAAATGGGCGACGCCGAGCATGCCGCCGATGCCGGAGCACACCGCCGAGATCACCATCACCGCGCCCAGGATGAGCTTGACGTTGAGGCCGGAATATTCGGCCGCCTCGCGATTGCCGCCGACCATGTAGACGTAGCGGCCGAAGCGCGTGTAGGTCAGCACGAGGTGGCCGCCGAGCAGCATGATGGCGGCGACGATCACGATCCAGGGAATGCCGCCGATCGAGCCGGAGCCGAGGGTGGTGATCAGGCTAGGGACCTTGTAGGCGATCTGGCCGCGCACCAGGAGCGCGGAGATGCCGGCCGCGATCTGCATCATCGCGAGCGTCATGATGAAGGAGGGGATGCCGATCACGGTCAGGCCCAGCGCGTTGACGAGGCCGAGCAGGGCGCAGAGCAGGATCGAGAGGATGATCGCGACCGCGCCGGGCAGCGGGATGTTGGCGATGTTGACGTAGGATTCCTGCAGCGTGAAGTAGGCGACCGCGATGCCCGTGACGTTGGCGATGCTGGCGATCGACAGGTCGATCTCCGCGCACAGGATCACGAAGGTGAGGCCGACCGCGATGATGCCGGTGACCGACACCTGGGTCAGGATGTTGCCGAGATTGTCGAGCGTCGCGAAGGAGGGGCTGGCGAAGGCGAAGAATCCGGACAGGAAGATCAGGGTCAGGAACGGGGCGATGTTGCGCATCTGCGAGCGCAGGAAGGGCGCAAGGCCCCGGGCCCGCCGCTCCGCCGCCAAAGCCGTCTCGCTGCTCATGTGCTTCTCCGTCACGCCGCTTCCAGCAGGCGGTCCTTGCTGACCGGCTCGTTCCTGAATTCCCGCACCATCGCGCCGCGCTTGAGCACGAGGATGCGGTCGGCCAGCGACAGCACCGTTTCCGGCTCGGTCGACAGCACGATGATCGCGAGCCCCTTGGCGCGGAGGTCGCGGACGATGTTGATGACGTCGTTCTTGGCGCCGACATCCATGCCGCGGGTCGGCTCGCACAGCACCAGCAGCTTGGGCGGATAGGTCAGCCATTTCGCCAGGGCCACCTTCTGCTGGTTGCCGCCGGAGAGCATGCCGAGGTCGAGCCCGACCGCCGGCGGCCGGATCTGCAACTGCTCGACCTGACGCTTTGCGATATCGCGCTCCTGCGCCGGCTTGAGCAGCAGCGCGGAGATGCGATCGAGGATGCTGATCGAGATGTTCTTGTAGACCGGCTCCTGATGGAACAGCATGTCGCGCCGACTCTCCGGCACCAGGGCAACGCCGGCGCGCCGTGCCGCCGCCGTGCTGGCAAAGGTCTTCGGCGTGCCGTCGACGAGAAGCGTGCCAGCGTCCGGCTTCAGCTTGCCGAACAGGATGCGCGACAGCTCCTGCTGGCCGCATCCCATGAAGCCGTAGATGCCGAGCACCTCGCCGGCGCGGGCCTCGAAGGAGATGTCCTTCAGGCTGCGGGACAGCGAGAGCTGGTCGACCTTGAGAACGACCCGGCTGGCGCTCGGCTGCGGCAGCATCAGATCGTCGCTATAGCTGTGCTCGAGCGCCTCGCCGCCGCGGCCGATCATGGCCTCGATCAGCGCGCCCTTGCTGGTCGCAGAGCTCGCGGTCTCCGCGACCTTCCGCCCGTTGCGGAATACGGTCACCGTGTCGGACACAAGCAGGATGTCCTCGATGAAATGCGAGATGAAGACGATGCTGGTGCCTTGCTCGCGCAGCCGCCGCAGCGTTGCGAACAGGCGCTCGACCTCGGGCGGGGAGAGGGCGGAGGTCGGCTCGTCCAGGATGACGATCCGGGCGCCGGAGAACAGCACGCGCGCGATCTCGATCAGCTGCTGCAGCCCGATCGGGAGATCGCCGAGCCGCGACATCGGATCGACGTCGATGCCGAAGCGGGCGAGCTGCTCGCCGGCCTCGCGCGCCATCCGCCGCCATTGCACGAGGCCCAGGGCATTGGTCGGCTGGTTGCCGAGGAAGACGTTCTCGGCGACCGTGAGATCAGGCGCGACCGAGAGCTCCTGATGCACCATGGCGATGCCGGCCGCGTGCGCATCGCGCGCCGAGCGGAAATGCGTCTCCGCGCCGTCGATCAGGAAGCGGCCGGAGAATTCGGTGTGCACGCCGGCGATGATCTTCATCAGCGTGCTCTTGCCGGCGCCGTTCTCGCCGACGAGACCGTGGATCTCGCCGGGATGCAGCGCGAAGTCGACACCACGAAGCGCTTCGACGCCGCCGAAGCTCTTCGTGATGCCCTGCAGTTCAAGGATGGGCGAACGCACCTCGGGCATGGAGGTTCAGATCAGGAAGTGATCCTGCATCCACTGCATCCCGGCGGCATTGGCCTTGGTCACGACCGGGCCGTCGGTGACGACGTTCTTGGGAATGCCCTGTCCGCTCTTTTCGCCGCCGACCACGGCGGAGACGCCCGCGATGATGGCGCCGCCATGAATGCGGCAGGAGGGATTGCGGACGGTCGCGAACATGCGGCCCTCGCTCACCGCCTGGATTGCCGGCGGCATGGCGTCGACGCCGCCGATCAGGATGTTGGTGCGGCCGCGTGCCTTCATGATGTTGGCCGCGGCGAGCGCCATGTCGTCATTGTGGAAGAACGCCGCGTCGATCTGCGGATATTTGGTGAGATAGGTTTCCCAGAGCCGCGCCGTCTTGGAGACGTCCCAGTCGGCCGGCTGGGTGTCGAGCACCTCGATGCCGGGGAATTGCTTCACCGTGTTGGTGAAGCCTTTTGCCCGCCCTTGCGCGCCGGTATGACCGAGCGCGCCCTGCGTCATGATGATCTTACCCTTGCCGCCCATCGCGTTGCACAGTGCCTGGGTCACCGAGGCGCCCATGAACTCGTTGTCGGGGGCGAGGAAGGAGTGGACGTTGATCTGGTCGAGCGGCGCAATCAGCGTGTCCATGTCGATCACGGGCGTGCCGGCATCGATCATCTTCTGCACGGGCTGGGTGAGGGTGCCGATGCCGAAGGCCTGGATCGCGACGAAGTCCCATTTCTGCGAGGCCATGTTGTCGATCGCCGCACGCTGCTTCACGGCGTCGAGCTGGCCGTCGAACCAGGTGACCTCGACGTTGAACAGCTTGCCCCAGAATTCGGCGGCCTGCTTGCCTTGCGCGCACCAGGTGGCCTGCAGCCCTGCATTGGAGAATGCCGCCTTCAGCGGCTTCTCGCTGCGTCCGACCTCGGCTGCCAGTGCGGGGTTTATGCCCATGCTGCCGAGGAGGGCAGCTCCGGCGCCGGCGGTCGCAGCCGCCTGAAGAAGATCGCGCCTCGTCGTCGAGAAATCTTTCGTCCCGGACATCGCTCGCTCCCATATATATTTTCGTCGGCGCGTCATTGATTGCGCGACCGATGGCCGAAAGTGTCTCACAAGAGTTGGCGCCACTCAATCTGCAATCACTCATTGCAGCGAGCCGTGTTGGTGCAGCGCAAAGCGTCAGGCCGTCGCACCGGCGAATGCGTCGAGGTCGACGAGCAGCTGATCCCAGGCGTGCGCGATCTCGATGGACCATTCTTCGCCGAGCAGATCGCGCAAGCTGTCCCTGATCACGGCGAAGAACGCGATGAACAGCTCGCGCGGCGTGCCATAGCCATCGTGCGAGGCGACCTCGCAGGCGATCAGCCGGAAATGTCCGCGGCGTTCACCGGCGAAATCGAGAATCGCCTCGATCGCCAGCGCGAGCATCGACCCCTTCACGAGGTCGCGGCCATCGGCGCGGAACATCGCCTGAGTCTCGGGATGCGCGTCGAACAGGCGTTGGTAGACGAGAGGCGTGAGATCCGCACAGCGCGAGGCCGCACGTTCGAAGCTGATCTCGATCGGATTGGACGAAGCATTCATCGGCGCTTCAGGCCCTTGCCAACAATACCTGCGGACAAAAAAAGAGCGGGGCCCTGGCCCCGCTCAAAAATTGTGTCGACCCTATTATCCCCGATCTTAAGATTTGATCTTGATTGGCGGGGCGACGCTGCATTTTGCGCGCCAGGGGCTCCTCCCGAGACTTGGACCACCAGACTTGGACCTCGCGGCCAGCCTGAGCGAGAGGGATGCTAGATCAACTTTTCTCACTTGTCATCATTTTCGGCAACGAATGTTCAAAATTCGGTCAGTAGACGAAATGATCGGGCGTCGGGGCCTGCAAGTATATGACAAATATACGAAATCTGTGGAAAGCGGGGGCGTTTGACATGCCTCAAATGCCCATCCGCGGGGCTGTGCTGGGTTACCGCGGCCACGGTTTTCGCCAAATTTGCGCTGGGCCAAGAAGGCGGCGGAACTGACCTCGACTTGGGAGCGGCACGGTGTTTAGTTAGTGAACGAACGAATGGTTCGGCGGATGCGCGCTCGGCTTCAAAAATTCCTGCCCCTGGTCCTGCTCGCCCTGGCGATGCAGGTGCTGGCGCCGATTGCCGCCTGCTGGGCGACCGGGCAGGCCATTGCCGATCCGCTGTCTGCCGGCGTCATCTGTCACAGCGCGAGCGAGCAGGGCGGCCTGAGCGATCAGACCGGCGGACCGAATGCGCATGCCGGCGCGTGCGCCCTGTGTTGCCTGGCCCAGGCCAGCGCCTCGCTCGATTCGCCGACGCACACGACACTCCCGATTCCCGCCCGCCATGCCGAGCGCGTGGTGTGGCATCCGGCCCAAGCGCTCGCGATCGCCGCGCCCGAGGGCTCGATCGCCCAAGCGCGCGCCCCACCTCGATTTTCCTGACCTAGCGACAAACCGAACCGTCGGCGCGCGCCGTTGCCGTGCCGATGGCGTGCTCAATGGACCGGCCGAGGTGCCGGATGTCAGGAATTCAAGTGATGTTACGCATACGTGCGATCGGAAGCGCGGGCTTGCCCGTGCTTGTCGGACTGCTGTCCCCGGTCGGTTCAGACGCGCTCGCCCAGGCTGCCCCGGAAGCGATTCCCGCAGTGACGGTCGAGGCGCCCAAGACCTCCCGTCTCCAAACAATCACCCGGCCAACGCGGCTACGCTCCGCATCGGCGGCGCGCGCAGCGAGGCCGGTCGCGCCGGTCGCGATCGATGGCGCCCAGGGGCAAAACAACACGATGTCCGCCGGGGCGGTGCGGGCCGGTCTCAATCAGGCGCCCGCCGGCCAGACCGCGACGACGATTGATCGCAGCCAGTTCGACAACCGCCCGTCGTTTTCGGTCAGCGACGTCTTGCGGGACAGTCCGGGCATTTCGATCAAGCAGGGTAACGGCCCGCGCGATTTCGGCATCTCGATTCGCGGATCCAACGCCCGCAACGGTTTCGCCATCCGCAATCTCGTGATCTTCGACGACGGCTTCCCGGTGACGCAGCCGGACGGCCTGTCGCGCAGCGACCTGATCGATCCCCACGCCTACAGTGCGATCGACGTGATCCGGGGGCCGTCGTCGGCGCTCTACGGCAATTACGCGACCGGCGGTGCGCTCAATTTCCGCACACGGCCGGGCGGCACGATCGATGGCGTCGAATATGGCGTCGACGGCGGCAGCTACGGCTATCTCAACAATTACCTGGCGGCCGGCAAGAAGGTCGGCAATTTCGAGGGCTCGCTGTTCGTGAGCGACACCAGGGCCGACGGCTACACCGGTAACAGCTGGTTCAACACCCAGACCGTCAACTTCCTTGGCACGCTGAAAGCGACGCCGGACGATCGCTTCACGGTCAAGATCATCAACAACGACCTCAGCGCACGGCTGCCGCTGCGGCAGTCGCTGAACCAGTTCTACACCAACCCTTTCCAGCAGGGGTGCACGACCGGTGCGACGGCTGCCGCCGGATGTCCGACCGTGTCTCTCTTCAACAACGGCTTCAACGGTGGCAAGGACACCGAGACAGCCACGCAGGCGGGTCTCGGGCGAAACGATCGGCGCACCATTGTCGGAGGACGCTGGGAGCACGACTTCGACAACACGATGACGTGGCGCAACCAGTTCGTCTTCGACGACCGGAACATCAGCCAGCCCACCGGCGCCACGACCGCGATCGGCGATTTCCCCTCGTACAACTACATGAGCGATCTCACCAAGCGCGGCGAAATCTTCGGCATGGAGTCTACCACGTTGGTCGGCGCCTGGTACAACACGCTCGTGGCGTCCAGCGATACGCGGAACGTCATGCCGGGCGGAAACGCCACACTGGGCCTGATCTCGGCCAACACCTACAGCGATACGTCCAATTACGGGATACGGGCGAGGGAGGAGCTGAAGCTCACTTCCGCGCTCACCGCCGTCGCCGGAATAGGATGGGAGACAACCGTCCTGAAAGGCGTCAATACGCTCTACAAGTACAATACGGTCAACGTTCCCGTGGCGACGATACCCACGCCCACCAGCGTCAATCGCAAAATCGAGAACACCGCTCCTGAATTTGCGCTGCTCTACAGGCTCAATCAGGAATGGCAGTTTCGCGGACGGGTCGCGACGGGATACGGAACGCCGCAGGTGTCGAATCTGTTCGTTCTTCCGAACGGTGATTTCGGCAACAACACCCAGCTCCAGACGCAAACCAATGTCGGCTATGATCTCGGCTTTGATTGGACGCCGAGCAATGCAGTCAAGCTGAGCGCGACGGCATTCTACGAGTTCTTCCGGAATGAGCTGGTCAGTCAGGCCGCCAGCAATCCCAGCGCCAGCAACGCGACCTATATGTTCAACGCGCCGCGGTCCGAACACCGCGGCATCGAGCTGGCCGCCGACTGGAAGTTCTATCCAGGCTGGCGGTTCATGGCGGCGTACACCTATCTCGACGAGGTCTATACCGAATATGTCGAGAACATCACTAATGGCGCCGTGTTCAGCTTCAACCGAGCCGGCAACAAGATCCCCGGCATCTCACCCAACGAGCTGACGGCCAGGATCGGCTATGATGCGTTCGCTGGGCCGCTGACCGGCCTTGGCGGCTTTGTCGAGGTCCAGTGGAAGGACTCCTTCTACATGGACAATGCAAACCTGCTGAAGGCGCCGGGCTATGAGCTGGTCAATGTGAATGTCCACTACGCGACCGACCTGTTGTCCAACACCTTCAGATCCCTGAACTTGTATCTCGAGGTCAGGAACGTCTTCGATCGGACCTACGTCGCCTCGGCCAACAACATCTCCAATACGGTGACGGCGGCGGGCCTTCAAAATCCTGCGAGCGTGCTCGCAAATTCGACGGGATCGATCTATGCGGGCTCGCCGCGCACATTCGTTGCGGGTATGAAGGTGGCATTCAAATGATCCGGGCTCTCGAAGGGAGTGGGGCCATGATCCGAACTGGCCTGCTCGCGATCCTCGCTCTCGCATTCGCACAAGGAACGGCGCTCGCACAGATGCGGGCCCCGTCTGCATCGGAAGCGGCGTGCGAGGAGCCGACACTGCGCTGTGCGACCAAGGCGACGCCCGCCTTCGGTCCTGACGGGACGCTGTGGCTGGTCTGGATGGCGGGAGGGCAGGTCTCGGTCGCAAGCTCGCGCGATGAAGGCCGCAGCTTTTCGGCGCCGACCCATGTCACGACCAAGCGGCTGAGTCTCGATTGGGGACCGGATGCGCGGCCGAAGATCGTGATCGACCGCAACGGCGGCATCGCGCTCGCGTTCTCGACCTTCAGGGACGCGGCCTTCAACGGAGAGGTGTTCACCACGCGCTCGGCCGACGGCGGGAAGAGCTTTGGCGAGCTGAAGCCGATCACCGCCAGCAATGAGAGCCAGCGTTTCGAAGCGCTGGCGCTCGATCAGGATGGAACGGTGTTTGCCGCGTGGCTCGACAAGCGCAATCGCATTGTCGCGAAGGAGGCGGGACAGAAGTACGAGGGAGCCGGGCTGTTCTTCACCTCGTCCGGCGACGGCGGCACCACTTACGCCGAAGCGAAGCTGGCGCGCGAGGGCACCTGCGAATGCTGCCGCTTGGGCCTGGCATTCGCTGCGCCCGGGCGGCCTGTTGTGATTTTCAGGAACATCTTCGAGGGCGGCGTGCGCGACCACGCGGTCATGACCTTCACGGACGTCGCGACTCCAGGTGAGGTCCGCCGGGTCAGCAATGACGACTGGCAGATCAATGCCTGCCCGCATCATGGGCCGAGCCTCACCGTTGCGCCGAATGGGACCTACCATGTGGTCTGGTACACGAACGGCAAGGCGCGAAAGGGCTTGTTCTACGCACACTCGCGCGACGAAGGCCGCACCTTCTCCGCGCCCATGGCGCTGGGCCAGCCGGGCCGCAACCCCACGCGGCCCTACGTGCTTGCCAGCGCCAAGGGAACGGTGATGGTCTGGAAGGAGTTCGACGGCGAGAAGACCTCGGTCCAGATGACGATCTCCCGCGACGACGGCGAGACGTGGTCGCCGCCGAAGACGATATCGAGCACGAGCGACACCTCCGATCACCCTTTGCTGGTCTCCAACGGCAAGCAGACCTATTTGTCGTGGATGACGAAGGCCGACGGCTATCGGCTTACAGCCATCGAGGACCAGCCATGAGAGTTCGATTTGCAGGCCTTGCCGGCCTTGTCGCTCTGACCGCTTCAGTGGCTGCGCTCGCCGCATCTCCAGCCCTGAAGCCGTTCGAGCGCGGCACCTGGCAAAGCGTCCTGAAGGGACATGCCGGCCGTCCCGTGCTCGTCCATTTCTGGGGCGTAACCTGCGGCCCCTGCAAGGTCGAGCTGCCCTTGCTCGGGCAGTTTGCCAAGGATCATCCTGAGGTCGACGTCGTCACCGTCAGCGCCGATCTCGTGCCGAACCTGCCGGGGGCAACGCAATCGATGCTCGACAAGGCGGGTCTGTCGTCGACCGAGAACTTCATCTTCAACGACGGCTTCGTCGAGCGCTTGCGGTTCGAGATCGATCCGGCCTGGCAGGGCGACATTCCCAGGACCATGCTGATCTCCCGGGAAGGGACCGTCACGACGATCGAGGGCTCGGCTGAAATGGGCGATCTCGAAAAATGGTCGGCGCAACAACTCGCCAAACACTGAAGTTCAAGTCTGCAAAGGGAAGACCGACATGAAGACCATCTCGAAGAACGTGCTGCTCGCTGCGTTCGCTCTCGCGCTCTCCGCGGCCCCGGTGCTCGCCGACGACGTCAAGGCCGGCGATCTCGTCATCTCGCAGGCGTGGAGCCGCGCGACGCCGGGCGGCGCCAAGGTTGCCGGCGGCTTTCTGGTCATCGAGAACAAGGGCACGGCGCCTGACAAGCTGGTCAGCGTCTCCGCCGACATCGCGGGGAAGGCCGAGATCCACGAGATGGCCATGGACAACGGCGTGATGAAGATGCGTCCGCTCGACGCGGGGCTCGTGGTCGATCCCGGCAAGACGGTGAAGCTCGCGCCCGGCGGCTATCATCTGATGCTGCAGGAGCTGAAGGGGCCGTTCAAGCAGGGCGACAAGGTGCCGGTGACGCTGCAATTCGAGAAGGCCGGCAAGGTCGCCGTCTCCCTCGACGTCCAGGGCGTCGGCGCGCAGGCCCCCGGTGATGCCGGGCATTCCGGTCACATGGATATGAAGAAGATGCCGGACCATTCGGGAATGAAAATGAAATGAGCCTGATCTGGACTCTCGAAAGGGCCAACATGATGCGATCCTGCCTGTTCCTGATTGCCGCGCTAGCCGCCTCGCCGGCGGCGGCGCATGTGTCGCTCGAGACCAAGCAAGCCGTGGTCGGCACGTCCTACAAGGCCGTGTTCGTCATTCCCCACGGTTGCGCGGGCTCGCCGACGGTGAAGATCCGCGTGCAGGTTCCGGAAGGGGTGATCGCGGTGAAGCCCATGCCGAAGGCGGGCTGGAATGTCGATGTCGTCGAAGGCAAATATGCCGGAGAATACGACTATCACGGCAACAAGCTTTCCTCCGGCGTGAAGGAGGTGGCCTGGTCCGGCGGCAAGCTGCCGGACAAGCACTATGACGAGTTCGTCATGCAGACGGTCCTGACCGACAAGCTCAAGCCGAACACGACCCTGTACTTTCCCGTCGTCCAGGAATGCGAGACCGGCGTCAGCCGCTGGATCGAGATCCCGGCCGAAGGGGCAGGGCACGCGCATGACAGCAAGTCCGAGGGCAAATCGCCGGCGCCGGGCGTGAAGCTGTTGCCCAAACCCTGATGCGCCTGTTCGCCGCGCTCGCGACCCTGCTCCTTGCTGCCGGATTTGCGAGCGCGGCGTGGGCGCATGCGGCCCTGGTCTCGGTCGAGCCGCCGAGCGGCAGCATGCTCGCGGCCGCGCCCAAGGCGGTGGAGCTGCGCTTCAACGAAGCGGTGACGCCGGGTGCGGTCCGGCTGATCGACGGCGCCGGCAGGGCGCGCGACGATGCAAAGGTCAGCGCGTCGGGCGAGACGATTTCGGTTGCGATGCCGACGGATCTGCCCGAGGGGACCGCGGTCGTCAGCTATCGCGTGATCTCGCAGGACGGTCATCCCGTCACGGGATCGGTGATGTTCTCGATCGGCATGCCGACCGCGACCAAGCCTCCCACAAACGTGGACGGCGGGTTGAACGCGCTGATCTGGCTGGCGCGGGTCGGTCTTTATCTCGGGCTGTTCGTGGGCGTCGGCGGCGTGTTCTTCGCGCGCTGGATCGCATGGTCGATGACCGGCATGACCGTGCCACGCATGGCGCTCGCCATCGGAATTCCGAGTGCTGCAGCATCTCTCGGCGCGTTGGGTCTCGATCTGCTCGGCCTGCCGATGGCGGCTCTTGCGACTGCTGGCCCCTGGAAGGTCGCGCTCGCGACCAGCGCCGGGCCGGCTCTGCTGGCGGCCATCGCAGCGATGCTGCTCGCTCTGGTGGCGCTGCGCAGCGGGTGGTACGCGCGCGCTCTCGCTGTCATCGCATTGATCGGTGTCGGTCTGTCGCTCGCCATGACCGGGCACGCCGCTACGGCGTCGCCAGAGGCCTTGACGCGTCCGGCGATCTTCCTCCACGGCCTCGGCGTCGCCATCTGGATCGGTGCTCTCGTGCCGCTGGTCGCGCTGGTGTCACGGCCGACGACCGCGATGCTGCCGATCGTGAACCGCTTTTCCCGCATCGCTGCGCTCGCGGTCGGCGTGCTGGCCTTGACCGGCCTTGTACTGGCGATCGTGCAGCTCGAAAGGCCGGCAGCGCTGGTTGCGACCCGCTACGGGTGGATCCTCTCGACCAAGCTCGTCCTGGTCACGGGATTGCTGGCGCTGGCTGCGCTCAATCGGTTCCGGCTGACCCCGGCGCTGGCCCGGAACGGGGCAGGGGCGCCCGCGCTGCGGCGCTCGACCCTGATCGAATGCGCCATTGCCCTGGCCGTCTTCGCTGTGGTCGCCGGCTGGCACTTCACGCCGCCGCCGCGCACCATTGTTCCCGAGACGCCTTTGGCGATCCATATTCACAGCGACAAGGCGATGTTCCAGGTGCTGGTCTCGCCCGGCAGGCCCGGCGTCGATGATTTCGTGCTCCAGCTGATGACCGGCGAGGGGACGCCGCTGGCGGCCAAGGAAACGACATTGACGCTGAGCCTGCCCGAGCGCGGCATCGAGCCGATGGAGCGGAAGGCTTCGCTGGGGCCGGACGGCTACTGGCATGTGCGCAAGGTCGAGCTTCCCTTCGCGGGCCGTTGGCACGTGCGGATCGACGCGCTGGTGAGCGACTTCGAGCAAATCACGCTCGAGGATGAACTCGACGTCACGCCGCCGTAATGTGGAGTTCGCGCTGAGCTTGAAGTCCGACGGAAAAATGACAGGAATTCCGATGCGTTAGCGGCTTTTCCTCATTCCCGGTCTTGTGTTTTCGCTCGCAATCCGGTTTCACTGCAGGCAACCACTGATTCCACGAGTATTGCCATGCGGTTGTCGCGCTTCTTTCTGCCCATTCTGAAGGAAAATCCGAAAGAGGCGGAGATCGTCTCGCATCGGCTGATGCTGCGCGCCGGCATGATCCGGCAGGAGGCGGCCGGCATCTATGCGTGGCTGCCGCTGGGCTTCCGGGTGCTGAAGAAGATCGAGCAGATCGTGCGCGAGGAGCAGGACCGTTCCGGCGCGCTGGAACTGTTGATGCCGACCTTGCAGCTTGCCGACCTCTGGCGCGAGAGCGGCCGCTACGACGCCTACGGCCCGGAGATGCTGCGCATCGCCGACCGCCACAAGCGCGAGCTGCTGTACGGGCCGACCAACGAGGAAATGATCACCGAGATCTTCCGCGCCTATGTGAAGTCCTACAAGAACCTGCCGCTGAATCTCTATCATATCCAATGGAAATTCCGCGACGAGCAGCGTCCGCGTTTCGGCGTGATGCGCGGCCGCGAGTTCCTGATGAAGGATGCCTATTCGTTCGACCTCAACGAGGCCGCCGCGCGCGTCGCCTACAACAAGATGTTCGTCGCCTATTTGCGCACCTTTGCGCGGATGGGGCTGAAGGCGATCCCGATGCGCGCCGAGACCGGCCCGATCGGCGGCGATCTCAGCCACGAATTCATCGTGCTGGCCGAAACCGGCGAATCCGGCGTGTTCATCAATCGCGACGTGCTGGACCTGCCGGTGCCGGGCGAAGACGTCGATTACGACAGCGACCTGACGCCGATCATCAAGCAGTGGACCTCGGTCTATGCCGCCACCGAGGATGTCCACGACGCCGCCCGGTTCGAGCAGGAAGTGCCTGCGGAGAAGCGGCTCAACACTCGCGGCATCGAGGTCGGCCAGATCTTCTACTTCGGCACCAAATATTCCGAGCCGATGAAGGCCATGGTGGCCGGCCCCGACGGCGTCGACGTGCCGATCCATGGCGGGTCCTACGGCGTCGGCGTCTCGCGCCTGCTTGGCGCGATCATCGAGGCCTGCCACGACGATGCCGGCATCAAATGGCCGGAGGCGGTCGCCCCGTTCCGCGTGTCGATCCTCAACCTGAAGCAGGGCGATGCGGCGGTCGATGCGGCCTGCGAGAAGCTTTATGCCGAGCTGACCGCCAAGGGCGTCGACGTGCTCTATGACGACACCGACCAGCGTGCCGGCGCCAAATTCGCCGCCGCCGACCTGATCGGTATCCCCTGGCAGATCATGATCGGGCCGAAGGGGCTCGCCGACGGCAAGGTCGAGATCAAGCGGCGAAGTGATGGCTCCCGCGAGACCATGTCGCCTGCGGACGCGGTCGCAAGACTTGTGGGCTGACAAGCCTGGTCGGCTGAATATTGTTCATCGCCCGATATCGCGGCCGCCAATCCGGCCACAATTGACCCCGAATCATGGGATTATCGAGCGATGGATGAGACCATGACCGAGACCGTGCAAACCGCACCTTTTGCGCCATTCGAGTGGATGCTGTCGGCGCGCTACCTACGGGCGCGCCGCAAGGAGGGATTCATCTCGGTCATTGCCGGGTTCTCCTTCCTCGGCATCATGCTGGGCGTGGCGACGCTGATCATCGTCATGGCGGTGATGAACGGCTTCCGCAAGGAGCTGCTCGACAAGATCCTCGGCCTCAACGGCCACATCCTGGTGCAGCCGCTGGAATCGCCGCTGACCGACTGGAAGGACGTTGCCGACCGCCTCAGCCAAGTCAAAGGCATCCGGCTCGCCGCGCCCGTGGTGGATGGCCAGGCGCTGGCGTCTTCGCCGTGGAACGCCTCGGGCGTGCTGGTGCGCGGCATCCGCTCCGACGACCTCAACAACCTCACCTCGATTGCCAAGAACATCAAGCAGGGCTCGCTCGAGGGCTTTGACGAGGGACAGGGCGTCGCCATCGGCCGCCGTCTCGCCGACCAGCTCTCGCTGCATGCCGGCGACAGCATCACGCTGGTGGCGCCGAAGGGCGCGGTCACGCCCATGGGCACGACGCCGCGCATCAAGCCGTACAAGATTGTCGCGGTGTTCGAGATCGGCATGTCCGAATATGATCTCGGCTTCGTGTTCATGCCGCTCGCGGAGGCGCAGGCCTATTTCAACCGCAGCAACGACGTGACCTCGATCGAGGTGTTCACCACCAATCCCGATCAGATCGTCGCCTTCCGCCAGGCCGTGACGGAGGCCGCTGGCCGGCCGGTCTTCCTGGTCGACTGGCGCCAGCGCAACTCGACGTTCTTCAACGCGCTCCAGGTCGAGCGCAACGTGATGTTCCTGATCCTGACCATGATCGTGCTGGTCGCAGCGCTGAACATCGTCTCCGGCCTGATCATGCTGGTGAAGGACAAGGGCAGCGACATCGCGATCCTGCGCACGATGGGGGCCTCGCAGGGATCGATCATGCGCATCTTCCTGATCACGGGCGCCTCGATCGGCGTGGTCGGGACGCTGGTCGGCTTCGTCGTCGGCCTCGTGATCTGCCTCAACATCGAGTCCATCAGGCAGTTCCTGTCCTGGCTGACCTCGACCGAGCTGTTCTCGCCGGAACTGTATTTCCTGTCGAAGCTGCCTGCCGAGATCGACATCGGCGAGACCACGGCGGTTGTCATCATGGCGCTGACATTGTCGTTCCTGGCGACGCTGTATCCGTCGTGGCGCGCCGCGCGCCTCGATCCCGTCGAAGCGCTCCGGTACGAGTGAGGACCTGATGGAGCAGCAGCAGGGGGCTGAGGATGTACCGGTCATTTATCTCCACGAGATAAAGCGGCAGTACTTGCAGGGCGAGGTGCCGCTGACGATCCTGGATGGCGCCAAGCTGGCGCTGTGGGCGGGCCAATCGGTCGCGCTGGTCGCGCCGTCGGGCTCCGGCAAGTCGACGCTGTTGCACATTGCGGGCCTGCTCGAGGCGCCGGATTCCGGCGAGGTCTATGTCAACGGCGCGCCGACCTCGCAGCTGCCCGACATCGAGCGCACGCAGCTGCGCCGCACCGATATCGGCTTCGTCTACCAGTCGCATCGGCTCTTGCCGGAGTTCTCGGCGCTGGAGAACGTGATGATGCCGCAGATGATCCGCGGCCTGAAGAAATCCGAGAGCGTCAAGCGCGCGAAAGAGATCTTGGGATATCTCGGCCTCGGCGACCGCATCACCCATCGCCCCGCCGAGCTGTCGGGCGGCGAGCAGCAGCGCGTCGCGATCGCGCGCGCGGTCGCCAACGCGCCGCGTGTGCTGTTCGCGGACGAGCCGACCGGCAACCTCGATCCGCACACGGCGGATCACGTGTTCCAGGCGCTGATGCAGCTGGTCAAGGCGACCAAGGTGTCGATGCTGATCGCGACCCACAACATGGAGCTCGCCGGCCGCATGGACCGGCGCGTGTCGCTGTCGAACGGCCAGGTGGTCGAGCTCGAATAGAAAAGTGCGAAAGCAACCCCATGCACAGTAGACAAGTGCTTGGGCCGACTGACGAAAAAATCGGCGACGACGGGCACCCCGTCGCCTGCAGTTCTCAAGGCCTGATCACCGTCAATTTGAACGGCCCGCCATTGGCGGCGGCATGCGCCACGGCCTCGTTGGCGTGGTCGAGGCCGAAGGATGTTGTCTCATACTCCTCCAGCCTCAGCAGCCCCGCGCGCACCAGCGCGATCAGGCGGCTCGCGGCGTCCGGCGGATACATCCAGACGCCGTGGATGCTGATGCAGTTGCGCATGATCCAGGGGTAGGGCAGCTCGAGGCCCGGGCCGCCGGCCATGCCGACGCCGCCCATCAGCGCGATGCGCCCGTAGGGGCGCACCGTCATGATCGCCGCGCGCACGACGGTCGGGCTGACCGAGGGCGGCATGATGTCGAGCACGCAATCGATCGGTGCGGGCGCCGCCCGCTTCATCGCCTCGCGGTCGTGCTCTTCGCTGCCCGTGAGCTTGACCGGCTGCACCCGGTTGCCGAAGCGGCGGACGAGGTCGGCGAGGATGGTCTCGTTGCGGCCCGGGGTGACCACGCAGGCCGCGCCCATCGCGAGCGCGACCGAGACGGCGGCGCTGCCGAAATTGCCGGTCGCCCCGCTCACCAGCACGGTCTCGCCGGGCTGAAGGTTGGCGGCGAGGAAGCCGCCATAGGGCACCAGAGCCGTCCCCAGCGCACACCATCGCGACGCCTCTTCGGACGTGATCTGGCCGAGCCGCTTCGCATTTTCGGTCGGCAGGCGCATCTGCTCGGCATAGGAGCCGTGGCGAAAATGCTGCTGCAGGCGCATGCCGCCGGGGCCGGCGGCGGTGAGCCCCTGCAGGGCGATATCGGGCGCCACGACATCATCGCGCGAGCGCACCGTGGGATCGCAGAACACCCAGTCGCCGACGCGGAGCTTGGTGGCATCCGGGCCGATCGCGCGCACCCGGCCGATGCCGCCGGGGCCGGGGATAACAGGCAGGTCGAGCGCATAATTGCGTGTCCCGTCGAAGACCTCGTTCATGTAGGACAGCACGCGCGTGGCGACGACGTCGACGATGACCTCGCCGGTGCCGATGACCGGGTCCGGAACGTCCTCGATGGCCAGCTTCGATCCAAATGATTTGAGTACGGCAGCTTTCATGTGTTCACCTCAAGGTCGGGTGAAGCCGGTATGAGCGGTCTTGGAGGAAGCAGGAAGGCCTGGTATTATCCTAGTATTCCCCGAGCCCTCCATGCGGGAGCGACACCATGGCCGATCCGCGCCGCGTCGAATTCGGCGACTTCCTGAGGTCTCGCCGTGAAAAACTGGCGCCGAAGACGGTCGGGTTGCCTGCGGGGAGCCGGCGCCGCACCGCGGGGCTGCGCCGCGAGGAGGTCGCCCAGCTCGCCGGCATCGGCGTCGACTGGTACATCCGCCTCGAGCAGGGCCGCACCGTCAGCCCCTCGGTCACCACCGTCGATGCGCTGGCCCGTGCGCTGCGGCTCAGCAAGACCGAGCATGCGCATCTGAAGGCCCTCGCGCGCGATGGGGCGAGGGGCGCGTTCACGCGCGAGATCGTGCCGCCGCCGATCCTGCGGCTGGTCGAGAGCCTTCCGCATCCGGCCTACATCACCGGGCGGCGTTGGGACGTGCTGGCCTGGAACGCGGCGGCCGAGGAGGTCTTCGCATTTGGCCGGCTGCCGGAGGAGGACCGCAACACACTGCTCCTGATGATGACCAACAAGCGCACGCGAAAATCCTACGGGGCCGGCTGGGCTGACGTCGCCAAGCGCATGGTCGCGATGTTTCGCGCCACCCATGACGTCTGGGCCGGCGATCCCGCCTTCGCGGAATTGCTGACCCGCTTGCGCGAAGGCAGTCCCGAATTCGTCAAATGGTGGGGCGCGCACGAGGTGCACGGCACATTGTCGGGCCGCAAGACCATGACCCATCCCACCAAGGGGGTTCTGCATTTCGAGCACACCAGCTTCCAGGCCAACGACGATCCCGCGCTGAAGCTGGTGATCTACACGCCGGTCGGGGACTGACGGAGGGGGCGGGCGTCAGCTCGCCGCACGCTACGGCGCGGGCGTGGACGCAGGCGCTGCCCTGACGTTCGGCAGCGCACCACTTGCCGTCCAAGGACTGTCCGTCCAGGGCGTCGGCTGCAGGGAATTCGCCGGCCAGGATTTTGCCGGGCCTGTCGCGGCTGAGGTGCACGAGGTCCCGAGCTGCGTCCACACCGAGGCCAAACCGGTCGCGTCGATGTTGAAGCTTGTGACGTCAGCCTTTCCCTCCGGTTCGGGTGTGGTCTCCCGCACCTGCAGGGAATGCGATGCCAGCACCGCCTTGACCATGTCGGGATCGACGGCGCCGTTCCAGACCTCGTACTTTCCGAACCGCACCGGAGGTCCGCCGGCTTCCTTGCTGAGGTCGGCGCTGGCCGCCATCAGGATCGATCTCCTGCCGGGAGCGGCTGCGTCGATCTCGCCCGCGAACATCAGCGGCACGCGCTTCTTGTTTTCGCAATAGAGGCGCCACTCCATGGTCCGGAACGATGAGTCGCTCTCCTTCCTCACCGTGGCGACCTTGCTGATGAAGGGACGTGTACCCTTCTCAAGCCGCCACATCGTCTCGGCCAGCGGCCGCGTGTCGATGCCGAAGCGGTAGAGCTCGGGCCGCGTCAGCACGTGCAGGTTTTCGAATTTCACGGTGCGGATCAGCGCGTCGAGCTCGCGGCTGATGCCCATCGCCGCAATGAACGCGGCGCGGTCGCGGTCGGCCCCGGCGATCCGGCGCCGCCGTGCTTCGGCGACCACCTCCGGCGGCGGATTGCCGCTAAACTTGAGGATCAGCCTGGAATTATGCACCGCCAGCGCGGCATCTGGGGCGACCTCGCGCGAGGTCGCGCCGAGAAACAGGTAGCCGCAGGCCGAGTTGCACATCGCATGATAGGTGGTGAGCTCGGCCTCGACTTCGCCGGTCGCGTTCTTGATCTTCAGGCACGCGGCATCGACCTGCGTGCCTGCCGCGCACGCGGTCACGATCGTCCGGCCAACCCGGGCGATGGCCTTGCGGCTGCGGAGCAACCGCCCGATGTCGTAGGATTGCTCCACGTTCCCGCCGGGCGAATGAAGGTAGATCGGGCGCTGCAGATCCTTGACGCCGGCCAGGAAGCGGCGAATGCGCAGGGCGGCGCCCTGATCGATCTCGCCCTCGATCGCGATCCAGCGGTCGCAGCCCGGCCCGCACGCATCGGGCGCGCCTTTGGCCAGATAGATCGTCAGGCGGGAGGCAAATCCGGCTTTCGCGGCCGGAGTTTCTTCGGCCCGCAATGCGTCGGGAAGCAAGAGGAGGGCCAGGAGAAGCAATATTCGCAAGCGCATGAAGCGATCGACTAGGTGAGGTGAGCAACCGTGACCGACGCTATACGACGATCGCCGCGATCACAACTTGGGGTGGCATGACGGTCCACGTTTATTTCGCCGGGACGGCCCTGCGACTGCGGCAGGATTCTCCGGCGCGTTCCGATTTGCAAGCCGTCCTCGCAGGCGCTATGCCCCGGCTTTCGTAGAGAGCCCCGATATGACGATTTCCGACGACAACGACCTGACGCGCCTGAAAGAGATCGGGCGCATCGTCGCCCATGCGCTGGAGGCGATGGGGAAGGCGCTCGAGCCGGGCATGACCACCTCCGAGCTCGACCAGATCGGGCGAAAGCTCCTGGAGGCCGCCGGGGCGCGTTCGGCCCCGGAGCTGGCCTACGATTTTCCCGGCGCGACCTGCATCAGCGTGAACGAGGAGATCGCTCACGGCATCCCCGGCGAGCGGCGGATCGCGCGCGGCGACCTCGTCAACATCGACGTGTCGGCCGAGAAGAACGGCTTCTTCGCCGATACCGGCGCCTCGTTTGCCGTTCCGCCCGTTGCCCGCGCCGTCGAACGTCTCTGCCGTGACGGGCGGAGGGCGATGTGGACCGGCCTGAAGCAGGTCGGCGCCGGCAAGCCGATTGCCGGGATCGGCCAGGCGATCGGGACCTTCGCGCGGAAGAACGGCTACAGCCTGGTCAGGAATCTCGCCAGTCACGGCGTCGGACTGTCGCTCCATGAGGAGCCGACGGAAATTGCAACATGGCCCGATCGCTCCGAGCGCCGCATCATGACCGACGGCCTGGTCTTCACCGTCGAGCCGTTCCTCTCCATGGGCGCCGAGTGGGCGGAGAATGGCGACGATGCGTGGACGCTCTACAGTAGCCCCGAGGCGCCGACCGTGCAGTACGAGCACACCGTGATCGCCACGCGTAACGGACCTTTGATCGTAACGTTGGCCAATTGAGGCGGCCGAGGCCGGGTACGGATCACGTCAAGCGGTCGATGATCCCAAGGAGCCGCTCGCAGGACGCCTCGATCTTCTTGAGCGGAGACGTCGCGATGCCCAGCAACAGTCCTGAGCACGCCGAAGCGCTCGGAGCGTACCAGAGCGATAGCGGCGTCGGTGCCAGTCCGAACGACGCTGCGTCCCGGGCGATAGCGAGATCGGGTGCTCCGTCCGGCAATCGCAGCACCGCGGCCAGACCGGCAATCGCAACCTTCGCAGGGCGCGTGCGGAGCTGTTTCAGCAACGCATCGCCTTGCGCGGTGTAGGCGCGTTTCGTGCGCCGCAGATGCCGAAGATAGTGGCCGTCGCGCATGAAGTCGGCCGTGGCTAGCTGCACCGCGGGCCCCGGTGCGGGCGCGAGGCAAGCCGCAGTCTCTGCAAATCGCGAAGCAAGAGCCGCCGGCGCAACGACAAAGCCGAGCCGCAAGGCCGGGCTTATGGTCTTGCTGAAGGAGCCGATGTGGATGACGCGACCGACGCGGTCGAGCGAGGCGAGCGCCGGCGTGGCGCGGCCCTTGAGCTGCAGTTCGCTGAGATAGTCGTCCTCGATCACCCATGCCTTGTTCTGGGTCGCCCATTCGAGCAGTCGTGAGCGGCGTGCCAGTGACAGCGTGGATCCGAGCGGCGCCTGTTGCCCCGGCGTCACGACAACCAGCGCGGCGTCTGGCGCATGTTTCATGCCGAAATCGACGTCGATGCCGTCGGCATCGACCGCGATCGGTACGATGGATAATCCCGCGAGTTCGAGACCGTGCCGGGTGAAAGGAAAGCCGGGGTCCTCCATCCAGGCTTTCTTCTTTGGCCCGAGGCAGAGGACACGGAGCGCGAGGCCGAGGCCGCCGGCGAAACCGCTGGTGACGATGATTTGGGACGGCGCGCATTCTATTCCCCGGGCCAGCGCAAGGTAGGCCGCGATCTCACGTCGCAAGTCCAGCTCGCCGCGCGGATCCGGGTAGATCGCGGGTGCGCTCGTTTCGGCGCGAACCGCCCTTACCCGCATTCGCGCCAGCAACTTCGCAGGAAAAGTTTCCTGCGACGGCACGCCCATCTGGAAGATCGCCGGTCCAGTCGTGAGCTCCTGGTACATCTCCATGAACGAGCCGGGGTCGGGGGCCTTGTCAGGCCGCACTGGGGAGGACCGGCGGTCGGCGACATGCGTGCCGGTCGCACGGGCTGCCACGATCATTTGGTCGGATGAGAGCTTCTCATAGGCTGAGCGCACGGTGCCGCGCGCGACGCCGAGCTGAGCCGCCAGATCCTGCCACGAGGGCAGGCGTGCGCCCGGGGCGAGCACACCGCTCTCGATGGCGGCCCTGATCCCTCTATGGATCTGCTCCGCGAGGGGCATCTTCGCGGACCGATCGAGCTCCAGGCGCAGCGGTTTCGTCATGCCCCATGGTACAGAAATTTTGTGCGTTCTTGGTGCTTTTTTGTGAACCAGGCGAGGGGCATCTGAGGAAATGAGGAGGGAGCTTTGACCTCCTCCGATCATCAGGGAGTCATCAGATGAGTGAACGTCTCAACTACAACCACATCGCACCGGCCGGCGCGAAGGCGCTCGGCGGAGTCTACGGCTATGTTACGCAGAGTGGCTTGCCCGGAACGCTGGTCGCGCTCGTTTACCTGCGCATTTCGCAGATCAACAACTGTGCCTATTGCCTCGACATGCATACGCGCGATCTGTTGAAGAGCGGCGTGAAGGTCGAAAAGCTCGCGCTGCTGCAGGCATGGGCCGAGGCCGGCAATCTCTTCGACGAACGCGAGCGCGCAGCCCTTGCATGGGCCGAGACGGTCACCCGTGTTGCCGAGACCAACGTTCCGGATGAAGCCTATCAAGCCGCCCGCAACGTCTTCAGCGAGCGCGAACTCGTCGATCTCACGATCGCAATCAGTCTGATGAATGCGTACAATCGCATGTCGATCAGCTTCCGAAATACGCCTCACGCGGCGCTCGAGAAGGCCGCCTGATGGCTCACGCGGCATCAACCGAACGCAGACCAGGAGCTTGAAGATGACGAGCGTGATCTCCGGCGTCAGAATTCCCGACAGCCAGCTGGCTGGCGAGGCCGCCGAGCTGGTGCGCAGCTACGAAGACGACATGCTGTTCAACCATTCGGTTCGCGTCTACGTGTTCGGCGCGATGAAGGGGCTGCGTCAGAAGCTGAAGTTCGATTCGGAACTGCTCTATGTTGCGGCGCTGTTTCACGACCTCGGCCTTGTCGATCACTACCACACGCAGACAAAGCGATTTGAGGTCGACGGAGCCGACGCTGCGCGTGAGTTTCTCCGGGCGCGCGGTATCGCCGAGCCGCAAGCCGATCTGGTCTGGGAAGCCGTCGCGCTGCACACCACGCCGGGCATTCCGCAATATATGAGGCCGGAGATCGCTCTCACCAACGCAGGCGTTCTGGTGGACGTCGTCGGCATTGGATATGACGATTACACGCCGGAGCAGCGTGACCAGGTGATATCAGCGTTTCCGCGCGGAGACTTCAAGAACGACTTCCTCAAGGTTCAGACGTGTTCAGCCCTGAAGAAGCCGCAGACCACATTCGGGACGGTCAATTTCGACTACATCGAGGATCACGATCCCAGCTTCCGCAAGCCGAACGCGTGCACGCGCATCCGCAACACGCCTTGGCAAAGCTGAGCGGACGCGTCTGCTTCAGGCTCTAGCCCACCGGATTTCTGGCAGGATCTGAGCGGCTATTGTCCGGCGCCAGCGGCGGCGCGTTCGCCAGCGATGCGGTATCGCTGCGCCAAGCGAGCGCGATCGAGGCGGACCGGCTGTCGCGCCAGGCGACGATCCAGATCAGGAATCCGAGCAGCGCCAGCGCGGCGCCGACGGGACCGGTGGAGGTCCAGCCCAGCCCCTCGCGGATCGCGAGGCCCCCGAGGAACGGGCCGAGCGCATTGGCGGTGTTGAAGGCTGAATGATTGAGCGCGGCCGCGAGCGCCTGCGCCTCTCCCGCAACGTCCATCAGCCGCGTCTGCAGGATGGCGCCGAGCGAGACGCTGGCGCCGATGGCGAAGATGTCGGCCGCAAGCAGCCAGGGATTGCCGGCGGCAAGCGGAAATAGCAGCAGCGCGACCGCGGCAAACAGCAGGATGATTCCCGCCGTCGGCATCAAGGCGCGGTCGGCAAAGCGCGGAACGAACAGATTGCCAAGGGTGGCACCGATGCCGAACACGGCCAGGAAGAACGGGATGGCCGCGGTGCTGACCTTGGTAACCTCGATCAAGGTCGTCGCAAGATAGGTGTAGACCGCGAACATGCCGCCGAAGCCGATGGCGCCGATCGCCAGCGTGATCCAGACGCGGCCGCTCCTGAGGGCGCCGAGCTCGCGCAGCGGATCGGACCTGCCGGCCTGGTCACGTGGCGCAAACAGGGCGCAGAGCCCGATCGTGAGCAACGCCAGCACCGAGACGAGGCCGAAGCTCGCGCGCCAGCCAAGCGCCTGTCCGATCAGATTAGCGAGCGGTACGCCGATGACGGTGGCGGAGGTCAGGCCGAGCATCACCTGGCCCACCGCCTGCGAGCGCCGATGCTGGGGAACCAGGGAAGCTGCGACCAGGGCAGCAATGCCGAAATAGGCGCCGTGCGGCAGTCCCGAGAGAAAGCGGGCCACGATCATCGCGCCATAGCCGGGCGCGAGCGCGGTGAGCGCATTGCCGAGCGCGAACACCAGCATCAGCGCGAGCAGCTGCGTGCGCCGGGCGAAGCGCGCACCAAGCACGGCAATCAGCGGCGCGCCCAGTACCACGCCGAGCGCGTAGGCGCTGATCGCATGGCCCGCGGTCGGCTCGTCGATGCCGAGATCGGCGGCGAAGAACGGCAGCAGGCTCATCGATGCGAATTCGGTGGTTCCGATCGCAAACCCGCCCATGGCAAGCGAGAGCAGGACGATGGCGAGGTGAGGGGGCGCGGAGGCTGAAGTCGATCTTGCGCGGCGCGAGGTCGCTTGAGGCGAAGTCGTCATGAGTCCTGCATTGGTGGCGTCAACGGGAACCAACCCAGCGAACGTCGCCACCCCTGCAATATTTCTCCGTCGTACTTAAACTGCGATCAGCCCGCGTCAACATCGCAGCGCCGGCGAAGAAGCGAGTGCATATCAGCGTCCCGCATGTGCCGGCCCTTGATGGGACGGTCTCGATCGGTGCGCAGGCTTCTTCAGCGGAAAATACGGGTTAACCAGGCAGCTCGCCGAACGTCCGACGGCGAGATAGCGGACGGGGCCATAGATCTGCATGCAGACGGGATAGCTCGGATCATAGGTCTGCGCCCATCCAGGCGCGCTCCCGAGGAGCAGGCCGGCCGCGACGAATGCGAGGCGGGCGCTGCGCATCTCAGCGCGGCAGGTAGTAGCCCGGCGCCAGCGGGCGCGGACGATTTTGATATGCGTAGGGGTCGTCGCTCTGGCCTACGAAAAAGGGATTGGCGATACAGCTGAGTGCGCGACCAGACGCGCTGGCCTGACACTGCGCGTAAGTGTCGAACCTGCAATTGCTCAGCCCCGGCCATTCATCACCAGTGAGGCAGAAGGGATGATTCTTGCCGAATGCGCGCGCTGGCGTGCTTGCAATTGACGCGAGTGAAAATGTGATGAATGCGAGCGAAAGTGTGGCGACAATGGGGAGGACAATTCGTCTGCGCATCTTCAATTCTCCATCACGCGAATGTGCGCGCGACGTTGTTTCGCGCGCATGCAATTTATCTCGTGTCACCGACCATGGAACTACAGAAAACACTTATTTCAAAGGGTTTCCAGAGCGCGCTGATAAATCTTCATTAATGAAGCGCGGGCCTTTGGCGCGAACTGTTGCGTCGTGGTTACAGCAATTCCGTCGATCGCTGTTATGACCACTGTACGGCCAGGGGGCCTAAACGACGAAACTGGAACGGGACTCAAATGAAGAAGAATTTGTTGCTTGCGGCTGTGAGCCTCGTCGCGCTGAGCGCGACCGCGCCGGCGCTGGCTGCTGACCTCGCAGCACGGCCCTACACCAAGGCGCCTGCGATGGTCGCCGCGATCTACGACTGGAGCGGCTTCTACATCGGTATCAACGGCGGCGGCGGTTCGTCGCATGCGAAGTGGGATCTGGTGGGCTTCGGCCGTGATGGTTCCCACGATGCAACCGGCGGCACGGTCGGTGGCCAGATCGGCTATCGCTGGCAGTCCGGTCAGTTCGTGTTCGGCGTGGAAGGCCAGGGCAACTGGGCCGACTTCTCGGGCAGCCATGTCGGCGCGATCTCCGGCTTTACCAACAACACCAAGATCGATTCGTTCGGTCTGATCACCGGCCAGGTCGGTTACGCCTGGAACAACGTGCTGCTCTACGTCAAGGGCGGTGCGGCTGTGGTCGGCACCAAGTACGATGCCTCGCTCGCCGGTGTATCGCTAGCATCGGCCAACGACACCCGTTGGGGTGGCACTGTCGGCGCGGGCCTCGAGTTCGGTTTCGCCCCGAACTGGTCGGTTGGCGCCGAGTACAACCACATCTTCCTCGGTGGCAACGACCGCAACCTGACCGGCCCCGCCGGTGTTCTGGCGGTCAATGTCAAGCAGGACGTCGACATGGGTCTTGTCCGCCTGAACTACAAGTTCGGCGGCCCGATGCTCGGCCGTTACTGAGACTGATCGCTCTCTTCGGAGCGGTTGTCGAAAAGCCCCGGCTTCGGCCGGGGCTTTTTTATTGCGTGAATTCAGCGAGTTAACCATTTGATTTTCAAGTGGCCGAGACCGCTTGACTCCCGAGAACGAAATGAGAACAATGTTCTTCATACGTTCTTGTGATGGAGCAAGCCATGTTCAGGATTTTCGTGGAAGAAGCCGCCGCACTCGCCTCGCTCGCGCTGTTTGTCGGGATGGTCGCGATCTGGGCCCAGGTCATTCCGCAGCTTTGATGCCGCAGCCTTGATTCCGCTGCGGCTCGTCAACGACGACTCAGGGGATCGGTGATCGGCCAGATGCCTTATCAGTCGGATGGCTTCAGTCAGATGCCTTGGGGAAAAGCAGGACGGCGCGGCGAAGCGGCCGCTCCGGCGTGGACTCCGGGGCCGTGACGCCCCACCATTGCGGGGCGAGTCGGCAAAGGCGGGTGGAAGGCGGGGGCCGGATCCCTCGCGGATCTCCCTGACGCCCCCTGAGGTCCGGCGACCGCTCCATCCCATCTGCAAGAGGCCGTCACGCGACCATGCCGAGCGCCGGATTTGTTCACCTTCACGTTCACTCGGCCTATTCGCTGCTCAAGGGCTCGATCAAGATCGCCAAGCTTGCCGAGCTTGCGAAGAAGGATCACCAGCCGGCACTGGCGCTGACCGACACCGACAATCTGTTCGGTGCGCTGGAATTCTCCGACAAGATGGCCGGCTCCGGCATCCAGCCGATCGTCGGCTGCGAGCTGGCGATCGATTTCGGCGATCAGGATCCGAACGCGCGCAACGCGATGGCGCCCTCGCGCGTGGTGCTGCTGGCAGCGCAGGAGCGCGGCTATCGCAGCCTGATGCGGCTGAACTCGCGCGCGTTCCTCGAATCGCCTGATAGCCACGCCCCGTTCATCAAGTTCGACTGGCTCGAGGGCCAGAGCGAGGGACTGATCGCGCTGACGGGCGGACCGGACGGGCCGATCTCGCTGGCGCTGGCCGGCGGCATGGTGGAGCTCGCCGGCGTGCGATGCGAGCGTCTCGCCGCCATGTTCGGCGACCGCCTCTACGTTGAACTGCAGCGCCACAATACCGACAAGGAGCGGCGCGTCGAAAGCAGCCTGATCGATATCGCCTACGCCAAGGGCCTGCCGCTGGTTGCGACCAACGAGCCGTATTTCGCCGCGACCGACGATTACGAAGCGCACGACGCGCTGCTATGCATCGCCGGCGGGCGGCTGATCGCGGAGACCGAGCGCGAGCAACTCACGCCCGATCATCGTTTCAAGACGCGCGCCGAGATGGCGCTGCTGTTCGCCGACATTCCGGAGGCGCTGGCCTCGACGGTGGAGATCGCCGAGCGCTGCTCGTTCCGGCCGATGACGCGCAAGCCGATCCTGCCATTCTTCACCGTCGGCGCCGCGCAGAGCTCGGACGCCGCCTCGGTCGAGGCCGCCGAGCTGAAGCGTCAGGCGGAGGAGGGGCTCGCCAACCGCCTCAGCGTCCACGGCCTGTCGCAGGGCACCACGGAAGAGGACTACAACAAGCGCCTGGCGTTCGAGCTCGACGTCATCATGCGCATGAAATACGCGGGCTACTTCCTGATCGTGTCCGACTTCATCAAATGGGCGAAGAGCCAGGGCATTCCGGTCGGGCCGGGCCGCGGCTCCGGCGCGGGCTCGCTGGTCGCCTGGGCGCTGACCATCACCGACCTCGATCCGATCAAGTTCGGCCTGCTGTTCGAGCGCTTCCTCAATCCCGAGCGCGTCTCGATGCCGGACTTCGACATCGACTTCTGCCAGGACCGCCGCGGCGAGGTGATCAGGTACGTCCAGGAGCGCTACGGCCGCGACCAGGTCGCGCAGATCATCACCTTCGGTACGCTGCAGGCGCGCGGCGTGCTGCGCGACGTCGGCCGCGTTCTGCAGATGCCGTACGGCCAGGTCGACAAGCTGACCAAGCTGGTGCCGCAGAATCCGGCCGCGCCCGTCACGCTCGCCGCCGCGATCGAGAGCGAGCCAAAACTCCAGGCGTTCCGCGACGAGGATCCGATCGTGGCGCGCGCCTTCGACATCGCCCAGCGTCTCGAAGGCCTGACCCGCCACGCCTCGACCCATGCGGCCGGCATCGTGATCGGCGATCGTCCCCTGAGCGAGCTCGTGCCGCTCTACCGCGATCCGAAGTCGGACATGCCGGTGACCCAGTTCAACATGAAATGGGTCGAGCCGGCCGGCCTCGTGAAGTTCGACTTCCTCGGCCTGAAGACGCTGACCGTGCTCGATGTCGCCTGCAAGCTGCTCAAGCCGCGCAACATTGACGTCGATCTCGCCACGCTGCCGATCGACGATGCCGAGAGCTACCAGATGCTGGCGCGCGGCGAGGTGGTCGGCGTGTTCCAGGTTGAAAGCCAGGGCATGCGGCGCGCGCTGGTCGACATGCGCCCCGACCGGTTCGAGGACATTATCGCGCTGGTGGCGCTGTATCGCCCGGGCCCGATGGCGAACATCCCGACCTATTGCGCGCGCAAGCACGGCGACGAGGAGCCGGAATATCTGCATCCCGTGCTGGAGCCGATCCTGAAGGAGACCTTCGGCGTCATCATCTACCAGGAACAGGTGATGCAGATCGCCCAGGTGATGTCGGGCTATTCGCTCGGCGACGCCGACCTCTTGCGCCGCGCCATGGGCAAGAAGATCCGCGCCGAGATGGACAAGCAGCGCGACATCTTCGTCGCGGGCGCGGTGAAGAACGGCGTGCCGAAGGGACAGGCCGAGACCATCTTCGAGCTGCTGGCGAAGTTCGCGGACTACGGCTTCAACAAGAGCCACGCGGCGGCCTATGCGCTGGTGTCCTACCACACCGCCTACATGAAGGCGCATTATCCGGTGGAGTTCATCGCGGCGTCGATGACGCTCGATCTCAACAACACCGACAAGCTCTCCGAATTCCGCTCCGAGGCGCAGCGCCTCGGCATCAAGGTCGAGCCGCCGAACATCAACCGTTCCGGCGCGACCTTCGAGGTCGGCGACAAGGTCATCTACTATGCGCTCGCCGCGCTCAAGGGCGTCGGCATCCAGGCGATCGAGCAGATCATCGAGGAGCGCACCAAGCGCGGATTGTTCACCTCGCTCGCCGACTTCGCCGCGCGGGTCAATCCGCGCGCGATCAACAAGCGCATCATCGAAAGTCTGGCCGCCGCCGGTGCCTTCGACACGCTGGAGCCGAACCGCGCCCGCGTCTTCGCCGGTGCGGATTCGATCCTCGCCGCCTGCCAGCGCGCGCATCAGGCCGAGACCATCGGCCAGAACGACATGTTCGGGATGTCGGCGGACGCACCGACCATCATGCTGCCGCAGATCGAGCCGTGGCTGCCGGCCGAAAAGCTCCGCCGCGAATACGACGCCGTCGGCTTCTTCCTGTCGGGCCATCCGCTCGACGACTACGCCACCGTGCTGAAGCGGCTGCGGGTGCAGAGCTGGGCGGAATTCTCGCGTGCGGTGAAGACCGGCGCCACTGCCGGCAAGGTCGCGGCCACCGTGGTCTCGCGCATGGAGCGGCGCACCAAGACCGGCAACAAGATGGGCATCATGGGGCTCTCCGATCCCACGGGCCATTTCGAGGCGGTGCTGTTCTCCGAAGGCCTCGCGCAATATCGCGACGTGCTTGAACCGGGCGCGGCCGTGCTGCTGCAATTGGGAGCCGAGCTGCAGGGCGAGGACGTCCGCGCCCGCGTGCTGCATGCCGAGCCGCTCGACGATGCCGCCGCCAAGACGCAGAAGGGGCTGCGCATCTTCGTGCGCGACACCAAGCCGCTGGACTCGATCGCCAAGCGTTTGGCCGGGCCCGACATGGCGGCGTCGAACGGCGCCGCGCCAAAAGTCGGCAGTCCCGGTATCGCGCCGCGCGGGAACGGCGACGGCGAGGTCTCGCTGGTGATGATGCTCGACCTCGAGACCGAGGTCGAGATGAAGCTGCCCGGCCGCTTCAAGGTCTCGCCGCAGATCGCCGGCGCGATCAAGGCGGTCGCGGGCGTGGTGGACGTGCAGCAACTCTGACGCCGGCGCGCACCGCCGCAAACCAAAGCTTAACTAATCAGCTCATGCATGGTTTCGAAGTCTGCCGGGTACAGCTATCAGTTGTCGTCCCGCGCGAACCCAAGGAAGAAGAACCATGTGTGACAAATGCTCTGAAAATCCGCATCAATCGCTTGCTCCCTCCCGCCGTTCGATGATGCTTCTTGCCGCCTCCGCGCTCGGGGCGGCCGCATTCGGCGGGGCCGCTTCGGCGAAGGAAGCCAAGGCGCCGCCGAAACCTCAGAACGTGCTGTCGCCCGATGCGGCGCTCAAGCGGCTGATGGAGGGCAATTCACGCTACGTGTCGGGCGTGTCGCGCCGTCACGACTTCACGCACGAGCGCGAGGCATTGGTCGGCGGTCAGAATCCGTACGCGGCTGTTTTAAGCTGCGCCGATTCCCGCATCGCACCCGAATATGCCTTCGACAGCGGACGCGGCGATCTGTTCGTGTGCCGCGTCGCCGGAAATTTTGCCGGCGACGAGACCGTTGCGAGCATGGAGTACACCGTCGCCGTGCTCGGCACCCCCCTGATCCTGGTGCTCGGCCACGACAATTGCGGCGCCGTCGACGCCACCATCAAGTCACTGAAGGATGACAAGCCGCTACCGGGACACATCCCCTCGCTGGTCTCCGCGATCGCGCCGGCAGTGAAGACGGCGGCCGGGCAGGGCGGCAACGCGCTCGACAACGCCATTCGCCAGAACGTCATCGACAACGTCGCCAAGCTGAAATCGGCCGCGCCGATCCTCAACGCGGCGGTCGAGCAGGGCAAGCTCAAGGTGGTCGGCGGCATCTATCGGCTGAGCACGGGAACCGTCGAGTTGCTTGCGCAGGGCTGAGCCGTTCGGGACCACCAGAGCCAAGCGGTCGGCCTCTGTCCGGCAAGAGGCCGACCGCCATGCACCCGGTCTGTCCGATCCGCGCCATCCCGAAAGGCAGGGACTTGAAGGAGCCTCGCGCAGTTTCTAGGCTGAGCAGCCGTCGACTTGGGCTGGCTTGAGCTGATGACTTGGGCTGACTTGGAGCTGACGCCGGCAGCGGCGTGGCCACGCCATCGCCTCAATCCGAGCCTTTCGTTCAATCGCCGTTCAGCCGGCTGCGCGCCTCATGCGTGGTGGCTCTTCAACTACTAGCGGGCAAGCAAGCCATGCGTGGGACGTTCAGACTCTTCATTTGCCTTCTGCTGCCGATCGTGGCCCTTGTCGCCGGCGCGCCGGGCGGGGTGCGCGCGCAGCAGCAGGAGAAGCGCATCGCCCTCGTGGTCGGCAACGGCGCTTATGCCAAGTCGCCGCTGGCAACGACCGCGAACGATGCCGGCCTGGTCGCGCAGACGCTCCAGGCGGCCGGCTTCGACGTCGTCGGGGCGCGCGATCTCGACGGCGACACGCTGCGCAAGAGCTTTCGCGACTTCATCCAGAAGGCCCAGGCCTCGGGCCCGGGCACCGTCGCGATGGTCTATCTGGCCGGCTACGGCGTGCAGCTGGCCGGCGAGAACTATTTCATCCCGGTCGATTCCAACATCACCCGCGACACCGACATTCCGACAGAGGCCCTGCGCATCAGCGATTATGCGCGCCAGCTTGCGTCCATTCCGCTCAAGGCCAACATCGTGGTGCTCGACGCGGCCCGTGCGCAGCCCTTCGTCGAGGGCGGCCAGCAGATCGCGGGCGGTCTGGCGCTGGTCGAGCCCGAGCCGAACATGCTGATCGCCTTCAACGCTGCGCCCGGCACGGTCGCGCCGGAAGAGCCGGGGCCGTACGGCATCTATGCGCAGTCGCTGGCGGAGATGATCCGCACCGGCGGCCTGCCGTTGCCCGAGGTGTTCGACCGCGTCCGCCTGCGCGTCAACGAGGCCAGCAAGGGCGCGCAGGTGCCCTGGAACGAGCAGAAGATCTCGGCGCCGTTCACGTTCTTCGAGCGCGGACCCGACGCGCCGCCGCCGGAGACCACGCCCGACCAGGTCGCCGCGATCCGCAACAAGCCGATCCGCGATCTCGGCGTGCAGAACGCCTACGCCGCCGCGCTCGAGCGCGACACGCTGCCGGCCTATGAGGAGTTTCTCGCCGCCTATCCCGGCGATCCCCTGGCCAAGCGCGTGATGGCGATCGTGGCGGCGCGCCGCGAAGCCATCACCTGGCGGCGGACCTACCGGACCGACACGCCGGAGGCCTATTGGTCGTATCTGCGCCGCTATCCGCGCGGGCCGCATGCGGCAGATGCGCGCCGGCGTCTTGCGATCCTCACTGCGCCGGCCGAGCCGCCGCCGAGCTTCGCGATGATCGACTACGACGTGCCGCCACCGCCGCCGGAGGAGGTGGTCTATGTCGATCGTCCGGTGCTGTATTTCAGCGATCCCGATTTCGGCTTCGCACCGCCACCACCGCCGCCGGTCTATTATCTGCCGCCGCCGCCGCCGGATTTCGTCGTGCTGACGCCGCCGATGCCGGTGGTCGGCCTGTTCGTGCTGCCGCAGCCGGTGTTCGTGCCGATTCCGGTGTTCGTCAGTCCGCCGGTCTATGTCGCGCCGCCGCCGAACAACATCATCTACCAGAACATCCACAACACGACGGTCATCAACACGGTGATCAACCGTCCGCCGGCCCCTGCGCCGGGCGCAGGGCCGGGACCCGGTCCGGCGAACCTGGCTCCGGCGGTCGCCGGCCGAGCCAATCCGGCGGGGCCCGCGGTGCCGCAGGCGGTCGTGCAGCGCGCCGCGCTGATCCAGCAGGGCAAGGCGCCGATGCCGCCGAGCGCGACGATCCAACCGACGGCAAGGCCCGGCACGCTCCCGGGGACGACGCAGCCGATGGCGAGGCCCGGTATCCCGCCGGCAGCGCCGGTCGCTGTCGCGCCGACCGCGACGCCGCCGGTCGCACCTCAGACCAAGTTGCCGCAGGCCAATACCTTGCCGGTTCCCGGGGCTCATGGCGGGCCGCCAGTGCCGCCAGCGGCGGGGGCAGGGACCCCGCCGGGCGGCAAGCCCGCACCGGGGGTGACCGTTCCGACGGCAACCGCTCCGCCGACCGCGCCGCCCCATCCGGGCGCCCCGGTGACCGCTACGCCCGGTGCAACACCGCCGACTCATCCCAATGCGCCGACGGCCGCTGCGCCGGCGACCGCTGCGCCGACTGCGACAAACCCTGCTGCGGTGCCCGGTCAGGTGCCGAAGCCGCCGGTTGCGCAGACACCGCCGGGCGCGGCTCCCGGCGTCGCGGGACGTCCGGTGCCGCCACTGCCCTCGGCCGCGCGCGAGCCGGTCAGGCCGCAGAATCTGCCCTCGGCTGCGCCGGCGCAGGCGGCCCGTCCGTCCGCGCCGCCCGCGCGGCCCCAGGCCGTGGCGAGACCGACACCTCCGCCGCCTGCGGCCGTCGCCCGTCCGGCGCCACCGCCTCCGCCGCGCGTGGCGTCGCCTCCGCCGGCACGGGTGGCTCCGCCCGTGACGGTTGCGCGGCCGGCGCCTCCTCCGCCAGTGGCACGGCCGGCACCGCCGCCGCCGGTCGCCCGGCCGGCGCCCCCGCCACCGCCGCCGCGGATGGCGGTCGCACCCCCGCCGCGCCCGGCACCACCTCCGCCGCGGCCCGCCGCACCGCCGTCGGCGGCGGCAAAGAAATGTCCGCCCAACCAGCCCAAATGCTAGCCGGGGTAGCAGGGTAGCGCCGGGCTCTGCGGGGTCTTTACGGGATGGGGTCTTTCAGCGGGCGAAATCCGCCCCGGAAAGGCCCTTATTTCCTTGCTTCTGGCCGAAATCGCGCTATACAGCGCGCCATCTCACACGGAAGCATGGCTCGCAAGGCCGTCCGGTGGCAACCGGGGCGACAACGCTCCGTTTTGCTCACACGCTTCCGGAGGAACCAACCGGAGAATTAGAACGATGGCACTACCCGATTTCACTATGCGTCAGCTGCTCGAAGCTGGCGTGCACTTCGGCCACCAGTCTCACCGCTGGAATCCGAAAATGGCGCCGTTCATTTTCGGCGCGCGCAACAACATCCACATCGTCGACCTCGCGCAGACCGTGCCGATGCTGCACACGGCCCTTCAGGCCGTCAGCGACACCGTCGCCAAGGGCGGCCGCATCCTGTTCGTCGGCACCAAGCGCCAGGCGCAGGACGGCGTTGCTGATGCGGCCAAGCGCTGCGCGCAGTACTTCGTCAATTCGCGCTGGCTCGGCGGCACGCTGACCAACTGGAAGACGATCTCGGCCTCGATCAAGCGCCTGCGTCACCTCGATGACGTGCTGGCGGGCGGCGAAGCCAATTCCTACACGAAGAAGGAGCGCCTGACGCTTCAGCGCGAGCGCGACAAGCTCGACCGCTCGCTTGGCGGCATCAAGGACATGGGCGGTCTGCCCGACCTGATCTTCGTGATCGACACCAACAAGGAAGACATCGCGATCCAGGAGGCCCAGCGCCTCAACATCCCGGTCGCCGCGATCGTCGACACCAATTCCGACCCGAAGGGCATCACCTATGTGGTCCCCGGCAATGACGACGCCGGCCGTGCGATCGCGCTCTATTGCGACCTGATCGCGCGTGCCGCGATCGACGGCATCTCGCGCGCGCAGGGCGATTCGGGCATCGACATCGGTGCCTCGACCCGTCCGCTGGCCGAAGAGCTGCCGGCGGCGTCCTCGAGCGGCTTCCAGGGCCTTGCGGGTCCCCGCGGCACCGCCGACGACCTCAAGAAGCTCCCGGGCGTCTCGGGTGCGATCGAGAAGAAGTTCAACGACCTCGGCATCTTCCATTACTGGCAGCTCGCCGAGCTCGACCACGACACCGCGCACACGATCGGCGAAGAAGTCGGTCTGCCGAGCCGCGCGGATGCCTGGGTGGCCAAGGCCAAGGCGCTGACCGCGGAAGCGGAATAGTCAAGACGAGCGATGGCTTGGCCGGACGGGATCCGGCCACCATTTCATTCAGTTGACGCGAATTCCTGAGATGGACCGCGGCGGGGCAATCGGAGCCACGCCGCGGCAAACCGGCAGGCACAAAGGATTTTCAACGATGGCAACGATCACAGCTGCGATGGTCAAGGACCTGCGCGAGTCGACCGGCGCGGGCATGATGGACTGCAAGGCCGCGCTGACCGAAAACGACGGCAACATGGAAGCGGCGCAGGATTGGCTGCGCAAGAAGGGCCTGTCCAAGGCCGCCAAGAAGTCCGGCCGCGTCGCGGCGGAAGGCCTGATCGGCGCGCTCACAAAGGGTAACAAAGGCGTCGTGGTCGAGGTCAACTCCGAGACCGACTTCGTCGCGCGCAACGGCCAGTTCCAGGGTCTGGTGAAGATGGTCGCGCAGGTCGCGTTCGACGCCGGCTCCGACGTCGAGAAGATCAAGGCCGCCAAGGTCGGTGACGTCACGGTGGAAGCCGCGATCAACGACGCGATCGCCACCATCGGCGAGAACATGACGCTGCGCCGCGCCGCTTCGCTCGAAGTGGGCCAGGGTCTGGTGTCGAGCTATGTCCACGGCGCGGTCGTCGACGGTGCCGGCAAGATGGGCGTGATCGTGGCGCTGGAATCGCCCGGCAAGGCCGACGAGCTCGCCGGCCTGGGCCGCCAGATCGCGATGCACATTGCTGCCGCCAACCCGCTGGCGCTCGATCCGTCCGGTCTCGATCCGGCGGTCGTCAAGCGCGAGAAGGACGTGCTCGCGGACAAGTATCGCCAGCAGGGCAAGCCGGAGAACGTGATCGAGAAGATCGTCGAGTCCGGTCTGAAGACCTACTACAAGGAAGTCTGCCTGCTCGAGCAGGCCTTCATCCACGACACCGGCAAGTCGGTGGCGCAGGCGGTGAAGGAGGCCGAGGGCAAGGTCGGCGGCGCTGTGAAGATCGCCGGCTTTGTGCGCTATGCTCTCGGTGAGGGAATCGAGAAGCAGGAAAGCGACTTCGCAGCCGAAGTCGCTGCAGCCAGCGGCAAGAAGTAAGCGCCGGAACGATCCTTCCGGCGCGCCGCCGGAAGCGGCGCCCGGGCAAGGAAAGTGCTCATGACTGATCCGGTCTATCGTCGCGTCGTGATCAAGCTGTCCGGCGAGTATCTCGCGGGGCAGCAGGGCTTTGGCATCGATCAGACGACCGTCGACCGGGTTGCGGACGATGTGATCGCGGCCCGCAAGCTCGGCACCGAGGTCGCAGTCGTGATCGGCGGCGGCAATATCGTGCGCGGCGTCGAGGTCTCGGCCCGGGGCGTGTCGCGGCCGACCGGCGACACCATGGGCATGCTCGCCACCATGATGAACTGCCTCGCGCTGGAAGCGGCGATCGAGCGCAAGGGCACGCCGGCGCGGACGCTGTCGGCCTTCGTCATGCCCGAGATTTCCGAGTTGTTCACCCGCACTGCGGCGCACAAATATCTCGCCGAGGGCCGCATCGTGCTGCTCGGCGGCGGGACCGGCAATCCGTTCTTCACCACCGATACGACCGCGGTGCTGCGCGCCGCCGAGATCGGCGCCCAGGCGGTGCTGAAGGCGACCAATGTCGACGGCGTCTACTCGGCCGACCCGAAGAAGGATCCGTCCGCCACGCGATTTGACCGGCTGACCCATTCGCAGGCGATCGAGGGCGGCTACAAGGTGATGGATGCGACCGCCTTCGCGCTTGCCCGCGAGACGTCGCTGCCTATCATCGTATTCTCGATCGCGGAGCCGGGGTCGATCGGAGCGATTCTGCGCGGCGTCGGCCACGGAACCATTGTCGCCGGCTGATGGCTCATCTGGCGCGCCCGAAGGGAAGGGCGCGGAGCGGTCGCCGGGATTTTGAAGGAGAAACGTGATGCCCACGGGTACTTTCGACCTCAACGAAGTCAAGCGCCGCATGCAGGGCGCCGTCGCCTCGCTCAAGCACGAGCTTGGCGGCCTGCGGACGGGGCGCGCCTCCGCCTCGATGCTCGATCCGGTGCAGGTCGATGCCTATGGCAGCCACATGCCGCTCAACCAGCTCGCGACCGTCAGCGTGCCCGAACCGCGCCTGATCTCGGTGCAGGTCTGGGACAAGTCGATGGTCAAGGCGGTCGAGAAGGCGATCGTCGATTCCAATCTCGGCCTGTCGCCCGCGACCGAAGGCCAGGTGCTGCGCCTGCGCATTCCCGAGCTAAACGAGGAGCGGCGCAAGGAGCTGGTGAAGGTCGCGCATAAATACGCGGAAGCCGCCAAGGTCGCTGCGCGCCACGTCCGCCGCGACGGTCTCGACGTCCTCAAGAAGCTCGAGAAGAATCACGAGATGTCGGAGGACGACCAGAAGCGACACGCCGACGAGGTGCAGAAGGCGACCGACGGCACCATCGCGGAGATCGACCAGTTGCTGGCTGCCAAGGAAAAAGAAATTCTCACCGTTTAAGGCCACCTTCAATGTCCAACGCCGCCGCGCCTGCCACGGAAGGACCCGATCGGTCCGAGGCGCCCGCGCATGTCGCCATCATCATGGATGGCAACGGGCGTTGGGCGGCCGCGCGCGGTCTGCCGCGTGCGGAGGGGCATCGCCGCGGCGTCGAGGCTCTGCGCCGCGTGGTGCGGGCCTCGCACGAGCTCGGCATTCGCTATCTCACCATCTTCTCCTTCAGCTCCGAGAACTGGTCGCGCCCGGCGAGCGAGATCGGCGATCTCTTCGGCCTGCTCCGCCGCTTCATCCGCAACGATCTGGCCAGCCTGCACCGTGACGGGGTCAAGGTTCGCATCATCGGCGAGCGCGAGGGGCTGGAGGGCGACATCTGCGCGCTGCTCAACGAGGCCGAGGAGCTGACGCGCGACAACACGCGCCTCACGCTGGTCGTCGCCTTCAATTACGGCTCGCGGCAGGAGATCGCGAAAGCGGCACAGAAGCTTGCGCGCGAGGTCGCGGAGGGAAAGCGCGATCCCGCGACGATCGACGCCGAGACGCTCGGGGCGCATCTCGATGCACCCGACATTCCCGATCCCGATCTCATCATCCGCACCAGCGGCGAGCAGCGCCTGTCCAATTTCCTGATGTGGCAGGCCGCCTATAGCGAGCTGGTGTTCGTGCCGATCCACTGGCCGGATTTCGACAAGGCGGCGCTGGAGGGCGCAATCGCCGAGTTCGCCAGGCGCGAGCGCCGTTTCGGCGGCCTGGTCGCGAAAACCGCCTCGTGAGCGAACACGACGCCGCACCGGCGGGCGCAAAGCCTGCCCCGAGCAATCTGGTGATGCGGGTCCTCGCAGCGCTGGTGCTGGCGCCGCTCACCATCGCGATCGCTTACGTCGGTGGCTGGCTGTGGGTGCTGCTCGTCACCCTGGTGTCGATCGGGCTGTTTGCGGAATGGCTGACGGTGGTCGGCGCGGGCTCGGCGGCGCTGACGGGGGCAGGGACGATCGTCATCGCGATGATGGGGGCCGCCGTTGCCTTCGGCGGGCTCAAGACCTCCGTCATCGTCGGCCTCGTCGGCGGCGCGATCGTGACGCTGATCGCGCGCGGCAAGTTCGTTTGGGCGGCGACGGGATTTGCCTATGCCGCGGCTGCGCTGCTGGCCTCGATCCTGGTCAGGAAGGATCTCGTCAACGGCTTCTCGGCGCTGATGTTCGTGTTGCTCGTGGTGTGGGCGACGGATATCGGCGGCTATTTTGCCGGCCGCAGCATCGGCGGGCCGAAGCTCTGGCCGCGCGTGAGCCCGAAGAAGACCTGGGCCGGAGCGCTCGGGGGCTTTGTGGCGAGCCTTGCGGTAGCCGCCGGTTTTGCCGCTTGCGGGATCGGGAAGGCGGTTCCGCTGCTGCTGATCAGCGCGGTCCTGTCGGTCGTCTCGCAGGCGGGCGATCTGTTCGAATCCGCGGTCAAGCGGCGCTTCGATGTCAAGGATTCCAGTCACTTAATTCCCGGCCATGGCGGGCTTATGGACCGCCTGGACGGTTTTGTCGCCGCCATCCTGGTGGCATGGATTATCGGCTTTCTCCGCCATGGTGTGCATAGCGCCGGAAGCGGTCTTATGGTTTGGTGAGGATATGAGCGCAGTCCCATTGCGTAATAACAAGGCTGCGGCGTTGTCCGTCCGCAGCGTCACGGTTCTCGGCGCCACCGGCTCGATCGGCGACAGCACGATGGATCTGCTGCGCGCCTCGCCCGAGCGCTATCGCGTCGAGGCGCTGACGGCGAACAGCAATGTCGCTGGCCTGGCGAAGCTCGCGAAGGAATTTTCCGCCCGTTACGTTGCGGTCGCCGACACCACCAAGCTCGCCGAGCTCAAGGCCGCACTGGCGGGAACGAGCACCGAATGCGGCGCCGGCGAAAGCGCGGTGATCGAAGCCGGCGCGCGTCCGGCCGATTGGGTGATGGCGGCCGTGAGCGGCGCTGCCGGGTTGAAGCCGGCGCTGGCCGCCGTCGATCGCGGCGCGCATGTCGCGCTCGCCAACAAGGAGTGCCTGGTTTGCGCCGGGGATTTCTTCATGCAGCGCGCGGCCAAAGCGGGCGCCTGCATCCTGCCGGCCGATTCCGAGCACAACGCGCTGTTCCAGGCCCTGGCCTCGGGCAATCGCGATGAGCTGGTCCGCGTCATCATCACGGCGTCGGGCGGCCCGTTCCGCACCTGGAAGCCCGCCGACATCGAGCAGGCCACGCTGGAGCAGGCGCTGAAGCACCCGAACTGGAGCATGGGCCAGAAGATCACGATCGATTCCGCCTCGATGATGAACAAGGGTCTCGAGGTGATCGAGGCCTCCTATCTGTTCGCGCTTGTGCCCGACGAGATCGACGTCCTCGTGCATCCGCAGTCCATCATTCACGGCATGGTCGAGTTCTCCGACCGTTCGGTGATGGCCCAGCTCGGCGCCCCCGACATGCGCACGCCGATTGCGCATTGCCTCGGCTGGCCCGACCGGATCAAGGGGCCGGCCGCGAAGCTGGACCTCGCCAAGATCGGTCAGCTCACCTTCGAGGCACCCGACTTCGAGCGCTTCCCCGGGCTTCGCCTGGCTTTCGATTCGCTCCGGACCGGGAAGGGGGCGACCACCGTCTACAACGCCGCCAACGAGGTCGCGGTCGCCGCGTTCATCGCCGGCAAGATCCGGTTCGGCGCGATTGCCCGGCTGGTGGAGGCAACGCTGGACGACTGGGTCCGCAGCGGGAACCAGGCGCCCATGACCTCAGCCGATGATGCAATCTCTGTTGACCATGTTGCGCGAAATAAAGCTGCCGCCCTATTGCCTCAAATTGCCTTAAAGGCATCCTAGATGGTTCGGGGCCAGGGCCTTGCGGCGCTGGATGAGGGAATTCGATGAATGACTTTTTTACCCATAGTTTCAATGCGTTGAGCCATGGGGTGCTGGGCTATGCGGTTCCCTTCCTGTTCGTCCTGACGATTGTGGTGTTCTTCCATGAGCTCGGCCATTTTCTGGTCGCGCGCTGGGCTGGCGTTCGTGTCTTGACCTTTTCGCTCGGTTTCGGACCTGAGCTGGTCGGTTTCAACGACCGCCACGGCACCCGCTGGAAGATCTCGGCGATCCCGCTCGGCGGCTACGTCAAGTTTTTCGGCGACGAGAGCGAGGCCTCGACGCCATCGGCCCAGACGCTCGCGGCCATGTCGGCCGAGGAGCGCGCCGGCAGCTTCCACCACAAGAAGGTCGGTCCGCGCGCCGCCATCGTCGCGGCCGGGCCAATCGCCAATTTCATCCTGGGTGCGCTGATCTTCGCCGGCATGGCGCTGTATTACGGCAAGCCGAGCACGATCGCCCGGGTTGACGGCGTCGTCGCCGATGGCGCCGCGGCGGCGGCCGGGTTCAAGATCGGGGATGTCGTCGTCCAGATCGACGGCAAGCCGATCGAGAGCTTTGCCGACATGCAGCGAATCGTTGCGATGAATGCGGGTTCGGCGCTTACCTTCCAGGTGAAGCGGGACGGCGCGATCGTCTCGCTGACCGCAACGCCGGCGCTGCTCGAGCGCAAGGATCCGTTCGGCAACAGCCACCGTCTCGGTGTGCTCGGCGTCGAGCACAAGTCGCAGGCGGGCGAGGCTTCGACCGCGCCGGTCGGCGTCGGCGAGGCGCTCAAGATCGGGGTCGAGCAGGTCTGGTTCATTATTACCAGCACCTTCAAGTTCCTGGGCTCGCTGTTCGTCGGGCAGGGAAATCCCAACGAGGTCAGCGGCGTCCTGGGAATCGCGAAGATGTCCGGGCAGGCGGCCAGCGCCGGGTTCCAGTTCGTGATCAATTTGTGCGCGGTACTGTCGGTGTCGATCGGCCTGTTGAACCTGTTCCCGATCCCGCTGCTCGATGGCGGCCACCTGATGTTCTACGCGGCGGAAGTGGTCCGCGGCCGGCCCTTGTCCGAGCGAACCCAGGAGATGGGGTTCCGAATCGGGCTCGGTTTGGTGCTGATGTTGATGGTGTTTGCGACCTACAACGACATCCTGCGGATGGCGGCTTCCTGATAGGGGCTTTTTTGTGGCGTGCCTTATGGCGTTGCTGATCAGCAACGTCTTGGAATGAAATTGGAATTACGGCGCTTTCGGCCGTTTGCGGCGTCGGTGAAATTGGCTACAAGCGGCCTGAACTTGGGGAATCTCCGGACCGGCTTTGGGGTTGGGTCTGGCACGGAATGATAAGGGCGCGTTGCGCATGAAGTTTGGACTGCGACTCCGGGGGGGCTTGCTCGCAACCCTGATCATGTTCGGCGCGCCGGTAATTGCCCCGGTCGGGGCTGTTTTCGTGTCTTCGTCTGCGTTCGCTCAGACCGTTCAGTCGATTTCCGTCGAAGGGAATCGCCGGGTCGAGGTGGAGACGATCCGATCCTATTTCAAGCCGGGCCCGGGCGGCCGCCTCGATCAGGCCGCCATCGATGACGGCCTCAAGGCGCTGATCGAAACCGGCCTGTTCCAGGACGTCAGAATCAACCGCGGTTCCGGCGGCCAGATCGTCGTCTCCGTGGTGGAAAACCCGGTGATCGGCCGCATTGCCTTCGAGGGCAACAAGAAGATCAAGGACGAGCAGCTCACCACTGAAGTCCAGTCCAAGGCCCGCGGCACCTTCTCGCGCGCCATGGTGCAGTCCGACACGCTGCGAATCGCCGAAATCTATCGTCGGTCCGGCCGCTACGACGTGCGCGTCACGCCCGAGGTCATCGAGCAGCCGAACAACCGCGTCGACCTGATCTTCACGATCGAGGAGGGCGCCAAGACCGGCGTCAAGTCGATCGAGTTCGTCGGCAACAACGCGTTCTCGTCCTACCGCCTGCGCGATGTCATCAAGACGCGCGAATCGAATCTGCTGAGCTTCCTTGCCAGCGGTGACATCTACGATCCCGACCGCGTCGAAGCCGACCGCGACCTGATCCGCCGCTTCTATCTCAAGAACGGTTTCGCCGACGTGCAGGTGGTGGCCGCGCTCACCGAATACGATCCGGAGAAGAAGGGCTTCAACGTCACCTTCAAGATCGAGGAAGGATCGCAGTACCGCGTCGGCGCGATCGACTTCCGCTCCAGCATCCCGAACTTCGACCCCTCGTCGTTGCGCGCCTATTCGCGCGTCTATGTCGGCTCGCTCTACAACGTCGAGTCGGTCGAGAAGTCGGTCGAGGAGATGCAGATCGAGGCCTCGCGCCGCGGCTATGCCTTCGCCGTGGTCCGGCCGGGCGGCGACCGTAATTTCGAGGCGCACACCGTCTCCGTCGTGTTCAACATCGACGAAGGCCCGCGCACCTATATCGAGCGCATCAACCTGCGCGGCAACACGCGTACGCGTGACTACGTGATCCGCCGCGAGTTCGACATCTCCGAGGGCGATGCCTACAACCGCGCCCTGGTCGACCGCGCCGAGCGGCGCCTGAAGAACCTCGACTACTTCAAGAGCGTGAAGATCACGACGGAGCCGGGCTCCTCGAGCGATCGCGTGATCCTGGTCGTCGACATGGAAGAGAAATCGACCGGCGACTTCTCGATCTCGGGCGGTTACTCCACCACGGACGGCGCGCTGGCCGAAGTCTCGGTCTCCGAGCGCAACCTGCTCGGCCGGGGCCTGTTCGCCAAGGCGTCGGTGACTTATGGCCAGTACGCCCGCGGCTACTCGCTGTCGTTCGTCGAGCCCTATCTGCTCGACTACCGCGTCGCGCTCGGCCTCGACCTCTATCAACGCCAGCAGCTGTCCAACAGCTACATCTCCTACGGCACCAAGACGCTCGGCTTCTCGCCGCGCCTCGGCTTCTCCCTGCGTGAAGATCTGTCGCTGCAGCTGCGCTACTCGGTCTACCAGCAGGAAATCACGCTGCCGTACTATCTGGCGAACTGTAACAACATCGCCGGTTCGGCGTTCAACCCGAGCCCGGCCTTCGTCAATGCCAACGGCGGTGTTCCGGATCTCAGCTCGACCAACGGCCTCGGCTGCTACAGCGACGGCGAAGCTTCGCTGCCCGTCCGCAAGGAACTGGCGAACGGCAAGACGCTGACTTCGGCACTCGGCTACACGCTGACCTACAACACGCTGGACAACAACAAGAACCCGACCGACGGTCTGCTTGTCGATTTCCGTCAGGATTTCGCCGGCGTCGGCGGCGACGTGTCCTACCTGAAATCCGTCGTCGATGCGAAGTACTACACGCCGCTGGTGTCCGATATCGTCGGCCTCATCCGCGTGCAGAGCGGCATGCTGAACAAGATCGGAAGCGATCTGCGCATGCTCGACCACTTCCAGATGGGTCCGAACCTCGTCCGCGGCTTTGCCCCGAACGGCATCGGCCCGCGCGACTTGAATCCGTTCGGTTCGCGGGATGCGCTGGGCGGCACCAAGTACTGGGGCGCTTCGCTGGAATTGCAGATGCCGTTCTGGTTCCTGCCGAAGGAAGTGGGCTTGAAGGGCGCGGTCTATGCCGATGCCGGCGGTCTCTATGACTACAAGGGACCGACGAGCTGGGCGACGACCGGCGAGGTCAATCTCCCGGGCTGCACCCCGTCGACCGTCAATCCGGTGAGCGCGGGAACCTGTACCGGCCTCGTCTATGACGACAGCAAGGTCATCCGCTCGTCGGTTGGTGTCGGCCTGATCTGGCAGTCCCCGTTCGGTCCGCTGCGCTTCGACTACGCCGTGCCGCTCAGCAAGGGCAAGTACGACCGTACGCAGGAATTCCGGTTCGGCGGCGGTACCACGTTCTAATTCGATCAGCTGGGCATGAGCCGGCCCCCGACTGGGGCCGGTCTTCAAAAAGATCGTGCTCAATCCATGAGATTAGGCATGATGCGGCCTGACCGCTTCATGCCGAAGCCGGACCGCGACGGGGTGGAATGGCGCAGCCGACCTTCTTCAAAAAGCCGCCGGCTTCGACGCTGGCCGAGATTGCCGCGCAGACCAAGGCGCAGCTGGTCGACCCCGCAAGGGGCGATCACGTCATCACGGGCCTTGCTTCGCTCGACGAAGCCGGCCCGATGCATTTGGCGTTTTTCGACAATCTCAAATATGCCGACGAGCTCAAGGCGACCCGGGCCGGGGCATGCCTGGTGAGCCCGCGCTTCGAGGCCCAGGTGCCCGCCCATGTGGCCGTGCTGCGGGTGGCCCAGCCGTTCCGCGCCTTTGTCGGGATCGCCCGGGAATGGCACGGCGATGCGCTGCGTCCGCAATCCTGGTTCGGCATCGAGGGCATTGCGCCGTCGGCCATCATCGATCCCTCGGCCAGACTCGAGGACGACGTCATCGTGGAGCCGCTGACGGTCATCGGCCCGGACGTCGAGATCGGCAGCGGCACCGTGATCGGCGCCGGCGCCGTCATCGGCCCCGGCGTCAAGATCGGCCGGGACTGCAATGTCGGCGCCCGCAGCGCCATCCAGTGCGCCCTGATCGGCAACAACGTGCTGATCCATCCCGGCTGCTCGATCGGGCAGGACGGCTACGGCTTCATCTTCTTCGGCCCCGAGGGCCATCTGAAGGTGCCCCAGACCGGCCGCGTGCTGATCCAGAACAATGTGGAAGTCGGCGCCGGAACCACCATCGACCGCGGGTCCCTGCGCGACACCGTGATCGGGGAGGGCACCAAAATCGACAATCAGGTCCAGATCGGCCACAATGTGACGATCGGCCGGAACTGTCTGCTGGCGGCCCAGATCGGCCTCGCGGGCAGCCTGACGATCGGCGACAACGTGGCGCTGGGAGCGAAGGTCGGCATCAACAACCACCTCAAGATCGGCGACGGCGCCCAGGTCACCGCGATGAGCGGGGTCAAGGACGACATCCCGCCTGGTGGGCGCTGGGGTGGCTTCTTTGCCAAGCCGACCAAGCAGTGGTTCAAGGAAATTATCGCGGTGGAGCGCCTGGTACGCGACAGCAGGGCCGACACGAAGGACGAGGGACGGGAATGACGTCGGAATCACCTGTTAAGTTCGAGCTGGTGGATATCAACGCCATCCTCCAGACGCTGCCGCACCGCTTTCCCATGTTGCTGATCGATCGCGTGATCAACATCCGCGCCGACTACAGCGGCATCGGTATCAAGAACGTCACCTTCAACGAGCCGGCCTTCCAGGGACATTTCCCGGAGCGTCCGGTCTATCCCGGCGTTATGATGATCGAGGCGATGGCGCAGACGGCGGGCGTGATCGGCATCAAGTCGGTCGAAGGTACCGAGAAGCCGCGGGCGGTGTATTTCCTCACCATCGACAAGTGCAAGTTCCGCAAGCCGGTGCTTCCAGGTGATACCATCGAGTATCACATGCGCTCGCTCGGCCGCCGCAAGGCGATGTGGTGGTTTCACGGCGACGCCAAGGTCAACGGGCAGGTGGTCGCGGAAGCCGACGTCGGAGCCATGCTGACGGATTGAAGCGTCCGCCGACCAGGCTCACGCGCTGCAATCGTAGCGGCCGCCGACAGCCTCGCGCCTGATATGCCGGTTGAAGAACCGGCCCATCGACGGCGCGCCCAGAAGGCGGTCGACCGTCTCGGCCGCGACGCCGCAATAGCGTGCATAGCCGCCGTTGGTCGCGACCACGAGATCGTGCTGCGCGCGGTCGTAGCAGACACGCTGAAGCACCGTGCTGCGATTGATGTCGCGGCATTCGAATGTCGCGAGGTCGATGGCGCCGCGATCACCGGTCTCGACCGTCTCGGACACGATCGGCGCGGTCGCAAGATGTGCGAGCAGAAGTGCCAGGGCCCTGACCAATTGTGCTGAAGCTCCACATGAACTTGCTGAGGGGCCGGGACGGCCGCCTCATCCGATACTTGAAACACGGCGAGATGATACGTCACTGGACAGATCGGGCAAAGTCGCGCTAACCACCCGAAAACCGAGCGACTTCAATACATAATCAGAGCTTCCTAACGAGTAAGATTGCTTGATGAGCAAGATTGATCCTACCGCACGGATCGCGGACGGCGCCGTGATCGGCGAGGGCACCGAGATCGGCCCCTTTTGCATCATCGGCCCGAACGTCGTGATCGGTGCGAACTGCAGGCTGATCGGGCAGGTGACGGTCATCGGCCATACCTCGGTCGGCGACGGCTGCGTGATCTCGCCATTCGCAGTGCTCGGCGGCGCGCCGCAGGATCTCAGCTACAAGGGCGAGCCGACCACGCTCGAGATCGGTTCCGGCTGCACCATTCGTGAAGGCGCGACGATGAACGTCGGTACCGTCAAGGGCGGTGGGAAGACGCGCGTCGGCAGCGGCGGCTACTTCATGAACAACAGCCATGTCGGCCATGATTGCATGGTCGGCGACAACGTGATCTTCGCGACCTCGGCGACCCTCGGCGGCCATTGCGAGATCGGCGATGCCGTCTATATCGGCGGGCTGTCCGCGGTGCATCAGTTCACCCGCATCGGCCCTTATGTGATGGTCGGCGGCGTCTGCGGCGTGCGTGACGACGTGATTCCGTACGGGCTCGTGAACGGCCAGTACGCCGTGCTGGAAAGCCTCAACCTGATCGGCATGAAGCGGCGCAAATTCACCAAGCAGCGGCTGGCGACCGTGCGTGGGTTCTACCAAAAGCTCTTCCATGGCCCCGGCACCTTCGCCGAGCGGCTGGAGGCATCCCGGCCGCTCGCGGGCGAAGATCCGGCGATCGCCGAGATTCTCGACTTCATCGGCAAGGGCAAGCGCCCGCTCTGCCTACCCGCGATCGCGAAGTGATTTCGAGATGGCCGCGGGCATGACATCGGCGGCTTCGGAGATCCCATCGCCGGTCGGTATCGTCGCCGGCGGCGGCGCGATGCCGTTCGCGGTCGCCGACTCGCTCGCCGCCCGCGGCATCACGCCGGTGCTGTTTCCCCTTCGGGGGGCCTGCGATCCGGCGCGGCTGGAGCAATTCCGTCACCGCTGGATCTCGGTCGGCCAGCTCGGTCGCGCGATGCGGCTGTTTCGCGAGGAGGGCTGCCGCGACCTGATCTTCATCGGCACCTTGGTACGGCCCTCGCTGTCCGAGATCCGTTTCGACGTCACCACGCTGCGCTTGCTCGGCAACGTCATTCGCGCCTTCCGCGGCGGCGACGATCATCTGCTCTCCGGTGTCGGCCGCATCCTCGAGCAGGGCGGCTTTCGCATGGTCGGCATCAAGGACGTCGCGCCTGATCTCCTGATGCCCGAGGGCAGCATCAGCCGTGCGTGGCCGAATGACAATGCCAAGGCCGACATCGCGCGCGGGCGTGCCGTGCTGACGGCGCTCGGCCCGTTCGACATCGGCCAGGCCGCGGTGGTGATCGACGGCCATGTGGTGGCGGTCGAGGACATCGAGGGCACCGACGCGCTGCTCGCGCGTGTCGCGCGGCTGCGCGAGGAGGGCCGCATTCGCGCGGCTGCCGGCCGCGGCGTGCTGGTGAAGGCGCCGAAGAGCGGCCAGGATCTGCGCTTCGATCTGCCGACGATCGGCCCGCGCACCATCGAGGGCGTCGCGGCCGCCGGCCTTGCGGGCATTGCCGTCATCGCCGGCAACACCATCGCCGCCGAGCCGCAGGCGATGATCGCGCTTGCCGACGCGAAATATCTCTTCATCATCGGCCTGCCGGCGTGATGCAGCCGCGCGATCCCCAGCGCAAGATCTTCCTGATCGCCACGGAGGAATCCGGCGACCGGCTCGGCAGCGCCTTGATGAAGGTGCTGCGCCAGCGGCTCGGCGACGGCGTCGAGTTCGTCGGCGTCGGCGGCCGCACCATGGCGCGCGAAGGACTCGAATCATTGTTTCCGATCGAGGAACTGTCGATCGTCGGCTTCGCCGCGGTGGTGCAGCAATTGCCGAAGATACTGGGGTTGATCCGCAACACCGCGGACGCGGTGCTGGAGGCGGCGCCCGATGCGCTCGTCATCATCGACAGCCCGGATTTCACCCATCGCGTCGCCCGCCGCGTGCGCGCAAGGAATTCCGCGATCCCGGTGGTCGATTACGTCTCGCCGCAGCTCTGGGCGTGGCGGCCGGGCCGGGCGCGGACCATGCTCGGCTATGTCGACCATGTGCTCGGCCTGTTGCCGTTCGAGCCCGAGGAATACCGCAAGCTCGGCGGGCCGCCCTGCAGCTATGTCGGCCATCCCCTGGTCGAACAATTGTCCTCGCTGCGGCCGAACGCTGAGGAGCAGGCGCGCCGTGATAGTGAGCCGCCGGTGCTGCTGGTGCTGCCCGGCAGCCGCCGCAGCGAGGTGCGGCACCATCTCGACGTGTTCGGCGCGACGCTCGCCCGCCTGCAGGCGGAAGGCCGCGCCTTCGAATTGATGCTGCCGACCATGCCGCATCTCGAAGCCGCCATCCGCGAAGGCATCGCGAACTGGCCGCTCAAGCCGCAGATCGTGATCGGCGAGAACGAAAAACGGGCCGCCTTCCGCATAGCACGCGCGGCGTTGGCCAAGTCCGGCACGGTGACGCTGGAGCTCGCGCTGTCGGGCATTCCGATGGTGACGGCCTATCGCGTCGGCGCGATCGAAGCCTTCATCCTGCGCCGCGCGATCCGCGTCTCCTCGGTGATCCTCGCCAATCTCGTGATCGGCAAGGACGTCATTCCGGAGTTCCTGCAGGAGGACTGCACGCCGGACAAGCTGGCGCCCGCGCTTCGCGATGTGTTGACGGATTCTCCGCTGCGGCGGCGGCAGGTCGAGGCCTTCGCCCGGCTCGATCAGATCATGTCGACCGGCAACAAGTCACCGAGCGTGCTCGCAGCCGACATCGTGCTCGCGACGATGCGCCAGGGACGCCGATAAGACGACGGTGCCGTAGGGTGGGCAAAGGCGCGTAGCGCCGTGCCCACGTTCGTCGCGATGAGAAAGCCGTGGGCACGCTTCGCTTTGTCCACCCTACGACACCGTGAACGTTGCGATGGTGTGCCCGGATCATTCCTACGCCATCCCGGCATCCACCCGAAAACACTGGCTGGTGATGCGCTGGCTGTCGTCGGAGGCGAGGAACAGTGCCATGTTGGCGATGTCCTCGGGCGTCACCGCATCGGGGACGGCCTGGCGCGCGCGCATCTCGGTGATGACCTTCTCGTCCGGATACCACAGCCGGCGCTGCCGCTCGGTGACGACCATGCCCGGCGCAATCGCGTTGACGCGGATGCGATCGGGGCCGACCGATCGCGCCAGCGAGTTGGTGAAGCCGACGACGGCCGCCTTCGCCGCGGCATAGACCGGCAGCGCCGGCGCGCCGCGCATCCAGGCGATCGAGGACATGTTGATGATCGAGCCGCCGCCGCGCGCCCGCATCTGCGGCACCACCGCCTGCGCGGCAAAGAAGACGTGCTTGAAATTGACGCCGGTCATCCAGTCGAACTCGGCGGGCGTCACCTCGGCCAGCACCTGCCGCTGGTCGTTGGCGGCGTTGTTGACGAGCACCGCGGCGTCGCCGAGCTTTCGCTGCACGTCCGTGATGGCGGTCCGCAAGGTATCGATATCCAGGAGATCGCAGGGCACGAACAGCGGCGCCGTGTTGGATGCGGCTGCGACTTCCGCGGCCAGCGCGGCGCCGGCCGCCTGGTCGATATCGAGGAACGCGACGCGGGCGCGCTGGGCGGCGAAGGCACGCACGAAGGCGGCACCGATGCCGCTGGCACCGCCGGTGATCAGCACCACGCGATCCGCGAGGCTCGAATAGGTCGTCTTCGTCATGCGATCAGTCGCTCCGTTTCGGGGTCGAACAGGCAAATGCGGCGAGTGTCGAGCGCGAAGGAGGCGGATGTGCCGGGCGAGGGACGGATGTCGGGCGAGATCCGCGCCATCGCCGGCTCGCCCCCAAGGCGCAGCGACACCATCGTCTCGGCACCGGTCGGCTCGACCATGTCCACCGGCGCCTCGACGAGGACAGGCGCTTCTCCTGAAAACGCGCGGCTGCCCTCGGCAATGCATTCCGGCCTGATGCCGACCACGACGTCGCGTCCGACGAAGGGCGCCGCGCCGTCATAGTCTCTCAGGCGCAGGCGGATCTGGTCCGGCCGGCCCGCGCCGATCACGGCCACCAGCCCGTCCTTGTCGCTCTCGAGCCGGCCCCGCATGGTGTTCATTGGCGGCGAGCCCATGAAGCGGGCGACGAACAGATTGGCGGGATAGCGGTACACGGTGTCGGGGTCGGCGAATTGCTGCACGCGGCCCTGATGCATCACCGCGATCCGCGTCGCCATCGTCATGGCCTCGATCTGGTCGTGGGTGACGTAGACGATGGTGGCGCCGATGCGCTGGTGCAGCCGCTTGATCTCCATCCGCATCTCCACGCGCAGCTTGGCGTCGAGATTGGAGAGCGGCTCGTCGAACAGGAAGAGCAGGGGATCACGCACCAGTGCGCGGCCCATCGCGACACGCTGGCGCTGGCCGCCGGAGAGCTGCGACGGCTTGCGCCCGAGCAGGGGCTCGATCTGGAGCAGTTTGGCGACATTCGCGACCGCAGCGTCCTGCGCGGTCTTGGGCACGTGACGGCATTCCATGCCGAAGGTGATGTTCTGCCGCACCGTCATCGACGGATAAAGCGCGTAGGACTGGAACACCATGGCGATGTCGCGGTCTTTCGGCGCGACATCGTTGACGACACGCCCGCCGATCTCGATCGTCCCGGCGCTCGGGCGGTCGAGCCCGGCGACGATATTGAGCAGGGTGGACTTGCCGCAGCCGGACGGTCCGACCAGCACGGTGAATTCGCCGCTCTCGATGTCGAGGGCGATGTCCTTCAGCACCTCCAGATTGGCGTAGCGCTTGGACAGATCGCGAATGCTCAGGGCTGCCATGACGTCTCCATCATTTCACGGCCCCGGCAGTCAGGCCGCGCACGAAGTATTTGCCGCCGAGGAGGTAGATCAACAGCGTGGGAAGCGCGGCGATGATCACCGCGGCGCTCTGCACGCCGTGCTGCGGGATATCGGCGACTGCGGCGGAGAGCGCGATGAGAGCCGCCGTGACGGGTTGCTGCTGGCCGGTCGTGAACGTCACGCCGTAGAGAAACTCGTTCCAGATGTGGGTGAACTGCCAGATCACGGTGACGATCAGGATCGGCGCGGACAGCGGCAGGATGATGCGCCAGAAGATGCGAAAGAAGCCGGCGCCGTCGATCCGCGCGGCCCTGATCAATTCGTGGGGAATGGCGACATAATAATTGCGGCAGAACAGGGTGGTGAAGGACAGCCCCTGGATGGTGTGGATCAAGACGAGGCCGGCCAGCGTGTTGATGAGACCGATATCCCGCAGCACGATGGTCCAGGGCAGAAGGCGCATCTGCTGGGGCAGGAAGAGGCCAAGCGTGACGATGCCGTAGATCCAGGTGTCGCCGCGAAAGCGCCACAGCGACACGGCGTAGCCAGCGATCGCGCCAAGCATGGTCGAGAAGATCGTCGCGGGGATCGTGACCAGCGCGGAGTTCAGCATGTACGGCCGGATGCCGGCGCAGGTCTCGGCGACGCAGAAGCCGCTCCAGGCGGCGGCGTAGTTGCTCCAGGCCAGGTGCTGCGGCCAGCCGATCATCGACCCCTGCGCGATCTCCTCGTTGGTCCGCAGCGAGTTCAGAACGACGACGATCAGCGGCGCGAGCCAGGCTGCGGCGATCAGCGAGACGACGAGATAGATCCAGATCCGGCGCGGGGCGAAGGTACGGTCACGCATGGGCGGCCCGCCGTCGCTGGAAATACCGCCAGGCCGCATACGGGAGCAGCACCGCCAGAAGGATGAGCAGCATCAGCACCGCCGCCGCCGCGCCCCGGCCGAGCAGGCTGCGCTGGAACATGAGGTCGTAGACGACCAGGGCCGGCAGCTGGGTCGCGATTCCCGGACCTCCATTGGTGAGGGCGCGGACGAGGTCGAACGTCGAAATCGCGAACTGCAACTGGATCACGACGACGGTGATGGTGATCGGCCACAGCGACGGCAGAATGATGCGCCGGTAGATGCGGACCGGGCCGGCGCCGTCGATCTGTGCGGCCTTGATGATGTCGGCGTCGACGGAGCGAAGGCCGGCAAGGAAGAGCGCCATGGCAAAGCCGGAGGATTGCCAGATCGCAGCGATGACGATGGTCCAGATCGCCATGTCGCGGTCGATCAGCCAGTCGAACCTGAAGGAGGTCCAGCCAAGATCGTGGACCAGCTTCTGGATCCCGAGGCCAGGATTGAGCAGCCAGCTCCAGACCGTGCCGGTGACCACGAACGACACTGCGAGCGGATAGAGGAAGATCGATCGCAGCACGTTTTCGCCGCGAATGCGCTGATCGAGCAGGATCGCGAGGATCAGGCCGGTCGCCGCGCTCAACACCACGAAAGCACAGCCGAACAGCAGCAGATTGTCGAGGGCGATCTGCCAGTTCCGCGATGCCGCGACCGCCGTGTAGTTGCGCAGTCCCACCCAGCCCGTAACGGGAATGAGCGTCGACGGTGTGAACGAGATCCAGATCGTCCACAGCGAGAACGACACGAGGTGCGCTGCGGACAGCAGCAGCGGCACCCAGATCATCAGATATTCGGGCAGCCGGCGCACCCATTCCGGAAGCGCCGGCCCGCCGGGCCTTATCGCAGCGGTGTTGCTCAACGCGCGCCCTCGACGGCCTCTGCGAGGCGGGTGGCGGCCTGCTCGGGCTTGATCGTCTTGTTCTTCACGTACTCCGTGATCACGTCGATCATCGCGGCGGTCATGCCGTTTTCCTGCGCCATGTTATGGGCCATGCTGAGGACGGCTTGGTTGCTGGCGATGGCGTTCTTAAGGGCCGCTGCGGTCGTCCGTTGCCCCTCCGACCAGCCTTCGCCGGACAGATCGACGTCGGTGCGCACGGGGATCGATCCCGTGATCTGCGAATACATGGTCTGGATCGCCGGATCCATGACGAGCTGGGCCATCAGCGTCTGGCCGGCCTGCAGGTCGGGCTCCTTGCGCTGCCAGAAGATGAAGGCGTCGGCGTTCAGCAGGAACACCGGCTTGCTGTTGTCGCTGGGGCCCGGGGCAATCGTGAAGTCCTCGAACTTGAAACCGGCATTGCGCAACACGCCCTGCGCCCAGCCGCCCATGATCATCATGCCCATGTCGCCGTCGACGAAGCGCTTCAGATTGGTCGAGAAGTGCTGAGCGCCGACATTGGGGTCCATCCAATCGGCGATCTTGCGCACCTGCGCGAACGCGGCCTTGATCTCGGGGCCTTCCAGGGCCTTCTTCTCGAGATTCATGATGGCCGCGCGATAGGCGAGCGGACTGATGCCGGCGAGAGCAGCTTCGAATTTCTGCCCGTCGTCCGGACGGGTGCCGCCGTTGGCGATGGGAAAGGCGACGCCGCCCGATTTCATCTTTTCGGCGAGGTCGTTGAACTCCGCCCAGGTGACGGGGATCTTGTCGGCCTTGGCCTTGTCCATCGCGCGTTTGGACAGGAACAGCATGTTGGTGCTGTAGATCTGCAGCGGCAATGCGATCCATTTGCCGCCCGGCTTGTGCAGCTTCGCAAGGTCCGGTGCGACGACCTTCTCATAGCCGGCGGCAGCGACCACGGCGTCGAGATCGACGGTCGGGGCAATCTTCGACCAGGCTGCAATCTCGGGACCCTTCAGCTGCGAGCAGGCCGGCGGATCGCCGGCCATGATCTGGGCGCGCAGCTTGTTCATCATCTCGGTGGTGAAGCCGGGGACGGGCGAATGCTGCCACACGCCGCCCTTCTCCTCGAACTTCTTGCCGAGCGCGGTGATGGCTGCGCCATCGCTGCCCGCGGACCATTGCGAGATGGCGGTCAGGCGCGGCTTGACGGCGCCTTGCGCGCGGGCAAAGGCCGGCAATGCGAGCGTGGCAACGGATCCAGCGAGCAGACGACGCCTTGTTGTCGTGATCGGCATTTCAGTTCCTCCCGGTGTGAAGTCTTTCGCGCGTGTGGACCATTCAGGCTCAGCGCATGTCAGGCGGCCTCCGTCGATGTCGCGGGCATGCCGCCTCGGCTGGCGAGACAGAAGGCGGCGAAGGCGAGGGCGGCTTGCGGGTCGTTGCCGGTCGACGGCGGCACGAAGGCGAGGGACACCTGCGCCAATTTGCGCCCGCCCAGCAGGCACGCGTCGACGCCCTCGACCACGGCGTTGCGATCGTCGTCGGCGAGTAGCGACGGCCAGCCGCTGATCGCGACACCCCCGCACGGCTTCACGTTCAGCGTATTGCCGATGGCAAGGCCAAGCCGGAACAGGCGTCGTCGCAGCTCCTGGCGCACGCGCGAGGTGAGCGTGATCGTGTTCACCCAGTCGCTGCCGAGCCGGAGCAATTCGGTTTCGGCAACGCCGAGAAGCCCGGCCACGGCGGGAAGCGACGTATATGCCTCGACGCAGCCGTGGTGGCCGCAGCGGCAACGTGGCCCGTCGGGGCCGAACACCATATGGCCGAGCTCGACCGGCTGCAGTGCGTCGGCCTCGGTGGGATCGTCCATCCAGGTGCCGGCAACACCCTGGCTGACCAGGACGAACAGATGGGCGTCGTTGAACGGATAATTCTCCGTGCGGGAGCGGTGGAACGTGGCGTGCGCGACGACCGAATTGGTGAATTCGAGCGGCACGTCGGCGAACATCTCGGCGAACATGCCGTTGATGCGCCGGACGTCACAGGGGATGATCGGATTGGCCGAGACGGTGAGACGGCCGAGGCCGGGAATGGAGACGCCGATCTGGGACAGCGTGATCCGGCGGCGACGCGTCCAGTCGCGCAGCAATGTCATGGCCTCGCGAAACACGCGGCCGACGGTCTCGGCGGTCGGTATCTTCGGCAGCGGCACCCGCTCGGTGTAGCGCAACTCGCCCGCCAGGCTGCCGACGCCGACGCTGAGATGCTGTGCGGCCAGCTCGAAGGCCGCAAGCGCAACCGAGCCATCGAGCGACACGAGGCCGGTCGGTCCGCCGACGTAAGGGGCAGGGCGCCGCACCTCCTCGATCAGGCCTTCGGATTTGAGGTCGAACAGGATGCGCGACAGGCTCGCTTCCGACAGCCGCACGGCCTTGGCCAGAGGCGGGCGAAACGAGCCGCCCGACTGAAGCAGATGAGTCAAAATGGCAGCGCGCGTCTGCCGCCGACTTCTCGGCTGCTCCGGCATTTCCATCCCTGTCGTCATTCTTACTTAGTGTAAGAATGCGCGCAGGGCCTTTCGGCTGTCAAGCGTTCGGCCGCGTGATGCGCCGACTTGTTGTTGTGCGTGGCAGCAACGTCGATAGCGGCGGCGCGACTGGTCTCGGCCTAAAACAAAAACGGCGCCATCTTGCGATGGCGCCGTTTCGAGAGCCGTATCGGCTCAAACCTTACTTGCGATCCTTCATCGGCACGTAGTCGCGCTTGGCGACGCCGGTGTAGAGCTGGCGCGGGCGGCCGATCTTCTGCTGCGGATCCTCGATCATCTCGCTCCACTGGCTGATCCAGCCGACGGTGCGGGCGACCGCGAACAGCACGGTGAACATCGAGACCGGGAAGCCCATCGCCTTCAGCGTGATGCCCGAATAGAAGTCGACGTTCGGGTAGAGCTTGCGGTCGATGAAATACTGGTCGCTGAGCGCGATCTTCTCGAGCTCGAGGGCCACCTTCAGCATCGGATCGTCACCATGGCCGGTCTCCTTGAGCACAGCGTGACACATCTTCTGCATGATCTTGGCGCGCGGATCGTAGTTCTTGTAGACGCGGTGGCCGAAGCCCATCAGGCGGACTTCGGAGTTCTTGTCCTTCACCTTGGCGATGAACTCGGGGATCTTGTCGACCGTGCCGATGTCATAGAGCATGTTGAGCGCGGCTTCGTTGGCGCCGCCATGCGCCGGGCCCCAGAGGCAGGCAATGCCCGCCGCGATGCAGGCGAACGGATTGGCGCCGGAGGAGCCGGCGATGCGCACCGTCGAGGTCGAGGCGTTCTGCTCGTGGTCGGCGTGCAGGATGAAGATCTTCTCCAGCGCGTCGGCCAGCACCGGGCTGACCTTGTAGTCTTCGCAAGGCACCGCGAAGCACATGTTCAGGAAGTTCTCGGCAAAGCCCAGCGAGTTCTTCGGATACACGAAGGGCTGGCCGACGGTGTACTTGTAGGCCATCGCCGCCAGCGTCGGGATCTTCGCGATCATGCGCATGGAAGCGATCATGCGCTGCTTCGGATCGTTGATGTCGGTGGAGTCGTGATAGAACGCGGCGAGCGCGCCGACGGCCGCAACCATGATCGCCATCGGATGGGCGTCGCGGCGGAAGCCCTGGAAGAAGCGGGCCATCTGCTCGTGCACCATCGTGTGATGGGTCACGCGGTGGTCGAAATCCTTCTTCTGCGCGGCGGTCGGCAGATCCCCGTAGAGCAGGAGGTAGCAGGTCTCCAGGAAGTCGCCGTGCTCGGCGAGCTGCTCGATCGGGTAGCCGCGGTATTCCAGCACGCCCGCGTCGCCGTCGATATAGGTGATCTTGGACTGGCAGCTCGCGGTCGAGGTGAAGCCCGGATCGTAGGTGAAAAGGCCCGACTGGCCGTAGAGCTTGCCGATATCGACGACATCAGGCCCGACGCTGCCGCTGAGAATCGGAAGATCGTAATTCTTGTTTCCGACCGTCAGCGTGGCGGTCTTGTTGCTTGGTTTTGCGTCCATCGTAGGTCCCCGATGTGTGGTGAAACGGGCCGGTGCCGGAGGCCCCGCGGAAGATCATTGGGGGCAGGCCGGAAGTTCCAGAATGTACGGGGAGATGGGTATATTATTGCTGTGTGCGCTGCAAGATCGCCGCACGCATGATCGACTTACGTCGTAGACTGATCCTTAAGCCGCCCAAGGCTCTCCTGGCGTCCCAGGACGTCCAAAACCTCAAATATACCAGGCGACGTGGTCCGTCCGGTCAGCGCGGCCCGCAGGGGCTGGGCGACAGCGCCGAGCTTGAGACTGTTTTCCTCGGCAAAAGCGCGCAGCGCAGCTTCGGTGGTGGCGCCGCTCCACGTCTCGACTTTCTCCAGCGCGGAATGAAGCTGGCCGATCAGCTTGCGGTTCTCTTCCGTCAGCAGCGCTTGCGCCTTGGCGTCGAGCTGCAGCGGCCGGTCCGCGAAGATGAAATCGGCGCCGTCGATCAGCTCGAGCAGCGTCTTGGCGCGCTCTTTCAGCGCCGGCATGGCTTTGACGAGCTGTGCCCGGGTGGTGTCGTTTAACTTGGCCTTAATCCCGTCGCGGGCGGGCACGACATGGTCGAGCACGTCCTCGAACATCTTCACGAGCGATTGATCGTCGGCGTGGCGGATGTAGTGGCCGTTGAGGTTTTCCAGCTTGGCGAAATCGAAGCGGGCGGCGGCGCGGCCGACGCTGGCGAGGTCGAAGGCTGCGATCATCTCCTCGGTCGAGAAGATCTCCTGGTCGCCATGGCTCCAGCCGAGCCGGACGAGGTAGTTGCGTAGCGCGGCGGGGAGGTATCCCATGGCGCGGTAGGCATCGACACCGAGCGCGCCGTGGCGCTTCGACAGCTTGGAGCCGTCCGGACCGTGGATCAGCGGGATGTGAGACATGCTCGGCAGGGTCCAGCCCATCGCATCGTAGATCTGCTTCTGGCGGGCCGCGTTGATCAAATGATCGTCACCGCGGATGACATGGGTGACGCCCATATCGTGGTCGTCGACCACCACAGCGAGCATGTAGGTCGGGTTGCCATCGCCGCGCAGCAGGACGAGGTCGTCGAGGTTCTCGTTCTGCCAGACAACGCGGCCCTGGACCTGGTCCTCGATCACGGTCTCGGCGGTCTGCGGCGCGCGCAGGCGGATGGTCGGCTTCACATCGGCCGGGGCGGTTGCGGGATCGCGGTCGCGCCATAGGCCGTCATAGAGGCGGGTGCGCCCTTCTGCGCGCGCCTTCTCGCGCATCGCGGCGAGCTCCTCTGCGGTGGCGTAACAGCGATAGGCCTTGCCGTCGGCCAGCAACTGCTCGGCGACCTCGCGATGGCGCGCGGCGCGGGCGAACTGGTAGATGACGTCGCCATCCCAGCCGAGCTCGAGCCATTTCAGCCCGTCGAGGATGGCGCCGATCGCCGCCTCGGTGGAGCGCTCCCGGTCGGTATCCTCGATCCGGAGCAGCATCTTGCCGCCATGCTTCTTCGCATAGAGCCAGTTGAACAGCGCCGTGCGGGCGCCCCCGATATGGAGGAAGCCGGTCGGCGAGGGGGCGAAGCGGGTGACGACGGAATCGGTCATTCTTGGCAGGGCCTATGCATTGGAGGCGGTGGTATATAACAGGACCGCAGCATAACTAAAGCCCATCAGCGGACCGCCAGACCTCGCTTAAGCCCGTGCCTAACCTCTTGGCTCAGCCGAGCGAATTTGGCAGAAGGACCGCTGATTTCCCGACAGGATTTTCGTAATGACAGAACCGGTGGCAACTGAGGTTGGGCGCGATTTCATTCGTGACATCATTCAGGCCGACCTCGACCAGGGCAAATACAGGGAGATCGTGACCCGGTTCCCGCCGGAGCCGAACGGCTATCTGCATATCGGCCATGCCAAGTCGATCGCGCTCAATTTCGGCATCGCCCAGGAGTTTCCGGGGCGCTGCCATTTGCGCTTCGACGACACCAATCCGGTCAAGGAAGAGCAGGAATACATCGATTCCATCCAGGCCGACGTGCGCTGGCTCGGCTTCGACTGGGGCAAGAACCTGTTCTTCGCCTCGGACTATTTCGACCGCCTGTACGAATGGGCCGAGAAGCTGATCGGCGACGGGCTCGCTTATGTCGACGACCAGACCCAGGAGGAGATCCGCCTGTCGCGCGGCACGCTGACCGAGCCGGGCAAGAACTCGCCGTTCCGCGACCGCAGCGTGGAGGAGAACCTCGACCTGTTCCGCCGCATGAAGGCGGGCGAATTCCCGAACGGCGCGCGCGTGCTGCGCGCCAAGATCGACATGGCTGCCGGCAACATCAACCTGCGCGACCCCGTGCTGTACCGCATCCTGCACGCGCACCATCCGCGCACCGGCACCAAGTGGCACATCTATCCGAGCTACGATTACGCGCACGGCCAGTCGGACGCGATCGAAGGCATCACGCATTCGATCTGCACGCTGGAGTTCGAGGACCACCGGCCGCTCTACGACTGGTTCATCGAGAAGCTGCCGGTGCCGTCGCAGCCGCATCAGTATGAATTCGCGCGGCTGAACCTCACCTACACGCTGCTGTCCAAGCGCGTGCTGACCCAGCTCGTCCGCGACGGCCATGTCGCCGGCTGGGACGATCCGCGGATGCCGACCATGGCGGGCATGCGCCGCCGCGGCGTGCCGCCGGCGGCCTTGCGCGAATTCGTCAAGCGCATCGGTGTGGCCAAGGCCAACAGCGTGGTCGATGTCGGCATGCTGGAGTTCTGCATCCGCGAGGAGCTGAACCGCACCGCGCAGCGGCGCATGGGCGTGCTGCGTCCGCTCAAGGTCGTGATCGAGAACTATCCGGAAGGGCAGACCGAGGAGCTCGAGGCGATCAACCACCCGGATGATCCCTCCGCGGGCACGCGCAAGATCACGTTCGGCCGCGAGCTCTATATCGAGCAGGACGACTTCATGGAGAACCCGCCGAAGAAGTTCTTCCGCCTGTCGCCGGGCAACGAGGTGCGGCTGCGCTACGCCTACTTCGTCAAGTGCACCGGCGTGATCAAGAACGACAAGGGCGAGGTGGTGGAGCTGCGCTGCAGCTATGACCCCGCCACCAAGGGCGGCAACGCGCCCGACGGCCGCAAGGTCAAGGCGACCATGCACTGGCTGCCGGCCGCGACGTCCGTGCCGGCGGAAATCCGCATCTACAACCAGCTGTTCTCCAATCCGAGCCCGGACGCGTCGAACTTCGCGGTCGATCTGAATCCGAATTCGCTGGAGATCCTGCCCGACGCCCGCATCGAGGCCTCGGTTGCCGAGAGCAATGCGACCGAGCCGATGCAGTTCGAGCGCCAGGGCTATTTCGTCCGCGACAAGGACTCGACGCCCGGCAAGCCGGTGTTTTCGCGCACCATCGGCCTGCGCGACACCTTCGCGAAGGAAGTCGCGAAGGGGTGATGCGCACATGAGCAACGAAGCCGACGCCATCGTTTCCGTCATCATCGAGAAATGGTGCGCCGGCTTCGCGACGCTCGATGCGGCCGCGCTCTCATCGTTGTATTCGAAGAACGCGTTCTTCTTCGGCTCCAACCCGAAACTCTATCGGGGCAGGGACGGCGTTTCCGATTACTTCGACGGCCTGCCGCGCTGGCGCAAGCCGAGCGCCGTATTCTCCGATGTGAATGCAGCGCAGGCTGGCCCTGACCTGATCAACATGGCCGCGACCATCTCGTTCGACCTCGCCGGCGAGCGGGACGATCTCATCGTCAAGATGAGCTGGGTCATCATCCGCGAGGACGGCGACTGGAAGATCGTCAATCACCACGCCTCGGCGCAGGCGCCGCTGATTTAGCGGATTCTCCGCTTGAGGCATTTCCGGATGTTGCCGGATTCGATATCATGTAGCGCTTCACCGCCTTCGGGAAAATGACAGGCGAGCGCTCCGCGAGGGAGGCCTTGGCCTGCTCGCCCATATCTTCCACACTGGTACGGCCGGTAAAGGTCATCTTACCCACAAGCTTGAATGAGCCGCGGGTAAAGTCGATAAAGATGCACCCGACATTTAAAATCTCATCCGAGCCAACCCGAAATCGCGCGAACTCCCCCAAGAGCTTGGTGCCCGCGGCACCTTCGCAGCTTACAGATTGCACGGCATATTTGCCCGCCGGCAGCATAATGGCTCCTCCGTAAGTCGCGCCGCTGAGGACGCGACCGAACAATGTCGGTGTGTCCTGGACCTTGACGGAGAATTTCTTTTCCGTGTCGGAGAGCAGGTCGACCCAGATTTGCTGACAGATTGTCGCGCGCGAACTCTCCTCGATCAGGCGTGCATGCATGAACACGAGACTGGAGCCAGGATTTTTCTCGTGGCTCTGCCTCACTCGCTGTTCAAAATCCGTTTCAGCACGTGCGATGCCACCGCTGACGAGCGAAAGGACCAGAAAGAGAGAAATACGGGGCTTCGTCATGAGCGGTCGCCGCGAAGGCAGGAGGAGGATGATCGAGTGCAATCTTTGATTGCGCAAAGCATGCGGCGCGTCCTGCGTCAAGCGCGACGGCTGAAGCGAGCGCTTCATTCGAACGAAAGCGCGCTCTCCACGTTATGAAGGGTCAACTGGAGAAACCCCATGCAAAATATCGCAGAGCATATGGAAGTCATCGGCGCGGACGGCGTTCATGTCGGCACCGTCGACAAGGTCGAGGGCAACCGCATCAAGCTGACCAAGAAGGACAGCGGTGAGGGCAGCCACAAGGGCCATCATCATTTCATCGACAAGGGGCTCGTCGCCGGTGTCGAGGGGAACAAGGTGCGGCTGTCGGCCAAGGCGGATGTCGCCGTGACCATGGAAGAGGAAAAGTAGGGGCGCCTTTTCGCGTTCCCGATTTGTGCCGCTATTCGCGCGGCCGCACGTTCCGGTAGCCTCGGCGCCCATCGCGTCGCGTAGGGTGCAGGGTTATGGCGGAGCCGGGCCGGCCGGGACGGTCCCAGGGAGTTGCCGGGACGTGGCCGGTCGGCCGCGTTGTGCCCGCCGGCGGCTTGGTCCCCGCGGGCTTCGGCATCTGGCCCGCAATCGTTGAAACATTACGCGAATGGGCCCGCGCCGAAGCCGGCCCCGGGCGCTTGCTGCCGTGGGTGCCGGTCGCCTTCGGCGGCGGCATCGCGCTGTATTTTGCCGCCGATCACGAGCCGGTGCTGTGGGTTGTCGCGACGACAGCCGTCGCACTCCTGCTTGGCGCGGTGCTGTTGCGGCGGAGCCGGCTGTTCGCGCCCGCGATCATGATTGCAGCGCTCGCTTCCGGCTTTGCCGTGGCGACCTGGAAGACGGCGCGCATCGCGCACACGGTGCTCGCAAAACCGCTCTATTCGGTGTCGCTGTCGGGCTTCGTCGAGACGCGCGACATCCGCGAGCGCACCGATCGCTTCGTGCTGCGCGTCACCGCGATGGAGGCGCAGCGCAGCGACGTCAAGCTGGAGCGCGTTCGCCTCTCCGTGCGCAAGGGCACCGCGCCCGAGGTCGGCAGCTTCGTTCAATTGAAGGCGCGGCTGATGCCGCCGCTCTCGCCGGTCCGCCCAGGCAGCTACGACTTCTCCCGCGACATGTTCTTCCAGGGTATCGGCGCCTCCGGCTTCGTGATGGGCGCGATCACGGCGTCGGTGCCGCCGCACACCGGCGGCCTGCGGCTGCGTTATGCCGCTTTCATGCAGGGCCTGCGCGATGCGATCGACTCTCGCATCCGCTCGACGCTCGAAGGTGACAACCGTGCGATCGCCACCGCGCTGCTCACCGGGCGGCGCGATGCAATCTCCGCGCCGGTCAACGACGCCATGTTCATCTCGGGACTGGGACACGTGCTCTCGATCTCCGGCTATCACATGGCGGTGGTCGCCGGGGTGGTCTTCTTCGCCGTGCGCGCACTGCTGGCCTTGATCCCGGGACTGGCGGCCGGCTTTGCCATCAAGAAATGGTCGGCCGCCGCGGCGTTGGTCGCAGCTGCGTTCTACCTGCTCTTGTCTGGCGCGGAGGTGGCCACGCAGCGTTCGTTCTTCATGACGGCGGTGGTGCTGATCGCGGTGATGGTCGATCGCCGCGCCATCACCTTCCGCACGCTGGCCGTGGCGGCGCTGATCGTGCTCGCGCTTGCGCCGGAAGCGCTGGTGCATCCGAGCTTTCAGATGTCGTTTGCGGCAACGCTCGGGCTGGTGGCGCTGGTGCAGATCGGCATGCCGAACCTGTTCGCCTCGCCCGATCATTCCGCCACCGCGCGCGTGGCGCTGTGGGGCGGCCGCGAGATCGCGATGCTGTTCCTGGCCTCGCTGATCGCTGGGCTCGCGACCACGCCCTATGCCGCCTTCCATTTCCATCGCGTCACACCCTATGGCGTGCTCGCCAATCTCGGTGCGATGCCCGTGGTCTCGGCGCTGGTGATGCCGGCCGGGCTGCTCGGCCTGCTTGCTGCGCCCTTCGGGCTCGACGGCGGGTTCTGGTGGCTGATGGGGATCGGCATCGAGTGGATGGTTGCGGTGTCGCGCTGGGTGGCGGCGCTGCCGGGCGCGGTCGGCCGCATCCCGGCGCTCGGCATCGCGCCGCTGATCGCGGCGAGCCTCGGCATCATCCTGATGGGCCTGTTGCGCACGCCCTTGCGCTGGTGTGGTGCCATCGTGCTGCTGGCCTCCATCGCCTGGGGATTGTCGGTGCGGCAGCCCGACATTCTGATTGCCGGGGACGGCGCGAGTGTCGCCGTGCGAGGCAGGGATGGGCGCCTGCACCTGATCAGGACGGGCAAGGACAATTTCCTTCTGAAGGAGTGGCTCGCAGCCGACGGCGATCCGCGCGATGCCGCGAGCGCCTCGCTCGCCGACGGCGTATCGTGCGACGAGTTGGGCTGCGTCACACCGCTCGCCGATGGACGGCTGGTGGCGCTGGCTTCGCGCATCGACGCGTTGGCGGACGATTGCAGCCGCGCCGCGCTGGTGGTGACGTCGCGGCCCGCGCCGATCGATTGTGGGGCGATGGTGGTGGACCGGCCGCGGCTGGTTCGTCAGGGCGCGCTGGCTCTGACGCGGCGCGGCGACGGCTTCTCGGTAGAGACGGTGAGGGCGAGAGGCACGAACCGGCCCTGGTCGCCGGCGGCTGCCGGCGATGCAGATTTCGAAGCAGGCCTCGTGCCGAAGGCGGCAGCTCCGCGCAGCAGGGATGCGACCCCCTCGGAGGTCGATGTTCAGGCCGAGGACTAAAGTCCCAGTCAGCCCGTCGGCAGGGGCGCGATGGGCGACCGACTGTCGGCGGTGATCTCAGGCTTGTGCTCGCGTTCGCCGAGCGGCTGTGTCACCGGCAGCTGCAGCACGGTGGCGCGCTGGCCTTCGACGAGCTGTGTCACCAGCACGTACTTGCCGTCAGGGAATTCGATCGCGTCATGATGGCGGTCGGGAATGTGGGGATCGATCTTGCCGAACTTGCCGACGCGGGAATTGACGGTGCGCGTCCAGATCCAGCGATTGTCGTAACGAACGTTGTCGGCAAAGGCGAGCTCAGTCCCGGGCAGCAGGCAGACCGCAACGGACAGATCGGCTTCGGAGGCGAAGCCGCGCGTCGAGGTGCCGCGGAAGGTTGTCGTGACGATCGTCTCGCCGACTTCGGCGGGACGCGTCGCGACGGCATGCAGGCTATAGTCACACATCGGGTTGCTCCTCATTCGAAGATGACGACCCGCACCTCACCTGGAGGCGCTGGCCTCGGAGTGGAAGCACGCAACGCTCTGCTTGGTTGTAGGCAAATCTACGGCTGGGATCCACGCGGCGCGATCACATTATCTTTTCCGATCCGATAGGAACAAAGCCATTTGCCGTGCATATGGCAGGCGCGTGTCGAGACCCGACGGGGATGAAGGTGTTGCGATCGTCAAGGCGATCGCGGGTTGCGACTGCAATCGCGCATCTGCCCGGTCATTGCCCGCGGCGCGCACACAGCCCACGGCGCTGATGCAGGGATCAGCGCCGTCGCGCAGCACTCAAAACGAACAGGTGCATGGCGGTCCAGGAAAACCCGCGCGATATTCTTGCTTCGCGCGGCCTGCCGAGGCTCTCGCCGTGAAAGATAAGGCCGGACAATCTGTGCAGTACCAGAAAGACCATCCAGCCGGAGCGGACAAATCATCCCCTCCAATTCCTGATCGGTGCTGCCGATCGGCGGCGCGTAACACGCGCCAGCAATTTCGGTATCGTGCTATCTTCGGACTCAGTACTTGCGGTAAAGACCGATCAGCTTGCCCTGAATCTTCACGCGGTTCGGCGGCAGGATGCGCACCTCGTAAGCGGCATTGGCCGGCTCGAGCGCGATCGAGGCGCCGCGGCGGCGGAAGCGCTTGAGGGTGGCTTCCTCATCGTCGATCAGCGCGACCACGATGTCGCCGGTATCGGCGCTCTCGTTGCGCTGGATCAGCGCCATGTCGCCGTCGAGGATGCCGGCTTCGACCATGGAATCGCCGCGCACTTCGAGTGCGTAGTGCTCGCCGGAGCCGAGCATGTCGGGCGGCACGCTGATGGTGTGGCTGCGGGTCTGCAACGCCTCGATCGGGGTGCCGGCCGCGATGCGGCCCATCACGGGCACCGCCACGGGCCGTTCGCCCTCGTCCGCCGGCGGGCTGGAGCTCGCGCGGACCCTGCCGAGATTGCCCTCGATGACGCTCGGCGTGAAGCCGCGCCGGTTGCTGGCGGCGGCCTGCAGCTCCGGCAGCTTGATCACTTCGATGGCGCGGGCGCGGTTGGGCAGGCGGCGGATGAAGCCACGCTCTTCGAGCGCGGTGATCAGGCGGTGGATGCCTGACTTCGAGCGCAGGTCGAGCGCATCCTTCATCTCGTCGAAAGAGGGCGGCACGCCGCTTTCCTTCAAACGTTCGCTGATGAACCGCAGAAGCTCGTATTGTTTGCGCGTTAACATCTCGACCAAAGTCCCCCGGTTGATGTCGTTCGATTCCGAGACGATGAATTCAGCGATAAGCCGCTACATCCTCGAAACAAATCATGAACGGACACTATATGTTCGATACATGTTCCGCAACTGCTTAATTTACCGTGAACGAAGCGAAACTCGCGGAATGCGTGTGATACGCAGTTCAGGCGGGGAGCCGCAGCACCTCGCAGGGGCTGCCGGCTTCGGCCTTCGGCGCGAACGGTGGGCGCACGAGAAGTACCTGTGCTGCAGCAAGATTCGCAAGCAGGGAGGAGTCCTGGTGTTTGACGGGAATGGCGATCTGCGTGCCGTCCTCGCGCAGCTCCAGGCGCGCGCGCAGATAATCCTCGCGCTGGTCGTTGGCGGCGAGATCGCGGCCGAGCACGGCGCGCTCGCGACGATGATGAATCACTGAACGGCCCGACAGCGCGCGAATCAGCGGCACCATGAACAGGAAGGCGCACACATAGGACGACACGGGATTGCCGGGCAGGCCGATCACGCGCATGGCGCCGAGCCGTCCGTGCATCATCGGCTTGCCGGGCCGAATCGCGATCTTCCAGAACGACATCGCGATGCCTTCGTCCCGAAGCGCCTGCTGAACCAGATCGTGGTCGCCGACCGACGCGCCGCCGGTGGTGATCAGGATGTCGGTACCGCTCTCGCGGGCGCGCCGGATGCCGGCGGAGGTGGCTGCCAGCGTATCGGCGGCGACGCCGAGGTCGATGGTCTCGGCGCCCTCGCTGCGGGCCAGCGCATGCAGGGCGTAGCCGTTCGAATAGACGATCTGGCCGTGTCCGGGCGTTGTGCCCGGCCGCACCAGTTCGTCGCCGGTGCCGAGGATCGCGACCTTCGGACGGCGGCAGACCGCAAGCTGCGGGTGATTCATCGCCGCGGCGAGCGCGAGGTCGCGCTCGGTGAGTCGGATTCCCTGACGCAAGAGCACGTCACCCTCGCGGAAATCGACGCCGGCCGGACGGATGTGCCGTCCGACGATCGCGGGCTCCTTGATCGTGACGCTGTTGGCGTCGGCGACGGTGTCCTCCTGGATCACGACGGCGTCCGCGCCGGCAGGGACGACGCCGCCGGTGAAGATCCGCACGGCTTCGCCGACGCCGACTGTTCCAGCGAACGGGCGGCCCGCCGCGACCTCGCCGATCACCGTCAGCCTGGAATCGATGTTGGCGGCATCGGCCGCCCGTAACGCATAGCCGTCCATCGCCGACATGGCTTGCGGCGGCTGCGTGCGCCGCGCCGCAACGTCGTGCGCGAGCACGCGGTGATAGGCTTCGTCGAGCGAAACCATCTGTTCGGGCAGCGGCTCTGCACCCGCCAGCACCGCAGCAAGGGCGTCGGAAACCGGCATCAAGGCCACGGCGATACTCCAGCTCGGCACGTTCGGACGAAATGTTCCGACAGTCTTCTAGCCGAGTGAAGGGGGAAGCAAAAGGAGGCGGGACGCAGGTCACGCCCGGCGCGGCATGATCCAGAGAATGAGGCCGATCGGCAGGAGGGTGGCCATGGCAAGGACGAGAATGACGAACCCCACGGCCAGCATCGATCAACTCCCGGTCGGTCCGCCCGGACTGACGCTTTCTGCGACGTCGGGAGCTTTGGGACCTTGATCCTTGTCGGGGAGCGGATCGGCCTGCGATTTCAGATCGGCAGCCTTGCTGATCAGCTTGGCGGACAGGTCAGAATCCGAAGTGGTTCTTGCGAATTCAAGCAGGAGAGAGGCTTGCTTGGTGAGGTAGGTTTTGCCCAGCACGTGGTTCAGTCCGGTGTAGAAGTCCCAACGGAGTCATGAGTCCGAAGGGTGGTATTCCGTTCCCGGAACTTTGTACAAAAATGCACAAAGTGATCAGGTTCCATGCTTCTGCAAATTTAGTTCCGGGCCAAATGGGTCCGCTGCCGGCCGATGACGCCAGCCTAACCTCAGATGCCGAGCGCCTTCAAGGCGTTCCCGACGTCGCGCGGCGACGTCACGTGCACCGTGGTCAATCCGCGTGCCCGCGCACCCTCGATGTTCTCTTCGAGATCGTCGAAGAAGACGATGCGCTCCGCAGGCACGCCGATCTCGGCGACGACATGGTCGAAAGCCTCCGCATCCGGTTTGCGCAAGCCGATGCTGGACGACAGGTACAACTCCCGGAAATGGCCGAGCAGATCGGCATATTCCTTTGAGAAATAGTCGACATGCGGCCGGTTGGTGTTGGAGAAGGCGTAGAGCGGCATCTGCCTGGCGGCACGCGGCAACAGCTCGGCGATGTCAGGCATCTCGCCGGCGAAGATCGCGTTCCAGCCCTCCAGGAACTGCGCGTCCGAAATGCCGATTCCAAGCGAAGCCCGTAACGAGGCGAAATAGTCCGCATCGCTGAGCTTACCGACCTCGTGCAGCCGGTATGCCTCGTCGCGCACATAGCGCGCGACGATCGACTCGGGCTCGCAGCCGGCATGCCCCGCCCAGCAGGCGATCGCCTTGGAGAAGTCGATGTCGAGCACCACGCGCCCGAGATCGAACAGAAGCGCATCCGCGCTGCCGGGAGAGAGCGATGTCACCTGAGTCCTTTTCACGTTGGCATCGGCGGATCAGTATCGATAAGGCTCGTGGTCGAACAGCGGGAACGCGCTGAACACGCTCGGCGCGTTGGTTGCGGTCGCCGGATGCAGGCAGGACTTGTTCACTTCGGCAAACGACGTGGCTCCGAGCAGGCCGAGGCAGCGCAGCACCTCGTCCTCCAGCAGCTCCAGCATCCGCGTGATGCCGGCTTCGCCGGCAGCCGCCAGCGCCCAGCATTGCAGCCGGCCGATGCCGACGAGGTCCGCACCCGCCGCGATCGCCTTGACGATGTCGGTGCCGCGACAGATGCCGCCGTCGACCATGATCTTGGCGCGGCCCTTCACGGCGTCGACGATCTCCGGCAGCACGTGCATGGCACCGCGGCCATGGTCGAGCTGGCGGCCGCCATGGTTGGAGACGTAGATCCACTCGACGCCGTGATCGACCGCGATCAGGGCGTCCTCGGCGGTGGCGATGCCTTTGAGGATCAGCGGGGTCTTGAACTTGTCCTTGATCATCTTCACGGTCCGCCACTCCAGACCTTTCTGGTAGTCACCGCCGGTGGCGCGCAGGCGGCTCTCGCGAACGTAGCGCTTGGCGATGTCACGTTCGCGACGGCTGTAATGGGCGGTGTCGACGGTCAGGCAGAAGCCGGCATAGCCGTTCTTCTCGGAGCGGCTGACGACATCCGCAACGAAGGCGTCGTCGCCGCGGACATAGAGCTGATAGAGCCGGAGCGCGTCAGGGGCGGCCTCGGCGGTCTTCTCCAGGCCCGGATCGGACACCGAGCTCAGCATGTGCGCCGCACCGAATGTACCGGCCCCCCGCGCCACGCTCGCCGCGCCGTCGGGATCGAAGATCTCGAGCGCGCCGACGGGGGCGAGGATCACGGGAAGGCGCATGTTGCGGCCGAATTGCTGAACCGAGCCGTCCACCTTGCGGACGTCGCGCAGCACGCGCGGGCGAAAAGCGATCTCGTCCAGCGCCATGCGGTTGCGGCGCATCGTGGTCTCGGTCTCGGCGGCGCCGACGATGTAGTCCCAGGCGTTCTGGTTGAGGTTGGCTCGCGCTTTCCGGATGAATTCGTGCAGATTCTGGAACGGCTCGTTGCTGGCGCCGAGTTCGACGTTCCGTTCCGGCCGGATGCGGGGTGCTTCGTTCATTGTTATCCTCCCGAGAATTTGAAGCCTTATGTCATCGCCTAACCCGTCCAGCCCTCCAAAACCATCCTAAAATCGCATAGCTGCGAGGCGTGGACCGGCCCACCGATTCCCCTTGCGGGCGGACCAGTCCGGCAACGTTGCCAAAAGTTTAGGTCCGAACGAAGCGATTTCTGCCCGGGGCGGGTCGGCGTGGCCTCCCGGCCTTGAAGAAACCAGAATGGTATTGTGAGAAGCTGACTGGATCGCCAATTGCATGGGCGACTTCCAAGTGACTTCCAAGTCTCGAAAAGCAAGTCTCGAAAGACAAGCGAACCGCCAAGCAAAAAGGCCAGTCCCTCCATGCGGAAATCCCTGCTGTTCCCACTGGGCGCGCTCACCGGAGCGTGTCTGACCCTTCTGGTAGCCAGCCCGCACGGCGGTGTCTGGGCGGCACGGGCGGCGGCGAGCGCGGATGACGCCTATTCCCAGCTCAACCTGTTCGGCACGGTGTTCGAGCGCGTCAAGGCGAGCTATGTCGAGAAGCCCGACAATGCCAAGCTGATCGAAGGCGCGATTACCGGCATGGTGACCTCGCTCGATCCGCACTCGCGCTACATGAACGCGAAGGCCTGGACCGAGATGCAGGAGACCACCTCCGGCGAGTTCGGCGGCCTCGGCATCGAGGTCACGATGGAAGACGGTCTCGTCAAGGTCGTCTCGCCGATCGACGATACGCCCGCCTCGAAGGCCGGCCTGATGTCCGGCGACCTCATCAGCAAGATCGACGGCGAGGCCGTGCAGGGTTTGACGCTCGAGCAGGCCGTCAACAAGATGAAGGGCCCGGTCGACACCCAGACCAAGCTCACCATCGTGCGCAAGGGCGCCGACGCCCCGCTCGACGTCGCGATCAAGCGCGAGATCATTCACGTGCGTCCCGTGCGCTTCCATGTCGAGAACGGTGACATCGGCTATGTCCGCATCACTTCGTTCAACGAGCAGACCACCGACGGCCTGAAGAAGGCGATCGCCTCGATCACCAAGGACGTCCCGCAGGAGAAGCTCGCCGGCTACGTCGTCGACCTGCGCAACAATCCGGGCGGATTGCTCGACCAGGCCGTATCGGTGTCGAGCGCCTTCCTGCAGCGCGGCGAGGTCGTCTCCACCCGCGGCCGCAATCCGGAAGAGACCCAGCGCTTCACCGCCCATGGCGGCGATCTCACCAGGGGCAAGCCGCTGGTGGTGCTGGTCAACGGCGGTTCGGCCTCGGCCTCGGAAATCGTCGCCGGCGCGCTGCACGACCACAAGCGCGCGACCATCATCGGCACGCGCTCGTTCGGCAAGGGCTCGGTGCAGACCATCATTCCGCTCGGCACCGGCAATGGCGCGCTGGCGCTGACCACGGCGCGCTACTACACGCCGTCGGGCCGCTCGATCCAGGCCCAGGGCATCGCCCCCGACATCGAGATCCTGCAGGACGTGCCGCCCGAGTTGAAGGGCCGGATGGACACCATGGCGGAGTCCCAGATGCGCGGGCATCTGTCGGCCGCCGACGGCACCGAGCAGACCGGATCGCAATCCTACGTTCCGCCGAAGGAGGAGGACGACAAGGCGCTGCACGCGGCCTTCGATTTCCTGCACGGCGTCAGCGCCAACGCAGTCGCGGCCAAGCCCGCGTCGAAGGCGGCGGTGCCGAACTAGGTCTTACACTGTCAGAGATCGATATCGCCCGGGAGTGGTCTGCCGCTCCCGGGCGAGTTCGTTTGGGAAATTGTCTCGATCCGCAGCCCGGACGGAACGCAGCCTGATCCGGCTACATCGCCACGTTAGGACCTAACCGGCCTCGCGGCGGCGGCTTTCCTTGCCGCCGCGCTGGGCGAGGCGGCTGCGATGCAGCGCGAACAGCTCCAGCACCTTGTCGGCCGGTTTCGCGGCGCTGAACAGATAGCCCTGCATCTCCGAGCAGCCAAGCGCGCGCAGCAGGCGCTGCTGCTCCTCGGTCTCGACGCCCTCGGCCGTGGTGGTCATGCGGCGCGCGGCCGCCAGGTTGACGACGGCCTGGACGATGCTGGCGGAGCCGTCGGGACCGGCGATGTCGTTGACGAAACAGCGGTCGATCTTGATCTTGTCGAACGGGAAGCGGTGCAGATAGCTCAGCGAGGAGTAGCCGGTGCCGAAATCGTCGAGCGCGATGCGAACGCCGATGGCACGGAGCTGGTGCAGGATCGTCAGCGCGGCATCATCGTCGCGGATCAGCACCGCCTCGGTGATCTCGAGCTCCAGCCGGCTCGCCGGCAGGTTCGAAGCGGCGAGCGCCGCCATGATCTTCAGCGCCAGCGTGCCGCTCTTGAACTGCACCGGCGAGACGTTGACGGCGAGGCGGATGTCGTCAGGCCAGCCTGCGGCATCGCGGCAGGCGGTCGCCAGCACCCATTCGCCGATCTCGTTGATCAGGCCGGTATCCTCGGCGATCGGGATGAACTCTGCCGGCGAGACCATGCCGCGCACCGGATGACGCCAGCGCACCAGGGCCTCGCAGCCGGTGATACGATCATCCTTCAGGCTGAGGCAAGGCTGATAATAGACCTCGAGGCCGCCTTCGCGACCTCCTTGGGCGATGGCGTGGCGCAGGTCGCTCTCGAGCTGCCGGCGCTCGCGTACCTTGGCATCCATCTCCGGCTCGAAGAAGCGATAGGTGCGACGGCCGGCCGACTTGGCGGCGTACATCGCCATGTCCGCGTTCTTGAGGATCTGGTCGAGCGCCGTGCCGTGTTCGGGCGCGAGCGCGATGCCGATGCTGGCATCGGTGGTGAGATGGTGGCCCATGCAGTCGAACGGTGCGCGGATGGCCTCGAACACCCGCGCGACGAGGTCGTCGACCTGGTCGCGCGATGTCACCGCGCTCTGGACGATGGCGAATTCGTCGCCGCCGAGCCGCGCGACGAAATCTGTCGGGCCCGCACAGCGCCGCAGGCTCGCGGCCACCGATTTCAGCAGCTCGTCGCCGACGAGGTGGCCGAGCGCGTCGTTGACGCCCTTGAACTCGTCGATGTCGATGTAATGCACCGCGATCTCTTCGCCCTTGCCGACAGCGGCCAGCTCTTCCCGCAGATGCTCGTGGAACATGGTGCGGTTCGGCAGATCGGTCAGCGCGTCGTAATGGGCGAGGTGGGTGATGCGCTCCTCGATGCGGCGGCGCTCGGTGATGTCCTCATGGGTCGCGACCCAGCCGCCATCGGTGAGCGGCTCGTTGAGGATGTGGATCGAGCGGCCGTCTGCGGTGTCCACCACCATGGAATTTCGGACGTGGATGTCCTTCAGGACAAGCGAGACGTAGGCGTCGACATTCCCCGCGAACGAGCCGGTCGCCTTGCGATGGGCGATGATGTCGTGGAAACTGCAGCCGGGCTTCACGACGTCGGCGGACAGTCCGTACATTTCAATGTAGCGCTGATTGCAGACCACCATTCGCCGCTCGGCGTCGAACAGCAACAGGCCCTGCGTCATGTTGTTGACGGCGCGGTCGAGCCGTTGCTTCTCCAGCGTCAGCCGTTCGCGCGAGGCGCTGTGCTGCTCCAGGAGCTTGCGCACGACTGCGATCAGCACGCCCGCGATGGCAAGCGCCGAGGCGCCGGCGACCGAGATCAGCATGCCGATCTGCTCGCGCCAGTCGGTCAGGGCCGCCGCGCGCGTCGTGGTCGCCATCATCAGGATCGGGAAATGGGGCAGGGCGCGCGAGGAGATCAGCCGGTCCTCGCCGTCGACCGGGCTTACGAAGCGGCCGGCGAAATGATCGAGGCCGAAGACCCTCTGCTGCTCGAACGAACCGGTCTTGAAGTTCCGCCCCATCAATTCGCTGGAATGAGGATAGCGGGCGAGCAGCGTGCCGTCGCGATGCAGCATCGAGATCGTCGCGCCTTCGCCGAGCGCGACTGAGGCGAAGAATTTCTCAAAGTTGGCGGGCTCGATCCCTCGTCCGACCACGCCGAGGAATTCACCCTTGGGACCGAGGATCCTTCGGGCCACGAGGATGGTCCAGGCGCCGGAGATCCGGCTGTGCAGCGGCTCGATCAGGACATCCGGCGCGTTGGGATCGTATTTGAATGTGCGGAAATAGGCGCGGTCGGCCAGGTTGGTCTTGGGAACCGGCCATGCCGTCGACGAATTGATCAGATTGCCGTCGGCATCGATGATGTTGACGCCGCCGATATACGGCAGCGCCTCGATCTTCGATCGCAGCATCTGGTGGACGCTCTGATCGGAGAGGCGTTTGCGGAACTCTTCGACATTGGCGATGCCGATCGAACGCACGTGATCGACGAAGTCTCGCTGGATGACCGCGAAGTCCTGCAATTGCTGATCGAAGTGATGAGCGAGCATCAGCACGGTGTTCTCCAGCTCGCGGCCGGAGTTGCGCAGCGCTCGCTCGCGGAAGTTCTGCGCCATCAGGACGGAGCCGATGGCGATGGCAGCGATCAGCAGCGTGCCGCCCACCACCAGCCAGCGGATCGGTCCGCTGCGCACGAAGGTCTGGTCAAAGAGGCGACTGCCGAATTTCGTCGTCGTCATACTGGATCATTGCCTGCACACGTCAGGATCAATTCTTGGCCCCGAAAGCATCCGTTGGTTTACGGGAACGGTGTGGAGGCGAAGTTAGGAAGCGCGGTTAACGCGATGTGAACGGCCGCGCACAAAGGCGATCGATGCGCGCGCAAAACATGCAGGACGAGACATGCAGGAATTGCCGCGAGCACCGGCCGTGCCGGTCAATTCCTGCCGGTCGGGCCGAGATCAAGGAAGACTTAACCATCTAAGGTGTTGGCGAGTCTTGCGCAGGCATTGGCACGTGATTTGCGAGCACGCCTTTCGGCACACCGAGAGGAAACACGATGAAGAAGACTTTGAAGAACTTTCTCGCCGACGAGCGCGGTGCGACCGCGATCGAGTACGGCCTGATCGCCGCCGGCATCGCGCTTGCGATCATCACCGTCATCAACGGCATGGGCGCCAGGCTCAACACGAAATTCACGTCCATCAGTTCGGCGCTGAAGTAGCGACGATCAGGCGCGGTAATGGCCGGACTTGCCGCCGAGCTTCTCGACCAGGTGAATGCCCTCGATGCGCACGCCGCGCTCGACCGCCTTGATCATGTCGTAGATGGTGAGGCAGGCGACGGACACGGCCGTGAGGGCCTCCATCTCGACGCCGGTCGGTCCCGTCACCTTCACGCTGGCGCGCACCACGCAACCGGGCAGCTTTGCATCGGGCTCGATATCGACAATGACCTTCGACAGCGCGAGCGGATGACAGAGCGGGATCAGCTCGGAGGTGCGCTTGGCGGCCATGATGCCGGCGATGCGGGCCGTGCCGAGCACGTCGCCCTTCTTGGCGTTGCCCGACACGATGAGGTCGAGCGTCGCCTTGGTCATGACGACGCGGCCTTCCGCGACCGCAAGCCGCTCGGTTGCCGGCTTGTCCGACACGTCGACCATGCGAGCCTCGCCGGAGGCGCCGATATGGGTGAGGGCAGGGCCGGCCCTCTTGGCCGGGTTCGCCTTGGCAGGCTTGCGTGCCATCAGCGCGTGCCCGCCGCGCGTGCCACATCCTCGCGCGCGAGCAGCGTGCGCGTGGCGGCGGTGACGTCGGTCTGCCGCATCAGGCTCTCGCCGACCAGGAAGGTCGACATGCCGACGCGCTCGAGCCGGGCGAGATCGGCGGGCGTGAAGATGCCGCTCTCGCCGACCATCAGCCGGTCGCCGGGGATCAGCGGCGCCAGCGTTTCGCTGGTCGCGAGGGTGGTTTCGAAGGTGCGCAGATTGCGGTTGTTGACCCCGATCATCGGCGAGCGGAGCTTGAGCGCGCGGTCGAGCTCGGCGCGGTCGTGGATCTCGATCAGCACGTCCATGCCGTAAGCGATCGCTGCGTCTTCGAGGTCCTGTGCCGTGGCATCGTCGAGCGCGGCCATGATGATCAGGATGCAGTCGGCGCCGTGGGCGCGGGCCTCGACCACCTGATAGGTGTCGAACATGAAATCCTTGCGCAGCACCGGCAGCGACGTCGCCGCGCGCGCGGCGACCATGAAGTCGAGATGGCCCTGGAAGGAGGGCGTGTCGGTCAGCACCGACAGACAGGCGGCGCCGCCGGCCTCATAGGCCTTTGCAAGCTGAGGCGGATCGAAATCGGCGCGGATCAGCCCCTTCGACGGCGAGGCTTTCTTCACCTCCGCGATCAGTGCGTAGTTGCCGTCGGCATGCTTGGCCTTGATCGCCCGCACGAAGCCGCGCGGGGCGGCTTGCGCCCTGGCCTTCGCCTCGATGGCCGACAGCGGCTGCGCGCGCTTGGCGGCAGCGATCTCCTCGCGCTTGTAGGTTTCGATCTTGGTCAGGATGTCCGACATGTCAGGCTCAGCCGTTCGAGACCGCGATCAGATGCTTCAGCCGCGTGTTCGCTGCGCCGCTGTCGAGCGACTTTGCGCCGATCGCAACGCCCTCCTTGAGGTCCTTGGCGCGTCCGGCCACGATCAGCGCGGCGGCGGCGTTCATCAGGGCGACGTCGCGATAGGGGCTCGGCTTGCCGCTGAGCACGCTTTGCAGCGCGATCGCGTTGGCGTCGGCATCGCCGCCCTTGAGCGCACCGGCCTCGCAGCGCGGCAGGCCAGCGTCCTCCGGCGTCACCTCGAAATTCCGGATCTCGCCATTGTGGAGCGCGGAGACGAAAGTCGGGCCGGTGAGGGTGATCTCGTCGAGGCCGTCGGAGCCGTGCACCACCCAGGCGGATTCGGAGCCGAGATTCTTCAGCACCTGCGCCAGCGGCTGCACCCATTGCCGGGAGAAGACGCCGACCATCTGCCGCTTCACGCCGGCCGGGTTGGACAGGGGGCCGAGCAGGTTGAAGATCGTGCGCGTGGCAAGCTCGACCCGGGTCGGGCCGACGTTCTTCATGGCGGGATGGTGAGCGGGGGCGAACATGAAGCCGATGCCGCATTCGCGGACGCAGCGGCCGACCTGATCGGGCCGGAGGTCGATCTTCACCCCGAGCGATGCCAGCACGTCGGCAGCGCCCGAGCGCGACGACAGCGCGCGGTTGCCGTGCTTGGCGACCGGCACGCCGGCGCCCGCGACGATGAACGAGGCGCAGGTCGAGACGTTGACGGAGCCGGAGCCGTCGCCGCCGGTGCCGACGATGTCGACGGCGTCCGCGGGCGCATCGACCGTGAGCATCTTCGAGCGCATCGCCGCAACCGCGCCGGTGATCTCGTCCACGGTCTCGCCGCGCACACGCAGCGCCATCAGCAGGCCGCCCATCTGCGAGGGCGTGGCCTCGCCGCTCATCATGGCGTCGAAGGCGGAAGCGGCTTCGTCACGCGACAGGCTGGCGCCGGTCGCCACTTTTCCAATGATCGATTTCAGGTCGTCCATCGCGTGCTTTCAACCTACTGCTGGTTCGCGCCGGTCACCTGCGCGAAGGCGGCCTGATTAATGGTGGTCCCGATGTCGGTTTCAAGCTTGTTGACGTAGGAAGCAACCTGCTCCTCGGTCTGGGCACGGTCGAGGCTCTCCTTCAGCTTCTTGACCGCGTCGGAGGCGGCATCGACCGGGGGCTCGACGATGTCGGTGACGCGGTAGACGATCACATCGGTGCCGCCGGTCACCGGTGTCTGGCCGACACCGTCCTTGGCGACGCGGAAGGTGGCCGACACGACCGCCGCGGGCACGCTGGCCGGCGTGTCGTCGCGCTTGAAGCCGTTTGCGGTCTCGACCTTGGCGCCGATCGCTGCGGCTTCGTCGGCGAGCTTGCCGCCCGCTTCGAGCTTCTGCACCATCTCGGTCGCCTTGGCCTTCAGCTTGGTCGCGATCTGGTCCTGGCGCCAGCGCGCCTCGACCTGGTCGCGGACTTCGTCGAGATTGCGGTCGCGCGAGGGCGTGATGGCGAGCACGTCGTACCAGACGTAGCCGCCCTTGAACGAGATCGAGTCGTTGTCGACGCCGACATCGGTGTTGAAGGCCTGCGAGACCACGTCCAGGCCCTGCGGAATGTTGGCGACCGGCTGGCCGTTCGGGGCGCGGCCGGAGCGGTCGACGGCGTCGATGGTCACGGCGGTGAGGCCGAGCTTCTGCGCCGCGTCGATCACGCTGGCGCCGCCGCCGCGCTCGTCTTCCATCTTGTCGCGGAGGTCGTTGACCTTGACGCGCGCACGCTCGGTGGCGAGCTCGCGCTTGATGTCGCCGGCAAGCTTCGCATAGTCGGCCTCGGCGCCCGGCTCGATCTTGTCGACCTTGACGATGGACGTGCCGAGCGCGCCCTGGATCGGCTGGCTGATCTCGCCGGCGGGAAGCGCGAAGGCGGCGTCGCCGACCGCAGCATCCAGCGAAGACTTGGTGACGAGGCCGAGGTCGATATCGGAGGCGCTCAGCCCGCGCTCCTTGCCGAGGTCCGCGAACGACATGCCGCCGACGAGACGCTCCCGGGCGGCCTGCGCTTCAGCGGCGTTGGGGAAGACGATCTGCTGGATCTGGCGCTTCTCCGGTGTGCCGAGCCGGTCCTTGCGCTGCTCGAACACCTTCTTGGCGTCCTCGTCGGACACCTCGCTCCACTTGCCGATCTCTTCGGGCGAGACCACGACGAAGGAGATTTTGCGATATTCAGGCGCGCGGAACTGGACCTTGTGATCCTCGAAATAGGCCGCGAGCGCTTCGGGCGAGGGCGCGTCGATCTGGCCTGCCTGGGCGGCATCGAGCCTGACGAATTCGATGGTGCGCTGCTCGTTCTGGAAGCGCGTCAGCACGTCGAGCATGGTTTTCGGCGGCTCGAGGCCGGCGCCGATCGTGCCGGTGATCTGCCGGCGCAGCGACACCTTGCGCTGCTCGGCGACGTAGCGCTGCTCGGTATAGCCGAAATTGCGGATCATGGCCTGGAAGCGGTTCGCATCGAAATTGCCGCCGACGCCCTTGAAGTTGGGGTCGTTCATGATGACCTGGCGGATCTGGTCGTCGGACTGGCCGAGCCCGAGCCGGCGCGCCTCCTCGTCGAGGGCGGCTTCCGCGATGGTCTGCTGCAGCACCTGGCGGTCAAGGCCGAAGGCCCGCGCCTGGTCGGGCGTGAGGGGGCGACCGAACTGGCGGCTGATCTGTTGCAGGCGGTCGGTGTAGATCTGACGGAACTCGTTCAGCGAAATCTCGGTGCTGCCGATTTTGGCCACCGTGGACTGCCCGAAGCCCTTGAAGATGTCGGCGATTCCCCAAATGCCGAAACTGACGATCAGCACGCCCATCACGATCGCCATAATGGTCTTGCCGACCCAGTTTGATGAGGCCTTGCGCATTCCTCGAAGCATTTGGTCCAACTTGTTTGAGCAGGAGGGGAACGGGAGCGCGTCTTAATGCAGATTCCGCAGAAGCGCCTCACCAAATTGAAAGATCATCATAAAGTGGCGGCTTTCCCCCCGCAACCTCGGGTCAGGCGACCGCTGGAAGCTGCGGTTAAAAGCCTCTGGTCTCTGGAACTGCAACAGGTCCTCTGCTAGCGCATGCGCAAACCTCATTTTGCTGGAAATTGACATGACCGACGCCATCCGCCCCCTGATCGCCGGCAATTGGAAAATGAACGGGCTGAAGGGCTCGACTGCCGAATTCGACGCCATGCTCAGCGGCGCGGCAGATGTGGCCGCCAAGGCCGATCTGTTGGTCTGCCCGCCGGCGACCCTGATCGCGGCCTTTGCCGACAAGGCGCGCGGCAAAAAGGTCGCGGTGGGAGCCCAGGATTGCCATCCCAAGGCCTCCGGCGCCCATACCGGCGATATCGCGGCGGAAATGCTGGTGGACGCGGGCGCGAGCGCCATCATCGTCGGCCATTCCGAGCGCCGCGCCGATCACGGCGAGGGCGACGCCCTGATCCGCCAGAAGGCCGAAGCCGCCTGGCGCGCCGGGGCGATAGCGATCGTCTGCATCGGCGAGACCCAAGCCCAGCGCGACGCCGGCCAGACCCTGGACATCCTGCGCGGGCAGCTTGCCGGCTCGCTGCCTGATGGCTCGACCGCCGCCAACCTGACCGTGGCCTATGAGCCGGTCTGGGCGATCGGCACCGGCCTGACCCCGACCGCCCAGGATGTCGAGCAGATTCATGGGTTTATCCGGGAACTCATGACCTCGCGGTTCAAGGCCGATGGCGCCAGGATGCGCATCCTCTATGGCGGCTCGGTCAAGCCGTCGAATGCGGCCGAGCTGATGGCAGTCGAGAACGTCAACGGCGCCCTGGTCGGCGGCGCCAGCCTGAAAGCGGCCGACTTCCTTGCGATCGCGAAGGGGTGCCCCTAGCTCATCCAAAGCTTTGGTTCGGGACCGATCGGGGGTGGCAATACCCCCTCCGATCGTGTAACACCGCGCAACTTCAGGAAAACCCGCGAAGCGCGATCGGCCGCCGTCAGGCGCTGTCCGCTTGTGACGGAAGGGCATTATGCAGACCGTTGTCATCGTCATCCACCTCATGATCGTCGCCGTGATGATCGGCGCCGTCCTGCTCCAGAAGTCGGAAGGCGGCGGCCTCGGCATGGGCGGCGGTGCGGGCTTCATGTCCAGCCGCGGCACAGCGAATCTGTTGACGCGGACCACCGCGATCCTGGCTGCGGGCTTCTTCCTCACCAGCATGTTCCTGTCCTGGCACGCCGGCTACAGCCGCGCGCCCTCGCCGATCATCGGCACGCCGGCGTCGCAGGGCCAGCCGGCCGGCGGATCGCCGGTCGCGCCGCCGACCTCGGGCGGCATCCTGGATTCGCTGAAGAAGGCCGACGAGCAGCAGCAGGCGCCGGCCCCGACCGGCCCGCAGGTGCCACGCTCGCAATAAAGCAGGGGGGCCATGCGGGGCGGCAGCTACCGTCCTGCATCAAAAATCCCCATCAAGGCACTGTCACCACTCTTCGTTTTGGCTCACCCACAGGCCCGCAAAATCTTTGGGGCGGAATACGAATCGCTTTGGCGAATCGAATTCGAGGGATTAGAGGTTAAGTCCCATGGCGCGGTACATATTCATCACCGGCGGCGTGGTTTCTTCGCTCGGCAAGGGTCTGGCTTCAGCGGCACTCGGTGCGCTGTTGCAAGCCCGGGGCTACAAGGTCCGCCTCCGCAAGCTCGACCCCTATCTCAACCTCGATCCCGGAACGATGTCGCCGTATCAGCACGGCGAAGTGTTCGTGACCGATGACGGCGCGGAGACCGATCTCGATCTCGGTCACTACGAGCGCTTCACGGGCCGGCCTGCGACCAAGCAGGACAACATCACCACGGGACGCATCTACCAGGACATCATCTCCAAGGAGCGCCGCGGCGATTATCTCGGCGCGACCATCCAGGTGGTTCCGCACGTCACCAACGCCATCAAGGAATTCGTCCTCTCCGGCAACGACGATTACGATTTCGTGCTGGTCGAGATCGGCGGCACCGTCGGCGACATCGAGGGCCTGCCGTTCTTCGAGGCGATCCGCCAGCTCAAGAACGAGTTGCCGCGCGATCACGCCATCTACATCCACCTCACGCTGCTGCCGTACATTCCGAGCGCCGGCGAGTTGAAGACCAAGCCGACGCAGCACTCGGTGAAGGAGCTGCGCTCGATCGGCATCCAGCCGGACATCCTGCTCTGCCGCACCGACCGCGAGATCCCGAAGGAGGAGCGGCGCAAGCTCGGCCTGTTCTGTAACGTGCGCGAGAGCGCCGTGATCGAGGCGCGCGACGCCGACAGCATCTACGCCGTGCCCGAGGCCTATCACAATGCGGGCCTCGACGACGAAGTGCTCGCCGCCTTCGGCATCGAATCGCGCATCCCGCCGGTGCTCAAGAGCTGGCACCAGATCAACGAGCGCATCCGCAATCCCGAAGGCAACGTCACCATCGCCATCGTCGGCAAGTACACCGGCATGAAGGATGCGTATAAGTCGCTGATCGAGGCGCTCTCGCATGGCGGCATCGCCAACAAGGTGAAGGTCAATCTCGACTGGATCGAGAGCGAGATCTTCGAGAAGGAAGATCCGGCGCCGTTCCTCGAGCACGTCAACGGCATCCTGGTGCCCGGCGGCTTCGGCCAGCGCGGCGCCGAGGGCAAGATCAAGGCGGCGCAGTTCGCGCGTGAGCGCGACGTGCCGTATTTCGGCATCTGCTTCGGCATGCAGATGGCGGTGATCGAGGCCGCGCGAAACCTCGTCGGCATCGAGGACGCCAACTCCACCGAGTTCGGTCCGACCAAGGAGCCCCTGGTCGGCCTGATGACGGAATGGCTGCGCGGCAACGAGCTCGAGAAGCGCTCGCAGGCCGGCGATCTCGGCGGCACCATGCGCCTCGGCGCCTATCCCGCCGCGCTCAATCGCGGCAGCCGCGTCTCGCAAGTCTATGGCGGCGCCACCGAAATCTCCGAGCGCCACCGCCACCGCTACGAGGTCAACACCGCCTACAAGGATCGCCTCGAGCAGCACGGCTTGAAATTCTCGGGGCTCTCGCCCGACGGCGTGCTGCCTGAGATCGTCGAATACGAGGACCATCCCTGGTTCATCGGCGTCCAGTTCCACCCCGAGCTGAAGTCGCGGCCGTTCGAGCCGCATCCGCTGTTCGCCTCGTTCATCCAGGCGGCGATGGTGCAGAGCCGGCTGGTGTAGGTCGCGATTCTGGTGTTATTTTACCATTATGTGGTCTTGACTCTCTGTGAAGAATCGCTAATGTTAGGGGGTTGAGCGTTTTCGCTCGATGTGGCTGGCAGGCCGCTAAGGCGCTGCAGCTAATTCAAAGCCCGCCTCGCGCGGGCTTTGTATTTTTCTTCGTGTTAATTTATGCGCTGCCGGGGATGATGTGAACGCGCCTTAGAGGTAAGCTGTTCACAATGTCGACATAGTTCTTGACTTCCCTTTTCGGCCACGTACGGTTGCACCATTGAGCGTTTTCGCCCGATAGGATTGCAGGCCCTTGGGCTCTGCATTCAATTCAAAGCCCGCGCTCCGCGCGGGCTTTGTACTTTTTGGATTGCGATCATCAGATGTGGCTTTGTTTTGTCGACGAGTTCGGCGATTTTTCCGCCAAATTCGATTCAAGCGGCGGGGCGGTTGAGAGCTACGGCAGCTGGCGACCGATCTGCGGCTATGGCGGTTTTCTGATTCCTGCCGGCTACTACAAGGAATTCTGTGATCACTTTACCCGGCTTAGAATGATCGGCACCAGAAACATTGCGTTTGCCAAACACAACGCTGTGCTCAATCCAGACAAGCGCGTTTCGTTCGACGAGTTTGCCTTATTGTTTTCGCAGCAGCGTCACCGGCTTTATTCAAGGTCCGAAGAAGTTGGTGGGACCGAATTTTTCTCGGGCTCCTATCTCAACTCCAGCAACCACTCTGGGGCAAGAAAACGAGAGGTAATTCGGCGAGCAAAGAAATTCCTCTCATTGATCGAGCAATTCAACGGCGAGATCTTCTTTTCAGGCATCGAGAAGGAGGGATATTTCGCGCGTCCTCGGAACAGGGGGCGTCCTCGCACGCTTCACGTCAACCTCATCCCTCGGGCGTTGCGTGTGGCGCACAGTGAAGCCGCGGCGCGGAAATCGCAAATAAAGATGATCTTTGATCATCATCCAGAGGATGATGAAACGATCGCGCGAATTCGCGCAAAACAGAACAGGCAACCAGTACATGCCCTAGCAGAGTTGCAGACCAGGCAAGAATATTCGCAGGAAATAATCGTTAGGGAGAGATACTTCGACTACCTAAAGGAGCCGATGTTCCACGTCCAGAGTCACTGGTCGCTGGGAATACAGGCTGCGGACTGGGTGTGTTCTCTCTTGGGCAAAGTGAAGTCGTACGAGTGCGACCCTGCCAAATTCAACTCGTACGAACTCCTTGGCAAAAAACTTGGTGATCGAATCGAGGATCTACGATCTCGATATAGCGCAATCGACTTTTCGAGCGCGGGAGGCTCAAGCGGAGCGGGGCAGCAATTGAGACTAGACCTTGGAGGGCCCGCCGATCTCAATCACTAGACCCTTCCAGTTCAGCGAAATTTTGATTTTCCGTTTCACGAGCAACGCCAGCGCAGCCAGCGTAAATGCTCCGGCGAAGGCCCAGACCGCTGTATCCATGATCCCCTCCATCTGTCGCGCTCGACGCACGAACGGGGGATCGTAGCGAATCACTTCAACCTTAAAATGTTACTTTAACGGGTAGTGTTTTGTCAAACTAGGCTGGCTTGGGCCCTTTACGTTCTGTGTCAACTGAATCTGTCCGGACTTGGCTGCTATTGAGGACAGCGGCGCAACCGATCCCGTGATCAGCTTCATCTGTGGCCGCCGCGTCAGCCTGTAGACGGCGGCGGGCGGCACGTTGAGCAAGGTGCGGTCCAGGAGCTTTGCGCGCAGGCCCAGCCGGTCTAGCACGGGCCGCGGCACCGGGCAGCTCATGCCATAGGTGAACTGGTAGAAGGCGCCGCCGGGGCGGACATAGCTGAACGCTCCGCTGAGGATCGAGATCACCTTGCGCCTGCTCATGTTCAGCAGCGGCAGGCCGCTCACCACCGCGCCGACGGGCGCGCCCTCATAAAGCCGCTCGGTCGCAAGCCGGCCTGCATCCATCCACAGCACGCGCGAGCCGGGAAAGCGCATCTGCAGCAGCTTCATGAAGTCGGAGCCGTATTCGATCAGCGTGAGGTCCTGCGGACGGACGCCGCGTTTGAGCAGCTTGTAGGTGAACGCGCCGGTGCCGGGACCGAGCTCGAGGATGGGTCCCGTCGTTGCACTGATCTCGCGCGTGATGAGATCGGCGAGCGCCGCACCCGATGGTGCGACCGCGCCGACCCGCCGCGGGGACGACATCCAGGACAGGAAGAACGAAAGAAAGTCGTTGGGCATGCGCACTCCGGATCTTGGTTGCACCTCGATTGGAGGTGCGGCGCATGCAGTGTCGCGGGAGTGCATTGCGACAGCATTGCGCTACGGGGCGCAAATACCAATTGAATCAGCTCTGCCGCACTTCCGGCAGCGTCATCCGGAAGCAAGCGCCGCCCCCGTTCGGTCCGTCCGCGACCGAAACGTGGCCGCCATGCAGCTGCACGATCTCGCGCACCATGTTGAGGCCGAGGCCGGCACCGCGATCGCGCGGCGTCAGCCGGTAGAACGGTTCGAAGATCTGCTCGCGCTGCTCGGCCGGAATGCCCGTGCCCTCGTCCGTGACTTCGATGCTCGCAGGGCGGTCGACACGAATGGCGATGGTGCCGCGGCGCGGGCCGTGCTGGACCGCATTCTGCACGAGGTTGGTCAGCGCGCGCTCCAGCGCCGCCGCATCGCCCATCGTCTCGATCGGTGTCGCCGGCGCGTCGAGCGCCAGCTCGTAGCCGGCGGCAATCGCCAGCGGCGCGAGGTCGGCGGCGACGCTTTGCGCGACCGCGACGAGATTGACACGCGTGAAGGGATGGCCGCAGCGGTCGAGCCGCTGGATGTCGAGCAATTGTTCGGCGAGCGTCGCCAGCCGCGCGGCATCCTCCATGAGACGGGTCTTGTCCGGCCCGGCGGCCAGTGACTCCAGCCGCGTGTTCAGGATCGCGATCGGCGTCCGCAATTCGTGCGCGGCATCCGCGACGAAGCGCTTGTGGCGGGCATAGCCCTGGTCGAGCCGCGCCAGCGCGTCGTTGATCGCGGTCACCAGCGGCATGACCTCCAGCGGGATCCGCTCCAGCGGAAGCCGCGCGCCGCGCTGATGGATATCGATGCGCCGGGCCTCGTCCGCCGCGGTGTCGAGCCCTCTGAACGCGCGACGCACGATCATCGGCGTTGCGATGAACGTCGCCGTTCCCATCAGCAGCAGGCCGGGCAGGGCGATGCCGAGAAACGCGAGCGACGTCATGAACAGCGCCTTGGCGCCGGTCAGCCGCCCTTGCGTCGCCGTGATGACCTGCACGTTGCCGGCATCTGTGTTGACCCGCTTCAGCCGCGCCGCGGGCTTGCGGGGATCGTCCTCGAACAGCTGCCAGCCGAGCCGGGCCTGGCTGATCTGGTCGAGGCCGTTGCCGATTGCGGCGAACTCGCCCGGCACGGTGCCTTCGCTGAGGACGCGGCCCTGCCGGTCGCGGACCAGGAACCAGAGATCGGGCGTCTCGCTGCGCAATTGCTGCAACTCGGCCGTCGGCCGCAACGCCAGCCCACCTTGCGGCTCGCGCGTGAGCGCGCGCCGGACCACGTCGATGACGCGGTCCTCGTCGCGCTCTGCGAGCACGAAGCCGGAGGCGCAAAGCCCGGCGAGGACGACGGCAAGCAGCGCGACCAGGATCGCGGCCTGGAGCGCGAGCAGGCGCCAGCTCAGCCGCGAGCGCAGGCAATAGGGATCGTCGTGCATGCTGATCGCGCTCATGGCAGCTTCTTCAGGAGATAGCCGACGCCGCGAATGCCGTGGATCTCGATCCCGGCGTCGGCGTCCGCGAGCTTCCGCCGCAGCCGCGACACATGCGTGTCGAGCGCGTTGGACTGGATCTCGTCGTCGAAATTGTAGACCGCCTCTTCCAGCGCCGAGCGCAGCACGGTCCGGCCCATGCGACGGACCAGCGCTTCGAGCACCAAGAGCTCGCGGCGAGGCAGCTCGAACGGCACGCCGTCGATGCTGGCCTCGCGATGACTGAGGTCGAAGGCGAGGCGGCCGGCGCGGATCACGTCGGGGGAGAGGCCCGCCGGCCGCCGCAGCACGGCGCGCAGCCGCGCCAGCAGTTCCTCGACTGCAAACGGCTTGGCCAAATAATCGTCGGCACCGCTGTCGAGCCCGGCGATGCGGTCAGCGAGCTCGCCGCGCGCAGTCAGGACGATGATCGGCACGCCGTCGGCGCGCGCGCGGAGCTTTGGGATCAGGGCGAGGCCATCGCCGTCGGGAAGCTGGCGGTCGAGCAGGACGGCGGCATGAACGTCGGCCGAGATGGCCTCCTCCGCCTCGGCCAGAGTCGGGGCATGGTCCACCACCATGTCGTAGCGCTTCAGCGCCGAGGCCAGGGCGCCGGCCATTTCCGCTTCATCCTCGACCAGTAAGATCCGCATGTGACAGGCACCCAGGCTGCGACCGAGCCTTTGTAGCGGCCCGATCATTGCGGCAGCATTGCGGGAGTCCGGCGCGGCGCCGGACACGCAAGCCATGCGCGGAGCGCCGCAGGGGCGGCCGGTCCCGGCTCAAGACACCCTCGCGGCCAGCCGCTATAACCGCGGCACCTGTTCAGGGAGGAACATGAATGATCTACGAAATGCGCGTTTATCGCTGCGTGCCCGGCCGCCTGCCGGCGCTGTTGAAGCGGTTCGAGACCGCCACGCTGAAGATCTGGGAGAAGCACGGCATCAAGCAGGCCGGGTTCTTCACGACCTTGATCGGCGAATCCAACCAGGAGCTGACCTATTTCCTGGCCTGGGAGTCGCTTGCCGAGCGCGAGACGAAGTGGGGCAAGTTCATGACCGATCCGGACTGGCTGAAGGCACGCGCGGAGAGCGAAGCGGACGGCCAGATCGTCGGCAATATCGTCAGCCAGATCCTGACGCCGACTGCCTTCTCGGCGGTGAAGTAGGAATCTGCCGCGGCAAGGGCGGCGCCGGCAGCCCCGGCGCAACCCTGATATTCGGATGGCCTGGGCCGAATAGGGTTGATCCGACCCTCGTGGCGGCTATGGTCGCGCCGAAACGAGGGATTTGTCTTGAGCTCTTCGCATTCAGCGGCGCCGGTCGTCACCATCGGAAAGGTCAAGTTCGGCAACGATCTGCCGATCTCGATCATTGCCGGACCCTGCCAGCTCGAAAGCCGCCAGCATGCGCTGGAGGTCGCCTCCGCGCTGAAGGAGATCGCGGCCCGGCTGAACATCGGCCTCGTCTACAAGACCTCGTTCGACAAGGCCAACCGCACCAGCGCGTCCGCGGCACGCGGCCTGGGTCTTGCGCAGTCGCTGCCGATCTTCGCCGAGATCCGCGGCTCGCTCGGCCTGCCTGTCCTGACCGACGTGCACGAGGCCACGCAATGTGCCGAGGTGGCGCAGGCCGTGGACATCTTGCAGATTCCCGCCTTCCTGTGCCGGCAGACCGATCTGCTGCTGGCGGCGGCTGCGACCGGCAAGGTCGTCAACGTCAAGAAGGGACAATTCCTCGCGCCGTGGGACATGACCAATGTCGTCACGAAGATCACCGGCGCCAACAATCCCAACGTGCTGGTCACCGAGCGCGGGGTGTCGTTCGGCTACAACACGCTGGTCTCCGACATGCGCGCGCTGCCGATCCTGGCGCGCACCACCGGTGCGCCCGTGATCTTCGATGCCACCCATTCGGTGCAGCAGCCGGGCGGGAAGGGGGCCTCGTCGGGCGGCGAGCGCGAATTCGTGCCGGTGCTCGCACGCGCGGCGGTTGCGGTCGGCGTTGCCGGCGTCTTCATCGAGACCCATCCCGATCCCGACCGCGCGCCCTCTGACGGACCCAACATGGTGCCGCTGCGCGAGTTCGAGGGGCTGATCGCCAGGTTGATGGCGTTCGACGCGCTGGCAAAGAACCCGCGCTGATGCCGCACGGCGAGGCGCGGCCGCACGATCACGGCTTGCCGACAGCGCTCTACGTCATCTCGGGTGCAAGCTTCGCCGCGGCCTTGTCGGCGCGCGCGCTCGATCCCGTGCTGCCGCATGTCGCCGAGGATTTCGGAGTCAGCATCGCGACCGCCGCGGGCTTTGCCGCGGTGTTCGCCTTCACCTTCTCGATCATCCAGCCGATCGTCGGGGCCGCCGCCGATCTGTTCGGCAAGACGCGGCTGATGATCGGCTGCCTTGCGCTGCTCGGCCTCGCCAACATCCTGGGCGCATTTTCAACCTCGTTCTCGGTCCTGTTTGCGACCCGCATTCTCGCCGGCATCGGCTCGGGCGGCGTGTTTCCGGTGGCGCTCAGCCTGACCAGTGATCTCGTCGGCCCCGAGAAACGTCAGGTCGCGATCAGCCGCACACTCGCCGGCGCCATGACGGGCAATCTGCTCGGTGCCTCGGCTTCGGGGCTGATCGGCGACTTTCTCGGCTGGCGCGGCGTGCTCGCGGTGCTCGGCGGGCTCGTGATCGTGGCCTCGATCGCGGTCGCCGCCGGCTTTCACGGCGCCAAGGTCAAGCATCCGCCGAAGACCAGCCTGTCGGCGCTGAAGGCCGGCTACCGCACCATCTTCACCAACCCCAATGCCTATGTCTGCTACTCCGCGGTGTTCATCGAAGGCTGCTGCGTGCTCGGCCTGTTTCCCTACATCGCCTCGTTCCTGTTCGAGCTCGGCCAGACCTCGCTCTCGATTGCGGGCATCGTCATCGCGGGCTTTGCCGTCGGCGGCCTGTTCTACACGCTGACGGTGTCGCGGCTGCTGCCGTGGCTCGGCGTCAAGGGCATGATGATCGCGGGCATGACCCTGGTCGCGTCGCAGCTCGTTGCCGTCGCATTCGGTCCGCGCTGGGAAGTGCAGGCGCTCAACCTCGTCGTGATGGGCTGGGGCTTCTACATCGCCCATGGCTGCCTGCAGGTCTTCGCCAGCGAGCTCTCGGTCGAGGCGCGTGCCACCGCGCTGTCGCTGCATTCGTTCTTCTTCTTCATGGGGCAGACCGTGGGGCCGCTCGCCTATGGTTTCGGGCTGCAGCATGCCGGCAAGATGCCGACTTTGGTCGCAAGCGCGGGGATCATGGTGGTACTCGGCTTCGTCTGCGCCCGGCTGCTGAAGCAGCGGGCTCCGGCTGACGCGCGAGCGTGACGGAACAGCAGGGGCCCGAAACTAAATCGGACGTTCTGCCGCGCACGTGCTACAGCCGGGGATGACAAAGTTTCTCATCGCCGCGCTGCTCGGCATAAGTCCAGTCGCAGCGCAGACCTCCGAAGCGCAACCCAAGCCATCGCTGACGGATCGCGAGCAGGTGCAGGCAGATCGTGCCAAGGCGGCCGCCGAGGAAAGGAACGCGCCGACCGCGCGTCCATGGGACAGGGATGCCAGCGGCAAACGTCCCTGGGAAAAGTTGACCGCTCCCAAGTAGTGCGACGCGAGGCGAGACCCAGGATCGCGCTTCGCTTGTCACGTGCCCGCTAGCCGCGCCCGCGATAGGGTGCAACGCCTTGCTCCGGCACCCACAGGCCCTTCGGCACGCGGCCGGTCTGCCAGAACACGTCGATCGGAATACCGCCGCGCGGATACCAGTAGCCGCCGATGCGCAGCCATTTCGGCTTGATCTCGGTCGCGATGCGCTTGCCGATCATCACGGTGCAATCCTCGTGGAAGGCGCCGTGATTGCGGAAGCTCGCGATGTAGAGTTTCAGCGATTTCGACTCCAGCAGCCACGCACCCGGCGCGTAGTCGATCATCAGATGCGCGAAATCCGGCTGGCCCGTGACCGGGCAGAGCGAGGTGAATTCCGGCACGGTAAAACGCACCAGATAGTCGGTACCCTTTTGCGGATTGGGCACGCGGTCGAGCTGGGCCTTTTCGGGCGCATCCGGCCATTCCACGGCATGGCCAAGCTGCAGGGCAGCCGGGTCCAGGCTTGAGGTCTTCGATTTGCTGGGTTTTTTCGACATGAGGCCGCCTCCGAGCGGCCCTCTTAGCCAATCATCCGGCGGCCGTCACCCGGCCTTTTCCACCTCGATGCATTGCGGTAGAAGCACCGCCAACTGCCCCCCTTTGTTTCTCGAAATGAGGCTCTCATGACCGCCATCATCGACATCATCGGCCGCGAAATCCTGGATAGCCGGGGCAATCCCACCGTCGAGGTCGATGTTGTGCTGGAGGATGGGGCGCTCGGCCGCGCCGCGGTGCCCTCGGGCGCCTCCACCGGGGCCCATGAGGCCGTGGAACTACGCGACGGCGACAAGGCCCGTTATCTCGGCAAGGGCGTCTCCAAGGCCGTCGGCGCCGTCAACGGCGAGATCTTCGAGGCCCTTAGCGGCCTCGATGCCGAGCAGCAGGCCCAGATCGACCAGATCATGATCGACCTCGACGGCACCGCGAACAAGAGCCGGTTAGGCGCCAACGCCATCCTCGGCGTCTCGCTCGCCTGCGCCAAGGCGGCCGCGAACTCGCTCGACATGCCGCTCTACCGCTATGTCGGCGGCACCTCGGCCCGGCTGCTGCCGGTGCCGATGATGAACATCATCAATGGCGGCGTGCATGCCGACAACCCGATCGACTTCCAGGAGTTCATGATCCTGCCCGTCGGCGCGTCGTCCTTCGCCGAAGGCCTGCGCTATGGCGCCGAAGTCTTCCACACGCTGAAGTCCGAATTGAAGAAGGCCGGCCACAACACCAATGTCGGCGACGAGGGTGGCTTTGCCCCGAACCTGCCGTCGGCCGACGCTGCGCTCGAGTTCGTGATGAACGCGATCGGCAAGGCCGGCTTCAAGGCCGGCACCGACATCGTGCTCGGTCTCGACTGCGCCTCGACCGAGTTCTTCAAGGACGGCAAGTATGTCTATGAAGGCGAGGGCAAGACCCGCTCGATCTCCGAGCAGGCCAAGTACCTCGCGGACCTCGTCGGCCGTTATCCGATCGTCACCATCGAGGACGGCATGTCGGAAGACGACATGGACGGCTGGAAGGAGCTCACCGACCTCATCGGCAAGAAGTGCCAGCTCGTCGGCGACGACCTCTTCGTCACCAACGTCAAGCGCCTCGCCGACGGCATCAAGACCGGCCGCGCCAACTCGATCCTGATCAAGGTCAACCAGATCGGCACGCTGACCGAGACGCTCGCCGCCGTCGAGATGGCGCACAAGGCCGGCTACACCTCGGTGATGTCGCATCGCTCCGGCGAGACCGAGGATTCCACCATCGCCGACCTCGCGGTCGCCACCAATTGCGGGCAGATCAAGACCGGCTCCCTTGCACGTTCCGACCGCACCGCCAAATACAACCAGCTCCTGCGCATCGAGCAGCAGCTCGGCAAGCAGGCGCTGTACGGCGGCAGGGCCGCACTGAAGGCGCTAGCATAAGCCAGCGCTTCGACTCGCGACACGAGACGCACAGGGGAGGATCGACATGAGCGACGGCAAGACCGGACTACCCGAGTCAGGACTGCAACTGCGTTCGCTGCTGAAGAAGAGCGGCGAGCTGGAATTGTCTCTCGTGAACGTCCCGACGCCGGAGCCGGCCGACGACGAGGTCGTCGTCCGCGTCGAGGCGACACCGATCAACCCCTCCGACCTCGGCCTCCTGATCGGGCCCGCCGACATGTCGGCCGCCAAGGCCTCCGGCACCAAGGAGATGCCGGTCATCACCGCGACCATGCCGGAGGCGGCGATGCGGATGATGGCAGCCCGGCTCGACCAATCGCTGCCGGTCGGCAACGAGGGCGCCGGCACGGTGATCCGGACCGGATCGTCGGACGCGGCGAAGGCGTTGATGGGCAAGACCGTGTCGATGATCGGCGGCGCCATGTACACGCAGTACCGGGTGCTCAAGGTCCGCGACGTCATGGAGCTGCCGGAGGGCACCACGGCCGCGGACGGTGCGTCCTGGTTCGTCAATCCGTTGACCGCGCTCGGCATGACCGAGACGATGCGGCGGGAGGGCCACAAGGCGCTCGTGCACACGGCGGCCGCGTCCAATCTCGGCCAGATGCTCAACAAGATCTGCATCAAGGACGGCATCGGCCTCGTCAACATCGTCCGGAGCAAGGAGCAGGCCGACATCCTGCGCAAGATCGGCGCCAAGCACATCGTGGATTCCAGCTCACCGAGCTTCACGGACGATCTCACCAATGCGCTGGTCGAGACCGGCGCCACGATCGCCTTCGATGCCATCGGCGGCGGTAAGCTGGCCAGCCAGATTCTGACGGCCATGGAAGTTGCGGCCAACAAGACCGCGAAGGAATACAGCCGCTATGGCTCCAACGTGTACAAGCAGATCTACATCTACGGCAGCCTGGACAACCGTCCGACCGAATTGAGCCGGTCGTTCGGATTGACCTGGGGCGTCGGCGGCTGGCTCTTGACCCCGTTCCTCCAGAACATCGGCCCGGCCGAGATCGGCCGGCTGCGCCAGCGCGTCGCGTCCGAGCTCAAGACCACCTTCGCCAGCCACTACACCAAGGTGGTGTCGCTGACCGAGGCGCTCGATCCCGCCAACATCGCGGTGTACGCCAAACGGGCCACCGGCGAGAAATTCCTCATCAACCCGAACAAATAACCGAGGTGTGCTTGGGCGGATGATTCCGGGCCGCGGCACGGCGGCCCGGTCGACGCATCATGCCTGAGCCGTTGGGCGGACGACGATCTCGCCGACGTCCACATTGTCCGGTTGGCGTATCGCAAAAGCGATGGCTTCGGCGATGGCGCTCGCCGGAATGGCGATTGCCCTCATAGCCGCCAGTCCCTGTTGCCTCAGCTCGGAATCCGTCATCGAGGAGGGGAGCTCGGTGTCGACATAACCGGGAGAGATGGTCGTCACGCGAAGCGACGGACCGGCCTCCTGACGAAGCCCCTCGGAAATCGCCCTGACGGCGTTCTTCGACCCCGCATAGACTGCCATCGTCGGAACGATCTTGATTCCGGCGGTCGACAGCGTGTTGACGAAATGACCGAAGCCCTGACGTCGAAAGACAGGCAAGGCCGCGGCAATCCCGTAGAGCACCCCCTTTACGTTCACGTCGATCATGGTGTCCCAGTCGTCGACCCGGAGGTCGTCAAGGCGGGAGATCGGGGCAATCCCCGCATTGTTGATCATGACGTCCAGCTTCCCGTATCGCTCTGTTGCAAGTCCGACGAGGCCGGCAACATCGTCGCGCTGCTTGACGTCGGTGACGCGATAGGACGCCTTTCCGCCCTTGGAGACGATGCTCGCGGCCAGCATCTCCAGTCTGTCGGAGCGTCGCGCGCCGAGGACCATGATGGCGCCCTGCTCTGCGAGATGCCGGGCGGTCGCTTCGCCAATTCCGCTGCTGGCGCCCGTGATGGCGATGACCTTGCCTGCGATACCCGTCATGGCTGTTCCCGTTCAGTTCGTTTGCGGGACAAACGTCGCATCGGAAGCAAGGATGATCTATGCTCGAGTGGGTCGAAAATCGTCGAGATCGGATCAAGCCTTGGACAAGCTCGCGGCCACGCATCTGGGCAAGATCTTGGACCCCAAGACTCCAGACCCTCTGTCTCAGGTCTTCTCACTCCTGGACGTTCGCGCCGCGCGTTGTACGCGGTTCGAGGCGGGCGGCAGGTGGTCGTATCGATTCCCGGCAAAGCCCGCCCTGAAGTTCGGCGCGGTGGTTCAAGGCGAATGCTGGATCGATTTCGGCGATGAAGCCCGTCATCGGCTCGCCTCCGGCGACTGCTTTCTTCTCTCCAATGCGCCGGCCTATGTTCTGGCCAACGACGAACACCTTGCTCCCGAGGATGGTATCGCGGCGTTCGATTGGGCGCAGTCGGACGTCGCGCGCCACGGCGGCGGCGAGACCGTGTTGCTCGCCGGCAGTTTCGGCTTCGAACCGTCGGACGCCGAATTGCTGCTCGACGCGCTTCCGCGCTTTCTGCTCATCCCGTCGCGCAGTCCGCCGGCACCTGTCATTCAGTCCACGCTCGGGATTCTCGACCTCGAAATCAGGGGCACGGGAATTGGAGCGGCGGTGCTCACCAACAGGCTGGCCGACGTTCTGCTGGTCCAGGTGCTCCGTGCGGCGTTGGACCAGAGCGACGGCGAGGGGCTTGGATGGATCAATGCGCTGGTCGATGCCCGGATCGGCAAGGCAATTGGTCTGATGCACGCAGACGCCGCTCACCCCTGGACCCTGGACGCATTGGCCGGCGCGATCGCAATGTCGCGCTCTGCGTTTTCGAAGCGGTTCAAGTCTCTGGTCGGGCTGGCGCCGCTCGACTACCTGCTTCGCTGGCGCATGCGGCTGGCACGCGACCAATTGCGGCTTGGCGTCAGCGTTTCAGCAACCGCCGCGCGGCTGGGATATTCGTCGGAGAGCGCCTTCGGGCACGCCTTCAAGCGAGTCTACGGCCAGGCGCCGAAGCGATACTGGCGTAGACAGGCCACCGGCGAAAAATTCCTCATCAACCCAAATAAATAATCGTGACGTGCGCGGGCACGTCACCGAAGGAAGGTCTTGCCTTCTGAGCCAAGCGGGAGATTATTCCGCCGCCATTTGAATGCGGAAAACCGCAAGGGCTCAGAAGGGGACCTCTCCATGACCGATCTCAACCGCCGTCACCTGCTCGCGGGCGCTGCTGCCGTTGGCGCGGCTGCCGTCGCCGGCCTTCGCCCGGCCACCGTCAATGCCGCAGTGCCGCAAGCCGGGACGCAGGCGCCGGGCTTCTATCGCTACAAGGTCGGCAGCTTCGAGTGCACCTCGATCAATGACGGCGCACGCACCTTCCCGATGCCGGACAAGTTCGTCGCCAACAAGCCGAAGGAAGAGGCGCTGGCCGCGGGCGAGGCGGCCTACATGCCGAAGGGCATGGTCACGGTGCCGTTCAACCCGCAGCTCATCAACACCGGCTCCAAGCTCGTCCTGATCGACACCGGCAACGGCGTTGCCAATTTCGAGGCGAGCAAGGGTGCGGTCGGTCGCACCTTGCAAAACCTCCAGGCTGCCGGCGTCGACCCCAAGAACATCGACGTCGTGCTGCTCTCGCATCTTCACCCCGACCACACCAACGGCATTCGCCTGGCCGACGGTGGGCTCGCATTTCCCAATGCCGAGATCATGGTGCCGGGCAAGGACTGGGAGTTCTGGACCAGCGAGGACAACACCGCCAAGGCCGAGTCCAATCCGATGATGAAGAACTACTTCGCCAACGTGAAGAAGACCTTTGCCGGCCTCGAGTCCAAGGTCACCAAGTTCGAGTGGGGCAAGGAAGTCGCGCCGGGCATCACCTCGATCGCAACCCCGGGCCACACGCCGGGGCACACCTCGTTCGCGATCGCCTCGGGCGATGCCAAGGTGCTGATCCAGTCCGACGTCACCAACATTCCGGAATTCTTCCTGCGCAATCCCGACTGGCACGTGATGTTCGACGCCGACCCCGCGCTGGCGCAGGAGACGCGCCACAAGTTCTACGACATGGCGGCGGCGGAGAAGGCGACCGTGGTCGGCTTCCACTTCACGTTCCCGTCGGTCGGCCATGTCGAGAAGGACGGCGCCAAATACCGTCTGATCCCCTCGGCGTGGAATCCGACGATCTGAGCCGAGGTAGACATTTGCGCGATGATCGGGCCGCCGCCGGGCGGCCCGATTGCGTTGGGCGACCATCTGCTTTCGCGAAACGCTGCGTTTCCAAATCGAGCCGGTTCATGCACTTGCATCAAATGGTCCGGATCGCTTAAGTGCCGCCGGCACTTTCCTCTAGGGTTCAAGGACACCTCATGGCCTACAACATCGTCGTTATCGCCGGCAGCCTGCGCAAGGAGAGCTTTTCGCTCAAGATCGCCAACGCGCTCGCCAAGCTCGCGCCCGGCTCGCTCAAGCTCGAGGTGATCACGCCGGCGGGCATCTCGTTCTTCAACCAGGACCTCGAAGGCGCGCCGCCCGCCGACTGGCTGGCCTTCCGTGACAAGCTTCAGAAGTCGGACGGCGTCATTTTCGTCACGCCCGAATACAACCGCGCCATCCCGGGCGTGCTGAAGAATGCCATCGACGTCGCCTCGCGGCCCTATGGCAAGAGCTCGTTCAACGGCAAGCCGGTCGGCATCATCTCGAACTCGCCGGGACCGCTCGGCGGCGTCAGCGCCGCAAAGACGCTGCAGAACATCCTGCCGGGCATTGCCGGCCCGATCATGCAGCAGCCTGAGACCTATCTGAACGCGGTCGGCGACGCCTTCGATGCGGACGGCAATCTGACCAAGGAGTCGCTGAAGCCGGTGCTCCAGGCCTATATCGACGCCTTCGCCGCGCACGTCGCCAAGCACCACGGCTGACGCTGTCCTTCCGTCGTGGCCGGGCGACAGCGCGAAGCGCGTCTTCGCGCTGGATGTCCCGGCCATGACGATTGGCGGCTCGGGCAGGGGTGATTAGCACTCCCTTAACCAACCTGTCCCATCTTCCCAAGATGGTCTCCCGCGCGCGCCTGAAATCGATCCTGACCGGCCTTGCCCTCTATGCGATGGCGGCCGCCATCGTCGGCTATTTCGGCGTCAACGCCTATACCGGCAAATACGGCCTCAACGCCCGCCAGGAACTCGACCAGGAGATCATCGCCCTGACCAGCGAACTGGCCCAGCTCAAGCGTGAGCGCGCCAGGAGCGAGCAGCGGGTGTCGCTGCTGCGGTCCGCGCGGATCGACCCCGACATGCTGGACGAGCGGGCGCGCTTCCAGCTCGACTACGTCAATCCGCGCGATCTGGTTCGGATGATCCCGGCCAAGTAGCGTTTTCCGCGACGCTCGAAACCGACACGAAAGCCGTTGCCCAAATCCGATCGAAATGGCCCGTCGCTCCTGCGAAGGTCGTAAGTCTGGAACCCGCCGGTTGCCTTGACGGCGGCGCCGCGGCGGGCTCATGGCTTCTGGTGGCATTGTTCCGAAGTTGACGCAGATCAAGCGGGCAGGGCCGGCACGTTCTAGTCTGTCATCCGGAGGAAACTGTGATGAATGGGTCAATGCCCCGGCATCACGCGGCCCGTGTCGAGGCCGCCATCGCGTCAGGCCAGGCGGCACGGTCCGCGCTCGTGGCCTCGTGGCGCCGTTCGTCCAGATTGCATCATCTCGATCCCGGCGGGAGAACCTCGCCGATGCGGCTGACCGAGGCCGAGCTGCTGCAGGCACGCGAGCGCATTGCGCCGCTGCTGGCCGCGGCGCAAGGGGCGATGGACCGGCTTTATCAGGCCGTCGGCGCCAGCGGCTGCTGCGTGCTGCTCGCCGACGGGGAGGGTGTGCCGGTCGATCGTCGCGGCACGCCGGCGGATGATGCGACGTTCCAGTCCTGGGGCCTGTGGACCGGTGCGCTCTGGAGCGAGGAGCACGAGGGCACCAACGGCATCGGCACCTGCCTGGTCGAGCAGCGTCCGCTGACGATCGACCGGGACCAGCATTTCTTCACCCGCAACACGCTTCTGAGCTGCACCGCCGTTCCGATCTACGACCATGAGGCCGCGCTCGCGGGCGTGCTCGACGTTTCCTCCTGCCGGGCCGACAGGACCGACGCGTTTTCCAGCCTGATCGCGCTTGCGGCAGGCGAGGCGGCCAGGCGTATCGAAGCCGACCTGTTCCGTCGGGCTTTCGCCGACGCCCGCATCGTGCTGACGCAAGCTGCGGACGGGCAATGCGGAGGCCTGGTGGCGGTCGATGCGGACGACCTCGTGATCGGCGCGACCCGCTCCGCCCGGGCGGCGCTCGGTCTTGCTCCCAGCCGGGCCTTGCAGCCGGTGCCCGCGGCCGATCTGCTCGGCGGCGATGCCGCACGCGATCATCTCGCCGGCGGTCAGCGCGCGGTGGTGCAGCGGGCGCTGCTCCGTGCTGGCGGCAACGTCTCGGCGGCCGCCAAGGCCCTCGGCGTCAGCCGCGCCACGCTGCACAGGAAGCTGAAGCGGTTCGAGCTGAACCACTAAGCGGCGTCGCTTACTCAGGCTGTGATCTCTTGCCCCGGACGCAGCGCAGCGCGTCGCCCTTGCGACGTGGTGCGCTGCTGCGCGTCCGGGACACGAGAGTGTGTCGCAGAACTGCGACAGGTCGGCTCCGCCATCGCTTTCCCCCGGGCTGACAGAAGACACCTCCCGCATCATCGTCCGCGCAAGTCGCGAGCCACGCGACGAATTGCACAAACAGCAAACATCGGGAGTGATCAATGAACAAGGTGGAATTCCTCAGCGTCACCAAAGTTCCCTTTGCCGAACGCTATGACAATTTCATCGGCGGCAGATTCGTCGCGCCGATCTCGGGCAAATATTTCGACAACGCCTCGCCGGTGAACGGCCAGATCGTCTGCAAGATCGCGCGCTCGGACGCGCAGGACGTCGAACTGGCCCTCGACGCGGCGCATGCCGCCAAAGGCGCCTGGGGCCGCACCAGCGTCGCCGAGCGCGCCGCGGTCCTGAACCGGATCGCCGATCGCATGGAGGAGAACCTGGAGCGCCTCGCGATTGCCGAGACCTGGGACAATGGCAAGCCGATCCGCGAGACCCGCGCCGCCGACATCCCGCTCGCCATTGATCATTTCCGCTACTTCGCCGGCGTCGTGCGCGCCCAGGAAGGCTCGATCGGCGAGATCGACCACGACACCATCGCCTATCATTTCCACGAGCCGCTCGGCGTTGTCGGTCAGATCATCCCCTGGAACTTCCCGCTGCTGATGGCCTGCTGGAAGCTTGCGCCTGCGCTCGCCGCCGGCAATTGCGTGGTGCTGAAGCCCGCCGAGCAGACCCCGGCCTCGATCATGGTCTGGGCCGAGATCATCGCCGACATCCTGCCCCCCGGCGTCCTCAACATCGTCAACGGTTTTGGCCTCGAGGCCGGCAAGCCGCTGGCCTCGAGCCCGCGCATCGCCAAGATCGCCTTCACCGGCGAGACCACGACGGGCCGGCTGATCATGCAGTACGCCAGCCAGAACCTCATCCCCGTCACGCTGGAACTCGGCGGCAAGTCGCCCAACATCTTCTTCAACGACGTCACCGCCGAGGACGACGACTTCTTCGACAAGGCGATCGAAGGCTTCGTCATGTTCGCGCTGAACCAGGGCGAGGTCTGCACCTGTCCGAGCCGGGCGCTGGTCCACGCCGATATCTATGACCGCTTCATGGAGCGGGCGCTGAAGCGCGTCGCGGCGATCAAGCAGGGCGACCCCCGCGATGCCACCACCATGATCGGTGCGCAGGCCTCCGGCGAGCAGCTGGCGAAGATCCTGTCCTACATCGACATCGGCAAGCAGGAGGGCGCCAAGGTGCTCGCGGGCGGCGGACGTGCCGAGCTCGGGGGCGATCTCGCCGGCGGCTTCTACGTCAAGCCGACCGTGTTCGAGGGGCACAACAAGATGCGGATCTTCCAGGAGGAGATCTTCGGGCCCGTGGTCTCGGTCACGACCTTCAAGACCGATGACGAAGCGCTCGAGATCGCCAACGACACGCTCTACGGCCTCGGGGCCGGCGTCTGGAGCCGCGATGCCAACCGCTGCTACCGCTTCGGCCGGGCGATCCAGGCCGGCCGTGTCTGGACCAACTGCTACCATGCCTATCCCGCCCATGCCGCGTTCGGCGGCTACAAGCAGTCGGGCGTCGGTCGCGAGACCCACAAGATGATGCTCGATCATTATCAGCAGACCAAGAATCTCCTGGTCAGCTACAGCCCGAAGAAGCTCGGCTTCTTCTGATCGGGCAGAGCGGGCGGCGCTGTTTTGGCGCCGCTCGTTCCGGCAAAGGGGAGCCGGTCCGTGCGGCGTTAGGTTTGTTGCCCGATCAGCGCCAAAGATTTTCCAATATTTCGACCACGTTGCACTGCGGCATAATGAAAGTCGTGGCAGGCCGTAGTGGTGCTTTCCAATGGTGTTTGACTTGGGTTAGAGAGGGCGAAAGTTTTCTCTGACCCGGAATTCCTATGGCCGCACCCAAGAAAGCCGCCGCAAGCACTCCACAGGACAAGACCGACGGCGGTTCGCCCCCGGAATTCACCAGGGAGCAGGAGCTCAAGGCGCTCCGCGACATGCTCCTGATCCGGCGGTTCGAGGAAAAGGCCGGCCAGCTCTATGGCATGGGCGCGATCGGCGGCTTCTGCCATCTCTATATCGGCCAGGAGGCCGTGGTGGTCGGCATGCAGATGGCCCTGAAGCAGGGCGATCAGGTCATCACCGGCTATCGCGATCACGGCCACATGCTCGCCACCGGCATGGACGCCAACGGCGTCATGGCCGAGCTCACGGGCCGCCGCGGAGGCTATTCCAAGGGCAAGGGCGGCTCCATGCACATGTTCAGCAAGGAGAAGCACTTCTACGGCGGTCACGGCATCGTCGGCGCCCAGGTCTCGCTCGGCACCGGTCTCGCCTTCGCCAACAACTATCGCGGCAACGACAATGTCAGCGTCACCTATTTCGGCGACGGCGCGGCCAACCAGGGCCAGGTCTACGAGAGCTTCAACATGGCGGAGCTCTGGAAGCTGCCGGTGATCTACGTCATCGAGAACAACCGCTATGCCATGGGCACCGCGGTCTCGCGCGCCTCGGCGCAGCAGGATTTCTCCAAGCGCGGCGTGTCCTTCAACATCCCCGGCAAGCAGGTCGACGGCATGGACGTGCGCGCCGTCAAGGCCGCCGGCGACGAGGCCGTCGCCTGGTGCCGCGCCGGCAAGGGTCCCTTCATCCTGGAGATGCAGACCTACCGCTACCGCGGCCACTCGATGTCCGACCCTGCAAAATATCGCACGCGCGAGGAGGTCGAGAAGGTTCGCCACGACCAGGACCCGATCGAGCAGGTGCGCAACCGCCTTCTGGCCGCCAAGGTCAGCGAGGCCGATCTGAAGGCGATCGACGCCGAGGTGCGCGACATCGTCAACGCGTCCGCCGATTTCGCCCAGCATGATCCCGAGCCGGATGCCGCCGAGCTCTGGACCGACGTTTACCGCTGAACGCGCGCAAGCTTTCTTTTGGAGTCGATATGCCAATTCAAGTGCTGATGCCCGCGTTGTCGCCCACGATGGAGAAGGGCAACCTCGCCAAATGGCTGAAGAAAGAGGGCGAGACGATCAAGTCGGGTGACGTGATCGCCGAGATCCAAACCGACAAGGCGACCATGGAGGTCGAGGCGACCGACGAGGGTACGCTCGGCAAGATCCTGATCCCCGAGGGCACCGCCGACGTCGCGGTGAACACGCCGATCGCGACCATTCTCGCCGACGGCGAGAGCGCTGCCGATCTTGCCAAGGCACCAGCGCCGACCGCGAAGGCCGCGGAGTCGGCGCCGCCCGCCGCCGCGAAGAGCGAGGCACCCGCGCCCAAGGCTGCGCCAGCGCCGCAAGCTGTCGCCGAGCCTGATCCGGAAGTGCCTGCCGGAACCGAGATGGTGACGCAGACCATCCGCGAAGCCTTGCGCGATGCCATGGCCGAAGAGATGCGCCGCGACCCCGACGTCTTCGTGATGGGCGAAGAGGTCGCCGAATATCAGGGCGCCTACAAGGTGACGCAAGGGTTGCTCCAGGAGTTCGGCGCCAAGCGCGTGATCGACACCCCGATCACCGAGCACGGCTTTGCCGGCGTCGGCGTCGGCGCCGCCATGACGGGCCTCAAGCCGATCGTCGAGTTCATGACCTTCAACTTCGCCATGCAGGCGATCGACCAGATCATCAACTCCGCCGCCAAGACGCTCTACATGTCCGGCGGCCAGATGGGCTGCTCGATCGTGTTCCGCGGGCCGAACGGCGCGGCAGCCCGCGTCGCCGCCCAGCACAGCCAGGATTATTCGGCCTGGTACTCGAACGTTCCGGGCCTCAAGGTCGTCGCGCCGTTCTCGGCCGCCGACTACAAGGGCCTGCTCAAGGCCGCGATCCGCGATCCCAATCCGGTGATCTTCCTCGAGAACGAAGTGCTCTACGGTCACACCGGCGAAGTGCCGAAGCTCGATGATTTCATCATCCCGATCGGCAAGGCGCGGATCGTGCGTTCCGGCAGCCACGTCACCATCATCTCGTGGTCGAACGGCATGACCTATGCGCTGAAGGCCGCCGACGAGCTCGCCAAGGACGGCATCGAGGCCGAGGTGATCGACCTGCGCACGCTGCGCCCGATGGACACCGAGACCATCATCAACTCCGTCAAGAAGACCGGCCGCGCCGTCACGGTGGAAGAGGGCTGGGCCCAGAGCGGCGTCGGCGCCGAGATCGCCGCGCGCATCATGGAGAACGCCTTCGACTATCTGGACGCGCCAGTTGCGCGCGTCTCCGGCAAGGACGTGCCGATGCCCTATGCGGCCAACCTGGAGAAGCTCGCGCTGCCCTCGGCGGCTGAAGTCGTCGAGGCTGCCAAAGCCGTCTGCTACAGGTAGAGTCAGGCGCACCATGTACAAGCTGACCTGGTATATCTACTGGCGCTGGATATTGGCAGCTTTGGCTTTCACAGTTCTGATTCCGCTCGCGTTCATGGTGGTTGAGTTTCCATTGATGTTGTTGCTGGCGATCGTGTCGCGAATGCTGGGTTATCCGGAGTTTGCGACCACCGCTTCTGCCGTCGTCAATGCCATGATCTTCCAGCCGCTGGTTCTGGATTTGGTATTCTTAGCCGTCGGCTTCTTGGTTCTGCGGTCCATGCTGAAACGAGCAATTGGAGTAGAGTTGGACGGGAAGGTTCTTGTCCTTCAGGACACATCGGAATCATCTCAATGAGTGGCCCGAAGGAGCAGCCACTGCCGCCCGACGTCCTCGCCCGCGACGACGCGGTCGAAATCCTGCGCGTGTTCGTGCTGGACGGCGGGCTGTCGATGGCGTTCCAGCGGGCCTTCGAGGAGCCCGACATGTGGGGCTTGCTGCTGGTCGATCTCGCCCGCCATGCCGCGCGCGCCTATGCGCGCGAGAGCGAATACACGGAAGAGGACGCGCTGAACCGGATCCTGGAGATGTTCCAGGCCGAGATCGAGCGTCCGACCGACACCGGCACCACGACGCCGCGCGGGAAGGGACACTGACCGTGGCCGTCGAAGCGCACCATTACGATCTCATGCTGGAGGCGATCCGCGAAGCCGAGGCCTCGATCGCGCAAGGCGGCCTGCCGATCGGCGCCGTGCTGACGCGCGACAACAAGATCATCGCCCGCGGCCACAACAACCGCGTGCAGGAGAACAATCCGATCCTGCACGGCGAGATGAGCTGCCTGCGCGAAGCCGGCGCGATCTCGTTCCACGACACCGTCATGTACACCACGCTGTCGCCATGCGCGATGTGCGCGGGCGCGCTCTCGCTGTTCAAGGTCAAGCTCGTGGTGATCGGAGAGTCCGTCACCTTCGAGGGGTCCAAGGACATCCTCGACAAGTTCGGCATCCCCTGGATCGACCTTGCCGACGACCGCTCCATCACCATGATGAAGAATTGGCGTTCCGTCCCTGCCAATGAGCGCCTCTGGCAAGGCGACATCGGCAACTAAACCTGGTCTGTTCGTCTTCGCTGTCGAAGGCGGATTTTTGCAAAGTTCTTCTTGAGGTCAGCATGCCCATCAACATCCTGATGCCCGCTCTCTCGCCGACGATGGAGAAGGGCAACCTCGCCAAATGGCTGAAGAAGGAAGGCGACAAGGTCAAATCCGGCGACGTCATCGCCGAGATCGAGACCGACAAGGCCACCATGGAGGTCGAGGCCATCGACGAGGGCACGATCGCCAAGATCCTCGTGCCCGAGGGCACGCAGGACGTCCCGGTCAACGACGTGATCGCGGTGCTCGCCGGCGAGGGCGAGGACGTGAAGGCTGCAGGCAGCGCCAAGCCCAGCGCTTCGGCTGCGCCGCCGAAGGCCGAGAAGCCCGCTGAGGCCCCCGCCGCAGCGCCAGCGCCTGCACCGGCCGCGCCCAAGGCTGCACCGCCGCCTGCCGCTGCACCGGCCCCGCAGGCTGCAGCGTCGGCCGCACAGGCCAACGGTCATGGCGGCCGCGTGTTTTCCTCGCCGCTGGCGCGGCGTCTGGCCAAGGAGGCCGGCATCGATGTGTCGATGGTGACTGGCACCGGCCCGCACGGCCGCGTGGTTGCGCGCGACGTCGAACAGGCCAAGTCCGGCAAGGGTCTCAAGGCGCCCGCCGCAGCACCGTCCGGTGCGCCCTCGATCGCGCCGACCATGTCGGACAAGCAGATCCTGTCGCTGTTCGAGCCGGGCTCCTACGACATCGTCCCGCATGACGGCATGCGCCGCACGATCGCGCAGCGCCTGACCGCATCGATCCAGAACGTCCCGCACTTCTACCTGACCATCGACTGCGACATCGGCAAGCTGCTCGCTGCGCGCGAGGAGATCAACGCGGCCGCGCCGAAGGACAAGGAGAAGAAGCCGCTTTACAAGATCTCGGTCAACGACTTCGTCATCAAGGCGATGGCGGTGGCGCTGCAGAAGATCCCGAACTGCAACGTCAGCTGGACCGAGAGCGGCATGGTCAAGCACCATCATTCCGACGTCGGCGTTGCCGTCGCAATGCCCGGCGGCCTGATCACCCCGATCATCCGGAAAGCGGAGACCAAGACGCTCTCCACCATCTCCAACGAGATGAAGGATTTTGCCGCGCGCGCCCGTTCGCGCAAGCTGAAGCCGGAAGAGTATCAGGGCGGCACCACCGCGGTCTCCAACCTCGGCATGTACGGCATCAGCCACTTCACCGCCGTGATCAATCCGCCGCATGCGACCATCCTCGCGGTCGGCACCAGCGAGGAGCGGCCCGTCGTGCGCGGCGGCAAGATCGAGATCGCGCACATGATGAGCGTGACCCTGTCCTGCGATCACCGCGCCATCGACGGCGCGCTAGGGGCAGAGCTGATCGGCGCCTTCAAGCAGCTGATCGAAAACCCTGTGATGATGATGGTCTGACGCGGCGGCAAAGGGGGCAACCTTGCATGTCCGTACCCGCTGGCCATGGATATCGCTACTGCTCGGCGCCGTCGTCGCGCTCAACCCGATTGGGCTCGACTTTCTTCACTCTGCGTTCTTTGCCGGAGAGCAACTGGCACGGAACATCGCTCAGCCTATCGTGCTCGCCGCGCTGGCCGTCCTAGGCCTGGTGGTGGTGTTCGAATGGCTGGTGAGATCTTTTCTGGTCAAGCGCCGCGCCCGCGGTGCATCCACGTGACTTGAATGGGAGCCGCCATGGCCGACACGTCCTTCGACATCATCATCATCGGCTCCGGTCCCGGCGGCTATGTCACCGCCATCCGCGCCGCGCAGCTCGGCTTCAAGGTCGCGATCGTCGAGAAGTCGTATCTCGGCGGTATCTGCCTGAACTGGGGCTGCATCCCGACCAAGGCGCTGCTGCGCTCGGCCGAAATCTACCATTACATGCAGCACGCCGGGGATTACGGCCTGTCGGCGGAGAAGGTCTCGTTCGACCCGAAGGCCGTGGTGCAGCGCTCGCGCGGCGTCTCGAAGCGGCTGAACGACGGCGTCGGCTTCCTGATGAAGAAGAACAAGGTCAGCGTGATCTGGGGCGCGGCTTCGATCGACGCGCCCGGCAAGGTCACCGTGAAGAAGTCCGACGTCGAGGGCCCGAAGGGCGCGCTGGGCGAGGGGACCTATCAGGCCAAGCACATCATCGTCGCGACCGGCGCGCGGCCGCGTGTGCTGCCCGGGCTCGAGCCCGACAAGAAGCTGGTCTGGACCTACTTTGAAGCGATGGTGCCGGAGCGGATGCCGAAGTCGCTGCTGGTGGTCGGCTCGGGTGCGATCGGCATCGAGTTCGCCTCGTTCTTCCACACCATGGGTTCGGAGGTCACGGTCGTCGAGGTGTTGCCACAGATCCTGCCCGTCGAGGACGCCGAGATCGCCGGCCTTGCGCGCAAGCGCCTGGAGAAGCAGGGCATCAAGATCATGTCCTCGACCAAGGTGACCAAGCTCGAGAAGAAGGCCGACAGCGTCGTCGCCACCATCGACGACGGCAAGGGCAAACCCGTCACGACCGAATTCGAGCGCGTGATCTCGGCCGTGGGTGTCGTCGGCAATATCGAGAATCTCGGCCTCGAGAAGCTTGGTGTCAAAACCGACCGCGGCTGTATCGTCATCGACGGCTACGGCAAGACCAACATTCCCGGCATCTATGCCATCGGTGACGTTGCCGGTCCCCCCATGCTCGCGCACAAGGCCGAGCATGAAGGCGTGATCTGCGTCGAGGCCATCAAGGGCCTGCATCCGCATCCCATGGACAAGAACATGATCCCGGGCTGCACCTATTGCCACCCGCAGGTCGCCTCCGTCGGCCTCACCGAGGCCAAGGCGAAAGAGAGCGGCCGCGAGATCCGCGTCGGCCGCTTCCCCTTCGTCGGCAACGGCAAGGCGATCGCGCTCGGCGAGGACCAGGGCCTCGTCAAGGTCATCTTCGACAAGAAGACCGGACAGCTATTGGGGGCCCACATGGTCGGCGCCGAAGTGACCGAGCTGATCCAGGGCTATGTCGTTGCCATGAATTTGGAGACGACCGAAGAAGAGCTGATGCACACGGTGTTCCCGCATCCGACCCTGTCGGAGATGATGAAGGAAGCTGTGCTGGATGCTTATGGACGGGTGTTGAATATTTGACCGCTCGTCATGCGCGGGCTTGACCCGCGCATCCATCCATCGAAGCGCTCTTCGTGAGATGGATTGCCGGGTCAAGCCCGGCAATGACGGAGGCAAGAAACTGGCAACAAGGAAGAAGAAAGAAGCGAGCCATGCACGACAACGACAATCTCACCATCGAACGCCCGACCTTCGTCACCCATCTCGAATGCGCGATGGAGGGCGATCATTACGCCGCCGACCAGGTCCACAATCTCTCCAAGGCCGGCAAGCCGCTCTTGGTGCGCTACGATCTCGCCGGCGTGAAGAAGGCGCTGACCAAGGATGCGCTCAAGGAACGCCCCACCGACATGTGGCGCTACCGCGAGCTGCTGCCGGTGCGCAAATGCCGGGACATCGTCTCGCTCGGCGAAGTCACGACGCCGCTGATCCGGCTGCCGAAGCTGGGCAAGAAGCTCGGTGGCGGTGAGATCATCGTGAAGGATGAAGGCCGCCTGCCGACCGGCTCGTTCAAGGCGCGGGGCCTCGTCATGGCGGTATCGATGGGCAAGGCGCTCGGCATCAAGCACATGGCGATGCCGACCAACGGCAATGCCGGCGCGGCGCTCGCGGCCTACGCCACGTCCTGCGGCATCAAGACCACGATCTTCTGTCCGGCCGATACGCCCGAGGTGAATGTCAGCGAGATCGAGCTGCAGGGCGCGACCGTCTACCGCGTCAATGGCTATATCGACGATTGCGGCAAGATCGTCGGCGAAGGAAAAGCAAAAGTCGGCTGGTTCGACACTTCGACTCTGAAGGAGCCGTACCGCATCGAAGGCAAGAAGACGATGGGCCTGGAGCTCGCCGAGCAGCTCGATTGGGACGTGCCCGACGTGATCTTCTATCCGACCGGCGGCGGCACCGGCCTGATCGGCATGTGGAAGGCGTTCGACGAGCTCGAGAAGATCGGCTTCATCGGAAGCAAGCGCCCGCGCATGGTCGCGGTGCAGGCCTCGGGCTGCGCGCCGATGGTGCGGGCCTATGATGCCGGTACCGAGCACGCCACGCGCTGGGAGGACGCCCACACCATCGCGTCGGGCATCCGCGTGCCGCAGGCGATCGGCGATTTTCTCATCCTGCGCGCGGTGCGCGAGAGCAAGGGGTTTGCGATCGCCGTCGATGACGACAAGATCTCGGCGGCGCTGAACGAGGTCGCACGCGAGGAGGGGCTCTTGCTGTGTCCCGAGGGCGCCGCGACCTATGCCGCCTACAAGGAGAGCCTTGCCGACGGCCGCGTCGCGAAGAGCGACCGCGTCATGCTGTTCAACTGCGCCACCGGCCTGAAATATCCGCTGCCGCCGGTCACCCGCACGCTCGATCGCCACAAGCCGATCGACTATTCGCAGTTCTAAGCGAGACCCTGCGGCGGAGCGCAACGATCACGCGGGCGCGTCATTTCGTCTCTTCACGAACAATCCCTCTTCCCGTACGCGGGAAGAGACAAGAACAACAATGACATCGCTGGGGAGAAGACAATGACGAAGGCCGTCTGGGCTGCGCTGATTGCTGTTCTCGCTGTGACCGGCGCCGCGCGCGCCGATGACTATCCCTCCCATCCCATCACCATCATCGTGCCGTTCTCGGCCGGCGGACCGTCGGACGCAATGGCGCGCGTGCTCGCCGAGCGGATGCGCACTGCGCTCGGCCAGCCTCTCGTGGTCGAGAACGTCACCGGCGCCGGCGGCTCGATCGGCGTCGGCCGAGCCGTGCAGTCCCCGCCGGACGGCTACACCATCTCGTTTGGTCATCTCGGCACCCACGTCGCCAACGGGGCCGTCTACAAGCTCAAATACGACCTCGTCACTGACCTCGAACCCGTGGTGCTGCTGCCGAGCAACCCGATGATCGTCGTCAGCAAGACCGCGGTCCCCGCGACCTCGCTGAAGGAGCTGATCGAATGGCTGAAGTCGCGGCCGTCGCCGCCGACGGCGGGCACCGCCGGCGCCGGTTCCGGCAGCCACATTGCCGGCGTCTATTTCGAGAGCGTCACCGGCATCAAGCTGCAATACGTGCCGTATCGCGGCACCGCGCCGGCGCTGAACGATCTCATCGCCGGTCAGATCGACGTCATCGTTGACCAGACCTCCAACTCGATCGCCCAGGTCCGCGCCGGCACCATCCGCGCCTACGCCATCACCGACAGCAAGCGCCTCGCCTCGGCGTCCGACATCCCGACCGCGGAGGAGACGGGCCTGAAGGGCTTCAACATGACGCTGTGGTCGGGCATGTGGGTGCCGAAGGGCACGCCGAAGGAGATCGTGGCCAAGCTCAACGCCGCAGCCGTCGAGGCGCTGAACGATCCTGCGGTGAGGAAGCAACTCGAAGGCCAGGGCCTGGAGATGACGCCGAAGGATCAGCTCACGCCCGAAGCGCTCGGCGCGCGGCAAAAGGCCGAGATCGAAAAATGGTGGCCGATCATCAAGGCCGCGAACATCAAGGTGGATTGAGGATAGCTTCGTAGGGCGGATTAGCCGAAGGCGTAATCCGCCAGCGCCTCTTTCCGCGGAAACTGAGGAGGCGGATTACGCTGCGCTAATCCGCCCTCCGACGCGACGCTCGAACCTGGCTACTCCGTCCCCGTCAATCCCACCGGCGTTGCCTTCGCGCTGGCGTCCTTCGTCACCACGCGCTCGTCGCTCTTGCCGGCGACCATGCCGCTGCCGTCGAACCGCGCGCGGTAGACCAGCACGTTCTCGATCACGCGCTGCACGTAGTTGCGCGTCTCCGACAGCGGGATGCGCTCGACCCAGTCGACCGGGTCGACGTTGGGATCCCTGGGATCGCCGCGCGCCTGCACCCATTCGCGCACGCGGCCGCGGCCGGCATTGTAGCCGGCGAAGGTCATGATCTGGTTGCCGCGATATTCGGACAGCAGCGCGCTGAGCTCGGCCGCGCCCATCTGCGTGTTGTAGACGGGATCGGAGACCATCTTGTCCCAATCGTAAGTCAGGCCGAACCGTTTGGCGGTGTCGCGTCCGGCTTCCGGCGTCACTTGCATCAGGCCGACGGCGTTGGCGGGCGACTTGTCGCGCTGGTCGAACGAGCTTTCGGTGCGTGCCACCGAATAGATCACGCTGGTCTCGATCGCGGGGGCGACCTGCTTGTGCTCGGGAATGCCGATGGTCGGGAAGGCGTAATGGTCGAGCGCGAGCCCGCGCGCCAGCGCCGACTTGCCGACCTCCAGCATCACGCGCGCGTCGTTGCGCTGCCCGGCGAGCTCGCCGAGCGCTTCGAGGGCGGCGACGTCGGTGCTCTCCTTGGCGAAATCCTCGGCGTAATAAAACACCGTGTCGCGCTCGCCGATGCCGTAGAGCATGTCGGCGGCACGCACCCGCTCGTCCGCGGGCGGCGTTTCGGCGGCGGCCAGCACGGGCGAGGGCGGACGCAGCTCGATACGGTCGAGGCCGAGCCTTGCACGCGCCAGCTGGCCGTAATAGGCGGTCGGATAGCGCGAGGCCGCCCGGTAGCTCATGCGCGCATCGGCCATCGCGCCCATGGCCTCGGCGGCCCGGCCGCGCCAGTAATGCGCGCGCGACAGCGCGATCGGATTGGCCGAGCCTTCGTCGATGGCGGCGAAGTGCACCATCGCCGCCTTGGGATCGTCGAGATAGCGCAGCGCGATCCAGCCGCACATGAAGTGGTAGTCGACCCGATAGACTTCCTTCTCGGGCACCGCGGCAGTGCGCACCACGTCATAGGCGGTTCTGGACTTGCCCTGGTCGAGCAGCTTGCGCGCCAGCAGGCGCCGCTCGCGCCACCAGGCGTCGGTGTCCTGTGCGGCCATGGTCTCGGGGGCAGCGGCCAGGATCACCGTGGCGGCATCATCGATGCGGTCGTTCTGGAGATGCCACTGCGCGCGGCATAGCACATAGCCGAGATCGCGGCGGGCATCCGTGGCGACGTCGTCGAGATAGTCCTTGGCCTTGGTCGCCTTGCCGGTCACGGCGGCGCAGGCCTTGACGATCGCAAGCTCATCCTCGCCGAGCCGTTTCGCAGCGCGCCGCGCAGCCCCGTAGTCCTTGGCGCCGAGCCGCCTGTCCATGCGGGCGCGATGATCGTCGGCGGTCAAGAGATCGCGGAACGCTTCGTAGGAATCCTCCTCGCTGCGCTCAGACAATTCGTCCGTGCGCCAGGCCTCGCGCACGAGGCGCGCGGCCCGGTCGGCATCGCCCTCAGCCAGCAGCACACGGGCGAGCGCGAACTTGCCCTTGGCGCTGATCGGGCGGTCCATGGTGAATTTGTGCACGGTGGCGGCGTCGCTCTTCTCCTGCCACAGCCGCGCCTCGGCGCGGCGGCGGAGCAAGGTGCGGCTCGGCCAGTCCGGATTGGCGGCGAGAAAGGCGGCGTAGCGCTTGAAATTCGCCGTGCTCTCGGAATGGCGCAGCATGAACCAGTCGGCGAGCTTCTGCCCGGCGGGGTCGGCAATGCGGTCGCGCGCGGCGCTTGCGTCCTCCGTCTTGCCCTTGCGTGCGAGATCGATCGCGTCCTTCAGCACGGCAAGGTCGCCGGTGAGCGCCGGCGCTGCCGGCGTGTCCGCGGGCTCGTCGCCTTGCGTCTTCGACTTGCGCTTGGCCTCGGCATGCTTGCCATTTGCTTGCTTGACATGGCGCGCCTTGCCGGCGGCGGCGTGACGCAGCTTGCCGGCTTTCGCCTCGTGCGACTTCTTCGGCGCGGACGATTTGTGACTGCTCTTCGCTGCCAGCTCGGTGGGAATGAGGGCCAATGCGGCCACGGCAACGACACACGCGAGCGAGCGTAGGCACTGGTTCATTCCATGGTCCCCCTGCGAAACCACTACAAACCAAGGTCCGCGACGACATGCGGCTTGAGAATCAAGGCATCGACGATGCCACGGCACCGTTTCGCATTCCTGACGCTGTCGCAACAATGCGGCAAAATACGGATGCAATGGCGGAACTTCGGGACTGCCGCAAAGGGCAGTCCGCTTAACCTTCGTTAACGATCTGGACCCGCACGACGGCCGGGCCGGTTCCGGGCGTCAGGAGGAACCAGATTGCGCGTGTTCCCGCCGCCCATCCGGTGTATGCAGTTCCCGCACTCCGTCCTTCCAGCCTTTGCCCCGCACCCATGCCGATTTTCAACCAGTCGATCCGGCGCAAGATCGTCGGCATCGCCCTCGGATTGATCGTCCTGATGCTGGTCACCTCGATCCTGTCGATGGTGATGTCCAGCCAGGTCGGCGTCCTCCTGGACGAGCTGACCAACCGCTACATCCCGGCCTATAGCCATCTGGCCCGCGCCAATATCCGCTCGCTGGAGCGGGCGTTGGCGCTGCGGCGGATGGTCATGACCCGGATGGGCGCGTCGTCGGACGAGGAGGCCTATGCGGCGCGGCTTCGCGACTTCGAGGCCCTGGACCGCAAGTTCGAGGAGGAGGCCGAGGCCGCGCGCAAGCTCATCAACGCGATCATCGACGATCCCAGGACCTATTCCGACAATGCCGCGCTGGCCCGGCTCGACGTCCGCATCGAAAGCGCCGTCACCGAGCTGCGCCGCAATCTGGACGAAGGTAACGCCAAACTGGTCAAGCAGGTCGAGGCCAAGGACATGACCGAGGCCCGCGTCACGCTGGAACAGCTCGACGCCCTGCGCGATGCGTTCAACCGAAAGGTCGATGCGATCCGCGCCGACATGCTGACCCAGGTCTTCTTCTCGACGTCGCAGGTGATCAGCCGCCAGCATCAGGCCATCGTCGTTTCCGGTGTCGTGACGTTGCTCGCGGCCATCGTCGGCTTTGCCTTTGCGCTGCTGGTGTCCAGCGGCATCACGCGCCCGGTGCGGCTGCTGCTCGCCGGCACGCGCGAGGTCGAGGCGGGCCGCTTCGACAAGACCATCACCGTCTCCACCCAGGACGAGATCGGCGAGCTCGCCGCGGCCTTCAACCGTATGACCGAGCAGCTCAGGCACAATGAGCGCATCCGCGAGACCTTCGGCCGCTACATCGATCCCAAGGTGGTGCAGGGGCTGATCGACCGGCCGGAGGTCGCGATCGACGGCGAGCGCCGGGTCATGACCATCATGTTCTGCGACATGAGCGGCTTCACCTCGATGAGCGAGGGCATGACGCCGCGCGGCCTCGTCAGGGTGATGAACCACTACTTCACGGTCATGTCCGCGCCCATCAGGAACAATCGCGGCATCATCGACAAGTATATCGGCGATGCCATCATGTCCTATTGGGGCCCGCCCTTCGTCGAGGAGGACGAGCAGGCGCTCCTTGCCGGCATCGCGGCGACCGAGATGGCCGACCAGGTGCCCGCGCTGCAGCGCCAGCTGCCCGACCTGCTCGGCATCCGCGCCATGCCGGCGCCGTGCGATTTGCGGATCGGCATCGCCACGGGAGAAGTCCTGACCGGCAGCATCGGCTCCGAGCTGATGATGAGCTTCACCGTGATGGGCGATGCGGTGAACCTCGCCTCGCGGCTCGAGGCGGTCAACAAGGTCTACGGCACCCGCATCCTGATCTCGCAGGCGACGGCCGAGTCGATCGGATCGCGGCTCGAGCTGCGCGAGATCGATCGGCTGGCGGTCGCGGGCCAGAGCGCGACGCAGGGGATCTTCGAGGTCATGGCAAGGGCGGGCATGCTCACCGATGCGCAGGACACCTTGCGCGCACGCTACGCCGAGGCGCTCGCCGCCTATCGCGCCCGGCGCTTCGATGCGGCGCGCGCCGGCTTCAGCGCGGCGCTCGAAGCCGTTCCGGGCGACGGCCCCTCGCGCACGATGCTCGGCCGCATCGCGCAGTTCGAGGCAAGCCCGCCGGACGCGGGATGGGACGGCGCATGGCGGTTCGACAGCAAATAGGCTGCCGTCCGGGAATAATTGATTCTACTCGATAACGATGTTCGCCGTGACCTATTTCCCGGGCTTAGGCTGGTTGTCCTTGAGGCGTTTGATGGGGACACGCCGATGCCAGAACTTCAGGACAGGCTGGAACGGTTCGAGACGCTCACCGCCGAATGCGAGCTGATCGCCAAGCTCGCCATCGAGAGCACCAAGCGCGAGTTCTATCTGAAGCTTTCGGAGCAGTACCGTCAGTTGGCGGTGGACATGCGGCAGGCGATCGCGACCAGGGCCGCGGCCTGACGCCGATCGAGTCCGCGGCCTGACGCCGGCTGCAATCCGTTCTTAAGATTTGGCGCGCATCCTGTTGGCACGCGGGCGTCGCTGATCGGCGAAGCCTGTGGTGGGAAGGCCGGGGTTCGCTGCAATGCAGCGCGCCTCGCGAGAGTCACTGCCAAGCCTGACAGGGCAATCCCATGCGCCTCGTCGTCGTGATCATCATCGCGCTCATGACCGCGGCCTGCGATCAGGAGCAGGACATCACCGGCTCGACGACGCCGGCCTGTCCGATGCGGAACTACGGCTACAATCCCCGCGACTTGAACCAGTGCGTCAACGCCTGCAAATCCTGCGATCGCGGCACCACGGTCACCTGCAGCACCTCCTGCACCCTCAAGGGCGCGCGCTGAGCACAGCGCCGTGCGCCTCGCAGGGATCGGAACCGGCGGTGCCGGGGCACCGGAACGATTCACTTGGATGAATCATTGAAGCAGGCGGCAGGACGCGGAGTCCGATGGAAATGGGTATGCTCGATCCGGGTCGGTTTCTGGTGTCGTGCTCGCATTGCGATGCCTGGCCGATGGCGGCCAACGTGAAGCGGTCGAACTGGTCGGCGTCCCCGCACGAGGTCCGCTTCGTCTGCACGCGCTGCCGCCGCGAGGAGACCGCGATCGTCTCGGCCTCCGGTGAGCTGACCCCGATCAAGCGCGTCGACGTTCCGCCGAGTGACGTCGCCGTCGCCTGGGCCCAGGCGCAGAGGGTCCGGGGGCGGACCTGAGCATGACCCGGCTCGTTCGGTTTCCCCGCATGGAACTTGGTCGCCCTTCGGGCGTTTGTGCCGGGATATTCACGTGAGGGGCCCGACCCATGATCGGCGAGCATTTCGACACGCGGACGCGGATCAACATGAAGCTGGCGCTGGACCGGATCTGCCGCAATCGTCCCGCGGGTGAAGATCACGGTTTCCGCCGGTCGGTCGCTGAAAGCATCATCCGCTGCGCGCTCGCGGGACGCACTGGCATCGGCCAGCTCGTCGATGCCGGCGAAAGGGCGGTGATCAAGACCGGTTCGGAAAGGCCTTCCGCCCAGTGACAATTGCGTGCGCGCCCCGCGCGTGTCGGAGCCTGATGTGAACAGCGCTGTCGAGCGAACCACGGCGAGGGCTCCCGCGGATTTCCTGTCAGGCGGTGGAGAGATGGGTGCACGCATGCGCACCCATGACTGGACCAGCACGCCGCTCGGCCAGCCGCACACATGGCCGCGCAGTCTCAAGACCGCCGTCCGCATCATGCTGACCTCGCGCCAGCCGATCTGGATCGGCTGGGGGCGTGAACTGATCTATCTCTATAACGACGCCTACAAGTCGATCATCGGCGGCAAGCACCCTTGGGCGCTCGGTCGGCCGACCGCGGAAGTCTGGCGCGAGATCTGGCCCGACATCGGCCCGATGCTCGCGACCGCGATGGGAGGCGACGAGGGCACCTATGTCGAGGAGCAGCTCCTGATCATGGAGCGCAGCGGCTATCCCGAGGAGACCTATTACACCTTCTCCTACAGCCCGATCCCCGACGACGAGGGGTTCGCCGGCGGCATCATCTGCGCCAACACCGACGATACGCGCCGCGTCGTCGGCGACCGCCAGCTTGGGCTGTTGCGCGAGCTCGCGGCCACGACCGCCGACACGCGAGCCCTCGGGGACGCCTGCCGTCGCGCCAGCCTCGCACTCGCGACCGACGCGCGCGACCTGCCGTTCGCGCTGATCTATCTGGTCGAGCCCGACGGACGCGATATCGCTCTCGTCGGCACGACGGGCTTTGATGGCGACCATCCCGCCGCGCTGGCGCGCCTACCGCTGGAGGGGCCCGCGCTCTGGCCGCTGGCCGAGGTCATTCGCGAACAGAAGCCGCAGGTGGTCTCGCATCTCGCCGCGCGCTTCGGCGCCGAATGTCCACGCGGCGCGTGGGACGTGGCGCCGCGTCAGGCGGCGGTGATCCCCATTCCGGCCCGGGGCGAGACGGCGCGCAAGGGCGTGCTGGTTGCCGGTCTCAACCCGTTTCGGCTGTTCGACGACGACTATCGCAATTTTCTCGAGCTTGCGGCCGGCGAGATCGGCGCCAGCCTCGCCAATGCGCAGGCCTATGAGGAGGAGCGCCGCCGCGCCGAGGCGCTGGCGGAGATCGACCGTGCCAAGACGACATTCTTCTCCAACATCAGCCACGAGTTCCGTACGCCGCTGACGCTGATGCTGGGACCGATCGAAGACGCGCTCAACGACTCCTCGCAGGCGGCGCTGCCTGACGTGCAGCGCGAGCGGCTCGACATTGCGCATCGCAATTCGCTCCGCCTGTTGCGGCTGGTGAACAGCCTGCTGGACTTCTCCCGCATCGAGGCGGGGCGGGTGCGGGCGAGCTTCGTTCCGACCGATCTGGCCGGCTTCACCGCCGAGCTCGCCTCGAACTTCCGCTCGGCAACCGACCGGGCCGGATTGCGATTGAGCATTGCCTGTCCGGCGCTGCCGCACGACGTCCATGTCGATCGCGAGATGTGGGAGAAGATCGTCCTCAACCTGATCTCCAATGCCTTCAAGTTCACCTTCGAAGGCGAGATCGCGGTCGAGATGGGCGCCAGCGCCGACGGCAAGTTCGCCGAGCTGCGCGTGCGCGACACCGGCACCGGCATTCCCGCCGACGAATTGCCACACGTGTTCGAGCGCTTTCACCGCATCGAGGGCGCCAAGGGACGCACGTTCGAGGGCAGCGGCATCGGGCTTGCGCTGGTGCACGAGCTGATCAAGCAGCACGGCGGCACCATCGCCGTCGAAAGCGAGTTCGGCCGCGGCAGTGTCTTCACCGTCACGATCCCGTTCGGACTGGCGCATCTGCCGGCGGAACGGGTTGCCGACCGCGTTTCGACGGAGCTGCCGGCTGGAAGCGGCGCCGAGGCCTATGTGCAGGAGGCGCTGCGCTGGTTGCCGCAGCAGGCGGGCACCACCGATCTTCGCGACGAGGTCGCTCTCGAAGGGCCGAGCGACACGCCGGACGCCTCGACGCGTGGCGGCGGCGAGCGCATCATCCTCGCCGACGACAACGCCGACCTGCGCGACTACGTCACGCGTCTGCTCGAAGCCCAGGGCTACAGGGTCGAATCCTTCGCCGACGGGCAGGGCGCATTGGAGGCCGCCAGGCTTCGTCGTCCCGACCTCATCCTGTCCGACGTGATGATGCCTCGCCTCGACGGCATCGGGCTGCTCGGCGCGTTACGCAGCGACGAGCGTTTGCGCGGATCGCCGGTGATACTGCTGTCGGCGCGCGCCGGCGAGGAGGCGCGCGTCGAGGGTCTGGAAGCCGGCGCAGACGACTATGTCAACAAGCCGTTCTCGGCGCGCGAATTGCTGGCGCGGGTGCGCGCCAATCTGCAGCTGGCGCGGATTCGCCGGGATGCCGAGGAGATCCAGCGCCGCCAGGCGGCGCGGCTGGAAGCCGTCGTCGGCACCGTGCCGACCGCGGTCTGGTTCACCTATGACCGCGAGGCGAAGCACGTGTTCGGCAACGCCTATGGCGCGCGACTGCTGCGGGTCAGGTCGGATGGCAACATGTCGCTGTCGGGACCCGAGGGGGAGCGTCCTACCTGTCGCGTGCTGCGCGATCGCCACGAAGTCGACGTGGCCGAGCTGCCGCTGCATCGCGCCGCCCGGGGCGAGGAGGTCGCCGCGGAGGAGCTCGAGCTCTGCTTCGACGACGGCTCCTCGGTCACCGCGATCTTCGAGGCCTCTCCGATCGTCGACGCCGCCGGTGTGTTCCAGGGCGCGGTCTGCGCCGCCATCGACATCACCGAGCGCAAGCGGCAGGAGCGCCATCGCGAGCTCCTGGTCAACGAGCTCAATCACCGCGTCAAGAACACGCTGACCACCGTACAGTCCTTCGCGCTGCAGACCCTGCGCAACGCGACCAGCCTGGCCGACGGACGCAAGGCGTTCGACGCGCGCTTGATCGCCTTGTCCAAGGCGCACGACGTGCTGGTCAGGGAAAACTGGGAATCGGCGGAGCTCCGGGAGGTCGTGTCGGACGCCCTGGCCGCGCATGCCGGGCCGGAGAGTACGCGGCTCACGATCGGCGGGCCGGATCTGCGCATGCGGCCATCGGCTGCGCTCGCCATCTCGATGGCGCTGCACGAGCTCGCGACCAACGCCGTCAAGCACGGCGCGCTGTCGAACGGCGCGGGCGCCGTCGATCTCGCCTGGACGGTCGACGACCAGTTCGAGCTGTGCTGGACCGAGCGCGATGGTCCCCCCGTGATCCCGCCGTCGCGCCGCGGTTTCGGCACGCGGCTGATCCAGCAAGGCCTGCCCCATGAATTCGGCGGTGCTCACGTCGATCTGCGCTTCGCGCCGGGAGGCGTCGTTTGCGTCATTCGCGCGCCGCTCCATGAAATCCGCGCCAGTCTGGGCGGATTCGATCTTGCAACCGTTGATGCCGGGAGAAGCACATGAAACCTGAAAACCATCTGGCGGGTCAGCGGGTCTTCGTCGTCGAAGACGAGGCGCTGGTGATGATGCTGCTCGAGGATTCCCTCGTCGATGCCGGCTGCGAGGTCGCGGGCATCGCCTCGCGCGTCGATGACGCGCTCGAGAAGGCGGCGGCGCTCTCGTATGACGTTGCCGTTCTCGACGTCAATCTCAACGGGCGGCAGACCTTCGAGGTCGCGCGCTGCATCGCCGGGCGCGGCATCCCTTACGTGTTCGCCACCGGTTACGGCCCGGCGAGCCTGCTCGCGGACTTCCGCCACGTTCCGATCCTGCAGAAGCCGTTTCAGCAGCAGGATCTCGAGACGGCGCTGTGCCAGGCCCTGTCGGCCCACGCGGAGCGGAATCAAAATGCATCCCTCGGCGGGCTTCCGTCCGACCAGAGCTGTTCCTTGGCCTGACCGCTCGATTGACTCGCCGGTGCGTTGGCCCCTAAATGATCGGCGACGGTTCTCCTCACGGAGATCAAAAGGGAATGTGGTGCGGGATATCCCAATCGGGGCCTATCTCAATGCCACGGCTGCCCCCGCAACTGTAAGCGGTGAATCTTTCGTCTCATGCCACTGGGAATCTCGGTCCTGGGAAGGCGACGTAGAGGTCACGACCCGCGAGCCAGGAGACCTGCCGTCAGCCGTGGTCACACGCGACGATGTCGGTCGGGGAGTACAGACATTGGCTTCACCGGAGCAATCCATCGCTCTGCCGTGAAACCTCGTTCGCTGTGACGTGCCACTGACGTCATACCGAGGCCTTAACCGTGTCCCGTCCCATCTCTGCCGCCTGGCGCCTCAGCGCCGGCCTGTTCGCGTCTGTCTCCCTCCATTCGCTCAACCTGTCTGCCGCCTACGCCCAGCAGGCCCTTGCCGAGCAATTGCCGCCGGTCGAGGTGAACCAGCCGGCCGATCAGAGCCGCACGCGGGCGAGGGTGACCGGAAACGGCGATGCGGCGCGGCCGCCGGGAGCCGCGACCGTCAGGCCGGCAGGACGTCGTGCCGGCTCGTCCGGATCCGGTTCTGTCGCCGGCGATGGCGGCATCGTCGGCGCCGCCACGACCGTCATCACCGCCGCCGATATCGCGCATTCGCCGTCGCAGACGCTTGCCGAGATCATCGCGGCGCAGACGCCGGGAGCCCAGATCACGACGTTCTATGGCGGCCAGATCGGCGCCAAGACCGGTGTGGATTTGCGCGGCTTCGGCGCTTTTGCCACCGCCAACACGCTGGTGCTGGTCAACGGCCGGCGGCTGAACGACGTCGACATGGCGCAGGTGGACCTCTCCACCATCCCGCTCAATTCCATCGAGCGGATCGAGATCACGCGCGGCAATTCCGGCGCGGTGCTGTACGGCGACAACGCGGTCGGCGGCGTGATCAACATCGTCACCCGGAACGGCGTCGGCGGGCCGCCCGTGACCGCGCGCATCGAGGCCGGCTTCGGCTCGTTCAACACCAGGCTCGGCAACGTCTCGACCTCGCTCAATTCAGGTCCGTGGTCGACCTCGTTCTACGGCAATGCCGTCAGCACCGACGGCTATCGCGACAACAATCGCTATTCCCAGCACAATGGCGTCGGCAATCTCAACTACACCACGCCGGGCCTGACCGCGTTTCTCACCGTCACAGGCGACAATCAGGAGCTGCGACTGCCTGGCGGCCGTACCGTCGATCCCTCCATCGGTCTCGACGAGCTCACGAGCAATCGGCGAGGCACCGGCACGCCGTTCAACTATGCCCACCAGCAGGGTTATGGCGCAACCGCGGGCTTCACCAAGACCCTGGTCAACGGCGTCGACCTCATCGTCGACGGCGGCGTGCGCGACAAGAAGCAGCAGAGCGCGTTCTTCTCCAGCCCGATGCCGGTGCCGGCCTTCTTCACCTCGACCTATGTCGATTCCCATCTGACGACGTGGTCGATCACGCCGCGGCTCAGCGTGAAGAGCCTCTTGCTCGGCATGCCCTCGCAACTCCTGACCGGCATCGACTATTACGATGCCAGCTTTCAGCAGAACCGCGGCGCCGGGCAGGGGCTTTCCCCCTGGCACAATTACGACCTCAGGCAGCAGACGGTCGCAGGCTATTTTCAGCACACATTGGGCGTGGCGCCGACGACCGACATCTCCTATGGCGCGCGGGTGCAGAACGTCAGTCTCGCGGCACGCGACAATTTCGATCCGGCCGCGCCGTTCAACGCCGATATCGGCGCGCTGCCGCTGACGAGCAACGAAACCCAATACGCGCTGCATCTCGGCGCCGAGCATCGCCTCAATGACGTGGTCTCGCTGTTCGGTCGCGCCGCGCGCGCCTTCCGCACGCCCAACGTCGACGAGCGGTTGTCCTCGGGGCCTTCCTTCGATCCCCTGACCTTCGCATCGATCCCGCAAACCTTCCAGCTCAAGACCCAGACCTCCTGGGATGTGGAGAGCGGTCTGCGCATCAAGGGCGGCGGTCTGCAGCTGCAGAGCAGTCTCTATCTGATGGACCTCACCAACGAGGTCCATTTCAATCCGGTCCTGTTCTACAACACCAATCTCGATCCGACCCGGCGCTACGGCTCGGAGACCAGCCTGTCCTATCGCGTCAACGACGCCCTGGTGCTGCGCTCGGGCGTGGCCTATACACGCGCGGTCTTCCGCGACGGCATCTGGGCCGGCAACGACGTGCCGCTGGTCTCGCGCTACACGGCAAGCGCCGGGCTCACCTGGAATATCTGGCAGAACTATCTGGTGCTCGATGCCACCGCGCGCTTCTGGAGCGAACGGCGCATGGACAACGACCAGGGAGGCACCCAGAAGCCGATCCCCGCCAACGGCACGATCGACCTCAAGCTCAGCGGCCAGGTCGAGCGCTACTTCTGGTCCCTCAGCGTCAACAATGTGCTGAACGCGCTGTACTACGACTATGCCATCGCGAGCACCTTCACCGACGGCCGCTTCAGCGCCTATCCGCTGCCTGGCCGCAGCTATCTGCTCAAGGCCGGCGCAACGTTCTGACGTCGCTGGGCTGTCACAAACCCGCAATTGGATTAGAGTTCGAAAACAAGGAGATCTTTCATGGCGCTCGGTATCCTGCCGTCTGACGACCACCGTTTCCACCTCCACCCGGTCGCGCCGCGCCTTGCGCCGATGTTCGGCTTTGCGCTGCTGACGGCATCATGCGCACTCGCGAGCTTCGCTTTCGCCTGCGCCACGCCGTTTGCGGCCTTCGCCGTGGTGGCCGCGGCGATGCTGCGGCTCCGCCCGGCATTGCTCGTCGTCACCGGCGCCTGGCTCGTGAACCAGACCATTGGTTTCGGCATGCTGCATTATCCCGTCGACGCCGGCACCATCGCCTGGGGCTTCGTCATCGGCGCAGCTGCGCTTCTGGCGACCGCGGCCTCGTCGACGGTGCTCGGCCTGCTGCCGCGGGGGCGCACGCCGCTGGCGCTCGCGATCACGCTCGTCGTCGCCTACGGGATCTACGAGCTCGCGCTGCTCGCCGCGACGCCGTTCCTTGGCGGCGAGGGCGCCTTCACCGCCGCGATCGTGACCCGCATCGGCCTGACCAGCGCCGTCTGGCTCGCCGGCCTCGTCGCCGTCTGCGAGATCGTCCGCCTGCTCGCCCCGTTGGGCCGCAAGGGGGCGATGTCGGCCTGAGCCGGTCCTGTAGCCCGGATGGAGCGCAGCGAAATCCGGGACACCTGCCGCTTGGGGCAAAGATCCCGGATTTCGCTGCGCTCCATCCGGGCTACGGCACTGAAGCCCGAACCTTGCTCCACCGCCGCAGCGCGACCAGCGTCCAGACCGTCTCGACAAGGCCGAACGGCCAGGCGCCCTGGAGCAAGCCGTAGATTCCGCTGAGCGCGCACGCCGCCGCGAAGGCCAGCACGTAATGCGGCCCGCGCGGCTCGAGTGCGTAGAACAGCAGCATCGCGCTGACCGACAGCAGGCCGAAGATCGTGACGCTGTCCATCAGCTCGCGGGCAGCTTTGGCTTCTTGGCAATTCCGAGCATGTGGAAGACGGCGGGCTCCATGACCGGCCACAGCGCGGCGGTCGCCGTCAGGACGGTCGCGGCGCACATCACGCCCAGCACCGACGATCGCAATCGCGCGCCGGTCTTGCGCGATCGCCACGCGATCCAGACCCAGGAGCAGATCACCACGGCGATCGACAGCTTCGTCAACAATCCATGCGCGTGGTCCAGCACGGCGATCACGCTCCCGGCACTGGCCAGCACGACCGCAGGCAATGTGAAGGGCAGCACGCAGCATGCCGTGCAGGCCGCAGCCACCGCCGCGGTCGTGAGTGCTGCGCCGGCGGCCTTGCCGCCACCGGGTGCGGCCTTGGCGGCGCAGCCGCATCCGGGCGCCGTCTCGGACGGCAGGTTGCAGGACGGTCCGATAACGCTCATGTGATTCTCCTCGCGCTTGTGCGTCATGGACACGATCGCTACGCCCTCAAGCCACTTGAGGTTCAAGCGAAAAGTGAGAGCTTCCATGAGAATTGGCGTCCTCGCCAAAGCCGCCGGCGTCTCGGTTCCCACCATCCGTTATTACGAAAGCATCGGTCTGCTGACGCCGCCGGCGCGGCTGGGCGGCCAGCGCATCTATGGCGTTGAGGCTCTCAACGCGCTCAGCCTCATCAGGCATTGCCGCGCGCTCGACTTCTCGATCGACGAGACGCGCGACATCCTCGCATCAGTCGAGCGGCGGCTGCCCTGCAGCGACACGAAGAGTTTTGCCGAGAAGCATCTCGGCGCGATCAGGCAGAAGATCGCGGAGCTTCGTGCGCTGGAGGCCAGAGTTGCTTCCCTGGTCAGCGGCTGCGAGACGACGTGCTGCGGCAGCACCGCGCCGGATTGCGTGATCCTGCAGCCGGGATGCGGCGCTGCGTGAGCCGATCCGGGCTGCGCGATCGCGCCTGTGTCGCCTCGCTGTCAATCCATGTCACTAAAAATATTCCACTTTACCGAAATTCGGTTTTGGCGTATGTGTCGCCCATCCCGGCTCATCCTTGAGGGGCGATCGTACGTCGTCACGAATTGCGAGCCGGGCTTGCGGTGGACGCGGCAGCGTCGGCACGAGATGGGACGGGCAGGGCGGGTAGTCCCTGTGAGCCCGACCCCCGCGTGCAGACGAACGACGCTGCTAGGCTTCGTCTCGTGTGTAAGTTTCCGGCTCCGTCGACAGGGCCGGGAAAACTGCGGCGATAGGGCGGGCCGTGCGTACGGCAAAACCGTGTGGTCCTGGCCGTCGTTGCTACGGTCAAGCCGGATCGAAGATGCGCGCGAGCCCGACCGGGTGGACGGCATCGTCAATTCGAACGGTGAGGGAGGCCAGAAGGAAAGTTCGGCTCCCGGGAGAGCACGGCATAAGCCGTCCGACCATCGCGCAGGG